>NZ_JBBOPQ010000001.1:4800000-6883844 GCF_038003695.1 Paenibacillus sp. FSL L8-0494
CAGTCCCATCACTTCGGTCAGCGTGTTTTTTGTTTCTTGTAGAGAACCTGGGATATGATCATTGCCTTGCCAATAAATAACGGATTCCTTTAATGAGTTAGAATGCTCACTATCGCGTTTGTCTTGCAGCTTATTTTTCCCTTTGTTCTGAGTCTGCTGCTTCGCCTGCTTCTTCGAAGGCTTCGGTTGAGCTTGAGAACCCTCCCCGGTTCCGGTACCGTTATCTGTGCCTCCTGCTGCCTGAGCATTCTGATCCTGTGCCTCATCATCTGATTCCGAATCCTCTGAATCCATACCAAATAACCTGGCAAAAAAACCTTTACTCGGCTCATTGGGCTCCTGATTGCCGAGCTCATCCGATGCTTCTGCATTCTGCTGCCCTGTTCCCTGCTCCGCAGTCGCTTCCGCATCTTGCTGCCCAGTTCCCTGCTCCGCAGTGGCATCTGCTGCATCCTGCTGCCCTGTTCCCTGCTTCGCAGTGGCATCTGCTGCATCCTGCTGCCCTGTTCCCTGCTCGGCAGTCGCTTCCGCATCCTGCTGCTCTGTTCCCTGCTCCGCAGTGGCATCTGCTGCATCCTGCTGCTCTGTTCCCTGCTCCGCAGTTGCATCTGCGTCTTGCAGCTCAGTGCCTAATTCAGCTGACGCCTCTGCATCCTCCTGGTCTTGGCTAGTTTCAGTTGTTGTAGAATTTTCCGCTGAATCTTCACTTTCCCCGATAGCTGAAGCTCCTACAGGTTCTGTGTGATCTGCAACTAGATCCGCTGCAGTTGTCTTCATTGCTGCAGCAGCTGCAGCATTATCTTCCAGATGATCATCTTCCGGTGCAGAATCACCGCTGTGAATAAACTTGCTCATTTCCTAACCCCCTGTTTACTGTCGGTATACAAACCAGTCGAACAAAGAACCCGCGACCTTCCCACTCACCATCGCCATTAACAGACCGAATAGATAATGTGTCATATTCAAGCGTTTAGCGAGTATCGGCAGCACATTTAATACCTCGGTCAATGCTGCAGCGAGCATCCCGACAAAAATCCCATCAAATAGTCCTACACCAAGTTCAACTAGAGGACCTGAGGTAATTTTCCAATTCCAAAAATCACTAACAGTACCTACTAAAGATCCACCTACCATCGCGCCTTCGTACCAATGAACTTTATCGTAAGAAGAGGTTAATTGCGCCAGACGCGGCACCATATCGAGCACAACAAATAGAGCGATCACTCCGCCGCCTACAGCAATACCACCCGCAATGCCCAGCAGCAAATTTAGTCCCAGTGCTATGGGTGCCGTCATCTTCAGTCCTCCGTATTCTCAGATTGGTTTTCACTTCGGCGCCTCATCTTGCTGTATTCCTCATTGATGACATATTGGTCGATGTTCTTCTGATACAGATACATTTCCACTTCCAGCGGAGTAGGCTCCTCGTTCCACTTCTTTTTAAATAAATGGTTGAAAAAAATGACCATCCCAAACCCGATGCCCAGAGAATAAGCAATCTGAAATATATAGGGATGCTCATCCCGATGACCCGTTAGCATCTCCACAATTCGAATTTGTACCTCCAGCATATTTACATCAGCATGAAAGTTCATAATTGTCAGAGCAGACCCAAAGAAAAGCAGCAGCCACACTAAAACAAACATCGCCACCGAAGGTTTCCGTCTCTCCACCTGACTCTCAATCTGCACAATCGTCCTCCCTTCACCGATCGGTTCAATGTCCGCATTCGGTATAAGTTCATATATCCGGGGGATAACCATCAACAGATCAATCAAAATCAGATTGCCGTCACTTTGCTCCGGCTTCATTAAGAGAATTGTCTCCAACGACTCTTTCAGCTCAGGCTCCGCTATCAAAAAAGCAATATCACCCAATGTGACACCTTTACCCTTGGGAACCATCACCCGATTTTTAAGCTGTATATAGATGGTGGGAGCAGAATGTTGTTTCATCCGCATTCCTCCTAAAGGTTATGGTGAAGCTCAGGTCCAAGATAACGGTAGTATGGGAGTAAAGCCTTATTTTTACTCTTGCTGCTCTGAATCAATTTCCTGAAATACTGAAATGTTGCTTGTTTATAGGTATCAGGAAAGGCCAATCCTTCTTCTGGAAATTAAAAAGAAGACAGCTCAAGGTAATTAACCTTAAGCTGTCTTCTTGTTTCTGCCAATTCATCAGTTAGATCGCAAGTAATCCAACATACCGTGCCTGTTCAATTTCATCCAGAAACGAGATATCCATTCCATTGATAAATGTGGTTGTCATCATTGCTACTCCTTTACAGAACCAAGTGTCATCCCTTTAACAAAATATTTTTGCAGGAAAGGATATACGATCAAAATTGGAGCGGCTCCGATAAATATTTGCGCGGCTCTCACCGTCGTCTGCGAGATCAGCTCCATTTCCTTTGGATTGATGCTCATGGAGCTCATATCCCGTTGAATGATAACCGTCTGCAGGAATGTCGCCAGTGGAAATTGTTTGGAATTATTCAAATACAATAGTCCATCAAACCAGGAGTTCCAATGGAACACCATACTAAACAAGGCAATCGTAGCGATCGATGGTAAAGAAATCGGCAAGTAAATGCTGAACAACGTACGGAAATGTCCGGCTCCGTCTATAAGCGAGGCCTCCTCCAGATCTTTTGGAATACCACGGAAGAAGTTCAGCATCAGAATCACCAAGAACGTATTTACCGCACCTGGCAGAACAAGTACCCAGAAGGAATCCATCAAACCAATCTTTTGAATCACAATGTAAAATGGAATCAATCCGCCGTTGAACACCATACTGAAAACGAACAACCAAGAGTAGACATTACGGCCCTTGAAGGCTGAGTTTTCTTTGGACAACGGGTAGGCTGCCAGAAAAGTAATTAATAGTGTAAGTCCAGTCCCGAGTATGGTTCTTTGTACAGATACCCAGATGGAGTGTAGGAAGATTGGATTGTTTACTGTCTTTTTATAAGCTTCCAGAGAGAATTGCTTTGGCCATAATCCTACCAAATTGGCGTCAGCTGCCGACTTCGCGCTAAAGGATACAGCCAGCACGTGAATCAAAGGTACAATACACATCAGTGCGAGCAGGATTAGAAAGCAAGTATTAAACACATTGAATATACGATAACCTCTTGTTTTGTAATACATAAGTTGTCTCCCTCTTCCTTTGGTAGATTAGAAAATGCGATATCCTGCCCACTTCTTAGCCAAACTGTACGAGACGAGAATTAGGATCATACTAATGGCCGACTTAAACAGTCCGATTGCCGTACCAAAGCCCATCTCACCATTCAGAATAGCCGTGCGGTACACGAAGGTATCAATAATATCGCCTTTCTGATAGACCAGTGGATTGTAGAGGTTAAAAATCTGGTCAAACCCTGCGTTCAATACATTTCCGAGAGCCAAGGTACCTACCACCACAACCATTGGCAATAGAGATGGCATTGTGATAAAACGTGTCTGCTTCCAGCGGTTAGCGCCGTCTATTTCAGCAGCCTCATATAATGAAGGATTGATTCCTGCTAGAGCAGCTAGGAAGACGATCGTATTATAACCAAATTCCTTCCACACATCTGTGAGAATAACTGTGAACCGGAACCAGTTGTTATCCCCTAAGAAAAAGATGGGTTTGAAGCCCATGCTGCCTAAGATCTGATTGACAAAACCATCTGTAGCAAGCAAATCCAGCAATATCCCGCCGAGAATAACCCAAGATAAAAAGTGAGGCAAGTAAACCAGCGTCTGAATAGTGCGCTGTATGTATACCTTGCGAATCTCATTTAACAAAATGGCGAACACAAACGGTACAGCCAGATTGAAAATCATTTTTAGAACAGCAATAATCAATGTATTCCAAATGACCTGCATACTGTCATTACGTTCAAACAGATAACGGAAATTGTCCAATCCAACCCATGCCGAGCCTGAAATTTTCAGCCATGGCTTATAATCCTGAAATGCCATCACAATTCCGCCCATTGGAATAAAGCTGAAGATGATCAGGAATATCATCGCCGGCAATAACATCAAGTGAAAAGGCCATGTTTTTTTTAGTGTTCTCATCCTTGGTCCCCCATATCGTGTCAAGTTCTTCTGTAACCATACTCAAATTATAGCAACGCCCGAATTCCTCAAATAGCGAGCAAAACCAATATATATGGTACAAAAGCAATCTCTTTATCACATAGAAAAAAGAGGACTCCAAACGCAAACAGGGACCCTCCCTAAAGCTATTACTACGGCTGAAGAGACGGTCCCGTTTGCTGCTTTTTACCTAGCCAAACTAAATCCAAACCTTATTTTACGCTGTCATACCATTCGTTAACTTCTTTAGTGATTTGATCGCCACCACCTGATTTCCAGGTCGCTACAAAGGAATCAAATGCATCCAGCGGTTTGTTGCCATAGATGATTTCATTAAACGTTTGGTTCTCAATTTTGTTCAGATAGTCCATCTTCGATTTCATAGTTTCGGTCGTAGGACCTGTGAACATATTCTTAAAGGATTTATCCTCTTGCGCCAGCAGAACTTTTGCAGCAGCTGGGGTATCTTTACCATAATTCACAGCTACGTCTTTCTCCAGGCGGGTTGTTGGCTCTGCGCCATCTGCCAGGTTAAGGAGTGCTTTCATTTGGGCATCCGGAATCCGGGCACCGTCACGAACCAGCATATAACGAACGCTATTCACATAACCGCCAGCAATTTTATCATTTTCGATCATCTTACCGTTCGCATCTAGCTCATAGTCGTATCCTGCAAAAAGGCCGTTATCCAGTTCACTGCCTGGCGTTGGATTAGCAAAGTTATCGAACAGGTAGTTTTGATAAGTAAAGAAGGCTTCAGGATTTTTCATTTTCGTGCTGATCAAAGTTACACCGTTAGTGAATTGTGTACCATGACGCATAACCTTTCCATCTGGACCCGCTGGAATTTCAATTGGAGCCCATACTGCATCTGGAGAGTTCTTCACGGTATCCTGAAGCGGCCAGCCGCTCATCCAGTAAGGACCCGGGAGAATACCTGCTGTACCCGCAACTGCTGGTTCGGCAGTTTTGTTCTCATCCCAAAGAGCCGCTTCCTGAGGAATATAACCTTTATCCAACCATTCCTTCAGTTTTTCGAGCCCTTGCTTCATGCCAGCATTTACAGAGCCGTATTCTAATTTACCATCAGCATCTAGATTCCATTGCTGTGGCAAGGTTCCGTAAGCACCAAAGATCCAAGAAGGGTCGCCCATCCAAGTGTTCATCGTTGTTTTAAAGCCGATACTAAGTGGAGTTACCTTGTCTGGTGCCAAGCCATCAGGGTTCTGATTCTTGAACGCATCCATCACTTTTTCCAGCTCATCGATCGTCTTCGGTGCTTGCATATTCAGCTTATCCAGCCAATCTTGGCGGATCCACAGAATGTAATCATGGTTATATGCATAATCGAGAACAGGCAGACCCATTCTTTTTCCATCACGGCTGTATTGGTTCCAAACGTTAGGATCCTGTGCCATCGCTTCTTTCCATGTATCTGAAGCATATTTATCAAACAAAGTTCCTACATCAGCATACATGCCGGAATCGATCAAATCCTGTGCAATCGTGTTGTCGGCTGTACCGATGGTTACGACATCAGGCATGTCCTGACCTGAAGACATGGATAAACGCAGCTTCGTACCAAATGCGCCGTTCGTATCTGTGATGGACCAAAGGGACTTAATGTTGATGCCGAATTTTTCTTTAGCCCATTTTGTAGCCACGTTATTCTCAATGCTTTCACCGTTTTTGAATTTAAGCTCAGGGTCCACGCCCCATGCGGTTGTAAATGTCACCTCAGGATCGTATTTATCCTTGTAGGCGTTTTCAGAATTGGAAGCTGTATTTGCAGTCGCTTCACCAGCTGTTTTATCTCCAGCAGTGTCTTTACTATTAGCAGCGTTATTGCCTGAACAGCCCGCAAGGCTACCCGCCAAAAGCATGCTCATACACAGGAGCGGCAGCCATCTTTTTCTCTTCATCGCGCTCATTTTGTTCCCCCTTGGATTCCATAAGTGTTGGTTACAATTTAATTATAGGGAACGATTCTAAGCCCGAATACGTCATTTAAACAAGGTTTCTGCACCTTTCTCAACCTCTATCCGTCCCGGAATTCATTTGGTGTCATATGGTAGTGTTTTTTGAACATCTTACTGAAATATTGCGGATTTTGATATCCAAGCTCAGAGGTGATTTCATAGATTTTTTTATTCGTATTTTTAAGCAGATAAAGTGCCCGTTCCATCCGCATCCGAATAATATAGTCCCCAAGCCCTTCCCCAGTCTCAGCCTTATAAATCTTGGACAAGTAGACAGGATGCAAATATACATGATCGGCAATGGTTTTGACGGACAGCTCATGACCCGAATGGTTTCCTACCAGCTCATGGACCTGCTTGATAATATAACTTTTCGTATTCTGATCGCTTTCGGATAGCTCCTTCTGAAGCTTATCGAGCATATCAAACGCCCATTCTTTAAGCTTATCAAAAGAAACAATAATACTCTGCGTCAACAACGGATCTAAAGCGTATTGATCAATCTTGGAGATGAACTGGCCACTCTTATGCGCTATATACATAAATGCATTCGTTATCGATAGAAAGACCTCGTACAGATGTTCACTAGAAAACCGTGCATTCTCCATATCCCGGAACACGTCAGCAATTTTTTGCCTTGCTGTATCCCATTGTTTGGATTCCAACAGATGAATGAGTGTAGGTGGACGATAAAGACATTCGAGCGATTTGATGCTCATCGTCTCCTGATGCTGGCGATCATCCAAAAACAGCACGGAACTGGATTCATCATGTGCTGCCAAATACATCGAGCTAAGACCGCTTCGATAGGCAGCCGTCATCCCCTCTGGAAAGGTGAACCACTCCGTTACAATCAGTGAAATCTCACCCTTGAGGTAATTGCTTACACTAATTTGGAAATTCGCGATCACCGCTTTTAGGACTTGCTGCCTTGCAGCTTCATAGTTAGCCATTTGCTCCAATCCCTGCTGAACTGCCGGCTTTAATTCAACAAGCAGAATCAAGCAATCATGCGGCGCTTTGCAGAACCAGACATGGAACTGCTCCTTAAAAAGCTCCTCGGCAATGTTACCGATCGCATATTCCATTAGAGAAACCGAATGGTGATCCATGGCGGCATAATGTTTACCAAGCTGAATCAGCAGCATCGCTGCTTCAGCGTCCGGCTGGAAGGAGATTTCATATTCCTTCAGCTTAATGGCCAGCGTCCGCTCGGACAGCACCCTGCCGAGAAGCAATTCGTGCATCAGATTAGCCCGCAAAACACTGTAATCGGCTTTGCGATTATACAGCAGCAAATGATATCTATCATGGGCTTCCCATTCATCTTTCAAAGATTCAATCGCACCGGATACGCTTTTGATAAACTCGTCATCACTTACCGGCTTCAAAATATAATCAAATGCCTGCAGTTGAATAGCTTTTTTCGCATATTGAAAATCGGAATAACCCGTCAATAAAATGGACCGAATATTTGGCCATTGCTCGCCTACGGCTTCTATTAATTGCAGGCCAGTCATTCCTGGCATTGAAATATCAGTAACCATAATATCTATAGCCTGCTGTTCCATAATTTGCAGAGCTTCAGCACCCGATGCCGCTTGATGCACCTGCTTTACCCCGATTTCAGCCCATGGAATAGTACGGGCTAAACTTTCCGTAACATAGGGCTCATCATCAACTAACAACAGCTCTATCATTCTTTCTCCTCCTAGATGTCATTCCATTTCATTGTCTGTGTTGGGCAGCAACCACTGCAGTGTCACCTGTAATCCTCCAAGCGGAGAAGGCGAGATGCGCAAGCCAGACGTCTCCCCAAAACGCAGCCGCATTCTCTGATGCACATTCCATAAACCGCAGCCCATTTCTTCATCCATCGCCCTGCTTAGTTTATTTTCCAGTTCTATAATTCCCTCTGGCGTCATGCCCTGACCATCATCCTCAACCGTAAGCGTCATTTCTCTGCCTACACATGAACCCGTAATCCGCACCAGTCCCTCTTTGGCGACGGGCTCAATTCCATGTATAACCGCATTCTCCACCAAAGGCTGCAGTACGAGCGGCGGAAGCTCTCTTTTGCGCATTTGCGGTGGGATATTGATCTCATAACGAAGTCTGCTCATCCTCATCTTCTGGATCTCCAGATAATGATTCACAAATTCCACCTCTTCAGACAGCGCAACCAAATCACGTTCCTGACGAGTGGTGTATCTGTAATATCGGGACAAATTATGCGACATCCCAACGACTGCCCCCATATTATCGAGCTTCGCCATACTTGTAATAAAGGAGAAGCAATTATAGAAAAAATGTGGATTTATCTGTGATTGAAGCTGCTTTAAGCGGGCTTCGCGAACATGGATTTTCTCCATCAGCACATTCTCGATCAGCATCTGAATCTGTTCTACCATACTGTTAAACCGGCCGGACAGGAAGCTGAATTCATTCTTCCCTTTAATCTCCACTCGCGCAGAATAATCCCCTTGCTTCAACCGTTGAAAGCCTCCAACCAATAACCTTATAGGCACCTGCACTTGAACATATAACAGATAGGCTACGAGACAGCTCATTAACAACAAAGCACTGATCGCAAAATAAAATAAACGATTAGAGGTCAGGATTGGATGTAGGATTTCAGTCAGCGGCATATAGTCGATCAAATACCAGCCCATTTTGTCCGAATAGACGATATTTACACTGTAGGATTCACCTTCTATTTTGACCGTGCGGTTCTCACTAGGCTTCAGCTGGGTCTCTTCCAGCCTGTCTACCAATTCTTTAGCTAACACCTTGTCGGCACTGCGGTTAAAAATAAGTCCTGTTCCCTGCTTATAATAAAAAGGGTCTCTTCTGCCATCACTTTTGAATTTATCCAGCATATCTTCTATGTTCCGGCTGTCGAACTCTACCTTCATAACCGTTTTGACTTTTTCCGGAGCGAATTCTGACATAAAAGGTGTAAAAGAAAACCACGAGAATACGAAGCGGTCACCCTCCTGCCCTTCAATCTTCTCCACATGCCAGCCCGACTTCACTTCCCGCTTCAGATCCTCATCTTCGTATAACTTCGCATCATTTTCAGATACCATACGATGAATGGACGGGGAGTATAAATACAGCTTACTCTTCCAATTGGAGGAGCTTTCTTGAATGCTGATTTTGGTCTGAATCCGTTTGATCAGGTTTATCGTATCCAGATTCAAACGCCCTTTTTCCAGATAAGTGTCCTTAAGGCTGAGGATATCAGGATCATGGATCAGCAGAATCGGCCACGAGGACAATAACTCCATATTACTTTCTACCTGATTCAGAAAAAAACTAAGCTGATTATTATTCGAAGTATTTAACTCCGTACGCAGCACATCCGTGGTCGTTTTATTGGAATAGAAGTAAAGGATGGTTATCGGGATCAGCATAATGACCATGATACACACGATTTTGGTAAATAAATTATATCTATACACGTTCTTTCACTCTCCGGCTCAAATGTCATAGCCCCTATTGTACAAACAATCCCTACTTGCGAAAAGATAAATATCTAAAAAATGTGGTAAAGACAGGCCCTAACTGCCTTTTCGAGCACAGTTATTGCCTGTCTGCCTATTATTGCTGCAAAAGATTGAGTATGATATAAGCCGCTTCAGCGCGTGTTGTATAGGCTTGCGGACGGAAATTGCCATCTTCGAATCCATTGATAATCCCAGCCTGCGCAAGCGCTGTGATCCCTTCACTGGCATACAACGAGATCAGGTCTTTATCTTTAAAAGAAATAACGTTCACATCCGTCTGACCGTTCACTTTCTCCGCCAACTTAAGCGCACGATACGAAATAGCTGCCATTTCTTCACGGGACAATTTATCATTCGGGCCAAAAGTGCCATCCGCTTGTCCTTGTACAACACCCAATTTCCCAGCAGTAATCACAGCAGAGCTATACCACGCATCAAGGTTCACATCTTTAAAACTGCCTGTTCCTCTTTCTGCTTTTAGCTCCAGCGCGGACAGCAGCATGCTGACAAATTCAGCGCGTGTAACCTCCCCTTGCGGATTAAAGATCCCGTTTCCTATTCCTTGCACGATCCTTTTAGCCGTCAAGGATTCAATCGCTAACGTGGCCCAATCTGCTGCTTTTAAATCTGTGTACCCCACCTCTGCGTACCCCGCAGCATAAATGCTGAAATGACTTGGATTAAACATAATCTGTTCCGCGGTTGGGTTGTAACGCACAGCTTTGATAACTTCGAGTTTTCCATCAGCAAGTATCGAATAAACAGCAATCCGCTGGCTCTGCTCCCCGAGCTTCAGCTTGTAGTGGAAGGCTACCGATATTGCTCCTTTTTTGAAAACATCGATAGAAGTCCCGTCTACTGACACATGGATGTTATAGGCCGGGTAGTCTTTTGCTCCAGTTGCTAATGCTGAAGGCAAGGTTGGCGCAGCTACCTGAACCAGTGAGAGCGTTAGTTCCTTAGCTCCCGTCTTTATAATTCCTGCACTAGCTTCCGTAGAAACCGTAATAGAAGCCGCACCATATACAATTACTATTTGAGGATGTTTGCCCTGCACTAGTATAGAACTCAACGGAAGATGAACGACTGCTCCCTTAAGCTCTCCCGTCGATGGCAGAACAGAAATAACCAGTTTTTCATCCGCCGGAAGCGTCGACAGCGCCTTATTGATATCCTCTATACTTAGCGTGATATCAGCTATGCCGGAAATTCCTGCTTGTGCCTTCACCTGAAGTTGTCCTGCCGCTGTATGTTCGACCACTGCTTTATTTGCTGAATTTACAACGCTTGAATCTCTGACCGTGATGACAGGATCAGGATTAACTCCTGTTCCGGGTTCCCCACCAGTGCCGGGATTCCCTCCCGTTCCGGGTTTCTCGCCAGTGCCAGGATTCCCTCCCGTTCCGGGTTCCCCGCCAGTGCCGGGATTCCCTCCCGTTCCGGGTTCCTCACCAGTGCCGGGATTCCCTCCCGTTCCGGGTTCCCCGCCAGTGCCGGGATTCCCTCCCGTTCCGGGTTCCTCACCAGTGCCGGGATTCCCTCCCGTTCCGGGTTCCTCTTCGCCCCCCTCACCGGCCACCGGGGTTTTGAAGACATTTAATGAAGAGAGTGCATTCCCTGCAAAATCGAACATTGCCTGATTCTCCCAAGCATTTCCTTCGCCTACCTTCCAGCCTACACCTTGCACTGGAATCCAAGCTGGTTCCCAATAGAACAAGCCTGTTCCTTTACCATCGGGTACTTTGGACAATACATTCATTACTGTTTTGACCTCAGCCATTTGACCTGCAACCGTAGCTGGGAAGCCACTGCCGTCTAGCTGATCTTGGCGGGCGATGTTATTCTCAAAGTTGTCGCCGTCCTGCAACGTGTAAGGATATGCGGTTTCCGTCACAATCACTTCTTTACCATATCGTTTAGAGATATCGTCCAAGTTAAACTGCAGGCTATCCATCGTTCCGCTCCAATACGGATAAAAGGACGCGCCGATCACGTCATAATCAAGATTCCGCTTCGTTAATTCGTCAAAGAACCAACGAAACATATCATTTTTGCCACCTTCAGCAAGATGGATCATAATTTTGATATCCTGATCTGCACTCTGGCTGTCTCTAACTCCCTTCACTCCACTCTCTAGAAGCGGAACAACCTTCTCAAAAGCATTCTCTTGATCATAGGATTTGCCGTCAGGCCATAACAAGCCACCATTAATCTCATTTCCGATTTGGACCATATCGGGTGAAGCTCCCTTTTCCTTTAGCTCATCCATAACATCTTTGGTATAGTCATATACCGCTTGCTTCAATTCATCATAGGAGTAATCCGCCCATGCTCCCGGCTTGTTTTGCTTTCCGGGGTCAGCCCAGAAATCAGAATAATGGAAATCAAGCAACAGCTTAAACCCTTTGGCTTTGACGCGCTGCGCCATTTCCACAACATGCTCACGGTCATTATAGCCGCCAGCTTCCTGAGGATCATTCCATAAACGCAGCCGAATGTAATTTACACCCCGGCTTTTAAGAATATCCAGCAAATCCTTTTCTACTCCATTGTCGTAATACTTTCCACCGGCATCCTCAATCGCTTCCAGTGTGGAAATGTCCGCACCTTTTATGAACCCGGATTGCAGCACAAGCGGAGTAACCTGAATATCAGCTGTGGGTTGTAGGTCTGTCCCTGCAACTTTCCCCATTACGCTGTAAGTTCCTTCAACCGCGTACTCCGCCTCAGTAAGGTCATCCCAGGTTACAGGCAGCTGTTTGCTTGACCCATCTTCGTATATAGCCGTTACCGCTGATGGCAATAAAGCAGGCACATCCGTAATTGTGCTGACATTTATGCTCTCAAATCCGACAATAGGCGTGCTGCTGTCACCTACTACTGTTACCTTCGCCACTGCCTTCTGCACAGTACCTGAGATAGAACCGATTACTGTAAAGGTTCCGGGACGGGAATACTCTGCTGGCAGGATCACATCCCAAGTAACCTGAGCATCCTCCGTGTCAGAATTGCTATATACCACAGTTACAACACTTGGAAGCTCAGGGGCTTGCCCAATTTCCGTGTCCAACCGTACTGGCAGTACAGTTTGTATTTCACCCTGTGCCGGCTCATGCGGCGGGCCGGCTGCGGGAACACCCCAGACCTTCAGATCATTAATGGCTGCCCATTTTCCGCCGTTGATGCCAGTCAGGTTGACCCTTACATAAGAAACATTCCGCAGCTTAAAAGCATTGTACTGAGTTTGCTCTACACTGCTGCTCTGACTTTTGTCCACAACTGTTGTCCATACCTTATGATCACGTGATACTTCAATCGTATATTGATTAATGTAACTCCATGCATTCCAGATGACGGTTGCACCTGACAAATCATATGCACCTTGCAAATCTACTTCCAGCCAATGAGGAAAGCCCCCGTCATTCACCGTCCAATGTGTGTTCCATTCATCGGAATCTACTGCGTTACCCGCTTCATACCCTGCAAGCTCACTATCTGATATTGCAGGCTTACCTAGGGCAATATTCTCATCTCCTGCCGCTTGAGCAGACGGCCCAAACGTAAAAGGGGAAATAAGAAAGGTCAGAATCATAAATAATATAAATGATTTCTTCAATGTCTACTTCCTCCTAAATAATTTAATCATGGATTATGTACTCAGCGGCACAGTCATTTTGTGCACCCCCTAATTGTAAACGCTTTATTAATTCTGCTATATGTTACATTAGAAACATTTCAGCAGTTTTTGCAGTCGATTTGATCTAAGCAAGGAGTAAAATCACATACAAAAAAAGATGATCCGAAAGCCATACGGCTTCGAATCATCTTTATATAGGTAGAACCATTCCACTTCAATCTGCTCAGAGCGTTTGTGGTTTGGACTGTTGATTAGATAAAAAGAATAAAGCGACCCAGATCAAGGCAAATCCGAGAATCTGCGGGATAGTGACCAGCTGTTGGAACACGATCCAGTTGATGATTACTCCCGTCATAGGAAAGCTGAGTTCAGCTAATGTGGCGAAGGAAGCTTTGGTCGTGCTAAGCCCTTTGTAATACAACAACATACTAAGAAGTCCTGGCAGCAAAGCTTGCAGCAATAGATTAATCGCAATGGCTGCCGATGCACCAAACCCGCCATGAATCTGCCACGGTGCACCTTCTAGCGTAGTGATAACGAACAGTAAAGGAAGCGCAAGGATAAACCGCAGCGAAGTCACTGTCTCATATTTCATAGAACCGAGCAGATAACGTCCCATGACTGTCGATCCGCCCCACAGTGCAGCTGCTCCCAAGGCCATCAGACTGCTAACCCCAATAAAGTTATTCACATGTCCGAAAGGGATACTCCAGCCAAAGGTCAGCAGATAGGTTCCTACCAGTGCCAACACAATGAGTGGTCCGAAATTTTTAGGCAAACGTTCTTTAAGAATTAAAGCAGCGAGACCGATCGCGAATATTGGCTGAAGCTTTTGCAGTAACAGCACCGCATTCAAATCCCCACTGGAAAGTGCCATCGTAAATAGGATTGTCGCCCCGGCAGAACCTCCCCATGAAACAATCAATAAAGCACCAATCTGGCGAAATCCAATTCCTTTAAGCTCCGCCCGGTGACGCCAAAGAACAGGTGAAGCAGCCAAGAAAAGCACCACATGCTCCAGAAGAACAATTTGCGAGGAGGTCAAAGATTTTAACAGGATGATACGAAAGAGCGGATCAACGCCCCATAATGCTGCACCAATCACAACGAGCCAAAATCCACTGCGTAGCGCTGATGTACTGCCAACCTTAGTTGATGATGAAGCTGTAACATTACTCATAATTTCATTCTCCTTGTCGATACAAACCCTCGATAAGAGACCAAAAACCCCCGAATTACCAAAAAGGTAAACTCGGGGGCATTATCAATAAAGACGTACAAGGATAGACTCCTAGCGTCTTTATCTTATGATCCTCTCCCATCCGGACTTTACCGTCGGCTCTGGATTTACACCAGATCAGTCACTTCTCTGCAAGCAGAACAAGTGAGTCGCGGGCTCAGTTCACTTTGAACATTACCGCCGGTCGGGAATTTCACCCTACCCCGAGAATCTTGTATTCCGTTGTTTTTTTCACAATCTCAGAATAAACCTCTTCTTGCCATTCGTCCAGTACTTTATGAAAATGTACACATTACTTTCATGTTTCGCAGCATTTTATTACATGTTTGTTCGTAATTGTTCTACTGCTTCATCCAAAAAACTTCTGTATAATGAAAATATGTTGATTTTTCCATAGTTTAGTAATCATGTCGAGGAGGTTGTTATGAAAGAAGCATTCTGGACGAAGTTATTGTTCTCCATCTTTGCCGTTGGAGGAATAGCTTTTTTAGGATTCATAGGTGCTATAATTACTGCGCTTTACGGAGGACTGCTGTTTTATACCCCACTTGTGGCAATCTTAGCGATCGTATTAGCCATCTATGTTGTACTTATCATATTTAATGTGTTGTCACGAAAAACAAGCTATATTGTATTGTTATCTATCCTCGGACTTAGTCTGCTCGCGACCGCAGGATATGAGATCAAGCAAGCGTACGTCAACAGAATTGCCATGGTCGATGATCGGGAGGTTAATCTGCTACAATATGAACCCTTTGCTGAGAAGACCAAAGCAGTGAATCTGGATGAACCTTCTTCCTATCATATCGATAGCAATCTTCCAAGATTGGACGGCGCAACCGCACTTTATCCACTGTATTCAGCTTTCGTTCAAACTACTTATCCTGAGGGTTATTATAATCCGTATGATTTTCAAACAAGTCAAGTAATTTGCAGCAGCACACCTGAAGCTTACAAGAGATTGATTGAAGGAGAAACCGATATTATATTTGTAGCGGCTCCGTCAATCGCACAACAAAAAGAAGCTAAGCGCAAAGGTGTCGAACTGAAGCTTACGCCGATCGGCCGCGAGGCCTTCGTATTTTTTGTAAACAAACGAAACGACGTAACCGGACTTTCCACCGCTCAACTTAAAGATATTTACGCAGGCAAGATCACAAATTGGAAAGATGTAGGCGGAGCTAATAACCGAATCCGTGCTTTTCAACGGCCTGAAGATAGTGGAAGCCAGACGATGTTGCAAAAGTTTATGAAGGACACTCCACTCATGAAGCCGCCTCAAGAAGACGTAGCGGATATTATGAGCGGTATCATTCAACAAACCTCCAGCTATCGAAACTATAAAAATGCACTGGGCTACAGCTTCTTATTTTACGCCTCAGAAATGAATCGGAACGGGGAAATAGCCCTGCTGGCCATCGATGGTATCCAACCAGATAAGGAAAGTATTCGTAGTGGACAGTACCCATTGGCAACAGAATTTTATGCAGTGACCGCGGGAAGCGACAACCCTAATATTCAACCCTTTCTGGATTGGATTCAATCTTCTCAAGGTCAGAAATTGGTAGAGAAAACAGGTTATACATCGTTAAAATAACATATCTCTAGCGAATGAGAGCTATCCCAAATGTTTGGGAAGGCTCTTTTTCTATTTTTATACCGAAAATTTTCCTTTTTATCGCTTGTAGAGCGCAACTTTTGGAAACTATTGTCGTTTATACTTTATACGAGCCTTAAACGGCATCAAAGGAAGAAAAAGTAAGAATTGCTAGAGACCAATAAACGGGGATGGTAGGGATTGCAGATGAAAAAGTTTGGTTTTTTGGCGTTACTGCTGCTTTTGTTGGTGCTGGTTCATCCAGGAACTGGTTATGCCGGCTCTACGGAAACACACATCAACCTAGACGGCAACGATCTTAAGATTTCCAAAGAAGCACAGGTACAAATTGTAAATGGCAGTGTAATGGTTCCTCTTCGCGTTGTTGCGGAGCAGCTTGGTTATACCGTGAAATGGGATAATGTGGCCAAGACAGCGATCATTGAGCAAAAGGGAACTACTTTAAAACTGATCGTGGATAATACGATGGCAGAAGCTTCAGGGAAACAAGTCAAACTGGACAACCCTCCGTTTCTCAGTGGCAGCACAACCCTTGTTCCTTTAAGATTTGTTGGGGAACAGACAGGAACTACTGTCGGTTGGGACAATGTAACCAAAACCGTATATTTAACCTCTCCAGTGCCTGAGGTTGGGGGAAGCGATCCGGAAGTTACGGTTCCAGAACCCACTCCAACAGCACCTTCGGAGAGCGGATCAACCGGGAATACAGCAACTGAAGGGAATAGCTCAGTGGCTGCAGTCACCAATCTTAGCTTCATCAATAACCAGCTGGTTATTGCAGTGAACGGCAGTATAAAACCTACCGTGTTCACTATGACAGACAAAGACCGAATTGTCGTGGATTTACCGAATACTGGCTTTGGAACCGACTTCCATCAGAATCTTTCCGTAGGAAAGAACCAAAGCGGACAGTTAACGGTTACCGACTATCCTAATGTCTCTGCCGTTCGCTATTCATTGTTCAGCAGTTCCCCATCGACCATTCGGATCGTCATTGATCTAAACAGCGCTAATAGCTACAGTCTGATAAATGCTAATGATGGACTTATTATTGTGGATCTTAATGGGACTAGCGTTACGCTTCCTGAAACCACCTTACCAGAAGTACCGGTTATAACTCCTCCACCTTCTACCGGCAACACAGACAAGAAGATAATCGTCATTGATGCAGGACATGGAGGGAAAGATCCAGGGAGTTCAAGTGTTAACAAGCTTAAAGAGAAAGATTTCACCTTGCCGACAGCACTGAAAATTGCAGAATTACTAAAGAAAGAACCAAATATCGAGGTTATACTCACGCGCAGTGGCGATACATACCCAACTCTACAGGACAGATCTAACCTCGCCAACAATGTAAAAGCCGATCTATTTATCTCTGTTCATGCCAATAGTATTCCGGCGGGCAGTAAAAGTAATCCTAGTGGCACAGAGACCTATTACACACGTAATGATAGCTTATTATTCGCTCAAACCGTTCACAAATACCTCGCAGTTGCTACAGGACTGCAGGACCGAGGGGTTCGTCAAGCTAACTATCATGTAACAAGAGAAACCAAAATGCCTGCAATATTATTAGAATGTGGTTACTTAAGCAATACCAAGGATGAAGCATTACTCTTTACCCCGGACATCCAGAATAAAATAGCCGAAGCAGTAGTTTTAGGAATCAAAGAATATTTAGGTCGTTAAAAAAATGGGTGTCCCATTAGCCATGCAGGCTGATAGGACACCCATCTTTTATTCGGTAGTTGTGTTCCAAACACTCATTCGTTCCCGCAGATTCGAGGTATGTAGCTCTAGCTGTATACCATCCGGATCTAGAAAATTGACCGTCCAGCCTATTCCCCGTTTGATTGGCCCTCTAATTATGGGCACATTCTGGGTTTGCAATACTTGGACGGCTTCCTCAAAATGTTCCTCTGCAATACTAAAAGCGATATGGTCTACCCCAACTACTTTATCTGCAATCGCCATATAATCAGGCTTTTCAAGAAGACATATCCAGGCACTTCCCCATTCCAGATAAGCATCAGTTTTACCTCTATGAACTAGCTGAAGGCCCAGAACTCCTGTATAGAAATTCAGGGAATTCGCTAAATTACTGACATTTACGGTCACATGGTTAAAGCCTTCTACCTGCATCTTTATTCAGCCTCTCAATCTTCTTAAGCCAGCATAGTGACAATTCTTTTGCGTTTCTCTGACTCAGGATCATAAGCTACATGCGTATCTTCATCAAAGATCAAGGTAGCCCGTTCCTCCAGATTGTATTTCGGCCATAACCTCTCTGCTGTAGCTGGATTTCCTTGATGAGCGAAAGCAATCCAAGCATCATGCATAACTTCAGCCAACTTCTGCATCGTTGGATTAATTTCTGCCCTAAGATGGGTTAGATGAGATAGATTATTAAAGGCATAGACGATTTCTGCACTATGCACAGCTTTATTTAACAATGGATGACCTGGGATCGTGCCGTCAAAACGGTACATCCAGACAGGTGCATATTTCAGTTGGTTCTCTGCCAGGGACACCGAGGTTCCCCAGAAGTAAAGATCCGTTAGAATTTCGGCTTGTCCCTCCCATGAGGATGAATAATGGTTCGCAATCTCCTTCAGACTCCCAGTACCCATCATCTGCTCCAGCGCCTTGAGTGAATCGTCAAAGTCTGCCTCAGGCGATTCTTCTCTGAAGAACAAGTTGCCCTCATCACGATTGGTTCCGATCAATAGCGGAATACCCTGTGCCGATCCTTCTGCCACAGCCTGTGCAGGTTCTACAGGAAGTGTATCCCCATCAATGACAGGCTGAAATAACATACCTATTGAGCCACCCGTTAATTTTTTAGTCATTCTTGCGGCTGCTTCGATAATTTGTTCAGAAGAAAATGTTTGCAGAAGACTGGCATCTCCATCTGGAGCAATCCCTAATTCAGCTAGTAGTGCAGCTGCAATGTACTTCCCCTGCTCGGAAGGCAGTGTCTGAGCAGCTCCACTTTGCATAATCGCACCAGCGAACAGCCCCTTCGCTGCTGGCATGGCCAAAAGGGCTGCGATACTCATACTCCCTGCTGACTCTCCGAATACAGTTACCCGCTGCGGATCCCCGCCAAAAGCAGCAATATTCAGCTTTACCCATTCCAGCGCGGCGATTTGATCCAATAATCCTTGATTAGAAGCAAGCCCATGACCAAATGGAGACAAATTCATGAATCCAAATGGACCCAGCCGATAGTTAATGGTCACTAAGATTACTTTACCGCGTTCAGCGAAGCTTGTGCCGTCAAACTGCGGCTGACTTCCAGCCCCGGTCACAAACGTCCCCCCGTGAATCCAGAACATAACAGGCAGGGGCTCATCATGAACTGCTGGCGCCCAAATATTTAAATACAGACAATCCTCGGAATGAAGCGGCGTCTTGCCACCGAACCGAGTACCTCTCGTATCCGCTGGCTGATGACTAACTGGACCAAATTCAGAAGCATCTCTAACCCCATCCCAGGCTTCTGGTGGCTGTGGTGCACGAAACCGAAGTTCTCCAACAGGTGGAGCTGCAAAAGGGATCCCGCGCCAAATGTTCACGTCCCCCTCCTGTATTCCTTGAAGCTTACCATAAGAGGTTACTGCTATTGGTGCTCCCATTACATTTCACCCTTCCACATTATTCCTTATTCTCTTCAATCTGTTTATATAAGCCGGATCGAAACCGGAACCATTCAAAAAGATGTGTAAATACCACCTTAAGTACCGCATAACCCGGAACTGCAAGGATAATCCCCAGAATTCCAAACATTTTACCTGCGAATATAATTACAAAAATAATGGTTATCGGATGAATCTTCAACGTCTTGCCCATGATCTGTGGTGAGATAAATTTCCCTTCAATCAGCTGAACAGCTGTCCACACGATAATCATCTTCAACAACATAAATGGAGAAGTGACCATCGCCACAATTAGGGCAGGTGTAATCGCGATTGCCGGGCCCAGATAAGGAACAACTGCTGTACAAGCAGCAGCAATAGCCAGAACGAGAGAGTATTCCAAACCAATGATTAAATAGCCAATATAGAGCAGCAGACCAATACAGCAGCTGACAATAATTTGCCCGCGTATGTAAGAGGATACCTGACTGTTCATCTCCGACATGACCATACGAGTCTGCGGCTGCAGAGAAGTAGGTACAAACTTCAGAATATAATCCGGCAATTTTTTTCCATCGCGAAGCAAGTAGAACAAAATAAATGGCGTCGTTACAACCGCCAAGACAATCTCTGTAAGGGCTCCTACAAAGCTGCCAACACCCGTCAAGGCATTATTCAGAAAAGAACTGCCCCACGCCGTAATCTTAGATGTTATCTCACTAAGGTTCGTTCCGATACTATCTTGAACTTGCCCAAAGAACTCCGTTCCGGTCAGATCCATAAACCGTTCTTGAATTAATTCACTATACCTTGGAAAATTGTCGATCAAACCTGATAGCTGAGTCCGTATAATTGGAATGACCATAAACAAAACCAGCGTGATGAGTCCAGCAATCAACAAATATAGGATGATTATTGCATATACACGTTTTATTCGGGATCTTTTCTCCATCCGATCTACCAACGGATTCAGCAAATAATAAGCTATACCTGCCAGTAATAATGGTGCGGCCACGGTGTGCAGCAATACTGATATCGGCTTAAAAATAAACGGTATTTTGGAGAATACCAGAATATTAATTCCAACCAGCAGCATAATGAGCAGCACTACTACAAATTTATTATTCAGAAAAAATTTTTTGAACTTCTCTGGCCACACCTGCAGCCTCTCCATCGTACCCTCTCCCCTATAAACCATCATATATACTGTGTTATTTCATTCACTTTTTAATAGCATAGTCAACGTTAGCCCTGCAAGTCAAATTTGATGTCCTTAATTAAGCACACAGTCCTATTACGAGTCTGGTTATAATCCAATTCAATCATAATCCTCCCCTGTTTATAAATAAATAACCCTGCACGAGATATTCATCTGTACAGGGTTAGAAGCGCAGCTAAAAGGTACTTACAAGCCTTGCTATTTTTTCTTTTTCCCTTTAGCGCCCTTTTCATTTGAAGCAATCAATTGTCCATCATAGGTGTATAACAAGTGATCTTCAAGCTTCTCCCCCTGCAAATGTTTCCGCACTAATGATTTCGCCAGCTTAGGTGTAATCTCTTTGTACCACACACCTTCGGGATAAGCGATCACCACACAAGCATCTGAACATCTTCCATTACAACGGGTCACAGTCGTATGTATAAGACTTTGTGCGCCCTGCTTCTCAATCTCGTCTTCTATCGCTTCAGCTACCTCTTCACCTTTGTGTTTCTTGCAGCTGCTACCGTTACATATTAATAAGTGACTTACAGTTCCTTGTAAATTCCAGGTCGTCATGGATGACTTCAACCCCTTCTTATCAGCTAACCCTATTCCGTTCGTGGATTATTTTAAACACTATCATAAGCATCATTATAGTCAATAGTAAGAAAGACTGTTATACTATAAATGAGAATGATTATCAATGAAAAGAAGGGGATTACTACATGCAGATCCAATCCGACGGGATGCCTTATCCATCCCATCCTTTTTATATGCCCCTTCGGGTCATCAGCTTATCGGGAATAACCAACTACACAGCCTCAAACATTTCTTCTACTAATTCCAGCCTTATGATGATCTGGGATGGGAAAGGTTTTCTTGAAATAGACGGTAAGATACACAAGGTCATGGCCGGAAGCTTAATAGCCCTTAGTAGTTCTTCTTTATTGAAGATGGAACCTGAATTACAGTTAAAGGGGATATGGATTGAGTATTCCTGTATACTCCAGAGTAAAAATGAGGACATTTTTATAAATGACAACTCCCCTGTCCACCATGCCTCCACTCGTTTGATAGCCTTGGCAGGTGAGCTTTACAGTGCCTGGATAGACGCTGATAAACAAAAGCCGTTTAGGGTCCAGCAGCTATTCACCCAGTTCATCGTGGAGCTTCATGGTGAACTGACATCCCATAAAGAAAGATCAAGCAGTTGGATGGAACGGGTGACTGAGTATATAGAAGCTCATTACAATGAAGATATCACGCGGGATCAAATGGCTGCTTTAGCTGAAGTGAGCCCCGAGCACTTTTCGCGAACCTTTCGCAAATCAATAGGTCTATCCTTCAGTGCTTATATTACACTACTAAGAATCCGTAAAGCCCAGCAACGAATCCTCACCAGTTCTCCCAATCTGACAACATTGGCACATGAGGTTGGTTACGAAGAGGGAACTTATTTGAGCCGAAAATTCAAGCAGTTTGTTGGCGTTTCACCTACAGCCTACCAGAATAAGAATAAACGGGTCGTTGCCCTGAACTATAATCACACCGCTAGCCTGCGAGTACTGGAAATCATGCCTCAACTCGGGGTTTATTCCGAATGGCAACATAGCTTGGAACAAGTTCCCGCTTCCAAACAGCTTCAAATGAGCGAAGGTAAATTTTCATTACTCTATGACTCAGTAGCTGCGGTAAAACCAGATGTCATTATCGGCTACAGTCTACCCGACAATAAGATTCTGACTCCTGTTGCTCCGGTTATTGAGCTGCCCTTTATGCAAATGAGTTGGCGAGAGCAATTTGCTCTGATTGCCGAGGTTGTGAATCGACGACAGCGTGCTGAACAGTGGCTAAGTCATTATGACAGACTTTGTCTTACCGCCAACGGGTTATTAAACCATGCAATAGGAATGGAGAGAGGTACGGCTATCGTGTGGGAGGTTAGCTCCCGATCCGCCTACTGTTTCAGTAGCAGCTTCGGCAGAGGTTGCCAAATTCTATACGGTGATCTTGGCTTCAAGCCCCCCTCCGTAATTATTGAAAAAGGGATCACAGATTCCGGGTACTTAGAGGCATCTATTGAGGATATCGTATCGTTTCCTGCTGACCATATTATTATCACTAGCATCCCTTCATCATCTGAGGGAAGACAACGTTTTACTCGCCTACTACATTCTAAAGCTTGGAAGCAATTAGATGCAGTCCGAAACGGACGGGTATATATTCTGAACCAGGCTGATATGTTCTGCGGATTTGACCCACTGTCCTCACAGGCACAGCTTCAAGAATTGCTACGGGTAATGACATCATAAATTTGCATAAGCTGAGATCATATCCGTCCATAGTAAATACCCGGTGAAGCTTGTAAAGTTCTTATTGAGAATGATAATCAATATACATAGGGGGAACAACAAATTGCATAATCCAGGAAAAAATAGCTCCAAACAAACCCATTGGCTTCTTTTTCCCTTCATGCTGGCATTAATTCTAGTCATATCAGCTTGCGGGAATTCCAATAATTCTGTGGGGAATACAGGCAGTAACACCAGCAACACATCATCGGCAACTGCAGTACCTACCGAAACTAGTCAACCAACAGAAACTACGGAAACAGCTGCTCTTAAAAAGGTCACTACTATAAATGGTGATATTGAAATCCCTGTTCAACCTAAAAGGATTGTCGCTGAGGAATATCTGGGCAGTCTGATTGCGCTAGATACCATTCCTGTTGGTGCTCCCGGATTAACACTGGAGAATATGTATTTTAAGGAGGCACTTACTGGAGTTGCAGACACTGGAACTTACGGCAAAATGTCACCTGAAAAAATCATCGCACTTAATCCTGATTTGATTATTTCTGGACAAGCTGAAAGCTATGAAGCACTAAGCAAAATTGCTCCAACCATCGTTGTGCCATATGGTGATCTGAAAGATGCTCATGCCGAATTAACCTATTTCGGAGAACTCCTTGGTAAGGAAGAGGCAGCCAAAAGCTGGCTTGCAGATTACGACAAACGGATAGCTGAAGCTAAAGCCAAAGTAGACAAAGTAATCCCTGCAGATGCAACATTTTCCATCATGGAAGACGGCGGAAAATCCATTTGGACCTATGGCGATAACTTTGGCCGAGGCGGACAGCCTGTCTATCAGGCGCTGGGTCGTAAGCCCCCTACAGCTGTGGCCGCAGAAATTATGGAGAAGCAATGGGCGGAAATCTCTACAGAGGCACTCGCTAAATACGCAGGAGATTATATTATCTTAACTTCCAATAACCGTACAGAAGCTGATTACAAAGCTGATCCAATCTGGAGTAGCCTACCCGCTGTAAAAAATGGCCATCTCTATGTATGGAAAGAAGAACGGTCTTGGTACTATGATCCAATTGCCGTGTTATCCCAGACCGAAGAACTGGCTGCTTGGCTTACACAATAAAATGCGCTTAAATTAGAATCCCCTACTGCTTCCAACAACGTTGGAGCAGTAGGGGATTTGTTATTTCTTTTGACTACAAAAACACTCAAGAGGTAATAATACATTTAGCCTAAGGTTAATCTAGCAAATGGAGTTGATCAATATGAAATTACTATTACTATATTTCATGCTTGCTTTTATGGGGTTGCTGATGGCAGTAATCATCGACCTTTTATCAGGAGAAAACCTCACCGCTTCAATGCGGACGATCTATGACTCCTTTGCAGCTACAAGCATACAGGAATCAATAACTATGCTCGTTTTTATCTCCTTACCTTTTGTTATTACAATTACATCCTCTATCCGAAATAGAAGCAATAAATCCATCAAATAAAATAAACTAACCTATGCTCCCTAATTTTCTGCGGATGTAATGAACGATGCACAAGAGAATAGGTACAGCGGCACAGAAATACGGCAAAATATATTTCAGAAATATCCTTCCTTCGTCCATATGTATCGGATAATTCGCTGAACTAATAAAAGCCCCGAACAAAACAACAATACCAACGGGAACGGCGAGCTTTCTGCTGTCTTGCACCTTGAATAGATCCGCGGTGACTACCATTGCAGCGTAGCAATATACTGACATTTTAAAAAAGACTCCAATGATTAAGGTTAAGAGCACAAGCGCGTCCAAACGTTGAATGAAATTGGCCAGGTTTACTAACGTTATCGTAGTGAACATCGGAAAATTGGCTCTACTGTAGATTTCTGTTCCTAGAACGGATATTTCGATGGCATGGGTAAAACTGAGTAATAATCCGCATAAAGTCATTGCGATGATTCCGGTTCTTTTTGCTACCTTGGTTTTTTTGATATGAGGTAAAATCGTAGTGAAACATACCATCTCCCCGAACGGAAATAGCCATATATTTAGATAGGCTGATTTCAATGCATTCTTCCAATCCGAGGCCTGTAACGGAAACAAGTTATCTAGTTTTACAAGTCCGGCGGCAATAACCAAAAAGCAACTGGTCAAGCCCAATAATATTATAATCAGCATATAAATCTCAGCCGCCCGCGCAAACACCTCAATCCCCTTATTTAAGATGTAAATTACCGCAACAACCATCATTGCATAAATGATGAACACGGGTGTTCTGTCGTAAGAAGCAGCTATTAACAACTCACCTGATTCATGCAGATTTCGAGAGCCATTGAAGAGAAGGATTGGAATGTATGTTAAGCTTAACGGCCAGCCTAATACATTGCCCAGTATCTTTCTTGTATACCCGCTAATAATCATGCCCGGATATTGCCGGTATAAATAAACATAAATCAAATACAAAAGAAGTCCACCGGGCAAAGCTAACAGAATAGCAATCCAGACAGCATGGCCACTTTCAAGTCCAATCGGTACCACAAGGGCCGTTCCCAATTCAAACAAAAAAATCAAAGCAAATAATTGACTCGCGCTGATGGTTTCTTTTTTCATAAAGTGGCCTTCTCCCACCTTTCTCACTGAACACTTTCATTTTTCCTTTAACAATTTCGGCTCTAATCTCATTCCAACACTGCGAATATAGGCATCTACAGAAACATCCACTTCCGCTTCCGCGAACACTGACTCCCAATCGTCCTTAACAGTCTCCCATGCTTTTGGATTTGTGCGCTTCAGTTCATTCCCGAAATTGAAAATATCGCATTTCATAGTTTGAGCAGCCTGTAAGGCTTGGGTTATTTCCTGTTTAGTTTTAAGAGCCACTTGTTGTTCCAACTGAACGATTACCTCTCTATCACTTAGCTCAATATAACTCTGTGCCTCACTAAGCGTCCCCTCTTCCACAACATTTACATGAATGACGGGTACTTTATTGCGGAGTTCAATCTTAATTTTTGTTTTTGAATAATTAATGTTAACGGCTATCGAATCTTTAACCTCATTTGAATCTACATTAATACTGGTTTCATTAATCTCGTTCTGTACCCATAGTGCCCCCCGAGCAAGAGGGCCATCCAGCCACCCCTGAAAAACCCCTTTTTTCAATACGCTAAGCCCGCTCATTGTGACAAGTGCTTTTACTTTAGTTTGCTCCATCCCGGATTTTTTAGTTCCTTCTTCAGCGTCTCCAAGAATTCTGGCTCCGGATATCACCACTGACCCTTCTCCACTGAGACCATTAATTAGCTCAAAAACATTGATATCCCGGCTTTCTCCATATATTCTAGCGGTATTTTTACTCTTTTTAATAATCCCAATTGCAGGCAGGCTTTCTACGGGAAGCAATAGTTTCAGAATAGAGGATGCTTCCGTATCTCTGGCTACAATAACATTCGTGTTGAGCCGCAGCTCATGGGACCTTTCAAAGATGTCAAAAATCCCATCAATACCGCTCTTCACTGTAGATTCGCCTAAAACTAATAGCTGCGTGTGTGCAAAAAACATCTGTCTTGCCGCCTTTTTTGAAGTCTTGCGAAAAGCGCCAAAGATCGTACGGTCCGTAGAAGAATAAATAGTGACCGTGGGTTGTCCGGTGCTAGCTCCTGCACTTGTGGCTGTTGAGGATGGATTCACAATCTGAAAAGTAACATGATATTCCTCTTTATTCGGCACCTTATCCACACCTATACCAGTCACAATGCCTAAATTGTTTAATTCCCGACTGTTCCAGCAGCTTGTCAGCAACATTAAGCAGCATATACAAATAAATGAACGCATCATCCATCCGACCTTCATTTGCCACTCCCCGGCTTCCCATCATTCACCTTAAGTCGAGTATTATTTTTTTGGCTAACAAGACGCGGCCGAGTTTTCATATATTTCAAGGGCACACGCAAGATCGAGTCCTTCTGATTCTCAGCGATAAAAGGACCAAATGGAGACATATACGGAAAACCCAACGATTTCAAGCTACACATATGAGCAACCAAAATAAAAGTAAAGATCGTTATTCCATAAAGCCCCATAAAGGCTGCGATAAACATAATGATGAAACGCAAGATACGTATGGAAAGAGCCATATTAAAAGCGGGAGTAGCAAAGCTGGATATTCCTGTAAGTGAAACTACAATAACCATTGCAGGAGAGACAATACCGGCTTGTACGGCTGCCTGTCCTAACACTAAGCCCCCAATGATCGACACAGTTTGGCCTATAGGGGATGGCATACGAATTCCTGCTTCACGTATAATCTCAAAGGTAAATTCCATCAGCATAGCCTCAATAAAAGCCGGAAATGGAACCCCCTCCCTTTGTGAAGCAAAATTAATAAGTAAGGCCGTTGGGATCATTTCTTGATGAAAGTTTAGAATTGCAATAAATAACGCTGGGCCAAATAACGAAATAACAAGGCAAATAAATCTCAATAATCGGATCAAAGTCGTAATATCATAACGCTGGTAATAATCTTCTACGGCATGTAAAAACATAAAAAAGGTTGTAGGTGCAATCAGCACAAACGGGGTCCCGTCCACAAAAATAGCAACTCGTCCTTCTAAAAGATTTCCTGCAACACTGTCAGGACGTTCCGTATTATATAATGTTGGGAATGGAGAAAAGGGAGTATCTTCTAAAAATTGCTCAATGTATCCAGATTCCAGAATCCCGTCTATATCAATGCTTTGCAGCTTATTTCTGAGCTCCTTTAAGGTATTATCATTGACGATTCCATGAATATACATAATAGATACATTCGTTTGCGTGACGTCACCTATCTTCATCGACTCCACCCAGAGATTAGGGCTTTTTATTTTCCTGCGCACCAGAGAGATATTCGTCCCAATAGATTCTGTGAAGCCTTCCTTGGAGCCACGAATGGCTACTTGAGTTGTAGCGTCCGATACCGCTCTAACCTCACCGCCGCTTGTATTCCCTCTGATAGCTTCCCTTATCCCGTTGACCCAAAGAATGGTATCCCCAGAGAATAAAGCCTCAAAAAGCACATCCCAATCTTCAAGTGGCTGTTCTTCTCCGATCCCTCTCGCCACTTCTTTCATATACAAAAAGATATCTTCAGCGGATGTTACCACCGGGTTTTCTTCACCTAGCTTATCGAACGACATCGCATGCTCCACAAACTCGTTGACCATCAATTTTTCTATTAATCCCTCAATATATACGGCAGCTACCTCAACCTGTGTGGTAGTGGATTTAATTCTACGAATAACAATATCAGGGCTATGGCCAAGCCTTTCTTGAAGCTCTTTAAGATTATCGTCCAAAATAGTAGAGTTAAAGGGGTCCATCATTAACACCTCCTGCTCATACTATTTGTTCTACACCGCTTTTTTATGCAACAAATGGAATCTATAACCTCCCTTAACTTGGAATATAAATACGCAAAAGGGATGTCCTTGAGCTACTATAGCTCAGCGAACATCCCTTTTTACTCTTTTGAAATTAACTTATTGAAGAGACTTCAGCAACGTAACTATCTCATCCAGCTGCTTGTCCAGCGCATAAGCATCGGAGAGATAATATGTTTTAAGGTCGTAGGTGAATACATGACCCGCCTTAACAGCAGGCAGGCTTTGCCAGAAGACACTGTCCAGAATGTCCAGCTTATCCTGCTCCACGCCACGGCTGAAGCCTTGGAAGATATAATCAGCTTCACCTAAGTACTCGGGCAACGCTTCAAATGAGAGGGAAGCCCAGCCTTCTTTAAAGGCTGCCTCTTGGACAAGATCAGGTGCATGCAGCCCCAATCCGTTATATATAATCTCTCCACCGCGCCCATATGACGAACCGTATAAATACAGCTCTTTACCGGCAATTTCAAAGATCGCCACCTTTTTGTCAGCTGCGATCAGATCAGCCAATTCCGCTTTTTTCGCTTCCAGCTTCTGATTGAAATCCGCCACCCACTTTACAGCCTGCTGCTCCTTGTTCAAGATTTTCCCGATCTCGATCAATCGTTCCTTATAGTCGTATTTGCCCCAAGGAATAAAGACAGTCGGAGCAATCTTAGAGATTTGCTCATAGGTATCTTCCTGATAAGTGATAATCAAGTCCGGTTCGAGGCTCGTTATTTTCTCCAGGGACACCGTCATGTCATCGCCTACTACTTCTACACCTGTCAGCGCCTCTTTGAAATATGGATGGTTCAAGATGTCATTCCCGGCAACGGCAATGGGCGTCACGCCAAGCGTCAGAAGATCACCAATAAAGTCTTGTACCGGAATCACAACTCTTTGTGGATTGCGTGGGATCTGCACCGGGCCTTTGTCGCTTTCGTACGTCCAATACTCTGCATCAGCAGCCGGCTCCGTGCTGGCAACTACAGAATCATTATTAGTAGCCGACGTGCTAGCTGGAGCATTCCCCTGATTAGCAGCTTGTCCGCATGCGCTCAACAGCAGCACCAGCGTAAGCATAACAGCTATCATGCTTGTTTTTCCTAACGATATAATTCTGTACAATGTAAATCCCCCTTGAGACTTTATATTATTATGATATTGATAATCAATATCATTAAGATCTTTGTTTAATATACCGTCTCCGCGGGAAAACATATATACACGCTAATACATCAATTTAGCTATGGACGATTGTCAGCTTAATTTATGGCCGGTTAACAAATCTGTCTGTATTTCCAGCTGGCGTTCGAGCGCAAGCCCTTCGCTGCCCCAAAATTCCTCAAGCTTCAGGTAATATATGCATTCATTCCTGAATGCTGGAAGATTGCGCCAAACCGCGCTTTTACTAATGCGTTTACGTGTTCTCGACATCCAGTCCTCTTGTCCTGATACAACCACAAACATATGGTCAGCCGCGTATATTGGCAATTCCGACAGTGAGATGCATAAATGATCATTCCGCTCCAGAACATCTGACCTTACCTTGTCCGGTGGAGTTACCCCCAGCATTGGATACAGATTGTACACCCCTCGGGCTGTATAATTCCAGATATAAATACTGTTATCTTGCCTAATCTCATACACCGCTACCGTTTCACCAGATTCAATTAATGAGGACAAACGCTGCTTGGCCAAATCTATTTTCAAATGATAGTGCCTTATCCATGCCTCTGCCCGCTCCTCTTCTCCCAGCAGTCTGCCGAATAAACGAATCTGTTCCAGGCGGTCCATTTTATCACACTCCACAGTAACTAGTGGACCCAACTTTTCCATGCATTTAAGCTGACGAGGGCTCAGATAGGTCGGTGCAATAACTAGATCGGCTTCTAGCCCAGACCAGTCCGCTTCCGCCGGACATCCCTGCAACTCAAATGATCGCACACCCGCCAGTTCCGGCAGCAAAAGCAATGAGTAGTTCATCACATCTTCTTCAACCGCGACAGGCTTCACTCCCAGCGCAAGTAAATCCCCTAAAAATTGTAACGCTACTATCCGCTTCGGTTTGGGACGTAAACGGAATTCTGTTGGGGTCATCCCGGTGACTTGCTTGAATTTGCGGCTCAGATATAGTCCATCTGTATAGCCAACTTTTTGCGAAATTTCCTGTATTGTTGCTTTGCTGGACATCAAGTGTTTTTTCGCTTTATTTACTCTTAAATGAGTTACATATTCGGTGAAGCTCCAACCCGTCTGCTTGCGGAACCATACTGAGAAATAACGAGGATTGAAGCCCATCATTCGAGACATCATCTCCCGCGTAATCTCCTTTTGGAAATTCTGGTGGATATAAGCGAGCATTCTGAAATATGAACTATCCGTAATGTCTGCTTCAGCGTCAGCCTCTACGAGCAGTTGATGTAGCTGATGCAGCAAGGATTGAATTCTATCTGCCTGTACTTCTAAATTATTGGCAGCAACGTCTTCTAATTCGCTGAATAAGCGAGTTATTTTATTCGTCGTACGTATAGGTAAAATCCCATTGACCGGAAAAATTTCACGGCAAAGTCCATAGACCAATTCTTGCTCCGTGCTATTACTTAGCCCATATACCTCATAGGAGATTGCTAGAACAGAGATAACAGTCTCTAATGGAGCATCAATTTGATAAGTCACACCTGTGCTTAGAAAAAGAATTTCACCATTTTTAAGAGCTACTGTCTCTCCTTCTATGGTTATTTGAACGATAGCTTCTATTGGTGTCAGGAAGAGTGGGGACTGGGCAATCTGGGGTTTATTGATGTGACCGCCGCCGCATTGGCGTTTCCCTGCCTCTTTTAACAGATAAATTCTATGAACCGGGTTATTATTTGATAGCTTCATTCCTGCTCCCTTCCAGACTGCTAGACTTAATAACCCATAAAATAGAAAGCAAGCGTATAAGGGTTCTCTCCGCTCGAAATGGATAAGATCTCCTATACGCTTTATATAAAACTTCAGATTTTATGGTTTGAGAAGCCTCTATCCTTAGTGGTCGTCAACGACTCCAAGCGCTTTATTCTTCTCTTTGAACCGTTCATTGTGAGAAGATACGTAAGCGACTTTGGCCGCGGTCGGGTCAATGTACAGCTTTGCGCTATTAAGCGCCAGAGCCGCATCAGTGAAAGCGCCTGCGATCAAACGAACCTTGCTCGCATAATCCACAAAGTCACCTGCTGCGAATATACCCGGAAGATTGGTCTCCAGCTTATCAGTTACATTCGCACACCACTCGCCCATATCAAGGCCCCATTCTTTTAACGGACCAAAATCGCTCTTCAGACCATGATTCACAATGACAGCATCCACTTCAAACTGCTCTGTTTCACCTGTCTCTATATGGCTGATCGTAACCTGATCTATCGTTTCACCATTACTGCTGTGTAATTGGCTTACTGCATATGGCGCACGGACATTGACTGAGGATTCCTTCATCCGCACAATGTTTTTCTCATGTCCGCCAAACTGTTCGCGGCGATGCGCAATCGTCACACTTGCAGCGATGGGCTCCAATTCATTCGCCCAATCTACTGCGGAGTTGCCTCCACCGGAGATTAGCACTCTTTTACCGCGGAACGGCTCCAGCTCTTGAACGGTATAATGAAGATTCGTCACCTCATAACGATCTGCACCTTCAATTTCAAGCTTTGCCATCTGTAGAATTCCGTAACCAATTGCCAAAATGACTGTGCGGGTCCAATGTTGTTCCCCAGTAGAAGAGGTCAAGATGTACGTCCCATCTTCTTGTCTCTCTTGATTCATAATTTGCTGACCCAGCACAATAGTCGGATCGAAGGTTTGAGCCTGCTCCTTGAGCTGACCGATCAGTTGATGGCAAAGAGTTGGGGTTACGCCTCCTACATCCCAGATCATTTTTTCGGGATAAATAAGCATTCTTCCTCCGAGCTCATCCTTCGCTTCAATTAACTTTGTCTTCAAGTCTCTCATTCCACTATAAAAAGCTGTATACATCCCAGCAGGTCCGCCACCAATAATGGTTACATCGTATAATTCCAGTTGTTTATTCATCGTGTCCCTCCAAAATTATATTCTAGTGATCCCTTCAGCTACTTAAGCTCCAAACTGCGCTTCATGCAATCGGCTGTATATTCCGGCAGTCTGCAGCAGTTCCTCATGCTTACCTTGTTCTGCGATGCCGCCTTCCGCAACGACAACAATACGGTCCGCATTTCTGATCGTTGCAAGGCGATGAGCAATAACAAGTGTTGTGCGTCCTTCAGACAACTCGGCGAGGGCCTCTTGTATAGCGGACTCCGTTTCAGTATCCAATGCAGAGGTTGCTTCGTCCAAAATGAGAATCGTCGGATTCTTCAAGAACATCCGGGCGATGGACAACCTCTGCTTCTGGCCGCCAGAAAGCTTGACGCCTCTCTCACCGATCATTGTATCCAGCCCAGCAGGCTGAGATTTGATCAGTTCTTCCAGCTGAGCGCGTCCCGCAGCCTCCCAGATTTCTTCATCGGAAGCTCCCAATCTGCCGTAAGCAATGTTCTCACGGATGGTTCCGTCAAACAGGAATACATCTTGTTGTACAATCCCGATATGGGAACGAAGTGATTCTAACGTCATGGAGCGAATATCTATTCCATCAATAGAGATGTTGCCTTCGCTTACATCGTAAAAGCGTGGCAGCAAGCTGCAAAGTGTCGTCTTACCAGCACCGGATGGACCCACAAGTGCAACCGTCTCTCCTGCCGAAATCGATAAGTTCACATTGGTTAGTACCTTTTCTTTATCACTATAAGCAAAAGCTACATCCTGGAAGGTTATATTCCCTGACAGATGAGACACTGGCTTAGCGTCTTTTGCGTCATCAACATCTGGCTCCGTCTCCAGCAGTTCAAGATAACGTTTGAAACCAGCGATCCCTTTAGGATAGGTCTCAATGACCGAGTTAATCTGTTGCAAAGGTCCTAAGAAGACATTAGACAACATCACAAAAGCAATAAATTCACCGTAAGTCATTTGCTTCTGGATTACAAAATAGGTTCCGCACACGAGTACGAATAATGAGACCAGTTTCATAAGCACAAAGCTAAAGGATGAATTCCAAGCCATAATTCGATAGGTCATAAGCTTCGTAATACGGAAGCGTTCGTTATTAACTGCAAAACGGGAAATTTCATGATTCTCATTAGCAAAAGCTTGCACAACACGGATCCCACTTACATTGTTTTCTACGCGTGCGTTATAGTCAGCAATGTCCGCGAACATGATGTGGAACGCTTTGGACATTTTGCGACTGAAGTACATGGATAAATAAATCATCAGCGGGACAATTACAAAGGTTAGAATAGCTAATTGCCAATTGATGCTAAGCATGATACCGAATACACCAAGCAGCGTCATCACTGCTATGAATAAATCTTCAGGACCATGGTGGGCAATCTCACCGATGTCCATCAGATCATTTGTCATCCGCGAGACCAAATGGCCTGTTTTGTTATTATCGAAGAAGTTGAAAGAGAGCTTCTGCACACGATCAAATAGCTTTTTTCTCATATCCGACTCGATATTGATCCCCAGCTTATGCCCCCAATAAGTAACGACAAAATGCATAAAGGCGCTGACGATATATATCCCCAGCAAACCGAGGCAAGAATAGAGAATCCATTTCCAATTCCCACTTGGCAGCATATCATCCACTACCCGGTTAACCGCCAGTGGGAAGACTAGTTCCAGCAGTGCAGCAGCAATAGCACAGGAGAAATCAAGAATAAACAATCCCTTATAGGGTCTATAGTAAGCAAAAAAACGACGCAACATTGTAAAAATTCGCTCCTTCCGGTGATTGACCATCCTCTTTCATCAAGATTTAGTACGGGCTAGCAAATACAAGAAGTATGGCGCTCCAATTACAGCAACAACAATTCCAGTGGGGATCTCAGATGGCTGTAAGATCCAGCGCCCAATGGTATCCGCTATAATGACTAGCAGTGAGCCGAGCAGCGCTGAGGTTGGCAGCATGAGCTGATGTTTGGGTCCAACTAGTCGTCTCGCCAAATGGGGGCCGACAAGGCCGACAAAGCCAATCCCACCACTCACAGCAACACTTGCCGCAGCTAGACCAACCGCAGCCGCAAGAAGCCGGAATTGTTCTTTCGTTACAGCAGCCCCAAGTCCTACAGCTGTCTGTTCACCCAAATTAAGGACGTTCATTACCCTTGCTTTATAGATGACATACGGCACGAGAATTACGATCCACGGTAGTAAAGAAAGTACAAACTTCCAGCTTGTGCCCCAAATACTTCCCGCAAGCCAAGTAGCCACAAACTGATACTTCTCCGGATCCAGCCGAAGAGTCAGCACGATCATCGCTGCACTCATTCCAGCTGCAACCGCTACACCGGTCAGCAACAGTCGCATGGGTTTTATTCCTTCATGCCGTTTATAAGCTAAGACATAGATCAAGGCAGCAGTAATTCCCGCACCAACAAACGCCACCATAGGCAGCAGATACACCGGAGCCGCGGTTGCCGTCGGATAAAAAGATATTAACAGCATAACCATAATTCCTGCACCAGCGTTAATCCCTAAGATGCCGGGGTCGGCCAAAGCATTACGAAAGACGCCCTGCATCACAGCTCCGGATACAGCCAAACCTGCGCCTATCAGAACGGAGATCACAATACGCGGTAGCCGAAATTGAAACAAGATTAACTCTTGCTTATCCGTCCCTTTACCGAATAACGTATTAAGCAGCTCCATAGGTGTCAAACGTATGTATCCTGTATTCATACTAATAATAAAAGCAATAACAATCAGTACAGCTAAAATAATCATTATAACTAAGCCACGTTTATTTTTGGCGGCTTGGAAGGAATCGAATGAAGTTTTCTCTATCATTACAGTTCCCTCCTTTCTTTACGTGCAAGATAAAGGAAGAAAGGTACACCGATCAGTGCAATAATTGCTCCAAGCGGCGTTTCATTAGGGGGATTAATCATCCGTGCTGTTAAATCTGCAAATACTGCAAGCAGACTGCCAAGAATAGCTGAACATGGAATGATCCATCTGTAATCCACACCTACAAAAAAACGGGTCAAATGGGGAATAATTAGTCCAATGAACCCAACGGCTCCTACTACTGCAACTGATGATCCAGCCAGAATCAATACGATTAAAGTCCCTGCCAGCTTAACAAGCCCTGTGCGCTGGCCTAGCCCTTTAGCAACATCGTCACCTAGGCTGAGCATTGTAATCGATCGGGATATTACCATAGCCCCAATTAACGCTGCTCCTATCCAAGGGAACATGACTTTAAGCTGAATCCATTTCGTCCCAGCCACGCCTCCCGCATACCAGAAAGCCAAATCTTGCCCAATGTGAAAATATAAAGCTACCCCTTCACTCAGCGCTGACAGCAGTGCACTAAAAGCAGCACCTGCCAGCACCAGACGAGCAGGAGTCAGCCCTCCCTTGGCCAATGATCCGACCCCATACACAACCCCAGCCCCTACTCCGGCACCAATGAAGGAATATAGGATTAAATACATAAACGATAGATTCGGGAAAAATGCAAAACAAAGCGCCAGCGCAAATCCTGCGCCTGAGTTGATGCCCATCAAACCTGAATCTGCGAGTGGATTTCGGGTCATTCCCTGCATAATGGCACCCGCAACTGCAAAGCTGGCCCCTATCATTGCCCCGCCAAGTACACGGGGTAATCGTAATTCTCTAATAATCTGATGATCCATGATCTCCGGATCAAAGTGAAACACAGCTGCCCACACCACAGAAAGTTTAATATCAGCCGCTCCAAAGGAGACTGAAACAGCGATACCTAGTGCTAATAGTACCAGACCGCCAACCAAGATTAACGTGGCAGCCCAAGGACGTGAACGGAACTCTTGTATGGCTGACCCTTTATTAGGTCTAATCTTGGAAGATATCTGTTGATTCATGAATGCCACCCTATTTCTATGAAATTGATTCTCATTATCACTATGCTATTGTAAATGAGCCTTCCTAGGTTTGGCAATAGATAGATTTAATAGGAGGCATTTATTTTATTGCATTGACAGGAATTCTAGGATTTGATAAAGTTCAAATTGAAAATAATAATGATAATGATTCTCATTATTATTTGTTGGTACACATATATAGGGAGGTTTATCATGCTAAAAAGAAAGACCCTCTTCCCCATCCTGGCACTCATAATGTTATTGTCTGTATTTGTGACAGCTTGCGGGGGAACAAACAATGCTTCATCTAATAAACCAACAGAAACAACAGAAGCAACTACAGCACCGAGCACAGAGCCAACGACTGCTCCTGAGGCTTCAGCTGCTGAAATGCGTAGCTATGAAACCACTAAAGGTACTGTGCAAATACCTGTAAAACCACAGCGGATTATTACAGATTATTATGGTGGGGAGTTGCTCTCCGTAGGAGCAAATGTTGTAGGTGTCGAACCTAGTACCTTTGATAATCCCTTCTTGAAAGACCTGCTCACAAACACACAAGATGTCGGTGCTCCAGTTAACGCCGAGAAAGCTCTGGAACTTACACCTGATCTAATCGTCGTTATGTATGATGATAACTACGATGCTTTATCCAAAATTGCTCCAACCATTCATATTCCATACGGAACTGCTACAAATATCTATGAAACTGTTAAACTGTTCGGTGACATTGTAGGTGTGCCTGACAAAGCTGAACAATTTATTGCTGACTTTGAGAAAAAGGCTGCTGAAGGCCGCGAGAAGCTTAAAGGTGTCGTAAATGAAAATGATACTTTTGGAATCTATGAGCTGACTGATAAAGGTGAGCTATGGACCTTCGGAAATAATGCTGGCCGGGGTGGACAAGCCCTTTATAACGCACTTAAGCTAAAAATGCCTACTAAGAACAGCAATGACAACCAAACGTTGCAGCTGTCCATGGAGCTATTGCCAGAATATGCAGCTGACTACATGTTCCTCACCACTTATGATCCTGACAAAAAAGGAGATAAGCTGAAAGAACTGAAGGAATCTCCAGTTTGGAACGGACTTGATGCTGCGAAGAACGATCATCTATTCTACAATGATTTTGATACCTACTACCGCTATGATCCGATTGCGATTACCGCACAGATTGATCTGTTCGTAGATATGATTCTTGAACGCAACGGTAAGAAATAAACATAGGCACATACAAAAACACCCTACTTTAGGCACTGTCTAAAGTGGGGTGTTTGGCTATACATAATAAGCTTCTGTTAAATTTATATCATCTAGTATATTCATTATACTCATCGGTGTTATTTAATTTTTTGTACATATACTCATCATTTTTAAGCTTATAGAGCTGCCCCATCCCCGCAAATACGAAAAACAGCACCAAAATTAATCCATACGCATAGGTGAATTCACCAATATAAAAGCAAGTGACTATCGCAACAAGGGTCAAGATCATTAATGCGACTGCAATTCTGGAAAAAATCTTTTTCAAATGGAATCCCCCCACGTTTTGTGCACCAATATTATCATATTTGGGATTAAATTGAAATCTCATTTTGTTCTATTAAGGGAATATCGAGTAGCTTAATATGTGCCAGCATATTGTGAGTGTATATTTTAGTGTATATACGATAAAAGAGGACTTGAAATAAAAGATACGCTCCGCCTACTAACAAACAAAACCACATCGGCTCCAGAGCTGTAGACATTTCAACCCTGGAAGAACCAACAACATAAAAAGAAGACAATGCAATACCTAATGCATAAGGGAGAAAAAACAGCACTTTTAAAGGGCCGCCTATAATACGAGCCACGTCCTTAGTAGTAATTCCAATCTTGTTCAGCTTCCTGAATTTGATCCGCTCACGCTCTAAATCGGTCTGAATACTGAAATGCAGCACTATCCCGGAGGCGCCGAAAAATATTAAACCAACAAATGAAATTACGAAGATTCCAAATCGGCCAGACTCCTGTAACTGTAGATAGTCACTTATTCTAGACTTCGTAGAAAATACGAGGGCCTCTTGCCGCTCATTGCCATACCAGGACTCTGTATTGTCTTTGTTATATTTGGCTAAAGCGGCATTTAACTTAGCATCTATATCCGCAGTTTTTTTCCAATCCTTAAAATTCAGGAGCTGAAGGATACCGATCGCTTTTTTATTTTCCGCTTTCAGCGCCATATAATCCTCTTCGTTTACAATGATATGAAGACCATTCATTAAATTCGGCACAGGGTTAAATACCATGTTAAATAGGATACCTTGTGAATACAGCGTATGCTTCCCGGAAGCAAGCGTCAGGTCAAAGGTGGGCATTTCCGGTCTTTGATTCTTCCACTCTTCTCCTTGTGCAACTGTGGCCAGATTTAGAAAGTGATCTTTCTCCACATGATAATCAGAGCCGATTAATGCGTTTATATTCTGGTCCAGAAATATTTTAAAATTAAACAAGTCGATATACTCCAGCTTTTGGTGTGAAAGCAGCGGCGTAGCGCCATGATCCGTGATCTCACTTAGTATTTTTGGTGAGATGCTATTTTTTCCGAATACTTCTGAATAGGCAATATCATATGGATTGTTTGCAACCGGAATTTCCTCAGCATTCCAGGTCAAATAAAAAATAATCCCGCTTAGAGAAATCGTGATGAAGACGAGAAAGGTGATGAGAGAAAGCACTACTTTGGAGCGACCAAGGGTATAGATCAAATTGGAACTAAACAGCAGGTGCTTGTGATATGCTCTGCTTGATCGCGATATAAAAAGTTTCATCCAGTCCCCAAGTCCTGACAGCAGCAAATAAACGCCCAACATACTAATTCCCAGATTTATTAACATCATGCGAGCATCGGAAGGGTTGTAATGAGTGAGCATATTATAAACGGAGATTCCCAACAGTAAAACTCCGATGACTCCGGTGATTTTCCCATGAATCAGGTTGCGTTCTGCGGTTCTGGATTCTTTTAAAAGACGTAAAATGCTGTATCTCAAAGTGAATAGCAAATTGATTGCAATCACAACTATGTAAATCACCGCGAAGAATTTAATGGTATACAGATAACTATCCAGCGTCAGTATAAAAGCACTGTCCCCAATATTAACTAACAGCGAAACAATGAAGAAAAAAATACCGGAGAAAACCGTCCCTGCACCTAAACCAGTGAGAATCGAGGCTAAAGCGATCATGCTATTCTCGAACAAAATGATTTTGCGGATATTGTGGCTTGTCATTCCAAGTACCATTAATAGCCCAAAGTCGCTTTTTCTGAATTTCAAAAAGGCCATCTGCGCATATACAATAAACAGAACAGCAAACACTCTTATCACCAAAAAAGGAGCATATAAATTACCTGACACCATCCCATTCACTTGATAAGGGTCATTAAAATCAGGATTACTGTACAGCGAATAAAATGTAAAAAAGATCATGACTGTAAAGCTGCTGCATAAGAAAAACAACAAATATCTTCTAAGATTCGCCTTAAATATCTGAAATGCCATTCTCCTAAAGGTCATCTTCTCCCCCTCCAATAAAGGCCAGGTTCTCCAGAATCAGAAAAAAAAATGCTCTGCGCTCTTTATTCTCTCTAGCAATCTCTAGTAGAGCCTTCCCATCTTTGATAAAAAGCACGCGATTACAATAGCTGGCCGCAAAAGGATCATGTGTGACCATCACTATCGTTGCTCCTTTTAGAGTGTTGAGCTTGTCGAAGGTCTTCATCACCGTACTCGAGGATTTAGAATCCAAATTCCCTGTCGGCTCGTCCGCAAAAATCACATCTGGATGATTAATAATCGCCCTGCTGATCGCCGTCCGCTGCTGTTGCCCCCCTGAAACCATATAAGGATATTTGTCCTTCACCTCATCCAGATCAAATAGCGATAACGTCTCATCTGTCTTGGCATTGATATCTTCTACCTCTTGATCATCCAGCACCATGGGCACCATGATATTTTCCCGTAGGGTCAGACTATCCAGCAGATTGTAATCCTGAAAAACGAATCCCATACGCTGCCGGCGAAAAAGCGCAAGCTCGTTCTTGGACATCTCATTTATACTAGTCTCTGCAATTCTTACAACCCCACTATACTCCGTGTCGATTCCGCTTAGTATATTTAAAAGTGTCGTTTTTCCGCTCCCCGAGGGTCCCATAATCGCCACAAACTCGCCGCTATCCACACTAAGACTAATCCCGTTCAGCGCTCGATACCGATTCGTTTTGCCTTTTCCTTTGTATTCTTTTGAGAGATTCTCTACTTGCAGTATGGACATCCTAGCACCTTCTCATTGATAGGTTTGGATTGAGTTACATTAAATGGAATTCAATCACTCGGTATTACTATAAAGCTAAGAAGGGCGTTCGTTTGTTAGATTGCTCACAGCGCAAAAAAAGCAGGATACCTCCTCTATAATTTCCGCTCCCGCAAAAAACAAAGGCAAAGAAAACCAGTAAAAGCAAGTCCTCCGATTGCTGCTAATGAGAAGGAAAACGCCCTTACATAATCCGCCAGATCTGCTTCCAAAAGAGAATGCTTTAGCGAAGCGGAGAATAAAATACCGATTAACGCCACTCCTAACGAATTCGCAAAATACATAAAGGTAGTGATCAAGCCTGAACCCGTGCCCGTGATCTTTGTGGGTACTGAACTAAGCGTGACGTTAACTAGGGGCGTAGTAGCCATTCCGAGACCGAAACCATATATCAATAATATTAGGATATTACGAGGGTCCAGCAGATGCGTAACGTCCACATTTAGCTCTAACATAAGCAGCAGGCTACAGCTACCCATCATCAGCGCTCCTATCTTAAGAACACTCATCCCCCATCTTTTGACCATTCGAGACGAGATTAAGGAAGTCAGAAAAAAGCCTATCCCTATAGGCAAGAAAACCATACTCGTATCTTGAACACTATAGTGCAAACCAAATTGCATATAATAGCTCAAAATAAAAAAGAAAGAGAACATACTTAGATAAAGGACAAGAACGGTTGCCAGACCAGCGCTAAATGTTCGATCTCTGAAAATAGACAGATCGACTAACGGTAACGCCCCCTGCTTTCCCTTTCGATTTTCAACCCAGATAAAAGTAAACAACACGAAAAGAGCTAAAATTAGACAGCCAAAAATCCACAACGGCCACCCTTGTTTTTGTCCCTCTGACAACGGATAGATCAGCAGGAACAAACCGATCAGCAGAAGGAAGCTTCCAGTCCAATCAATACTGTGCGCCTGCTCAGCCCGTGTTTCAGGTACAATCGGCATTAACAGCAGGACGAGAAGTCCAAATGGCACATTGAAAAAAAACACCGTCCGCCAACCGAGATCGAACGGATTCCAATTCACAATAGTGCCTCCGAGGATGAATCCGAATGCAAATCCAAAACCAATCATGGCGCCGTAAATGCCGAAAACAAGCCCTTTTTCCTTTGGCAGAAAGCTGACCTGCAGCGTAGATAGAACCTGAGGTTGAATAAACGCCGCAGCCAAACCCTGCACAATCCGAATAATAATCAGAAGTTCCGGATCTGAGGTCAATCCGCCTAACACTGCCATGACCGTAAACCCGCTCACCCCGATCATCAACATCCGTTTTCTGCCGTATATATCTCCAAGCTTTCCACTAATAATCAACGCCACAGCTAATCCTAGCGAAAATCCGGTAACGATAAGCTGTGCTTCCGAAAAGCTTGCGTTCAAGCTATATTGCATAGATGGAAGCGCAACTTGAATCATATAAGTATTTAATGAAATAAGTAATGTTGGCAGTAAAATAACCCCCAGCGCATACCACCGGCGCGAATCTACTTGTTGTTGTTCCATTGTATAACCACCTTTTTATCTGCAATCTATGTAATTATTATCATTTAGAGTGGTCTTTTTCTCTACCTGTTAAGGGAGGTGCACTCCTTGATAAGGGAGCAAACACAAAAAAACCTCAAGCAGACAGAATATAACGTTCGATTCCGAACCCTATGTTCTAACACTTGAAGCTTTAAGCTTTCTGCATTTACAAATCTTCCTACAGCCTGTTTCGTTCCAAACTCTGTTGTTCGATACGTTTTAAGTATTCGCTTGGATTGCAGCCATAATGCTTACGAAAGGTCGTCGTGAAATTGCTGACATTGCTATATCCGACCGAAACAGCTGTTTTCCCTATATTCAAACCTTCAACCTCCATATACCAGAGCGCTTTCTCCATCCTTTTTATACGTACTAGCTCGAAGATCGTCATGCCAAATAATTCGCGGAAGCCTTTTTTTAGCTTGAATTCGTTGATACCTACCCGCTTAGCCAACTCACGTATAGATAACGGTTGTTCGAAATGGATTTGCACCAATTCATGTACCCGCTTCAGATTGGTAATATCATCGTGCCGCAGCGTCATACTATCGCTAATAGAACCGTAACCATCAGACTCACCAAACAAAGCAATAAATTCAAGGGCTTTGCTCTCCATATATAAACGTCTCAATGTTCCATGATAGGTACAGTGGATCATTTCGGAGACACATTTTCGGATTGCCGCAGTATCTGGATAACGATCAATATTGCCACGATGATGTCTAAGCCAGGTTTCCATTTGCTGTGTCTCCGATAAATCTCCGGCGTAATTCAGCAGTTCACTAGGAGCAAACCGTATTTCCAGCAATTGATTGGGGACACCTGCTTTTTTCTCTTCATACACCTGAACATCCTCTAGAAAAAGGACATTGCCCATTTGTTTATCCGTGTAACTTTCCTTGCCGTTCCATTCGCAATAGATTTCTCCGCTTAGATTATAGCTTAGTTCAAACAACGGACAAGCTTCTTGAATGTGGAGCTTCATATCCTGTTCGTAAGTTATGTCCGTATACATAATCTCCATACCTGGACGAATCCGTGTACGGGTGACACTTCCCTTGCCAATATGTGAAGGGATAGTAAGCCGTTGTTCCCATTGGTTATGCTCAACATGCCCCTCTATCCGTTCTGTAAATTGATCAAAAAGATCATGAATTTCCATATTCAATATATTTAAAGTCATCGCAAACCTCTCCTTCTTCGCTCCTTGTATACGATGAGTTACATAATCTCTACTCTAGCTCCGTAAATGATAATTGTTATCACTTGAAAGTGTCAACCTGAAATACAAAAAAGCATTGGCGGATTTTATCCTGCCAACGCTTTTTCAGAAGTAAAATAAGACCGTTCAAACTGATGGAAATGTGTCCCTTCGGTATCTCAGCTCCCCCGTAACCTCCATAATCTTCGAGGCTAACAAATGCGAGGGCAGCTCGTAATCCACACAACCCAGCTTCGCCGCTGCTTCAGGCATTTCACTTTCAATAGAAGTTTCTTGCGATTCTACAAGCGTTGATTGGGCACCAGCATGTTTGGCAGCTAGCATCCCTTTAGCGCCATCATTTCCCATTCCGGTCATTAGGATTAAATGCTGCTGTAGACCAGTTAATGCAGATATAGACCCAAACAAGACATCGACCGAAGGACAGTGCCCATTCACTGCAGGCTTTTTCATAAGTTTTATTCTGAGATCTTGCCCCTCCTGAATGATGGTCATATGAAAATTACCTGGAGCGATATAGACGGTTCCCCCGAGCACCGATTGCTTGTCCTTGGCTTCCACCACCCGTACACTTGAGAACCGATTCAGTCGTTCCGCCAATGCTTTTGTGTACTTAGGCGGCATATGTTGCACAATTAGCAGGGGATACGGGAAGCTCGCTGGAAGTGAGGTAATTAAGATTTCTAATGCCTTCGGCCCTCCTACTCCACATCCAATTCCCACGATCTGCTCAATGACTTCTGTACATCCACTCTTATCGTTTTTTTGTTTCTCTTGTCGAGCTTTCACTTTGGAGATGTTTATATTGTTAAGAATAAGAGTTCTTAAAGGAATTTCAGCGGCTTTCTTAATTTTGAATAATAACTCATCTTTTATGCTGTATAGACCAGGTCCATAAGATTGAGCTGGCTTGGAGATGAAATCCACTGCACCATTTTGTAGAGCAGTAATGGTTGCAGTTATACCTTCCTTTGTAGCTGAGCTCAGGATAAGTATAGGTGTTGGCCGCTGTGACATTATGCTTGTGAGTGCTACCAAACCGTTCAATTCCGGCATTTCTATATCTATAGCCACGACATCGGGCCTGAGTTTTTGAACCATGCTGATCGCTTCGGATGCATTTCGAGCTACTCCAATGACCTCGAGGGTTGAGTCCTCCGAAATTAGGTTCGAGATCTGTTTACGCATGGTTACTGAAGCAGCTACAACGAGCACCTTTATTTTTTGCACTACTACTCCTCTCCTATCAATGATAATACCCCTGACACTGTTTATTTAACTTTAAAAATTGATACCAGACTATTTAACTCTTCTGCTAGCTGAGCCAAAGCATTGGCCGTCGTTGCCGTTTCACTGCTGCTTGCCGCCATTTCTTCAGTTGCGGCGGATATGCTCTCAATTGAGAACATTACCTCAGACGATTGTGCAGCCTGTTCTTCACTGGCAGCCGCAATTTCTGTTACTTTATGAGCGGTATCGTTCACCATCGTAAGGATATGTTCAAAGGCTTCTCCATTTTTTTGTGAAAAAGCTACTCCTTCTACTACGGCATTTACACTATGCTGCGTATTCTTCTGCATTTCTTTGATAATGCCCGTGATTTGTTTCGTAGCCCCACTGCTCCGCTCAGCTAACTTTCTTACTTCATTCGCAACAACGGCAAAACCTCGACCTTGTTCACCTGCGCGGGCCGCTTCTATCGCTGCGTTCAGGGCTAGCAGATTTGTCTGTTGGGCAATATCTTCAATCACCGCAATAATCTCACCAATCTTATCAGAATCTTCCGCAAGTCTAGACATTTGAGTATCCAGTACTGCCATTCCTTGTACGGAGTTCTTAACCACGATCCCTCCATCTTGAGCTATACGCATCGTTTGATCTGAAAGCTCAGAGGCCTGTTCAGCACTCTGGGCTACTGAATTAATCGCCGCAGATAATTCTCGGAACAACTCATTCATCGTTTGCGCTGCACTAGCTTGACTCATACTTCCACTAGCTACTTCCTCTGTACTTGCTGAGATTTGCTGTGCAGCAGCTGAGACACTTTCCGCAGAAGAAGAAATGCCGCTCACAGTTCGTCTTAGGTTCAGAACCATTTCATTAACAGAATAAGCTAGCATTCCAATCTCGTCCTTAGATTCCAGATTCGACGTTTCGCTTAAATCACCATTAGCCACTTTACCTAGCAGGCGCATTACTTGATTTAGAGGCCGTGCTATGATCTGCGATATTAGAAGACCCAGACCAATACTGATGAGCAGCGCAACAATAGTAACGCTAAACGTAATCAAACGAGAGGACTGATAAAGGTCATTGGCATTAACAATCGAACCTTGAGCCTGCTTCATATTGATGTCTATTAAATTTTGCAGAAAGTCAGTCAGCTCTGTTGTAGCTGTTTGCAAATCACTTACAAGCAAAAAATTTGTATATTTCTCATTACTAATATTTGTATTATTCAATTCAATAGCCTCATCCAGGCTTGTGATATACCGTTTCCAGATCTCAGGATAATCCTTCATTATGGCTAATTCTTCAGCTCTCAACGCAGTCTTGCTATATTTTCCCATGATCTCTTCAATACTTTGAACGTTTTTATGTATTTTATCTTCGTATTCTTTCTTTTCTGCCACTGTTTTAGCCATCGTGTTTATATCACGGATATTGATTCTATTTGTTAAAAATAGTTCATTCGCTTCTCCCAGATAAGCTATAGGTGTTAAGCGGTTTTCATACATGTCCACGATAGAGCGGTCCATCTTACTCAAATTCGTAATTCCATAGAATCCTACAAAGCACAATATTGCGGATACTAACAGAAATGCGGAGATTAACTTCACTGCTGTTCTTAAATTATAAAACCACTTCATTTTCCTCAGCCCCTCATTGGCGTTAGTCATTTTTTAGTAATTCTTAGGAACTATTTCATCATATACGGTAAGCAGATTAAGGTAACCGAAAAAAAATAGCGCGACCACGCAAAAATATTGCGTCATCCCGCAAAAAAAGCGCAGACCAAAAAATCCCGCCTCACAGAACCGTGAACGGGATTTTGATCTATTTGTTTGTTACGAATTTTCATAGTGAATTGTTGAAATCGGACTCCTTCAATATGCCCAGTCGTTTAGCTTTTATTGCCGCTTCAATTCTTGATTTCACATTTAGCTTCTGGAACAGACTCGTTAAACTGTATTCCAGCGATCGTTGACTCATAAGTACAATCTCTGCTATTTCCTTGTTGCTTTTTCCTTTTGCAATCTCTGTCAGCATTTCATGCTCTTTTTTGCTTATCTTCGGGTTTGCTTGGTCAACATTAATCTCCATTCCTTTAGATGATACTTTTCTTAACTGTTTAACTAGGGTATGAGGCAAAATGACATCTCCCCTTAAAGCACAACGCACTGCTGCAACCAACTGCTCTCTATTGGTCGTTTTTGAAATAAACCCAAACAGACCCGATTCGATCATCAAGTTAAATTTGTTAGTAATTTCGTATCCGGTATAGATTAAGATAATCGCGTCTGCGTTTATTTTTAAGACTTCCTTCGCCAAATCAATCCCATTCCCATCAGCGATATGAAGATCAAACAACATCACGTCAAACGTATGGCTACCCACCATGTTAAGCGCCTCATAGGCTGAATTGGCTAGGGTAACCTTCATATCTCCCTCTTGTTCCAGTATCATCTTAGTCCCTTCCATGACAGAGGGATGGTCGTCCACTAACAAAATTTGAATCATGCCTAATACACCCCTATCCCCTTATTATGCCCCATGATTAATCTGCAGGTATGGATATAAAGACAGCTAATCCCTTATTCTCTGGCGAAAGAAATCGTATGGTCCCATCCATACTGCGAACCCTTTCTTTCATCCCATAAATCCCCATACTCTTAATAGAATCCTCTCCTAAAAGGCTCATTCCAATTCCGTTATCTTCATAATCCAAAAGCACCTGTTGCCCTTCACTAGCTAAGGAGATACGTACTTCTGTGGCACAGGAATGTTTAGCTGCATTAGCCAAAAGTTCCTGCACAATACGGTACAGACCTATTAGAATCTCGTCTTTTAACTTATGCCTGAAAGCGTTTGACTCAAAATATATCTGATAGTCGTTCCGCAACTGAGCAAATTCAAACAATGTCTCAAGTGAGGAAGCAAGCCCCTCATTGATTAATGCTGGTGGCCTAAGCTCATTGCAGATAATCCGCAGTTCATAGATAACATCGAGTAAACCTTCTGTGATCTGTTCTAACTGCTCCTTTAGTTCCCCCGTAACGGATTTATCACTTAAAAAATTATCAAGCTTACGATACCAGATGATCTGTTCTTGAAGTGCTGAATCATGTAAATCTTGAGCAAGCCGTTTGCGTTCATTCTCGGATAAATTAAACATAAAGCGTAGTAACCATGTCGGAGCTTGCTCGGAAGCCGCTAACTCAAGGTCCTTAGTTAGATCTTCTATGAGCAAAAAATTATCAAATAACACACTAACATAACGGGTAATCGTCTTCAGCCACACTCGAACAGAACTTATTTCTAATAAAATAGACTTCTCATTAATGGATAGAATATAGCTTTTTCTTCGGAACTCTCCGATCTTAAGTGAATAGCCCCGCTCGGTCTCAATAATCTCGCATATTTTATCATGGTTATCTTCAACTTCAACCATACAAATATTGGTAACCCGCAAGACTTCTCTAACTTCTTTTAGTAATCGTTGTTCCATGTGACTGATCTTCATCGCACCAAACAAATCTTGCGAGAATTGATCAAGACTCATCTGTAAGTTGAAATACCTTTCCTCGCTGTTCCGAATGATCTGCTCTGTAAGCTGTCTTTCCACCTCAATTTTTTTCCGATCACTGATATCCCTAAAGATAGAGATACATGCAACCTTACCCTTATATAGAATTGAGCTAGCTGTTACTTCTACATCGATAATAGATCCATCTGACCGCACGACCTTTTGTTCAATAGGAGCTAATATCCGATTGGGTCCATAATAGATTTCACGCATCCGATCTCTAGCCAGCGTTATATAGTCTGGGTGGGCCCAATTAAAAATAGAGGTGCCAATCAATTGATCCTCACTGCAAACTCCAAACAATCCTAAACAGGAAAAATTCACATAAAGAAATTTATATTCACTATGGAGTACTACCGCTTCAGGTGACATATCAATAAGCAGCCGATTGAGTTCCTCGCTTTCTCTAAGTTCACTCTCCATCTGGACCCTTTTTGTAATGTCTCTCGCTACAATCACAATACTAACTACTTCTCCATCCTCACCAAGAACAGGTGTACCCAAGCATTCCAGATCTATAATGTGACCTTTGATGTGAATAAACCGATTGTAAAACATCTTACATACTTTTGTCCGAAAAATATCCAAGATCTGTTCCCGCAACACTTCTTGTTCATCAGGATGAATATACTCCAAAATGGTTGTGTTCTTTATTGAACCAACAGGAAGACCAATAATTTTCTCACAAGAGGACGAAGCAATAATGAAGTTCCCTTGCTGATCCAGAACCCCAATCATATCCTCCATATTCTCTGTAATAAGCCTGTACTCCGCCTCCCGCTGAGCCAGCCGCTTTTCCACCTCCACAGATGCAGTGATATCTCTTGCGATAACAAAGGTACCCACAATTTGATTGTTTTCATGTACAGGGATGTTTTTCATCGACCAATGGTTAACTAATCCATTCTCGCGGACAGAAGTAACCGTGTAATGCTGCAGAACTCCGCCAACCGTTTTCTCAAAATAATCAGACATCATATGCGAATTCTCTGCACCAAATAAATTCACAATGGATAAGTTTTCTCCGAATCTATTAAAAGCTTCTCCAGTAATTTGATCTGCCGCTGGATTGATAGCTACAATGCTGCCCTGCAGATCCAATTCACACACGATATCTGGGTTATGGTCAAACAGGGATTTGTAGCGCTGCTCGCTTTTTAATAGAACCTCTTGCATCTGCTTTTTTTCCGTATGGTCGATTAAGATCCCATTGAGCCGTACCACTGCCCCTGTCTCATCCATACTGGGAATGATCCTGACTTGGACCCATCGGAGTTCACCGCTGGCATGGATGATCCGATATTCACTAAGATTGCTTATTCCTTGCCCCACTGTAGTTATAATCTTCTGAATTAAAGGCCGCTCTTCTTTAGGAGCAATTCTTAGCCAAAAGTCATCTTCCTTCGCCTGTTCTGGTGAATATCCCGTGATATTGAAAATGGCATCCGATATGAATAACATTTTCCGTGATACGTAATCGTAAGACCAAATCGCCACATCGATCGTAGCAAACATCTGCTGATACAGAGAAAAGCTACTCTCTAACTGGGCTTGAGCATTTTTTTGTTCCGTGATATCTATGATTACGCCATCTATTCTACAAACCTTATGCTCTTGATTAAAAACGGGCGTGCCTATACTTTGAACCCACTTCAGCGCTTTTGCAGGTAACTGCATACGATACTCAAGATTACATAGGTGACCAGAGTATAATTTATCTATATACGCATCAAACCGTTCAAGATCCTCACTGTACACATATTCACGTAAAAAATTGGGGTTATGCGGTAAAGCATGATCTGAACAGTCCACCCAATTCTCCAAAACATTCGACATTGTCAGCAAATTTGCTTCCATGTCAATAGACCATGAGGTCATATCCTTGTCGCCAAGTGAATGCATATTGAGATTCCCTCCACATAAAAAGCCCCCCCTTTTCGGGGCGGCTTTTTCTTCCTATTCGCTATTTCGCAAGCGTCTTTACATTTTAGCCATTATCTACTGAGCAATCTGCTCGCGGATATTCTGCAATATTTTCTTCTCCAGCCGGGATACCTGCACTTGAGAAATCCCAAGGCGACTAGCAACCTCTGACTGCGTTTGGTCACGGTAATATCGAAGATAAACAATCAGCCGTTCACGCTCGCTGAGACCTCCGATAGCCTCATTCAGTGCCAGCTTATCAAACCAGCGTTCCTGTGATTCGTCAGCGATTTGATCAATCAGCGTGATCGGGTCGCCATCATTCTCGAACACAGTCTCATGAATCGAGGTCGGTGGCTTGTTAGCTTCCTGAGCAAATACCACTTCTTCAGGCGTAACTCCCAGTGCCTCAGCAACTTCACCGATGGTAGGCAGACGGTCCAGCGTCTTAGACATTTCATCCTTCATCTTGCGGACCTTATTAGCCATCTCCTTAAGAGAACGGCTAACTTTCAAGGTTCCATCGTCGCGAAGGAAACGCTGAATCTCGCCAATGATCATCGGCACGGCATAAGTGGAGAATTTGACCTCATAGCTGAGGTCGAACTTATCAACGGACTTCAAGAGCCCGATGCAACCGATCTGGAACAAATCGTCAGGTTCATACCCGCGGTTCATAAACCGCTGCACTACCGACCAGACCAACCGGATATTGCAGCTAACTAGTGTGTCCCGGGCAAGATTATCTCCGGCCTGACTGAGCGCGATAAGACGTTTGACCTCCGCATCGTCCAAATAGGTCGGCGGAGCTTTTTTTGACTCTGCATCCATGGCTCCAACCCCTAATTGTATAAAGCTTTTTTCGAAACGATGGTTTTCTTCATTGAGATCGAAGTGCCGTGTCCCGGTTCACTAGTGACTTCAAATTCATCCATGAAATTCTCCATAATGGTAAAGCCCATGCCCGACCGCTCCAGCTCTGGCTTTGAGGTATATAGCGGCTGTTGTGCCAGCTCCAAATCCTCAATGCCCCGTCCCTGATCCTCAATGGTTAAATGTACCGTTTCGTTGTCCAGCGAAGCTGAAATAGTCACAATACCTTCCGGATCACTATCATACCCATGAATAATACAATTGGTGACCGCCTCCGACACGACTGTCTTCAGATCATTCAGCTCGTCCATTGTAGGATCAAGCCTAGAAACGAACGCCGCTACAACTACACGCGCGAATGATTCGTTCTCCGAGAGTGCAGCGAACTGCACGTTCATGAAGTTACCAGCCTTACCATTTGTCATAACGCAACCTCCAAATCCGAGAGTGCAGTGCTCTCGTCGTCATATAGGGGCATGATCTTGAACAGGCCTGACATTTCCAGAAGTCGCTTCACAGGTGCCGTTGCATCACACACCACCATTTTGCCGCCTTTACTATGGATCAGTTTATACCTTCCCAGAATTACGCCGAGACCCGAACTGTCCATAAACTGCAGATGCTTAAGACTAAGGATCAAATGCGATACCTGACCCCGCATAATCGCTTCATCCATATCCATTCTTACAAAATCGGCGGCATGATGATCGAGTTCCCCAGATAAACGGACAATCAGCACACCCCTGTGATGCTCCATTTCCACATTAGAATTCATGCTTGCCACTCTCCTCTTCGTTGCTTTGAAAACTTGGCCTTAAGAGACAGTACCCATTCTCTTCAAGGACAAGGTTTCTACGTGGCAAATCAGGAATCCTGCCTCACGACAAAACTAGAAGAAAACCCCTATGAATCTACAAAGCACATGGGCGCAATCTACAAAAAAGCTCTTTTTAATCCATGCCGAACATCGAGCCTGTTGTACGTTTAAAGAGCTTCCACCAGCCTGCTTTTGCCACAGCTTCCCCTGCTTTAAGTTCATACTCTTTAATCACTTGGGTTCCTTGGTAGACAACCAGCTTGCCTATGGACTGGCCTTCAGCCACTGGTGCCTTCACGCTTTCTGGAAGTACTAGTTCGTGACGAATGCCTTCTTGCGTCACACCTTTTTTCAAAAGAACACTATACGTCTCTTTCGCCGTAATCGGCAGCTCGGACTTCACACCCTTCTCAATCTTAAGGGTACCAATAGCGTCCCCTTCTTTGTGAATAGTGTGGATCTTATATTGCGAAAAGAGATAGTCAAACATGCCCGACACTTCACTGTTACGTGTCTTCGTGTTCGGCTCACCCAGCACAACAGCAACAGCACGCAGACCGTCTCTTGCAGCCGTAGCGGATAAGCAGAATTTTGCTTCAGCGGTATATCCTGTTTTCAGTCCATCAGCGCCTGTATAGAAACGTACAAGCTTGTTCGTGTTTACCAACCAGAATGGTTTGGTGGAATCCTTACGCAGATAATCCTGATAGGAACCGGTATATTTGATAATTCTATCATGCTTTAAAAGCTCCCGGCTAATTACCGCAATATCGTAGGCTGAGGAATAGTGATTAGCAGCTGGAAGACCGTTGCAATTGGCAAAGTGGGTATCTTTCAGACCCAGCTCTTCCGCTCTTTTATTCATCAGATCGACAAAAGCGCTCTCCGAACCCGCTATTTTCTCTGCCATCGCCACAGATGCATCATTACCGGAGGCCATAGCGATGCCTTTGAGCATCTCATCCACCGACATTTCTTCACCAGGCTCCAGGAAAATTTGCGATCCGCCCATCGACGCGGCATATTCACTCGTGCGCACCTTATCCGTCAGTTGCAGTCTTCCTTCATCCAGTGCTTCCACCGTAAGCAGCATCGTCATAATCTTCGTAATACTTGCGGGAGGCAGCTTATCATGGCTGTTCTTTTCATAAATAATAGTGCCGGTGCCTGCATCCATCAAAATCGCAGAACGCGCACCAGGCGCAAGATCTACAGCGGCAGCATTACTGCCAGAATCCTTGCTTTTTTCCTCAGCATAAGCACCTGACATCGGTCCTAGAACCGACACAACGATACAGAGCACAAGCACAGCAAAACGCATTTTTCTCACAATGGTTCCCCTCCTGAACGTTAACCTTCATATCACAGGTACTGTGTTCCAGTTTCGTCAGAAAGGGTGGAAATTATTCCATTTCTAAGTAAATAACTATAATAATTTATCCCAAGAAGTAATGTTGTTGTCAATTAAAAAAAGCCCAGCAGTAGTTGCAGAGCATTTTTATTATAGGGGAGATCAAAAATTATTTCAAATTTTAAGTATTTCCAATTTTTTCGTATTCACTTTAAAGGAAAATGGAATATTTTAACGAATGCTATTTAAGAACTTAACTGCTTATAGAGGAGTGAATATACAGATGGACCACCTTGCAGATTGTATTGAAGCAGAAGCTACACAGAACAATTTCTCTGGTGTAGTGCTGGTACAACAACATGATAAAGAAGTCAGCAGCAGCTGTTACGGTTATGCCAATAAGTCGGATAAGCGCGAAAACAATATTCATACCCGGTTCGGCATTGCTTCCGGATGTAAAATATTTACCGCGATTGCTGTCTGCCAGCTGGTCGATCAGGGATTGATTTCTTTTGAAAGTAGACTAATAGATTATCTTAAAAAGGTAGAGTTCCCTCTCTTTAGTCCTGACATCACCATTCATCAGCTACTTACGCATAGCTCTGGTATTCCGGATTATTTTGATGAAACAATTATGGATGATTTCGAGGACCTGTGGAAGGCACGGCCTATGTACACCTTGCGACAGCTTGAGGATTTTGTGCCGATGTTCCGAACCCTTCCCATGATGTGGACCCCGGGCGAACGTTTCCACTACAACAATGCCGGCTATATCGTGCTAGGCCTTCTGGTGGAGGAACTGAGTGAAATGTCTTTTTCCGATTATGTAGAGCATCACATCTTTAAGCCTTGCGGAATGGAGCAATCCGGTTACTTCACGTTAGATGCCTTACCTGCCAACTGTGCACTAGGATACATAGAGGAAGAGAACGGTAACTGGAGAACCAACATCTATTCAATCCCGGTAAAAGGAGGCGCTGACGGTGGAGCTTTTGTCACTGCCCCCGACCTGCAGCTATTCTGGAGCGGGTTAATGAACCATACATTATTGAGTCCAGTACTCACTTCATTATTGCTTACTCCCCATGTACATGTGGATGGCGAAGGCTATTATGGTTATGGTGTATGGATTACCCTCCACGAAGAAAAAGTGTTCAAATTTCACATTATGGGCTATGATCCCGGTGTTTCCTTCCGGTCGGCTATCTATCCAGCTAGTGGCGAGACTGTGGTCGTATTATGTAATACAAGCAGCGGGGCTTCGCAGATTTTCAATAAGATCAATAACCAGTTATAAATATTGCACCATTGAGCAAAACGCAAAGCAGCGACCTTTCCGTTATGGGAGGATCGCTGCTTTGTTGTCTGTTTACGGCCATAGCCATGACAATATTTATATTACCTTGACTAGTACCGTGTTACCCCATCTTTAGTAACAAGTGCAAATACCAAAGGTTGGGCAGGAACAGGTTCAGAAGTGATACGGTAGGCTTCTAACACCTTACCTTCAGCTTCCTCAACTTTCTTCTCACTGGCATCGTTGATATGCAAGACTGCAAGCGTCTCGCCAATCTCTACAGCATCTCCAACCTTTTTGGAGAGTTGAATCCCCACAGCCAGATCGATTACAGATTCCTTAGTTTCACGTCCAGCTCCAAGCAGCATAGCCGCAACGCCAATTTCCTCGGCCTGAATACCTTCTATGAACCCCTTCGTTTTCGCTTTCACTTCAATGAATCGCTTAGCAGTAGGGAGCTTCTCCGGAGAATCAATTTGCGATACATCTCCACCTTGTGCCTTCACGATTTGTTTGAACTTCTCTAGCGCACTGCCATCTTCAATATGCGTCATAAGAATCGAACGTGCCTCCGCTTCATCCTTGGCTTTGCCGCCAAGAACAAGCATCTGGCTGCCCAGAATAAGACAGACCTCCTGTAGATCCTTCGGACCATGACCCTTCAAGGTCTCGATTCCTTCCTTAATTTCCAACGCATTTCCGATCCCGTAACCAAGCGGCTGGTCCATATCACTGATGATCGCAACGGTATTGCGACCCAGATGCGTTCCAATGTCAACCATCGCCTGAGCGAGTGCTATAGAATCATCCAGCGTCTTCATAAAAGCACCGCTGCCTGTTTTGACATCCAACACGATCGCATCCGCACCTGCTGCAATCTTCTTGCTCATCACAGAGCTTGCAATAAGGGGAATGGATTCAACTGTTGCAGTTACATCCCGAAGGGCATACAGCTTTTTGTCTGCGGGTGTAATGTTGCCCGACTGACCGATCACGGCAGCCCCGATCTCTCCTACTTGGTCAAAGAAACGCTCACGAGCCATCTCGATAGAGAAACCACTGATTGACTCCAGCTTATCGAGCGTGCCTCCAGTGTGCCCAAGTCCACGACCGGACATCTTCGCTACCGGTACTCCAGCAGAAGCTACCAAGGGTGCCAATACTACAGTTGTTTTATCGCCCACTCCGCCTGTGGAGTGTTTATCGACTTTAATACCTGCGATTGGGCTAAGATCTACTTGATCGCCGGACATCGCCATTTCCATCGTTAGATCGCCGGTTTCCCGCGCGTTCATGCCTTGAAAATAAACAGCCATTGCCCAAGCAGAGAGCTGATAATCAGGCACTTCACCTTTACTGTAGCCCTGAATTAGAAAGGAAATTTCCTCACGACTCAGCTCTCCGCCATCTCTTTTTTTCTGAATAATATCGACAGCTCTCATATTACACCTGCACTTCACGGACAATTGCGCGAGCAAGTCCGATAAATTTTGGTCTAGTCAAATTAGTTACCTTCATTATCTGTTCAAACGTCAATGGCTCAAGTTTATTCACTTGTGTCATAGATTGGACCTCCCAAAAATTCAAAATGCAGTACCCGAAATTACATTTTCGGAATAAAGCCCAACACTAGCTTCAGGAAACGCTCACGCACACGGTCTGCAGTTTCCATAACCTCTTCATGGTTGAGAGGTTGATCCAGAATTCCCGCAGCCATGTTAGTAATACAGGAGATACCCAATACCTCGATACCTGCATGACGGGCAACAATGGTTTCCGACACAGTAGACATGCCCACAGCGTCAGCCCCTAGATGACGAAGCATTACGATTTCAGCAGGTGTTTCGTAGCAAGGTCCCAGCAGACCTGCATATACGCCTTCTTTGAATTCGAAATTCTGCTGCGCTGCCGTTTCCTTCGCTACCTTGATTAGGCGGCGACTATAAGCGGTTGACATATCCGGGAAGCGCACGCCCAGTGCAGGATCATTAGGTCCTATTAACGGGTTCCGCCCCGTCATATTAAGATGATCCGTAAGGAGCATAAGATCGCCCGGCGTGAAATCTGTGTTCACTCCACCAGCAGCATTAGTTACTAATAGGCTGGCTATACCAAGTTCTTTCATAACCCGAACAGGGAATGCCGTTACCTCCGGTCCATATCCTTCATACATATGAAAGCGGCCCTTCATCATCACGACACGGCGTCCTTCAATCATACCGATCAGCAGTTCTCCCTCATGCCCTTCTACAGTGGACACAGGGAAGTGAGGAATCTCATCATATGGAATGCTGATTCCATCGGTGATCAGGTCTGCCAGCACACCGAGTCCTGAACCAAGGATCAATCCAATTTCCGGAGCCACCGGACATTTGTCTTTTATATAAATGGCTGCTTCTTGAATTTCTTTTTGAGTTAACATGCTATGGATGATCCTCCTTAATGAATGTTGTGGCGCAACCCACATCCTTTTATTGCAGTTTCGCTAAAAAGCTTGTCCCATACTGCGGCGCCTTCGCACCGAAATTATCAGCAATGGTTGCGGCAACATCCGAGAAGGTCTCACGAATACCTAAGCTATCTGGATGCTTAAGGCGTGGGCTGTAAATAAGCAGCGGCACATATTCACGAGTATGATCTGTTCCGCTATGGATTGGATCATTCCCATGATCTGCTGAAATAATCAACAGGTCATCTTCACCAAGCGTGGATAGAATTTCAGGCAGCGCCTGATCGAATACTTCCAGTGCATGACCATATCCTTCCGGATCGCGACGGTGTCCATATAAAGAGTCAAAATCCACCAGATTCGTGAACAGCAAGCCATTGAACGGTTGGCGAAGTTGCTCAATGGTGACTTCGATACCATGTTCATTGCTCTTCGTAGGGTAAGAAGCTGTAACCCCTTCACCTGTGAAAATATCGTTGATCTTTCCTACCGCGATAACATCTTTTCCGATATCAGCCAGCGCGTTCATTACCGTTGGTTCCGGTGGTTTCACGGCATAATCATGGCGATTTGAGGTCCGTACGAACTTTCCTGGTTCGCCAACATATGGACGAGCAATAACACGCCCTACGGAGAATTCTGGAGCCATAGTTAGCTCACGGGCGATTTTACATGCGCTGTATAGCTCTTCCAGTGGAATGATATCTTCATGTGCCGCAAGCTGGAATACACTGTCCGCAGAGGTGTAGACAATCCAAGCTCCGGTCTTCATCTGCTCTTCGCCATATTCAACTAGAATTTCCGTACCGGAAGCTGGTTTATTACCGATCACTTTCCGACCAGTTGCTGCTTCGAATTTCTCAATCAATTCTGCCGGAAATCCATCCGGATACGTATTGAATGGAACCTCGATCTTCAGCCCCATCAGCTCCCAGTGCCCGGTCATCGTATCCTTACCGACAGATACTTCCTGCATCTTGCCATAATATCCTGTTGGTGAAGCTACAGGTTCAAGCGGCGGCAGCGGAGCAATATTAGCTAATCCTAACTGCTGTAGGTTAGGGAGTTTCAATCCGGGAACACGGTTCAAAATATGACCAAGCGTATGTGAACCCGCATCACCAAAATTCGCAGCATCTGGAGCTTCTCCGATACCTACACTATCCAGAACAATAAAACCAATTCGTTTAAATGAGGACATATTGTCTTCACTCCTTTTTTAATATAGATCGTTAGTTCATTCGTTTGCACCAACAAGAAGAAACGGCTGTACCTTCTCCCGGAAGTCAGATGCTTCCGTAGCTAGCGATACAATGTATCGCCTGTCAGGTATCCGTTTCTGCCAAAGGATAACCTGTGGAAAATTACCCATTCCCCAGTCTATCCTATAAGTATGATTCCATCATAACTATCTTACTCACAAAAAGCATCTTTGAAGCATGATCAGCGAGCTCTGGGATGATGGCTCTCATATACTTCCTTCATATTCTTACGGGCGATACCGTTATAAATCTGAGTCGTCGAAATATCAGCATGACCCAGCATTTGTTGTACGGAACGCAAATCTGCTCCACCTTCCAGTAAATGGGCGGCGAAGGAATGCCTAAGCGTATGCGGTGTAATATCCTGCTCAATGTTTGCTTCCCGTGAGTATTTTTTTATGATTTTCCAGAACCCCTGGCGGGTTAATCGCCCACCTAGGCTATTCAGGAACATGGCCGGCTCCTCCTGATGATCACGAAGCAGCTTGTCCCGCATAAGAGAAGTGTAAGCTGCTACACTCTCAGCAGCAATGGTTCCAATGGGAACCACTCGTTCCTTGCCCGAAGTCCCTGTACAGCGCGCAAACTTCATGTCCGTATGCACATCGTCTACGTTAAGAGAAATCAATTCAGAAACCTTTATTCCCGTTGCGTAGAGCAATTCCAGCATTGCCTTATCGCGCATCCCTTGTGCTGTACTCACATCTGGAGCAGCCAGCAGCCGCTCAACCTCCGAAACCGCAAGCACCATAGGGGGCTTCTTATCAGGCTTCATGGTTTCCATGTCCAGTGTTGGATCCTGCTCAATTAAACGTTCCTTCAACAAATAATGAAAAAAGGCCCGCAGGGACACCGCGTTTCTGTTGAGCGTTGCAGTGGCTCTTCCCGCTCCGCGTAAGGAGCCAAGATATAACATCACATGAGATCTTCGGATTTCTTCAGGCTGTTCAGCCCCCCGCTCTTCAGCAAACTCTAGAAACTGCGATACATCCCTACCGTAAGATTCCAGTGTATTCGGGGACAAGCCTTTATCTCCGGACAAATAATGTAAAAAAGGCTGCAAGTGTGACTTCATTATTTCACGCTCCTGTCCTGGCGCAGCTACTCTTAGTGTCTTCCTGCAGCACATTCAGCATGAGGCTTCAGCAGATGTGTACACAACTCTTACTCTGCATAAATCCACCCTAGCTTTCTTCGACATTCTTCTCGCTTGTTCCTGCTTCCTGCGGAGCTTTCATTCTCCGAACCAGTAATAGAAACGTAAGCGCTGCCTTGCATCCAGACCATCATCACCAACCTCGGCGTGATCAAATGCCCGAACAGCAGTGCCTTCAGGAATTCCATAGTTCTCTATCGGACTAAGCCATTCCCCTAGCCAGCTCATAGCATAGTAGAGTAAATAGCTTAGAGCCACAAACATGATCATAAAATACAGCTTGCGCACTGTTTTGGGCACAGAAACAATCATAAGGACGCCTCCTATTACATATAAATGAATTCTGCTCGTCCTTCATTTTATGCTCCAAAAAAGGCTGATATGTATGGCTCTAATAGACTAATCATTTAAAAAGCCCCCTCCGGTATAGGAACCGGGGAGGACTTGTGAAGTTAATTCTTAATATAAGATAACTTAGGATGGATTTCCGTCTGTATTGTTCTTATCAGTACAGCGGTAGCAAATCCCATGGAAATCAAGTCTATGATCAAGCACTGTGAAATTAAACTCTTTCTCCAGTCGCTCTTCCAGCGGACCGAGCCAATCCTCGCGAATCTCATCCATACTGCCGCATTGCACACAAATTAAGTGATGATGATGATGCTTCGCAGTATCTGTTCGCAAATCATACCGGGCTACACCGTCGCCGAAATTGATCTTTTCTACGACATGTAGCTCACTGAGAAGTTCGAGGGTACGATACACAGTCGCAAGACCGATCTCGGGAGCTTTCTCCTTCACGAGCATAAATACGTCTTCCGCGCTAAGATGATCTTCCTCATTCTCCAGCAGCACTCTTAAGGTCGCTTCCCGTTGGGGTGTAAGCTTGTATCCTTGGGATTGTAACTGTTGCTTAATCTTGTCTATCCGTGCTTCCACCTGTCTCCCTCCCCCTTGGATAATTACCGCACCGGTCTTCAAACCACTTCTTCCATTATAGGGGGTGTCGCTTTCAGAAGTCAAACGCTTTTACTGCACAGTCAAGGTCGTCACCGCTTGTACAAGTGAAGGCGTGACCCAACGCATCATGGTTGGTGTAACCCAGGTCTCAAAACATGAAATACCCAGGATCAAAAGCGCCATCACAAATGACAATATAGTGTACATGGTAAAAGGACGAGTCACTGGCGTCCGGCGTTGTCCCATCACCCGGCTGCGGATCATCTGCAAGGAAAAAGCTATCGCAGCTGCACTGCTAACCAGCAGCACAGGGATCAGCACCAGATTATGTGGGGCCACAGAAACTAACGCGAACAACATCCCATGCCAAGAATATTGACTGACCAGACAGCCAACCGTAAAACCGATCAGTACCCCTTTTAAAAAATCAAGAATCAAAATTCCCGGCAGCCCAATGACCGACAACCCAAGAATCCAGATCAGTCCGATCCATTTCAGATTCAAGGCTGCTATACTCCAGTACGAATCAGGTGCGGCTGGCAGACCTTGCTGATCAACCGTAACAAAGAAATTCCCCAGATAATCCCCCAGCTCCTGCTGCTGATCCATCGTAAGCGCACTAACGATAAGAGCTCCAAATACAACACCTACCAGAAATAATACGCCGACAAAAATATACAGAGGCGTCTGTTCCTTCATCATCAGCCGTAAATTACGCATTTGGGACGTTCCCCTTTCCGGTTACATGTTACACCATATGAGAAAACGTCCCGCGATATGACTTGTCCTTTAGGTAATGACTCTACTTTCTGGGCTGTACCACTTTACCGTACGTCCCGCCACCGCCTGCTGATAGCTCCAAAATGCCAGAGCGGGCCTGGACGATCATCGACGCCAGATCCGCACCTACAACGCTGGCAATTTCCGCTTCACCACAACCATGTAAAATGTTCATCTCAGTTCCAAATGCTTGCAGTAACGCGTTCATCTTCGCCTTCCCTAACCCCGGGATAAATTCAAGCGGAACCTGATAATGATAGGGTGGACGGTCAGCAGGCACTAACGGCGTCTTGCGGTCAGCAATATCTAGGATCCGGTCGAAGACACCTCTAACCAGCTTAAGACTGCCGCAATATTGGCAACGATCCGCGTTGACATAAGCCTCATCAATAATACTGCCGCAGCCCCCGCAATAGCTCCGGTGGTATTTGCCAAGCCGCGGATTAAGTCCGAAATTAGCACTTACCTTCCGCCCATCTTTATGTTCCAGTGCAAGCCGCAGTTCAGCGAACGAAGGCTGTGCCAGCTCCATCACATTATACTCACGCCCTAACTTACCCAGTGAATGCGCATCTGAGTTGGTTAGAAACGTGAAATCATCCAGTTCAGAGAGATATCCAGCCATTTCGGAATCTGCACTCAGCCCAAGTTCAACCGCAGCTATGCGGTCCAGATCAAAGATGTCCGCCATACGCTCTGCAGCACAGCCGTACAAGCCCTTGTGAGGCGTGAAAATATGTGCAGGAATAAGAATGCCTCCCCGCCCGTAAATCTCATCCTGAAGCTCCCTAGCCGGAGCATACAGGCGCTGGGAACTTAGATTCACATTCCGCATATAGCGGCTCATCCACGCACTAAAGTCGGTCATGCGTTCCACGTCCGGCATGTAAGCGAGCACATGGCACTCTTTTCGCCCAGGCTCGCGGATTTCAATCTCTGTCCCCAGAATGATCGTAGTCCCTCGGTAAGCAATCCCTCCACCTTCAGCTAACGTCATCTCTCCAGATTCCAAAGAGCGCTGAATATCCCGCAGTACGCCAGGTGAATGACTGTCTATAATACCGATCATTTCTAGTCCCTTGCGCTCTGCAGCTTCTTTGGCAATGCCCGCAAAGGTAAGCTCGCGGCTGCCGCTAATTTTGACAGCCTGACCTTCCGACGTTCGTCCAATATGAACATGCAAATCGCAATAGAAACTCTTCAGTTCAGTTGTTAATTCCATTGGCCTGTCAGCGTGTATAGATGCCAAGCGTACACTGCCATCATCGTTTTTGCATCCGCGATGCGCCCGTCAGCCATATATTGATACGCTTCCTCCAGGGTAAGCTCCGAAACCTCTAGAAATTCATCCTCGTCCAGTGACATATCCCCTGGTTGAGCGTTAGTAGTCACATACAAATGAATAATCTCATCGGCGAAGCCGGGAGAAGTATAGAAGGATTTAAGCAATTTCAGATCTCCACTGTGAAATCCAGTCTCTTCCTGAAGTTCACGACCAGCCGCAACTAATGGATCTTCACCTTTATCTAGCTTCCCAGCCGGAATTTCTACCTCAGTGCGTTGCATGGGCTGACGGTATTGCTCTACAACAAGCATTTTGTTGTTGTTTAAAGCAAGCACCGCTACAGCACCGGGATGCTTCACAACTTCACGTGTCGCAGTATTTCCATCAGGCAGTCTCACTGTGTCCACCTGCAAAGATATAATCTTCCCATCAAAAACAGGCTGTGTAGACAATGTCACTTCATCAAGCTCGGGTTTGCTGTGCAAATGTTGTTCTCCCATAAAGTTTCTGGTCTCCTTTTTCTCTATTGTGCATACGGTGTATTATAGCAAACTTAAAGGGAAAGAAGGAATTTCAGATGAACGAAATCTTCAGCCGTACAAGCTCATCCGCAGTTATGATGGTAGGTAAGCCGGAGGAAATAAAGGCCATCTTGGCTGGATGGATCCAGCAGTATGGGCGCGATATGCCCCTGGCATACATTCTTTCCCTGCACGATCAATCTACAATCCTTCCGTCCAAGGCAGGATGAATTCATCCTCTCCTTTGGGACTTAGCCATACATGTTCACACAACTATAGGGGTGTCTCAAAAGCCATGAAATGGCTGCTGGGGCACCCCAGTCTTTTTGCGTCCTCCCCGATTAGAGGGACTTTTGTGCTTACGATGCTGGTATTGGGCACAAGTTGTTTGATTAAGCGACTATCGCGCTTACGATGTTGATATCTAGCACAACTTGTTTGATTAGATCGCTATTGCGCCTATCTTTGTACGCTATCGGACTCAGTTGACCTTAAACACACGTTTTCCCCACTTTTGCTATGCTGTCGGACCCCAGTGACGCTATCAGCATGAAAAACACACTATGTGCACCTCTTCTTAAGGAATAGCTGCGCTGGTGTCCGAAACTCTGCTCAAATGGCGATAATATTGCTTATAGCGTCATCTGGGTCCTTTAGCCTCAAGAGAGGGGGCGGACTTGACGCTATCGGACACAGCTGCCCTTAAACACACCTTTCTCGCACTTTTGCGATGCTATCGGACTCCATTGCCGCTATCAGCATGAAAAACACACTATATGCTCCTCTTCCTAAGGAATAGCTGCACTGGTGTCCGAAATTCTGCTCAAATGGCGATAATATTGCTTATAGCGTCATCTGGGTCCTTTAGTCTCAAGAGAGGGGGCGGACTTGGCACTATCGCTCTCTGTACATCGATATGCCTATGGATCCCAGTGTAGCTACTGGCATGAAGACTTCATCGGAGCATTCCGAAAATTTCTACTTCGAGACTCGCCAAAAGCGGCGTTAGAGGTCGCATGACTTTTTTTGGATTTACCTTGATATTGCTACACTAAACTCCCCATAAAAAAATGCAGAGCAGCAATCCTCCGTTACGGTAAGATCGCTGCTCTGCTGTTTTATAAGGCAATTAGCCCTTTGCGCTCTCTTTTATAATATTCACAACGAGTTCAGCCACTTTAACGATATCTTCGGCTTTAATCCGTTCCTTGGTAGTATGGATATGTTCATAACCCACTGCAAGGTTAACAGTCGGAACATCTAGACCGTTGAATACATTAGCGTCACTACCTCCGCCAGAGTGGAACAGACGTGGAGTAAGCCCCATAGAAGTAATGGCCCGCTGTGCAAGCTGCACTACTGCATCATGCTCATTAAAGCTAAAAGCAGGGTAGATGATTTCACTGCGGAATTCGCATTCTGCGCCGTATTCCCGCACAGTTGTCTCGAGTGCTTCGCGCATCGAAGCGATTTGATCGCCTACCTTCTCCTGCACAATACTGCGTGCTTCTGCATCCAACTGAACGTGATCACACACTACATTCGTTGGGCCGCCGCCAGCGAACTTTCCAATATTCGCTGTGGTTTCATTATCAATACGACCCAGCTTCATGGCTGCAATCGCTTTGCTAGCGACTTGAATTGCGCTGATGCCGTCCTCAGGGTTCACGCCAGCATGAGCCGATTTCCCAAAGATTTGCATCGTGATTTTAGCCTGTGTCGGTGCTGCCACCGCAATCGCTCCAACTTCACCATTGGAATCAAGTGCAAAGCCGAAGTCAGCATCCAAGTTACTTGGATCCATCGAACGTGCGCCCAGCAATCCAGATTCTTCACCCGCTGTAATCACGAATTGAATCTGACCATGCGGAAGCTTTTGCTCTTGGATAACACGAATGGCTTCGAACAACGCAGCAAGCCCTGCTTTGTCATCGGCTCCAAGAATCGTAGTGCCATCACTTGTAATCCATCCATCTGAACCAAGTGTAGGCTTGATATTTTGTCCGGGAACAACCGTATCCATATGGCAAGTGAACAGAAGCTTTGGAGCAGCTCCTCCATTCTCAGCTGGCCAGGTAATGAATAGATTACCTGCTCCATGTCCGGTTCTTTCCTGGGAATCGTCTTCGAGCACTTCTAAACCCAGTGCGTTAAACTTACTCTTAAGGACATCGGCAATCTGCCGTTCATTTCTTGTTTCGCTATCAACTTGGACAAGTTCCATAAACTCCTGAATCAATCGGTCTTGTGAAATCACTGGACTTCCCTCTCTTTCGTGAATACGGTACAATGGTTGTACGGCATTACCATCTTCATGTTAATAACTTAAACTAAATCTAAAGGAGTTACCCATGCAACGTAATAAATGGTTCAAGATCTTCATCTACGTCATGTTGTTTGCCATGATTGCCTCTACGCTATTTATGGTTATCGAGCCGTTCCTTGCAGGTTAAACATTGCTCAGGAAGCATTAATAATAGCGGCTAGGAACACCTTGCCGCTATTTGGCCTGCACGTTTGTTCTTAATCAGCCTTTGCCATATCACAGAAAGTATCCATCAGCTCTTCATATGGAAAATGTTTCAAGAAATATGGGACCAGCTCTCTAGCCACCTCTTGAAGCTCAAATCGACGACCTGCACATTCCTCTAGAGAAGTTATTCCAAAATCGGTGATCCCGCATGGAATAATCCCTTGAAACCCGCGCGCCGCAATCCCCTCAGAAATGTTAAAAGCAAAACCGTGACTGGTAATAAAACCTCTTCGAAATTTACTCTTATTAAACTTCACACCAATAGCACAGATCTTCTCATCGCCAACCCAGACTCCGGTATACTCCGGTTTACGATCTCCGACAATTCCGTAGGATGCCAAATAATCAATAATAACAGCCTCCAGACTGCGCAAGTACCCATGCAAATCCACTTTGCCATCCTCTCCGAGCTTAAGGATCGGATAACCTACAAGCTGACCTGGTCCGTGATATGTAATATCTCCTCCGCGATCGATTTCAAACAGCGCGATTCCTTTTTCTTCGAGCTGCTCTTGATCCAAGAGAAGATGTTCAGGATGATTTTGTGAACCGATAGTATAGGTAGGCGGATGCTGCAAAAGAATAAGTCGCTCCGGCTGCTCGCCAGAATCAATGGCATGCACACTTTCTTTTTGCAGCTCCCAGGCCGTCCCATACTCCATAATGGGGTCATATGAAATCTGCAGCTTACGAAAATCCGTATTTTTCATACCGTCAGGTCCCCTTTTCCAGTCTCCTGCCTGCACAGTTTGGCTAGTTATTCATTAATAGAGCTTAGTGTCCGGTGTATATCCTTCTATATTATCCTTGACGCGTTGCAAGAAACGGCCACAAATGACTCCGTCCAGAATCCGGTGATCCAGGGACAGACAAATATTAGCCATTGAGCGAACAGCAATCATATCATTGATGACCACAGGCTTTTTCACAATCGATTCAAAGGTCAGAATCGCTGCTTGTGGATAGTTAATGATTGGATAAGAAAGAATGGAGCCAAACGAGCCTGTATTATTTACAGTGAAAGTCCCTCCCTGCAAATCTTCCAGACTAAGTTTGCCTTCGCGTGTTTTTTGTGCCAATTCATCAATCTCACGAGCCAACCCAGCGACATTTTTCTGATCAGCCTTCTTAATCACAGGAGTGATAACCGAATCTTCTGTACCTACCGCTAACGAGATATTGATATCACGTTTGACAATAATTTTGTCTACAGCCCAGACAGAGTTCATAATCGGGTAATCCTTAATCGCACTCACAACAGCCTTCATCATGAAAGCCAGATAGGTTAGATTGATGCCTTCCTCGCGCTTGAATTCTTCCTTATGTTTATTGCGCAGTGCGACCAGATTAGTCACGTCTACCTCAATCATTGTCCAAGCATGCGGAATCTCAGAGACACTTTGACGCATTCTTGTAGCAATTGTATTCCGGATTGGCGTTACATCAATCAGGTATTCAGAACTGCTGCCTCTGCCACCCTCAACTTCAATTGTTGGAATACGAGGAGATTCGCTCAAGTGTAGACCCGAATGGCGAAGTGGCTCTTCTGCCTTCTTCTCTTGGGCTTGAACGAACTGTGGAGCAGGCGGTTGTGACGCCATTGGGGCAGGCTGGCTAGCAGAAATCGAAGCTGCAGATCTAGCTCCGCCGCTTTCGAGGAAGGTCAGCACATCCTTACGGGTAATCCGACCACCCATACCAGTACCAGCAACTAAAGTCAGATCGATGTTATGTTCAGCAGCCAAAGTCTGTACCGCAGGAGAATAGCGTGCACGCATCATATCGCCAGCAGTTGAAGTCGCACTTTGTCCTGCAACATTATTAGAGGAATTAGCTGCAACTGTGTTAGTGTTAGTCACGTTTGCAGCAGCAGATGCAGTCACAGGCACGGCTATACGACAAATGACTTCGCCGACATTGACAACCTGGCCTTCTTCCGCCAATAGTTCACCCATAACTCCATCTATCGTTGAAGGTAATTCCGCATTTACTTTATCTGTAATAAGCTCACATATTGGTTCGTATTGCTCTACCGGATCGCCCGGTTTCTTCAGCCATTTGCCGATCGTCGCCGATACTAGCGATTCCGCCAGCTGCGGCATGATCACGTCAGTCAACTTTTGGTTGTCAGACATCTTTTCACTCCTTAAAAGTTTTACGAAGCATTGACTCTTAGAAAGACTACATAGTAAAACTTGCTTCGTAAGCATATTCTTAAAGTTTTACGAAGCTTCGTCAGCATCACCTGAGTTTTAGGAAGCTTCGCATCTACTCAACAAATTAATATTGTGCCAGCCGGAGCATTTCCGCCTTCACTTTTTCTTTACTTAGCATGAAAAACTTCTCCATTGGCGGGCTGATTGGCATCGCCGGAACATCGGGACCACAAAGACGGAAGATTGGTGCATCCAGCTCGAACAGACAATGCTCAGCGATAATGGCCGCCACTTCGCCGCCAATTCCGCCTGTTTTATTATCTTCATGCACAATCAATACCTTACCGGTCTGACGGGCAGCAGCTATGATCGCATCACGATCCAGCGGTTGCAAGGTACGCAGATCAAGAATATGTGCTGTAATTCCTTCCTCGCGTTCCAATTCTTCCGCAGCCTGCATAGCAAAATGCAGCGGGAGACTGTAGCCAATCACCGTAATATCCGTTCCCTCACGCAGCAGATTAGCTTCGCCAATTGGAACGGTGTAATCTCCTTCCGGCACTTCTTCCTTGATCAGCTTGTAACACTTTTTGTTCTCAAAGAAAAGAACCGGATCAGGATCACGAACAGCTGCTTTCAACAATCCTTTAGCATCATAAGCGGAGTAAGGCGCTACAATCTTCAATCCAGGTGTTCCAAAGAAAATCGATTCTGGACACTGTGAATGATACAAACCGCCGAACACCCCGCCACCAATAGGGGCACGAATGACAACCGGGCAACTCCAATCGTTATTTGAACGATAGCGGATTTTAGCCGCTTCACTGATAATTTGATTCGTCGCCGGAAGCATAAAGTCGGAGTATTGCATTTCAGCTATTGGTTTCATTCCGTACATAGCTGCTCCGATGGCTACACCAGCAATCGCTGATTCAGCGAGGGGTGTATCCATAACCCGCTCTTCGCCAAACTGTTCCTGTAGACCTTTAGTTGTGGTAAATACGCCGCCTTTGAGACCAACGTCCTCACCAAGCACGAACACGGAATCATCGCGCTCCATTTCTTCCTTCATCGCGAGCCTGATGGCATCGATATATTCCATTATAGCCATGGTTTATGCCCCTCCTTTGAGGTCGGAATCACTGTATACATGCAGCAGTGTGTCTTCCGGTTTCGGGAACGGAGCATTATCGGCATACTCGATAGCCGCTTTAAGCTCAAGATTGCATTCAGCAGCAAGATCTTGTTCTTGCTCGTCACTCCACAATCCCAGACCGATCAAGTAATTACGGAATCCTGCTACGCCGTCCTTCTTCCAGTTCTCATCAACCTCTTCTTTGGTCCGGTAAGCCAGATCATTATCTGAGGTGGAGTGTGGAGACAAACGGTACATCATCGCTTCAATCAGCGTAGGACCTTCACCCGCGAGGGCTCTTTCCCGCGCTTCCTTAACGACACGATAAACCTCAAGCGGATCGTTTCCGTCTACACGCACACCAGGAAATCCATAACCCAGCGCACGGTCGCTAACCTTGCCGCCTAACTGTTTATGAACAGGAACAGAGATTGCGTACTGATTGTTCTGGCACATGATAATAACCGGCAGCTTATTCACTCCGGCAAAGTTACAAGCTTCATGAAAATCCCCCTGATTGCTGGAACCTTCACCGAAGGTTACAAAGGAGACGAATTTCTTCTTCTGCATTTTGGCCGCCAGAGCAAAGCCAACCGCATGAGGGACCTGAGTGGTTACAGGGCTTGACCCTGTCACAATACGCAGACGTTTGCTGCCAAAGTGACCCGGCATTTGCCGCCCACCACTGTTTGGATCTTCTGCCTTAGCGAATACGGACAACATAAGTTCGCGTGTAGTCATACCCACTGAGAGCACGAAAGCATAATCGCGGTAATAAGGTAAAAAATAATCATTTTGCCGGTCCAGCGCGAACGCCGCCGCCACCTGACCCGCCTCCTGGCCTATACCGGAGACATGAAAGTTGATCTTGCCAGCGCGCTGAAGCAGCAGACTGCGCTCATCGTATTTACGAGCGAGCGACATATATCTGTACATATCGATGACCTGGCCGTCACTAAGTCCAAGCTGCTTATGTCTGTTAATCGTTTCTACAGTACCTTGGGATTCCATAAAGAGATACCTCCTTATTCATAAAGCCTGAAGTCTTACAGGAATTAAGACCAATTGTGCCCTGATCTTAAAACCTGGTACTAAGACTTGACTTGAGTATATTATAATCCCTTTCTACCCAAAAAGAAAAGCTAAGAAAAACTAAAATCCAATAGATCTTCCATCCACAGCTAACATTGCTTCTCCGATAATCTCCGAAAGGGTAGGGTGAGCATGTATAGCTTCACCAATCTCCCAAGGTGTTGCATCCAGAAGCTGTGCCAAGGCCGCTTCTCCAATTAGATCCGTCACATGAGGACCAATCATCTGCACACCAAGAATATCTCCACTGCTACGATCGGCTACAACTTTGACAAATCCGTCCTTCTGGCCATATACAATTGCCTTACCAATGGCCGAGAATGGGAACTTCCCAATCACTACATCATGTCCAAGCTGTTTAGCTTCCTTCTCGGTGTAACCCACACTTGCTACCTCAGGTCGAGTATAGACACAACGTGGTACTAAATGTGTATGATAAGGATGTAGCTTCTCACCAGATAGATGATTAACCGCCATTATCCCTTCATGACTGGCTGCATGAGCCAATTGAAGCCCACCGATGCAGTCGCCAATGGCATAAATATGCGGCTCTGCCGTCTGCATACTAGCGTTTACAGCAATAATCCCTTTGTCAAAGCGAATGTCTGTGTTTTCCAGACCAATATTCTCGATGTTGGCCACTCTGCCTACGGATACAAGCAATTTTTCTGCCGTTAGGCTTTGACTTTGCTCTCCCTTACGGGCTTCGATCGAAATTCCATCCTCCGTTACCTGGCAGGTTGCAGCATCCACTGTAGTTTCAGTCAGTACCTTAACCCCACGCTTTTTCAACAAACGTTGCAGTTCCTTAGCTATCTCTTCATCCTCTTGAGGCAGTAACTGACCTGCCGCTTCAACCACAGTCACCTGCACTCCAAAATCAGCCAGCATTGAAGCCCATTCGACCCCAATTACACCACCGCCCACAATGATGATAGAGGATGGCAGCTCTTCGAGCATGAGCGCTTCATCACTGCTAAGAATCACTTTCCCGTCTGGTTCGAGACCAGGCAATACTCGTGGGCGTGAGCCCGTAGCGATAATAAGATGGCTGGAAACTACTGTTTCCATCTCCCCATCTTCCAGTTCCACAGCTACAGCACCGCTGCGCGGAGAAAAAATAGAAGGACCCGTTACGCGCCCTTTACCTTTGACAACTTGTATTTTATTTTTGCGCATCAAATATTGTACGCCTTGATGAAGTTGCTCAACTACAGCTTCTTTGCGTTTCTGTACCTTTGGGAATACCAGCTGTACACCGCTTGTCTCAATGCCATAGCTCTCGCTCTCATTGATTTCAGCATATACCTCTGCACTACGGAGCAGCGATTTACTAGGAATGCAGCCCCGATGCAGACAGGTTCCTCCCAGTTTGTCCATTTCGATGACGACAACGGACTTTCCAAGCTGTGCAGCGCGAATAGCCGCCACATACCCTCCAGTACCTCCGCCAAGTATGGCCACGTCACATGAAATTGTCATGATATGTATCCTCCAGTCATTACACGTAAGTTCATTTTACTTAGTATATTGTACTCTCTTTTTGCTCTATTACAAAACTTATAAACGTCATATGCAAATGGACTTTTTCTTGCTAAAGCGTTATCATATGGGTGAATCTAAAGGGCTAAGAGGGGTAGGAGACACTTATGAAACTGTTAATTTCACGCTTCATTGCCATCCTTATTCTTGTGTTTCCGGGCTTAATAGCAATGAAGGGCTTCCTCATGATGAAGGATGATATTTTTGATTACATATCCATGCATGGTGATGATTCTGTAGTGCCCCACTTTGCTTGGCTGCATTTCGGTGGTGGATTGCTGCTCTTCGCAGCTGGCATGACTTTCCTTGGTGGCTGGATTCTGGCTAGGGACCGTAAGAAGAATTACGTAGGTCCAAGGTTCAAGGAGAAGCAAAAGGCGAAACAAGCCGGAACGCAGGAAACGATCTCTTAAGAGCTATGCTAAACTTAGGATCAGCTTTTTCATCTCATCATTTATTCACCTAATCATCTGAATCTCGAATCGCACACAATCAAGCCTTATTACCCTGCTGATTGTAATTTGTACAATAGATTTCCCCACATTCAAAGCCTCCCAGGTCACCCGATCTGGTGCTCGTTATCTATCACAAATAACATAAAGGCGAGAACTTCATGGACGCAATCTGCGCTCCCTGAAAATTCTCACCTTTTTCTTAAATACCCGCCTTATCAAGCGCCTCTTTCCGCCGCCCCTGTACCAACTCGCTGTACAGTCCGCCTTGCTTCAGCAGCTCTTCATGAGAGCCTTGCTGCAATAATCTGCCGCCCTGAAGCACAAGAATTCGATCAGCTGCACGTATCGTGCCAAGTCTATGAGCAATGACGAAGCTCGTTCGCCCTTTCATCAGCGCCTGCAGCCCTTCCTGAATCTTGATCTCGGTCACTGTATCAATACTGCTGGTTGCTTCATCAAGCACAAGCATAGAGGGGTTAGCAAGAATCGCTCTCGCAATGGAGAGCAGCTGCTTCTGCCCTTGGCTTATACCGCTGCCATCCGCCGAGAGCATCCGTTCATAACCTTCGGGCATTCGCATAATAAAAGAATGGGCATTGGCCAGCTTAGCCGCCTCTTCAACCTCTTCATCGGACGCATCCAGCCTCCCGTATCGGATGTTATCGCGGATACTCCCTTTGAACAAAAAGGAATCCTGCAATACAAAGGCCATATGACTTCTCAAGCTTTCCCGCCGAATCGAAGTGATATCTAAGCCATCCAGCGTGATTTTCCCCTGATTAGGATCATAGAAACGGGATAACAGCCCAATTAGCGTTGTTTTGCCTGCACCGGTAGGTCCAACTAAAGCGATCATCTCGCCAGGCTTCGCTACAAAGCTGATATCCTGCAGCGTGTTAGAACCTCCATCATAAGAAAAATCTACATTTTCAAACTTCACCGCACCCTGTACAGTTTCAAGTGATTTGGCTGCACCTTCATCTTTAGCCTCGGTCTCTTCGTCCAGCACTTCAAACACCCGCTCGGCCCCTGCCACCGCTGAGAGCAAGGTATTCCACTGATTCGCTAAATCATTAAGCGGACGAGTAAACTGGCGGGTATATTCCACGAATACGATGATCACACCCACTGTAATCGACCCACGGATCGCAAGCAGACCACCAATTCCTGCAACTATGGCGAAGCTGAGATTATTAAGACCATTCATAAGCTTGGGGATGAAACCAGAAATGGACTGCGCCCAGTAGCCTGACAGCATAATTCGCTTGTTGCGTTCATGAAAACCAGAGATGACGCGTTCCTCTTGTGAAAAAGCCTTGATAATCCGTTGTCCGGATAAGGTCTCCTCAATATAACCGTTAAGCTCCCCTACATTGCGCTGACGTTCTTTAAATAATGGGCCTGTACGGCGTGTAATCCAGCGCATGCCTAACAACATCAAAGGCACTACGAGGAATGTGAGCAGCGTCAACAAGGGACTAAGCCACAGCATAACCCCTACGGTTCCTAGCAAGGTTAAGACACTTGAAAATATCTGAATAGCCGAGCTATTCAACGTAGAGCTGACGTTCTCGATATCATTGGTAAGACGGCTCATAATTTCCCCCTGCTGTCTCCGATTAAAAAAGGAAATAGGCAGACGGTGTAAATGGGAGAATAGCTCCGTACGCATCCGTAATACAGTTTCTTGAGCAATTTCGATCATCCATATGTTTTGCAGCCAAGAAGTCAGAGAATAAAAAATGTACACACAAGCAAGGCTTGTCAGAAAAACAACCCATGATCGCCCGCCGGTACCTTCCAGATAATTATCCACCGCTCTGCCAATCATGTATGGCCCCAGCAGCGCTAGCGCTGAGCTGAAGACAACCATGATCAGTACAAGAATAAGCTTGGCTTTACGCTCAGCTAGATAACTCCAGATCCGGATCAGCGTCCCTGACCAATCCTTCGCCTTTGCTTTGGGTTTGCCGCCAGATGCTGTCCCTAGACTTCGTCCCACGCCAAGTTCAAAATTCGGTTTAGGATGACGAAAAGGTTCAATTAATGCTTTGAACATGCTGCTTCGCCTCCTCTACCTGTGATTCATAAATCTTGCGGTACAGCTCGGAGCTTGCCATAAGCTCCTTATGCGAGCCTTTGCCAATTAATCGTCCCTCATCCAGCAACAGGATCAAATCGGCTGATGCCGTTGAACTGATTTTCTGAGTAATCAAAAAGGTTGTACAGGAGATATCCTTTAGCGCCTCCAGCAATAGCCCTTCCGTAACCGCATCAAGGGCACTGGTGCTGTCATCAAGGATCAACATAGCCGGTTTTCTAACAAGTGCACGGGCAATCGTTAACCGCTGCTTTTGTCCGCCGGAGAGATTAACCCCTCGTTGACCAAGCATCGTGTCATAACCATCTGGCAACCCTTTTACCGTCTCGTGAATTTGTGCAGCTCCCGCTGCTTGTTGGATTTGTTCCAGTGTGGCGTGTTCATTGCCCCATGCAATATTATCGCGAATTGATCCGCTGAAAAGCTGCAATTCCTGAGGCACATAACCTATCGATTTCCGCAGTCTGGAAATATCGATATCAGCACTTTTTTCACCGTCAATCCAAATGGTGCCGTCTGTCTCTTCATACAAGCGCGGAATCAAACTCACGAGTGAGGATTTTCCTGATCCGGTCGCCCCCATAATCGCTACTCGCTCACCAGCAGCTACTTCAAAATGAATGTCCTCCAGGACAGAGATATCACTATTAGGATACTTAAAGCAAACGCCTTCAAATTTAACGTGGCCCTGAATCGGCTCGCCTTGCAAAGTCCCGCCTTCACGAACTCCAGCTCCCGCTTCCATAACTTCTGAAACACGCTGAGAGGAGGCACGAGCGCGGGAAAACGTTACAACAAGACCAGAGATAGCTGATAACGCCCCAATTGTTCGCAAGGAGTAATTAATAACAGCAACAGTCTGACCCAAAGTAGCATCCCCGTTGGAAATGGCTATCCGTCCAAACCATAAAATCGCCAAAATCGCCGCATTCACAATAAGCATAACAAAAGGCATCGTCGTCTCAGTCAAACGCAAGGCAGACACTGTTGATCTCATCAAATTCCCGCTAAATACCGTGAAACGTTCAATCTCATACCCCATACGCACAAATACGCGGATCAAGCGAATACCCGTAAGATTCTCCTGAATCACGCCATTAACTCCGTCTAAACGCTGCTGGACCGTACGAAATAACAAGGAAGCTTTTCTCATAATCCAGTAGAGGAAAAAAATCAACAAAGGTAACGCCACCGTCAGCAGTAATCCCAGCTTCACATGAACAACTAACGCCATAATCACACTGCCTACCACAACAAGTGGCACCCGTGTCATAAAGCGCAAGCTCATAAAAATAGTATCCTGCAGCTGTGATACATCGCCAGTCAGACGGGTAATCAGTGACGAAGTAGCAAAACGATTAAATACTTCATACGTAAAAGACTGTACCTTTTCGTACAATTTGTCCCTAAGATCGAACGCAAAGCTCTGACTTGCATGGGCAGCAAAAAAAGAACTGAGTACCCCGGCTGTAAACGCAACTACCGCGCTGCCGATCAATACACTGCCCCACAGCCATACTACAGAGGTATCTTTTTCTCGGATCCCCAAGTCAATGATTTTGGAAATGATCAAAGGCTGTGATAATTCTACCGTCAATTCAATGAGCATCATTACAAGGGCAGCTATTGCAGCTACCTTATATTTTTTGAGAAAAGAGAAAATCAAAGCCATTCGCATACCCTCTTTTTCTATTCGTACAGTGCATCCCTTAACCGAGTTGACATCGTGGAAGCCTGTCCAGTTTTCAGTATTGCTCGACGCAGTGCTTTATTACTCCGATTCAATTCCACCAAATCCGCCATCATTTCTTCCAGCAAGCTTTCAGTGTCACTGGATAAATCTCCATTCTGCTGCAAAAGAGCTAACCGTTCCTTATATTCGTCTAATCTTTCAGTCACACTTATTACTTCCTTTCCCATCTCTTATTACCTCTTATCATACCACATCCAATCAATCGCAATGTTTTCACTGGATACATCTGATCCGAATATGATACTCTAATATGGTCGCATTTTTAAGATATAATCAATGTTTTTTTACGAAAGGATAGATGGAAGTGGCACAATTGTTTTTCAAATACGGAGCAATGAACAGTGGTAAATCTATTGAGATACTCAAGGTTGCACATAATTATGAAGAGCAGGGGAAATCGGTGCTCATTTTCACTCCATCCATAGACGACCGGGACGAGGTTGGTTTTATTTCTTCTCGTATTGGGCTTCGGAAACAAGCAATCCCCATCGATGAGAACACAGATATTTATAATATCGTCAGCAGCAACCAACCTAAACCACACTGTGTACTTATTGATGAATGTCAATTTCTAAGCAAGGAATGTATTCTCCAGCTAGTGCGTATCGTTGATGAGCTGGGCATTCCGGTAATGGCCTTCGGACTTAAAAATGATTTTCAGAATCAGTTATTTGAAGGCAGCAAATATATGCTGATCTACGCTGATAAAATTGAGGAAATGAAGACGATCTGCTGGTTCTGCGAGCGCAAAGCTACTATGGCTCTACGAGTAGAAAACGGCAAGCCCGTATATAGCGGCAAGCAAATCCAGATTGGTGGCAATGAAGCTTACTATCCGGTATGCCGCAAATGTCACAAGAATCCACCGCTATAGCCGTGTATAAAAAGCATCCCAAAGCCATAAAGGCTATTGGAATGCTTTTTTGATTAAGAAGATATTACCCTAAATATCTTTCTTTAAGAATATTCAAATGATGATGGTCATGTCCAATCATAATGCAGGCCTGAGCTCTCGCAGAAAGAGTAGCCTCGTTAACTATTCCCTTCCGGATCCATGCTTCCTCCGGCAGAGTTTCCATTAGGAGTAATGTCGATTCTCGAACAAGCTTGTAGTGGGCCAGCAATGCTTTTAAAGTGTGCGCTTCGAAATTGGCGGTAAGTACATAGTCTTTCTCTTCAAAACCCGGTAGTGGAGTCGTATCCCCTCTGGCGATGCACAATAAACGGTAGGACATGATTCTTCCGGTATCAGCCAGATGTCCGACCATTTCCTTGATACTCCATTTCTCCGGAGCGTAACGATAGTCCCCTTGTTCTTCCGTAAGATTCGAAATAAAAGTGCAAATCTCATCCGTCTGCTCTCTAAAAATAGTAATCATGTCTCCTTCAGCTGGCACTAAATCGACATATTTTGATAATTCTTTGAGATACTCACTGCTTTCTGGACGTCGATCCATGTCTAAACCCCTCTCATTTTGAATTTTTTTGAAAAAATAGGAGGAAAATTATACTGTAGTTGTTGTATTTTAGCTCATTTTATACGATACTTGCAATAATAGGGTTGGTTAAACTAGAAGTCATCGGGAGTGTCGGCATGCTAGATTTTATTCTTTTTATGATATTTTCAATACTAGAGACTTATGCAATGTTTTTTCTGGCTTTCAAAATCTTCAAAATTGATTTATATCATAAAGAGATGGTGTTTGCTAGTTTTATTATGGGCTTTTCTTCTTATACAATTAGGATCAACTATGGGATGTTTCCATTAGATATTTTCTCACAATATGCACTAATGTTTTGTTTTATGTGGATGTTATTCCGGATTCATCCCTTCTACGCTTCTATATTAACCGGGATGACCTATCAAGCATACTTGGTGATTCAGACCAGTCTTATGTATCTATTAAACTCTGTAATCATCATGCCTCTAAATATCTTGAATCCGATTACCAAAAACATGATTACAATGCAGGTTTTATCAGCATTAACCGCGATTCTCATTGGTATGTATGTAGGTCATAAACGTATTGGATATGACTTTGTACCTGATAAACCCGATGTAAAAATTAAACCAACGACTAATGAAAAAATATTATTCGCTCTTAATCTTCCTACAATAATTGTCGTTACTTCACTCAACTACTTTTTTGAATCTCGTTTCTTTTTCATAATCCCATTTCTCTATGGAATACTATTATGGGGATATCTATATTTCTCATACAAAAAGGACAGAAATAATTATGAATCATTTATCTCTTAAAATTGTTGAGTTCATTAAGAAAAGTAATCCAGAGCAAACGCATTCTATTGAAATCATGCATTATGCCCTTAGCATTATTATGAATACTTTATTAATTATTATGACTTCGTTATGCATTGGCGGGCTCACTGGACAGCTTAAGGAAACATTCTTAGCCTTATTCAGCTTCATACTCCTAAGAATGTCATCTGGTGGTGTGCATTTAAAATCCGCAAGAGCCTGCAATATTGTATCTATCTTTATCTGTTCACTTATCCCTCATATTACCTATCTAATACATAACCATTTGATTTGGATTAATCTTTTTTCTTTACTTGTAATGATCTTATGTGCTCCGAATCCTGATGCTAATGCTCAAATCCCCAAAGAATGGTATTTGGGTTTAAAGATCATTTCCATAATTCTGGTTTCTTTGAATTTTTGGATCCATTCGTCTGTCATTGGATTGGCATTTTTAGTTCAATCCTTTACAGTTATAATCCCATTACAAAGGAGGTCAATCAGATGAAAAAAACCTTAGCTCGTTATGCTTCTAACCTACTGGGTACTTCTGCTCAAGTTTTTACAAAAATTTTAAAACCAGCAGCTTACAGCCCTGAAATTCCAAAAGAACTGCGCAAGTAATTAAACAAGGATGGGGAAAAGATGCGTGTCTTACAGAAAGACGGTTCCTCTAGTGATATTCTAGAGGAAGATATATTGTATTTCTCGAATTATAAAAATACAATATTCGTCCATACGAAAGAAGGCGAATTTATTCTCCCCACCACGCTTTCCGATCTTTCCGTAGCGTATGAGGGTAAGGGATTCGAACGCCTTGACCGCAGCAATGTCGTCAATATCAACAACATAGAAGGCTATGATCCCGGGCGGAAGATTGTATGCTTTAATCAAGGTACGCAGTTCACTACTGTTTCGGAATCCAATGAACCTCGCCTTAAGAAGTATCTTGCTTCACAAAAGAAAAAACCGTCAGAATAAAATTCAGTTTTTTAATAATCCCGGCATGTTCACGCATGCCGGGATTATTTTATTAAAAATTGAAACTTTTTAGTAATTTCCTCAAAATCGCACATTATGCCATAATAATCCTCAAATGTAAAGATAAATTCGTAGGATGAATGACAGGAGACGGATCCTATTCCAAATGATACCATATAGATAAACCTATAATAAAAAAACAATTAATGATGGAGGATCATAATGAATTACTATTTTCATCCCTCTCCACGGCCCTCATCTCTGGAATCTATATCTGACGAGGATTTACTAAGAATCTATGAGCTAGCGATTGATGCCCATGCGTTACCGGATTTCATTGAAATTATTAAAGAGATCATGAGAAGTAGAAATCTCATAGATTCTGAAAATATATAACATCCCCTTCCCCATTAAATTCACACTGACGCATGGTAGACATTTTTCTTCAGCTTCAACCAACAATAAGCTCCTTAGGTCGCCTTAAGTCAACTACATTAACATAAAAAAGGTAGAGCCTCCGCGGCCCTACCTTTTTTATATGCACATATGATGGTTAATCTGAGATAAAAATAATGCTCTATTCTGTAATTTCTGTTTTGAAAACATTTTCCAATTTGCCGCCTAGTCTTTTCTTCAAGGGAACTTTAATATCTCTGCCCAATTCTTTAAAGAAAGTTTCAACATCACATTTCACATTTTTTGCAGTTGCGATTACCGCACCATCACCAACAATGTTTTGATTCGCTTCAAGAGGAACATCAACTTCGATGTCATACTTTTTGGATAATGTCTTGATGTAACGTGCGAAGATCTCCAGCAATTCCTCGTTATTAAAATTCTCTATAGCGACTTTGCCCTTGCTGGTAAACTTCATGTTAATTTTCATTATTAATATCCCCTTTTCTGTCAAACCATTTTTAGTTGTTAGTTTATGGATCAAGATGAATAGATGGCTGCAAGAAAGGGCAACATTCATTCATTTTTGAGATCATTAGCAAAAGGCATACATTATTTATAAGCACCCTTTATTTGTTGTACTTTAAACTGAGTAAATTCTTTAAGTGCTTGTATGACCTGATCCTGTTCCTCTTCCTTCAGTTCATAAACGCACTCCCGTAGCCACTCGCCAAATAGAAAGGCTTGACGCCCTTTACGGGGGCTCTTTCTTAAGGAGTCGAGGTTACCCTCAAACTTATCGTTCAGGACATCGGTCAGATTGTATTTCTCAATCTTCTCTATTACCATTCCTGCCCCATATTCCGTTTCGTAAACTATAACTTCATTCGAATCAAAGGAAACGTACGATGTTTCTTTCCCTTCCTTCGCTCTGAATTCCTTAAGCTTGTTAAAGGCTGTCTCGTAGATGTAATCTTGAGACTGTTTGAGCTGTGGCAGCTCATATCCTTGCTTCAAGGTCTTAATATATTCAATATCTGGCATATAATCTGCCAAATGGTACATCCGATTCTTCAGATCCGTTCCAAGCGCTTCAATGATCTTGTCCAGATTGTCTTTAAGCGGAATGCTCTCTCCACGTTCGATTTTGCTAAGCTGTGAGTAACTTATACCGCTCTTTTCTTCCAGTCCTCTTAAGGTTAACCCTCTCGTCTTTCTGATGTGCCGAATGAAATTACCCAGCTCATCGGGATAGTTCTCAAAATCATTCATGGGAGTCACCTCCCTACTATCATAACACAACATAACAATTTGTGTTGGCTAATAACAATTATTCCTTGTTTTTACTTGCCTCTGAAGAGTAATTCCCAGTATTCCACGCCCAATATAACCCTATTTTTACAAAATACCGGAAAAAGACTCAGCGCTCGTCTGTAAGGATTTGGAATATGCTCGTTACTCGCCTCAGTTTTACTTTCTGCTTAAGCCCCATCCATCTTCTTGGTCTTACCTTCCGCTTTCTGCTCACTTTACTCACCTGGCTCACTTGGCACACTTGGCTCAACTAGCTCACCTTACTCACCTTGCTCCCCTTGGCTCACCTGACTCACCTAGCTCCACTTGGCTCACCTGACTCAACTAACTCACCTAGCTCACTCAATTCTACCTCATCGGACCGAGGAGACCTTATTAAGCTGATTTCAGCCATTCTGCTCATCTATCGGACTCAGATGCAGCTATTCATTAAAATATATTACGATTCCGGGCAAAAGTATGACAATAAGAGCTATGGAGTCCGAAAATTTGGAAAAATGGACCAAAAAGTTAAAATAGCGGCAATACAGTCCGTTACGATCCCAAACCATCGAGGCTATCTGTTAAAACAAACTTTCTTGATAAAAGTAGCTCGTCCGAGCCGAACTTACCAAGTGTGCATCGCTGTTGGCGTACTTTAGCTTTAGCACACCTCAGCGAGCGTACTTTAGCTTTAGCGTACCTCAGCAAGCGTACTTTAGCCTGCCTCAGCGAGCGTGCCTTAACTTTCCGTTCTCCATTTTCCCTTCTCCAATCCTTTGTGTCTCACCACCTGTTTTTACTTTTAATTCGCTTTCCCCCTCTGTGTACATACGTGCGTACCCTGCACATATCCACCTAATCGAATTATCAAAAAAACAGCCAGTCCCCATCAACCTGAGACTGGCCACAATCATTACTCCATAACACTCAGCAGGTTGAGGATCATCTGTGCACTTTCAGCACGTGTTCCGTTTTGGTTCGGTGCAAATTGTCCTTCAGCCCGTCCTTGCATCAAACCAAGTCTGTACACTTCGCTGATTGCCTCTTGAGCCCACTGTGGAGCATAACCAATATCGTTGAATGCCGAAATGTTACGGCTAGCTACAGATACATTACTCTTCGCGTAAGCATATGCACGAGCCAGCATTGCAGCCATCTCCTGGCGGGAGATTTTCGCCTCCGGTTCAAACTGTGAAGCAGTCTGGCCGTTAATCACTCCAGCTTGTTTGGCTAACCCTACTGCTTCTGCATACCATTTATCTGCAGGTACATCAGCGAAAGCAGGTTCCGCTTGACCTTTCAAGCCAAGCGCACGAACTAACATCGCTGTGAACTCCGCCCGTGTAACCGCACGGTTCGGATCAAATTGGTCCGCAGCAACACCTTGTACAAATTGTTTTGCCGCAAGCTGCTTCACAGCAAGGTAAGCCCAGTGATCGGACTTCAAATCTTTGAATGTTTTATCAACTTCTAAAACAATGTATTTACTAAAATGACTGACGGCAGCAGATAGATAACCATTCGTCCATGTACTGCTCATATACTCTAATTTACCCACGTCTTCGATAAAATAAATACCGAATAAGCTTCGATCTACATCTGCACCGACCTTATATGAAATCATAATCGGCTCTGCAAACTGTCTTAACGAGAAGGACTGATCATTTTGTGTGAATATGCTAAGCGACCATTCCCGCAGATCACTTTTCGCCCGCAATTGTGCACCCGCAAGTGCACTTGCACGAGCCAACAGATCCACTGCTGTATTATCAGCTACAGGTTTCAGCCGTAGCGAAATCGTACTCTTGGCAAGAGCCTCAGCTGAGATTAGCTTACTTAGTTCTGCCAGTACTGTAGCAGGAATCGTAACGGATAAATCCTGCATAACCACTCTAAGCGGTGCGTGTCCAAGCAGCTCTGCTGCATTGCCTGGCAAAAGTAATTCCGTAATCGCCCCATTAACAGAAACCACAACTTCACCTTGAGCATTCTTGCTCTCTGACAGTTGAGAAGCCGTTATGGTGACTACGCCCGTTTGTGCTGATGCCGACGGAGTTGGTGTAGCGGTTGGCGTTGGTGTCACCGCAGGTCCCGGCACCCTAGCACCCGGCGTTGATGTTGGCTCTGGACTTGGTGTTGGTGTCGGTGTTGGTGTTGGTGTTGGTATCGGTGTTGGTGTTGGTATCGGTGTTGGTGTTGGTGTTGGTGTCGGCTCTGGGCTTGGTGTCGTACCCGGCGAGCCCTCAGTCACTATCAGAATATATTCAGTGCTCAAACCGTTATAAACAGCGCTGACTTTTGTTGTACCAGCACTCAGAGCATGAAGTTCTCCAGCCTCACTAATCATTGCAATGGAATGATCAGATGTATCAAAGATTACTTCCTCGAACAATTCTTGCTTGCTGCCGTCACTGTATACCGCCTGAACAACAACGGAGCCTTTACTTCCTTGTTCCAGCGAATCCGGCCCATCCATTGTTATTTCTGTAAGAATAGGTGCTTCATCATTTGTTACTATAAGGTTATACTCCGAGGCGAACTCCCTATAGGTTACTGAAATCACAGTGGAGCCTTTCTGATGAGCCTGAACTAAACCCTGTTCATTGATCGTAGCAATATGCTCATTCGAGCTGGAATAATGAAGTCCATCTAATATTGCGGTACGTTTTCCAGATGCGTAGACAGCTTCTGTTACAGATTGGTCGACTTCTTCCGGTTTAAGCTGTCTCTTTCCCTGAAGCTTAATTGCTTGCAGCGCATCTACAGTTATCGTACTTTCGGCAAAAATATTCGGGTAACCTGCCACTGTGACTCTTATCTTAGCTGTCCCTGGCTTCAATGCAGTAACCAAGCCATTTTCATTTACAGTAACAACTGATTCTGCCGGATCAGGAACGATGGACCAAAGCTTTGTCAGATGATTAGCCTCTTCCGGCCCCACCTTAGCTTGCAATTGCAGGCTAGCCCCAGGCTCAAGCTCTACAGCAGTTTGATCCAGCGTAATGGATTCCGGAACCAATTTGCCGATCACTAAACGGTCAATCTCAACCCCGTCTACTGTTCTTGCGGTAACCGTAATCTCGTTCTTCTCAATCTCAACAGCCGTATAGATTTGCTCATCTTCGTCATATATTTTTTCCTGCCAAAAACGTGGTGTCAGCGCATAGAACTTAGGACCCGAGGAACCGCCGATAACATACCGAGTGCCTTCGTCTTCTGCAACCTGTTTACCCTCCTTCATTGGAAAAGTTCGCAAATAGATATGATCATGACCGTTCATCACCAAATCTACGTTGTGCTTATCAAAGACCGGAACCCACTTCGCTTGTACCTGCTCATTCGAATAGATGCTGCCGTACGGTCCTTGATGGAAAAAAATCACCTTCCACTTTTTATCTGTAGCGGAAAGATCCTGATCCAACCACTCGGCCTGTTCAGTGAACGGACTACCTGCATGCTCTGTATTCATAACCACAAAGTGCGTATCCTTAATATCAAAAGAATAATTCGTACCTTTTACGCTCGCCGCACCGTTTTGCGGGTTATTGAATTGCGCCAGATAATCCCCATCTCCATTGGTTCCCATCACTTCATGGTTCCCGATAATCGGAACAAGTGTGGTATTCATCAGCTGCTTTTGAGCTGCATCAAACCACCAGTTCCACTGCTCTTGTTCAAAGCCCTTATCCACCATATCTCCAGCATGTACCAGCATTTCCGCATCCGGCATATACGCGTAAGCCGCTTCAATCGTATCTCCCCAAAGACCAAAACCAGCCTTAGAATCTGCTTGGGAATCTCCGATAAACAGGAATTTTGTAGAAGTGTCCTCACCACCACTTGTAACAAAAGCTCCTTGCTCACTTACATTTGACTCGCCATCACCCACACAATATACATATTCCGTTCCGGGGGTAAGCGCAGTGGCCTCCGCTTTATGAACTCGCATCGTTCCGTCATTGTTGGTGTTGTAAATTGAACTGCTACCGGTAATTTTTATTACATTCGCAGCTTGAAAGCTTGTAAACTCCGCTTTTTTCACAAGTTCTACTACAGTATCCATGGTCAACGGTTCTGTCTGCCAAGTGAACTGGCGAGAAGTTGCTGCATCTTGGCCCATCGTAACATTAACATTACGCGGAGCTGCAGTAGCGTCATATGGAGCAACCTTGAACGTCATTACAGGACTATAGGTATTTCCTTTTACCGCCTGCAATTTAAAAGTTCCTTCTGCTGAAGTGACAAAGTCAGTAGTTAGTGTTCCACTTGCCCCTGAAGCAACACCTTGTACCTCCACTCCATCGAACAGCAGCTTTGCTCCTTCAACGACACTTCCATTCAGATCTTTTACCGCAAAAGATGCATCAAAGCCCTTCGCAAGATCATAATGGTTCCAAGTGAGCATCAACTGTGTCTTCACAACAGATTCAACAGCTGCTCCAATAAAAGAAATAGGAACTCCAGTACCCTCTGTAGAAGTTACCGATCCGGATGTATTTTCAATTACAAAAGCTTTGCTAATATCTCCAGCCAACTGCTCCTGAGTGTAGGGACCCACAAAATCATTTCGAACTGTATATTGAATTTGCCCGATGAGATCCGTATCTCCCAGATTGGATGAATTGATATTCGTTAAGTTAAGACGCACAGTGCCCAATGCCGGATCAATGATGGACTCCACTTGTGTTTCTGATAACTTATTCCCCCGAATTACCTGCAAATCTTTAACTGCAGCCGGATTAAAAGCAAACGTAAGATTTCCTTCCTTCAGCTTGCTCGCTTTCTCTGCCGTTACGTCCAAAGTGTAGGTGTTGCCGGCATATACTACTTCTGGTGTTTTGTACACATAGAACGGAGAGCCCAAATTTACTGTAAAATACCATTCTTTTATCGTCTGGTTACCGCTCAAATCGCGGATGGCAACTTTTACTTTATGACGGCCTTCTGTCAGTGGAACCTTTGGTTTATAAGTGATCTGACCTTTTGGAGGATAAAAGCCATGCTCCACTAATTGATCGTCCACATATACTCGTGTTTTGTCAGGATCGATTAAGGTCGTTCCCGGATGCACTACTGGATCATAACCATCATCCTCACCATTGACGGAAAGGGTCGGTGTAGCTGTTTTGACAATTTCGTTCACGCCGGGATATGCATCTTTAAGAATAGGAGGTGTTCTGTCCTCCTCTAGCGGGCCATAAATGGCACGGATATCATCAACGTAAATAGCTCCCGCACTCTTGTTAAGATTGCTTGTCTCCATATAGCGGACAGGCATATCCATCGTTAACGGGGTGGTTTTCCCCTTAGGAACGGATACTTCGACGTATTTCCACCCCGTCCAGTTCACACCATTTACCTGATCAGTAAAATCCACAGGCACTGCCGCATTATTGCCATCCCGAATCTGTCCCCGCAGCCAGTGCTTTTTGCCATCTCCGTAGATCCACATACTGATCTTCTCAGGATACCCCGGAATCTGAATCCGATTGGCGGTTGAGCTTGCGGCTAAATAAGCACCGGATGTGCCTGTTTTATTAACAAAATCATATTCCAGCTTCAAGGCTTTGTCCCCGTTGCGGACAAAATCCAGATCCGACACTTCCTGAATCGCCACGCTGTTAGCTGCTGCACTAGAGGCTATATATTTATCAATGCCATTCTCAAAATCCTCCAGCATTACAGGCGGTAACCCCACATTTACTTCAAAAGAGGTCTCAACGTCCCTGTATTTAGCATAAATCTTTCCGTTTTTCCCGTTCTCACTCGTCGCCTGAAACAGACCCTTCTCGTCCACGGTTCCGATCTCGCCCTCAACCCGCCATTCGAAGCTAGGGTTGTCAGTTTGAATCACTTGTCCATTACGTAGCGCCTTCACAGTTAATTGTGCAGCAGCACCTGAAGAATAAGTTTTGATCTCATCAGGAAACCTAAGCTCTGTAAGCTTATCTACAACCTCAATTTCAGCACTGCCTTTGACTGCCCCAGCCTCTACAATTACAGTTCCTGTGCCGGCAGTGATTCCTCCGGTGAAGACTCCGTTCGCATCGACAGTACCAAGGTTAGTGTCCACCTGCCAATTCAGCGTACCCGAATAAGGCGCCGGATGGCCGTTCTCGTCCACTCCTGCCGCTTTGAATATAAAGCTGGAGCCCTGCAAAATACGTTCCGTATTCGGCTGCACAACCAGCTTAGAAGCCGAAGGTTGCTCAGGGGCTGTATTGACAAGCAATAAACCGTTACCGGTTTTACGCTCGTAACCATCTGAGCCCTGATTCATCATTCGGACACCAGATGTACCCGGCATTCTGGCCACAAAAGTAGAAGAACCGCCACCATCCAGATTCATGGCGTTCACTACGCCCATATCCTTCAGAATGTTGCCAAGCTCATCGGTATCTACGCCCTCACTAAAACCTGGCGATCTTCCATCCACTTCGAATAAAACGAGACTTCCATCCGCTTTTGTCCCAATGGCTGTCCGCGGATGAATGCCTAAAGGCCCTACACCTTGTTGAACTACTCCGTCTTTTACCAGCGGCCCCTCGCCGCCAATAGCTACCTTCACATCATTCCATTCTCCGCTGAGCGCAAAGCTGGCAGTAACGTTATCGCCAACAGATAACCCTTGCAGAACAGCACGGGACGTACCCTGGGCAGATAAAACCACTTTTCCTTGGGAAAGCGGCGTATTGCCTTGATTGTTGCGGATTTCAGATACCTTCAGCTTCAAGGTCTGGCCGCTTTTCACTTCTCCCTCGACAATATCTAGAACAACCTCGTCACCCTCATTGGTTGACTTTGTAGTTGTATTATAATCTTCCGTATAAAGAACCAGCTCATTCGTATTTCGATAACGGTTGATGCTGGTCAGATTGGTTGTTTTTCCATTAATCGTTACGTTTTTGGTCAGCTTCGGCACCCCATAAATCGAGCTGCCATCTTCTTTTAAACCGAAAGTAAAAGCTGAAATCGAACTGTTCAGGATTACACCCTCATCCATAAATAACCCATTAGGAACACCCGTAGCAAAACCGGAGATTTCATAGAAATCACCATTGATCCCTGCGATCACTCGGTTTCCAGGTGAATCCGCATACGTGGCCATTTCTGTAATGCCCTTCATACCGTATACCTTTCCATCCTTCGTACCTGCCCGCAGCTCCAAATTTCCTTGTTGCGGGTTGAACTCCACTGCATGTATCTTTTGTAAACCACGTTCATTCTGGAGATCCATCCAGGTATACATCGCCCCAGGTGCAAGCTCTGTTTGGCGAACATCAATAACGGTTCCGTAGTCTGTTGCTGGTAAATCAGAGATGGAAGCGCGAACAATTGCCCCCGGTTGTAACAACGAAATCAACAAAACAAAGATAACAACAACATTAATTTGCCTTAGATACCTTCTCACTGTGTTGACATCCTCCCCACTTGGCTGTCCTAATATCGATCTGAGCTTGGACAACATCATAGGGTTAATATTAACTAGGAAGCGTAAAGGTTAGATTAAATTTACCAAGGCATACTGTTAACTTCGTCTAATCATTTCATCAAATTCATGCTTTAGCCTGTTGATAAATCTTCGGGCGGTCTGGGAGGTCTGTTTTGAAGCAGAGACAATAGCTCCTGAATATTTCGCACGGGTATCTGGTGATCGTAACTCGATGGTTTTCATGAAGGCAGAAGTAATCTCTGATATTTTAAGAAACGAATAATCCAGACCAATTGTGATGGCCAGTCCTTCTGCAACTGCATTCTCAATCGCCCGTGTGTTGTTACTTACAAAAAGCAAATTGATCGGCCCATAGCCAGATAAATATCGCTCTACATAGTCCTTAATGTAAGGATCATCGTATAAAACCAACGTCTGCCCCACTAACTGATCCGGTGTAAGGATTGAATTCAGGGCTAGCGGTGAGTGTGGATGTACACCCACTACAATCTTTCCTTCCATTAACCTTTCAAACTTAACCCCCTTATATGTGTCAGGCATTCCCTCCGGTGAGACCATAAGTCCAATGTCCATTTCATCCTGAAGTACATTATCCAGAATTTCTTTGGGTCCTTTTTCAAAAATCTCTATTTTCACATTTGGAAAATCTGCCTTAAAACTGGAGATTACCTTCACCATCAGATGCATGGGTCCAGGTATCGTAGCAATTTTCAAATGACCACTTAACGTATCGCTGTAAATCTGTGCTTCTTCTTTTAATTCATTTACTTTCATCAGGACTTCATTTGCTTTGCTAATAATGGCATTTCCTTCTGCTGTGGGAACCGCCTTTTGCCCGCGCGAACGGATGAACAAAGTAACTCCCAGCTCAGCCTCCAGCATGGTAATGGACTGACTCATTGCGGATAGAGTGATATGACGATTCTGAGCTGCTTTGGTTAAAGAACCAATCTTTGCGACTTCTACAATATTCTCGCATTGCTCCAAATTCATTTGAATCACCCCTTAAGTTAATCTTTACTTAATAACTATTAAATTTACTTAAATTTTAATTAATTTAGACAAGTGTTACAATGTAAATAAGTTAGTAAGTAACCATTTTTACTATATCAACTTTCATTTCTAGTATAACTATATTTCTTGAGGAGGAAACTCAAATGACAGACAAAAGAGTAACCGTAATAACAGGTGGAGCCAGTGGAATCGGGAAACAAACCGCCATTAAATTTGCAAGTAAAGGTGATCAAGTTGTCGTTGCCGATTTCAATCAACAATTAGGTGAAGAAACGGTAGCACAAATTATTAAAGAGGGTGGCGAAGCAATTTTCGTCAAAACAGATGTTTCCAAATATGAAGATGTCGAAGCGCTGGTTCAAAAAACTGTAGATACTTATGGAAGAATTGACGTTATGTTCAACAATGCCGGAATCGGCCGCGTCACTCCTGTACTAGACCAAGACCTTAAGGATTATCACAGTGTCATTAATGTCAATCAGCATGGTGTAGCCCATGGGATTATCGCTGCTGGTAAAAAAATGCGTGAGCTCGGCATCAAAGGTGTGATCATCAATACAGCTTCTGTATTTGGATTCCTAGCTTCCCCAGGTACATTCGCATATCACGCTTCCAAAGGTGCGGTCATTATGATGACTAAATCCGCAGCACTTGAACTTTCGGTTCATGGCATCCGCGTGCTTGCCGTTGCTCCAGGCGCTGTAGATACGCCAATTATCCAAGGATATAAAGATCAAGGAATGGTTGACCAAATGAAGAGCAAAGTAATGGGTAACAAACTAACATTACCTGAACAAGTTGCAGACACTGTATACTTGCTCTCCTTACCAGAAGCTAGTGCAATTAACGGTAGTGTTGTAATGGCTGATGAAGGTTATGCTTCATTTAAATAAAGTTTAGGGTGAAAAAAATCCAAGGCTTCCCTCGAGGGAGGTCCTTGGATTTTTTTAAAAGTATTCAATAGATACACCCTACTCCCAAGTCCTCTGTTCATTAATCTCCAGCTTACGTTTAAACGCCTGCTCCAGATCAATACCAAGTTTATTGGCCAGATCAAAAATATTCCACACCACATCGTACATCTCGTATCCCAAGTTTTCTTTCCGCTCTGCATCTGGATGAAAAGATACCGACAAAACCTCTTTGGACAACTCCCCAACCTCAGTCATTAAGTACAGCATTCTCTGCTCAATGGTGCTGGTATCAAACCCTTTGATTTCACTGAACTCCTTAACATACTGTTGAAACTCTGCTGCATTCATTTCCTTACGCCTCGCTTTTTGGTATAAAGTTATGTAAAGTAATTATTCCTGCGTATTTACCAATTATCATCCTTTTGATCTAAGAATACAAACTCTCCAAGACTTTGCTGTTTATTAGACAAGAACGCTCTCACAATGCGATAAAAAAGAAGCGATTCCTCATTTATCGAAGAATCGCTTCTTTGCATTTTGCTCACTATAGTGATACCTCAATAGCCAACTCGTTACAATCTGAATAAAGCCACTCCGATGATCACCTTATTTACCAGCCCCTACTTCAGCCACTCTACGATTCTGAAAATGACGGATACCTGGACGCTCCAATCCTAGATGTTCACGAAGGGTACTCCCCGTATACTCAGTACGGAACAAGCCGCGTGCTTGCAAGATGGGCACAACATGATCCACGAATTCATCCAAGTTGCCCGGCAGTACTGGTGGCATAATATTAAATCCATCGCAGCCGTACTCTTCGAACCACAATTGCATTAAATCTGCCAATTGTTCATAGGTTCCAACAAACTGCATATGTCCGCGTGCACCAAGCAAACGGCGGCCTAATTCTAATATCGATAATTTGTCCTTACGAGCCATATCCATAATCAGCTGAACCCGGCTTTTCATTCCATTTGATGCTTCTACTGGATCAGGAATCTCAGGCAGCTGTCCATCTACTGGGTATTCGGACAGGTCAAACCTCAACATGCCAGACAACATACCAACAACAGCGGCAGGAGGAATCAACTCCTGCAGTTCTTTATATTTACTTTGGGCTTCCTCTTCGGTCGCTCCAATGATCGGAGATAAGCCCGGCATAATTTTTAAGCTACCACGTTCACGGCCATAATCTGCTAATTTGGAATTGACGCTTTCATAGAAGGCCTTAGCCGCTTCAAGCGACTGCTGTGCCGTAAAGATCACCTCTCCAAAACTAGCTGCAAAATCTTGTCCTGGACCAGAAGATCCGGCTTGAATAAGTACAGGATACCCTTGAGGTGAGCGAGGAACATTGAGGGTTCCTTTTGTAGAATACCACTCCCCTTTGTATTCCACTTCTTTGATCTTCTTCGCGTCAGCAAATTGTCCCTCTTCGCGGTTGACGATTAAAGAGTCATCCTCCCAGCTGTCCCAGAGAAGCGTTGCCACCTCAACAAATTCATGTGCCATTTTATACCGAAGTCCGTGCTCTGGATGCTCCGGCTTCCCATAGTTATAAGCTTCCACATCAAGCTGGGAGGTAACAATATTCCAACCCGCTCGGCCTTCACTAATATGATCTAAAGAAGCAAATTTGCGAGCCACATTATAAGGTTCGTTATACGTGGTCGATACGGTAGCCGTTAATCCGAGTTTTTCTGTTTCTGTCGAAAGGGCTGACAACAGCGTCAATGGGTCCAGCATACCCGAAGCTGCTTGATCTGCACCCATCACATACAACAAATCCGCCAAAAACATCATATCGAACTTCCCACGCTCGGCGGTTTTTGCCAATTCGCGATAAAATTTATAATTGAAGATCTTATCCGCTCCCGATTCCGGATGACGCCAGCCATAATGATGATGTCCTGAATAATAAATAAATGCACCTAAATGTAGCTGATCTTTTCTGGTTCCCATAATGACCCTGCCTTTCGAATTCTAGAGTTCGTTAACCTTTGAATGTATCACGCCAATGCAGCCATCTTCTCTCCAGCAATCGAATTGCGGAATCCGAAAGTTTTCCTATCACTGCAAAGATTGAAATTCCAACGAATACTATATCTGTTTGCGAATAAGCTCTGGCATCCTGAATCATATAGCCTATCCCCGCACTTGTTCCCATCATCTCCGCTACGACGAGTACAAGCCACGATGCACCAAGTGATAAGCGAATACCAAGTAGAATATTAGGCATTGCAGCCGGAATAATCATTTTGCTAAGCAGCTGCCATCTTGTATATTGGAAAATACGGGATACTTCAACAAGCTTGATATCAACATTACGAATTCCTAGGAAAGTGTTCAGATAAACTGGAAAAAAAGCACCTAATGAAATCATTAGTATTTTAGAAAATTCACCTACACCAAACCACAAAATGAATAACGGAATAAGGGCAAGTAATGGAATCGTTCGAAGCATCTGTAAAGATGGATCCAGTGTACGCTCTACCAACTTCCCAAGTCCTGTAGATAAGCCAAGCAGCAGTCCAGTAGCAGATCCCAATAAAAAGCCAAGCCCTGCCCGATAGGCGCTAATCCCCAGATGTCGAAACAGCTCACCGCTAGCTATTAAAGAAAAGAACTGCGCAATAATCGTAGATGGAGCAGGCAATGTCGTCGCAGAGACTAGATGGAGCGCAGCTGCCACTTCCCAAATCACCACTAGAGCTAGAGGTACAATCCAACCATGCAGTTTTTTTGGAATCCAGCTTAAACCATCGTCGTGACGCTCTATTTTATTACTGGATAGGTGATTGCTCATGATCCTTTATCTCCTCTATAACTGTCCTGCCATCTTAGCAATCTCGATTCCAACAGCTTCACTAATGAATCTGACAGTTTACCTACTACAGCAAACACGATGATCCCAACAAATACCACTGTGGTCAAAGAAAACGATCGCGCGTCATTGATTAGATAGCCAACACCTGAGCTAGAGCCCATCATCTCCGCTACGACAAGTCCAAGCCAAGCTATGCCCACAGACAAACGGATACCTAAAAAGATGTTGGGCAGTGAGGCTGGAATAATTAACTTACTCACCATCTGCCATTTACTGAATTGCAGTACTCTCCCAACATCAAACAACTTGTTGTCCACCGAACGGATCCCTAGAAATGTGTTCACGTATAATGGGAAAAATGAACCTTTGGCAATCAACAATATTTTTGAGGTTTCACCGAATCCGAACCACAAAATAAATAGTGGAGCGATTGCTAAATGGGGTAGCGTGCGCAGCATTTGCAGCGACGGATCCAGCAAACGTTCTGTTTTGTATGAAAAGCCTACCCACAAACCAGCCGCTAAGCCAAGCCCTCCCCCAATTAAGAAACCAAGCAGTGCCCGCCAAGCAGATATGCCTAAATGTTTCGCCAGCTCACCGGACGCGGTCAAGCTAACCAGTTCCCGCCATATTTCACTTGGCCTTGGCAGCAATATAGGATTTAACTTTCCCATCGCTCCGGCTATCTCCCAAATCAGGAGTAAAGCAATTGGTAAGATAAGTCCAAGCAATACATTCGTCGTTTGGATGGAAAGTCCGCGCTTCTTTACTGGATTCTTCTTATGAATTAGTGGCGAGATCACAGCTTTTTCAGCACTGAATTGCATGTAAACAACCTCTTTTCTACATCTGTGGTTTCATCCGTTACTTCAAAGGTTCCTTCAGTGCTGCTTCAATATATTGATTGTCTGTTATTTTAGAAACTTCAATCTCTTTACGGATGTTCTTAATATTAAATTGAAAATCGGCTGTCTTCTGCAATTCTTCAACAACAGCATCGCTAATTGGAATGTTGATCATCTGGGAACGTTCAAACGTACCTTCGATTACCGCTGCCGGAATGTTCCGCTCAGCTGCATATCTTTCAGTCGCTTCAGCGCGATTATCTGTCTCCCAAGCTATAGCTTTGTTGGTTACTTTTAAATAAAGCGTAACTAGTTCTGGATATTTCTCTGCGAACGCTGAACGGGAGATCACAAAAGAAGGAGATAAGACACCCAATTGCTCACCATCCGTCAAAACCTTCCCTTTACCGGTCAATGCGTTAAGAGTAATATACGGATCCCATGTAGCCCATGCATCAACGCCACCGGTTTCAAATGCAGGTTGTGCTTCATCAGGCTGTAGCTGGATAATCTCAAAATCTGCTTCTTTAAGACCTGATTCCTCAATACCGCGATAAAGGAAGTTGTAAGCATTGCTGCCTTTTGTAACAGCTATCTTCTTGCCTTTCAGATCCTCCAGTTTCTGAGCAGTACTACTACCAGGTACAAGAAGAGCAACGTTATTCGTACCTTCTAATACTTGTGAGATAATCTTAATAGGAATGCCCGCAGCTTGGGCTGCGATCACCGGCATGTTACCAAGAGTCGCTATGTCCAACTTATTAGAAGCGATCGCCTCTGTCATTGGGGGTCCACTTTGAAATTCCGTCCATTCTACTTTTACGCCCAGCTTATCAAATTCTTGCTCATACCATTTTTCCTCACGGGCTTTACCAAACATCCCCCCGCTGCCCTGCACGCCAATCTTAATGGTCACACCTTCATATTTGTTGGCGTCGTTCTTTCCCGCACTCTTTTCATTCGATGCACAACCCGTTGCAAATACAGTCAAAACAAGCATAACAAGTAGTGAATTACGAAATAATTTCATGGATCATTTCTCCCCTTTTTATAAAAAATGGACTCTCTTTATCTAGATACCAGCACCAACATCGATTGCCGGTTCTTCAACCTTCTCAAACTCACTCAGCACCAGTCGACGTAATTCTTGGAAAGAAGTACTGGATCTTTTTCGCGGAAACGGTAAATCGATGGGAAGAATATTGCGAATATGCCCAGGTCGGGGATTCATAATGACTACCCGCTCACCCAGGAATACAGCTTCATCCAGATCATGAGTCACAAATAACATAGTCGTCTTATTGCTCTGCCAAATATCAAGAAGTACCTCTTGCAGATGTGATCTAGTAAAAGCGTCTAGTGCGCCAAAAGGTTCATCGAGCAATAATACATCCGGATTACGGAGCAACGCCCTAGCAATAGATACTCGTTGGGCCATCCCGCCTGACAGCTCACGTGGATAGGATTTCTCAAAACCCTTTAATCGTACAAGTTCAATCAATTCATCTACTTTTTTGCGAACCTCTGGATTTTTAAGCGATAAATTTGCTGCAATATTATGCTCCACCGTCAACCACGGAAAAAGTCTTGGTTCTTGAAAAATAAATCCCTTCTCAATACTTGGTCCGTCGATCTGTTTGCCATTCAGTAGAACCGTGCCGCTATAGCTCGTATCCAATCCTGCCACAATTTTTAGCAAGGTACTTTTTCCGCAGCCGCTGGGACCTATAATCGTAATCAACTCGCCTTTTTTCACCTTCAGCTGAATATTGCTTAATGCGATAACATCACCTGCAGGTGCGGCGAATACTTTATTCAAATGTTCGATAACCAGTGTTTCCTCCGACACACCATTCACCCTTTCCGATAAATTTAAACTAAACTATACTTATGTATTTAATAGGTATTAAGAGCAAAAAAATAATGAGAGCTTCTAAAGAACCTTATCCGATTATTCAACTAGGTTTAATTTACATCATCTTATCAGTGACATTCCTCACATGTCAAACATTATTTTCCAAATGGGTGTATGTTTTGTGAAGTGGGGAGGTTTTGCAAATGGCAAGGACATGGTATTAGTTATAGTCGATAGGGATTTATCTAATTGGAGTTCAAAACTGGCACAAAAAAATACCGCATATTTATTGGTTTTGGACCAATGAATAAGCAGTATTTTGAGGGCTGTTCACAACCGCCATCTCTTAAGGAACCTTATGCTAAATTCTGAAAATATCAGCATTGATAATAATTCCAACTATTACTTTCTAAACGTTCTTTCATAATCTTCAAACCGTATTTTTCTAATTTGTTTACGATCCGTTGTTCTAACAATGATTCCTTCTGATTTGCCTGATGCGTCGATGCCTACTTGCGTGTTTTCGAATCTTTTTAAATAAGAATATGTACTCTCAAGAGAAGTTGGAAACTCGGAACCCTTTATGGTTTCAAGAAGTGGTGCAGACTGCAAATCAATACTTTCAATAAATCTCTTCTTCTCAATTTCATCATAAAATGGTTGATTTCCGTGATCACGCCACATCGCAATTTTCTCCTGCGATAACTCAAGAAGTCTATATAATTCATCCTTATTCAAGGAGAACACATCAAATACACGATACCCTTGAGTTTTTCTGTCAGAATAGTTCTTGGATGCTTTAGTTTTCCCTCCATAAGATTCCTGATAAATTACGGTTAATGCCCAGTCACCCTCAGGAAGGATATCTGCAATTACTTTTTCTGCTAACGGCTTAAGAAATTCCGCAATGTTCCCATAAGGATTACCGATTCTATCTCCTTTTGCATATAACAATTCTTCTCTGGAACCAATTAGATAATCAACTTCGTTATCATCATTTTTTAATAAAATGATCCTTGAATTTTCACCATCTACTTTTTCGTAAACAAAAACATCGTCTAATTCTGCGAAGCCTCTTGACTCCGTTAAAACATCATTTAACCGACCTCGTTCACCTAATTGATGATATGTAAGAATGCTTGGGTACTTTGTTAAAGAATTAATTTTCTTTAAATCCATAAACTATTCTCCCACTTTCAAATTCACTTTATATGACTCTTGTTCTTATAAACATAAACAAAGATAGCCAAGGAATATTTTACCACTGATTACGTGTTCACGTGTTATTCCTGATGGGATTGTCATAAAGAGTTCTCCTTATTTGTTTACCAATTTAACTTTGAAGATAAGTATCATCATAATCTACGTAATTACTTTGTTGAGTACGCATGAAGGTTATACGCAAAGAAGGTTCTTATATGTATTTTCAAGTGATACTCATGTAATAGAAAATCAGCAAAATAAGAATATGTAAATAGTAGTAAACACCAATAAATCTTCTTTAATAATCTGATTCAAATATTGTTTCGTTTTTATCATTTGAGAAAATAATTTTTAATTGAGCAGTCGGATTCCAAATCCTACTATCTTTTATAATTAGATATTTTCCACCTGTATATTCATACTCACGAGTCTTACTGTCAATCACCACTGAAAATGTTTTAGCATCTTTTAAAACTGGCGTATTATTAATTACAAGGCCAATTGAACCTTTCTCTAAACCACCCATAGCTATCTCATCTCGTATCATAGCCGTAGATTTAGTATAGTCAGAAGCACTACGATAAATATAAATATAGGGCAAGCTAAAAATGTAATATTCCTCGTCGTTTAGCTTTTGTATAGATACATAATCCAAATTTTCACTTTCGATAAATTGATCTAATTCTTTTTCATTGATTGCATTCCAGCTACATCCTGACAAAAAGAAGAATACACAAAAAGATAGTATTACATATCTCAAATAAAATTTCATATTCCCTCCATAATTAAATATTACACTTAGATTATTTACATCTGTAGCTATGATTCTCCTTAATAAATTCAAGCATGTACGTATCTAAAATAACAAAGGATTTACCCTACTAACTCCACTATAACATTAAATGGAATATGCTTATCTTCTACCAAGGCAATCAATTCCGAGTTGTAGCCATTAGGTATTTATAGGTTTTATGACCATAATTTATTAGTCTGTAAGATTGTATTATCAGATGATTTTGATACCTTTAATGCGAAATGATTGAAGTTGCTTGTAAACAGTGTTACTCTATCAACGGTAAACTCAAAATCTGTACTCTTCAATACATCTTATAATAGTCACTATTTTTAGTTAAGAAAGGTAACACTATGATAAAAGTTGATAACTTATCCTTCGCATTCCCGCAAAAAGAACTATATAAAAACATTTCATTTACGCTTGAAGAAGCACAACATTGCGCTTTTATAGGAACAAGCGGCAGTGGTAAAAGTACACTGATCGATATACTGATGGATCCAGAAAAATATTTGTTCGAAGGCAAGCTAGAGATGGACCCCACCTGCAAAATTGGATATGTAAGTCAGTTTTCGCAACTAGACAAATCTAAAGAAACAACCGTTTTTGAATATATAGGAGAAGAATTTATTAAGATACAAAATGAAATAACAGCGATTCTCACTGAAATGGAAACATCATCAGATATTGATTCATTACTCGAAAAGTATCAATTAGCTCTAGATGCCTTTGATTTAATGGATGGAAATGATTTTGAAAGCAATATTAATAAGAAACTAAATTTAGCCAACCTCTTGAAGCTAAAAGATGTTAGGGTATCCGATCTAAGTGGTGGGGAATTCAAGCTTATTCAAGTGATGAAGGAAATGCTGACTAGTCCAGACTTAATGATTATGGATGAGCCCGATGTATTTTTAGATTTTGAAAACCTAAATGCACTTAAAAATCTGATTAATGCTCACAAAGGAATATTGCTAGTTGTTACGCATAACCGTTATCTATTAAATCATTGTTTTAACAAAATCATACACCTTGAAAACATGGAGATCCAAGAGTTCGATGGGCGATATATTGAGTATAACTTCTCATTACTTCAGACGAAAATTGAGTTACAAGAAATCGCAGTCGCTGAACAAGAAGAAATAGAGAGATACGATAACATTATTGATAATCTTAGAGCGATCGCAACCTATAATTCAGAAGCATCTAGAGGGAGAGCGTTAAAAGCTCGGGTTAAGTTTCAAGAAAGATTGGAAGCGCGAAAAATTAAAGCGCCATTCGTTGATATTAAGCAACCAAAAATCAGTTTTGGTGTGGACAATGAAATTGAAGAAGACATCACTGTTTTAAATGTGAATAATTATAGTGTTTCCTTTGATGAGTTGATTTTAGAAAATGTTAACTTTGAGATGAAACCTACAGATAAAGTAGCCCTTATCGGTCCAAACGGTACCGGGAAAACGACTTTACTCCGAGATATCTTTAAAAATAATCATGATTCAATTGAAATAAATGCTGACATTAAAGTGGCTTATCTTTCTCAGCTTCAAGACGAAGTGCTAAAGGATTCTAATACCATACTAGAAGACTTCATCGATGCCGGGTTTGCAACTTATGACGAGATTAGAGCACATCTTTCAAACTATGGCTTTGAAGGAGAAATTCTTACTCAAAAGATAGAATCTTTATCTGGTGGCGAAAAAAATATACTGCAATTGGCGAAAGTTTCTGCTAGCAAAGCAAACTTATTGCTTCTTGATGAACCGACAAGCCATTTAGACACCTATACACAAATCGCACTGGAGAAAGCCATTGAAGACTATAAAGGTGCGATTCTCATGATTTCTCATGATTTCTATTCTGTAGTAAATGGGATGGATTATGTACTAATCATTGACGAGAAGACGATTAGAAAAATGAGTATGCGAAAATTCAGAAAGATGATTTATGCCAGTCATTTTGATAAAGATTATTTAGAAAATGAACAAAATAAAAAAGCAGTTGAAATGAAAATAGAATTAGCTTTAAAAGACAATAATTTTGAACTTGCAAAAGGTATGGTTGACGAGCTAGAAGAGCTGATTAAGTTACTTTAAATTCCAACCTTCTGAATGAAATGATTACAAGAACGATGAAATAAAATGTTGGTGGAAAAGTATCCACATTAAAGACACTGATGAATAGATCTCAGTGTCTTTTTACTGCATTGATTTTATTGATAGCTCATGCCGGGACAGTGGTTCACTTATCATTAAAAATCTTTCCCAACACATTTTTTGCCAAACTTCTCTTCATCTCTTTGGTTGATATAACTATAATGAAGTATCATGAGAAATTTTTATCAAAACAGTCTTTGGTCTCGCATTTAATTTTATACCATTGATAACCATAATCCGATAAGTTTGGTAGGATCAATAATTTGTTACCACAGCGGATACAATTATTTTCTGATAAATTTCCGTTCTTATAGTCCGCTAAGTAACCTTCTGCTAGTTCTACTTCCTTAATTATATTTTCTAGAGCAACATCGCTTATATCAAAAGGGGTCATATCTCCTCTATTTGCATAAATAGAGCGTGAAAAAGCTCCAAATCCACTAACCAGTTCGTGGTGATGGGTATTAATCCGTCCCCCACCTCTCTCAAATAATTTGATCATCGGTTCATATATATCTGGAAACTGTAATGCGATATTGTCGCGCGCATCAAGCAAAGAGCACCAGCGTAAATAATGTATACTTATTAATTTCATAAGCATAATATCAATTTCATTAAAATTCGGACACGTTTCTAAGAAAATGTCCCACTCATTTTCCTCCATCTTAAAACCTAATAACATATCCATACCTATGTATATACTTGCTGCTTCCTTAGTGATAAACTGCAAAAACACGCCGACTCTACGGTAATACTCTGCAATCAAATTAGCATCTGCTTCATATTCACCTCTAGACCTTAATTCTTCGTATCTTTTTTTTGAAATTCCAATGTATAAATTCGCATCAATGTTCTTAATTCTTTCAACACCTGTTTCGTAATAATTCATGAAGATTCCTCCGACTTAACTCACAAATGTAGTTCTCTATATTCTGATAGAAGAATTGGTTTATCTAACCAGCCCGCCCGATTGTTCTAAGCCCCTGCTTGAGTTTCACCATTTATAAGATGGCTAATCTTTAAATAAAAACAAAACCCAATAAACCATTTAGGTTTATCGGGCGAGATTTAAAAAAGTTTATCGATTCAAAACAAGTTTATCGATTTTATACTGACTGTAACACATACTGCCCCTAACCCTTTCAACTAACCTTATGCTCAATCCGCAGCTTGTCCGCTACCATGGCAATAAATTCCGAGTTAGTAGGCTTAGATTTGGAGATATTAATGGTGTAGCCGAATAAATGGCTGATGGAGTCAATGTTGCCACGGGTCCAAGCGACTTCAATCGCGTGGCGGATCGCGCGTTCTACGCGTGAAGGCGTGGTTTTGAACTTCTCAGCGATTGCTGGGTAGAGTGTCTTCGTAATCGCACCAAGGATCTCGATATTGTTATATACCATGGTGATCGCTTCACGCAGGTACTGATAGCCCTTGATATGCGCTGGGACACCGATTTCATGGATGATCGAGGTAATGTTAGCGTCGAGGTTCTTGCCCTTAGAGAGCGGCACTACATTCGATCTGGACGTCGACGAATAATTGTACATGTTGGAGGAGGAGCTCATGCTGCCTTGAGAGCCGACAAGCTGACGTACACGATTTGCCAGGACCTCCATATCGAACGGTTTCAAAATATAATAGGATGCACCAAGCTGTACAGCTCTTTGAGTGATGTTCTCCTGACCAAAAGCAGTCAGCATGATGATCTTCGGTTGAGGATTCAGATCCATATCACGTAGACGTTCCAATACACCTAGGCCGTCTAAATGCGGCATGATGATATCAAGAATAAGAACATCGGGAATTTTACGCGCTTCGCTAAGCATTTGAAGCACTTCTTCACCATTATAGGCGATACCCGTTACGGTCATATCTTCTTGCTCAGAAATGTACTCGGAAAGCAAATTCGTAAATTCCCTGTTATCATCGGCCAACAACACTTCAATATTCTGCACTGGCTGCTTCCTCCTTAATTATATCTGCTATTCGAAAATAACATTTTTTTCTTGTCTCTTACGTTTTCGACATGGAGATCGAATTCCCTTCTGTCGAAAATTATTTTTCTTTATTTTTTTTCTGTGTTGGATTATAATTAAATATTTTATCTCAATGTTCGAGGTTCTTCGTAATCGTTCGACAAAAAATCTTAAGGCTAAACCGCCTTAAGATTTAATGAATACCTATTCTCCTGTTTGGTCACACCTGAATCTTGAAGCATCCATTCGATGAAGCATCCATAACCGGACTTAGGATCATTTACAAATACATGAGTTACGGCTCCGATGAGACGGCCATCCTGTACGATAGGACTTCCGCTCATGCCTTGAACGATACCGCCTGTCTTATCGATAAGACGTGGATCGGTGATCCGCAGCACCATTCCTTTAGTAGCTGGCGTTTGCTGATGTGCTACATGAATGATCTCAACCTTAAACCGCTCCACCTGCTGTCCGTCAACTACAGTTAGGATCTCAGCAGGACCTTCCTTGACTTGATCGCTCATCGCCACGGGGATAGGTTCTTTGTAAAGACTGTGCTCGGGATTGGAGCTCATTTTACCGAAGATGCCGAAGTCAGTATTGCTCTCCACATTTCCAAGCACTTGGCTTTCTTTCAAAAAATGCGCTCGTTTCTCGCCCGGATCGCCATCCTGGCTTTTGGATATGGAGGTGACACTGGACTGAACGATATGACCACTGCCTACAACAATTGGAGTACCGGTATTCATGTCTGTAATCACATGTCCCAAAGCTCCATATACACCTTGCTCGGGAGCATAAAAAGTTAATGTGCCGACACCCGCTGCTGAATCACGAATGTACAGGCCTAACCGCCACACTTTGTCATGAATGTCATACGCGGGCTTTAACTTAGCTGTATGCTCTTTACCTCCGCGTTTGAAGACAATGGTCAAGGGGTTATTCGCTTTACCAGCACGATCCACCAGCTTGGCCACCTTGGACAACTCGTCCAATTTCTCACCATTCATGGAGATCATCAGATCACCCGGCACTAAACCGCTGACCTCTCCTGGGGAAAGCTTAGTTTTCTCGGATACTTCAATCAGATGATGACCAACAACCAAAACACCTGCTGATTTCACTTTCACACCGATCGTTTGACCTCCCGGGATCACCTTAAGCTCGGAATGAATTCCTTGTGCAGTCACCTTGGCTGGTTCACCTTGCAGTGGTGCAGCAGAACTTAGATTTGTTCCCGTTATGCCCGATAAACTAAGAAAGAAGGCAAATAAAAGGCCTGGCATTAACTTCCTGAGGTTAGGCTTCAATGGCTGTCACGCTCCCTTTTGCTTCTTTCGCTTGACGAAAAAGGTGGTCGCCAATTGCGTACCTATAAGATAACCTTGCCCCCAGGCTTTTATTACTGTCAATCATTGCTCCGCTTAGCTTGTTGCAGCCTTACTTGCCTCGGCCAGATTAAGCATTTCCTGCGAGTGATGCAATGTTTTTTCGGTAATTTCTACGCCACCCAGCATCCGGGCCAGCTCCATTACACGTCCATCGTTCGTTAGGGATTCCACTTCAGTCATGGTTCTTCCATCCTCAACCTTTTTGCGGATTAAGTACTGATGGTCAGCCATACAAGCCACCTGCGGCAAGTGAGTAATGGAGAACACCTGACAGGTAGAGGACAGCTTAAACAGCTTATCTGCGATGGACTGAGCAGCTCTGCCGCTGACACCAGTATCCACTTCGTCAAAAATCAGAACTGGAATTGCATCATGGCGCGCAAAAATACTTTTCATTGCCAGCATAATACGCGACAGCTCACCACCAGAGGCGATTTTGCCAAGCGGTCTCAGGGGTTCGCCCGGGTTAGGGGATATCATAAATTCTGCGCTGTCTATCCCTTGTCTTGTGAGGCGAATACGCCGACCATTGTATTCGACTCCACGCGGGTCCTCCAGCCTGTCCAATTTGACCTGCAACGAGGTTCTTTCCATTTGAAGGTCTTTGAGCTCACCCTCCACTTGGGTGGCCAGATCAGCAGCACAAAGCTTTCGTGCTTCACTTAATTCCGTAGCTGCTTCCATTAATACAGACAGCAACGAATCGCGCTTCGCCGTCAGTTTCTCCAGATATTCATCTTTATTCTCAAGCAAATCAGTTTCCCGGTGAATTTGTTCATAATAAGCCAAAATCTGTTCTACACTTTCTCCATATTTACGTCGGAGTCCAGTGATCAAATCCAAACGATTCTCGATTTCTTCAAGTCGCATCGGATTGAACTCGATATTTTCCCGGTAATCACGAAGCTGAAAAGCAGCATCCTCTAGCTGGTAATATGAGGACTGCAGCTGTTCGAGCACTGTTCGCAGACCCTTCTCATCGTAACGAACTGCATCCTCAAGTCTGGAAATAACATTACCGATCGATTCCAAGCCTTGTCTGTCGTAAAGCAGCTCATATGCACCCGATACGGAATCCATCATTTTCTCACTGTGGGATAGTTTGACCCGTTCTTCGGTAAGTAATTCATCTTCTCCCGGTTTTAATCCGGCGGATGAAATTTCTTCAAGCTGAAAACGATATAAGTCAAGCATTTGGTATGCCTTCTGGCTGGATTCCTGCAGCTCTCGCAGCTCTTTCTCCACCTTCGCGAAGGCAGAATACCTTTCCTGAAAAACTGCCTTTAGCGGACCAATAATCGGTTCTCCGTATGTATCCAGCAGTCCCAGATGCCGTTCCGCCTTCAGCAAGTTCTGGTGCTCATGCTGGCCGTGTATATTAACCAGCTGCTCGCCGATCTCGCGAAGCATGGTAAGATTGACCATCTGCCCATTTACACGTGATGTACTTTTACCTTGAGAGGTAAGCTCGCGTCGTATAATAAGATGCTCCTCGCGCTGGGCCTCAATGCCAAGACGCTCCAAAGTCTCCCAAACGGGATGACCGCCGGGAAGACTGAAGAGCGCCTCCATCTCCGCTTTTTCACAACCATAACGAATGGAATCCGCAGAACCGCGGCCTCCAACAATCAATCCAAGCGCATCAATAATAATGGATTTACCTGCCCCGGTCTCCCCCGTAAGCACGTGGAAGCCAGGATAAAAATGCACATCTACCGCCTCAACGACGGCAAGATTGCGTATAGACAAGGTTTCTAACACTAATAGAGCACCTCCGAGAAGATGACAGGCATCTGATTAATTATAATTAAGAAATATAACCCATGATTTGTGAAATTACGGTCTTGCTGTCCTCAGGTAAACGGCAAATGATAAGGATTGTATCATCACCAGAAAGGGTTCCCATAATTTGCGGCCAGTCAATATTATCAATTAAAGCAGCGACAGAGTTAGCCGTACCTGGTAAACATTTCATCACCACAAGATTAGCCGAGGAATCGATCTGCACAAAATTATCCACAAGAACGCGCTTAAGCTTCTGAATGGGATTGTACCGTTGATCCGTTGGAAGTGAATATTTATATCTTCCATCATCCATGGGTACCTTGATGAGCAACAGCTCTTTTATATCTCGAGATACTGTGGCTTGAGTAACTTGAAAACCTGATTCCCGCAAGGCTTCCACAAGCTCGTCCTGTGTCTCGATATCCTTTTGTGTAATAATTTCACGAATCTTAATATGTCGTTGTCCCTTCATTGTTGCCTCCTGGTATATAAAAAATATGGACTCAGTTTGATTCTCCGTCGTCTTTGCCAAGCTTAATGACATGGATCGATGCTGTTGCTACATTAACATATAGAACGCCGCTGCATTCCGGATAGATCAGCAGGTAGGGAAGCAAGGTATCACGTAAGCCACTGCCAGTGAAATCCAAAGGCTTGCGTGGTCTGGAAAGGATAACTAAATATAAAGATCCTTCCTCTTTTGTCGCCACATAATCTATAAATAACCGGCTATACATCTGCGCCCCATTTACGTTGAAAGACAAGGGGATTTTTAATTTCCCTCCAACGACCTCATATCCTTCATCCTCAAGTATATCAATAGAGGGATGTGGAATAATCACTTTATTGAACGGAATTTGATCCTTCATAAAAGAACGCGGAGAACTCTGCAGCCATACATATATCCGATATATTATAAAAATCGATAATGCTACCCCAATAAACGCCATAACGACCTTGTCAGAGCTACCCGCCACTATCAATCACCTCGGTGATTTATTCGCGTGAAGCCCTGGTAAATCCTGCTTCTAAGCTATCTTTTTATAAGCTTTCCGCATAATTGATATTATTCGCTAATTCAGCAATTTACAATTACAACGAGCACAGTAAATCCAAAAAAAGATTCAAAATATAAAGACCCGGATTTTATACCGGGTCTTTATTTTAATAAATTCAATCCCTTTGAGCAAATCTGCTCCCTCAATCTTAACAGATGAAGAGGAATTTTCAAGGTTGAACTCTTCAGACTTCCCGCTCAAAAAAAACACCCCGCTGACCATTTGAGGTTGACGGGGTGTTCATAAAGCTCTAACGGCGCGCGGAGTTTCCATGAGTAGAACTCACATTAAAAGTACCCGTAGCCTGCTTAATCACTTCATCAGCAAGGGATGGAAAGTCCTCCACTGGAATGACTGCTGCAACAGCAGCTGCCGGCTGTACGGATGATTCTTCGCCTTCTGCCACTTCTGGCGTCAGTCTCCAATGAGCAAGAAACTCAATATTGCCTTCCCCGCCTGTAATTGGCGAAAAAGTCAATCCATGGAGACCGAATCCTAACTCTGCAGCCATAGTCAGTACATTAATCAAAACCTCTTTATGGACAGCGGAATCACGAATCACACCTGATTTTCCAACCTTCTCACGTCCAGCCTCAAATTGCGGCTTGATGAGTGCAGCGATATCTGCTGGACGTTGCAGCAAGGCTTTGAGGGGTGGGAGAATTATTTTTAAGGATATAAAAGATACATCAATACTGGCAAAGTCCGGAACAGGACCCTGCAAATCTGTAGGTGTCATATACCGGAAGTTCGTACGCTCCATAACGCTCACTCGCTCATCATTCCGCAGTGACCAATCCAGCTGGTTATAGCCAACATCAATGGCGTACACATGGCTTACACCATTCTGAAGCGCACAATCTGTGAAGCCGCCAGTGGAAGCACCAATGTCCAGCATGTTCCGACCGGTAAGATCAATATTAAATTGGCGAAGAGCCTTCTCCAGCTTTAGGCCTCCACGACTGACATACGGATGCACAGAGCCTTTAACCTTAAGGGTAGACTCCCGCGAGACCTTCATGCCAGCTTTTTCAATACGTTCCTCATCCGCGAGCACCAACCCTGCCATAATAGCAGCTTTAGCTTTCTCCCGGCTTTCATAAAAACCTTGCTCCACAAGCAGTACATCAATCCGTTCTTTACGGTGTTCCATGGTCATCTCCCGATCGTTCAAGGGTTACTAATTTCCGGCTTCCACTTAGGAAGACGAAGTCGTTTTGTAATTATAAGCACTTAGAGCCATCATGGACTTGATACGTGCACATAACGCTTCTACGGTAAGACCTGTTTGCTGACGTTGTTCTTTAATGGAGCCATGCTCCACGAAGATGTCGGGCACACCCATCAGATGTACACGAGCGTCATAAATTTCATGCTCCGCGTAGAACTCCAATACCGCACTGCCGAGACTTCCCGCTTGGCAAGCCTCTTCAATAACAACCATATTGGTTCCAGCATGAGCCAAATCCAGAAGCATGGAATTATCAAGCGGCTTCAGGAAACGCGCATTCACAACGCCCACCTGAATCCCTTCCCGCTTCAGCAAATCAGCGGCTTCTTCAGCCACTTGAACCATAGGACCACATGCCACTACAGCATATCCTTCTCCTGTACGCAGTCGTTCCCATGATCCTATAGGAAGGGTATGCAGTTCAGCGTCCATTGCCACACCTGTTCCATTAATACGCGGATAGCGGTAAGCAATTGGACCGTCATTATATTCAAGTGCCGTCTTCATCATATGACGCAGCTCATTTTCGTCTTTTGGCATCATCATAACCATATTAGGGATATGGCGCATAAAAGCAACATCGTACACACCCTGATGAGTCTCACCATCCGCACCCACAAATCCAGCACGGTCAATGGCGAACATAACATTGGCATTATGGCGGCAAATATCATGGACGATCTGATCATAGGCACGCTGCATGAAGGTAGAATACACGGCGTATACCGGCTTCATCCCTTCCATAGCCAAAGCTGCACACAAGGTTGCTGCATGCTGCTCTGCAATCCCCACGTCAATCATGCGATCCGGGAATTCCTTTGCAAAAGGAAACAAACCTGAACCGCCTGGCATCGCAGGGGTAACTGCAATCAGACGCGAATCTTCACGTCCCAGCTCAATCAGCGTACTGCCAAATACTTCGGTGTACATTGGAGGACCTACAGCTTTAAGTGCCTGACCTGACTCAATTTTGTAAGGGGAAATAGCATGCGATTTATAAAAATCAGTCTCAGCCGGTTTATAGCCCTTGCCTTTGGTCGTCAGCACATGCACAAGCACAGGACCCGCCACGTTATCTGCTTGATGGAAGGTGTCGATCATTTTCTCCAGATCATGTCCATCCACTGGCCCAAGATACGTAAAGCCAAGCTCTTCAAACAATACTCCAGGAACCATCATATATTTAAGACTGTTTTTTAATTGTTCAGCGGTTTTCGCTAATCGTCCACCGATGGCCGGAATCTTCTTAAGCAGCCCTTCAACCTCGTCTTTGGCACGCAAATAATGACGGTCCGAACGAATTTTGCTTAAATAATTGTGCATCGCCCCTACATTCGGAGCAATCGACATTTCATTATCGTTCAAAATGACCATCAGCTTGCGCTTCTCATGACCAATGTGGTTAAGCGCTTCAAAAGCCATCCCGCCGGTAAGCGCACCGTCACCAATCACGGCAATCACCTTGTTGTCTTCGCCTTTTAGATCACGAGCCATAGCCATCCCCATAGCTGCCGACAAAGAGGTGCTGCTATGTCCAGCCTCCCACACATCATGTTCGCTTTCAGAGCGCTTAACAAAGCCGCACAATCCCTGATATTTGCGTAGGGTATCAAAGCGATCTTGACGGCCGGTCAGTATTTTGTGGACATAGGCTTGGTGGCCAACGTCGTAGATCATTTTGTCACGAGGACTGTTGTAGCAATAATGTAAGGCCAGCGTGAGCTCCACCACCCCCAGATTAGAACCGAGGTGCCCGCCGGTTGCTGTAAGCTTCTCAATCAGAAATCGTCGAATTTCCTCTGCAAGAGTAGTTAATTCTTCGACTGACAGTGATTTCAGTTGTTGTGGATCATTTATTTGTGGAAGCAGCACGAATAGTTCCCCGCTTTCCTAGATGTTGTAAAATATATAAAAACCATTATAACACAAACGAAACGGCTGTCGAAATACAGCCGCTTCGAAAGTTCATACTTAGTGATCACGTGCCATTAAATAATCTGCAATTTCCAGCAGGCGCTGGTTGTCGTAAAAACCGCCATTCAGCACAGCATTTCGGGCTGCTTCTGTAAGCTGCTTCACCTCAGCACGAGATTCCTCCAACCCAATAAAATAAGGGTAGGTTACCTTCTGCTGCTTGATATCGCTGCCTGTTTTTTTGCCAAGCTTTCCTTCATCACCAACCAAATCAAGAATATCATCCTGGATTTGAAAAGCGAGTCCGATGCTAGTGCCAAAATCACGCAGAGCTTCAAGCTGCTTCTCTGTTGCCCCTGCAATACGTCCGCCGGCTAACAGCGAAAAAATAATTAAATCTCCGGTTTTATGCAGATGAATATATTTCAGCTGCGCTAGATCTGTTAGTCCTTGCTCGCCTTCCATATCTGCAATCTGACCACCGACCATGCCGCGTGGACCTGCCATTTCCGCCAGATCCTCTACTATGGATAAAACATTTTCAGCAGGAATGCCAAATTTACGTGAGGCTTGTACCACACTGTAAAAAGCATGGGTCAAAAGCGCATCACCCGCAAGAATAGCCGATGCTTCACCAAAGACTTTATGATTCGTCAGCTTGCCGCGCCGATAATCATCATTATCCATGGCAGGCAGATCATCATGAATCAACGAGTAGGTATGTACCATCTCAATCGCAGCAGCAACAGGCAAGGCTGCTTCACGGCTGCCTCCCAGTGATTCACAAGCAGCGATCACAAGCAACGGCCGGAGGCGTTTGCCCCCTGCCATTAGCGAATACTTCATCGCTTGCTGTAAATTTTCTGGTACCGTCCACGCTGCGGGAAGAATAGTCTCAAGCTCATGTGAGAGCAAATCACTTATCGATGCGATGTAATCCTCCAGCGGCTGCCGCATGCTTTCACTTGCGGAGCTTCCCTCCAGATCATTCTCAAAGCGATTCATCGGCGTCCCCTTCCAGACGTGCACCAAACGGCTTTTTGCGCAGTTCTCCGTCCTCTTGGGTAATCATTTCGATCTTACGCTCTACTTGTTCCAGCTTGCTGCCACAAAGCTGCGACAGCTTCATGCCCTGCTGAAATAAATCGATGGCCTTCTCCAGAGGAACGTCGCCGTGTTCAAGCTCACGAACGATTTCCTCCAGTCGGTCCATAGCGCCTTCAAAATCAAGTTCCGCTTCCTTCGTCATCGTCTTTGCCATCCTCCTTCATCCCCCATACTTGGCAGTTCAGCTGTCCGTCATTCATCTTTATCACCACAAGATCGCCAAGCTGCACTTCGGTCAGCGATTTGATTAAATGTTCTTCCGCCTCGTCATACACTAAGCTGTAGCCGCGCGACATTACTTTTAGCGGGCTCAGCGCATCCAGGTGACGAATCTCTGCCACATAGCGAGATCGCTTCTCCTGCAAACGAGCCTGCATAGCGCCCATTAACTCACGGCGCATGCTGTCCGTGCGCTGACGTGCTGCGGCAACACTGTCGCGCGGATGGAACCGCTGCAGACTGTGATGCAGCACCGCCTTACGCTCGCGGGAACGGCTGAGCCGTGCATCCGCTGAGCGCTGGAGCCGCTCACGCAGCATGTCCAGCCGCTGCGTGTGCTGAATCAGCGTCCGGCGCGGGCCTGCCAGCGCCAGCGAGCGCTGCAGCACCGAGTGGCGCTCGCGTCCACGCTGGGCGCGTTGTTGCAGCGCCTGGCGCAGCCGCTGCTGCAGCTGGCGAAGCTGCGCAGCTAGCTCGCCGGCATGAGGCACGGCCAGCTCAGCGGCCGCTGTGGGCGTAGCCGCGCGGAGGTCGGCGGCGAAATCGGCAATCGTGAAATCGGTCTCGTGGCCGACGGCCGAGATGACCGGAATCCTTGATGCCGATATCGCTCGCGCGACTTCCTCCTCGTTGAACGCCCACAGCTCCTCCAGCGAACCGCCGCCGCGGCCGACGATAAGCACGTCGGCTTCACCCATGGCGTTCAGCGCACCAATCGCCTTCACTATCGAAGGCGCAGCGCCTTTGCCTTGCACCAGTACGGGATAGATTACAATAGCTACCTGCGGAAACCGCCGCTGAAGCGTAATCACAATATCTCGTACAGCTGCTCCTGTTGGGGAAGTAATCACACCAATACACTTCGGGAACCGCGGCAACGAACGCTTGCGAGCTTCTGCAAAAAGGCCTTCTTTTTCAAGCTTGCTCTTCAGCTGCTCATAAGCCAGATATAAACTGCCAATCCCATCAGGCTGCATATGTGTGGCGTAGAACTGATATTGCCCATCCCGTTCATAAACGGTCACATTACCTCTGGCAATTACCCGAGCGCCTTCTTTCGGAATAAAAGGCAGCCGCTGGTTATGAGAAGCGAACATAATCGCTTTAATGCGGCTGCTCTCGTCCTTAAGTGTGAAATACATATGCCCGCTGCCATGATGTGTAAAGTTGGAAATCTCTCCGCGAATCCACACATCCGAAAGTAAATTATCCGAGTCTAGCTTCATGCGGATATAACGGTTGAGTTCTTTTATCGAATAAACCTGCCGCTCTGCCGCCATGAATCTTACCCCTATTCCAGGCCGTGACGGCGTTTAGCCGCAATCAGCGTGTTGCTCATCAGCATTGTAATAGTCATCGGACCAACCCCGCCTGGAACAGGCGTGATGTATCCGGCAACTTCTTTTGCACTTTCATAATCAACGTCACCTGCGAGTTTACCGTTATCCAGACGGTTCATGCCCACATCGATGACAACAGCACCCGGCTTCACATAGGAAGCATCAATGAAATTAGCCCGTCCGATCGCTACAACCAAAATATCCGCTTGACGGCTAATCTCTTGCATATTAGCTGTACGGGAATGGCACATAGTTACGGTAGCATTTTCGCGTTGCAACAAGAGGGAAACTGGCTTTCCTACAATATTGCTACGACCAATTACAACGGCATGTTTACCTGCCATACCTGTTCCTGTACGTTTGATCAGTTCGATTACTCCTGCAGGAGTACATGGAAGAAGACTGTCGGCACCGATGACCAGGTTGCCTACATTGACAGGGTGAAAGCCGTCTACATCCTTTTCCACGGAGATTGCATCAATAACAGCCTTCTCCTCGATATGCTTAGGCAATGGGAGTTGAACCAGAATTCCGTCGATATCATCGCGTCCGTTTAGCTCTGCTACCAGTGCCAGAAGTTCTTCTTGAGAAGTGGATTCATCCAATTTATGCACTTCCGAATGGAATCCTAAGCTGATACAAGATTTCTCCTTATTGCGAACATAAACCTGAGATCCCGGGTCTTCACCTACTAGAATAACAGCCAAACCGGGCTTTACGCCGCGTTTCGCCAGTTCAGCAACCTCTTGGGCAATGCTAATACGAATTTCCTCGGATACTTGTTTACCACTGATGATTGCTGCTGTCATGTTAGTCTCTCCCCTTTTATATACTTTACTATGGTTTATAAATTAAGAATGGTCAGCTTTAATAGTATCTATCTCTTGGATCATCTTGCCGAGTACTCCGTTAACAAACTTCCCGGAATCATCCGTTCCAAAATGCTTGGCCAAATCGATCGCTTCATTCACCGCAACCTTCGCAGGCACATCATTGGCGAACACCATTTCATACGCTGCTAAACGTAGAATCTGCCGATCCACACGTGACAGACGGCTCATTTGCCAGCCCTTCAGGTAATGTTCAAGTATATCGTCGATCGCTACCTTGTGCTCCCATACCCCATTCACATGCTCTACCACATAGTGTTTAAGCTGAATCTCGTCCGTGATTACACGTTCGGTTTCATTCTCTTCTGAAGCTTCCTCGAGCAGCATTTCTACGGCTTCCGCGCTTTCCACATCGTTCATTTCCATCTGATACAGGCTTTGGACAATAATCTCTCTAGCTATACGTCTTTTCATGTGTTCCTCCTAAAATCTTATATCGCATTAAAATATTCACTTGTACTGCAACAACGTCTACGACCTAAATATCGCTTCACACTTACTCATTCTTTCCCTAATCCTGTGAGGATTATTGCACAAAGCGAAGATACCTTCAGAGGAAGCTCGCAAATATACCTATCCCTTGTCGCAAAAAAACCGCAATGCCTTTCTTCCGGGGGCAACGGACAACACAAACTTACGGTTTCCTGCTCCGGGAAAAAGACTATCGCGGTTCACTTAAAGGGACGCCAGCGTCCGGATAATCGCGAAACCAACTCCTGCCATTGAAACAGGGGCGCTTGCGCGGTATCCTTTCTTTTGCCGAGCGTATATCCGATGAACACTACCAGTGCAAAGAACAGCATATCCCAAAAACCGCAAATTAAATAAATCAAACCCAGACCAATGCCGAAAGTCACTCCGGCGATTCTACCCCCGTGACTTTCCCATACTTCTTTCCAAGACATAAGGGAAACTCACCTCTATTCCACTCGACTTTTGAAGCTTGGAGACTGCGTGAGGTTAGCAATATATACAGACACATCAGCAACCGGAATGCCGGTTGTCTCCTGCACGAAATCATGCACCTGACGTTGTACTTCTGTCGTAAGCAGCGGTAATGAATGCTCACCGTCCACTACTGCACGAATTGTAATTTCAAGGCCAGCCTGAGAGACACGAATACGTGACTTGAGATCTCTGATTCCCTTCACTTTACCAGCAGCCTTAAGACTCAGATTCTCAATGGTTTCCATTGAAATCTGGATATCCCCATACTCTGTACGCTGATCGACCGAAGGCAATGAAGCGCGATCACGGCGCAGAGAGATGTAGAAAAATCGGATGCTCAGAAGGAACAAGACAACTGCTACTATTATTGCTGTAATATAAGCTGCTGGTCCATTCTCAATCTCCAAAGTTCTAGGAATCGCACCGCTTAAGAGGAGGATGGCAATAACAGATAGTATTCCGATACTTAAGCTGTAGACAAACAGCAAAAGTCTGTCCAAAATTTTTGCCACGAGTCTCATAACCTCCTTAAATTAGAGTAAACCCTCGACTTTGCTGTCGGGGGTTTATGGAAGAACGATGACTGCTATTTCACACGAAGAATCGTTTCAGCTTCTTCGTTCTTGTCTACAGTGTTGTTGTTCTTGAATTGCACATCATGAATATGCACATTCACTTCCACAACAGTCAGACCAGTCATAGTCTCGATGGAGCGCTTAACATTGCGTTGAATTTCAGCAGCCACTTCAGGAAGGCGATTGCCATATTCAATAATTACAGAAACATCCACCGCAGCTTCACGTTGTCCAACCTCTACTTTAACTCCTTTGGACAGATTCTTACGTCCAAGAAGTTCAACAATACCACCGGCGAAACCGCCGCTCATACCTGCTACACCTTTAACCTCAACGGTCGCCAGACCTGCAATAACCTCGATTACTTCAGGAGCAATCTGGATTTCACCGATTTCAGTCCGTTCGTATTCTGTCGGCAATGTACTCATTTTAGACTTCACACCTTTCAAGAAAGATTGTTCATGATTTCAAGCGTAAAGCACGTCTCTTATTAAACATACTATATCATTTGACGAACTTTATGACAAACAAACCGAAGTCGTCCTAAATTTCATACTCTTCAAGAAACTTAATGTCAAAGTTACCATCCAAAAATACAGGATGCTCCAACAGTTTCTGATGGAAAGGGATGGTGGTATGAATGCCTTCCACGGCGAATTCAGCCAAGGCGCGCTTCATCTTCGCAACCGCTTCCTGACGTGTAGGAGCCCAGACAATCAGTTTTGCAATCATAGAATCATAGAAAGGGGAAATCGTATATCCTGGGTACGCCGCACTATCTACACGAACGCCAAGGCCTCCGGGTGGCAAATAAAAGCCGATTTTTCCTGGTGAAGGCATGAAATTACGCTCTGGATCTTCAGCATTTATACGGCATTCAATTGACCAGCCATTAATCACGATATCTTCCTGAGTGAATGACAGCGGATTGCCTTCTGCTACAGAGATCATTTCCTTAATCAAATCCACACCTGTAACCATTTCTGTTACTGGATGTTCAACCTGAATACGGGTATTCATCTCCATGAAGTAGAACTGTCCATCCGGTCCAAGCAGGAATTCAAGTGTTCCGGCTCCCGAATAATTAACGGCAAGTGCTGCTCGAACTGCTGCATTACCCATTGCTTCACGAATTTCAGGTGTGAGCACTGAACAAGGTGCCTCTTCAATCAGCTTTTGGCGACGACGCTGTACGGAGCAGTCCCGTTCACCTAAGTGCACTACATTGCCATGTTTATCTGCAATAATCTGAATCTCCACATGCTTCATGCCTGTTAGGAATTTCTCCAGATATACACCAGCGTTACCAAACGCCTTTTGTGCTTCCTGTTGTGCAGCAGTGATCTGCTTCACCAAAGATTCCTCGTCCTCAGCAATCCGTATTCCCTTACCCCCGCCACCCGCAGTAGCCTTAACGATGATTGGGTAACCAATATCGCGGCCCAGCATGACAGCTTCCTCTACATCGCCTACAAGACCATCTGAGCCCGGGATAATCGGAACTCCAGCCAGTTTCATGGTTTCCTTCGCCACAGCCTTGTCACCCATACGGTTTATGGCATCTGGAGAAGGTCCTATGAAGATAATATTGCAAGATTCACAAATCTCTGCAAAATCCGCATTTTCAGCTAAAAATCCATAGCCAGGATGGATGGCATCACATTCCGTTAAGGTGGCTACACTCATAATATTTGTAAAGTTCAGATAGCTGTCCTTGGCCGGCATCGGACCGATGCAGTAAGCTTCATCAGCCAACCGGACATGCAGTGAATCCCGGTCGGGTTCCGAATAGACCGCGACGGTGGAAATGCCCAGTTCACGGCAGGCCCTAATAATGCGGACCGCGATTTCGCCGCGGTTGGCAATCAACACTTTTTGAATGTTCATGCGTTTCCTCCCAAAGTTTTGCGAAGCTTCCGCTCCTTAAGTTGTCTGCGGTATTTATTCCGGTTTAACCAAGAATAGTGGTTGACCATATTCTACAAGCTGACCGTTCTCAGCAAGTACAGACACGATTTCACCTTTGATCTCCGCTTCCAGCTCATTCATCAGTTTCATCGCCTCGATAATGCAAACCGTTGATTTTTCACTTACACGGTCTCCAACATTAACAAACGAAGGCGTTTCCGGAGAAGCGGCACTATAAAAGGTCCCCACCATTGGAGACACAATTTTATGTAGTTTGCCTTCATCAGCTGCTTGTGGCTGCTGCGCTGGAGGAACTTCACCAACTACCGGATAGGATACTTGCGGTACGCTCTGCGGCTGCGGGGCAGGCGTAAAGGGATAGGCAGCATAAGGAGTCGCCTGTACTGCTGTTCCATCAGCTTCAGGGCGATCCGGTTTGCGAATTGCAAGCTTCATTCCTTCGCTTTCGATCTCCAACTCATGTACAGAGGAGGTCTGGTCCAGCAATTTAATCAATTCCTTAATTTCGCTCAACTTGAACATATATCAGTTCACTCCTTCAGCTTTCTCTCGAAGCCACTTCTTAAGCGGACAAGATAACTTTATGTATTATATCACAATCGGTAAAAATGGAAAGAGCCCGGGTCAACCCGAGCTCTTTCGTCATTTTTCTTTTAATTTTACAGCTTATTATTGCTCGGAAACGTATTGTACACTAATTTTATCTTGAGACACGCTCAGTTCCTTCATTACGAGATCCACGATACTAACCGCTTGCTTTACATCCAGTTTGTCGCTGAGAACGACTACTTTGTAGCTGTCTCCAGCTTCTTCCTTTACAATCGCTTCTCCATATTTTTGTTGAAGCTGTTCTTCGATACCGGTAATTTTGGATTCTTTTTCTTCAAGATTGAGAAGTTGTTCTTGAGCGACTGCGTTATCAGCAGGTGTTTTATCCATGTCATTAATCAAAGCAAGCAAGTCTTGTTGGTTCTTAAGATTCTTTTGCTCACGTTCATAAAGGTAGTTAGTGAACATGCTGCTCGCCGATACACTTTGAGAAGCTACTTCATCGAGAATTTCTTTGTCATTTTTGGCTGGAGTCTTGGTGGTTGTATTTGCGGCTGTATCTTTAGCAGATGTATCTGTTTTCGCGGCATCTTTAGCAGCAGTGTCGGTTGTTGCCTTCTCTGAGTCACTGCTATTTGCGGCAGCTTTACTGCTATCGTCCTTAGCAGCTGTAGTTGTACTGTCGTCCGTTTTAGCAGTAGTAGTGCTATCATCCGTTTTAGCGGTAGCAGCACTGTCATCCGTTTTGGCGGCAGTAGCGCTGTCGTCCGTAGTAGCGGCGCCAGTAGTGCTATCTACAACGCCTTCATCAGCAACAACATCGCCTTGACTAACAACTTCGTTCACAACAACACCTTTGTCACCAACCGTGGGCAACGCTGCACCTGCTGTGTCTTTCAGGGAATCAACCTGCATTGTGCCAGCCGTGTCTTTTGGAATCGAAGCACCTGAGTCTTCAGTGAATAAATAGTATGCAGAGAGGACCACCATCAAGCTGAGCATAGAAACCAACCATATCGTTTGTCTTTTGCCGTTCATTCCATATTCCTCCTAAAATTTAATCTAGTGGCTGCTTCGGAAGCACTCACTTATTGACTTTCTCCTGCTACTCTTGTTTGCGTGGTACTACTGAAATGCGCTGGATCGGGACGTTCAAGCCTTTTTCTATAGCCTGCTCGACGAGTCCACGAACAACCTTGTTCTCTGCCCCTTTGGCAACTACCAGTACGCCGCGTACCTGAGGTTTAATCCGCTTCGTCACAATGGGTGTTTCGTCCCCTGATTGCGAGTAGGTTACGATTTCGCCATCCCTCGTATATTGTGTCGTATGACGTTTCCCCCCACTGGCATCCGTCTCTTCACTAAGCTGCTGGGAGTCATTCATATTACGCACCACGACAATTTCTTCTGTAGACTCCACTGTAACCATGATATCGACCGTACCGACGCCAACGATTTTCTCCAAAATCTCCTTCATCCGGTTCTCCATCGCTAGTTCGATGCTGTCGAACGAATTGGTTGTTGTGGTTGGATCACTCTGCACCAACGCCGTTTGTGAGGACTGATTCAGCGGCGGCTCGCGCCCTGTATTCTCGTTATCAATCCTCTTCACATTGACGAAGGAATTGAATAGCATGATCGCTGCGCCCAGCAGACCCAGAATGATCAGCCAGCGAAAGGTATGACTTCTCTTCGGACTGCCGGCCCCACCCCCAGCCCACTGCTCAAGCTTTTTCAGCCAATTGCCCACTCCCATTCCTCCTAAAAATTATAGTTATTTAGAAACCGCAAGCTCATGATTTGACGTTACTAGCCACGCTGCCATCCACCTGAATGACTTTGGGATCCAAATCCCACTTCAGTTCCAGCAGCTTTACAATGGACTCCATTTCACTCGAGGACGCGCTGTCTTCCGCCACAGTTCCGTTCACTGCTTTATTAGGTTCATCTGATGATGTTGCTTCACTCTCTACGTTATCTGCCGGATTAGCGCCAATTTTAACTTCTACAGGTGCTACAGGAGTGATTGTAATGGGTGCTGTAGTCGCTGTGCTGGAAGCTCCGGAAGTACCCGGGGAGTTATCCGATGTCTGAGGCATAGAGACCTTTACATTAGAAATGACAGGAACATCTTCCTTACCGGTGCCGCCAGACTTCCCCATGCCCAGCGTTACGGTGACATTAACCCCGCGTTTGCCGGTCTCGCTGATAATCTGCTCTTTCATCTGACCCGCCACCTCTTCGGCAGCGAGCTGCAGACTCTGTTCCTGACGGCCTTGTGCAAGCTTTTGTCCATCTGCCAGAATCTGTTCCAAGGATGGGTCTCCCTTCCCTCCGCCAGTGAACAAACCGCCTTCTTTCTCTTGCTGTCCCATAGCGACACTCAGTTGGGAGATTGCATCACCTTTCAGGAGAGAGACGATAGGGCTGAGCATCGTGAGCAGGATTAGGAGACTTAGCACCAATCTTGCATAACGCTCCATGGATTTGCTTGGGAGCAGCAATTCAACAAATGACGCCAACAGCACAACCAGGATGATCTCCCGCAGCCAATCGCCCAACCAGCTCATGGTTTCCCTCCTAAAGGTTTTGTTGCTTCACCTCATCATTACGGTCAAGTTGCCCGCAGTCAGCATGATCGTAACCGCCATAAAAAACATTAAGGAAACAGCAGCCAAAGCAGCGAATACGTACACCATGCTTTTTCCAATCGTCTGGAGACAGACTACAATTGGTGTCTCTCCCAGCGGCTGCATCACAGCGGCGGCTATGTTGTAGATAAGGGCAAGCACCAGGATTTTGATTGCCGGAAAAGCACACAGGAACAATATGATAATGACACCCGATAACCCGATCGCATTCTTCACCAGCAGTGAAGCTGAGATTACTGTGTCTGTGGCATCCGCGAACATTTTGCCGATGACCGGAACAAAATTCCCTGTAATATATTTAGCGGCCCGAATGGTGACCCCATCCGTTACTGAGCTTGTTATCCCTCGAACGGAAATTACACCTAGAAACACAGTTAGCAGTACACCTAACAGTCCAGCACCGATGTTTCGCAGCAGGTTAGCCAGCTGGGTTAGTTTATATTTCTCCGACAATGCGCTGACCAGATGCAGCACAGCCGAGAAGAACAGAAGCGGAAAAACAAGGGTGTGGATCATGGTGCCAACCGTATGAATCATAAAAACAATTAACGGATGGGTGACAGAGACCGTAACGATATTCCCCATCGAAGCCAGCAGCGCGAACAGCAGTGGAATCATCGCCATCATGAAATCGATCATCCGGTCGATAGCATCCTTTGCATAACCAATAGCGATATTGAAGCTGTTCACGGCAATTACCAGCACCACCATATAACAGAGCGTATAAGCGACCTTACTGACCGTTTTTCGCTCAAAAGCGGTTTGCAGCGTCTCCAGAATCATGCTGAGCACACTGATCATCACAATCGTCACGAGCAGCTTTCCATTGTACAGAACCTCATGCCACATAAAGCCTAGAAGCCCAGATAACACACCCTTTAAGCTGAGCCCCTTATCTCCTGGAAGCAGCATGTCCATTAGCGTAGGTGTGGCCCCGTCCGGGAAAAAACCACCATAATCCTTCATCAGCTGATCCCAATACGACTCGACTTTATCTTTGGGTAAATTATTCACCTGGCTCTTAACCCACTGATCTACCGGGGAAGAACTGCCGGATTCTGGTGTTGAGGAAGCTTGCACACTCTGAGCTGTACCTGCAAACCATAGTATGAAAAAGAATGGAAGCAGCAGCAGTATTATTTTTAGTTTTGGAGGTCGGAAAACACTGCGCTCTTGCATAATTTCTCCTCCCGATTCGTTGCTCAGCTCTCTTCACGATTGCTTTAAGCAGGCAGTAGTTTCATGACGGTTTCGATAATGATGCTGATAATGGGTACGGCTAGTACCATAATTAGCACTTTGCCGGCGAGTTCTATTTTGGAAGCAATTGATTCCTGACCGGCATCTCGTACAATCTGTGCACCAAACTCCGCGATATAGGAAATGCCGATGATTTTGAAAACAGTCTTCAAATAAATCATTTCCATCCCCGATGACTCAGCCACCCGCTCCAGTGTAGAGAGGATCATTCCGATCTTGCCGATCAGAAACATGAAAATTAGAATGCCTGTTGTAGTAGCAAGAAGGAAGGCGAACATCGGTTTTTGTTCCTTCAGTACGAGAATCAATATGGTCGATATCAGCCCAATCCCAACAACTTGAATAATCTCCATAGCACGCCTATTGAAAAAGAAAGATCGTTTTTATTTCCTGCAGCAACCCGTCCAGCATACGAATCACCATGAACAGCACGACTACGAACCCGATCACGGTGACCCAATGTGCAAAATCCTCTTTTCCCATCTGTTTGAGCACCGTGTGTATCATGGCGATAATTATGCCAATGCCGGCAATTTGAAAAATCGCATTGACTTCAATATTCATTCCTGGCACCTCGCTAAAAGATCAAAATGACGATCAGTACTCCAAGCAGCAGACCCAGGCTTTTACTTAACTTTTCATATTTGCCTTGATCCTCTCTGGCCACCGACTCCTCCTGCTTCAATTGCTGCAATGCTAACGCGATATGAGTGCTCTGATTCGACCTATCGCTTGTGCCGAGAGTACAGCTGAGCTGGCGAAGAATCTCTTTTTCTGTCCCCTTCATTGCGGTAGACTTCCAATATGCTTCCATCGCCCGCTGGATGGCATCCTGGGCGCTTCTGTCATAGGGAGGGCTCATCTCCTCCGCTGTTTTGACAAACAACGATTTCAGCGGGTCCTTAGACTGATTCCCAATCCGCCGCATGGCTTCCGGCAGTGGGGTGAAGCCGTACATGATCTCTGTTTCCAACCGCTGTAGTGCTGCTATTAAACCTCTGATATGTCTGGGCCTGTCTGCATATTGACGAGCAAACTGGAGACCTGCAAGCGTACCAGCCACCACAATGAGCACAGCACCGAACAGCTTAAGCATGCAAATCACCACCTAGTCGATCCCCGGGAGAGATAAGCAGCATTCCTCTTTTCTGACCATCCAGAATGCGAAACGTGAGACCTGCTTCTGAACGATGGAGTATGACATATCTCTCGAACATCTTTTGTTCCAGCAGTCCTCCAAGACCCGGCCTACGAGCCAACTCTGTTACATCTTTTCCGTGAGCGGAAGCAATGACAGATATTCCGGCATGCAGTGCCTCGGTAACTGCTTCGGCATCTTCCGGACGCCCAATCTCATCCGCGATTAATACATCTGGCGATAGCGACCGGATCATCATCATCATGCCTTCTGCCTTGGGACACCCATCAAGAACGTCTGTCCGCGGACCCACGTCAAAGGCGGGAACACCACGCCGGCTGCCAGCAATTTCAGACCGTTCGTCAACAATTCCCACCTTCAGCCCCGGTCTACTCCCTTCGCGCTTGCCCAATTCCCCTAAGGAGATTTGTCTTGCGAGATCGCGGAGTAGGGTAGTCTTGCCATGTTGTGGAGGGGAGAGAATCAAGGTGTGCATCATTCGCTGCCGCCCCTTGTCCAGTAAATAAGGCAGCACTCCATCTGCGATTCCAGGTACTTCACGAGCAATACGGACATTAAAGCCAGTGATATCACGAAGATGCTCTACACCTCCGCCACTCAGTACTGTCCGACCAGCAAGTCCTATCCGATGACCGCCGGGAATCGTAATAAATCCTTTTCTCAGCTCTTCTTCCATCGTATATAGCGAATGGTTGCTGATCAGATCTAGCAGTCGATGAGTGTCTTCCCGATCCGGCTTGTAAGCTTCTTCAGGCCTCTGCGTCAAACTGCCATTCACTCTTAGAAAGTGATATTTACCAGAGTAGTTAATTTCCAGCGGACGACCTTCACGGACACGAATCTCCTCCACCATTCCTAGCAGCGGAAGGGGAAGGCACTTTAACAGTGCTCTTACTTTTTCAGGAAACAATTGCAGCCAGTCATCTGCCATACAAAGTACCCCCAAGCTGTCCTCTACTTAATTGCTTTATTCCATATTTATGCTTGTACGCGCCCAATATGCCTATCATCTATCATTTTTTCAAAATCCCGATTAAGAGAAAGGCTACACCGCAGCCCACCCAGCCTAATTTGCTCCATGACAGCTGCTGCGCCATCCCAGTCAGGCCAATTGCTGTCGTCAATATCAATATGGTCGGGCCTACCAAAGCCAGTCCAGAATTGACAGCGAGTGCCTTATCGACCTGATTTAATCTGAGCATTATCAGGGCAGCTATAATCTCTGCACTGCCCGAGAACAACCGCAGAGTCGCCATCCAACTCACATACTTGTCCAATCAACTCAACTCCTTTTACTAATTCATTCATACCAAAAGACATCTGAGGCTTGTTTAGCTTTCTATTATTCATGGATATGCGTGGCTTTTTCACTTTAGACAATGAGAAATGACAGATTTACAGATCAGACTGTGAAAGAATTCATAGTGAGTGGGTTCATAAATAAATATAATCAGTACGATAAAATAATTTTTACGAACGCCTTCATCTGTGGTATCCTTTTTAATTGGAAATATAGTGAGTTTATATTTTCAAAAAAAGGCAAACTAAAAAGACATAAGAAAAAGAGGGGATTTGTGTCATGCACGTTCGAAATTACGGGCTACCGCTCAGCATGCGGTCCGTAGTCAGACCAGTAAGAGAAGCGGCAATCATTATTTTTTCAGCTTTTTTAGTCGCCGCAGGGATGAGATTATTTCTAATTCCTCATCAACTGCTAAGCGGCGGGGTAGCGGGGGTGGCTTCAGTCATCGGGTATGTAACTAATCCGAAGTACATCTCAATCATTTATTTTGCGATAAACCTTCCTGTTCTGATCTGGGGATTTATTGCAGTGGGGAAAAAGTACATCTTACTAAGCATGCTTTCCGTTTTAGCTACCACCTGGTTCATGACAATTATTCCTGCGGTGAAAGTGACCAAAGACCCGATTTTGGCTAGTATTTTTGGCGGCGTAATTATTGCTGGCGGGGTTGGATTTTCTCTCCGTGCCGGGGGCTCATCTGGAGGATTTGATATATTAGGCTCGATTATTACACGTAAGCGGGATATTCCTATTGGGAATGTACTCTTCGTAATGGATGGGATCGTTATTCTGAGTTTAGGCTTCTTTAAAAGCTGGGACTCAGCCTTATACGCTATGCTCTGTATTTTTGTGAAAAGCAGAGTGGTTGATATGATTCATATTCGTCATGTCAAGCTAACCTGCTTCATTGTTACCAAGGAACGGGATAAAATGCTGAATCGTCTTAGAGAGCTGCCTCATGGCATCACAGTAGTCAACGCAGAGGGCGGTTACAGTCACGAGGGCAATACAATGCTGATGACCGTAACGACCCGCTATGAGCTGTCAGAGCTGCGTAAGACTATCCTTGAGACGGATCCAAGCTCTTTCGTCAATGTACTTGAGACTGTTGAAATTCTAGGCCGATTTAGACGTTTAGGATAAATACCCATATAGATGTAAAAAGGAACGCTGCATTCAAACCTGCAGCGTTCCTTTTCATTTATAGCAGATGCCCAAAAAGGAGACCCCGTAGCTAAGTAGCTGTAGGATCTCCCTTTTTATTGATTAAACGGCTCTTAACGACGATCCTTAGGACCACCAACAAAGGCCTGCTCAGTTGTATCCAGATTATAAGCGGTGTGAAGCGCCTGAATGATCGATGGCAAATTGCCGGATTCGATTACACAAGAAACCTTAATCTCTGACGTGCTGACCATCTTAATGCTTACGCCCTCTTGGGAGAGTACATCAAACATTTGAGCTGCAACACCAGGATGGCTAACCATACCCGCGCCAACAATAGAAACCTTCACGAGGTTATCCTCGGACGTCACTTCACGGTAAGGTAAAGTTTTATGGATTTCTTTAATTACTTCCTTCGCACGATCCAGTTCATCAAGTGAAACTGTAAATGAGAAGTCAGCCTGCTCATTCTGCACACCACTTTGTACAATGATATCTACGTTTACGCCTTCTTCAGCCAGCTTGCCGAAGACTTGAGCGAGTACACCCGGTACATCAGGTACTCCTAGAATACTGACACGCGCTACATTCTTATCATAAGCAATCCCACTAACTACGACACCTTGCTCCATGCTTGCTTCCTCCTTCACAACAGTACCTTCATTATGATTAAAGCTCGATCTAACGACCAGCTTAACTTGATGACGCTTAGCATACTCCACTGCACGCGGATGTAGTACGGCCGCTCCCAGATTGGCAAGCTCTAGCATCTCATCGTAAGAGATTTCGTTCAGCTTGCGGGCTGTTTTCACAATGCGTGGATCTGTAGAATAAATACCATCAACGTCGGTATAAATCTCACATACATCTGCTTGAATAGCAGCCGCAAGGGCTACAGCTGTCGTGTCCGATCCTCCGCGGCCCAGGGTAGTGATCTCACCATCCAAAGTCATCCCTTGGAAACCGGCAACGATAACGATCTGTTCGCGTTCCAAAGACGCTACTACACGGTGTGGATCAATATCATTGATACGAGCTCTACCGTGAATTTCGTCTGTACGGAACCCGGCCTGCCATCCTGTATAAGATACTGCATTCCGCCCGATCCCATGAAGAGCTATGGACAAAAGAGCAACGGAAATCTGCTCTCCTGTTGTCATCAGCATATCCATTTCACGTGCAGGCGGCTGCCCGTTTAATTGCTTCGCCGTATCGATCAAATCATCTGTTGTATCCCCCATAGCAGATACAACTACAACGCAGCGATGTCCCTCATCCTGCTTGTCTGCGATGCGCTTGGCAACACGTTGCATGCGTTCTGTGTCGCCGACGGAGCTGCCTCCGAATTTCATAACATAAAGTGACAAAGTCCCACTCACTCCCCATATCGGTCTATGTAGTTGCTTCTAATCGGTTTCCCGCTTTAAACCAGTATAATACGAAAATAGCGTAATGCGTTAATGATTTCATTAAAAAATTATTGATTTTCCAGAAGCTAACAAAAAGATAAGGTCAGCTTCAAGACACTAGCTGACCTCATTTCACCCGTCTTCCAGTTTTTTATTGAGAAGCAGGTCGATAAGTCAGGGCCATCACTCCAGAGCTGAATCTTTTGGAGTCCACTAGCTCCAACGTCTTCTCTTCACCAACGTTATCGAACAGGCGCTGACCACTACCCAGCAGAATCGGGAAGACCAGAAGCTGATATTCATCGACAAGGCCAAGCTGCATGAGGCTCTGCGCAAGCGTACGACTGCCAAAAACGAGAATATCTCTCCCCGGCTGCTCCTTCAGCTTGGACACCTCCTGAACAAGATCGCCCTTGATCAAGCTTGAATTGCTCCATGTTGTTTCTTCGAGAGTTGTGGAGACTACGTACTTAGCGTATCCATTCATCATTTCACCGTACTCACCCGTCTGCTCAACCATATTTGGCCAAGCCTCTGCAAAACCTTCGTAGGTTGTCCGTCCTAACATTAGAGCGTCAGCAGCTTTCAGTTCAGCAAATTTGAAATGCTCCTGTTCTTCACTTCCGAATGAGAAGGTCCATTGTGGATTTTCCATAACACCATCAAGGGATATGAACTGAGATATAATTAATTTTCTCATATGCGCCTCCTTCTAATCCTTTAATTCGTAAGTATAATATCCCACACCCATACTGTTCCTCATGCATCCTCGTTTATATACCAAAAACCCCCCACCGTAATAACGGGGGAGGCTGATTGGTTATAAGTTCAGCAAGTATGATGCTTCCTACGCGCGGGAGATATATTTACCTTCGCGAGTATCAATAAGCAGCACATCTCCTTCATTGATGAACAAAGGAACTTGTACAGAATGACCTGTTTCAAGCTTGGCCGATTTAGTAGCGCCTTGAGCTGTATTTCCCTTCACACCTGGCTCAGTTTCAACAACCTTCAGCTCTACGCTGGTAGGCAGGTTGATCCCAAGGATTTCACCTTGGTAACTGATGATGTTTACAGTCATGTTCTCTTTAAGGAAGTTCAATTCCCATTCAAGCTGCTTGCTGGACAATTCGAATTGGTCATAGGTTTCGTTGTCCATGAAAGCATGCTCAGATCCGCTTGCATACAAATATTGCACGCCACGGTTCTCAATAATAGCACGGCCAATAGTTTCACCTGCACGGAAAGTACGCTCGACAGTGTTACCATTGCGCAGGTTTTTCAGCTTAGAGCGAACGAACGCTGCACCTTTACCTGGTTTAACGTGCTGGAAATCAAGAACGGTAAAAATATCACCGTCCACCTCTACGGTCAAGCCTGTCTTAAAATCGTTTACTGAAATCACTAAAAATCCCTCCTGAATTCGATAATTAAACCACTACTTTTTCTTACTTACAGTACTGTATATTCTTTGGACGAATGGGTCAGCAGCGATATTCCGCTCTCGGTGATCACAATATCGTCTTCAATACGTACTCCGCCAATCCCCGGCAAATAGATACCTGGTTCTACAGTAACGACCATTCCCGGCTGCATGATATCGTCACTCAGCTTGGACAAACGCGGCCATTCATGAACTTCCATTCCAAGTCCATGACCCGTACTATGTCCAAATTGATCACCATATCCGTAGCTAGCGATGATATCACGTGCCAGTGCATCACATTCCCGTCCAGTCATACCCGGTTTGATATGTGCCAACGTATGTAGCTGAGCTTCCAGCACAATATCATAGATTTCTTTTAGCTTCGGATCTGGAGCTCCGAGTGCAATGGTACGAGTCACATCTGAGCAGTATCCATCGAGTAATGCGCCGAAATCAAGCGTAATAAATTCATTACCTTGAATTACACGGCTGCTTGCTACGCCATGCGGCATGGACGAACGTTCACCTGAAGCAACAATCGTATCAAACGATGACGCAGTTGCCCCGTGGGTACGCATATAGAATTCCATTTCCAAATCGACGTCTCTTTCAGTCATGCCTGGTTTGATCACATTCAGAATATGATTGAATGTAGCATCAGCCAGATCAGCTGCACGTTGCATAACAGCAAGCTCTTCAGCATCCTTGAACATACGGAGGTCTTCCACGGCTTTGGAAACTGGAACTAACACTGCCGGCTTAAGGGCTTCCGCATATGAGGTATAAGCGCTGAATGAGACATCATCCTGTTCGAAACCAACACGTACCTCACTGCCTGTTGGCAGCAACTCGCGTACTGTATCAATAAATTTAGGACCATGCTCTACAACCTTAACTCCTACCGCTTGATCCGCAGCCTGTGTCATGTACCTGAAGTCAGTTAGCAGATAACAATCATCGCTTGTCACCAATACATAACCGGACGATCCGGTAAATCCACTTAAATAGCGGCGGTTATAACCGCTGGTTATCAACATTGCTTCCAATCCTTTATCCTGCAAAACCTTACGCAGCTTGGAGACGCGCTCGTTACCCATTTTCATTCTCCTCTCGAAATAGCCACATTGTATTTTAACATAGGGATATCCCCTTGAGAAGTTTTTTCGAGCCGTTAGGCAAGTGCAGTCGCTTGCTCACGCTTTCGTTCGTCGGTATACTCAATCGCCGCTGTGTATCCAATGAACATCCCCCAAAGTAAAAAAAGGCAGAACTCACTAATCACAGTGTTCCACGGCAGCTTAAAAGGCGGCTGCATAAGAAACATTTGCGAGCCGGGAATAAATATAACTACCCACCACAAAACACCATAAACCAATCCTGGCCAAGGTCCCTTCAGCTTGCGCAGAATAAGCACATATAGCAGTGAGGCTATCACTGAAAATAAGATGAAAAACAAATAACCCACGAGATGTCCATACATTGTTGTCAGAAAAGTATGTTTAAAAAACGGCTCTGCTAAATAACCAGGACTAACCTTGGTAAAGCTGAACCAGTAGATTAACCAGTGCAGCCCTCCCCAAATCAAACCTGCGAAAAAACCTAATTCGAGCGCAAAAAACCAAATATTAGTATGATCTGATTGTTGTTGATGTGATTTGCTCATAGAATTGCCTCGCTTTCCGTATTTTAATACCGATTTGTCTCTCCTTGTCCCTATAAGGTAGTATGTGCAGCAAAAGGCGATCCAACTAGTAATGTCTTCAAAAATTAGTTACAATGTATTATATAAATCATATTAATTACGGGAAGGTGAATTGGTTGTCCCAGGAAACTCCCAGCTATGGCGGCCAAGCCGTCATTGAAGGCGTCATGTTCGGCGGCAAGCATATTAATGTAACAGCCGTGCGACGAAAGAATCAGGAGATTACATTTTTGGAGGTGCCAAGAAGCGATAAGAGCTGGGTCACTAAACTGCGCAAGATTCCGCTGCTTCGCGGCCTTGTCAGTATTATAGATGCCAGCGCCAAAGGCTCTAAGCACTTGAACTATTCGGCTGAATCCTATGCCGAAGATGAATTGGAACCCGAAGAACTGGCGAAAGAGAAAGCTAAGCCGAAGAAAAAGGACGAAGGCTGGAGCCTCGGAATGATTTTTGGCGTTGCTGTAATGGGTATTCTCTCCTTCTTATTCGGAAAGCTCATTTTTACGCTTGTCCCAGTATTTGTCGAAGATTTTTTATTCAAGAATGCATTTGATAACTATGTACTGCACAACCTCATAGAAGGCGGCATTAAAATGGTTCTCTTGCTGGTCTATTTATGGGCGATTTCGCAAACACCTGTGATCAAGCGGCTATTCCAGTATCACGGTGCGGAACACAAAGTCATCAGCGCCTTTGAAGCAGGCGAAGAGCTGACTGTCCAGAACGTTCAGAAATACAGCCGTCTGCATTACCGCTGCGGAAGCAGTTTTATGATGCTGACGATTATCCTCGGCGTTATTATTTACTCCGTAGTACCATGGGATAATCTTTGGGAACGTGTGATCCAACGGATTATTCTGTTGCCTGTCGTAATCGGTGTTTCGTTTGAGGTTCTGAAGGGTACCAACGCAGTAAGAGAAATTCCAGGTCTCAAATACTTGGGATACCCTGGACTATGGCTGCAGCTGCTCACTACCAAAGAACCAAAGGATGATCAGGTAGAAGTATCCATCGCCTCTTTCAATCGTATGCGTGAGCTTGATGCAGAGATTGAAGCCAGAGGATATACGGAGGCAAGTGTGTCAGGCGGCATATTGGATCCTGCGAAAGGATGAGTGTCCTATGATCAGGCATGCTTTAATTTTTTGGATTTCAGTAATTCTTGCAATATTCGGTTTTGTGATTGGAGTCTTGACTGAGCCTTTCTACACGCTGTCGAAGCTGATTCTCCCCTTAGTATTGTTAGCGATTATCTATTATGCTTACAAAATGGGACCAGGGAAATACGCTCGCAGCAGTAATGGATCTAGAATCAAAGTCAAACCTTCGCAGAAAACCATGACCAAGGTAGCTGGGATTCGCAAAACACAAGCAGCACCAGGCAAACGCAAAAGTTATCCCTTCCAAGTCATCGAAGGAAATAAAGGGAAAAACGATGATCAGCTTCCGAAGTACCATTAACTAAATTATGACAAACACCAAAAAGCATCCCCACGTTTCAAAATAACGTGCGGGATGCTTTTTTTCTGATATTATGAAGCTTGCTTGTTATCGGGGGCGCCATTCCTTAAAGAAGTCTTCCCCTGCTTTCAGTCCGGCGGCATACAATTCGTCGCTTTGCATCTTCGTAATATTAAATTGGGTCGTGCCGATACCAAGCGTTGGGATGGTTACTGTGCGGACATATTTATCATTTTCAATATATTTCTCATCATGAGCAGACAGCATGGTACTGACCATAGCTTGCAGCATACTGAATGGTCCCCTAATCCTGTGGGGCTGCGGGTCGGTTTTACCTACTGTTTGATACCCTACGGTAGGGATTCTTTTCCCCGGCACTTTACTATTCTCATTCATCCCGTCAAATAGCCATAAAGGAAAATTGCTTAATAATCCTCCGTCCACAACGTATACAAATTGCTCAATAAAAGACTTCCCTCTAGCGGACTGTCCATTTAACCTGAGCATCACTGGATCAAAAAAATAAGGAATACTGCAGCTCATACGGACAGCCTTAGCCACCTCAAAATGTTCAGGAGAGATTCCATACTGTTCCAACCCATCTGGTAAGACCAATATCCGGCCATTGGTAATGTCAGAAGCAATTATAGATAGTTTGCCTGGAGGCAGATCACGAAAAGTGATAATTCCCTTTTTAAGCAAAAGCGATCTCATCCACGATTCCAAGGCTTCACCCGAATACAATCCCTTCTTCAATAACACTCGCAGTGCAGGACCTACCCAAGCCGTATTATAAATGGGAGCTCGCTTCATAAACGATGAAAAAGAAGTTCCTTGGATAATCCGACTCATTTCCTCACCTTCATAACCCGCAGCCAGTAAAGTCGCTACAATCGCGCCTGAGGAGGTTCCAGCGACCTTTTTAAAGGTTCGCCCCGCCCTTTCTGTGGCTTCAACTGCTCCAGCGAGAGAAATCCCTTTTACTCCCCCTCCTTCAAACACAGCGTTAATCTCCATACACGAAAATCCCCCGTTTCCCATAGATTCTATTGCTTATCTATGAGCACGGGGGAGCATTCATGACTCCTTATCTAGAACAGTTATCTTATTTGGACTGAAAATAAAAGGTCAGCAAATTTGATAATCCAAACGGATTGCGGACTACAATGTCATTTGCTCTGAACATAATACTGCCTGCAACCTCTTTATATTTCTCATTATATTTAAGCTGGTTGATGATTTGGTCGCCACTTTGCCATTCTGCTTTCTGGTCACTTGCTCCAACCTTATAAGCGGCTTGCCCAATATAGAGCTTAACATTCGTATTCTCTACCTCTTTAACCCACCAATCTACTAGCTTATCGTAGCGGGCAGTGCTAAAGGACAGACTCCAATAAATTTGCGGTGCGACATAGTCAATCCAGCCTTGCTTGATCCATGTCCGAACATCGGCGTACATATCGTCATAAGCGGTAACTCCAGCTGTGGTATCCGAACCTGTGCTGTCTTTTTTGATATTACGCCATACACCAAACGGACTAATTCCATAAGAAACCTTCGGTTTCACCTTATGAATCTGTTCTCCCAATTGACGGACGAATTCATTGATATTATCGCGGCGCCAATCCGCCTTAGAGGACAGGTTCTTCGTGTTATAAGTCTTATAAGCAGTATCATCGGCAAAAGATACACCTGAAGGATAGAAATAATCATCCAAATGGACACCATCTACATCATAGCCTTTGACGACCTCCAACACTGTATCGATAATATGCTGGCGGGCTGCTGGGATCCCTGGATTGATGTATTTTTTACCTCCTGCGTCTACAATCCATTCCGGATTTGACTTAGCCACATGATTACTTGCTAATGCGGATGTAGAAGCATCCGTTGTCGCGCGGAATGGGTTGAACCATGCATGGAACTGCATACCGCGTGAATGTGCAGCGCTGACCATATAGCTCAACGGGTCATAACCCGGATTTTTTCCTTGTGTGCCGGTCAGCACCTTAGACCAAGGAACTAGAACAGAAGGGTATAGGCTGTCTGCTGAGGTTCTAACCTGTACATAAACAGCATTAAAACCAACAGCTTTTAGCTTGTCCAGCAGATTATCAAATTCTTGTTTTTGTTTCGCTTCGTTACCTGCAGAAGCTACTGAAGGCCAGTCCAGATTAAATACTGTAGAGATCCAGGCTCCCTTCATCTCCTTGTTAGCCGACGCACCAGGGATACTTGGAACTGTTGGCGAGGTCGGTTTTGGAGTCGCTGTAGGGGCTGGGGTCGGCGTTGGCGTAACGACTGGAGTCGCTGTAGGTACTGCTGGCGTTTCCGGATCAGCAGCCTGCGGCGGCTCTGTATTAGAGTACAAAGAAATATGTTTGGTAGCCTGATCCCAGATAACCTGTAACCCCAATTGCTCACTTACAAAACGAAGCGGCACCATAACCCGTCCCTGCTTAATCTGTACTGAGGTGTCGAGGGCTACAGAAGCATTATTAACTAATGCACTTTTCTGGCCACTGGTCAGCTTGATCTCTGTATCTCCTTGCGTGATTGTAACTGTCTTACTGCTTTGATTCCAAACTACTCCAGCACTCAACCCTTTACTAATGACGCTAATTGGCACCATCGTTACATTCGAAGCTGTGATATACGGCGGCACATCGCTTGCCAGCGCCTCGCCATCCAGTTCAATGGTAATCTGCACAGCTGCCGCACGTGCCCCAGGAGACCATAAAGGCAGAAACAATACTAATACTAGCAATCCCAACATCCATTTACGATAATTCATAATTCCTCCCCAAATCTAAAATAATATGTATCCAATAAAAAAAGAAAAAACGGATCAATCCTCCAAGTTGATGTACCGATTCCACCCTTCAAAAGAGCGGTATCAGTCTCAGCCAGAAAAAGGACTTATCCGTTTTGACGCTAAAAACTGGGAAAGGTTGCACTAAACAAAATAGAAACGGCTATACCATCAAGTAGTTTATGCTCACCAAAGCCTTGCTGGGCATAACTTTAAGGACGGTATCCGTTTCGGGAAAAAACATTTCAAGAATCGCTTGCCAGTTCATTGTGAATAGCATATAAAGTCTGCAGACGTTCTTCATCGCGGCGGAAATATTCCACCAACGTTTCGATACGTGTAATCGAATCCCAACTTAGGTGGTGCTCGATCCCTTCAACATCATTATAGATAAATTCCTGCTGTACTCCGATCAAACCGAGGAATTCTTCCAATAGTTGATGACGATCAACAAGACGTTTCCCTACTTTTTTCCCTTTGTTGGTTAGGACAAGCCCACGATATTTCTCATAGATGAGATATTCGTCCTTATCCAGTTTTTGGATCATCTTGGTCACAGAGGAGGGATGTACTTCCAGTCCCTCGGCAATATCCGAGACCCGCGCATAACCTTTCTCATCAATGAGCTTATATATGCGCTCCAAATAATCCTCCATGCTGGGTGTTGGCATTAAAATTTACCTCTTTTCTATAATGAACCTGGCGCCGAGCCAAACCTTGCTCTAACAATGATACATGTTTCTAACGCCCCTTGGCAAGTCCTTCAAGAGAACATGCTGAGGAGTTACCCATGATTGCCATGCTTCTAATGAGACTCAGTTAGGCATAATAAACTTACTCATCTTTCAGAAGGAGCGTGAATTCATGACTATAGTGACACCTGAGACCCCTCCCGTAAAGAGAACCAGAAAAGCTACAGCCCTTTTTGTCCCCGAGCTTGTTTTCTTCGAGCCGGATGCTTTAAATTACCCGAAAGGTGAACGGATCATGGAATGGGTGAAGGCTAACAATATTCCCTATCGCATGACTACATCGCATAACCGCATAATGAATTTCCCGGGTGACACAGAGGTCGAGCAATATAAAATTGCCAAAAGAACACTTGTAGTCGGCCTGCGCAAAACCTTAAAGTTTGACCAATCCAAACCCTCCGCAGATTATGCAATTCCGATCGCAACTGGCTGCATGGGCCACTGCCATTATTGTTATTTGCAGACTACTTTAGGTGCAAAGCCTTACATTCGTGTATATGTAAACACCGAAGACATCATTGACGCCGCCAAAAAATATATCGAGGAGCGTAGCCCTGAAATCACGACTTTTGAAGCAGCCTGTACCTCAGATCCATTAGGACTGGAGCATATTACCGGATCTCTGTCAGAACTCATCACATTCATGGCAGCGGAGCCCCTTGGCCGCCTGCGCTTTGTGACCAAATACCAACATGTTGAACCTCTACTCGATTTGCAGCATAACGGACATACCAGAATTCGTTTTAGCGTAAATGCTGACTATGTGATCAAAAATTTCGAGCCTGCTACCTCGCGGTTTGAAGAGCGAATTGAAGCGGCTGGAAAGGTCGCACGTGCCGGCTATCCACTGGGCTTCATCATTGCCCCAATTATTTGGTATGACGGCTGGCAGGAAGGCTACGCGGAGCTGCTGGCCAAATTAGCCAAGACCCTCCCGCCGGAAATAGGAAAAGGTCTAACCTTTGAAATGATTCAGCATCGATTCACCAAAACAGCCAAGACTGTAATTGAGAAACGTTACCCGAAATCTAAACTAGAAATGGACATGGAGAAACGTAAAAAGAAATGGGGCCGCTGGGGACAGAACAAATATGTCTATCCGGATGAACAGCAAACCGCCCTGCGAGAATTTATCACAGAGCGGATTTTCGAGCATTTTCCTGAAGCAGGTATTGATTACTTCACCTAAGCTCTAAAAATTCTTGTATTTTAAAAAATTAGCCAATCCGGCGTTATTCCTTGTAGCCACACTGTTATCCGGAACATTTGATCCGTGAACAGCAAAACACCCATAAATACCATTAGGACGCCGCCAATCTTCATCAGCAGATTCGAATACTTGAGGATACGCTTCACTCCGCCAAGGAAAAAGGCTAAAAGAAAAAATGGCAAAGCAAATCCGATGCTATATGCGGTAATCAATGTAAACCAAGTGCCTGGATCGCTTGCCGACAGTGCAATAATTGCCGTCAAAATCGGTCCGATACAAGGTGACCAACCAGCAGAAAAACCAATCCCGAAAATAAAGGAGCCCACATAACCCGCCGGTTTCCATTTTAAATCAAGCTTCCGTTCGCGAAGTAGAAACTGGGGCTGAAAAATCCCAAGCAAAAATAAACCCATTACAATAATTAGAATCGCCGACAATTGCCGGATCAGATCACGCTGTCCATTAAAGAATTGCCCGAATAACCCAGCCCCAAAACCAAGTGTGTAAAAAACAGCAGAAAAACCTAATATAAATGCCAATGTATGAGTCAGGGTGCGTATACGAACCTCTTTAGAGTTGCTGCCTGATTTTAATTGTTGAACGGATAACCCGGTAATATACGATAAATAAGAGGGGTACAGCGGTAAGCAGCATGGCGATATAAACGATGCCACCCCTGCAGCTAAAGCAATTCCTGCATTGATATTAGACAAAATAGCGGCTCTCCTTCCGGCATTCGAGTCACTTCATGGAGCTGCTTATGGCTCCTTTTTTTAATATAAGAAAGGATTAATTTCTCATTATTACTTTTCTTATATTTCACACCTAAACGCTTATCGTCCTTACAAGGACACCGAAGGCGTTTACGCTTGCCTAATGCGATACCGATTACTTAATTCGCTGTTTATGCTGGCAATCCCTTTTTACCGATCAAGGTTAATACCAATAATGATATGAGCAAAAGCACAATAGTTGCACCGGGAGCCAAATTCCACACTCCAGCTACTACTAGTCCTCCTACAACGGCAATCTCCGAAATGATAACCGCCAGGATGACCGAGGATTTAAAGCTACGAGATAGCAATAAGCTGATTGCGACCGGAATAGTCAACAAAGCAGATACTAATAGCGAGCCCACAATCTTGATCGCTGTGCTAATCACAAGTGCTGTCAGGATGGTGATCAGCATGTTAAGCAGCTTCACCGGCAGCCCACTTACACTTGCTGCATCCTCTTCAAAGCTAAGCAAAAAGAACTCTTTAAAGAACATCGATACTACTACTACAACAGCTATAGTCACTATGCCTACCACGATCAAATCAGTATTATCGAGCGTATAAATGCTGCCGAACAAATAACTCATTACGTCAGCATTATAACCTTTTCCTAAGGTGAAAAAAAGTGAAGCCAACGCCACTCCGCCCGACATTATAATGGCAATCGACAGCTCCGCATAACTCTTATAAGCCTTGCGAAGCTTTTCAATCGCGAAGGACGCTACCACTGCAAAGATAAGGCCTGCGCCCAGCGGATAAAATCCTGTTAGAAAACCGAGTGCTACCCCCGCTATAGTAACATGAGCCAGCGTATCACCAATCATGGATAATCGTCTAAGCACAAGAAAAACGCCTATAAGCGGCGCCGTTATACCAATCAGCAGTCCGCCCGCAAGCGCCCGCTGAAAAAAATCGCTAAATAGTATTTCCAACTTAAACTCTCCTTCATACAAACTCAAACCATTTTAAAACCATTTTAAAACCTTTTTCAAACCTTTTTCGATCCCTCCCAAACCCTCCCTTCCAAGGGAGGGCCCCAAGGGCTCTGCCCTCTGGACACCCGTTAAGTGCAACTAGCGTAGGAGTTAGTGTTACTGAACATAGATAGGTCGGGGAAAGATCGCTTTCGTCCCTAAAGGGACACGCTTGTACTTTGGTGGTGCTTAGGTAAGAGAAAATAAGAAATAGGAACAAGGTTAAAATACCTCTTAATAAAACCATGTCTACTGACTAACTTCCACACGCAAGTTATGTATGCCCTGAGAACAGAGGCACCCCTGTTCAGAGTTCAATTATGACTTAAGAGAGCGTGTGCTGCAGGTTCTCTTCTGTGCAATTCTGGAGATCATGTGAGTGGCGGGAGTAAAAGTTGATTTTACCATTTGTCTGCACGGGCTCATGACCTAAATAATTTTTAATCATGTCGATATCATGCGACACCATCAGGAAGGTCATATGATGATGAGCATGCATATGCGTAATTAATTCAAAGAATCCCGCTTGTGATTCGGCATCAATACCCACCGTAGGTTCGTCCAAAATCAGCAGGTCAGGATGGTTAATCAGCGCCCGAGCCAGAAAAACACGCTGCTGCTGACCGCCTGACAGCTGGCCTACTCTTTTCTCCGCAATATCTTGTATCCGCATGACTTCAAGTGCATCCTCACATTGACGATGCTGAGCCTTAGATACTCTGCGGATCAGATTCTTGTTATTATATAGACCTGACAGAACTACTTCACGCACCGTTGCTGGAAACAATGGGTTGAAGGCATTTTTTTGCGGAACATATCCGATCCGTTCCCAGTCTTTAAACTTGCGGACAGGCGTTCCGAATAATTTAATTTCACCACTGCTCGCCGGAAGCAAGCCGACGATCATTTTCATCAATGTTGTTTTACCAGCACCATTAGAACCAATGATACCAAGGAAATCTCGTTCTCTTACACTATAGTTAAGATTCGATATCACCTTCTGTTCCCCATATGAAAAAGAAAGATCCTGTATATCGATGATATGCTGATGGCAGTCCAAGGATACCGATTGCATGCTTAAGTACCGCCTTTCCCTTATACTTTCCTTATTATTGTAAGGCCATAATCAGATTTTGCAAATTTTTCTCCATCAGAGTGAAGTAATTATCTCCGTTCTTCTCTTGCTCCGCAGTAAGTCCCTCTACCGGATTAAGCACCATAGTGGAAACGCCCGCTTCGGCTGCAAGTGTCTTAGCCAGTTTATCGGAGACAAGCTCTTCAAAAAAGATATACTTGATCCCTTCATCTTTTACCATTTTCGCAAGCTTCACTAAATCCTGTCCGCGCGGCTCGGCGTCCGGCGAAAGTCCCATAATCGCATGCTGATCCAATCCATAATCACGGGCAAGGTAAGAGAAAGCCTGATGTGATACTACGATCTTATGGTTGGGCAGCTTAGCAAGCTCCTCTTTGAATTTACTATCTAATGCCTGCAGACGTTCAGCAAGCTTATTGTAACGCTCTTCATAACCTTCTTTATGCTCAGGATCCACGGACTGAAGGCTTTCTTTAATATTCTGAGCCATAGTAATGGCTGATTTTGGACTTACCCAAGTATGCGGGTCCGTATGCAGGCTGTCTCCTGAGGCATTACTGTTATGATCCGTATCCTCATTTTGATGAGACTCTTCCTCACTTGCCCCATGATCATGCCCGTCATCTTCATCGGTCATGATATAATCAATACCTTGGCTTACTTCAACCGCCTTAACTTTACTGCTGCTATCAAGACCTTTTAAAAAGTTAGGAACCCAGCCTTCTAAGCCTGCACCGTTATATAGAAATAGCTGTGCCTTAGAAGTGTTGATAATGTCTTGACTGCGCGGTGTCCAATCATGTGGCTCCACACCCACTGGAAGCAGGTTAATAGCATTGATATCTTCCCCGCCAATCTCCTTAGCAAACTCGTAAATAGGATAAAAGGTTGTAACTACATTTACTTTCCCTTCAACTATACTTCCACTGCTCTTAGGTCCGCATGCACTTAGTGTAAATACCAGTACCAGTGCAAGGACGAGCAAACTTATACGCGATTTCATTGCTGCCATTATATTGATCTACCCCTCAAATCGTAAATTTTACTATTAGTAGTATAATAGTAATCGTTACGATAAGTCAACAAAGTATCCAAAAAGAAACGGCAATATCGCCTTTAATAAAAAAGGAATGTTCCTTCAGCCAACCCGGCTGAAGGAGCATTCCCTTGATCAAACAACCTCATTAAAAAATTTCTACAACAGTATTGTCTTATTTCACTACTGCTCCGTTTGGCATGCTGTCCGGCACGGTAGCGATCGTTAGCTGGTCACCTTTAGAAGCCGCCAAAATCATCCCTTGGGACAACTCCCCACGCAGCTTCACCGGTTTAAGGTTTACGATACAAATCACTTTACGTCCCACCAGCTCTTCTGGTGTATAGAATTTCGCGATACCAGAAACCACTTGACGTTGTTCATAACCCAGATCCAGTTGCAGCTTCAGCAGCTTGTCAGCTTTTTTCACTGGCTCTGCAGCAATAACTTGAGCAACACGCAGCTCTGCTTTAGCGAAATCGTCAATGCCGATTTCCCCTTTATGCTCTTCCACTGGCTCGGAGTCCGCAGCCGCAGGAGCAGCCGCTTCCGCCACTTCAGCAGCCGCTTTGCCAGCGCCCATTGCCTCGGCAATATAAGCTACCTCTTGCTCCACATCCAGACGCGGGAAGATTGGATTGCCTTTCACCAGCTTTGTTCCCGCCGGAATCATGCCAAAAGTCTTACCGCTATCCCAAGTCGTTAACTCACCAGGCTCAATACCCAGCTGTTCCCAGATCTTCGCTGGTGTTTGTGTCAAGAACGGCTGCAACAGGATTGAAGCAGTACGCAGACCTTCCACCAGATGTCTCATCACAGAAGCCAACTCGGCAGTTCTATTTTCATCTTTGGCAAGTACCCAAGGTTGGGTCTCATCGATATATTTGTTGGTGCGGCTAATGAATGTTCCGATAGCTGTTAGCGCCACGGAAAACTCCATTTTTTCCATAGCTTCTTCTACTTTGGCATAAGTATTCTCAGCCGCAGCTTGAAGCTCACCATCAAATGCTGTTACATTCCCGTCATATGCCGGAATCTCGCCTGCAAAATACTTTTCAACCATAGCCCCTGTACGGTTCAACAGGTTACCAAGGTCGTTGGCAAGGTCATAGTTAACCCGGTCTACAAAACTTTCCGGTGTGAACGTGCCATCAGAACCAAACGGTACTTCGCGCAGCAGGTAATATCGTAATGCATCCAAGCCATAACGATCAATCAGTGTCACAGGATCAACTACGTTACCTTTAGATTTCGACATTTTTCCATCTTTCATGAGCAACCAGCCATGGGCAAATACCTTTTTCGGAAGGGGTTCACCAAGCGCCATCAGAATGATCGGCCAGTAAATTGTATGGAAACGAACAATTTCTTTACCAACGATGTGTACATCCGCGGGCCAGAACTTGTCATACAAGGTGCGATCCTCGGAACCATAACCTAGAGCAGTAATATAGTTAGTCAAAGCATCAATCCACACGTACACGACATGCTTCTCGTCGCCCTTAACTTTCACACCCCAATCAAAGGTTGTGCGGGAAACTGCCAGGTCTTCCAGTCCGGGCTTGATGAAATTGTTAATCATTTCGTTCTTACGGGATTCCGGCAAAATAAACTCTGGATTCTCCTCGTAAAATTGCAGTAACCGATCCGCATATTTACTCATCCGGAAGAAATAACTTGCTTCCTTCACCAGCTCAACCGGGTGGCCGCTATCTGGGCTTTTTGCACCAGTAATCACACCGTTATCATCACGCACAATATCAACTAATTGCGTTTCTGTGTAAAAGGTTTCATCTGGGATACTATACCAGCCCTCATATTCACCTTTATAGATATCTCCTTGCTGCAGCAACCGATCAAAAATATCCTGTACCACTTTTTTATGACGCTCTTCCGTAGTACGGATGAAGTCATCGTTCGAAATGTCCAGCTTGCGCCATAGCTCCTTAATACCAACAACAATGTCGTCTACGAACTGCTGAGGGGTCTTTCCTGCTTCCTCTGCCTTCCGCTCAATCTTTTGTCCATGTTCGTCTGTACCGGTTAGATAACGCACTTCGTAGCCGCGCAGACGTTTGTAACGGGCCATTGCGTCTCCTGCCACGGTTGAATAAGCATGTCCGATATGTAGCTTGTCACTCGGATAATAAATTGGTGTCGTTAGGTAAAACGTTTTTTTCTCACTCATTCGGTAATCATCCTTTCTTATTAAAAAACAAAAAACTCCCGTCCCCATAATGGGGCGAGAGTATAACTCACGCGATACCACCCAAATTTCCTGTCTCTTCACAGAGCACAGGCTTCGCCAGTTCCCTCGCGGGAACTGTCCATTAACGCTGGATCACGCTGTTATCTTACGTGAACCTCAATTGCAGTCCCCGCTCGAACACAGTTCCTCCCGGACCATATTCAATCTAACGCTCCATACCGGCTTTCAGCACATTCCGGCTCTCTGTAATGGACGTAACGATTTACTTATCCGTTCTTCGGAATTCATACTATTACTTGTGAATATACCCAAAGGTAAGGCCCCATGTCAAGTCGCAGGGGCAGAATCCTTCTCAGCAGATTCATCTTGAAGAGGCGGCACAGGATCAAGTCCTCCAGGATGAAAGGGATGACATCTGGCAATCCGCTTAGCTGCAAGCCATGAGCCTTTCAGTGGACCATGGACTTCAATGGCTTCCAAGGCATAGGCAGAGCAGGTTGGATAGAAGCGACAGGTTGCTGGTTTAATAGGGGAAATGTACCTGCGGTACACCCGTATAGGCGCCTGAATCGTTCTGCGTAGGGTCACCATTTCTAAAGTCCCTTTTGTTTATCTGATGCTGCAACTAGTTCTTCTTCCCGGTTCTCTTCACATTCTTTGCAATAACCGAACACCTCAAATTTATGCTTGACTACCCGGAATTGATCGGGTGTATCCGTTAAATTCATCGGGCAGAAATTAATCGGGTAGGTCTTTTGGCATTGAAGGCAGATCATATGATGGTGATGATCCTGATGATTGCAGCTTCCCTTGAACTTCACTCCGTCTTCAAAGACAATCTGTTCCAGCACACCAAGCTCTTCCATTACACGAAGATTGCGGTACACCGTATCAAAGCTAAGCCCGCTATACTTGCGGCCCATATGCTCATATACATCCTTCGCTGACAAATATCCCTTATTCTCGCCGAATAACTGGGCAAGCGTTTTGCGTTGGTCGGTGATTCGCAGTCCTTGCCCCGACATGACTTCTAATATTTGTTCTGTCGACAGCATACGCTCATCTCCCATAAGATCAGTTCATTTATATTTCACTCTCTTAATAATGCCCCAAAATAAATGCCCCGTCAATGAAGCACAATGAAGCACCCCTACATAACCAATGAATTATTATATTTAAACAAAAGCCCGGCTGCGTATTCCTTTACGGAATATTCAGCCGGGCCTTTATTGTAGATAATTCCCCAATAGAGCTTATAGGGATATTCCTATTTGTTATTTCTTTGCTGGAAGTGGAGTGATGAGGAAATTGACCGGCAAGTTACTGCCTGAAGCTGCTGTGAACAAAATCTCCACACTGCCGCCATACTCACCACTACGATAAACCACACTGTTCATATCAGCATTAGCAAGACTTCCCACGCTTGGCATATGCACGATTTGATTATTAACCATAACCGGCCCCATATAGTTACCGCCACGTGGATTAAACGTAATCAAGGAGTTTGGTGCAACATTTTCGAATCTGATCTTGTATAATACCCCGAAATTACCGGCATTGGATGCTTCCGTACCTGCCATTGGGTCTACGCCAGCCAGGTTCTTATCACTGGAATTATCGCCTAGCAGAAGTTTTGCAGGGGTTTTTCCTACCTCATCGGTAACCGTGATAATACGAGTAGAATCTTCGTAAGTTCCCCGATTATGCACTCCGTCTCGATCCAGAACTGGAAGTGTTGGAAGTGTAGTCAGTGGATCTTTATTCGCATCAATTAACATGACATTATAATCGATTGGATAATCACTAAATAAGTCCGCTTGCAGTGAAACAATTTCACTTGGTTTCATCGCAATTTGGTTTAGATCCGTCAGAATTGAGACGCTTTCCCCGGGTTGCAGAACAATCGTTTTATAATGCTCATTTGTAAGCATAGATTTCCAATAACGTTCTACAGACATTTTACCTGTACCTTCAGGATATGTGCTTGGGCCTGCAAAGCCAACATATTCTGTTGTAAGCGTAGTTGGGTAAAGATTGTTATTCGTAGCAATCACATACACTTTAGCTTTAATATTCAGGTTATTCTTATGGTGAATCAAGAAGCGGGTTTTACCTAATGAAGTCTCACGGTAAGTAACACCTTCTGTATACACCGTTTCTGGGCTGTTGCTGCGAATTAGTTTATAAGGCTCGGAAGAAAGATTATAAGCTACTTGCTGCCAAGTAGGAACCATCGATCCATCGATGCTAAACACACTGCCCGGAGATGCAAATAATCTGTTGAAATCTTCTTTACTGTACAAGATTTCATCCGAAATATTAACGGTTTTCTCAAAGGTACTGATCGCGCCATGTGAATCTTTTACTTGGACAGCAATTGTCGCTGGACCCGGAGTAAAGAAAGCTTCTGCTTTGTTCGTCCAAGTTACGGTAATTTCATCACCATCAGGATCGTTACTTAGATCGGTATAAGTAATCATTTCACCCATCTTATATGAATCCTTGTCTGTAGTGAAATTAGCAACTGGAGGTGTATTAGGTTTAAGCACTGTGATGGTCATGGAGTAAGGATCACTCCACTGTTGATTCGCATCCATTACGGAATAGGTTACTACATAATATCCTGGTTGATCATAGATATCCTGCTTATTACCTCCCCAGCTTTCATCCACAATAGCTACACCATTTGGTGACGAGCTGGAGGTAACGAAGGTCACTGGTTCGCCGGCGTAAATTTCAGTTGGCACTGTGAAAGAAGCTTTAGGTTTGTTGTTTAATGTAAGGATTACCCGCTTTTGTACATTATCAACGGTGTAAGGAATGCCCAGTGCCCCAGTTATGGATGTCAATGGAACCATGAAAGTACCCTTGTATTGGTAAGCTGGACCTTTCATTGTCTTCTTTTCACCATTAACTGTATAGACCTTGCTGTCGGTCTTAAAGCGCATAACGTCGCTTCCCTTGGTAACAATGGTTTCTTTCGTTTTATAATCATAAACGTATTTCACGCCTACACGTTCTACCATAGCCCGGATCGAAACGTAGGACACGCCGTTTTTCACTGCCATAGGCTGATTAGCTAAATATTCCTGGCCGTTCTGATACATTTTGTTGCTGTTCATCATAAGGATAAGCTGATTGCTAGCCGCAGCACGAGCACCATCTGTTGTTGTAGTAGGTTCTGTAGTAACTCCAGGTGTTGCAGTTGGAAGCGGTGTTGCAGTAGGTTCAATTGTTGCTGTAGGTTCAACAGTAGTCGTAGGATCAACTGTCTCTGCAGGAATAGGAGTTGGTGTTGGTGACACTACTCCTCCTGGCGTCTCCGTCGGCAATGGCGGCAATGGATCGGTAGATTCTGGCATTACCTCCGGCGCAGCTGAAACAACTGTCCCTATTACAGTAGTATTACTTGGGGTATTATTGACAGCTTCAGCAAAAGCCGGCACTGCCGAGGCGGCCTGAGATACAGCCAAAACAGCAACTAACGTTAACTTTTTCAAATCCATGATATAACTCCTCTGCTCCTATTTGTAAATATAAGTAGGACTCTGTCTTTTTCATACTCCTCTTATATTCCCCGCAAAATGCTACCACCCACGATAGGGCGGCAAAAAGCTTTTGCCACGATCGTCATAACAAACATAGTATTAGACGCATGCCACCATAAAAAGTTTCATTATTAAGTAAAGAAAGATTAACGCTGTATTAAATAAAGTTGGACAACCACCCTGTTTCCCCTGAAAAAAATGAGATTTTTTCTATAAATATGTTTATTTTTCGTCTGACTATATTCGCTTTCATTTGCTTTTGTTACAATGTATGGAAGAATATCTTTTACATGCGAGGGATAACATGTCCAAAAAAATCTCCATCCTCGTTCAATTAATCATGGGCTTCTCTCTAATCATCTTCACCATCGTAGGATTCACCATTTTTTTGTCCTACCGCTCTTCCTCTCAAGCTGTTTTAAACCGCTCCAACCAATATATCCTGGAATCCGTCAAGCAACTTCAAGGTAAAATGGACGCAATTCTTCAGGATAACGATAAGCTTTCTTCTACGATCATGTTCAGTCCCTTGATTCAAGAAACCTTGGGAGACTTAGCGTTGTCACGTTCACCTCGTACAGACGCCATGGAAATTACTCGTTACATAGATCAACAGACACGTTCCATAAACTCTGACATCCAGTTCAAGCTGCTCGGGCTGTCCGATGATCAGGTGTATACCAACAGCAGTTCCTTAAAGGTCATCTGGGACAGCGAAAAGGAAATCCGTGATGCTTATTGGTTTCCGGCTATAGCACAGAATAAAGGCCGAATGGTCTGGTTCGGTGTAGATGTATGGCAGAACGGTAATATCCCTGTGGTGATGGGAGCCAGACAAATTAATGATTGGAATGATCTAAACCGGTTAGGAACCCTATTTCTTGTCCTCCCTGTCGAGGTTATCCATAACGCTGTCAGCCAATTTCACCTCGGCAAAAATGAGAAAATCCAAGTTGTTGATTCATTTAATACCATTGTCTATTCCACAGATCCAAAAGAAATTGGACTCTATATGAACGACGGGCTTCTAAAACAATTCAGCAATCATAAAGCCAGAATCATTCCACAAAAAATAAACTCACGCAATCTATTCGTATCCTATGCCTATTCCGACTATAGCGAGTGGAGCGTTTTTGCTTACATTGATTCTAAAGACGCTGTCAAAGATTTAAATACGATTCGCCGGAATATTATTTTAATTGGCCTGCTGGGGATGGGTGCTGCCCTACTATTCACTTTCTTTTTCTCTTGGACCCTATCCAAGCCCCTTCGTAATCTGGCAACCAAGCTGAGCAATGTCGAACGGGGAACTACTTTACCTTTTGTAAAAACAACCATGAACAAAGAAATGGCTATCCTTTATTCAAGCTATAATTCGATGCTCCAAAACTTGGATCATACTATCGCTGACCTATCCAGCAAGCAGATCAGTGAAAAGCAAGCTCAGATCGTAGCACTCAAAGCGCAATTCCGCCCGCATTTCCTTTATAACACTTTGAATACAATCTATTGGTCGCTCGCCAACAAACGCATGCAGGAAGAGTCCCAAATGGTACTCGCTCTAAGTGACCTGCTCCGCTATAGTATTGACCGCGGATCCGAATTCGTTACAGTTGAGGAGGACTTAAAGCAATTAGAACGATTCATTTTTCTCCAAAAGCTGCGCTACGAGGACAAATTGCAGATTGATCTTTTTGTAAATCCTGAAGTTATGAATGGCCAGCTTATGAAATTAACCCTTCAGCCACTTGTCGAAAATGCCATTACTCATGGACTTGAACCCACACTTCGGGAAGTATGGCTAATTCGCATACGTGCCTATAGTGAAGGAACATCTCTGGTGTTAACTGTAGAAGACAACGGGGACGGCATGAGCGAGGAAAGTATGGCAGACGCATTAGTCGGCGGTGAGGTTAATCCGGAGAAGCTGCTTCATACCGGAATTGGACTATCCAATCTAAATCATCGCATAGAGCTGATCTACGGACAGGAATTTGGTCTACAGCTATCAACAAGCGAGCTTGGTGGCTTATTTGTGAAAGTCACTGTTCCATTACAGTATGATCAAAGTTAAGGAGGCACAACGATGAATGTGTTAATCGTGGACGACGAAAGTTTTGTTCGCCGTTCTCTGTCAGAAATGCTGGGAAGTGCGAATCATAACTTTAGCATTATTGGCTCGGCAGAGAACGGTTTAGAAGCTGTGCAACTGTTAAAAGAGCATATGGTTGATCTGGTGATATCCGATATACGAATGCCCGGCATGGATGGACTGGAACTTGCAAAGCATATCCATGAATGTTATCCAGACACTGAAACCGTGCTGCTCACAGGTTATCAGGATTTCACCTATGCTAGTCAAGCCATCCGTTATGGTGTAAAGGAATATTTGGTTAAACCAAATTCAGTAGAACATATTCTTGAAGTCGCAACAGGCGTATATGAACGTCTTCAATTGAAGAAACAGCAGAGGCAATTAACGCAGCTGAGAGAAAAAAACCTTCGGGAGAAACGCTTATCTGATCTTCTTTACGGCATCCCGTTACCCTATTTTGAAGAACAACTTATTCCTCCTTTTCATTCCTTTGTAGTCATAACCGTAAACCATCTTGGAGTAGGCATGCCGCAGAACTGGTCGGAACAAGCCATGTATGCAGCGGTCGTTAATATATTAGAAGAATGTTTTGCGCTGTACGCCAATGTTGTTGGTATTCAAGAGGAGCAGGAAGCCATCATGCTATTATTCTATCCTCTTGAGCAGCCTAACGGCGTGGATGAGGTATTGACACAAGAGCTGTTGCATAAGCTATCGGGTATTCTGAAATCGCCATTCTGTGCAGGGGTCTCCAATCCTCACTATCAATTGGGGGCACTCGCGACCGCCTATCACGAGAGTCTGGAAGCTTGTCAGCAGGTCAAAAAAGAGAGTACGCCATCCGTTATCTTTTTCAGAGACCTCACCATACATTCGGCTTCTCCACAGCTCGCTGAACAATTACAAGTAAAGGCAACGCGCAGGGTAATCTCTATGATGATTGAGGTTATGAATTCCCGGCTCCAAGAGAATCTCTCCCTCAAAATGATCGCAGATGAACTGTATATGAATCCTACCTATCTCGGCCGATTGTTTAAAGATGATGTAGGGGAACCTTTCTCTAGCTTCCTTACCAAACTTCGTATTCAAAAAGCTACTGAATTATTAGAGAATGTTACTCTCAAGGTGTATGAGGTTAGCGAATTAGTAGGCTTTAAGGATCCTGCGTATTTCAGCCTTATTTTTAAGAAATACATGGGGATGACTCCTCAGGAATTTCAGAAGCACAACAAATAAAGTAGAGGTGTGTTTCTCTTGAATGTAAATGGTAAGTTGATTACTGTCCTATTAACATTTGGCTTATTACTTAATACAAGTGGTTGTCAGCTCTCCCCTTCCAAGGAAGATACCGCTTTACAAGACCCGATACAGCTGAACATCTGGCTCACTGCCGGATCAGGTCTTGAGTCGCTCATTGACCAATATCAATCTCAACATCCCGAGCTAGAGATTCATATTCAAACCTCCACCTCCACGCAGCTTCCAGCCAAGCTACAGACTTCATTCGCAGCAGGTTATAGTTCCCCGGACGTGGCTGCCATTGATATTAGCTATTTGGATCGCTTCAAACAGTTCCCTGATTATTTTTATAACCTAAAAACTTTTGAAGCTGACAATCTGAAGGACCAATTTCTGAATTGGAAGTGGCAGGAGGTGCTGGGTAATGATTTTATTTTCGGATTACCAACGGAAATTGGACCCTATGCCATGTTATATCGAACGGATATATTCGCATTATCAGGTCTCCCTACTAAACCAGAGGAAGTGGCTAAAGAAATCCAAACTTGGGAGCAATTCCTTGAAGCGGGCACCAAAGTACAGGAGAGAACAGGAAAAGCTTTTGTAAATGACTTGGAGAACCTCTATCTCACCCTTCTACGTCAGTCCAAGCTTCAATATTACAGTCCCACAACGCAAGAATTGATCCTCGACAATAATCCAGCGGTCAAACGAGCCTGGGACTTCTCAATTCAAGCCCTTAAGCTAAATCTGTCCGCCAGTATTGCAGTGGATACGCAACGCTGGGGTGCAGGCCTGCTCAACGGAGATTTTGCAGTCATGCTCTGTCCGGCTTGGATGATTGGTCATATCAAGAGCAGTGCTCCAACTGCCAGCGGTTTATGGAATGTAACACAAATCCCAGAAAACAGCGCTAATCGCGGAGGCTCCGTTCTGACCTTACCAAAGACAGGTAATCATCCTGATGAATCCTTTGCTCTTATTAAATGGCTAACCGAACCAACGCAGCAATTGGTTTCTTTCAAGGTACAAGGGGCTTTCCCTTCCACCCCCGAAATCTATGATGACCCAGAGATCCACGATCTGCATGATCCTTATTTTCCTAATTCAGAGCTTGGTCTGACCCTTTCGTCAGCAGCAAAAGCAGTAATTCCGACCTATTACGGCCCTCATCACGCTGACGTGGAGACAAGCATGCTCGAATACTTGACCAAAGCTGAAAAAGGCGAGCTAGCTCCTGAACTGGCTTGGACCCTTGCTGTTCAAGCCGCAAAGCAAATAGACAGCTCCTTCCGCTAAGTAATATCATAAAAAAGGCTCTCCCCGGCTAAATTAGCCTGCTGGGGAGAGCCTTTTTTTAAATCATTTTCGCTTTATTTTTGCGCAGCCAGGAAAGCATCCAGCTGTTTTTGTTTCTCTGCAATAATCTTATCGAGCCCTGCCTTTTTCAGCTTATCAGCATACTTAGTCAGTACGGTATCAGGATCAACAGAACCCGTATCCAAACTGATGTCGTATTCATCCATTACAGCTTTACAAGCAGCCATTTCAGTCTTCATCGCGGAGGCGTCGAAGTTGAAACCAAGCGCTACAGAAGCTTTACCTTTAGAGTTAAAGGCTTTGAATTGTTCCCATTTGTCTGGAGCTTCACTTTCCCACACGGGGTTCAGGAATTGACTTCCAAGCATCCAAGCTGCAGCCGTATTATAATCAGCTGTTTTATCTGTAGCTTTGATCGTATCACCACTTACGACTTCATAGTGCACACCTTTTATACCGAAAACAAGCAGATTGTTGATATCTTTATCTGTGTGCAGAATATCTAGCACCATCATAGCCCGGGCCGGATCACCAGAGGAAGCAGAGATCGCAAGCATAGATCCAGCAGCATCACTTGTAGAAATCGTTGGATCATTGAATGCAATTTGTTTCAGCTTGCCAACCAAGCCGGTAGCATTCGCCAGCTCACTATCTTTACCTGGTTTAAGCGATTGCACTGTCATAAAGACATTGCCAGCCTTCATTGCATCCTGAGTCGAATTCGTAGCAACTGCGGCGTCTTTGTTAATGTAACCCTTTTTCATATACTCACGAGTAAGTTTAATGATTTCTTTATAACGATCCATCTCAATCATCGATTGAATCTTAGTATCTGAGGAATCTTTAAGCAGAACACCAGGAATGGCAGCATCACCAAGGGTATCGTATTGTGCCATGTACTGTGAGTTAAAGGTCTCACCTTGTTTGAAATACAATGGAGTCAGGTCAGGTCTTTTCTCCTTCACTACTTTGAGAACTGCATCCAGATCTTGAATGGATTTCACATTCGACATATCGATGCCCAGTTCATCCGCAATATCGGAGCGATAGACAACCCCACCTTGTGCAGCCAGCTCCTTGTTTGTAGGAACAGCATAATTCACACCATTGATCGCTGAACCTTTTAAGAATTGTGGATCCAGATTTTTTAGAATCCCTTGGCCGTATTCATTTAGGAGATTACCATATTTACCGCTATCGTCATTAATCGGGAGATAAGCGCCTTTAGCTGCATTCGTTACGTAGTTCTTCCATTGAGCTGTAAAGATGATATCGAATTTTTCCTGACTCGCAATTTTCAGATTGACATCATTGTCCCATGGACCCCAATCGATCGGTGCGATATCCAATTTGGCGTTGATTTTAGGTTCCAATAACTTATTGATTTCATCTTCTACTGCTTTTTCATCCTTTTGCACTGCACCGACATAGATTAACTTGACGGTATAAGGCTCCAATTCTTTTGCCGGTTCGGCAGTAGGATCTGCAGCCGGCTCATCCGTAGCAGCAGCATTGGTAGCGGTTGCATTTTCACTTGGAGCAGGTGAAGCTGCTTCATTATTCCCGTTATTCCCACCGCAGCCTGCTAAACTAAGACTCAGTACCATCGTTAGCAATAGTGTCATTAGTGCGCTTTTTCTAACAGCTTTCATATACACCATAACCTCCCTCAAAATATTTATATATGCTGAATCGGCCGTTCACACCTTAGCATAAAGCGGCCGAATTAAGCCATGACAATCGTCCTTAACCTTTGACAGCACCCACGGTAAGCCCTTTAATAAAATACTTCTGGAAGAAGGAATATACAAACACGATAGGTCCAATACCAATAACAGCCATCGCCATTCTTACCGTTTCTGTCGGAATATTGATCTCTACACCTTGTGCAGCTAAGGCAGCCATCGCCTGAGGACTTGCAGTCAGGAACTGAACATTCAGCATCGTCTTATACATTAGGTATTGTAAATTGACATGACCTTCGGGTGAGATAAAGATCAAACTAAGGTACCAATCATTCCAATAGGCCAGGGTCTGAAACAAACCTACTGTAGCTAACACTGGCATAGACAAAGGCAAAATAATTTGAACGAAGATCCGGAATTCTGGTGCCCCATCGATCTTAGCAGATTCGATTAAAGCTGGTGGTATGGTATTGGCAAAAAAGGTCCGTAAGATGATAACAAAGAAAGCAGAAACCAGCAGCGGCATAATTAGAATCCATAACGTATCCTTCATATGCATCATTCGCGTGTAGACCAGATACCAAGGCACAAGGCCACCATTAAACAACATTGTAAAAAACATAAAAAATGAGAAGAAATTACGATGTGGAAAATCTCCACGTGAGATAGGGTAAGCGTACATAGCCATAATGATAAGACTCAGAATCGTGCCCACCACAGTCACAAATAACGAAACGGAAGCTGCATCGATAATTTGCCAATAATCTTTTAACAGAAATTCATAAGAAGAAATATCCCACTTGTTAGGAAAAAAGCTGTACCCGTTCTGAATAACGGAATTCTCGTCCGAAAACGATACAATAACTACGAGGATCAGCGGCACCACACAAATCGCTGTGTATATCCAAAAGAATATATTAATTAGCAAATTAGATATATTAGATATTTCATTGGGTTGTCTTTGCCGTTTTGTGCGCTTTCCTGTACGCCGTGACGACCCTATTGCTGTTTCTGTCTGGCTCAACACTCCCACCTCCCTTTAAAATAAAGCATCATCTTTACTGATTCGTCGCACTGCTAGATTCGCCAAGAAAATCAATAGAAATCCTACAACAGATTGAACGAGACCCGCGGCTGAAGACATTCCTATATCACCGATTGCAAGGAAGGTCTGATATACATAAGTGTCGATAACCTGCGTCGTCGAGTATAACGCTCCTGCATTTCTCGTAACCTGAAAGAATAATCCGAAGTCTGCGTTAAAAATCCTACCTATCTGCAGCAGCGTCATTACTATAATAACTGGACTGATCAGGGGCAGCGTGATTTTTCGAATCTGCTTCCATTTAGAAGCACCATCAATAAGTGCCGCCTCATAATATTCATTATCTATTCCAATGATAGCGGCCATATAAATAACCGTTGTATACCCAATCTCTTTCCATATCTTCACAATTACAAGAATCCCAGGCCAATATTTAGACTGTGAATACCATTCGATAGGATCTACCCCAAAGAACGGGAGTAATGTCTTGTTCATGAACCCATGCTCTGCACTCAGAAAGCCGTATACTAAGTAACTTACGACGACCCAAGAGAGAAAATAAGGGAGAAACATAGCGCTTTGATGGAATTTCGATAGCCATCTGCTGCGCATTTCGTTAAACATAATTGCGAAAGCTAGCGAAAAAAATAGCGTCAGTATAATAAACGCTGTATTATACAATAACGTATTCCTCGTAATGATCCAGGCCGTCTCCGTCGAGATTAAATATTTGAAGTTTGCTAACCCGACCCAATCACTACCCAGAATCCCTTTTTGGTAATTGATATCCTTAAATGCAATTACCGTTCCTAACATCGGTATGTAGTTATTGATGATTAAAATCACTATCGCAGGTACCATCATCAAATAGAACACCCAGTATTTCTTCATTACTCTAAGAAAATTCGGCGTTCTTCCCCTGCCTGGTTTCTTTACTTCTGACAAGCTGACGGAAGGATTCGTCACACTCATTTTTGGTTCCCCCATTCTCCATCATCCCATTCTTAAGTCCCAAATACTCTTGCTTGCCTAACGTTTTGCGTATCCTCCTTACACTCTAATTAAAACATATGATAATTTATGGGAGTATAGGGAACATATTATATTTCTATAAAAAAAGAGACGATTATCCTCGAAAATCAAGGAAAACCATCTCTTCAGCCTCTAAATAGAGGCAAAAAATTTAATTAATCATAGCTTATGTACCTTAATCGCATTTATCACAGCCAAGAACTGATCGATAATCTTTGCTCTTTATCACAGCCAAAGGCTGGTTGATAATCTTCGTACTTTATCACAGCCAAGGGCTGGTTGATAATCTTTGTACTTCATCACAGCCAAGGGCTGGTCGATAATCTTTTCTCTTCATCACAGCTAAGGCTGGTTGATAATCTTCGTACTTTATGGTCGATACTTCCTGTCTTAAATTAACTAGGCAATCAGCCCTTGTGTTCTCAGAAAGGCCCACATCCGTAGGTGTGGGACGGCCCCTATACTACTACGAAGAGGGGTGAGGGAGAAGGAACGGAGAGGAAGTTTGGAACTGTAGGAGCGTAGCGTTCGCCTTTATCCTCGGATTTCAACCGCTAATAGCGGTTTCTAATCAAGAAATCTGAGGATAACAGCGACCGGAAGTCCAAACATTCCTTGTAGCGACACTAACCTCGCCACTCAGCAACAAACATTCCTTGGAGCGACGCTAACCTCACCACTCAGCAACAAACATTCCTCAGAGCGACGCTAACCTCACTGCACTTCGGTCCGGCATCGGTCGCGATACTCCTTAGGCGACATCCCCGTCTGCTTCTGAAATACCTTGGTAAAATAACGCCGCTCCTGATAGCCAACTCCCGAGCCAATCATCGTAATACTCTTATCGCTGTTAGTTAGCATAAACTTCGCAGCTTCAATTCGTTGTAGGGTCACGTATTCCACGAAAGTCATAGCAAAACGATTCTTAAATAAGAGACAGAAATAACTGCCACTAATCCCGATCTTATTCGCCACTTCCTCAATCCCAATATCAGAATGGAGATGTTCTGTGATGTACTTAGCTGCTTGGTTCATCAGCTGATCCGGTGTTTTTTTGCCAGAATCATCTTCACCTTCAGGGATTTCCTGAAAAATTGGAATGCTATTATACAGTTTATTCTTAAACTGCTTACTACGGATCTTAGCCCCAATCTCCCGTACCTTATTGCCAAGCTCTTCATAATGTATCGGCTTACAAATATACTCTTTAACACCTAGCCGAATCGCTTCCCGTGCATAATCAAACTCCTGATATCCGGTAAGAAGCAGCACCTCGCTATCCAATCCCATCTCCCGCAACTTACCGATAAAAGTTAACCCGTCCATCACTGGCATACGGATGTCACATAACACAAGATCAGGCTGTTTCTCCTCGGCAATACGCAAAGCATCCATTCCACTTCGCGCCATACCGACAACCTCCATCCCCATCTCCTGCCAAGGCAATACCCTGTTCAGATTATTCAGAATTGGGGCTTCGTCATCAACCAATAATACTTTTAGCATAATGATCTTCCCCCTGCTCGTATTTAGGTATGACACATTGGATAATAGTACCATGACCTGGACTAGAACAGATAAATATTCCGTACCTGTCACCGTATTCAATGCGGATGCGATCTGCTACACTGCGAATACCAAGACCTCTGCGTTCAAGATTCATCCGGTTATCCCGTTCAACCTTAACTTCTTGCTCCACAGGATCATTCACAATATATTGAAAAATAGCTAACTGAGACGGTGTAATACCAATACCATTATCTTCAATACGTAAAATCAAATCCCCCTGCTTCTCCCAAACTTTCACAGAAACATGACCTTTGTAATCAATGCCCTCAAATCCATGTTGAATACTGTTCTCTACAAGCGGTTGTAAAGTGAGTTTAAGGATACCGCAACTCATCAATTCATTCGGAATATCGATCTCGTATTCGAACAAATCTTCAAAGCGGAATTTTTGTATATCCAAATAATTGCGTAAATGTTTAACTTCTTCATCCAGTGTAATCTCTTCCCGATCCTGAATGCTAATTCGCAAAATACTGGCCAGCCTGTAGACCATCTCACTAACTTTTTTACCTTCATTCTGTATAGCGAGAACATTGATTGATTCTAATGTATTGAATAAAAAATGTGGTTTAATCTGTGCCTGCAGAACACGCATCTCAGCTTGATTCTTGCGACGCTGCTCCACATGAATTCTGTTAAATAACCCATTAATTTTATCCATAAGATCATTAAATCCCTTAGCAAGCAGCGTTAACTCATCATTTCCTTTAACTTCTACCCTAGTGGTCAGATCTCCGTCTTCAACCCGGCGCATAAAACGAACAATGACGGCGATGCCGCCGGTAATCCGGTTCATAAAAAATAAATTGAAGATCACAGCTGCCAATAAGCAAAGGAAAATCACAGCGACGAACCAGCGAGCAAATACTGTAACTTCGTGAGACAACGTATTCCAAGAAGTCACAGATACCAGACTCCATGGATAGTCCTTCAAGTGATACATGGAAAGAATGCTTTTCTCCCCGTTGTACTCTGTTTTGAAACTCTGAAACCCTTTTTTAAAGGTAATCTCTTTATCCGCGAAAGACTGGAAGTCCTGTCCATCCAGCTTTTGATCTGGGTCAAAAAGAATCATTCCATCATCATTTACAAGCATAAAGGAAACATCCTGATTGCTATCCCCAATTTTTAGATTGCGAAATATGGATTCGAACTCCCAATTCTTGATCTGCACAACTAGGATACCTATGTTCTGAAAGAAGCTCAATTCCTTCACTAAGCGAATTTGTGTAAACACAGGTTCAGTACCCGTAAGCTCGGGATACTCGTGAGGAGCCAGCCATTTCGGCACACCATTCAAGTCCATAACTTCCTGGTACAGATCACTTTTTTTGAATGTATCATAGGGTAGCGTTCGGAAATTTTCCTTGTTAAAAAGCGACACGATTTCAGAGTTACCTCTACCGTTAAAATTGTACAAAAACGCATAACTGATCGATGGATGATTAAACAACAGACTACGGAAATTGCGCTGGCTCGCATTCAGATTCAGTTGCTCAGCATCAGTCAAATCCTGATTGGTAGGATCATCTGCACTAAGGGCCATATGAAATACCGAGGTAGCAATTCCGTTGTCTGTAACGTTATCCATATCTTTTAGTACATTAGAAATACTGTAACTAATCGCTTTAAGTGAGTATTCCGACTGCTGGCTGTACTTTTTCTCAATTGAATTATAAGTCACAAAAAACATAAGCATGCCTAGAATAAATAAAGGAATGATAATCAGGCCCAAAAATGCCGTAAATAATTTATAGCGCAAATTCATCGGCTAGTGCTCCTGACTGAGAATAAAGTTATCCTTTTACGCCGCCCGCTGTTACACCTTCAATAATCTTCTCCTGCAGAATAGCATAAATGATAATTACCGGCAGGACGCTGAAGACGATACCGGCTGACATTTGTGCATAGTTCATCTGGTATTGATCACGGAATTGGACCATACCTACTGGAAGCGTTCGCAGCTCGTCATTTGACAGGAAGTAGTTAGCTAGCAAGAACTCGTTCCAATTTCCCAGGAAATTAACAATGAATACAGTAACCATAGCCGGAACCGTTAGAGGTACAATAATTCTAGCAAAGATACCCGGTGCCTTCAAGCCATCCATGACCGCAGCTTCTTCTATTTCTCTAGGTAAATTTCGCATAAATGCTGCTAAAATAATGATCGTAAATGGAATCGCATTGGCGATATAAGGAATGATCAACGCCCAGTGGGTGTTCAGTATTCCTAACTTACGTACAATCGTATAAATCGGCAGCATTAAAGCATTATTCGGAATGAGCATTCCTACTAAAACCAGTGAGAACAAAATAGTATTCCATTTCCCCTGACGCATCCGCGTAACCGCAAAAGCAAACATAGACGCAAGCAGAATGGACACTACAGAAGCAAGGATCGAAATGTACAAACTGTTGAAAAAGTAAGTACTGATCTTGGCATTTACCCAAGCTTCGACGTAGTTATTGAAGACGAATTCCTTTGGAATGCCAAAAGGATTAAGCGCAATCTCATTATTATCCTTTTTCACAGAAGAGAATAATACGAATAGGAAAGGAAACAGGATCACTAACAAATAGAATAAAAGGGCAATATGTGGCAGACTCTTTTTCAGGGCGCGTGGCATCAGTATTCAATCCTTTCTGTACGACGTGCAATCAGCAGCTGATAAAGGACTGTAACCACCAGTGTAAACGCAAAGATCAGGACAGCGATGGCATTTCCGTATCCATACTTAAAGTTCGTGATCGCATATTTAATCATGTATGTTGCCATTACATCGGTTGAACCTGCAGGTCCCCCCTTAGTCATAACGATGACAATATCCGCCGCTTTCATTGCTCCAGCAATGGATAGCATAATTACAACCGAGATGATCGGTACGATTAGTGGGAGCGTGATACGGGTAGCGCGTTGAAATCCGGTTGCGCCGTCAATGGCTGCAGCTTCATCCAATTCACCAGGAATAGCTAGAATCGCCGCTAGGACCATAACGATATAAAATCCAGTCCACTGCCAAGCATTCGTCAACAAAATAGAAAGCATTGCAAATCTCTCATCTGACAGCCAGTAAATAGGATTAATTCCTACTAGACTAAGGAGCTTATTAAAAAGTCCAATGTTGGGCTCATAGATAAACCCCCAGAGAATACCGATAACCGCTGTAGACATAATGGAAGGCATAAAGACTGCTGTCTTATATAAGCCCTTTAACTTCTTCACATTAGAAATCAATAACGAGAAGAATACGATCAACGGTACCTGTATACATACGGAGAAAAGAATAAACCAACCGTTGTTTTTAACGGATATCCAGAATCGTTCATCTCCTAATGCTTTCTCATAATTACTTAATCCGGCTGATTTAACCGTCTCCGATACACCGTTCCAACTGGTAAAACTGTAATAAATAGAACTGAAAATGGGGTAAATGAAAAACATCGTGAACAATATCAATGCTGGAAGAACGAAAAGGAAAAATACCACTGGATTTCTTAATGCTTTATTCATGACTACCTCCGGTTGCTTTGACATCTGGCGAATAGTGAATGCTTCAGATCAAGTGCAAACACATATTTTCTTTGATTTTAAAAATGTACCCTGGATTTAGCACCAGGGTACATTCAGTTTGCAGCTATTTATTCAACTGCTGCGTTTGCTTCTTCTTGTACCTTTTGCAAAGCTTCGCCCATTTTCTCAGGAGTCGTCTGATCGCCAATCAGTTTTTGAATTTGAATGTTACTGATTTCTGTAGTTACATCAGCTTGAACAAGAGAGTCAAATGCTGGGAACGAAGATTGTGAGTTGTTAAGTACACCTACGATTTCGCTCATCAGATCATCAGTAATATTCTCATTCAATACGTTTTGGTCAATCTTCATTGCTGGCAATACACCATCTTCAACAAGTCCACGCAATTGCATTTCTTCATTAAATAAGTTTTTAATAAAAGATTTCACAGCAGCCAATTGACGTGGATCTTTCTCAGCAGATGCAGAGAAACCATAACCATTGTTCACATCGCGCATCAATGCAGTTTGGTCGCCTGCTCCGCCTTCAACTGCTGGGATATTGAAGAAGCCAACTTTACCGATCAAACCTTCGCCAGATTGGCCAGTTTTAAATACGGAGGATTTCCAAGTACCATCATACAGCAGGATCGCTTCACCACTAGTAAATTGTGTTGTGTATTCAGCATATTCAAAGCCAAGTTCGCCTTTTTTGAAGTAGCCTTTATCAACCCATTCTTTGTATTTCGCAAATCCTTTTACTACATTTGGATCAGACCATTTAGCTTCGCCTGTTGCAAATTTAGCAGTTACATCTGGACCTGCATAACGTGACCACAAGTGGTTAGCTAACATAAGTGGTACCCAACCAGCTTTGGATGCACCAGCCAAAGGTACTTTTCCATCAGCCTTGATATCAGCCAATTGTTGTTCCAATTCGGCAAACGTAGTTGGAGCCTTCCAGCCCTTGCTTGTATAGTATTCTTTGTTATAGAAGAAGCCTTCACCAGAACCACCGATAGGCAATCCATAGATTTTTCCTTCATAAGTGAAAGGATCAAGATTTGAGAATTTATCCTTAATTCCAAGTTCCTCAAGAATTGGAGTCAGGTCAAGTAATTTACCTTCTTTAGCATAGATCTTGGAGTCAGGGCTACCGAACAGATCGAAGATTTCCGGCGGATTACCCGCAGCCATTTCACCACGCAATTTTTCTTTACGGTTTACATCTGAATCTACCCCATCGAGTTTAAAGGTCAGACCCGGTACATCCTCTTGTACCTTGTTAACTACTTCTTCGAGAATAGCCAGACGTTTCTGCTTGTCTGCACCGATTTGAGTGTGACGAATCGTCATTTCAAATGGCTCGTTATTTACCGGTTCTTCTGTTGCAGGAGCATTTGTAGCGGCTGAATTAGTCGCGGTAGCGTTTCCATCTCCTTTGTTAGAAGATTCATTGTTGTTGCCTCCGCAACCAGTCAGTAAAGCTGATGATACGAAAATCAGGGACAATAGCAAAGTCATACTTTTTTTCATTTCTTGTGACCCTCCCTATATATTGATGTGCTTTACACTTCTTATTATAGAAAACAGACTTCATTATCGTAAGGTTAAGATTCATCCACTATAGGGATAAAAATCTCTAATGTAAGCGGAATCAACTACATTATAAGTTATATTACATAACACAAAAATGTTAAATCGCTTAATTTATTTGTTTTTCTCATCACAAAACTTTGTTTTCACTCTAGAAACAATTAATGAAACATCCAAATAGTCACATTACCTGACATATTCATTTATTATCCATCCCATTAACCACGTGTAACTATAGCATGTCTTTATTAGGAATAGTATAAAACTACCCCCTCAGAGGAGCTTTATCCCCTCCCTTTTTACTTCCTCATAACAAAAAACCGCACCTTCAGTGATCAACCACTGAGGGTACGGTCTCTCTTAAAAATATATATCTATTATACCAATGCCGTTTGCTTACGACCTTCTTCTACCAAGCGATATGCCCGTTGCACTTCTTCTTCTGTTGGAGAAGGTACTCCATCCAGTTCATAAGCTTTGCCGAGCATTTCCCATTTATAGATACCCATCTGATGATAAGGTAAGATTTCGAATTTCTCGACGCCATTTAAGGTTCCAATATAACGACCTAAGTTAATGAGATCCTCTTCACGATCATGAATACCAGGTACATACACATGTCGGATCCACATCTTACGATTATGGTCTGAGAGCCAGCGTGCAAGCTTCAAAGTTCGATCATTGGATTTACCGGTTAACTTGATATGCGCTTCTTCATCAATATGCTTCAGATCAAGCATAACCAAATCTGTAACGTCCAATAAGTCATTAATCTTGTCACCTTCGTTGTAGCCATTACTATCTAATGTGGTATGCAGATTCCAACGTTTTTTCACTTCCGTGAATAACTGCTTTACAAATTGCGCCTGCAAGGTTGGTTCTCCACCGGATACAGTTAACCCGCCACCGGATGAACGATAGTAGTTTATATATGGCTCGATCTCCGAAAGCACTTCTTCTAGAGTCATTTCTTTACCTTCATCTAAAGCCCAAGTATCAGGGTTATGGCAATACTGACATTTCAGCAAGCAGCCTTGCATAAACAAGACAAATCGAATACCAGGTCCATCAACGGTTCCAAAGGTTTCCAAAGAGTGTATGCGACCTTTAATCATAGGATGTCATCCTTTCGCCACGACAGACTAACAGTCCCTCTTTCAACGATGAAGCTTCCTGTCTTTGAGACTGTCATATCCCTAAATCGCGGCTATAAAATTTAAAATTTTAACAATTCTCAAACAAGATATTACCGCCCTTGAGACAAGGGCGGTATCTTCCTTGCAATTATTTCAATGTAGTACTAATTCAAAGATCTTCATGACAGAAACAAATTACATCGAACCGTGGAATGTACGGTTGATTACGTCCATTTGTTGTTCGCGAGTCAGCTTGATAAAGTTAACTGCATAGCCGGATACACGAATAGTCAATTGTGGATAGTTCTCTGGGTGCTCCATAGCGTCCATCAGCTGTTCACGGTTAAATACGTTAACATTCAAATGCTGAGCGTTGTTATGGAAGTATCCATCCATCATGTGTACCAGGTTAGACTTACGGGAATCCTCGTCTTTACCAAGTGCCTTAGGTACGATGGAGAACGTGTTAGAGATACCATCTTGTGCATCGGAGTAAGGCAGTTTAGCTACAGAGTTCAGGGAAGCCAAGGCGCCTTTCTTGTCACGTCCGTGCATTGGGTTAGCACCCGGTGCGAAAGGTTCACCTTTCTTACGTCCGTCAGGTGTAGTACCTGTCTTCTTACCGTACACTACATTCGAAGTAATGGTCAGTACCGATTGAGTTGGCACAGAATCACGATATGTTTTGTTTTTACGGATCATAGTCATGAAGGTTTCAACCAATTCTACTGCGATGCTGTCTACAGCATCGTCATTGTTACCGTAGCAAGGGAATTCGCCTTCGGTTTCGAAGTCGATCGCAATACCTTGTTCGTTACGAATAGGTTTTACTTTGGCGTATTTAATTGCGCTTAGTGAGTCAGCTGCAACGGACAGCCCAGCAATACCACAAGCCATCGTACGCAGAATGTCACGGTCATGCAGCGCCATTTCGATACGTTCGTAAGAATATTTGTCATGCATATAGTGAATGATGTTCAAAGTGTTAACATAAGTTTTAGCCAACCACTCCATCATCGGTTTGAAACGTTTCATTACTTCGTCATAATCCAGATATTCAGAAGTGATCGCTGGGAATTCCGGTCCAACTTGTGCTCCGGATTTTTCGTCTATACCACCATTGATAGCATACAGCAATGCTTTTGCCAGGTTGGCACGAGCGCCGAAGAACTGCATTTGTTTACCGATACGCATTGGAGATACGCAGCAAGCAATCGCATAATCTTCACCCCAGTATGGACGCATTACATCGTCATTTTCATACTGAATTGCACTAGTTTCAATGGAAACCTTAGCACAATATTTTTTGAAGGCTTCAGGCAATTTTTCGGACCACAGTACAGTTAAGTTTGGTTCCGGAGCTGGACCCAAGTTGTACAGGGTGTTCAAGAAACGGAAGCTGTTCTTGGTAACACGAGTTGTTCCGTCTTCAGCCATACCACCGATGGATTCAGTTACCCATGTTGGGTCACCGGAGAACAGATCATTATAGTCAGGTGTACGCAAGAATTTCACGATACGCAGTTTCATTACGAAATGATCGACGATTTCTTGTACTTGTTCTTCAGTCAAAGTACCTTCAGCAATATCGCGTTCTGCATAGATGTCCAAGAAAGAGGACACACGGCCTAGGGACATCGCTGCACCATTTTGCTCTTTAACTGCTGCCAGATATCCGAAGTATACCCATTGAGTAGCTTCTTTGAAGTTGGTCGCTGGTCTGGAAATATCCATTCCATGAGCGGCTGCCATTTCTTTCAATTCGCCAAGTGCACGAATTTGCTCGGACAGCTCTTCACGCAAACGAATGATATCTTCAGTCATGGAATCAACTTCAAGCTCAGTTTGTTGTTGTTTTTTGTCTTTAATGAGGAAATCAATACCGTATAGAGCAATGCGGCGGTAGTCGCCGATGATGCGTCCGCGGCCGTAAGCATCAGGAAGACCTGTAATTACGCCGGATTTACGCACAGCTCTCATGTCTGGTGTATATGCATCAAATACGCCTTGGTTATGCGTTTTGCGAATGTTCGTAAACATGTCAACGATGTTTTGTGGAAGCTCGAAGCCATAAGCTTTCGTAGCATCAACCATCATCTTGATCCCGCCAAATGGCTGGATGGAACGTTTGAAAGGAGCGTCAGTCTGTACGCCTACAATTTGTTCCTTGTCTTTGTCAATGTAGCCTGGAGCATGTGAAGTGATTGTGGAGACAGTATCTAGGGAAACATCCCATACGCCGCCTCTTTCTCTTTCTTCCTTGCTCAATTGGGAAATAATCTTCCATAGTTCAGTTGTGTTACTAGTAGGTCCTACGAGGAATTCTTCGTTTCCTTCATAAGGCTTAATGTTACTTGCGATAAAGTTGTTAACGTCAACTTTTCTGGACCATTTACCTTTTGTAAAACTTCTCCAACCGGATTTCACTTCTTGTACATCTTTTTCAATCACCGACATGCTAAATCCCTCCATCTATATTTATAATATTTGTAGAGATCGCGGGCTTGAAGGTTGATCCCGTGTCTCGTGATCCCAAGAAAGATATGGTTGTTCGAAAATTCACAATCATTGTTCCATGTATGGGACCGTTGTTTATATAAACATTTTAGTTTATTTTCTATAAATAGACTGTGACAAATATCACCTTTCCGGTGATATTTGTCACTTATATCTAGTCCACAACCATCCTATTATCTACTTAACCAAATATTAATTATCAAATCTTCCGTAGAAAGCATTACGGTATACATCTGCAAGTTCAGATACCAGTGGCAGCTTAGGATTGGCAGTTGTACATTGATCTTCAAATGCACGGTCAGCCAAGTAATCTACACGGGATTCAAAATCCTTAGGATCAAAGCCCAGTTGTTGGAAGGATTCTTCGATACCCAGTTTTTTGTTCATATCGCGAATAGCATTGATCAGGCTAGTTACACCTTCTTCAGTTGTGCGAGCTGGCAATCCCAGAATACGGGCGATTTCTGCATAACGCTCGTCAGCTACGAAGTGTGAATATTTAGGGAACGAAGCGAACTTCGTAGGTTTCTTAGCATTGTAACGAATAACGTGTGGCATAAGGATCGCATTAGTACGACCGTGAGCAGTGTGATATTGACCGCCCCATTTATGCGCCAAACTGTGGTTAATACCCAGGAAAGCATTAGCAAAGGCCATACCAGCAAGTGTTGATGCGTTATGCATTTTTTCACGGGCAACTCTGTCGCCTTCAAGCGCCGATTTTTCAAGGTATTGGAATACCAATTGGATTGCTTTAATTGCCAGACCATCAGTGTAGTCACTCGCCATAACAGATACATAAGCTTCGATGGCATGTGTCAATACGTCCATACCTGTATCAGCTACAGCAGTTTTTGGCAAGCTATATACGAACTCTGGATCAATGATAGCTACGTCTGGAGTTAGCTCGTAGTCAGCCAAAGGATATTTAGTGTGTTGTTCAGTTGTTTTATCGGTAATAACTGCGAAAGATGTTACTTCCGAACCCGTACCCGAAGTAGTTGGAATCGCTACAAACTTAGCTTTGTTTCCAAGTTTAGGGAATTTGTAAACCCGTTTACGGATATCCATGAATTTTTGTTTCAGACCGTTAAAGTCTGCGTCTGGATGTTCATAGAATAACCACATTCCTTTTGCAGCATCCATTGGGGAACCACCACCAAGTGCGATGATGCAGTCCGGTTGGAATCTGTTCATCATTGCTGTACCTTTTTCAACTGTAGTTGTCGATGGATCTGGTTCAACTTCCGAGAACACTTCGATCGCTACAGGAGTTTGGCGTTGACGCAGGTAATGTTCAACTCTCTCAACATATCCGAGCTTAACCATCATTGGGTCAGTGATAATTGCGACACGTGTGATATCAGGCATTTTGGTCAGGTACTGAGTAGCGCCTTTTTCGAAATAGATCTTGTCAGGTACTTTAAACCATTGCATATTCACGGTACGACGATTCACCCTTTTCACGTTGATCAAATTAATTGCTGTAACGTTTTGCGACACGGAGTTACGACCATAAGATCCGCAGCCCAGCGTCAACGAAGGGATGTTAGTGTTATAGATATCGCCGATCGCACCATGAGTGGAAGGCGAGTTAACGAGAATACGTCCTGTTTGCAGACGGTTGGAGAACTTCATGATTACTTCTTCGTTGTTGGAGTGGATAGCCGAACTATGGCCCATACCACCAAATTCAACAACTTGTGCTGCGCGTTCGATACCTTGATCTGCGTTTTTAACTTTGTAGCAAGCAAGCACAGGACTCAATTTTTCAGCGGACAATGGATATTTAGTGCCTACACCTTCAAGTTCTGCTACCAGAATCTTAGTGCCGGCAGGAACTTGAATGCCGCACATTTCAGCAATTTTCACTGCGGATTGTCCAACGATTGCTGGGTTAACCGCACATTTATCAACGTTCATAGCGCCGCTAGTAAGTTTGGCAGCTTCTTCTTTGTTAACAAAGTAGCAGCCATTAGCGATCATTTTCTTTTTCACTTGATCAAAGATTGGTTCTTCGATAATAACAGCTTGCTCGGAAGCACAGATCATACCATTATCAAATGTTTTGGAAAGAATGATGTCCGTTACGGCTTGATCGATATCCGCGCTCTTTTCGATGAATGCAGGTACGTTACCAGGACCTACGCCAAGAGCTGGTTTACCACAGCTATAAGCTGCTTTTACCATTGCAGAACCGCCTGTTGCGAGAATAAGTGCAACGTCAGGGTTGTTCATCAAAGCGTTTGTTTTGTCCATCGTTGGCATTTCAATCCATTGGATACAATTCTCAGGTGCGCCAGCTTTTACAGCCGCATCATGAAGAATTCTAGCAGCTGCTGCACTACACTCTTGCGCAGATGGGTGGAAACCGAATATAATAGGGTTCCGTGTCTTAATCGAAATCAACGCTTTAAACATCGTGGTGGATGTAGGGTTGGTTACCGGTGTGATACCCATTACAATTCCGACGGGCTCAGCAATTTTTTGGAAGCTTTCATAAGCATTGTCTTCAATAACGCCTACTGTTTTATCGTATTTAATTCCGTGCCAGATATATTCTGTCGAGAAGATGTTTTTAGTAATTTTGTCTTCGTAAACCCCGCGGCCAGTTTCTTCTACAGCCAATTTAGCGAGGTACATATGTTTGTCGAGTCCAGCCAACGCCATTGCATGAACGATTGTGTCAACTTGCTCTTGATCCAGCGCCATGAATGCCTCATGTGCTTTTTTCGCTTTATCCACTAAAGTCTGAATATACTCTTCAGCGGTAGTTTGTTTAACTTGGGCGGCGACTTCGTTCTTAACTGCCATCTCCCTCGTCCTCCTGTCAATTTTTAGGTTGTTTTTCTCTACACATTTATCTTATCACATCATTTCCACCTTGTATAGTGAAATCTTTCACAAAGTATAAAGTTTTTTTGATTTGTTTTCAAAGCGCTTTCATTCGATCATATTATAGCTTTTTTACCATTATTTATGCTTTATTATTCCTTAAATTTAAAGTTTATGTTTAAAAAGACAAGAACTGATACCCATTTTCTACCTTTCCGCTCGCAAAAATATTTTAAAAAAGCAAATCTAATTTTGTTGACACTCTATTTTTCCATTGGCCTCTAAAAAATAGTCGGATGCCCCCCGTCGTGTTGATTTATAAAAATATCAATAATATAAACATAAAAAAACCGACTCCTATGGAGCCGGTTCTGTTCTTCCTAGCTATTCTACTTTAATTGTGTCGAAGAATTTCTCTTGCACTGTTTTGGCAGCAGCTTCAAGCTGTGTCTTGGAATCTGTTCCTTTTTTGGAGAACAGCTCTTGAATTACATTGGACATGGTTGCGTAGTAGTCCTGTGTATTGTATTGCGCTTCCGGTTTACCGTCCAGCAAACCTAAAATATCAGGGCTGTATTGATATACATTTGTATATTTATCATACACAGCTTTCGTTTTCTTGCCGAAGTCAGAATCTGCAGAATAGTAATCTAAGAGCGGCGGAATAAAGTATTTACCATCCGTTGTACGTTGTTGCAGAACCGCATCCAGTGCTTCTAGACCTTTATCGGAGAAGTAATCAAATGTAATATAACGGAATGCCATTTCTTGCTCGTCTGGTGTTGCATTTGGATTGATTACAAGGTAGTCACCACCAAGTACCCCGGTGTGTTTTCCGCCTTTTTCCATTGCAGGCATTGGATACGTAAGTACATCTTCTGGTTTCAGACCGCCTTGATTCAACGCTTGCTCAATAACACCGTCAGATCCAGCCATTACCATTGCTGTACGACTTTGTTGGAATGCGCCTACAGCATCACCCCAGCCCAGTGCCCAGTCCTGAGGAATCGCGTTTGCTTCCCATCTAAGTTTCTTGTAGAAATCCAGCGCTTTAATCCCAGCCTCAGAATTAAAAGTAGCTACAACCTTACCGCCTTCAATCTTCTGAATTTCACCGCCAGCTTCGAACAGGAAGTTGGTCCAGTTCCAGCCTGCTTCATTCCCTTTACCCATTGGAGCAATACCGGAAATCCCTTTTTTGGTATCAGCTACGCCTTTGGCGGTATTCAGCATATCATCCCAAGTCCAATCCATAGGTGGAACAGCAACGCCTTTTTCGTCCAGCATTTTTTTGTTGATCATTGTGGTTGTTACATAACCCTTTTGAGTTACGCCGAAGACTTTACCGTCAATGATAAATTGATTTTGGAGAACCGGGTTAATTTGATCCTTAAATTCGTATTTATTCCACAGATCCGTAATGTCAGCTACCCAGCCTTTTTCAACTAGGAATTTTGCTTCTGTAGCGTAGGTGTTAAAGAAGGTTGGAGCTTCATTCGCTGCCATTTTGATGCCGATTTCACTTACATTGTACTGCCAATCGTCTTTGACGATTTCAACATTCGGATATTCCTCTTGGAAACGTTTGATCTTGTCATCTTCCTGTGCTCTAACTTCGGTTAGGTCAGGGGTTGGATAGTGAATTTTGATGGTCACTTTTCTTTGTGTGATATCATCAGTTGGCGCTGCTGTAGCACTGCCAGCATTATCTGTTGCAGCATTCGTTGGCGCAGTAGTCGCTTCCCCTTCCTTGTTTCCTGTCGTGTTTCCGTTATTGTTATTACCGCCGCAAGCGGTTAACAACGATCCGGCCACAAGGAGGCTTAGTAGCACGCTAGAGTACTTACGCATTGAAACTCCCCTTTTCAATTCATAGTTATCTTACATATCGATCATAAAAGAGAAATCGTTTACAAACGAGGTGCATTTATATTCCTTTCATGTGCATGTTTACGATCCGTGACTAAATCCGTCGATCCGTGCTTATCCCTTAACTGCTGATAATGCGACGCCACGCATAATGAACTTTTGGAAGATCAGGAAGACAAGGATCGGCGGCAACGATACGATAAATAGGATGGCGAATTTAATATTCGTATTAAGTGCCTTTACATTAATAACGTATTTATAGATTGCTGTCGCGAGCGTATATTTCTCTTCACTGTGCATAACCAGAGATGGCCAGAACCAGTCATTCCATGCTGTAGAAAAGATAAAGATCGCCAGCGTAGCAAAAATCGGAACCGACAATGGCACTGCAATGGAGAAAAAGCTTCTCGGCTCAGAGGAACCGTCAATCCGCGCTGCTTCAAAAATTTCAGGATGTATCCCATCAAAAAAGTTCTTTAAGAGTAGAAAATAGAATGTATTCGCACCAGCCGGCAGCCAAAATGCTGCGTACTGATTTAGTAATCCAAGCTCTTTTAGATTGACAAAGTTGGGAATCATATAGCTGGTCGCCGGAATAAACAATGTCATCAGGAAAAAGAAATAAATTGCCTTTCTGTAAGGGACATTCATACGAGAAATGCTGAAAGCAGACATTCCCAATACTACTAGTGTCACGACCATATTCCCCACAAAAATATAAATGGTGTTTTTAAGGAACATCAGCAGATCAATGTAATTCATCGCTTCCTTAAGGTTGCTGAAGTGCCATTCCTGCGGGAAAAAATGCGGTGGGAATGAGTTCACCTCTTGATTCGATTTCAGTCCGTTAAATAACGTCATACAGATCGGATACAGCATGCTGAACACCATAATCAAAATAACCACGCACATCAAGCCATAAACGATCTTATTGCTTGTTTTTTTCAAATCATGTTCTGAGAGAATCCCTCTATCTGCGCTCTTCATCTTAGTTGTCCTCCTTGTTAAGCTTGAACTGTAAAATGCCCAAACCACCTAGGACAATGAACATTAGCATGCCAAGCGCAGTCGCCGTTCCATAATCGAGTCGCGTAAAAGCATATTTTACGATCAGCAGCGCATAGGTAAGCGTAGTATTATTCGGTCCACCATCAAGCAGCGCCATTTGTGACTGATACCCTTGTGAAGTCCCGATAATCTGTAATATCAACATCAAAATGATCAAATTACGTAGCGAAGGCAATGTGATGTACTTTATACGTGCCCACACACCCGCCCCATCAATCTCAGCTGCTTCATACCAATCCCGCGGAATGCTGAGTACAGCAGCCAAGTATATTAACATCCCTGATCCAAACTGCTGCCACGTCTCCATAAAAACAAGAGAAATCATCGACCACCTTGTATCTGTCAGGAAGGCAACCTGGTCCACACCAAGCGAGCTTAATACCGCATTGATTGGGCCCACCGGATCATAAAGCCATCTCCAGAGTCCATATAGAACCACACCAGGCATAACGAAAGGAAGGTAAGCCGCTACCCGTACAAAGCCCCCAAACCTTCTCAGCTCCGAGATCATAATGGCAAAAGCAATCGGAACCCAGAACCCGATAATAAGACATAGAAGCATGTAATACCCCGTATTTTTTAACGCGGTCAAAACATCTGGATCACTAAGGGCTCTAGCGTAGTTCTCAAAGCCAACAAAGCTATTCCCTTTTACAAAATCAACATGGTAGAAGCTGTACAACAAGCCTTTAAAAATTGGCACCCACAGGAACATTACAAAAATAATCACAGCAGGTACGAGGAACATATATCCCCAAAAGTTTTTCTTCCAGCGGTTTTGCTTGTAAGGTGTACCCTTCAGCGCCGGCGGATTTTCGGATACAACTGCGGTTTGATTCATCAGGCTCCCTCATTCCATTTTTCTTTCAGCATTTTTCGCAAAATGCTTCCTACCTTAAATTGTAGAAAATGAGGGTTGTACTGAACATGTCTAAATCTACCGAAGTAGTATGTGTTTTTACTTCTTCAATTCACTGGGGCTAATCCCATAATATTTTTTGAAAATTTTACTAAAATGCTCCGGTGATTCATAACCTACACGCTCGGCGATTTCGTATCTGCGAAGATCTGTGTTCAAAATCATCTCCCGGCTTTCTTCCATCCGCAGCTTAATTACATATTCCCACAGGTTGTAACCTGTATTTTTCTTAAACAGATAGCTCAAATAATTGGGACTGACATGGTTTTTCTTAGCCACTTCATGGATGGTTAATCCTTTTTGCGCATAGTTCTCGTCAATATACTCTCTTGCTTTCTCTACAATCAGATTGCTGCGTGTATGAAGCTCTTCTACTGAAGGATCGGTTGTGTAACTGTTCCAATTAAAATCCCCGTAGTAAAACACATAATGGTCATTATGTTCATTATTCCAAAGAATGGCTTTGGAGGCTTGACGGTTCAATACAGCCATAAATGATAGACCCTTGAGAATCTGGCTGATGCCGATGACTGCATTTAAGTGCAGATATTTTTGAATATTAAAATGAAGACTGCGGCCAAGAATATCTAGCCTATTGATTTGACTGGCAGACGAATCTTCATAGCTTTTTTCATCCCATTGAATAATGATCGTTATTTCTTCATCCTCTGCGTAAAAGGCTGTCGAGTTCCACTCCTGATCCATCAGCTCTTTGGCGATATTCAGCGCGGCATAACAAAGAAGCCGTCTGTCCCGCAGGGTGTAGTGCTTCTCCTGATTCATTCCAGCCAGAGGCACCTTAATTTTTAAGACGGAAAAATACGGCCCTTGCAGCTTCAGGTTATCCAGCTTTTGTAAGCGTTCTGCATCACACAGTACACCTTCAGGCTCATTGAGCAGCTCATTTAATAACTTGCTGTATTCCGGAAGCGGCTCTTCCAGCCGAAAGCTTTCGTTAATCCCTGACATGAAAATGTCCAATTCTGGTGATGGTTTGCCCATCTTAAGCAGCACATTTCGCACCGAATCCAGAAATTGCTCACTGTTCAAAGGTTTGATCAAATAATCCTTCGCGCCAAGCCTAACCGCCATTTGTGCATATTGAAATGTCTCGTGTGCAGAAATCACGATGGTCTGTACCCAGGGTTTGGCCAATTTTGCATGCTGCATCAGATCAATCCCGCTCATTGCGCCCATCTGAATATCAGTAACGAGCAGGTCTATTTCCTCCATCCGAATGCAGTCCAGCGCTTCAAAACCACTGTTTGCTGTATAAATATGGTCTATGTTTAACCCCGAAGAAGCTAATAAATTGCTCAGCCCTTTACAAATCAAGGGTTCGTCATCCACAACTAATATATTGAACATATCTGTATGCTCCCCTTCCTTAGTCCTGATTCTCTGATTTCGGAAGCTTAACCGTCACCAATGTACCGCCCTCTTTACGAGGCGTATAGCTGATGCCATAATCAGAGCCAAAGTGTAAATGTATGCGCTGGTTAATGTTACGAATCCCGTAACCGCTGGCCGGATTTGGACTGTCGTCATTCAGCACAGCTTCAATGGCCTGATAATCAACAGACTTATATCCGTTATCTTCAATAGTGATCTCGACGGTATCGTCCACACAAACTGCGCTAATGATGATTTCCCCATCCTCGCCCATATTTTTGACACCATGAATAATAGCATTCTCAATTAACGGCTGCAGGGTAATTTTAGGAATTAGATTTCTTTTCGTATCTGGGTGAATCTCCATTACAACACGAAATATATAATCATACCGGTGCTGCTGCAGCTTGATATAGGCCGTTGCATGCTCCAGCTCTTCTTCAAGGCTAATCAGCTCCCTTCCCCGACTGAGGCTAATCTTCATAAGCTTGGATAATTCCTTGATCATCTCGGCGGATTCAACGTTACCTTCCAGCGAGCTTTTCCAGTAAATACTCTCCAAAGTGTTGTAGAGCAAATGCGGATTGATCTGCTGATAGAGCAGTTGAAGCTGTGATTCCTTCTGTTTTAGCTCCATCTGATATTTATAAGTAATTAGTCCATTAAGCCTGCGGGCCATGTCATAGGTAGATCCAATCAGCACACTGACCTCATCGTTACTCCCTCTTTTTGGCGTCTCAGGGACACGATTGCCTGGCTCAAACTTCCGGACGAAAAAGGCTAACTTTTGCAAAGGCGTCATTAATGAACGCCAGAAATAAGTAATCATGATTAATCCAAAAACAGCATAGGCCACAGTTATGTATTGAATCACACTTTTCATTTCGTTTTGTTGCTGCAGCAGTGCTTTTACGGCGATTTTGTAGACTAGCTTCTGTCCTAAGGCGTGGTTATTATTGACCACATAAATAAAATCCGAGGTAATAACATCCACGGTACCTTCCAAATCCTCAGCAATGACCGTTTCCGGCAACGTAATGATCTCACCAGTATTATTCGTAGTAGAAGCGAGTACACGATTATCCAGATCCGTTAAGTAAATATCACCATCAGGCAACGATATGGATTTGAGGGATTCTCCGATTTTCGCGTCCATCTTGGTAATGACTAAGACCCCAATAGTCTCAGCTTTCCTGGAGATGTTATTGACAGCTCTCATATAGGTAAGAGTCTTCAAGTTTTCCGCTTGCGCACTTAGCTTCCCTGTGAATTTTAGAGATCCGCGGCCCTTTTTCTGGACAACCTCCTCGAACCAATATGGCTCTTCCGCTTTGGAAAAGAAATATACCCCCGCCTTCTTAACCTGCGGGAAATTGGGTGCAAAAAAATAATAATCCTCGGGATCGTATATATAAAGGGAATAATAGATGCCGTCCCCACGCTCAGCTCCCTGCGAGTAACTGACCAACAGCTTCTCTATCGTCTCATAGCGTTTAACCCGCTCCAGGATGGTATCCGAACCCGTCATATTAATCTGCTGAATCAGAGGGTTTTGAATTACAGTGGTAGTAATTTTATTTACGGTATCGATATCTCGGTTAATGATGGTGAAGTTTTGCTTGTTCAGCTCTACATAAGCATTCGTCACATGGCGCTTCAGAATTTGCTCAGCCTTCATATTCCCGTAAATGTTCAAAAACAGAATGGGCGAGATCATAATCAGAAACAGCAGGATAAGCTGCTGTTTGACGTTCAGCTTCAGAATCGGCCGAATCAGCCTAGACAACATCGAGATGCACCTCCGGGTTCAATAACTATATCAAAGTGATAAACGCTTACATATGTTTATTTTAAAGTTTTTTATGTTCATTTGTATGTAGTTTTTTCTGTTGGACGGATAAAAAGAGCACGATGATATGTTCGCCACTACGTGGAGCGTTTGGGCTTACGATCGCTGTTATCCTCAGATTTCCTGATTTTATACCGCTGAGCGGTAGAAATCCGAGGATAAAGGCGACCACTGGCGTTTCTCCAGCTCCAAACCTCCACTTCGCAACTCCATCAACGAACTCTTAAAAACCGCAAACAGAAAAAGGGGGAGACGGCGTAAAGGACACTGCGTGGGGCTAGGAGGAATGAACTCTATATGGAAGAAGTGCGATGTATGTTCTTGAACACTTGAACACTCAAGTACTTCAATACTTGAATGTGCTTTGCTGTTGGGCGTCTGGATTACTTGATGTGCTATTTAGCTGCTTGTTGTGCGTTTGGATTACCGGATGTGCGGCTTACTACTTATTCAGCGTTTTACATTCCCACACACCCCTTCACGATGAGCGATCGGACTCAGATGCAGCTATTTGGTCAAATTTCAGCTTTTACGGGGAGTTTCGGACTCCAGAGGCGTTATTCGTTCCAAACATGCGCGATATGAGGGCTTTTCGAGCCAATAGCGACTATGGAGTCCGATAGGTTCGCAAATGAGCCGTATTATGGCCAATAGCGACTATGAGGTCCGATAGACAGTCTGAGCTAGCTAAATACAGAGACTTTGCACAACAAAAGACCGCCCCCAAAGTCATCCGCTACTTTGGAGTCGGTCCCTTGTTTATTTAGAACTTCAGTCTGTCAGCAGCTCATACAACCCTTTTACGACCAGATCAGCTTCCTTCAGCACCTCATGTTTGCCGATACCTACAACCTTCATCCCAGCAGCTTTACCTGCTTGAACGCCCGCCTCAGCATCTTCAAACACAACACATTCATCCGGCTGCAAGCCTATCTCTTGAGCCGCGATCAGGAACACCTCTGGGTCAGGTTTGGCTAGTGACACTTTGTTGCCGTCAACAACTGCATCAAATAAGTCTGTAATGTTCAGCTTATTCAAAATAAACTCAGCGTTCTTACTGGCTGATCCTAGCGCAATCCCAATCTCACGTGATCTCAATCCTGTTAGGTATTCTTTCACTCCAGGCAGCAGCTCCGATTCCTCGAGTCGAGAAATGTATTCTACGTACAGGCGGTTTTTCTTCTCCGCCATTGCCTGCCTCTCTGCTTCCTCAAATTCCAGGCCACCCACTTCCAGCAGGATATCAAGCGATCTCATCCGGCTCACACCTTTAAGCCGTTCATTATCCTCCTCCGTGAATTTAAAGCCAAGCTCATCTGCAAGACTCGCCCACGCCAAATAATGATATTTGGCTGTATCTACGATCACGCCGTCCAGATCAAAGATGGCGCCTTTCATATTTTCCAACATTGATTTGCTTCCTCTCCGTTGTGTATTAATATTTATACTCCTGTTTCGACAAAGCCAGTCGAAGGTTCTCACCAGCAGAGCACGACTTGCCTTCTCCGCCTTGCACCGAGAATACTAAGTCTCCACTGTAATCTGCAGCTGAGATTACAGTAACTTCATCCTTACTGATCCGCAGTTGGATGGTGTCGCCGCGCAGGGTAACCGGAAGCTGAACGGACTGCCAATGTTGCGGCAGAGATGGATTGATGTGCACAACCCCTCCATCGTAGTCCAACCCAGCGAAGCCAAGAACCGCAGCCATCCAAGCACCACCATTCGCAGCTGGATGAGTCCCACCAATGTAGAGATCCCCTACATATTGCTTAGATTCGCCGGTGAGATCGACGGTAGCTGTACGCATAAAATACGGATAGCCCCAATCCGGTGAACCAATATCAGCAGCTACCAAAGCGTAAATACAAGGGCTTAAGCTTGATCCGTGTTCCGTACGCGGTTCGTAAAATTCCCAGTTTGCTTGTTTCACTTCCTTGCTAAAGGAGTGTTTAAACAGATTCAGCATCAACACAACGTCTGCTTGTTTAAGTATGGTTGTGGTGGTAGCTAAGCCATTGCCGCCGCCAAAATACTCATTTTTATTAAGCACACGTGATTTCAGTTCTGTTAGCTCTACATCCTCCAAGGTGAGGTACCGGTCGAATTGTTCAATAACAAGACTGGCAGGATCAGGCTGTGGAACATAAAAGCTATCCAGCATCGTTTTGAACTCCTTCAGGAATGGCCCTGAGCTAAACGGAGCGGATAATTGACTGTACTCCTCAGGATACTTCGCTTCCAGCAAAGCTGCCGTACGCAAGGCAATCTCCAGCGTTTCTTTAACCAGTGCATTCGTAAACGCATTATTGTTCACACGCTCATGATATTCATCCGGACCTGTTACATCCAGAATCTCAAACCGCTGTTTAACCGAATTATAGTAAGCGTAAGAGTAGAAAAAGCGAGCGCATTCCCAGATCACCTCTGCTCCTCCACTAGTAAGCAGACTTTCATCGCCTGTGAATTGAACATACTTCCAGATCCCATGCACAACGTCACCACTGATATGAACCTGCTTATCGCGGAAATAGGTCCGCATCGGCCGGCCTGTAAATACATCATTCACATTAAACAAAGTACAGGCATCGTCTCCCGTATCCTGACTTTCCCAAGCATAAAATGCGCCCAAAAATCCATATTCCGCTGCCTTACGGCGAGCACCATCCAATGTATGAATCCGGTACATCATCAAGTTCCGCGCTACCTTAGGATCACTGTGCAGGAAAAACGGCAACATAAACATTTCCGTATCCCAGAATACAGCTCCCTTATATACCTGACCCGATAATCCCCGGGCTGGAATAGACACCTTCTCCGAAACTGTAGGGGCAATGATTAACAGCTGATAGATACTATATCTCAAGGCAAATTGGGCAGCTTCATCACCTTCGATGATTACATCGCTGTGTGACCATCTCTCGTCCCATAACAGACGATGAGCCTTAAATAACGCCTCATAACCCAACGCCTCAGCAGCATGGACAGATTTAACAGCTTCCGTCTCCGGCTGATCCGCATCAAGTCCAGTATAGACTGCTACATACTTAAACCATTCATACGTCTCACCCGCACGGGCATCAAAAGAAATCCGGCGAACAGCAGCCCCATCTTCCAGTAGCTCCTCACCAAAACTGAATACCGCCCTCTCCGCCACAACAACCGGAATCTTCAATTCTCCGCTAACAGAAGAAGAGATCAGCACCTCGTCCTTCAGCTGTACCTTTTGTCCGTAAAGATGAGGCCCATTGATATCCCACACATCTACGTCAATTCCCGTCTCAATCGCTACTCGGCAGTCTTGAGTACTGCGAATAGAGTATTTACTAACGAGCAAGTGAAGATTATCCTGGCTTACGAAACGATCTGCGGTAAACGTCAACGCCCCACCGTCAGATACAGCATATTCAGTGCTCCGATGATGAATGGCATTTCGGATATTTAGCTCCTGAGTATGAACGAGCGGTTCACGGTCAAGCACACTTAAGAGCTGATCATTACAGAAAACTTTGGTCAACAATCCATTAGGGGCATTAACTGGTTCTCTCCATTTGTCCCCCTCTTTGTCATATAGTCCTGCGAGGGTGACAGCTACTAGCTCGGTTTTACTGAATTCCTCCAGTGTGCCGCGATACCCCATGTAGCCGTTGCCTAACATATATTTGTTACCGTTCGTCGTCACAAGCTGTTTATCAAAACAACTCTCCTTTACGATCCAGTTCATCCTGCCAGCATCCCTTCGCCTAGCGGAAGCGTCTTCCCGGAAGCATCCACTGTAATCGACTGTCCGTACACTATAATTTCGGTACTTCCACCATTAACCGCAGTGATTGTTACTGAATTTTTGTCGACCGCAATTCTCAGAAGCACTCCTTCATACAATACTTGGAAGCTATATTCATCCCAGCGTTCTGGCAGGGTTGGCTGAAAGGACAGACGTGCTCCATCCGAACGCATTCCACCAAAGCCGTAAACAATATTCATCCAAGCAGCTGCAATTGAGGTAGTATGCAGCCCTTCACGGGTATTACGGTTATAGTTGTCTAAATCCAGTCGAGTAGCAAATTCAAAAAACGAATATGCTTCCTCGGGTTTGCCGATTTCACTCGCCAAAATGGAGTGGATCGAAGGTGACAGCGAAGACTCATGAATACATCTAGGCTCGTAATATTCATAGTTCGCCAGCTTCGCTTCTTTAGAGAATTGTCCGCTGTACAAGAACATAAACATAAGTACATCCGGCTGCTTAATCATGTCATAGCGATACAAACGATCATATGACCAGTTCGAATATAACGGGAATTCTGTAACAGGAATCGAATGAATATCAATATGTGGCATATCGAAGAACCCATCATGCTCTTCATAAACTCCTGTCACTTCGTCAACCGGAATCCGCATATGCTGCGCCTTGTTTTCCCAATCGGTGAGTTCCTCGTCATGAAGTTCTGTTTTCTCTACCACAGCTGCAAAAGCAGCAGGAGCCTGTTCTTTCATCTCCCGAAGAGTCTCTAGGGTGTATTCAAAAGATTGTTGAGCCATCAGATTAATGTAGCAGTTGTTATTGACCATCAATTGGAACTCATCAGGGCCCATAACGCCAAAATAACCATATTCCCCGCTGCGTTGCCCCCATTGGCCACGTGTAGCATAGAATCTGCTGATCTGAATCAGCATCTCAGCCCCTTTACTGTGCAGGAAGCTTTTATCACCGGTATTTTTGACATAATGCCAAATGCCATAAGAAACAGCAGTCCCTACATGAAGCTGAAGATTAGAGTGCTGCCAGAGATCACAGCTTTCTGTTCCATCTATAGTAGCAATTGGATAGCAGGCTCCCTCACAATCCACCTCTTTAGCGCGCTGCATAGCCTGCGGCAATGTTTTATATCTGAATTCCAATAAGCTCCGGGCAGCCCTTGGATTATTGAACATATAGAACGGTAAGCAATAGGATTCTGTATCCCAAAAAGCCAACCCACGATATACTTCACCCGTCAGCCCTTTGGCACCAATATTAAATCCGGGATGATCGCCATGATAGGTCTGATAAAGCTGGAAGATACAGAAACGAATACCCTGCTGATTCTCAGGATCGCCCTCAATTCGGATATCACTTGTCTCCCAGATGCCCTTCCAATAAGCTGTCTGATCAGCGATTATTTGGGTATCTGTCAATTGGCTTGCTGTTTCAGCAAGAGACAGACCTTTGTTCCACAGCTCTTCAGCTGTATGGGCAGAATCACTATCCGAATAGTTCATAACCAGTTTGGTAAAATAGGAAACTTCTCCTTCCGTAAGGTCCAGAGTGAAATTTTGTCCAATAAACTTATCACTCTCAGTAGCAGTGAGCTGCAACGGCTGCGAGGATTGTAAGGTAAAGCTTGAGAACAGCTTATTCCCAGTATTCACTGTACTGGCCATAATAGCAGAGGACGCTCCACTTACTCCGCTGCGGAGACTGTTCCACATACATTCGCCGCGTTCTTCATGAATAATGCCGAAATCAAGACCTGCACAAATGTCCACGCTCCCTGAGAAATTAAGGGGTTCAAACTCCACCCGCTGCAACCCCAAATGAGACATAGTCATGCTGACCAGACGTGTAAAGACTACTTTTAGCGACTTGCCATCGTTTAGATGCCAGATTAGCTCTCTCCGATACGTACCCTTACGAAGATCCAGCTTGCGCACATAATCTGTTACGTTGCTTTTTGCTAAATCAAGCTGTTCACCATCTATAGATAGACGTGTATACAGCCAGTCCACCGCATTCACCATATATCTCAGCGAGCGAATAATCCCTTTATAGTGATTGCCAATATCCAATTGTTCATTTAATCCATTAAAATAACTTCCTTGCAGGGTGTCACCTGAATACCCTTCCTCTGCATATCCGCGTACACCCATGTATTCATTACCCAATGAAAAAATAGATTCCGAAGTCCGATTTCTTTCTGGATCAAAGCCCTCTTCAATAATTGCCCACGGATCAACCTTAAGATATTTGTCTGCTACTTTAGCCATATATGATTTCTCCTTCTCCTGATTTTTGCTCCAATTTCAGGATATCGCTGCATAGCAATAGAGCCAATGTCCGACCGTAATGAAGATGTGTGCATTTATACGGAGTTGAGATAAAACTAATTTCTTTAACATGAATTTCAACTGTGTTATATGTTACAATCTAACGGGGACGCAAAAAAACAGCGATTAACCCAGTATTTGAGAATAATGGATAGCCGCTGTTCATATATCATAAACGTGAGATCACTTACTCTTTTTTAGTTAAAAAGAATATTACATCGAACACTTTAGAAGTGAAATTTATCACAATGTTGAAAATTCGACACTTTTAAACGATTTTTTATAACCAATTCGAGGGATTTTCAAGGTATAATTAATTTAAAATTTACTGAAAAACTGAGGGAATAAAGGGGATGTCGATTATGCTAAAAGAACATTACAATGTTATCGAAGCCCACGGAAATACAAACTGTTTCTCCGAACAGAATTTCAACAGACTTCTAGTTACAATGAAAGAGCGCATAGTTCCAGAGGGTTCACATCTATTCTGGGAAGGCGACTACTCGGATAAATTGTTTTATATCAAACGTGGACGTGTGAAATTAACTAAATCTACTGATGAAGGTAAAGAACTCATTCTTTATATGTATCAAGCTGGCGATATGGTAGGTCAAGCAGATCCATTCTTCAGCACTAAGCATAGCTTTACAGCCGAAGTGATTGAAGAAAGTGAAGTTGGCGTCATCGAACAAAAGGATCTAGAAATTCTCATCTGCCAACATTGTGACTTTGCTATCGACTTTATGAAATGGATGGGTATTCATCACCGTCTCACCCAAACTAAATTCCGTGATCTAATGATGTACGGCAAACCTGGTGCACTATGCTCCACGCTCATTCGTCTTGGCAATACCTATGGTGAGAAGAGCAGCGATGGTGAGAATATCCTTATCAACAAAAAAATTACGCATACAGATTTGTCCAACATGATCGGTGCCACTCGTGAAAGTGTTAACCGGATGCTGAGCGACCTACGTAAAAAAGATGCTGTTGAGTATGAGAACGGTATGATTGTCATCAAGGACCTTGGCATGCTGCAAGAAATTTGCCACTGCGAACTGTGTCCGAACGAAATCTGCCGGATCTAATTCCGTTATAATATACCCTCTATTCACCTCAATGAAACATACATGACCCAATTATTCTGCATAATATAAAATAGAGTGGTCCAAGGCGCCTAATGCAGGTGTCTTTTTTTTATATTCAACAAAAAAAGAGCTAAACCCAAGATCGGTTCAGCTCTAATATAGTTAATTAAAAATGGATTTAACGGTTATTGCGAGTACCACGCACTGGTGAGATCAGCCAATAGGCCATGCCGACAAATACGCCCCCACCAATGATATTCCCCAAAGTTACAGGGATCATATTATGCAGCCATCCAGCTATCGTAATGGTTTCTGGATGATTTGGAAGCAACACAGCAACACTAAGCAGAGTCATATTAGCCACACTATGCTCATATCCGCTTGCGATAAAGGCGAACAGACACCACCAGATTAAAATTAGCTTAGCAGATTCACTTTTAGCGCGTGAAGACATCCATAGCGCTAAACAGACCAGCCAGTTACATAGGATTCCACGAAAAAACAGCTCAGAGAACGGGAGACTCATTTTTTTAGCAGCGGCTGTAAAAATCAAATGCTCCGGCGGCGCAGCACTGAACAACCCAGTCCCACGAATTAAAAGTGCTAAAATCACCGCACCTACCACATTTCCGATGAATACAAGAATCCAGTTCTTAACCGTATCCCAGATACTGGTTCTGCCTGCCAGTGTACTTACAGTAAAAAACATATTATTTCCGGTAAACAGCTCGGAGCCTGCAAATACTACAAGCGTCAAGGCGATGCCGAAGGATGTGCCCATAATAAGCGGTTGGAAAGGTGATTTAGCAGCTGCTAGCGGTGCTCCTAGAGAGAAAATAAGGATAATCCCAATGCCTACATAAGCACCTGCCAACAGGGCTGCTAGAAAATATCTTGGCAAGCTTTCATTCATTTTGTCCCGCTTACTGACTGCCGTCTCTACGATGCTCTCCACACTTTGCGTAAACATAATACTCCACCCCACCGTTTTCTATTAAATCTATTACTACACTCTTCGGTGTCTACACGCTCACTGTAACTTTCTCTCCGTCCAGTGTGACTGGATAAGTCACCACACTACCTTGGTCTGGTGCCTGCACCTCACCCGTGCGTAGATCGATTTTCCAATCGTACAGTGGATCGTACAGATAGTGACCTGACACGATCCCTTCCGCAAGCGGGCCACCCTTAGGATGAGGACTACGATTCTCTACTGCATAGATGGCTCCGTCAGAGGCACGAAATACAGCCAGTTCAACATCTCCAGCAATCACTACACGGCCAATCTGCAGCAGGAAATCCTGTACTGAGCCTATTGCATACGTTTGTGTGGTCTTATTCATTGGTCTCTCCCCTTCTGTGTGCGTTATATCCGCTAGACTCTTGTTTCTTCAAAAAGTGCAGTACGAGTGCCGCTATCATTGAGCATTTTTTTCCAAGGATCCGTCACCTGAGTCAGAGCAAAGTCAATCCGTGCAGCCAGCTCTTTGCGGTTATCTTCATTATTCAAAATGACCATTTGAATCTGCTCAAGTCCCATACGCTCAACCCACTCGGAGGTTCTCTCCAAATAATTGCCGGTCTCACGGTAATATTGCATCACAGCGGAGCACACTTCGATCAACTCTTCATCGGTCTTAATTTTGCAGAAGGAGTCAGCGATCCGTGGCTTGATCCCACCGTTGCCACCGATAAATACTTCCCAACCGCCGTCATTACCGACGATGCCAATATCCTTCGTGCAGGATTCCGCACAGTTACGTGGGCAGCCGTTGACAGCTATTTTAAACTTGGCAGGAAAATCAAGACGTTCATACTTACGTTCTATGAGCGCGCCCATTCCCAGCGAATCCTGTGTGCCAAAACGGCAGAACTGTGAACCCACACAAGTCTTAACCGTACGTAGCGATTTGGCATAACCATAACCTGATGGCATATCGAGCTCTTCCCATACCTTCGGCAGATCCTCTTTTTTCACCCCGATTAGATCCAGGCGTTGCCCACCAGTCACCTTCACAACTTTTACATCATATTTAAGGGAGACATCAGCGATTTTCTTCAAATCCTCTGGTGTCGTTACCCCGCCGTACATGCGTGGAATAACGGTATAGGTTCCGTCTTTCTGAATATTGGCTCCCATACGTTCATTAACAAAACGTGATTCCTTCTCATCTTGATGTGTATCCGGATTTAGCATCCCCAGATAATAGTTAATCGCCGGACGGCATTTAGAGCAGCCTTCCTCTTGTTTCCAACCCAGTACATGCATAACCTCTTTAGTAGTACTAAGACCTTTAGCTGTAATCTCAGCAACAATCTCATCCCGGCTAAGCGTTGTACAGCTACAGATACCTTGCTTGGCAGACTGCTCAAAACTATCACCCAGGACAAATTGTAAAATTTGTTCTACAACCGGTTTACAACCTCCGCAAGAACGCGTCGCTCCTGTACATGCTTTGATCTCGTCCACAGTAGTAAAACCATTTTCTATGACCGCATCCACAATCGCTTTTTTCGTAACCCCATTACAGCCACAAACGATTTCTTCGTCCGCCATAGCTTCTACAGATGTGCTCTTTTTGGCTCCGCTTCCGCAGCAGCCCGTACCCATGACCTCTGTATAAATCTCATCAGTCATTACAGCACCTTGTTTTACTAACTTTTGCAGGTTAGCCGATTCCGTCACATCCCCGAACAGGACTGCACCAACAATGACATTGTCTTTGAGCAGAATTTTCTTATAGGTTCGCTTCCATTCATCTTTGCTTGAGATTACAGTGTGCTCAGGGGAATCCATAAACTCACCTGCAGAAAATACATCCACACCGGAAATTTTTAATTTGGTGGAGACAATAGAACCTTCATATGGATTTGTATCGCTTCCGCAGAGATGTTTAGCTAGAACCATACCCTGCTCGAAGAGCGGCGCTACTAATCCGTAACAAACTCCGCGATGTTCGGCACATTCGCCAATGGAATATACATTCTGCATAGAGGTCTGCAAATAATCGTCCACTACAATCCCACGATTAACAGCAATTCCGCTTTCTTTTGCCACAGTTATATTCGGTTTGATGCCTACAGCCATAACTACAAAATCAGCTGCAAGTGTAGTGCCATCACTAAATTGTAAACCACTTACTCTCTGTTCCCCTGTCAATTCTACTGTTTGTTTGCCCATGGCAAATTTCACGCCTTGACGCTCTAGCTCAGCTTGCAACATAGAGGAGGCATTACGATCAAGCTGGCGCTCCATTAGATCTTCCATCAGATGCACTACAGTAACGTCCATGCCAAGGTTCACAAGACCCTTTGCCGCTTCCAATCCAAGTAAGCCCCCGCCGATTACCGCCGCTTTGTTGTATTGTTTAGCCGCAGCTAGCATCGCATCACAATCTGCAATATCCCGGAAACCCACTACGCCTTCCTTATCACAACCAGGTACAGGTAAAATAAATGAATTCGAACCCGTTGCAATAATCACTTTATCGTAAGAAACAGCCATACCGTTATCCGCAATTACTTGCTTGGAATGCTCGTCAATTCGCGTAACTGTTGTTCCTGTATGCAAGGTAATGTTGTTATCTTCATACCAGTTCCAGTCGTTTAGGATGATATCGTTGATGGTTTTGCTGCCTTCGAGAACATAGGACAACATGATCCGATTATAATTGGGGTGAGGTTCGCTTCCAAAGACCGTAATGTCATAAGCTCCACCTAGCTTCAATATTTGCTCTAGCGTACCTATGCCTGCCATACCGTTGCCGACTAATATTAATTTTTCTCTCTTCGCTGCCATAGTTAGGTGCCTCCTCAGTCTTATCCGTTCTTGTTGAACTTTGCTTCAACTTCTCTTCTACATAATGAAATTATACATTTCAAAATTTAAGAGAGATTGTGATTACAGTCACATTAAATGTGAATGTTTTCACATAAAAATAAGACAACTTTGTTAGGTTCTAAATTCTAATAAAAAAAGCCAGATCACAGGTTCTGAATAACCGTAGATCTGGCATTTATGTACTTTTTTTAACGTATAGCCAATAAAATCTCCAATTCATCCTGCACTCTAAGCTTCATGTCCATTCCATTCTCAAGCAGCTGCTTCCCATTCACCTTCATCTTCCAAACTTCATTGCTAAGAGGAGTATAATCACCAATGGATAACACCTTTTTGTTGTCTTCGGTCAACTGCACCACACTGCTGTTCTTCAACAAACCTCTCACTGTTAAATCTTCAGTAAATCCCATAACATATGAATGATTCAAATTCACTTGCTCACTTCCGCCATTCACGGTCAACAACACAATTTGAAGGGGTTCCTCTTGTTCCTTAGACATCGCCGTAATTACTAATTTTGATTCATGCCCGACGGTTCGACCCCAATCCTCAGATCCAATGGTCTCCCCATCCATTTGCAGCTCCCAATTCATTCCTGGACTGAGTGAAATATTATTTACCGTTAGAATGCTTGTGTTATCCTCAGAAAAGGTGGCCTTCCCACTACCTTTCAGTAGGTCAAAGATCGTTATCCCTTTTCTGTAGCTCTCGCTAAGCTGCTTGTCCAAAGGGTTGGTCAGCAAGTCATTTCCCGCAACGATAAGCGAAAGCGTAGGCCCGTCTGATCCTGCTAAGCCATTATTCCCTTCATTATTAACGTCAGCAAGAGTCGAACATCCACCTATTATGAATACGATGACTAATCCTAGTAACAACCTCCACATATATTTCGTGGGCATAGTGACACCGCCTTGTCCCGCCTAATGACCACACAGCGTCTCAGGCTTGTAGTAAGTTATGCATACTGTCTATTTAAGAATAACGTAAATAAGCTTTGTTCTCAAATATAAAAAAAGTCCCCTAAGGGACTCTTTGAAAACTCATTTTTTCTACTGGAATCTAGGGAACAATATATTATTCTCCAGATGAACATGTTCAAAAGTCATGCTCTCCAGCTCCTCTAGCCGGGCATAAGTCAAACGATAGGTTGTACAAGCATGAGCCGGTGGGGTGAAATCATCTGTTATTTTGCGTATTTGTCTCAATATATCGCCTGCTGTGTCATGTTCACTCTCAAGTTCAAATAATGCCTCGCGAAGTGTGGTCAGCCCTTCTTCACTTGGATTGGCATCATACGCTAATAATTTCGGAAACTCATCTTCCTCTTCTTTAGCTGTATGCTGAAGCAGATCTTCCTTGAGTGCATTAAACAAACTATATAACTCTTCTAAATGAGGTGAATCTCCGCCATGAACTCGGTATACCTTAGTTACATTTTGGCTAATCAGGGGCAGCTCTTCCCGCAGGTAATGGTGATGTTTACTCACAATATGGTCGATTAACTCTGCAGAAGGTGCTGTGTTCCATGCGAGTTCTTCTTGTGGTACCGGATATTCCTCGAACAGCTTGTTGAGATCACTAATGATCATCTCTTGATCTAGTCGACGCTCTACAGCTGCTTCAGCAAGAGGTTTGGCGCCTCCACAGCAGAAATCAATCCGTTTAGACTTGAAATAATCCGCAGCTTTTGGGAATTGCAGCACAATATCTTTTACCAGGGCATCTGGAGTAAATCCAGGTTGCACCGATTGCTTATGCTGTAAATCCGAAATTCTATCATTAGGTTGTTTAGTTTCCATAATAGTTCCTCCTCGGGATATGTGATCAGGTTCTGAAAAAATCTTTTCTACCTGTTCACCTTAACCCTGAAAGGAGTTTTGACTTGTGATTGTACTCACGAAAATTGTATCTCTTTGTTGAACGAAAAAGGTCAATCATGGAGATAAATCCCCACAATCGACCTGTCTTTTGTTTACCACACGGGCATCAGTAATGTTATTTGTCTTACATTTATCTATTCGGTCACACCAAATCTGTATCTTTTATTGAACATAAGCCTGCATATACGTTCGCTTACCCTTTGCGTCCTTTAAATAAGGTCCTAAACCAGCAAAGCGGGAGTGATCCATATAAACACCGGTCATCCATCTGCCTTCTGTCAGGCCACCATTCCATTTGAGGACAAGGTCAGGGGCGGATATCCATTCCTGATAAATCTGTATATTCTGATCTTTGTACTCTTTACAAGGCTTAGACTGCTCCAGTAGACGTAGATCGTTAAGATAAGTTGGCACGAAATAAGAGGATATCGTATGCAAATCATCTTCATCAAAAAAGGGCTCATCCCCTAAAAAGGGTTTGAATAATACGGTATTCTCGTACATGGACCAAATTAAGGCTTGTAGCACCATGCTCTGGCGAATGCCATTATGAAACTTATATTGTCGTTGATTACCTGCCATATTCACTTCTTGAAGAGGTTCCGTCGACTCCAGGCAATGCCGTTCACAACCGATACATTTCCAGCCAGAAGGACTTTGAATCCATTTTTGAAAGATAGTTCCGCTATCATTGTTGCCTTTGTAGAGTGAAGAGATAATGCTGTAAGGCACACCAATCCACGCATCCCATAAGGAATCTGGAAGATGGCTATGCAGCATGAACAACGTCTTGTCATAGATGAGCTGTACTTTGATCGAAGCGTTCTCCAGCTCAGCAACATCCTTTTTTCCATACGTTATTTCCCGGGAAAACAGGGTGGTCTTCATCTCCCTCGCCTCCTAATAGTTTTGCTATGCCTGTACTCCAGCTGAGTAGATTTGAGCAAAAACCAATATTGCAAGCGTTTCCATTCAAGGAACATACAACGTTTTTTCTATTATATTACAGATTTTTTCGATCTGTGCAAGGTTTTTATTTAAAAATTGAAAAGCCCTCCTCCGTTCTTCAGGAAAAAGGGCCACAACACGACTTTGATTTCTACTCTACCCAGCTCTCAGCCCAAGACTGAATCTGCTGCATAACAGGCTCCAGCGCACGGCCTTTGTCTGTTAGTTCATATTCAATACGTACAGGTGTTTCCGGGTATACATGTCTAACCAGAATACCCTCACCTTCCAAATCCTTCATCCGCTCGGACAGCATCTTATCGCTCATTGAAGGAATGAGGCCGGAAATATCTTTAAACCGCTTCGGTCCACTCATCAATGTCTGAATAATAAGTCCATTCCAACGTTTGCCTAAGAAAGAGAAGGCTGTCTCAAATCTGGGACACATCGAAATTTGATGTTCTTCCATTGTTCTCACCTCTCACTAGCGAAACTTACTATTAGTTAGTATATATAATATTAACACATTTCATCCCTGATGAACATCGTTTACTAAAAAAAGTTCATCTGACATTATCATTATATCCTCGTTGTCAATCCCCTGTATGTGCTTTAGATTCCCTTTGAGCAATCGCTTCTGTCACGATTTGCGCCAAGTCATCATTTCCGAATAAGGAGAGTACGCCGAGAACTGTGTCATCGGAAATATCCCCTGCTTCCTCCGCAGAAACCGTTAGGGCAAGCGCTTTTCGCAAGGCTTCATTCCCTTCTTGCTGTGGATAAGCCTGCAAATATAAACTGTGCGGGTCGAGTCCTTGATTCACGCACCACTGGGCGAATACAAGGATCATCATCTCTTCCTCCCGCTTATAGCTTTCGATGATTTGTTCCTCCACTAATTTACGGTTGTCTTCCATATTTTACTCCTTTCTTAGAGACCTCATTCAGCAAGCTGAGCTGCCAATCTATGACTAGGCAGAACTGCTGAAGCAGCAATACTGCATAACTCTGGTGTATTTATATTGTTCAGGAAATGATCTACCACTCCACCGAAACCTCTTCTATCCAGCACCGTATCCCAGCTTCCAAAGCTCTGGGTCCGTGGCAAAGCATTTTTTTCATATAGGATGGCTTGCTCCAGATCTGCCACTTCCACCGAACGGCCATTACCGTGCAGCTCCAGCTTCTCCAAATCAACACCAGCCTCACGAACCATACTATACATCCCCACTGAGCCTTGCTCCCAACCCAGCATTCCAGATGCCTGGACAAGTCGCCCCTCTCCATTGGATTGAAGATTACTGCGAAGCAGCTCATACTGATCTCCACATAACCATAACAGCAGATCAAGCATATGAATCAAGTCGTCATGTACAGTCTCACGGCTGCTGCCTAATTGCAGCTTCGTGCGATGTTTAATCGCGTGGCAATGGCTAATGCCTCCAGCTTCCTCGAGCCAACTCTTGGCGGTGACATACATTGGGGCAAAACGCCGATTAAAGCCCACTCCTAGCAGCAGCCCTTTATTTTCTGCCAGCTCTGCCATCCTTCTGGATTCTTCCAGATCATAGGACAGCGGCTTATCTACATACACCGAAATCCCCTGTTCGAGACATTTTGTTACTATATCATAATGGGTCGTCGTTGGGCTATGCACAAATACTGCATCCAGATCCCAAGACAACAGCTCGTCCAAATTTGTCGTACCTTTAGGAAAGCGATAGGCATTAACAGCTTGCTCTACTGTTGTGGACGAGTGACTGAGAACCCCCACTACCTCAACTTGTCCATGCTGAGAGAGCAGTGGCAAATATACTTTGCGGGCGATATTGCCAATCCCGATGATGGCGACTCTTTTGCGTACAGAAACGATCACTGATCTAACTCCCCTCTTTATAATTCAAGAATTTATCTCTCTCTTTGTTCTCTATAAATGCTATTATACCTGCTTGGCGTTCGCCGACAATGATCTTCACTTCAATATTTACTTTTTATCCCGTATGATGAGATGAATGAGTGGAAGAAAGGGTATATTAGCTATGAGAAAATGGTTCTCGATTATTCTTTATGTTTCGGGCACAATCCTTGCGTTTATCTACAGATATGACATCCTTAGCTGGATGAAAGAGGATCATAATCTTTTCGGCTCTATAGGGATCGCAACTTTACTGGCTCTCTTTCCAGTTGTACCGTACAAAGCGGTCATCGGATTTTTTGGTTATGCATACGGAAGTTTGGCTGGTGCTTTAATTTGCTGGGTAGCTACAACCCTTGCTGCCGCATTCCTTTTCGGCGTAGTGAAGTTCTTATTTCAAGATCAAGCGAGAGCTTATCTGACTTCTATTCCCCTACTTGAAAAATTCACAAAAGGCATAGAACGGCGGCCCTTTGCTTCTATTGTCTTAGCACGTCTCTTGCCGATTATCCCGCAGACAGCAGTTAACATCTATGCCGGAGCAGCCGGGCTGCCCTTCTGGAGTTATCTAGCTGCCTCAGCTATTGGAAAAATCCCAGGCATCGCCTTGTATGCCTTCCTTGGGGATCAACTGTTCCAGAACCCTGGAAATGCGATTATAGCCATCGTTGTTTATGCCATTGTGCTTATTATAGCCGGACTAAGCTTTCGTTACAGTTCACAGGAAGTAAAAAAACACTAGGTAACAGAGAGCTTATTTGGCGGAAGCTGGCAGGCTGTGGTTATTTGCTTTATAATTAGATTGTGATCTATTTAATTGCATTACATGAATGGAGGGATATTAATGAGTGAACATCAGACTAACCATATAAATTCCAAGGCGGAAAAAGCAACCTTTGCAGGTGGATGCTTCTGGTGCATGGTCTCGCCGTTCGAGGAATTGCCAGGCATTATTAGTGTCGTCTCCGGCTATACTGGCGGGCATACAGTGAATCCTACCTATGAAGAGGTATGCTCCGAAACCACAGGACATGTTGAAGCGGTACAAATTACGTTCAACTCAGAAATTTTCCCTTATAGCAAGCTGCTTGAGTTATTCTGGCAGCAAATTGACCCAACCGATGCGGGTGGACAATTCCATGATCGCGGCACCTCTTACGGAACGGCTATCTTCACCCATTCTGAAGAGCAAAAGCAACAAGCAGAGGCTTCCAAGGCAGCTTTGCAAGAAAGCGGACGATTCGCTAGCCCGATTGTTACCCCGATCCTCCCGGCAGCAACCTTCTATCCTGCCGAAGAATATCATCAGGGCTACCATCGTAAGAACCCGGGCCACTACAAACGTTACCGTAAGGGTTCCGGCCGAGAGGATTTTATCGAAACCCACTGGACACATAAAGAAGATAAACTAAGCTTGAAAGAACGTCTGACGCCACTTCAATATGAAGTCACTCAGAATAGCGCTACAGAGTCACCTTTCCGAAATGATTTTTGGGATCACCACGGAGAAGGCATTTATGTAGATATCGTATCTGGTGAAGCATTATTCAGTTCGCAGGATAAATACGATTCCGGTTGTGGCTGGCCCAGCTTTACACGTCCAATCCGCGATTACGCCGTGAAGGAAAAGACGGACCTCAGCCATTTGATGGTTCGCACAGAAGTGCGCAGCAAAGTAGCAAATTCCCATCTAGGTCATGTCTTCGACGATGGTCCAGGGGAAAACGGCCTGCGCTACTGCATTAATTCAGCGGCACTGCGATTTATACCGAAAGAGGATCTGGAGAAAGAGGGCTATGGCGAGTATCGTGTACTCTTCCAGCCTGCCTAATCTTCGATAACGTGCGAAACTGTACTGTCTTATAGAAAAGCCTCCAATTCACGGTATACCATGAATTGGAGGCTTTTTAATTCATAGGAGCTTATTCTTTATTCTCGTCCTCGTTCGCTTTCTTATCCTTTATTGAGGTTGTCACCTTTGGCTCTGCTGGTGCAGGGAGTACCTCCTTGTTCAGCTCCCGATTTTCCTGCCGTATCCGCTGGGTCTGCTGCTCCCGTCGTACGCGGATATTTTTGCGGGCAAACCAAACGATGGCTAAAATAATGCCCGCACCGATTAGAATCGGCAATGCGCCTGCAAGAATTACAAAAATCCACTGAAACATAACAGATAGTGCGTTCAGGCTTCCTTTTAAAGCATCTGATGCGCGTTCCAGCAATGGACCTTGCTCTGCCTTTTCCTTCACAGCTAAGCTCTCATCCGTCTGGTACACTCTAAGCTCTACCGTTGAAAAGGATACGTTCTGATCTATATATCGCATTCTGCCTTTGATCTGCTCAATCGTTTCTTGAATCGAACCAAGCTCGTTTGCAAAGGCGACCAGATCACTTGATTTCGTTGCTTTTTTCATAAACTCAGTATATTGAGCTTCCATTAACTGCTTTGCCTTCAGACGCGACTCTAGATCAACATACTCCTCCGAGACATCCTGACCTTGAATGCTGCGCTGTAGCGATTCGTGTTTTACTTTTTCCAAATTATTCAGAAAAGGAGAGAATCCGGAGGCTGGCACCTTAAGGATAAACGTCCCCCCTTGCTCATATTGCGACATGTTCTCGTTAAACTCTATAATATATCCTTTAGCCATCGTTACCATGTTTCGAATTTCAGTCTGAGCTTTACCGTAGTCTTCTACTTCCATAGTCAGATTGGCATGATAGATAAGCTTCTTGTTCAATCCTTCCACGACATCACTGCCCGTGAATCCCGCGTTTGCTTGATCCGTGTTCTCTGATGTCAAACCTTTTTCAACTGGGGCTTCGTTGCCTCCCGCTGCTGTCTCAGCCTCTGCTGAGGTGTTCTTATCCGCTAATGTAGCTTTTGAAGATTGCTCAGTTGTTGCTGCAGCAGAATTACTCGTATTTCCGCCGTCACTAGCTAATTTGTCAGCTGCCGAATTGTTATCACCCGAGCCACAACCTGCCAATACCACCGCAAGAATTAATAAACATAAGTAATGCAGACCCCATTTGCGCATTCTCATTCCTCCAAAAATGTAGTGGTAATCCCTAGCATTGTAACGTTACGGAATGTCATGTTCTATACAGATCTCTTCCGTCTCTCATTTCTTTGACGCCCCAAAACTTGGAAGGTTGCACTGGAATATGGAATTTCGGTAAATTTCTTTTGGTTTTTCATGTTGAAATACACAAAAAGCCGCATTTCTGCGGCTCTTATTGGACATATTTTTTATGTGGGAGGGGTCCTGAAAGTTAAAGAACTCATTTGCTTACAAACTCATTATTTGGTACAATTACCACGTCTAACCTAGTAAAAAAATCCAAATACCCTCTATTCATAATGAATGAGGGCGTGACACGGCTTTGCTGAGACAAGCTCCACCTTGCTGAACAGAGCCGTTCTTTGAATGATACTGTCAATTACTAAAAGGGGAGGTGAACCCTCATGGCAAAAGACGTAGTTTGTGAAGTTAACTCCTGCACCCACTGGGCAGAAGAGAACAAATGCAGCGCTGAATCGATCTTCGTAGCTTTCCACAGCTCCCAAGAACCAAAACGCGCAGAAGAAACAGATTGCAAAACTTTCGAAAGTAAATAAGTAAATGCCTAAAGGGACCCTCCACGGTTCCTTCTTTTTCTTTTTCATTCTAACAAGATTGAGAATTATTATCAAGTATCTGATTACAAAAAAATAATTGAACTAAAAAGCCAGGGTAAATTACCCTGGCTCTAATTTATTTAAGTCTATTTAGAAGCAATAACCCCTGTCTTTTCCCTCGCAATAGCAGCAGCTCTTACCATGTTACGTAGTGCATCCTCTGTCTCCTGCCAGCCACGCGTTTTCAGACCGCAATCCGGATTAATCCAGAACTGTTCAGGGTCAAGCACCCGCAGCGCACGATCGATATTCGCAGTCATTTCTTCGACAGCTGGAACCCGCGGGCTATGGATGTCGTACACTCCAAGACCGATTCCTTTATCATAGGCCTGCTCCTCAAAGCTGATAATCAGCTCACCATGGCTACGTGAAGTCTCAATGGAGATTACATCAGCATCCATAGCCGATATTGAATCGATCATGTCATTAAATTCGCTATAGCACATATGCGTATGAATTTGTGTCGTAGCCTTCACATGGTTCGTGGCAACACGGAACGACTTCACTGCCCAGTTCAGGTAATGCTCACGGTCTTCTGCCTTTAGCGGAAGTCCTTCACGAATAGCCGGCTCATCCACTTGAATCATTTCGATGCCTGCATCTTCCAACGCTTTTACTTCATGGCGAAGGGCAAGAGCAATTTGATTGGCTACCTCTTCCCGGCTGAGATCATCACGTACAAATGACCAATTGAGGATAGTAACAGGGCCCGTCAACATTCCTTTAACCGGAAGCTTCGTCAACGATTGTGCATAGACGCTTTCTTTAACAGTCATAGGCTGTATAAATGCAATATCCGCGTAGATCACCGGCGGCTTAACGCAACGGGAACCGTAGGATTGAACCCAGCCATTACTAGTAAACAAGTATCCATCCAGCTTTTCTCCGAAAAACTCCACCATATCTGTACGCTCGAACTCGCCGTGGACCAGAACATCCAGACCTAGCTTTTCTTGGAAGGTAATTGCATCCGCGATCTGCTCACGAACAAATCCATCATAACGCTCCTGATTCCAGACCCCTTTACGCCATTTCAATCTCGCCTGGCGCACTTCGACTGTCTGCGGAAAGCTACCAATTGTAGTGGTTGGCAGAAGTGGAAGCTGCCATTTCTCTTGCTGCACCTTTAAGCGCTCAGCAAAAGGCAGACTGCGTTGGTCTGGTAGAGCTGCAAGTGCAAGCACTTGCTCCGCCACATCCTTACGGCCACGCTCAGGTAGTGCGCGGAACGCTGCAATAGCTTCACGACTAGCGGCCAGCGCTGCTTGAGAAGCTTCTCCTTTATCTGCGATGGCTGCTCCGAGCAGACTAAGCTCTTTAAGCTTCTCATCGGCAAAGGCTAACGCATTCTTAACTGTCGCCTTCAGCTTCACTTCACCTTGAACGGTGACTGGGACATGCAGCAGACTGCAAGAAGGCTGAAGAATAAGACGATCAAGCGGTACATGAATGCTGAGCTTTTCTACCAGTTGCAGCTTGGCGTCTAAATCGGAACGCCAAATGTTCCGTCCATCAATAATTCCGGCACCCAGCCATTTGTCCTTCGGCCAGCCAAGACGTTCGATGGAAGCCAGATTCGTTCCACCATCGTGCACAAAGTCAAGACCCAAGCCTTGAACAGGCAGCTCTAGCAGTGCCTCCAGCGGCTCAGCAGCTTCAAAATACGTCTGTAAAATAATATTCAAGCCCGGCACGGAGCCGGCAATGTCTGTGTATATCGAGTTAAGCAGTGTTAATTCTTCTTTACTTATGCCTGTAACAATCGCTGGCTCATCGATTTGTACCCAGCTTACCCCTTCTTGCTTCAGTTCCTGTAGCAGTTGAACATAGACTGGAACAAAACGTGCAGCAATCTTGGCGATATCTGCCGCTGCGTAACCTTTGGACAGCTTAAGGAAGGTATACAGACCTAAAAGTACCGGTTTACCTTCAATCCCTGCCTGCGATTTAGCAAAACGATAAGCCGCTAGAGGTTTGTTTTCAGTCAGGCGTGGTGTTTGTGTGCCGATCTCTGGAACGATATAGTGATAGTTCGTATTGAACCATTTGGTCATCTCGCAGGCAGTAGCCTCAGCATTACCACGGGCCATTGCAAAATAAAGATCAAGCCCGATGTCGCCGCCATCATACGCATACCGTGGAGGTACGATTCCAAACATAACAGCCGCATCCAACACATGATCATAAAATGTAAAATCATTTACCGGAATAAGCTCAATTCCTGCTTCTTGCTGGGTCTTCAAATGCTGCAGCTGGATTGCTGCCATTTCGGAGCGGAATTGCTCCTCATTTATTTTCCCCTGCCAGAATGCCTCCAGTGCCTTTTTCCATTCGCGGTTCTTTCCGATTCTCGGATATCCAAGATTGCTTACTTTTACCTTATTCGTCATTTCGATACACTCCCTCTTCAATCTCTTATTTCAAACTCCAAAACTACTTGCTTTCCTATAAAAAAGAGCGCCCTTCCCTAAAAAAGTCAAAGGGAAAGACGCCCATGATATACCCATGGTACGTCTAACACCTCCCTATCTTCCGTAGGTGAAGCAGTGCTGTTGAAACAGGCAGGTCTCCTGGCTAGCGGCGTCAACATCTTGAGCAGTCTTCCCAGCAGTAGTAAATTGCCAGTGACCTCTGTTGCTCGAGATTCTTCCGTTACAGTGGCGGGACCGCATCGGCTTCGAACCGAATTTCCCTATTAAGCCTACCGAATTACTATTTTCCGGTCAGCACCTGTCTCCGATATCATTCATCATTTGAGTGTCTTAATCTGATGTCATCATACGTGAAAGCCCCAGCAATCTGCAATAGATTACTGGGGCTTCTGTTATATCGATTCCTTATAACGGACTTAGAAAAATACGAAATATACTACAGCAGCAAGAATTATACGGTATATAGCAAACGGTAAGAGCTTGATACGATTGATCAGTTTTAAGAAGAAACGCATCGATAACAGCGCAAATAGGAAGGCACTAATAAAGCCTGCAATAAAAAACGGCAGCGCGTCCATGGTGAAATATTGCCAGTTCTTCATCAGTGACAACAGACTGGCACCTGCCATGATGGGTACTGCCATAATAAACGTAAAATCAGCAGCGGCACGATGGCTCATCCCGAGGATTACGCCACCAGAAATCGTCGAGCCCGAGCGTGAAAATCCAGGCCATAACGAAAAACACTGTACAAGACCTACACCAAGTGCCTGTTTGTATGTAATCTGATCTACACTCTCAGTTCTGATCTTCTTCGGCCCAAACAGATCCGCAATAATCATTAATATAGCCCCGATCACTAGACCAATTAACACCGTTGAGGTAGAGAATAAATGCTCATCAATATAATCATTAAACAGAACACCTAACACACCTGCAGGCACTAACCCTACCAGAACCTGTGTCAGCTTGAGGTGCCCCCCCTGCTCTAACTGCGGTAGCTTCTCTGTTACAGGGTCCAACTGCTTACGGCTGAAACGCCTTAAGCCCAACAGATCAATGAATCGATTTCTAAAAATCACAACAACCGCTAATATAGAACCCAGTTGAATAACTATTTTGAAGGTATTTGCCGTATATTGTCCAAATAACTCCTGTGATTTCAGCCACATATCATCAACAATAATCATATGACCCGTGGAGGATACTGGAGCAAATTCGGTTAAACCTTCAACAAGCCCCAAAATAATGGCTTTAATAATCGTTAATAGCTCCATGTGTTTCCCTCCTTTTCAATAGTCATTTCTATTATCAGTCCACTACCCGCTTAGCCCTCAGTGTTCATTCTCCGGCTGCGTTTGCGGAAGTACAGAAACCCAAGAATAACTAATCCACCAGCAATTAGTACATAGACTACATTGGAGTACACGTCCATGTACATAGCAATGTCTTCCCAGGATTCTCCTAAAGCCGCGCCAATAAGCACAAGCAGCAAATTCCATCCCAATGTGCCAATCGTTGTGAAGATCATAAATACTCCAAATTTCATGCCCGACATTCCCGCCGGAATCGAAATCAGACTGCGGACCAGCGGAACCATCCGACAAAACAATACAGTCCAGTAGCCATATTTATCAAACCAGGCGTCAGCCTTGTGGATATCTTTTTTAGTGACGCGAATTAGGCCCCCCCAGCGTTCAACCAGTTTCTCTAACCGGCTCACATCCAATAATCGGCCAATATAATAGAGAATTACTGCACCCAGTAGTGATCCAGCCGTGGCAGCAATGATTACACCAGGGATCGTTAAGCTCGTCGTAGTGGTCATAAATCCTCCAAAGGGCAGGATCACTTCTGAAGGAATTGGTGGAAATATATTTTCAAAGGCCAGCATCAGAAAAATACCGAAGTAACCAAACTGCTCCATAAAATCTGTAATCCATGCTTGCATCTTGTTACCCCCATTTCTCATATCAAGTTCTTCTTCAGGTTGCGTAAATAGCGGCTGCGAATAAAAAAGAAGTATAGTCCTTGAGCAGCCAAATATCCGAGTAACACCGCGCCTGTCTCCGTTGCGATAGATAAGTAGAACAACCGTTGAAGCGCAATAAAGGCAAACACACTGTGTAAAATAGCTATTCCGACCGGCACAAAAAACAACAAAGACAGCTGAATCGTAACTATTCGATTGAGTTCTTTATCCGTAAGCCCCATCTTGGACAAAGTGGAATATTGATTGCGATCATGATCAAGATCGGTATATAACCGGAAGTAAAGAAAGCTGCCTGCCGCGATAAAAAAGACAGTACCCACCAGCAAGGAAGCAAAAAGCATTGTGTTATACAATGTTTTCTGAAGCTCAAACAGCGTGCCGCTGATCACAATCGCATACGGAGAATCACTTTCATAGGACTGTTTGCCTTTATGGGCAAGATCAGCAGCGATACCTACCGTCTGTGGAAAATCCTCTACATAAAAACCTGTATAAAGATCCGTCTGCACGGGATCAATAGCGCTGTAGAGCTCATCACTGATCACGACACCACTAAAATCCCCGCCATCTCTACCATCCAGCTCCGGCAATAAATATTCGGCGATGGGAACTTGCTCGGTATAACCTATTTCTTTAATGGCAAGTCCTTGCTGCAAGGAATAGACCGCTTTTACTCTGCCTTCTGTTAAACTGCGATCCCGCTGTGAACCAATCATCACCAGACCTTCGTTGCCCACCAGAGCACGCTCATCTGTTGGGAAGCCTGCACGTTGCAGGGCGAGATTATAATCACTGAAAGCAATCAAGGGAAGGCGTAAAGTGCGATCGGGTCCAGTCTGAGCTTCAACCTCAGCATATTTAATCGGGATACTAAGCGCCTCATAAGGGAGTTCGTGCGTCTTGAGCTCTTCCTTAATTTCGTTCAGATGCTGATCAAAGGGTACACCCGTCTGATTTCCTTTGGCTACATAACCCACTGCTGCGGGATAATCCAATTTCAGCTCTCTGGAAAGTGTATGTATCGATGCAAATACCCCTACGGAAGTGAAGGAGACTGCGGATACAATCGTCACCATAAAAAACATTCGGCCATTCTCTTTCCAGCGGTAGGACAAACCGGATAAAGTGATGATATTCGTACGATGCCAATACAAGCGCCGAATGTCCTTAAGCAGCTTAACCAAACAAATACTTAGCTGGGTATAAAAGAGATACGTCCCGATAACCGTAATCGCAACGACCGGAAACATGACTTTCTCTACGGAAGCAGCTTTTGCAGTAGCCGCCATATAATAACCACTGATCAGCAGTACAGCAGAGATAAATGACAATATAAACGATACTTTGGGTTCTTCTTCTGCCTTACGTTCTCCCTGAAACAGACGCATCAGTGACTCATTGCCGATAAAAACAAAGGTGCAAAGCGATATCAGAAAAAACAATAACACGAAGCTGCAGATCGTAAGCACAAGTGCCTGCCATGGGAGATGAAAGGTTAACAGGGGAATTCCCAAAAAAGTGGATCCGATCATCAGGAATAATTTGCCCAGAAGTAACCCGAGAAGGGTACCCGTCAGGATGGCAGAGGTGCCGATCATCATATTTTCCAGAAAAACCATGGTGTTTAGCTGTCTCTTCGTCATTCCATGCATCAATAAAATTCCGAACTCCATCTTCCGCGACTGCAGGAAGGATCCAACGGATACGAGCACGAACAAAGAACAAAAGACATAAATAATTGCCTCTGCCACCATCATCGTATGAGCCGCCGTACTATAAATTAAGCTCTTTGAAATATCCGGATGGTAAATAAACAAAGCGCACACGAAAAAGATCATCACCGAAAAAGCACTGACGACAAAATAAGCGGCATATTTGCGTTTATTACGTGTTACATTCCTATAAGCGAATTGCCGAAAGGTCATGGCTGGTTCCCCCAAGCAGAGACAGCATATCAATAATACTTTGGAAGAAAGCGCCTCTATTACTCCCTTTGTACATTTCACTATAGAAACGTCCGTCTTTAATAAAGATGACCCGGTTGCAAAAGCTCGCAGCCACTGCATCATGCGTGACCATCAGCACCGTAGCTCCTTCTTCCTTATTCACCTCTGTCAACATATTCATGACTTCCCCTGAGGCTTTGGAATCCAGATTGCCTGTGGGCTCATCCGCCAAAATTAACGCTGGACGATGAATCATCGCCCGGGCGATAGCCGCCCGCTGCATTTGTCCGCCTGAGACCTCATACGTGCGCTTCTTCAGCAAATGTTCGATGCCAAGCAAGGTAGTGACCTCTTTTAACCTGCTCTCCATCTCTGGGACACGGGCACCTGCAAGCGTTAAAGGTAATACGATGTTCTCCTCTACAGTGAGCGTATCCAGTAGATTAAAATGCTGAAAGACGAAGCCTAGCTCATGACGGCGAAAAAGTGCCTTTTCTTTTCTGCTAAGCAGATTAGGATCTCGGCCGTTGATCAGAATCTGACCGGAGGTCGGTTGGTCGATGGTGGCAATCGTGTTGAGCAGCGTTGTTTTCCCACTCCCTGATGGGCCCATTATGCCAACGAACTCCCCCTTTTCTACAGAAAAGCGGATATGATTCAGCGCCTGAGTGGACACTTTACCCTCATATATTTTTGATAAATTATGAACATCTAGAATGGGCAAGTGTTACCTCTCCTTCTTTCGACTGGATTGCCTTCATTATACAAAGTGTACACATGGGCTGCTATTTCTGAAACTTACAATGCCCTTACACATTTGTAAGGTTTGTTATATGCTGCTCCCTAAATACAATCCGCACGGTGGTCCCGCTTCCTTCTTCGGAACGGATACTCACCTCATGTCCAAGCTTGCCGCAGATCTGCTTCACGAGATATAAACCCATCCCCGTAGATTCCTGGAAGGTTCGTCCATTCACCCCGGTAAAATATGCATCGAACACGCGCGGCAGATCTCCTGCGGGTATGCCCACTCCTTCATCCCGGATCTCAAGCACAGTCTGCTTATCTTCCGTGACCATCCCTTGGAAAAAAACATGTTTGCCCTCTTCAGTCGTATAACGTACAGCGTTCGTAATCAGCTGCGTAAGGACAAAAGTGAGCCATTTTTCATCCGTAGTTACGGTAATCTGCTCATCTATTTGTATAGCTGGAAAAACTCTTTTTCGAATAAAAAGCCGCTTCTGCTCAGAGGTCACACCACGCACGATTGTCTCCAAATTCAGCCGTTCCACATAGAAATCGTGTTCAAAAGTATCCAGTCGGGCCGTATAAAGCACGGTATCCAGTCCTTTTTTCAGACGATCCAGTTCATCACCAATTGCCGTAAAAGGAGGGCCATCCTTATCCTGAATGATCAGATGAATGACAGACAACGGCGTCTTCATGCCATGTACCCATTGATTAATAAAGTGAATATGTTCTTCTAATTTGTGGCGGTAGCTGTGCAAATCATTTTTGTAGAGGCGGAATTGCGACCCCAGTAAACCTCGCAAGCTTACGGCTAGCGGAGAATCCTGTGCAGGGCCACCTGCCTCATCGAGAGAGGAGGGCGTAGTCTCCAAACGTTCATAGAACGTGCGATTGGTGACATAACGGTAAGCGAGGTAGCCAATCAGTAGACAAGTGCTGAGCAGCGCGGCATATAAACTTACATTCAGACCGCTGCCTCCATCCAGCCGATACACTAATGTGATCAGGACTAGCTGGGCTAGATAAACCACGATCAGGGGGAACTGTTCCCTTAAAAACAACTTCATTCCTCATCCCCCCAATTCGGAATCAAACGGTAGCCTTGACCGCGCACGGTTTGTAGTCCATCTGTGATAGCGAGAGCAGCAAGTTTTTTGCGTACACGGGTAACATATACATTTAATGTATTTTCATCCACGAAGGCTTGATCATCCCAGATTTTTTCGAGCAGCCTGTCCCGGGTAACGATGACTCCGGACTTTTGCATCAGCTCATCTAGTATTTTGGCTTCCGTGTGGCTCAAGTCCACTTTAGCTTCGCCTCGGGTAAGGATTAGCCGCTCTACATCCAGCGTCATTCCCGCAACGTTCAGTGTGCGTTCATTATTCCCTCCGGCATAGGTGCCGTAGGCGCGCCGCAGCTGACTTTTGATTTTGGCCATCGCGATTTCGTAATCAAAAGGCTTAGTGATATAATCGTCGGCTCCATTTTCCAGCGCCATTACTTGGTCCATTTTGCCATCGCGGGCAGATATAAAAAGAATAGGGCAGGTTGAAATTCCGCGAATTTGGCGGCACCAGTAATAACCATCGTATTTTGGCAAATTAACATCAAGGAGCACCAGATGTGGCGCGAACGCCTCAAACTGAGTGCGGACCCGCTCAAAATCACTCACCGCCTGCGTATCATATCCAAACTTATGTAAATAATCCTGCAGCAAAGCCACAAGTCCACGGTCATCTTCTATAATAAATATTTTAAACATATCATACCTCCGGTCCAGCCTTAACAATATAAGGGGGTCTGCCAAATAATATATACACCGTGCATAGGGTTAGTCAAATCAGAAGGAAGAAAAAAGAACCCATGAAGCACCTATTTACGGCACCTTCTAGGTTCTTGGATAAGTTAGGTTTGAGGATATCAACTAGTCCCATTGTTTCTTCTGAATCCCGGCAAGAACTCACTCTACAGGTGCCCAGCCGATAAGTTCTGGTTGGCTCCAGCCTGGAGCAACTTGCAGATGGCAAATTTCCATGTAGTGATCTATCCTTACTTTATCCCAGGCATGAATGGCCTCGCCATTCCCAAGGGCCAAAGCTACATGCCCCCAATCCTTAAGCTCACCGTCCACCAAACCTGAGCAAGTATAAAAAACAAACGCGCCAGCTGGCGGAGCCCCGGTGTTCTTGTGCGCATCGTACAGCTCAGCGGATTCACGTGCATCGCTGCCTCCCCACATTTCGATCCCATTGCTTCTTTCATATGCATCTTCAACAAAAGCAAGACAACGCAGCGGATACTCCTGCGACCCCAGCCGCTCTTTAGCCCAACTAATAGCATTCTCAATTTCCTTGCCAAATTCCACGTCCATTACCAATATACATTCCTCCAAAGTACGATTTAGTGTTGAACACATCATACCTGAACCAGCTACTCATGAACTGGTATTATATAGTTATTAATTAAACTATCCCAATCCTACCTGAGTGGTCATCTACTTCGGCCAACCATTACTTACAAAAACATAAAAAACCGTAAATGAGCATAGCCCATTACGGCTTTAACAAACTATAAATTGGTTTAAGATTACAGTAGTGGTGGTGGCAGCGGTGGCAGCATAGATAGCGATGGCAGCGATAACGGTAGTGGAGGTGGCAGCGGTGGTAGCGATAACGGTAGTGGAGGACAATTTAGAGTTGATATTGCAGACGCCGAACGGTGATATCCCATCGAACATAAGTAACTTATTGCTTGTTGAAGTAACTTATCTGTGGATATATAGCGCTTATAGAGATGTATACGCTCGATCGGCTCCATTCTATGGGATTATACCGCTCCTTTGGCCGCAACTACTCCATCCGCTCCATTCTGCGGGATTTATACCGCTCATTTGACCATATACGCTCCATCGACTCCATTCTACGGGATTTATACCGTACATTTGGCTATATGTGCTCCGTCGGCTCCATTCTACGGGATTTATACCGTTCATTTGGCTATATGTGCTCCGTCGGCTCCATTCTACGGGATTTATACCGTACATTTGGCTATAGGTGCTCCGTCGGCTCTATTCTACGGGATTATACCGTTCATTTGGCCGCAACTACTCCATCCGCTCCATTCTGCGGGATTTATACCGTTCATTTGGCTATATGTGCTCCATCGGCTCCATTCTACGGGATTTATACCGTTCATTTGGCTATATGTGCTCCATCGGCTCCATTCTACGGGATTTATACACTTCATTTGGCAGTATCGAGTAAATCAAAGGCACTTTTACCCTTCTTTCGCGTCACACTAGCTCATTCGAGCAAATCAAAGGTACTTTCGCCCTTCTTTCGCGCGATACTAAACCTTTACAGCAAAACAAGGGCATTTCTGCCCTTGTTTCACCATCCCAATATAGAACCACCGCTGAAACGATGCGTCCTCTTGTAATGTTGTATACCTCATATGCTCCATATTTCGTACGCTCTTTGTTCCACATTTCGTACGCTCTTTGCCTCATATGCTCAGTATTTCCACGCTCACTCCATATTTCGTACGCTCTTTGCTACATATGTTCAGCAATTCCACGCTCACTCCATATTTCGTACGCTCTTTGCTACATATGTTCAGCATTTCCACGCTCACCATATTCCGCGCGCTCTTTGCCTCATATGCTCAGCAATTCCAAGCTCACTCCACATTTCGTAAGCTCTTTGCTTCATATGTTCAGCATTTCCACGCTCACTCCATATTTCGTACGCTCTTTGCTTCATATGCTTTCCACGCTCACTCCACATTTCGCGCGCTCTTTGCCTCATATGCTCAGCAATTCCACGCTCACTCCATATTTCGTACGCTCTTTGCTTCATATGCTTTCCACGCTCACTCCACATTCCATATATCCTCTACTCCCACGCTATGCGCTTCGCTCACGCAGACTTATCTGCCATCCAGCAAATTACCAAGCCCACCAAGCACGCTTCCTTCTTCTTTCCGACCGCTGTTGCCGGCAGCGGACAGGATGCGATCGGCCATTCGGCTGAATGGCAGCGATTGTACCCACACCTTGCCGGGTCCGCGCAACGTTGCGAAGAACAGGCCTTCACCGCCGAACAGCGCGGTTTTGACCCCTTTTACAAACTCAATATTGTAATCCACCGAAGACGTCATAGCGACTAGACAGCCAGTGTCCAGCTTAAGCGTCTCTCCCGGTTGAAGTGTGCGTTCCATAACATAACCGCCAGAGTGTACAAATGAAAGTCCATCACCCTCCAGCTTTTGCATAATAAAACCTTCCCCACCAAAAAAGCCAGTACCCAGCTTACGCTGAAATTCAATACCGATTGAAACGCCCTTTGCCGCGCAAAGGAACGAATCCTTTTGACAGATGATTTTTCCACCGTATTGCTGCAAGTCGAGCGGGATGATTTTGCCTGGATACGGAGCAGCAAAGGTAACACTTTTACGCCCATAAGAACCACTGTGTGTGAAGACAGTCATAAACAAGCTTTCACCTGTCAACAGACGTTTGCCCGCGCCCATCAGCTTCCCCATCAAGCCACTTCCACGCGAGCCTCCGCTGCCGTCACCAAATATCGTCTCCATTGTTATTTCCTGATCCATCATCATGAAGCTCCCGGCTTCGGCAATTACACTCTCTCCTGGGTCAAGCTGCACCTCTACACACTGTATTTCCTCACCCATAATGGCATAATCAATCTCATGAGCACTCATCCCGCAGTTCCTCCTTATAATTAAAGTCATCATGTGACTTATGAATGAAAATATATACGTGCGTTGCGATTCACGGTTTCGCTAATCATAACTATCCATGAAAACCGCCTATATCCTGCAGAAAAAATCAACCAGAGGTTCTGGCTGACCTTAATCCTGGTATCCCTGAAAAATGATATTTATACCAGCTTTCTTCAGGTTACTGTACCACATCTCTTGTCAATACTTGATAATATGTTACAATACTTTTTATACTTAAATGTTTATTTAGTAGTCTAATTCTAATGATAAAGGTGAAATGAATGAATCCACAATCGGAATATGCAATTCTGCTATACTATAAATTTGTAAAAGTGCCGGATGCAGAACTATTCGCCCAGGAGCATTTGGCTTACTGCAAAGAGCTTGATGTAAAGGGACGAATTCTCATTTCAGATGAAGGCATTAACGGAACACTATCAGGTACGGTTGCCCAAACCGAGCAATACATGAAGGATTTGCGCGCAAACCCTCTGTTTAGCGATATCGTCTTCAAGATCGATAAGGCTGATGGTCATGCCTTCAAAAAGATCTTCGTTCGTTATAAAAAGGAACTCGTGACGTTCCGGGTCGAGGATGAACTGGACCCTAACGTGATTACCGGAGAGCATCTGGCGCCTAAAGATTTCTACGAAATGATGCAGCGCGACGATGTGGTGATTCTGGATGGTCGTACCGGCTACGAATTCGATCTTGGTCATTTCCGCGGCTCCATCCGCCCCGAAGTAGACAGCTTCAAAGAATTCCCGGACTGGATTCGCGAGAATATGAGCGACCTTAAGGATAAACCAATCCTGACCTACTGTACAGGCGGGATCCGCTGCGAGAAATTAAGCGGGTTTATGATGAAGGAAGGCTTTGAGCAGGTGTACCAGTTGGATGGCGGCATTGTGACTTATGGTAAAGACCCTGAGGTACAGGGCCAACTGTTTGATGGAAAATGTTATGTCTTCGATGAGCGGATCTCCGTACAGATTAATCATACCGACGAGGATATCGTTGTCGGACGTTGCCATCACTGCGGTCAGCCAGCTGACCAATTTATCAATTGCGCCAATGATGCTTGTCATCTTCAGCATATTTGCTGTGAGGACTGTGAAACACAGCACAGTGGTCATTGTTCGGACGAATGCGAAGCTATCACGAATACCGTGGGCTAAATAAAAGACAAGCTGGTCGCAAATGTCTCTACACGATTCAAAGACGAGCACAAGTGAGTCTTAAGTTAACTAAAAGGTGGCGTGCAGGATTTTCACTGTACGCCATCTTTTGTTATGAGCGAAACGTCCGAACAACGCCCCTAGGACTGCACCCTTTAAAATACGTCATATCCAACAAAAAAAAGTCAACCAGAAATTCTGGCTGACCTTAAATGTAGTATATCCCCGAAATAAGCTGTTTATACAGCCTTATTCACATTACCGTACCATCATGAGGTTTACGCAAAGTAGATTGAATCTTTGGCGACTTCACTAGCTTTGGTTTGCCTAAAGAGGTTGTAAAGGTGATCACATAGCCGGCTACGACTACAGCCATCACTGTATACATCGTTTCTTTAACAGGCATATAAAAGAGTGATAGTGCCAGAACGATTACATCCATCATGATGAATACCGTACCTACTTTGATTCCCTTCCATTCACTAACCAGCAGCGACAAAATATCGTCTCCACCGCTAGCCCCGCCACTCCGCAGGATAATTCCCGCTCCTAAACCTGTCAGTACGCCGGACAAAAGAGCTGCTAATGCCAAATTGTCCTGCAAGTTGATGACCAAACCGGAATAACGTTCCATGAGACCATAGAAGATTGTAAAAGCTCCTACAGAAACAAAAGTGTTGCACACGAACGCTTTCCCTTTGAACATCCATGCTATCAAGAGTACTGGAACGTCTAGAAGCAGAGTTGAAATCGAAGGTGAAATTCCTAATACATATTTGCCAAGCAGCGATAATCCTACGAATCCGCCCTCTGACAAATGATTCTGAAAATTGATGTGATAATAAGTAAATGCAAGCAAAAATGTTCCAAACAAAATGACTGTCAATCGGAGCAGTACATTCACTCCGTAATTGTGGTTCCTCATACAGGTCTCCCCTTATCGTATATGGCGGCTAGACGTCCCACCAACCTCTACGACGGGTAAAACCGGAGGTATTGCTCCTTCGCATATATATACTCCTTCCCCTCGCAGAGGCGGTTCGTCAAGTAACAACGGTTTACGCACCTTCTACAGGGAAGCTAAGTATAAGACAGATCATAACGTTTCCAAATCGTCCTTTGGGGAATCGTCCTTCGGGGACACATGGTATCCTGATCCTTTCTCTAATTTGATAAGTTCTGTTTACATTATACCACGGAGCCACCCTACTCTAAACAGTTTGCCAGAAAAAAGCAGGAATCACTCTGTACTCCGCAGCAAACGGTTGATTGTTTCACGTCTTACACCGATCAATTGCCCTATTTCTTCCTGGGTCAATAACTCTGTTAGCGCTGCGCCATGAGAATAGTCATTAAACCAGCGGGTTAGCAATTCCATACGTTCTGCAGGTGTACCTACAGTAAGATGATCCAGCCGTGTTTGCATAAACCGTACCTTCTCCTGAAGCAGTCTGGCGATTTCCATCGCTTGACCAGGATCATCCCGCAGCTGTTGATACCATTCTGCTGATGGAACTGCCTCCACCTCGCTCTTCATCATCGCAACTGCCGTTCCATGCGCCTCCTTTGGCGAAATGAGTGAATGATGGGGAACCATCTCACCAGGATACAGGATGTTAAATAACACCATGTTCCCATTCTCATGAAGTCTTGTGACCTTGAACAGCCCGCTTTTTACTTTAAATAAAAAGTCACAGCTGTCTCCTTGGCGGAACAAGACTTCCCCCTTATGTAATATCATCTCGCTCGCTCCTTTTCCTTCTGATTATATATATTTTCAATTATATAAAATTAAACCTCATTTATGGAGATAAATCTACCTATGGGCGAGGAAAGGGGTAGATTAAAGTCCATGCAAAAACTGCTGGACACCAGAATGAAAATTCTGGCACCCAGCAGTTCAATTTACTTATAAAGTTACTTTGCTTCAAGCGGTTTCTTCCATAATCCGAGCATCAATCCGGAGATGACCGAACCGATCAGAACAGCCAACAGGAACAACAGCGCGTGGCTTGAAAGGGCAGCTACAAAGATCCCGCCATGCGGAGCCGGCACGTTGATATTCCAAAGTTGTGTAAGACCTCCAGCAACGGCCGAACCAAGAATACAAGAGGTTAGGACACGAAGCGGATCGGCTGCGGCGAATGGAATGGCCCCTTCTGTAATGAACGATAAGCCCAGCACATAGTTCGTTAAGCCTGATTTACGTTCTTCTTCCGTGAATTTATTCTTAAAGAAAGTAGAAGCCAGTGCTATTGCAAGTGGAGGTACCATCCCCCCCGCCATTACAGCAGCCATCATGAAGCCGTTGGTATTGCCACTGGTAGTGAATACACCGATGGCAAAAGTATAAGCAGCTTTATTGAAAGGTCCACCCATATCTATGGCCATCATGCCACCGAGAACCAGGCCCAGAATAACAGCATTAACAGTTCCAAGATCATTAAGCCAATCGATCAGTCCGACATTGATCCAGCTAAAGACCGGATCGAACAGGTAATACATCAATCCACCGGTAATTAGAAGCCCGAATACCGGGTATAACAGGATCGGCTTCAGTCCGTCAAGTGTTTTAGGCAGACCTGCAAATACTTTACGTAGTCCGATAATTACATAACCCGCCAAGAAACCAGCAGCCAGCCCGCCGAGGAACCCAGCATTGGAATTCAAGGCCATGTAGCCCCCAACCATACCTGGCATCAGAGCCGGACGATCACCAATGCTAAGCGCTATAAATCCAGCAAGGACTGGAATTAGGAAATGGAAGGCACCATCTCCGCCACCGATTGTCTGCAGTAACTGGAACAGCGGATGATCTGCTCCACCTACTTGTTCAATCAGGAAGGAGATTGCCAGCAGAATACCGCCACCGACTACAAACGGAAGCATGTGGGAGATCCCATTCATTAAGTCCTTATATATTTTACTGCCGATACTGCCAGATTTCTCTTTAGACCCTTCGTCATTGCCACCGCGACCTTCATTGTGATAGATCGGCGCTTCCCCATTCATAGCTTTACGAATAAGCTCTTCCGACTTACGGATGCCATCACTTACCGGTCTTTGCAGTACAGGTTTACCGTCAAAACGGGCCATTTCCACCTTTTTATCAGCTGCAACAATTACACCGCTTGCACGCCGAATCTCATCAGGGGTGAGTACGTTTTTGGCCCCTTCTGAACCATTCGTCTCTACACGGATATTAACTCCCATTTCTAGAGCTTTTTTCTTAAGGGCATCTTCAGCCATAAAAGTGTGCGCAATGCCTGTAGGACAAGCAGTTACAGCTACGACAAAAGCTTGGGAATCCGGGTTGCCCACGATTACACGTTCAGGCTCTGACTTTGCGGCAGTTTCAGCGGCTTCGTTCTCTTTCTCCTTAGCTTCGCCTTCCGCCTGCTTGGCATCAAACAAAGCTGATACCTCATCCGGAGTCTGAGTATTCATAAGCTGTTCAATGAACTCGCTATCGATCAGTAGTCTGGACAATGAGGCCAGTGTACGAAGATGCATATTGCCTGCTCCTTCTGGAGCGGCAATCATAAAGAAGATACGTGCTGGCTCATCATCAAGGGATTCAAACTCCACTCCCTTTGCGCTCTTAGCAAATACAACCGTCGCTTCATTTACCGCTTTAGTCTTAGCGTGCGGCATCGCGATACCGCCACCAATCCCAGTACTGGATTGCTCTTCGCGCTTCAGAATCATCTCTTTAAAAAGGATCGGATCATTAATTCGGCCACTAGCAGCAAGACTTGCAATCAATTCATCAATTGCAGCTTCCTTAGTTGTAGCTTTTAGATCCATGATCATAGTTTCTTTTATCATTAAATCCGTTATTTTCATCATGTTCAACTCCCTTAAGTACTTTGAATGCTGTCGGCTTACACTTCTGAGATTTGGATCAGCGGTCTCAGCTGTTCAATGAATTCTCTATCCGCTAAATCATCAGAGAATGCGGTTGCACTGCCCGAGGCAACGCCTGCACGGAACGCCTCCAACAAGTCTCCTGTCAAAGACAGTGTCCCTACAAAACCAGCGATCATGGAATCCCCTGCACCTACAGAATTTTTCACTTTACCTTTTGGTGCGTTGGCGTGGTATACCCCTTGCTCCGTAATGAACAAAGCCCCTTCACCCGCCATGGAAACCAGTACATGTTTCGCTCCTGCATCCAGCAGCTTGCGTCCATAAGTAATAATCTCTTCCCTCGTGTCTATTGTTACGCCGAATAGCTCTGCAAGCTCATGATGGTTCGGTTTAACCAGCAATGGCTGATACGCCAGCGCTTTTTGAAGCGCAGCACCAGTAGTGTCAATGACGAATTCCGCTCCACTCTGTTTGCACACAGATATAAGCTTGTCATAGAAATCTGCACCCAGTGATGGGGGAACGCTTCCCGACAAAATCACTACATCCTCCGCGTTCAGAGCAGCCAGCTTTTGCAATAGTGCGTCGGCTTCCGGAACAAGAATGGCGGGTCCAACACCGTTAATCTCCGTTTCTTCTCCATGCTTGAGCTTGATGTTAATCCGCGTATCATCAGAAACAAACACGAAATCGCTTGAAATTGATTCTTCGTGTAACCAATCCTCAATATATCGGCCGGTGAAGCCGCCAAGGAATCCCATAGCCTTATTCTGAACCCCAAGCTGTTTAAGCACTCGGGATACGTTAATCCCCTTCCCTCCGGGAAGCTTCAAATCACGTTTCATCCGGTTCAAGTCACCCAGTCTCAAATCTTCCACTTCCACGATATAATCAATGGAAGGATTAAGCGTTACAGTATAGATCATGATTATCCCTCAATTATGTTGGTTTTCTAAGCCATAGATTACCGATCAAAAATACGGCATCTGTAATTTCTCCAAACGATCACACGGTAATTCATAATTGCTTATCCTATATAGAATTTATACCAGCGTGAAATCCACACCCAATTGCGTGATCTCACGGATGAATTTGTCAGACGCTCCTGAATCTATAATGCAATGATCCATTTCCGTCACATCAGCAACCTTGCTAAAGGATACCTGCCCCAGCTTACTGTGATCTGCCAGTAGAATAACTTGCTTGGCGACTGCGATCATTTTGCGTTTTGTAGCTGCCTCTAACATGTTCGGGGTTGTGATGCCTTCCCGCAAATCCAGTCCATTAGTAGCAAGAAAAGTTTTATCCACTCTCACCATATCTAAGGAACGTTCTGTCATCGGTCCAACAAAAGCCATCGTATCCGGGCGAAGCATACCACCTGTAATTGAGACTTCGATATTGCGGCAATCCCGCAGCTCATTCAGCGCCATAATCGAGTTCGTAATGACTTTGATATTCGAAAAGTTCTTCAGCTCTCTGGCAATCTGCAGTGTTGTTGTTCCTGCATCAAGCAGTATAGCGTCACCCTCCTGAATCATCTCCACTGCTTTGCGGGCAATCCGTTGCTTCTCATCCAATAAATGATCTTCCTTATCAGGATAAGCCGCCTCAAAATTGACACTCTGCAAGGAAACCGCTCCGCCATGAGTACGCTTTAATAGCTTGGCTTCTTCCAGCTCCTTCAGATCACGGCGCACAGTAGACTCGGATACGCCCATTTCCTGACTTAGCTCCTGTACAGAAGCTCTTGAGTTTTTTTCCACAAAAAGCACGATTTTTTGTTTTCTCTCTTCCTCAAACATCATCGTGGCTCGCTCCTTTATGTGAGAGCGCGACCTGTGCAATTCCTTGCGCTCATCTATGAATTTTCTTGACCGTTAATTGATTATATGTGACCGTTATTGATCGTTTGTGCTCGTTTATGATTTTAACAGCGTTTTCATCCTATGTAAAGTGCTAAAAAGAGACAGTGCAAAATTACATCCCAATTGCCTATCTCATATACGGCATTTATAACATATTAATAATACATACCGGGAAAAGCGGGTGATCAGAAATGGCCAATGGAAGAAACCGTGGGAGAAATAACGGTAACAGCAATGCTAATAAGAATGGGACCACCAATAACACTAATCCAGTGGAATCCGCAGAACTTAGCGCTGAGGATTATGAGATCATCGCAGCTGGACTTGTAGCATTAGGTGAGATTTTTTCCTTTTTATCTCTTGTTAAAGCAAGACAAGTTACCAAAGAAACTGGAGGCGAGGAGGTAGTTCCTGAAATCTTCACTTTATCCACTAGAAAATCTCATAAACGAAAGTCAAGATAATCCACGAAAAAAGCAGCGAAGTAGTGATATACCCTTGTTATATTGCGATCTTTTTACTTGGCGTAACCTTTGTAACTAGAACCTCTATATGGGTATGCCAAGAACTACCTATAAGGAATTACACGCTTTTGAATCAATACTTGTAAATTAGGGTTATTAAACTACATAGATATAAATTTGAATTTTGGGGGATGTTTTTATTGCCACAACAGAAGTATTTTCGGACAAGCCTTGCTATTATCGCCTTTTTACTGATTTTGTACTTAGGCTCCAAAGTAATGTTTCTCTTCGCGCCACTAGGTGCCATTTTCAAATTATTACTTGTTCCCATGATGTTATCAGGGTTTATGTACTACCTGCTGCGTCCATTAGTAAGAATCCTAGAGAAAAGAAAATTAAACCGGGCGTTCTCCATCCTGCTCATTTATTTTCTGATTGCGGGCTTGTTCGTTCTCTTCTGGATTCTAGTCTGGCCGACACTGCAAGAACAAATTCAGAACTTTATTGATAACACTCCCTACCTCGTGCAAGGTTTGCAGGATCAGTTCAATGCATTGAGGGAGAATCCGACACTGTCACGTTTTTTCAAAGGGGATTCTGACGTCGCGGCCCGTTTATCAGAATTTCTTAGCGATACTATTACCTGGGTTACCAATTCCATGTCCAATTTGATTGGCGTTGTTTCCAGCATTGTAGTGTTAATCGCCACTTTGCCCATCATTCTGTACTACATGCTAAAAGATGACTATAAGCTATCGCCTAAACTTCAAGGCTTAATTCCGAGAAAATATCGGAAGGAAGGCCAAGAGATGCTTGGAGATATCGACAGCGCCTTAAGCAGCTTCATCGTCACACGTGTGGTGCTAAATGTCGTACTCGGTATTATGTTATATATAGGATTCCTTATCATCGGACTGCCTTACTCCCTGTTACTCGCCGTAATTTCAGTGCCTCTTAACTTCATTCCATATGTGGGTTCATTCTTAGCAGCGATTCCGGTAATAATAGTAGGTTTCATTGAATCACCGACGATGGCCATATGGTCCCTAGTCATAATTTTCATTGCCCAGCAGATCCAGGATAATGTACTCTCACCGATTATTTACGGAAAATCATTGGATGTTCATCCACTGACTACGGTCATCCTTGTCCTTATAGGTGGAGACTTCTACGGTATTATCGGAGTTCTTATTGCGCTCCCTGTTTATATGATTATAAAAATTGTTTTCCTGCGCGTGTATGAGATTATTATTGCAGACCGTAAAGATGAAGCTGAGCCTATCAAAAAAGAGGAGCTATAACGGTTGTAATCTACTTCGTGAACGGGCGGAGCTTAACTATAAAATAAAAAAGGGTACGTCTCCAATCACTCGGAGTCGTACCCTTTTTTATTCTTTACAGGTTCCTGAAATCACCCTCGTAAAGAACGAACTACAAAGATGTGATTGCCCTTCATCAGGTTTTGGCCGTTCTGAAGTGTAACTGAACCTTTCGTATGTGAGGTAATAATCGTATTAAAGGCAATAAGCTGATCCTCTTTCCAGACGCTGACTGCCGATTTAAAATACACTGCATTGTCAAATTGCTGCCGATCCCTCATCACATAACCCACGGAATGGAGAACTGGAGGCAGAGCTCTTTCTTTTGGAGCCAGAGCCTTAATAACAACAATATCCCGAAACGGCACAGCAATTTCCTGATGGCCAATGACCGCCACCGATGCGGAAAGGTCCCATTTGCGCAGGATTCCCTTCATAATGGTATAAGGTTTCTCTCCGCAGTACATTATAACGGGTTTACCTACCCAATGCTTCATAGCTACCTCCCCTTCGCATCACTCCATAAATTATAAGTCCGGAATGAACCAATCTATTCCTTCCATACCCTGCGACTCTAGAAATTGATTGGCCTTCGAGAACGGACGACTGCCAAAGAATCCACGATGCGACGAGAGAGGGCTTGGATGAGGTGATTGCAGCACCTTATGCCGGCTTTGGTCGATGAAAGCACCTTTTTTCTGCGCATGACTCCCCCATAATATAAATACCATGGGCGTAGTTCTTTCATTCAGCTTTTGCATTATGGTGTCTGTGAATGTCTCCCAGCCCAGACCTTTATGTGAACCCGCCTCACCCTCACGTACCGTCAGTACGGTGTTCAGCAACAACACTCCCTGCTCTGCTAAGTGCAATAAAGAGCCGTGGTTCGGAACAGGCACACCGACGTCCTCCTTCAGCTCTGCATAAATATTGCGCAGTGACGGAGGGATACGTACCCCCGGATTGACAGAGAAGCTTAGTCCGTGAGCTTGTCCGGGACCATGATAAGGATCTTGACCTAAAATAACTACACGAGTCTCCTTATAAGGCGTTAGTTTTAATGCTGTGAACAATAATTCTTTTGGCGGATAAACGGTATGTTCCTTATATTCTTCTGTTAGTACATCCATTAATTTTAAAAAATAAGGCTTTTGCATTTCATCCTGCAATACCTCATCCCAATCGTTGCCAAACATCCCCAAACTCCTCCTTTAACCGAAACCATAGCGATATAGTTTTTTATTTCCGACCATAATCCGCTTTGATCTCGCCCCACTCTTTTGTGTGCCACTTGAGCACCTTATTGTCATATGTATTGGTTTGCAACCAACGTTCTGCCCGATCAATAAGCACCCAAATTTCCTCTGTTGAAGAATCGCGCGGCAAGGTTGTTGCCACCTTCTTCTGCTTCACCCACTTCATTGCATTTACAGAATCACTGTAAACCGTTTTATCGCTTCCCTCTTTCTTCAACAACGCCAAGGCATGGACAATCGCTAAAAATTCACCTAAATTATTAGTGCCCTTTTTGATCGGACCACAGGAGAAAATGATATCTCCCGTTTGTGTATCTACACCCTTATATTCAACAGGCCCCGGATTACCACGAGTCCCCACATCTACTGAAATACTGTTGTAATCAATCTCCTCAGAGTTCTCTACTGTAGCACTGCGTTTAAAAGAACTTGTCCCCTTAGACTTTGCTGCACCAGCTGCCCCTGTTCCCCAATTCCCCTTCCAGCCCGCTTTATATGCCGCATCAGCTGCTGCTTTGGATTCATAGGATTTATATTTTGCACCGGTATAATGATCTGTCTGTGCCTGGCATTCTGCCCAAGTGCTATAGACTCCCGGTTGTTTACCTTCCCAGACTACATAATATTTCTGCTTGGCCATGGATAATGCTCCTTTTCTACTGCCTGTACTTATTGTAATCCATATTGCTCGTGAATTCATCGGATAAATCACATTTTTCAGGTCATACTATACGCCAGAGATGTCCAGGCCTATATTACCATTTGTAGATTGATTGGTAAATTACTAACTAATCACTCTATAGTAAGCTCGAAGGATATCAGTACAATTACTTAGGGAGGTTATACAGATGAGAAAGATAGCAAGTGTTGCTGCGGTATTTGCTTTTGTGTTAATGGTCGGATGTGGAAATGCAACAGATAATGCTAATAATGCTACTGCAACAAGCACTCCTGAGAACACAAATAACGCGGGTACCACTAATAATGCAGGCACCGCTAATAATCAAAATAACACCACAGATGCTGTAACCTCAGCTTCCGTAGTAGATAATGAAGAAGCCTTCAAACGCGCCATCAGTCCAGAGGGAACCTGGATTGCTGCCACACTTAAAGACTTAACCTTCACCGAAGATCTCGTCGTGGATGGAGAATTCATGAATAAAGAGGAACCCGCCAGAAAAATTGCTCTATACACACAAGATGCGGATCACAACATCACCAACTCCTTCAAACTGACTGCTCCAAAATTGACCATCAAGAGTAAAAACGCCCGTATTCAAGGCGGCACTTTTATTGGAGATGTATACGTAGAAGCGGATGGTTTTACCCTGGTGAACGCAACCGTTGAAGGCAATGTCTACTTCGCAAACGATCAATATAAATCCACCTTTAATTCATCCGATCAAGGAAAAGTAACTGGTGTTACAGAAGTGAAAAAATAAGCTTCAACCCCAAAAAGGTGATCTGAAGTCGTTAAGACTTGAGACCACCTTTTTTATATACATTTTTATTCTTGATAAAAACCATCTTTGAAAAAATTGTACCATCCCTCGACGGTTTCGATTGGGAAACCCTCTAACTTCTTCATAACTTCCCTTGCAAATTCTAAAGCAGCCGTACCATTAGCAGTAATGATATGTTCACTCGAAACTGCCTGTTTTTCTATATAATTTGCATCTCCTTTATAATTAGGAGCGTTTTGTTTTAAATAATCCAATGAATTTCCGGTATGCGGTATGTTGTCTAAATAGCCATGTTCAGCCAAAAAAGTTGTAGCGTCACATATAGCGGCGATAGGTACACTCTCCTGCAAACATTTTTCAATCACTGGAGTAATAGCTGAATTATCTTTCCAGCCTGTGCCCCCGATTAAAATTAACATTTCATACTGAACAGGTAAACTGTCTAAAGTATAGTCAGGTACAACAGTAAATCCACCCATAGATTTGACATTGTCGCTAGTTAAAGCAACTGTGCTTACTTTAAATTCACTCTCCGGCTTGTTTAGTTCGGCACTAATATATCCGCTTTCCCAATCAGCGTAGCCATTGGATAGAAACATCAAAACTTCTTTTTTCATATATTAGCACTCCCTTTAAGTTCTAACGTCACTTCCGCCACTTCTCGCCCATTTACCAGCAGCACAATCCGGTGCTCTCCTGGATAATGACGCCGAGTTGTTAAATCAGCCCAACGATGTGTCCGTTTACCTGACAGAATTGTACCTCCAGGTACGGTCTTATCCGATAACAAAAAAGATTTACGAGAGGTTCGACCTGCCGCTTTCACGAAATAGATTCCGTATTCAATCCGAATCCGTGCCGGAGCTCCCTCACGAACTTGAAGCTTATACTGTAATTCAGAGCTTTCGCCAATGGTCAGGATAGAAGGTTCCAATAGAATTGAAGCACTCGTTATAAGTGGAGTAGCTTCGTCTGTCTGCTCTGCGTATCCGAATAAAGCCATAATCTCTGGCTCAGCTTTACGAATCAAAGAACGGCAGCCGTGCCGCACAATCCAGTCTGTATCGGGATGTGTTCCCTTCCAGCGCCGAGCGGTATCGAGCACCACTTCCGGATGATCCTTCGCAATATCATTCAAATTATTAGCGACACTTTTACGCACATACAGGGATGTATCCGCCTTAAGCTGCTCAAGTACAGGTAATACCGGAGCTGGGTCAAGCTTGAACATGGGGAGCGCCTGTCCCCAAGGCAGACGAGGCCGACAGCCTTCACTAGCCAGCCTACGTACATGCTCATCAGGGTGCTTCGCCCATATCTGCATTTGAGCCATCATCCGCTCTGGTTCCCGCAAAAGAAACGGCCTAACTGCAAATTCAGCCGATGATTTCGCTGTGAATCTTTCCAGCGCCTGCATAGACAACGCCCAATGTTCGTCTCCTTGGCCATATACCTCAACGAAATCCGGAAAAATTAAATACGGAAATCCTACACATTCCTCAGCAATGGCGAATAGGATAGCCAGCGCTTCCTCATAAGGAAGCTGTAAGTGGCTGCCCAACGTCTCGGTGATCCGCCGCATTCTTGCCTTCAGCTCAAGCGTTTCCCACGGTTCAGTCATGGCTGAGCTTACAAATGCCTCTGTCTCGAAGACATTATGTACGCCACGAATTTTTTCGCCGAACTCACGCAGAAATTGTTCATTGTACATTGCTTTTAAAGGTTCAGCCATTCGATAATCCCTCATTTTCTTCTTTAGATCAGCAAACTTGATTCTGTCAGGAAATCGTAGCACACCCAATTTGACAACAGTATGTCAACTTTGGCAGCTAAGAATTAATTAGTACCTTTACCTCTTCAATCCCTTGTTGGGCTCGACTGTTTAACGCACGTTTATCTTTAAGGTTATGTTCTTTAAGTTCGTGTCCAGGATCAATGACCAGCGGCTGTGAGATTACATCCTCGAGGATTTGAACAGCAACCTTACATCCTTGAAATAACAGTTCTTTTGTGATCACTTGATTATGAGAACGAATGATTTCAAGCATTTTTTCCGCATAAATCAGTCTAACCAAACTATCGGCGCTCATTATATTCCGCGAAGCAAAAGAAGCCACTTTTTCCACAATCCAGCTATCCTGATAATTCCGCGAGATGGATTCCAGTATCGTAATCGCATCCCAGTCCCGTATCGACAACTGCTTGACGTGCTCCGTAGCCCATTCCTGCAGCCATTCCAGCTCCACTTCTCTTGGAATTTCAAAACTCTTGTACTCCTTAAGCACTCCTGCTTTATGCATATTTAAAAAATGACCCAAAAACTGAATGTACAGCTCCTTGGCTCTTTGTGTCTGTTCCGTCATCTGGCAATCATCCTTTCATTATCCAAATCATATCCATTCCCCGGTTTCTTTTCAAATTAAAAAGATAAAAAAGGACAGGTAGCGAAATCATCGCAATACCTGCCCTTTAATAACTTCGGGTTATGGTAAATAGTTTGCTTCAACCGGAGGGTTTTTCTCCACTATTTTCAATTCTAGACCTCCGAATCTCTTCGCCAGCTTGTTATATACCAGCGCTACCAGCATACCCACCAATCCATAAATGAGTATCAAAATAACCGGCATAATCAAATAAGGGATACCCATAACAACCATAAACGTCTCTTTAATGATAAGCCCGACCACCACCATCCCTAAACCTACTATAAACAATAGCAGTGTAGGAATGATCATAAAATAGATAGTCGTTTTAAAAAAACTCTTTTTGTTAATTTCCAGCACTTCATAGTCTTTCATTATGTAATCCCCTTAATTTATTTAGAGTGGTAAAATTACCCTCTTTGTTTCATTAAAGATGATCTTAAATACATTTTCAACCAAATTTCTCATATTTTCGACTTTTACCAAAGAATTCTTCCTAAAACTCAACGATAAATCATGGTAAAATAACTCCTATGGTTTAATATATCATCATGTACAAGATGTCACCGGAGGGAATAACATGCCACAAACACTAGTGAAAAACATTGATTTTTTTATAGCTGCCTTATCCCAAACCTATATTTCTGCGCTACAGCTTGATCCTGATGGAATGTATTCAGAGGTTGCTTCAGGAATTGTTGAACTGTTCTCTGATGAACAAGTACGGCTGAGAAGATATGACGGATCAGTATCCCATTATGCAAGAGACAATACCAAATTTCAGCGATGACAAAAGGACGTGAACTGGAAAAAGGTCATTGTGAATGATCCTCTTCCAGCTCACGTCCTTACTCACTCTGCACACAACTAATCTAGCACGATCCATTCGCCTTCAGCATCCGCTGACTTCATTTCTGCTTCCACGATTCTTAGAGACTCCGCTGTACTCTCTGGTGTACAAATAATGATAGGCTTATCCTGAATAATGACATCCAGAAAATATACAAGCTCCCTATAGTAGCCAACATCCGGCGAAAGTTCCGCTAAATAGCCTGCCCCGTCGTTCGGATTGACCTTGACCTCGCTGCCGTCAAACACTATATTTCCTCGTTCAAAATTAACCCGATACCCCATGTAAAACCCAAAATCACCTTCCAGCGTCCAATCCACCTGAGCATTAATTACTTTTGCATCCTTATAAAAATAGTGAGTCGATGCGATATCATATCCGCTTCCCGGAAGGACATTACGTCCTAAGGATGATACTTTATCCGGTCTGCCGAACAGATAGTTAATCATATCCGTATCGTGAATATGCATATCCATAATGCCTCCACCGCTTAGTGTCTCATCCAGAAACCAATCCTTAGGAGCACCAGATCCCCTGTAAAAATACCCTTCCGTGACCTGACCGAACTGCCCGCTCTCTATCACTTCTTTTAAATACTCATACCCCGGCCAAAAACGGAGACAATGTCCGATCATCAGTTTTTTCCCACAGCGGACTGCCGTCTCCACCATTTTCAGCGCTTGTGCGGAAGTTCTGGCCATCGGTTTCTCACAAAATACATGATATCCACGTTCCAGCAGCGAACAAGTCATTTCCGCATGCAGATAAGTAGGAACCGCAATGTCGATCATATCCAGTTCCTCACTGGCTATCATTTTCTCCAGATCATCGTATAGATTGTAAGCTGACAAATCATAGACTTCCTGGGCAGTGCTCATATTCCCGGCTGCTTTTCCATCCTTTAATTCCTCAATTCGCAAATCACAGATGGCTTTAAGGGCAATGGGCTGCCCCTCTTCCGTTAAGCGCACATAATTATCAAAATGCATCCGGCCCATAAATCCAAAACCGATCAAACCTATTTTCAACATCGTGAAGTCTCCTTTACTAAAAATATGGCACTTAACGTATCCGTATCCAGGTACCTTCCTGATCAGCCGATTGGATTTCAGCCTCAATGATTTCTATGGATTGGGCCGCACTTTCGGGCATACATAGAGTCACTGGCTCATCGTTCTGAATGACTTTTAAGAAATATACCAACTCTCTGTAATATCCGGTATGCGAAGAAAGCTTCGCAATGAACCCCGGTTGACAATTAGGATTCACCTTAACTTCCGCGCCATCGAAGACTACATTCCCCCGTTCAAAATTAATCCGATAGCCCATGTAAAAACCAAAGTCGCCTTCCAGTGTCCAGTCCGCTTGGGCATTGACCACTTTTCCATCCTGATAAAAATAATGAGTGGAGACGATATCATAGCCACTTCCCGGTAAAACCTTCCGCCCAAGCGTTGATACTTTATCCGGTTTTCCGAATAAGTGATGGATGATGTCCGTATCGTGTACATGCATATCCAGCATACAGCCACCACTTAGCTCATCATTGACCAGCCACCCTTTAGGAGCACCGGAACCCCGGTAAAAATAAGCCTCTGTCACTTCACCGAACTCACCGCTAGCTATGATCCGCTTCAAATATTCATATCCCGGCCAGAAGCGAAGACAATGGCCAATCAGCAATTTTTTTCCGCTGCTTTGCGCCGCCGCTACCATCTTCCAAGCTTCTGCGGAATGTCTCGCCATCGGCTTTTCACAGAACACATGATACCCTCGTTCCAGCAGCGAACAAGCCATTTCAGCATGCAAGTACGTAGGTACCGCAAGGCTAATAGCATCTAGTTCTTCTTTTTCGAGCATATGCTCCAAATTCTCATAAAGATTGTAAGGGGATAAATCATATACCTCGTGGGCCGTGTTCATATTCCCCGCGGATTTAGTATGTTTAAGGACTTCAATCTGCGGGTCACAAATGGCAACCAGAGAAATCGGATGGCCGTCTTCCTGCAATTGAACATACTGATCAAAGTTCATTCGGCCCATAAATCCAAAGCCCACCAGCCCCACTCTGAGCACAGCCTTCACCTCTCTTAAACTTAGTAACTAGTGCGTCCTAAAATAGCATCCATCGCTGCAGAAGTATTAAAAATGATTTGCTCCGAATAATGCGTATATGGCGGTATCATTTCACCAGTAACATAATTGCTGTAGCCGATCTCTTGCAGTGCTTCCATAACAGCAGGATAATCCACATCCCCAGCAAGTAGATCAACAAATCCATGAAGTCCTCCGGCTGCCCGGCGGTAATCTTTGAAATGCACCTTCTTGATTCTATGGCCTAGAATCCGTATCCACTGCTCTGGATAACCAGAATGAACGATATTCCCTACATCCAGATAGGAACCTACATAATTGGAGCCTACAGCATCTATAAAAGAACGTAATTCAAGCGGAGACAGCAGGAATTTATTCCACACATTTTCAATCCCAATAGAAACACCCGCCATTTTAGCATCCTGAGCTAGATCACTGATCGCCTTCAAGGCTCGATCATAAGCTTTTTCATAATCGATTACTTCACAGCCCTCAATAAAATCGACACCAACCGCACCAGGAATGACAAGAATCGTATCTACGCCAAGTGTTGCTGCCAGCTCCAATTGTTTTTTACATACATCGATAGCCTTCGTCCGGTTCGCCGCGGATTCACTTGTCATGGCATATGACCAATATAGTCCTGTCGCCAGTCCTGCAATTTCTAACCCCATCTCCTGAATGGAATTTCTGATCTTAATAGCTTCTTTCTCAGTGGTTTGCAGGCCAAGTTCACCCGATTCATTCAAAGACAATTCAATTCCATCGAACCCCGCCGCTTTAGCCAGACGTGCACATTCTTCGATCTCAGTACCTTCACGAAACGACCAAATGTTTATTCCCTTTTTCATCTGAATCCTCCTCAAATTTGTTATTTTCCGTCTTTTAAGATCCTGCCCTAAATACCCTTATATCCTTGATTTATTTATATTATAATAGATTGTAAGTTAGATTTATTTAGGTGAACAAGAGATTTTTTGCACGATTCCGGTCTATTTGAAAAAATCATTTTATACTGTATGGGAGGTTTATTCGTGGCTGAAAAAGAACCCCGTTATCCCCTGAGAAAACAGGTCCCTTCCCGGGAGTGGTCACCTGGCATTCACTACGCACAATTCCAAACCCTCTCACCTTGCCTCTTTCCAAGAAGAAGATTGTATGATTTCGAGCTGCTATATGTTCGCCAGGGGAAATTATCAACAAAAATGGATACGGAGGAATATATCCTGAATTCAGGACAACTGATATTCCTTTCTTCCGGGGTATATCATCAGAATGCGATTGTGTCAGATTCGGAAACCAAACTCATTGGGATCCATTTTGATTTTTTTGGGGAATCGATTATTACAAGCGATGAAGACATGCTGGTCAATGAGGAGGAGGTTATGGCCGAGAAGTTTGCCTTGGAAGCTGTGACCGCTCCTTTTATGCCATTGTCACAGGAGCCCATTTATACCCCGCCACCCGAATGTATTCATGCGATGGAACAGCTCGTGCATGAATTTACGATGCGGCCTGCCGGTTATGAATGGGTCTGTCGGGGGTTACTGCTCGGCATCCTAACCTCGCTGCTCCGAACACAAAGCTCCCGAAATGCAGCCAAATCTTCCGTTCATACCGGGCGGATCAGAGCTTTAATCGACGAGATGGATTCAAAGCTAGCAGACCGCTGGAGTAATAAATTCATGGCTGGTGCCATGAATATGCATGAAGACCATTTCTCCAAGCTATTTCGTGAGGTGGCTGGCATGCCTCCTGGTGAATATCTCCGTTCCATCCGGCATCGGGAAGCACGCAAGCTGCTGCGCGAAACGGATTGGCCGATTGAACAGGTCGGTGATAACGTTGGTTATCCTGATATCCATTATTTCAGCAGGGTATTTACCGCGAATGAGGGGATTTCTCCGCGGGCTTATCGCAAGTTGTCCCGGATACTCTAGATACGGAAACCCCAGAATATCTCAATCCAAGTTAGAAGAACTCGCTAAAAACATTGAGGGTGGTGGATTCTTCCTTATGATTCAAAAAAGCAAAAGCCCCCTTCCCTGAAAAATCAAAGAAGGGGGCGGCGGCTCTAAAACTAATTAGGGAAAAACTCCCTGAAAATAATCAATATTCGCTCTAAATGAACGAAATCAGGGAATTCCTCCCTAATAATAAGAGGAATTTCTATAATTGCTAACGAATCAGCTAAATTTTAGGGAGATTTTCCCTGATTATTAGTCTGATGACCAAAAATCCCGGAATTTCAGGGAGAAATTCCCCAATCACTCCATCGAAGCGGTACAATTCAGGAAAGTTGGAGACAACAGCGGCCGAAAGGCCAATTATTTCCGTAGTTACGGTTGACTCCTAATGTGTGATCTCAAATTGAAACCACATACTTTCCATCCCACCCAACTCTATTTCTTGGATCACGGCGTTGTCCATCAGGATCGTTGTCTTTTGGATCTCGGAAGTGTTATTTACGGCACAATATCGACCCGTCTCAGGATACGCATGACATTCAACATTCGGATTCACTGAGAACCATGAATACAACTGCTCCTCTTGATGTGCAGCCCAAAAGATCGCTCGGCTGAGTAGTCTGGTATTCTGAATACTATAGGGAAGCCCCGCGATATAAACGCCCCGCCCCTGACCAAATGAATTCACAGCAAGATTGCAGCTGCTTTGGTGCACATCCAATATTTCTGCTCCGGCCTCCGCTTGATAAACCATGGTCATCCCTTCACCATAATCGATCTCACCTTCCAGATCTTCCGTTATGAAATGATCCTGCACAGGCGTTACCTTGGGCTTATTGATGCTTGCTGTAAATCCAATCTCCTTCTGAACACCTAGAATATCCGCTAGTTGAAAAAGAACCCCTTGATGTTCATAAGCTGATGGATCACCAATCCCAATAAAACCGCCCCCTTGATCCACCCACTCACGAAGTGTTGCCACAACTTGCGGATCGCTCCATTGATCTCCACCGCTCCAAGAGGTATGGACATCACCCGCGTTAATAATCACACCGATACTAGGATCAATCCCACTTAACCTGATGTCATCAAAGCTTATAAACTCAATGTCGAACGGCAAGCCTGCCAGTGACTCTAATGCCCCTATGTAGGAGTAACATCTTTGATTCCATAATGAATGAGCCACTTGATGTGTCTGCCAGCTTCGAAGGGAGCCCCAAGTATTCAGAACCGCCACTTTAAAAGGAGCTTTAAAAGGCTGTGTCCCTTCTGCATTGGCATGAATCCCTTTGAACTGCGTTGCAATCTCTGTCACATGATCTATAAAATCCGGGAATTGATGCGCTAGACTTAAATATCCGCCATACCCCATCCTGCCAACTGGTTTGCGCATGAGCGCACGCCGGCATTTGATCCAGATCGGCATGGACTCTCCGACAGGGTCTCCCCCTTCAAAAAAGACATCTGGAAAGAAATAAGGATAGAAACGTGCCTCGGTATCCTTAATAGGTATATCCGCAATCATACGGGTTGTAACGCCATCTCCTGCTGCCCCAACCACTGCGTCGAGCCCGATCTCCGGAAAATATTTGCCATAAGGCTCTGTGCCCGCCCAGTGATCCCCAAAAAACATAATCGCTTTCTTCCCGAAATCATGCACCATATCTACACATTGTTTGGCATAACCTGCGATGAATTTCTGATTGAAGTCCATCCAGTCCAGATATCTTTGGGTCGGGTTCTTAAATGGTGTGTTATATCGCCCCTGATCCACAAAATCTTCTGCAGTCAATCGGTACCCATAAGCTTGTTCGAATTGCTCTAACGCAAGTGGACTTACACAACTGAGATAGCCAAACCAATTCACTTGTTTCTCCTTACCTTCCTTGTTAAAAATCAAATCAAAATTATAAAAGAAGGTAGTAAAACGTACGATATCTGTCTTGGGATGTTTCTTCAGCCAATCTTCCAGCACCCTCAATACATGTTTTTGAGCCTCGGGATAACGAATATCCAACGGTAAACGATGCTCCTCATCCCAATCATTCGTGATGTGGTTGTACATGGAGACCGGCTCCCATTTCTGGTAGGCCAAGAAACTGACCGTATATTTGTGAAATTGTACCGCCTGCTCAAATGTGACAATCCCCTCTGCATAACTCCAACATTCAGAAGGTAATACTTCTCCTGTAGTCCGGTTTACAACCTGCCAATATTTTTTTATATCCACATCTGTGTTAGGAATAAATTGATCGGCATAAAAATCAGCCATAATATCGATAGTCTTCACCTTTGAAGTTACTATTACTGGAGCAGTCATCAGATAGATCTGCTGTCTATATTGCGGATGCTGCTTCGCCCACTCATTGTCCTCACGGACGAGACAAAGCGTTGAATAAATTTGCAGACCCATATCGAGAATGTCCTGCGATAGATTCGTGCCATCACTGTCACGTACGGCATCTACACCCCATCTTTCGACGAGATCGGCTATGACCTCTTCCATCCCTGTTTCACCAGGCAGTGTAAATCTTCCTTTGTCCACGTAACTTCCCTCCATGTCTTTGTTGTTCAGCCCTTAATTCCGCCTGCGCTTATTCCTTGGAGCAATTGCTTTTGTCCTATCACATATAAAAGAATTGTTGGAATCAGCACTAGGATCAGCGCGGCAAAAAGTGCACTCCAATCTGTAGCATAACGTTGAACCTCAAAAAGATTGGCTAAACCTACTGGCAATGTTTTTTTGCTATCACTTTGAATTAAGACCAACGCCAGCGGATACTCATTCCAAAAGCCCATCGCTGCCAGCATACAGACCGTCACAATACCCGGTTTAGCAAGCGGCGCAACAATTCTGACGAGCACTCCCGTGTTGCCACAACCGTCAATCTTAGCGGCTTCTTCATAATCTCTAGGGATGGACCGCAGAAATCCACTTAATACAAAGATGGCAAAGGGAAACTGCAGAACAGCATAGATTAAACTGAGCATCCCGCGATTGTCCAACATCCCGAACGAATTCACCTGAAGAAATAGAGGAACCATAATGTAGGAGGCTTGCAGAAAAATACAGGCCATATAAAGGTTAAGGATTAGTTTGGAGCCCCAAAACTTAAATCTCGTTAAGACATAAGCCATAGGAACTACAAAAATAACTAGAATCGCCGTGGATAACATTACAAGAAAGATAGAGTTCAGGAAATAACTCCCCATCTTGGATTTCTGAAAAGCGCGTACATAGTTATCAAAGTGTAAGGCTTGTGGAAAGGAGAAGGGGTCGGTCAGAAATTCCGTATTGCTTTTAAATGAAGCTAAGAGATTCCATACAAACGGATATAACAAAACAATGGTGGCTACAATCAGAAACAGCCGGGTAATCCAGTGGGCAATATTCATTTTTAGAAGACTCTGTTGATTGCTCGTCATCCTTCTCCCCTACCCTTCTGCTCGATTTGTAAGTAGTCTGGACAGAAAAGAAAGCACAAAGGCGAACACCAGCGTAAATATAGCTATAGCCATGGCATAACCAAAGTTCGCATTCTGGAAGGCCTGCGTGTACATGTAGTGGAGTAAAACAGTAGTTCCACCTGCCGGACCACCGCCAGTCATTACAGTTACAACTATAAAGCTTAAATTGATCGTACCTGCCAGGGACAACACAAACGTAATGCCAATAATATCTTTTAGCAGAGGGATCGTAATACTGGTAAGCTTCCGGAAATATCCCGCACCATCAATAGTCGCCGATTCAAACACATCCGCAGAAATCCCATCAATCGCAGCGATGTACATGACCATATAATAACCAACCGCTTGCCAGATCAGTGTAACGGCTACACACCACAATGCTGTTCGGCTATCTCCAAGCCAGGGTCTGCTCAGTTGATCTAATCCGATGCTCCCCAGAATATTATTCAAAATGCCCATGTTGGGATGAAACACAAAGGACCAGATAATTCCGACTACCGTCAAAGAGATGATACTAGGGAAAAAGAATACGGTTCGGTAAAATCCTCTTTCCTTCAGCTTCGTCTGCGTTAATAGAAAAGCAAGCACCAGCCCAAAAATCAATGTAATTACTGGCACAACCAGCATCAGTTTAAATGTATTGCTCAGAGCTTTGAGGAACATCTCATCTTGAAACATATATTTATAGTTATCCAAAAAGATAAACTTGTTCTCATCACTCATCCCGGTGGCATCCGTAAAAGACATAAAAAATGCCCGAAAGGTTGGAATAATCATAAATACGAGGGTTAACAAGAGCGTAGGAATCGTGCATACCGCTATGAATAGCTTAGGATTTCTGGTGTTCGCTGTCCTAATCTTTGATTTTCTCTGTCTAGGAGCTACTTCTGCCAGCTGCATTTCAGACATCTTTCTCACTCCTCTTCATACAAAATGCATCCCGTTCATAGATAACCTTATCCATTTCTAACAGGATGCATTTGCATGAGATACTATAGATTATTTACTAGCTGCTTTCTCTTTACGAATCTGTGCAAAAGCTTTTTCCACATTATCCATCCATTGATCCGTGGTCATCTGGCCTGTCATCACTGGTGTGACCGTATTCTTGAACATTTCAGTGACTACACTAACCTTGGAACCCTTCGGTAACGATTGCCAGCCCTGTAGAATAGAAATGGAACCATTATAAGCCTCAAACATGTCATAGACACCTTTAGTTAAAAATGGCTTAGACAGCTCCTTCGCATCGTTAAGCGCATACGCCCCATTCGCTTTTTCCGCGAATAGTTTCACAGACTCATCGGTATATAGGAACTTCAAGAATTCCTTAGCGAGCTCAGGATTTTTAGCCTTAGCAGGGATGGAGAATTGCTCGTAGCTGGAAAGCACATACTTCTGATCACCTTTATTGAACACAGGTACTGTTGTCATCCCAAATTCAAACCCATTTTCTCTAGGTGAATCCTTCATTTCATTTTCCATCCAGTTGCCGTTTACGATAAACAAAGCTTTACCCATCATCATATCGGTCTGCGACTGTGTATGGTTCAAGGCAACCGTGCCGTCCATCAGATAACCGTCTTTAGAGATTTTATAGAAAATATCCAGTACTTTTTTGATCGTGTCGTTCTTAAATGAACCTTCTTCATATGCAAAGACTTTATCCAGCGTTTCTTTCCCCCCCGCACTGGCAATGGCCGGGTAGAGAATTTCCTCCAAATAATCCGGATAGATGCCTTGATAAGTGAATAAAGCCCGCTTCGTTTTAGTTCCATCTGCATTAACCAGGTAGTTCTCCTCTTTGTTCAGCTCATCACCTAAAGCAAAGAACTCCTCCCAAGTCTCAGGAACACTCCAGCCTTTTTCTGCGAACAGTGTTTTATTGTAAATCAAGCCCATCGGTCCAGCATTAAAAGGTGCGAGATACGTCTTTCCATCTTGATAGGGCTGAAATCTTGTACTGTCCAGCATCCCCGGAAGAATCATGTCCTTAATTGTCTCCTCTTTATCAAGCGCTTTGCTTTCAAATACATCGCTGATATCTAGCAGTCCTTTTTCTTTAATTAATGAAAGCACGATACCACTTTGCTCTGTATCTGTAACAGACAGGAAGTCGGGAGGATTACCCGCAACAATCTGCGGCCGGATTACTTCACCAACTTTTGGATTAATCGTCATGTTCACTTTCACACCTGGATAAGTACTTTCGAATTTGCTGACAATTTCATTCCAATAATCCGCACCATATCCCCCTTGGAATACAGCAATACTAAGTTCCTTGTTATCAAAATCTTTAGCAGGTTCTTCTTTAGTATTCTCGGCGTTCGTTGTACTTGTAGCTTGCGCTGTGCTCGCAGCTTTCGTTGGATCCGATTCATTAGAGGCAGCAGGTTTATTATTGCTGTTCCCGCAGCCGAGCAACCCCACACCTAGCAGCATTACTGCTAATAATGTACTCATAGTCTTTTTCATAAACGCCCTCCTTAAGATATTCTTGTAAACGCTTTTTTAATAATTTAAGTATAAAAGGATTTACGCTATATTTACATTTACAATACAAACCTACCTATGTATTATCTTATCCATCTTCCAATGCAAGCTCGTATAAGCTTATTCATCAGGGTCACATAACCTGTAAACTTAGCCGTTAACGGAATGGATAATATTATCCATTCCATAGATTATTCTCACTTTTCGCCGCTGCATATATATTCCATTGTTCTTTTTATGTTAACTTGTAAGTAAAAGATAGTGAATGGGAGGTCATCCACCTGAGTCGACGTAAAGGGAAGCTGCATTTTCCTAATCCTCCGCAAATCATGCGCAAGGTTAAAATTCAAAATCGCTTAACCGTCATTTTCTTAATCGTTTCTGTGATCCCAATCATCTTTATAGGTTTCTACTCCTACACCATTTACTCCAAATCCATTAACAATAAATTAAGTAAATCCACATTTCAGGCTTTAACGCTGCTTAATCGAACGATGTTAAGTGAACTTAACAACTATCAATATCTTGCAGGCTCTGTTTCTACCAATAGTATTATTCAGGAGCGTTTATCGGCAGCACCAAATGAACCCGCTCCTAGCAATGCTGCCATTAATCATGCCATGGACAATTTATATAGAACCATCTACCCCGGATATGTCCAGAACGTTCGGGTCATCGACGCCAAGAACCAACCTATCTATGAATTAGGCTACGACGGCATCCCCAATCCTAAGTATGAAGAAATTATGAAACAAGTAGAGCTGAATGCCCCTTATGACAGTCTTAACTACGTAAAAAGCTATCGCGCTTACAATACCATTGTCCTGGGCCGGAAAATTTTTGATCAAGATGACATTGGCGTTCCCTTAGGTCATGTGTTTGTTTTTATTGGTGGGGAGTTATTTTCAAAAGTCATTCTTTCCAGTGTGGATTTAGGTACAGGTTCCAGTCTCCTTATTATGAATAGGGAGGGAAAAGTAATGTCCTCGAATCAAAAGGATACTCCGCTAGGAGAACCCTATTATAAAGATGAGCTTTTTAAGCAAATCAAGACACAAGAGGCAAAGAAAAACCATTCCTTCCAAGGCATGGTCAATGGAAAAATGCAGCAAATCTCTTATATTAACAATAATCAATTAGGCTGGTACATGATTTCTACCGTCCCCTTCTCTTATATCAATTCAGAGACAAGTAAAATCACCACTGGACTACTTATTGTTGTCAGCATCATTGTAGTCGTGTGTATTCTAATTATTATCGTATTGTATAAAAGCATCCTGAAACCAATCAAACAAATCATCGTCTTCTGCAACCAAATTTTTTATGGTGATCTATCGAGTCGGATCGAAGATCACAGCAACGATGAAATGGGCGTGTTGGCCAATAGAATTAACAGCATGGTCAGTAGAATGGAACAGCTGATGAAGGATCAAAAGAAAGATCTGAAAAGAAGACGTTCGCTCGAATTGCAAATGCTGCAATCGCAAATTAATCCTCACTTTCTTTTTAATACACTTAACTCCTTACGATGGCTGGCGATGATTAACCAGGTTCCCGTCCTTAGCGACGGCATCTCCTCACTAGCTGAATTGCTGCGTAGTACCATTATCGATCAAGATGAGCAAATCACCATCAAGCAGGAGCTGAACAATCTGGATCATTATTTTGCCATTCAAAAAATACGTTATGCCGACAGGTTTGACATTGAATATGACTTGGATGAGTCTTTATTACAGAGCATGATCCCCAAGCTCATCCTGCAGCCGATCGCAGAGAACGCGATTCTTCATGGGGTTACAGATATAGGAGGAAAAGTTCTAATCCAAATTAAGGTATACGCAAAAAATGAATATACCCTTATTATTGAAATCATCGATAACGGAAAAGGGTTTGACACCACCAAATCAGAAAAGGCTGACAATCTGTCGGGTATCGGAATTTCAAATGTGGCCGATCGCATTAAACTTCAATACGGTGAGAGTTACGGGCTGTTCATCACAAGCTCTATGGGTCATGGAACCTGCTGCCGCCTGATTATCCCTATACAAACATACGAACTTAAGGGGTGATACTATGTATCCTATGTATAATGTAATGCTAGTGGATGACGAACCTATTGTTAAAGTTGCGCTCAGAACCATGATTCCATGGGAAGAGCTTGGATACATGATCTGTGCTACTGCCTCTGACGGAGTTGAAGCCTTAACACTTGTAGACAAGTTTAATCCCCATATCATCATTACAGATCTCAAAATGCCTAATATGGATGGTCTGCAGCTGATAAAAGAACTGAATAACAGAGGGTTTGCAGGAAAAATTCTGGTGGCCAGCAACCACGGGGAGTATGAGTTAGTTCGTGAAGCCTTAGTGCTTGGTGCTGTAGATTATATGCTGAAGATTAGTATGAAAACGGGGGATTTGATCCATTTGCTGGAGAAATCTACGAAGCTAATTCAAGAACAGCTTCAATCTAGGCAGCAGCAGGAGACCCAAACACAGTTATTACAACATAACTTAAAAAGCGTGAAAAATGCGCTTTTAAAAGATTATTTCACCGATCCTTATTACGATGTGCAGCAGCTTGATCAGCATGATGCTATAACGTTCGCTTTCAGCGAAAGCAGCTGTTATTTATTCTACATTACTTTTGAGCAGAATAACGCCACTCAAAACGAAAGACAAAATCACATCTCCGTATCCTTTATTGAAAACATCATCTTGGATATCTTGGAGACCGTAGATCAGTTAGAAATTATTCAGCTAGAATCTAATGGGCTGCTGCTTCTAATCTCCTGTGATACCTTAGACGATCATCAAATTATCCGCACAGACTTTATCCAGAGGGTCATTCGTTTAATCAAAATGTATATTTCTATCACCCCTACTATTGTTTTTTCTGATCCTGTACGGGGATATGCTGAAGCAAAACGAACCCTAGAGCAATGTAAAGAATCCTTGCAAATCCAATTTTACAACGAAATAACGATTATAGATCCAAAGGATGTCCATTTAAAGGATACGCTGGACTTCGAGGATGTACATGATTTCTCGACGCAATTAATTCAGAACTGGAAGCTTTCAGGGGTTGAAGCCGTTACTCAAGCAACTCAGCAATTTCTTGACATCTGTAAATCCAAGCAAATTAATCCTGCTGAAACCAAAAAGTTCATTGTAAATTGTCTGCATTATCTTCCCTTATGCGATGCCCATCTCATTGTCGAGGATCCAAAGCTTTTAAAGAACTATATAGAAAATATCGCCAGCAGTAAACGTACCACTGACGTTCTATCTATAATGGAGCTTGTGTTCCAACTATTCTCCCATCAAAAGCAACAGATCGTAACTACACACAATAGAGATGTTAAACAAGCGATTGACTATATCAACACACATTATCAGAAGAAGCTGACCTTATCTCTGATTGCCAAGCATGTCAACTTAAGTGAGAACTATCTGTCCAGAATCTTCAAAGAAGAAGTGGGGCAAAGCATCATTCACTACATTAATACTGTGAAAATGGAAAAAGCCGCAGATTTAATACTTAAAGGGAATCCATACATTAAAGAAATTTCCACGCAAATCGGTATACACGATCAATTTTATTTCACCCGGTTATTCAAAAAACACTTTGGTGTTAATCCTAGTGAATATAAGAATCACGTTCAGGCCACGCTTGGTTCAAGAAATTAAGACCATTCCAACTCTTTTTATTGGAATGCGGTTCCTGATTTTATGATCCTTTCACAACCTGAATGAACCCTTCTTTAGGTGCAAATATGGAATTAAACAACAATTCTTTTGTTTAACCGCTCCAGCTGCAGAAGATGATGACGATAGTGCATTTCAATAAGTAGGAACCATTCCTCCGCGCATAATCCACCGAATCGCGGGTGAGAAACGGTATTTTGTTTGGATGCTTTCTCAAGAGAGGGTTCGATCTCTCTCATTCTTTGGATGACTGTACGTAACCCTTGAATTAATTGTTCTTTGCTCTCCGGCTGCTCCGGCGTATATTGGGCGGAAGGCGGAACCTGAATACGAATGGGCGGAAAGCTTCCTTGCGCAAATATAGCCGCACCATCCTCAGTTTTCCCCACATGAGCTACTAAGGGATCTTGGTCGAGCACAAGGCATTGATCAATATTACGAAGCTGCATATACAGCGCCGAGTTAATGAGATGCTGAAACATCTGTCCGATGGACCACTCGTTTTCACTCGGCTTTTGCTTCAGCTGCTCCAGATTGAATCGCTCCAATTCTTGAATATAGTATGTCGCAGTTTCTTCAAATCGTTGTAAGGCTTCTTTTGTTGTAATCATCATATATCAGCTCCTGTAGTCATTGATGGTCCAAGTATACAAAAACGCTACTGACAGCGTTATGTCAGTAGCGTTTTAACATTATTTCTATTTCATTTCTAACCTGATCACGGAAAGATTCGGGCTCCAGCACAACCATACCGCCTCCCCAGCCAAGCACCCATTGCAGCAATTCCCCTGGCTCGCGAACGCGAAAAGTAACAAGTAACCCCTCCGCATGCTCCTCAATAGTTTCCATATAGAAATTATTTGATTCCCTTACCTTATCGGCTATGTCAGCTTGGACTAAGATAAGCACATGAACGTTGCGATCATCAGGAGGTTGGTATACCTCCAGATGAAAATCTGCTGGCAGTATAAATTCATCTTCCAGATTAATAAGCTCCCTCATTCGGGATAACCGGAAATGACGGATGTCTTGACGCAATTCACACCAGGCGATGAGTACCCATGACCCGTGATGAAGCACAAGTCCATAAGGAGCAACCGTACGAACACTTTGACGGTTCCCATCGGCTTCGGCGATTCTTTTGGAATAACGAAATCTTATTTTCCTTCCCTCCAATATCGCTCCACGAATGGCTTCCAAACATGCCTTCTCTTGTATGGGTGCTATATCTTCTACGGATGCAAATAAACGAAAACTTTTGCGAATCTGTGATGCTTCACTGCGGATGGCTTCCGGCAGGATAGCTTCTATCTTTGCTTTAGAACTTCTAGCCTTATTACCATAGTGTGCATCAAACCGCTGCTCGATAAAATCAGTTCCGATAAGCAATGTCACTGCTTCATCCAGCGTGAAACTAACGGGTGGCAGGAAATACCCCTCGATTAAGGAGTAACCCTGCCCTGGCGCTCCTATAATGGATACGCCCGCTTCACTCAGTGCCTGAATATCCCGATAGATCGTTCTTACGCTCGTTTCAAACCTAGCAGCCAAATCCTCCGCCCGCAACATTTTGTTACGCTGCAGTTCAAGCACTATAGCTAACAACCGGTCCATTTTGTTCATACGACTCCCCCTCCCCGAACAATCTCATCAACAGCTCGTCGATACCCACCCGAGTTCCGAAACGATTCACTGATATTGGAGACAGCTTTTTTATAAGATAAATCGCTTAATACATGATCTACGGCTTCTCGTAGGTGATTTGCAGTTAAACTTTGCATTTGTAACTTAATGCCTGCTCCGACATGGACGACTTGCTTCGCAATTATTGGCTGATCCGCACTTTGTGGAATTACAATTAGCGGAACCCTGTAATAAAGCCCTTCATTGATACTGTTCATTCCACCATGTGTAATAAATAACTTTGTGTATTGCAGTATATCCGTTTGTGGAACATAATTTTTCACGAAAAAGTTTTGCGGAATTTCCCCTAAATCAGTGATTTGGACTTTATCTCCAATTGACATCACAATAGTGTGCTCCGTGTTCCCCAATGCTTCAAAACAAAGTTTATAGTATTCAATGGCTTGGTTAAAAACTGTGCCGAGTGAAATGTAAATTAGACTTTTCCCCTTAATTGCCATGAGATCGAATTTTTCTGGAGCTAATCGTGAAGAGATGGAGGGTCCTACAAAGATATAAGACGGGTCAAAAGCTTCTCCCTCAGGTTGAAACTCCCTAGTTGTATAAACGATAGTAAGTGGGGCAGGATTACAAAACACTTCATAAGGGGATTGGATGTCCACATCATATTTGCCCTTCACCATTTGCGTCAAGCTTTGGAATTTATCCTTTATAGGATTAGTTACTTCTGCAGGGACTGTAGTATAAAATCGTTCTAACATGTCATCGAATGCTGCTTTTGTCTGCGCAAAAGAAGTACAGGAGCTAATGGCCGGAAGCTTAAGAATTTGAGCTAGCAAACGTCCACAGCCAAACATAGAATCATGGACGATGTAATCAAAATGCTCCCCTTTGATCTGTTCAAGAACGCTTGGAATAACTATATCTGCCGTAAGTAAAAGGCCGTTGATTCTTTCCAGTACATAATTTCTTCCACCTGAGATAAAAGCTTGTATAAATTTCTGATCGTCAAATGTTCGTACTGTAGCCCCCGTCATTTCCATACGCTCTCTGTAAGCTTCTATACAAAAGTACACTACCTCTTCGCCACGCGAAATAAGCTCTTCCACAACGCCAATCGTGGGATTGATATGTCCCTCTGATCCACCATTAATAAATAACACACGCGCCAATTGTAATCCTCCTTAACTATAAATCATTTTTATATTAGATATTATAAACATTAATTTTACTTATATCGCTCTAAAAGGGTATAGTAATATAGGCTTTAAAACCATTTTAATAATATAGAGTATACCCTTATTAGAGGAGAGATCATATTGGAAAGAGTAGTTGGAACAGTTGTACGTGGACTTCGCGGACCTATCATTAACAATGGGGATAACATTGAAGAAATCGTAGTTCAGACGGTATTGAATGCAGCAACAGTCGAGGGTTTTTCGATCGAAGATCGTGACATTGTGACCGTAACTGAATCCATTGTTGCTCGGGCACAAGGAAACTATGCGACGATTGACAATATTGCTGCTGATATAAAGGGGAAATTCGGCGAAGAAACCGTAGGGGTCATTTTTCCAATCCTTAGCCGTAACCGGTTTGCTAACTGCTTACGCGGTATTGCCAAAGGGGCACAAAAAGTAGTCCTAATGTTAAGCTATCCAGCTGATGAAGTAGGCAACCACCTTGTAGACATCGACGAACTAGATGCTAAAGGTATCAATCCATGGACGGATGTATTAACAGAAGCTCAGTTCCGTGAGTTTTTCGGCTATATTAAGCACCCATTCACAGGGGTTGACTATATTGAATATTATAAAGGTTTAATTGAAGCTGAAGGTGTGGCTTGTGAAGTCATCTTCTCCAACAACCCAAAAACCATTTTAAACTATACAAAAAATGTATTAACTTGCGATATTCACACTCGCTTCAGAACCAAACGTATTCTCACAAACAACGGTGCTGAAAAAGTATTTGGCTTGGATGATATTCTTACACAATCAATCGATGGCAGCGGCTTTAACGAAGCCTATGGTCTGCTAGGATCAAATAAAGCAACAGAAGAAAGTGTTAAGCTATTTCCAAATAACTGCCAGCCTATCGTGGATGGTATCCAAGCAAAAATCAAAGAAATGACAGGTAAAACTGTAGAAGTTATGGTTTATGGCGATGGAGCATTCAAAGATCCAGTCGGAAAAATCTGGGAGCTGGCAGATCCAGTTGTCTCCCCTGCTTACACCGCCGGACTTGATGGAACCCCAAATGAAGTAAAATTGAAATACTTGGCCGATAACAACTTCTCTCATCTTCGTGGCGAAGAGTTAAAACAAGCCATTTCTAAATACATCCAGAATAAAAATGATGATCTAGTTGGTGCGATGGAAGCCCAAGGGACTACACCTCGTAGATTAACTGACCTGATTGGATCATTATCTGATTTGACTTCTGGTAGTGGCGATAAAGGAACACCAATGATTTATATCCAAGGTTATTTCGATAACTATACAAAATAAGAGTAGTACAACAAAGGGAGTCTCTAAACGAGGCTCTCTTTTTTACTTTCTGGGTTATAATAAAAGCAAACAGCGGCAGGCGGAGGATACTATGAACATAAGAAGGATTAAATATTTTATCGATCTCGTGGAATGCAGAAATTTTACGGAAACAGCTAAAAAGAACTATGTATCGCAGACCACCATTAGCCAACAAATCGCCGCGCTTGAAGAGGAATTCAACATTCAATTGATTGACAGAAAGCAGATCCCTATTGAGCCAACCAAAGCCGGATGGCTTTTCTATGGCGAAGCCCTCATCCTCTGGAAGCAATATAACCATATGAAGATGAGCATGGAAAACTTTCAAAAGTATAATACGCAATCCTTGAGTATCGAATATGCGGCGATGACGGATATCCAAAGTTTGTTGAAATTGATTCCCTCGTTTCAGGATCATCATCCGAATATTAAGCTGGAACTGAATAAAGTATTGCTAAAAGATATTGCAGAATACTTGCAAAAAGGGATTTACGACGTGGCTATTGCCTTTGATTCCGAGTTTCAGGGAAAAGAGGACATTGTAACCTATCCCTTGTATAAGGGACGTTATTGTGCGGCTGTGAGTCACCACCATCCCCTGTTTCATCATGAATCGATCGCCAAAGAGGAGTTATATGAACATCCACTAGTCATGCTGAATCCAACAGCTATTGGAAACTCTTATCATCTAATGATCCAGCATGCAATTGAAGACGGCTATCAGCCGAACATTCTTCGAACCGCAGACGATGTGGAGACAGAATTGTTTTATATCATCACGGAGAATTTGATTGGCTTTTTCCCGGATAACTATCAGCTCGCTTATCTTCAAGATGAAGTCCGGCTAATTCCCTTAGATGATTCACACCATACCTTTGCAATCGAAGCAGGTTATCTCAAAAATAATACAAACCCGGCCTTGCCTTCCTTCCTGCAACAAATCCAAATTGGATTTAGCAATCGACCATAAGTTTTATGTGTTAGACTATGTTACTTTTTTCACATACTATAAGGGTATAATTCATTTCAACAAGGAGTGACAACGATCATGGGTAAATTATTGTTGACTGGTGTCGATGGAAATCTAGGGAAGCAAGCTGCGGAATATTTGTTGGAGCTGGTAGATAAAGACCAAATCATTTTTTGCGCTTACGATCCAGCATGTTTGAAAGAATATGCGGAACAAGGGATTGAAACACATGTGACCAACTTTAATAACAAGGACGGCCTTGCCGAAGCTTTTGCTCATGCCGATAAACTCGCTCTAATCTCCATGCCTTTTGTTGGAGAAAAACGCCAAAATGCACAAAAAAATGTGGTCGATGCTGCCAAAGAAGCTGGAGTCAAACAAATCATTTATACTTCTCTAGTAAACGCAGCCGATGAAAGCAATCCAAGCGTAGAAAAAATCGACCATGTATATACCGAGCGTTATATTCAAAGCGTTGGGCTAGATTATATCTTCCTTCGGAATTCCCAATACGCGGAAGCCATGATTACCAATTACTTCACGTATGTGAAGGGTGACGGGGTATTAACAAACAATCAAGGTGACGGTAAAATGGCTTATATCTCGCGGAAGGATTGCGCAAAAGCCGTTGCGTATGCCCTAGCCTCCAATAATTATCAGGAAGCGATTCTAAATATAAACGGACTTGAATTGATGACAATTACCGACTTCATTAAGATTGGTAATGAAGTGACGGGCAATCATGTCACCTACAAAGAAAACACGGATGAAGAAAATTATGCCGTATTCGAAGCAATGGGCGTGCCTAGAACCACCGACGGTGCATTTAAAGAAGGCTCCGAAGCACCCTTTTCTTCAGAAGGTATGGTTACTTTCGGACAAGCTATTCGTGAAGGAAAAATGGATGTTTATACGGACGACTTCAAACAACTTACTGGTCAAGACCCTCTGACCGTGAAATATATGTTTGAACATGCCGATGAATTCCAGGTTGGCGAAAGACACTCTAAAGACAATTAAAAGCTGACACTCTTACTTCTTAGGCTAAATCACCCCCGTTTATTAAACGGGGGTGATTTCTTTTATACTGAGCGTGGCAAAAAAACTCCGTAAAGCTCAATCATATGCTCGCCCTGGAGATAATTAGGGAATTCCTCCCTTATTACCAGAGGATTCTGGTCATCAGACTAATAATCAGGGAATTCTTCCCTGAAATTTAACTGATTTGGCGGTAATTCTTGATATTGCTCTGTTTTTTAGGGAGTTATTCCCTAATTTCATTCATTTAGAGCAATTATCGGCTTTTATTAGGGAGGTTTTCCCTAATCCTCCGTCACGGTATAGATAGAACTGGCCAAGTACATCGGTATGCTCACTGTAGAACAAAATACACCTTTAACCGAACGGATGAACATCCGAATGGCTAAAGGTGCATTATCTTTATCTCTGTCTACTTTTTAATTAGAGTTAGTTCCAGATCTCTTCAGCAATTTCTTTAATATAAGCAAGCTTACGCCATTGCTGCTCTTCTGTCAGGTGGTTGCCTTCTTCCGTGGAAGCAAAGCCACATTGCGGGCTAAGGCAAATCCGGTTTAGATCAACGTATTGCTTCGCTTCCTCAATACGCTTCAGAATATCTCCCTTGCTTTCAAGCTCACCAAATTTGGATGAGAACAGACCTAACACAACCTGCTGATTGTCTTTCAAGAAACGCAATGGCTTGAAGTCACCTGCACGTTCGGTATCAAACTCCAGATAATAACCCGAGTAGTTATTGATATTAAGAAGCGTTTGCGCGATAGGCTCGTAGCCTCCACCTACTCCAGCATAAGTCGAAACATAATTGCCCCGGCATACATGGGTCGTTACAACAAGATCTTCCGGCAGACCAGTTACAACTTCCTCATTCAATTTTGCAAGTTCGCTTGCATATTCAGCTACGTTAACGCCAATCTGATTCATAAATGCTATAAACTGTTCGTCGCAAAGCGCTCCCCACGTACAATCGTCGATCTGAATACTGCGGCAGCCCGCTGCATAGAAGGCCAGAATCGATGCTTTGTATGCTTTGGCAATATCCGAGATAAGCTCTTCGCGATTCGGGTATAATTCATTTGTGCTTTCCTTGTTTTCCGCCCGATCTAGCTCGAACAGGAATTGTGCAGCCGCAGGAATCGATTGACGCGTAACAACGTCCTCACCAGCAGCACCTTTTAAAAATTCATAATGCGAAACAAAAGGATGGCTGCTGTAGCTTATTTTCCCGGTCAGTCGGGCTGTTTCTGGTCTGGACTCTGCACCGTTAAATTGGTAACCTTGGTCAATAATTGTCCGATCTACACCGTCAAGTCCCCAGAAGAAGTCGAGGTGCCACCAAGAGCGGCGGAATTCGCCATCGGTTACTGCTTGAAGACCCACCTCTTTTTGTTTCTGCACGAGCTTAACGATTTCGTCGTTCTCTACTTCCTTCAACTGCTCGGCAGTAATTTCACCATTCTTGAATTTTAATCTAGCATCTTTCAACGCTTGGGGGCGCAGGAAGCTGCCCACGATATCATATCGAAATGGAGTAACGGTTCGTTTTTGGGGTACGGTTTGAATGCTCATATATTAATCTCCTCGTAAACAAATTATTAGAATAAATATAGCATAACCGACTGACTAAACCGATCTACCAATGAGCTATGACAGGTTATAAGTATTAACTATAGCTAGATTCAGCGTGATAATTAGAAGGGCATGATAAAAAAAGAAGAGGCGCATGAGTAGCGCCTCTTTCTTAATAAATCATATCGACGGATATTACATAGTAATTAGACTCCGCAGTCACCTCAAACCCAATCGACTGATAGAGGGATAATGCCTTTCTATTTTGAGTGACCACGCCAAGACGAATCTGGAAATCCCTCTGATCTCGCAAGATTTTAACTACCTCTGAAAGAATTTCACGTCCGTATCCTCTGCCTTGACACGAAGGAAGCACACAAAAATCATGTATAACCGCTGTATTTGTATCTAAATAATTGACTCTGATCATCCCAACCGGAATCATGTTGTCCACAGCAATGTAAGTAATCCGTGCCGGTTCTCTTGTACGAGTTAAATAATTCCTAGTCCAGGACTCTGAATCACCAAAAGCTTGTGATGAACATTTAACCATGAACTCTAAATCCTGATCTTCTTCTAATCGCACAGCTAAACCGGAGTGGCTTGATCCAGCGATTTGTGCCCGATTAAAAACCATGAGGAATTCAGACGGTGCAGCACTTGCCCCTAAATACCGTATATAATCCATCCCTGATTCAGAATTAGAAGGTATCCTAAAACGGCAAGTTTGTATGCCTTGCATTTGCATATCTGATGCGGCACTTTTCAGTAAGTCGTGGAATACACCTTGGCGACGAAAGTCCGGGTGAACCATTCCGTTAATATTAGCTTCGATGCCATCCGAAGTATACCAACTGAGAAATCCGACTAATTGGTTATCGATCTGGCACAAGAATGCTTCATCTCCGTCTATCTCCTTAAGGCTTTCTATACCCACCCTCAAACTTGACCTGTCGGACGTCTTGCAAAGATGTTCTAATATGCGGATTTGATCAATCGATTGCTTTGAATAGTCTTTCATTGTACTAATTTTATATTCTTGCATCTAGTACCCTCATTAAGAAGGAAATACGCAGTTTATGGACGAGTAGGCGTTATCCTTCTAAATTCTGTCCACCTAATGATAGTTACCAATGGAACCGCCTCCTAAAAGTTAATGTCTTCACTCTAAACCAGGGTAATCATAAAACAAACCTTATAACTAAAAAAATGATAGCAATTATAGCCACAACGATCAACAGATTGGTTACCTCACTCCAGAATCCTGGAACGCCTTCAGTATGATATTTTTGCGCATTTACATCATGGTTTGCTTTATGGCCTGCAGGGTCCGACAAATTGGGATTAGGTCCTGAATTAAAAAAGTCAGACATAAATACAACTCCTTCCCATGAATATAAACCATATTATACCAGTTCATTGCCATTTTAACGACAACTTAATGCCACCTTCAATATATCGTTTGTCGGAGGCTCTTAGGGAGATTTTTGACAACCATATCGTAAGAATGATCAATCATTAAATAGATATCCGACTCTGGTAAGGAGCCATCCAAAACAATCGTATTCCAGTGTTTTTTGTTCATGTGGTATCCTGGCCTAACGCTCTCATGCTGCTCTCGCAAGTTCCCTGCAATCACCGGATCACATTTTAGATTTATGTAAGCATAATTCCCCTTATTCTCAAATATAAGCGCGAACATTTTACCGGCAATTTTGATCACCATTGGATCGAAGCCGAAAGGAAAATCCTTTGTTGCTCCATTCTTTTGTAAACAGTATTCGATAATATTATGGGTCAAAATCAGTCCCTCACCTTCTTCATTAAAACGAATCCTGTATACCTTATATCAAATATTATAACTGAAATAAACCTAACACTCTTGCCCTTGGCAAAATGAACTCGTGAGTAATCCTTTCAAGTGCACGAAACCTAAATAACCTTAAATACGTTAAAGTAATATACAAATCTACAGGAGGTTTTTATAATGAGATACAGTGCTGCAGGCGCACCAATAACCTGTCCTTGCTGTCAAAACGATACCTTTGATCTGGATTATAAACTGCTTAACACAAGCGGCGCATCATTTTTAGGCTTTGACTGGGCGAACAAAAACGCTGCCATCCTTATTTGTAAGCGATGCACCCATATTTCATGGTTTATGAAAGAACCAACATCTGATTAGTGTTTGGTAAAAATAAAGTATTAGACTGGATCCATTAAAACAAGCAGCGGCGGACCAAGACTTGATAAATAAAGTCTTAGACTGCCGCTGTTGTCGTTCCAATAACGTTCCCCGTGAGCGTAATCACCTTAAGTGACAAGGTCATCTTACCGTCTGGTAAACGAGACCTATGGCTCCAGAATCAAAGGTCTTGTTTTCGATTAGCTTAAGATTTCTCTTCTCCTTGAGACCTTGGAATAATGGCAATCCCTTACCGATCAGGACGGGAGAAACCGTAATTTTATACTCATCAATTAAATCAAGCTGCATAAGGTGGTGTGCGAATCTAGGACTGCCGAGGATGACCATATCCTTGCCGGGCTGCTGTTTGAGGTTATTGATCTCTTCCTCGACAGCTTCTTTCACGAGTCTGGAATTATTCCATTCGACTTTCTCCAGCGTCGTGGAAAAAACGATCTTAGCTGTCTTTTCGATCCACTCGGCATGATTCCGTTCATGCTGCGAAGCTGATGGGTTCGAAGGGACAGATGGCCAGTAACTGTGCATCATCTGATAAGTCCCACGTCCCCAAATGACAGTGTCGGCAGTACTCAGAATTTCTTTCGCATGGTTCTCCAAATCAGCATCGTAGGAAACCCAGCCAATGTCCATTTCACCATTCGGCCCTTCTACAAAACCGTCAAGCGATGCGTGAAGAAATAGAACGAGTTTTCTCATTTTCAGTTCTCCTTTGTTCATGAGGGATATCTACATTAGACATTAACTACATTTTAGCAGAATTCAACTTGGGTTGTTTCTTATGGATTGCTAATCTCAAACGCTCTTTTCTTCACTTTGGTATTTTTATCCACATCAACATTTTAGCAAACATACGTTCGTTTGTAAATGCACCTTTTTCTAATTTTCAAATCATCTTTCATTTCTTTAGAGCCGGCATTTTTCTGTGTTTCGTTTGTTGTTCGAATGCAAATGCAATCCGAATGAGTGTCGGTTCACTAAATGCCGTTCCTGCAAATGTGATCCCAAAGGCTCTTCCATTCTCTTGAAAGCCTGCGGGCACTGCTATAGTTGGATAACCTGCTCTAGCACTTAAATCAGCTCCGACATAAGCAGGAAACAGGATTGCATCCAATCCATACTTTTCTAAAGCATGATCGATCCCTATATTTTGCGAATAATATAAGTCAGAGATAGACTCTACAATATATTCCGAATGATTCAACGGTTTATCTAGCTGTGATCGATAGTTCAGCATATCTTGTCCATATTTCAAAGCCTTTTCCGAATTCCGCTCGTTCCATTCAATCAATTCATTTAGGTTATGGACAGGAAGTTGAGCCGGAAGGTTATATAAGTAATTTTCAACGGAATGCTTAAATTCAAGATTCATTTTGTTATATTTCCACTCTCTATGGAACGATGGAATATCTATATCTTCTATTATGTTGGCTCCAGAATCTTTTAATTTAGCCACAGCATCATTAAATAAATGTTCATCATATTCACCCATGTCACAATAATTCTTAGGTAGAGCATTTCTAAAAATGCCTATGGTCGCTTTATTTAATCCGTCTTTATCCAAAAATGCTGTGTAGTCCATAGTAGAATATTCATTTTTCCAAGTAGCAGGATCACTTTCATCTTTTCCCGTAAGTGCATTTAATAAGATCGCAACATCTGTCACATTCCTTGCCATAGGTCCAGCTGTATCCTGAGAATATGACCATGGAATTATGCCTGATCTACTTATTAGACCTACAGTTGGCTTTAAACCAACAATCGCGTTTTGCACAGCTGGACTTAAAATAGAGCCAGACGTCTCTGTCCCCACGGCTACTGTTGAAAAATTGGCTGCAACAGAAGCGGCAGAACCCGTACTGGACCCCCCCGGAAAATGATCCCCGTATGGATTTTTGGTTTGTCCTCCTATTGAGCTATACCCAGCCCACATGGATGATGACATCCCATTTGCCCATTCCGTCATATTTGTTTTTGCAAGTATAATTGCCCCAGCATCCCTTAGTTTTTGGACAAGAAAAGCATCGTTTGAGCTAACATGGTTTTCCAAAGCTAATGCGCCAGCGGTTGTATGCATTTTATCATTCGTTTCAATATTTCCTTTCAATAATACAGGCACACCATGTAAAAGACTTCGTGCTCCGCTTAATTTTCTCTCCTGATCTAATGCCTCGGCAATAAAAATCGCATCTGGATTCATTTCCATAATAGAGTTTATCATGGGACCACTCTGGTCAAACGTTGCTATCCGATACATGTAATACATAACAAGTTCCCTAGAACTAACATCCCCTCTTACCATTGCATCCTGCAGTTCGAGTATCGTTATTTCTTCACTCTTTATTTTTGCTAATTCGAAGATATGCTCCATGATAACTCCTGCTTTCCATTTGGGTCATTTATGTAATAGTGTCATGTTCATATATTTTGGTGGGCCGTCCCCACTCGAAGTTATCCAGACCTATCTCCTTAAATCCATATTTCTCATAATAAAGAATATGATCCGTCGCCAAGTAGACTTTTGCATAACCTAGTTGTCCAGCTATTTTTCTGGCATGCTCCAACAAAACGGCTCCTAGTGCTTTGCCTCTCTCACTTTCGTCAATAAACAATGGCGCAATCCAAGGTGATAAATCTTTTCGAGTTATAAATTCCTGCTCAATTAATTGATAAAACCCGATGATTACATCATGTTTCAACAGCAAAAATGTAAAAGGAAACTCCTCATCTTTTGAGATTAAACTTTCTTGTATATTGGGGAGCACAACTTGTTGTACTTTTGGCCACCGTTTTTTGACATACTTAATAAGCTCATTTTGACGAAGAGGACATTCTTGTAAGGATTTAATATCTAGCATCTAACCATCCCTTCTTGTAAAAAGAAATTCCTATACCCATGTCTGCTCTCACAATAGTCATCCACCAGCTCTCAAAATGCATAGCAGCAAGCCCCGAGTGGGGCTTGCTGTAGGTTGTAAATACTAAAGTAGGTTATAACGCTGGTTCACTTCATTACTTAGAAACCGGTGTATAGATCAGGCAGCGCAGCGTCTTCTCGGGATAGCGCAGCTCTGCCGTGTAGGTGCTACCGTCTTTCAGTTTGACCAAGACCGCTACCACTCCGCTTTTGTCATATGCACTGTCTTTAATGATAGAGGAGCTGGTTATCGCACGGGTCTCGCCCTGCTTGTCCACCACAATGGATTTAGCGGCTTGAAGCCAGCTGGAATCCTGGCTAATCTTTTTATTTATAGCTGCTGTAATCGGAGTTCTCTTATAGGACAGATCCACTATCGTAGTATCCAGTACGGTCCCGCTCTTTGCATCCACGAACGTATTATACATGAAATAGGACTTATCCTGAGCCCGCAGTGTCTCTGCCCGGTAAGGTAGAAAATTAACGAACCATTGACCTTTCGAATCAGGAAAAGGCTTATGATATGAGGTCTGAGCCTGCAACTTAGAGAGATCCACACCGAATAGACGGCTTACGCTCTCTTTTGCTCTGCGTAGGGCTTCATCCTGACTGATGTCCTTCTTATCTGGCTGTGCCACGACAAGATTGAGGCTTACCACATAATTAAAACGGTAATTCCAGTCGATCAATTGCAGCATTTCTTCATCGGTCAGTTCGCGCTTAGGAAATACATAGGTAAATTTGCTTTGATCCAGATAAAATTCGGAGCTCCCTGATTTCAAAGGTAGCTTCTGCTTGGGCCGTAAACCATCGTACTTGTATTGATCATCCAATAACATCCGCCGCTTATTCTCCTGGTCCGTAAATTGCCGCGTAAGCTGTTCATCCTTGCCAGTGAGCCTGGCCTTCTCTGCATACTCATTAATCTGCTTAATTTCTTCAGCGGTGACTGTGCGCTCAAAATAAGACTTGATCGTCGAGACTGGTGTTTTGGTTGCAACCTTAAGTACCGGGATCTGGCTGCTCGCCAGTTGAACAGCAGGCTTCTGGTTGAGTTCTTGCGTGTAGGAAACGTTCGCTTGAGACACATTCTGGTTCACTGTAGTGTAAGCGACGATTTTGGGCACTGCCAAAGCAGTCAGGGCCAGCAGACCACCGGATATCGCGATCACCCCAAGGGCTGATTTCACATCTTTACTCTTCATTTCTCATAACCTCCATAGTGTAAGTGGGCTTGACTTACATGTACTTTAAGTTACGAATGTTATAAAGTACGAAGCCCCTTGTTATGAAGTTGTAAAATCAGTTACAGACTCGTTCTAAATATTGGAGCCAAGCAACAGATCAAGGATTGGGAAGCATACACTGCCCATGTTGACATAGTCACAATTACTCATAACAGAAATAGCGATTTTTTCATCGGGAAGCAGGAACAGATTGCTTAAGAATCCAGTATCCCAGCCGGATTGTGAGAGAATACGAGAACCTTTATATTCTCCTAGAAACCAGCCCAATCCTATCTGTGCATTTTCCGGATCATAGCCCGTTTGTGCATGAGGTTTCCACATTTCATCATAGCTACCTGGCTGGAGGATTTCATTGCCGTTCCCGGCTGTTCCACCGTTTAGATGAATCAACAGATATTGGCACATATCTTCGGCATGGGTATATAAAGTGGAGCTAGGTGCATGGGCCCTGTTATATGGAAAAACACTACTAACGCAGCCACCACATTCATGGGTAGCTCCAAGCACATGAGGTGCAGCAATATAAGCTTCAACCTCCTGTTTAAGAAAAGAACTGGACTGCATTCCTGTTGGTTCAAGAATATTTTTTTCCATATACTGCTCGAAGCTCATATCGCTGACTTTTGCTATCATATCTCCCAAGATCTCATATCCTATATTACTATAGGCAAATTTCTCTCCCGGTTGGCTTAACAGCTTGTGGTGACCTATCCCTTTTACATATCGTTCAAGACTTTGCTCGTCGTATTCAGGGCGATCCCACGCATAATCTTCCTCATCAGGCATACCGGAGGTATGATTCATAAGCTGTCTTATTGTTATATTTTGATACCGCTCATCCTCTAACTTAAAATATGACAGGTATTTAGTGATGGGGGCATCCAATTCTACCTTACCACGCTCAACTAATTGCATAATGGCGGTTGCTACGAAGGTTTTGGAGACAGAGGCTTGGTGAAACAAAGTGCCACGAACTACAGGATCACCCGTCGATAAATTTGCCGTCCCATATTCACCAGTAAACAGAACTCGGTTGTCCTTTACGATTCCGGCCGCTAATCCCGGAAACTTTTCATTTTCCACAAACTTGATTAGCATTTCATGCAAGATATCCTCTATCTTCTGATTCGTGTACATTTTGTCCTCCCCAATGACAATAAAGCACCATTTTCAATAAATTCACCCATACAAATAATAACATCTTATCGACCCTTTATCTGGTAATAAATAATTATAATCAAATAAACAGTCGCTTACTTGAAAAGGCAGCAATTCATTTTCCGAGCTTCCGAGCCAGCCTCCAATTAGAGGACCCACAACGCGTGGTCTTTCTACCTTGCTAATAATATCCATGAATCGTCTTCGCCTGCCCTTCAACAACCATAGATTTTACGGCTGAAACAGACGGCTGCCGCAGCTTGATAACCTCTAAAGCCTCAGTAACGATAGCATCCGCGGCTGATTTCCGGGAAAAGTTCTTTATATCCTGCACCTTTTCATCCCTGTACCCCAGATGCTCCAATCTCTGAAGCTGCTCTACTAACTGCTCCTCGTTTCGGGCAATCTCTATTAAATTGTGCTCAGACAACCATTCTGCATTGCCTGCCTCCTGACCGGGGAGCGGACGATAGACAATTACAGGAAGTGCTAGAGCCATCGCCTCAGTCAAGGTAATCCCCCCTGCTTTGGTCAACAGACAGGAGGATATGCACATTAGCTCCTGCATTTCTTCTGTATAACCCCGTATGTGAACCCGAGGATTCTCTTGAAAAAGCTCTTCCGTAGCCATCTGGAGCTTATGATTATTCCCGCACAATACCATTACATCGAAGTTTGATTGCTGCAGCGCCCTTATTATTAAATGGTTAATATCACTCAATACGCCGTAAGCCCCTGCCGCAAGTAATAGATAATGTCGATTTCCATCTAGTCCATGCTTACGTAAAAGGGCTTCACGTTCCTGAGTCTGTTCAAAAGCTTCACGAATCGGAATCCCGCTAACCACAAGCTTTTCTTCAGCAATACCTAATGACATCAGTTCTGCTTTCATACTTTCCGTAGCAATAAAATACTTCGAGGTTTGTGGATGAAGCCACCTGCCATGAACCACATAATCCGTCATGACAGTGAAAAGGGGGATTCGTCTTCCCTTTGTTGATGCAAGCTCAGCAGCGGCCAAATAGGGAAAGGTATGAATGATAATATCCGGTCCAATCTCGTCGATGATCCTTTGCACTTTCCGCTTGCCCATAGAATGAATCCATTTACCCATGAACTGGTCTGGTTTAATCTTACTCGTCAACTTATACACTAATCCATAAAATTCTTGAGTATAACCTGTGCTGTTCAGATAGAATCTGCGGGACAGCTCATTCAGACTAGGGTAGACTGCAGCGAAAAGATCCAAGGTAACAATCCGGCTGATCCCTCTACGTCTAAAAGAATGATCAATTGCTTCTGCTACTTTGATATGCCCGTCTCCAAATGCCGAAGTTACAATAAGTACTTTAGGATCTGTGTTCATGAGAAAGCTCCTTTTTCGCTTGGCCTTCTCTAACTCTAACTCTGAATCGTAAACAGATAGTGATGAGATCCTCAACTGAATATTAACTTCATGATTTTCTATAGAGCGAAGCAAACGAAGAAATCCGCAGAAAAAAACACAGTGCATCAACCTCCAGTAACGATAGGATTAATGTTCTGTGTTTAGTTAAAGGCCAACTGTGTCCGAAAGCATCTTCGAACGTGTAATATGATCAAATTAAATGAAAGTTGGTGTCTGAGTAAATAAAGTTTTAGACTGCCGCTGGTTTATTGAACTAACGTGTCCCGTTAGCTCAATTGATTACCTTTGAAAAGTGAGTCTGTATTTGATATATATCCATAAATGAAAAATGTATTATTTTCTTCTCTATACGGAATTCTTAATTCATGTAAAATCGAAAGAAATTCTTTACTTATGTCAATTAATTCAGGAGGAAGCAGATTCCCCTTGTGCTTCTGATACCTTGGTCTAACCCGTATCCATTCTACAGAAAAAAAAGGTGAAAGTCCTTCTATCCAATCCCCTAAATACCAGACGTCGTTTTCGAAGTTCTCTGGATAAAGTATATCGTCTAATACATACTTAGCTTGATATGGAGGGGTAAAAGGTAGTTTATTTAGTACATCACTTTGTAAGTTTCCCCACTTAGTGTCATTCATAACTGAACATAATTGTTTCTGTGTAATAACTTCATGTACCCTTTTTTTAAAATCCTGTTCAAAACCCACAATTAAAAATCCTCCTGAATAACAACATAAATCCCACGCTGACCTGCCCGTGTGTCGTTATTGAGTTATCGTTATCCGTTAACTTAATACAAAATGGCTGCTCGGCTATTACATATTCAAAATTAGTCAAGTTTAATAATCTTATCAAAGCAGTATGAATCTTTGTCATAGCCATTATGCACATAGAAAGCATGGGCGTCGGTTCGCTTAAATCCGCTACATAAAATAATACTTGATATTTCCATTTCTTTAGCGTAATTTTCAGTGTATCTTAGTAGTTCTGTACCTATCCCATTATGCTGTAATTCCTTTTTAACAGCAAGCCCTTGAATATGTAGATAACCATTCGAAGACCCTACGGATAACGCCTGAACTATAGTGACAAAACCAACCACATCATTTTCAAATAATGCAACGAATGTTTTGTAATTTCCAGCCTTATTCATGTTTTCCATAGTAACTCGAAAGTTTTCAATATTAACATTGCGAACGCCAAGTACATCATTCCATAAAAAAACAACTTCAGTATAATCATTTGCTACAACTTCTCGTATTTTAATTTCCATCCCCCCCTTTATAGAAATATTCAAGCAAAGGATTCGACAATTGATGAAGCAATCCTGCCCGTAACTTTAACAAATAAAAGAGGAGCATTGTCATGGCAATGCTCCTCAGCTATCGTTTCCCGTAAGCTTTATAGATTGCCTCTTTTTCAGCCTGCAATCATTAGAATCCATTCTCTCATTAGTTTGTTGTTTTATAATATTCTGATAAAATGCCCTCTAAAACTTGCTTATAATCATTTTTATTATAAGAAGAGTTATCAACTTTTATCTTGGTAATGTTTAATCTGTTAAAAATTTCTTCTTCCAGTTCCCTTCTTGCTTTAAGAACCTGCAGTGTTCCATCTAACCCTTTATAATTTTGTTCTTTTCCATACCCTTGGTTCGTGTAATATTCAATAAATCCCTCTGACCATTCCTGAGGTCTTTCCTTTACAGCCTTTCTGAAAGAATGATCAAGATCATTCTGCTGTACATATATCAACAATGGATTCAATCGCTCTACAATTGTTGCCAGTTCAATAACATAACTTATAACGTCTTCCTTCTTCGCACCATGTTTAATCATGCCTATAGTTACAGGGTTTTGTATAAAACAACAATCAAAAACAAAGGTGTCTGCGCCATACAAAACACGATCCGCAAACTTCTTCCATCTTTCTGTTATCAGTTTCCTATTTTGATCTAGCGGCAATTCATAAATATCATGTTTAAAAACTGCGTGATGCAATTCATCTGGAAAACTTGACCAGACTTCATTTTTTATTTTCCGATATTCCAGGAAGTAATCGTTACCTTGTTTAATCATTAGATTACTCAACAAATCTTTAAACTTTTTACGGGTATTCAATAATTCATCGCATTCGGTTTTCTTAAAGAAAGCGACTCCATCATAATCAGCAGGATGTTCCAGATTTCCTTCTAAAAAAAGCTGGGATGTAATGTTCACTTCCGTAAGAATTTCATGAACTTGCTGAGCAGTTGTTGTTTTACCAGATCCTGGCATTCCCTCAATCAAGACTAACTTCGATCGCATAACAAAGTTCCTCCACTCGCTAGTAGAAGGATAAACAGGTAGGAATCAATAGAGATGCTGTTATGCTGTTTCCCACGAATAAAAGCGGATACCATCAGGTATCCGCAGGATGGGTATATGATACACCTTTTCCTGCATACCCTATAAGATTAAAGAAAAGCATACCTAATAAAATAGTGTAGTCACTATTTCAGGCATCCTTTCAAATTGTTAATCTTTACAGAGTATTCCACATGATAAGTTTATGCTCCTTTGTTTGCATCTCTATTGTTTAGATTAACAGTAAGCATAGGTAAATACAATCAGGGACTTTCTAAACAATCCTGCCTGTTAGCTTAATAAAAAGAGCAGGATACCGAAGCACCTGCTTATCAATGTAATGTATTATTCAACTATCGTTCTCCGTTAGTTGAATCCACCCGTGGAATGTAAAACTTGGCCGGTAATCCACTCCCCATCATCGGTGGCTAAGAATGCAACCAGACGAGCTGCATCCTTAGGCAATCCTACTCTACCTGTTACAAATTGCTTAGATAACTGCTGTCGTAGGACAGGAGTCATCCAGCCGGTGTCTGTGGGTCCAGGATTTATCGCATTTACGGTGATGCCTTTCGGTCCCACCTCTGCTGCAAAAGTTCGTGTGAAAGCATCTATTGCCCCTTTCGTTGTGGCATAAGAGATTTCCCCAGCCATGGGACCTAGTGATTGGCCCGATGTCATATTAATAACTCGACCACCTGCCGATTGCGTAAACCGTCTAGCGAATTCCACACTAAGCATAGTTACCGCCCTAACATTAATTGCGTAGTGTGCATCCAAAGACTCTGGGGTAATCGTGGTTAAGTCATCGTTAACCGAATAACAAGCATTGTTAACAAGAATGGAAGGTTCTCCCAGCTTCTGCTCAACGTTATTTAATAAATCCACAAAGCTTTCAGGTACAGAAAGATCCATCATTAGGTGTTCGCAACGAACGCCCATGGAACGTATTTCCTCACAAAGTTGCTTTTGCTCCTCGTTATTGCTACCCCAGGGCATCTGTTGATCGTAACTAACCCAGTGTGTAAAAAATACATCAGCGCCTAGATAGGCCAACTCTTTGCACACTGCAGCACCGATTCCTGTGCTGCGACTTGCACCTGTTACTATTGCGATTCGACCTGTTAATCTGCCAAGTGTAGTATTCATGGGTCTTTTCTCTCCTTTTTATTTTGAAGTCGCATTAAACTGCGGTGACTATTGTGCAAATCTGCCCGTTACTTCAATAAAAACAGCAGGCTACCGTAGCGCCTGCTCATTAATGTGTAGTATTCAACTAAAGTTCCCGTTAGCTCGATAGTCATATGTTTTAATTAGAGTCGCTGCTTATAGTTGTGAGGCTTGCCAAACACCTAACGCAGTGACGTCCCGACGGGCTTAGGGGGCTGGATGTGGTCACTCGCTTCTCAGAGTGACCCGGAGCGTCAATATGGTGTTAGCCGAAGGAAGTTCTGGAAGCAGCCATTGCATTTAAGACGTTCTCAAAATAGCTACATACTTCATCTGCAATTCCCAGAAACTCTTCAACAAGTACATTACTATCCAAGTAACAAGCATACAGATAATCAACTAAAGCGGAGTCAATCTCACAATAGTTTAATAGGGCATTCTTCATCTTAATAATGTCATCTTGCCATACACCTGTATCTTCTAAAACCAAAGAGTATAATGCACGAATTAATCTCTTAGAGTAACCTTTAATATATCTAGTTTTCATTGTGTTATCACTAGCATTAGAAAGTAAACTATGTATACGATCTATTTCCTCCTTGGTCTCTGTATTTAAGTCTAAAATGAACTCTGGAGAAATAATTATCGGTGGTACTTTTTCACCAACGTCATGACCATATATGCAAACACAAATTATCTTTACCCAAAAACCCCACTCATTTGGTTTACTTAATACATCGTCAATCGAGCAAATTATCGTATCAATCTTAGTTACTATTGGATATTCTTCCAAAAGCCTGTCTTTAATTTTTGACAATCTTTCGTAATCAATATCTTTGGGATTTACACATACAATAGTAAAGTCTGCATCTGACTTAAAAGGTTTAGCAGTTCCTTTTGGAATCGAGCCACACATATAAATGCTATGAATCTTACCTTTGAATTCGGTAAGTATATTATCTATATACTTATCAACAAAATCCTTATATTCACTTTGTATTTCAATTCTATTTATAACTTTTTCTAATATCATATAGACTCCTCCTAAACTAAGAACTTCTTTCGGCTAACGCCTTTTTGCGAACTTCGTAAATTCGTCATGACTTAAGTTATTCGCGAAATCATTCAACTATCCTGCCCGTTAGCTTTAATGAAAAAGCAGCCGGTTGTTTGAGCGGCTGCTTACATGTTTTTAATTAACGTTTCCAGTTAGTTCAATAAATCTTAACCTCAATCCGCGTGGCTCAACTTACCCGTTAGTTCAATAGAATCAACAGTTTCAGTCCGATGGTATCCTCTTGTCTATGATTCAAGCTACCACTTTCAATCCTATGATAAAATACTTATAAATCCCACTATAGCCAAACGGCCAAAGCGGATATAATCTTACTCTAAATTACTGGAGGTAGCGCTCCGTACTCTGCCCACTGCTCTTTTGTCGGGCCGTAAAGATCCGGCACACGAAGGCCTGCCTGACGCATCAGGACTGTCATCTGACCACGATGATGAATCTCATGCTTTACGAGAATATCCAGCATTAAGCCGTTTGGCCATTGATCACCATACATATCGCTCATGATAAGCAGATTCTCATCTTTCCAACTGGACTGTATAGCATCAAGGAGCGCTTGTGAGGTCCTCTTATAGACTGACGCGATGTCTGCTGCCGAAGCTGGCACCGGCATATCTTCGCCCGGTCCTTCGAAAGACAGTCCCGTCCGAGATGGCATTTCGTGCAACGTCTGTACAAGGTGCCATGCAACACGTCCAAGCGTTCTATGATCGCTTGTTATCTGTTGGCCAAGAGACTCGTCGGTCAGCATCTCCAGTGTCCGCATTGTTGCTTCCGTTTCATTCTGCCAAGTTGCGGCAAAATCTTTAATGTGTTTATACATATCCAACATCTCCTTTTTGTAATGGAATCAAGTTTATTGTATCGAACATTAGTTCGCAAGTAAATATTTACATTTACTTAAACTACCCCCGTTAACCAAACGAAGCTGCCGAAAATCATTGCGCTAATCCCGAAATGTAATTAACTACGTATGGTTAATACTTTGGATCATTTTGTTTACGCTATCCTGCCCGTTAGCTTAATAAAAAGAGCAGAATACCGAAGCACCTGCTTATCAATGTAATGTATTATTCAACTATCGTTTCCCGATAGTTGAATGCTCAAAAAAAGGGTTCTTTTTCAAATAAAAGACGGTCAATTTCTCGCTGGTTCAGTTTCTCCTTTAGCTCAGGTAAAGTGACATCGCGGAATTGTTTTTGTTCCTCTTGTTGTCTCATACCAGCGTATAGGTGGCTTTTGTATAGCTAAAACCAAGCCGTTCAGCATTCTAGGGATTCCTTTTAGGGTATATTTCTCGCCGAACTCGCGAAGGACCCATGCACGAACGTCCAAGTGCATTTCGCTTCGAATCTAGCATCACCGTTCTTTGCTTGGCAATGGTCTCCTTCAGCCGTTCTTCTTGTTCGTCAGAAAGTTTTCGGATTCCTCCAGGATACACACCAAATTCAAGGCCTGAAGTCCCAGCTTGCGTTAAGCGTTCCAAATACCCGCTGAGGGCAGGAAATAATTTGTCCAAAATGTCTACAATTTCGGTTAACGCATGTCTTTCCAAATGCCACCGGAAATACATAGAGAAGAATTGGAGATTTAATGCATAAGGAAATTAATATTATCGTAAAATGATGTTCACATGTACTTTAAAAGGTATTATTATAAAATTAGGAAAATAGAACATTTTATAGTGGGATCTTTTCCTTTACGAACCTTATCGATTCGTTCAACATTTTTGTGAATATAATGTTTTAAAGTAGGACATATTTACTGGTAAAGAAAGGTTGGGGATAGTATGTTTAAAAAAATAGGCTTAATAGCCTTTGCAGTGACTATTATTTCAGGAGTGGTGTTAATATCCAATTCAAAAGCAGACACCTATCCAGAAATGGTAACCGTAAATAAGACAGATGAACATCCTGTTAACACTAATTTTTCAACAAATAACGTGGAATCCGTAGAATCTGTAAAAGAATCCGTAGAATCAAAAATCGCAAAAGGGTATTATAGTCAACTATATACACCTCATGGCATGTTCTTGCGAGCAGATAAACAAAGTATCTTTAAGGAATCGGAGATAGCAAGAAATTTAGATCAAATCGGACCTAATACGAATCAACTAATTTTTGAAGGCAAGTTTTTTTTAAAAGTAGATGAATCAACATTTTCGAAATTTTATCCCAATTCGTTACTCATAAATGAAACAAATGAAAACCCGACTGATGCTCATATTCCAACAAGTTCATCAAAATAGCAAGTCATAAAGAAGGAGCCGTTGTTTTTCGACAATGGCTCCTTCTTCGCTTTCATGTTTTACTTAATTATTGATAGATCCATAACCACTAACATCCGTATTCCCAATATTTTATATTTGCGTCTCTCTTCCCTTATAAAATATTTTCAAGTTCAATATATATAGCTATATTTAAAAGCTCCGTTTCAGTCACGTCCATATCTATTTTCCTACGTTAATCTGCCCGTTAGCTTAACGGAACTTCGATATTATTGTTATTATCTGATTTAGGATGAAGACGATTTTCTATTACAAAAAAATGATTGAAAATACCTACTACTCGTATTTTATTATCTGCCTCTCCAAAAATTTTTGTTTCTGCTGTCATAAAAATAATCTGATGTGTGAGACTTGATGATTTCAAGTCATTAATAGTATGAAAGCAATTTGAGCTTTCGGAACTGTCACATTTAAGACCATGAACCTTATGGAGGTAATTATCATAATATTGACTACTTGGTTTTGTATAAGCCATCACAAATAATAATATGGAAACGATTAGAAAAGCATATTTCTTCTTGATAAAGGCACCTCATCTCTTATGGATAATCGTACCATATAATACCGCATTTAACTGCCGAATAGTGCTTTTGAATACACTTATATCCACGTTTGAAACGATTTATTGACCATCTTAACATTGTTCATTTTTGCCCAACTCTTTAAATCCGAGATACCTCTATCTTCATCCTTTAAATACCTAAATGCCATATCCAATGGGACGATCTTCCTCCTGTAAGGTAATATCCCAATAACAGGTTTAAAGTACCCCCTGGTCATTATCACTTTAATATCCTTTGAATTAATAATATTTCCATTTAATAAAATTTGCTCATTGGATAGGCATAACTCCGTTGGTTTCTTAAAAAATGTTCTGTACAATGCGAGTAACAATAAAACTAAACACAAAAGAACCACAGTTAACGAAGCGTAGAATACCCCCCTCTGATTCCATAATCTCAATACAAGAATAGATTGACTCGATATAATAGCAATCATGCCTATAATAGTTCCAATTCTTGATGGATTCTTAACTGGATATTTTATTTCCGTCAACATGGCTCCCCCCTGTTCAAATCCCATACCTTAGAATACCACATATTGGAAGTATCCTGCCCGTTAGTTGAACATAGGCAGCCGATCCATTGACCGACTGCCTGTGTGTCGTTATTGAGTTATCGTTTCACGTTAGCGTAAAGTTAAGGTAATGAATCGACATGTGATTCGACTTCAAAAATAAATTCTTCGAGGTTATCGCAGTCAAACCAACCACTTTTTTCATTAATTTCATATAGCCCTTGAAAACCATGATAGGCAATTAATTCTATCCACCCGGCTCTCGAAATCATCAGCAGTTCGATCCATTTCTTATTTAATAGCCATAGTAGTTTTAGTCCTACTGCTCATTTTTTTAAATAGTAAGATGGCAAGAAGTAAAGCTATGCATACAGCGGCAAAACCCAGCCAATTCAAATATAGGACAGATGTACGACTGATAACTAACCCGCCTAATCCAGATCCCAGTGCAAAGCCAAATTGGATGAACGAAGTATTTACACTAAGAGCAATGTCCGGATTTCTAGGCGCCAGAGTAACCAGATATAGTTGCTGGGCCGGGGAAATACTCCACGTTGCTAACATAAAAATCATTAAAACCAAGATTAATACCAAGAGATTCACTCCGGCTAGAGCGAATAAAAGCAAAGTCGCCCCTTGTAACAGGAGCCCGAGACAAATGGTAAATTTCGATCCTTTTGCATCTGCCAATTGTCCGCCTAATCTGGATCCGACAAAGCTGCAAATGCCCGCCAAGAACAGAACACCGCTGATTTCGGTCATGGAAAGAGAGGAGGTTGCTTGCAAGAAAGGCGTAATATAAGTAAACAGTGTAGAATAGCCGCCGACATAAAATAACGTAATAACCAAGGCCATCAGAATGGTTGGATTTTTTAAAATAGAGAGCTGCATTCTGAGAGTAACCTTTTCCTCTTCTTTGATTGCCGGAACCTTTTTATAGATGATAAGTAATGGAAGAATACTTAATAATCCTATTAAAACAAATAGCACTCTCCATCCAAACATCTCACTAAAAAATGTGCCCACAGGAACACCAAGCACTAGCGAACTGCTAAGCCCCATCAAAATGATGCCGATGGCATTGCCCCTTTTTTCTTTTTCAACAAGACGTGTCGCTATTGCCATGGCCACAACGGTAGCAATTCCTCCGCTAGCCCCTTGGATAATACGTAACCATAGTACTGTTTCATAAGCAAGATCTACAAACATAAGTCCGTTGCTGGCAATAAACACACCTAAGGTGGTCATTAGTAGTTTTTTGCGATCTGCATTGATCGTTAATGCAATCAAAACCGGAGCGGCAATGGCTGCGGAGAGGGCAAACACAGTCACCAATAATCCAACTTCTGAAGTAGATACTCCCAAGTCCACAGCGATCATCTCAATAACTCCCGTAATAATATATTCAATGGTTCCAATCAGAAAAACAGCCAGTGCCAGAACATAAATGATCCGTTTATTTTTCAATTTCCCCCACTCCACCTTCTTCAGTTATCTATTTATAATGGGAATTTGTATTTCTATGAATTGTGCATCTCGTTCTGGAGATAACGGTAAATATAACTCCCTGCCCGGTTCGTTCTCCTTGATCTGATAGTTGTTTTTCTCAATCCATTTAGCTAAATGAACACAGGCCGCACAATCAAAATTAGTATTTGAATGAAAAGCCATTGTGGCCATCATCGGTTCAGGAGGAAGAGTCCGTAGCTGAAACGGTTCTGGGAATGATCGCAGCTCACAGGTTAAAAAATACCCAACTTCAAACTCAAACTCATCCTCTTTTCCTTCGACTTCTTTCCACAAAACAACCTGAGGACCTTGAATTAATTGACGATTTTCCGTCGTTATAAACTGATCAAATTGACGAAGCAAATCCGGAATGTCCTCTTCTTTCCCGCATGCTTTCTGATAAAGAAACAATTGAGCAGCCTCTGCCTTGACTCTGATTTCTTGACCCGTTTCGAATTGCCCCTCTTTTTCTATAAGCTGCATACGCTCCTCAATCCTGACGAGTTTAGCTTGTTCCGTATCGATGATATGCTGGATTTCGCTTCTTTTCAGCTTAAACATGCCTTGAATATTTTCTAATGAAATATTTTCCTGAAGCAGCTGTTTAATTTGGGGCAATGTAAAACCCAATTCCTTATAGATTAAAATTCGGTTGAGCTCAAGAAGCTGATCTGCGGAATAGTAACGGTAGCACGTATCCTGATCCACTTTTTTCGGCCTAAGTATGCCAATCTGGTCGTAATAACGCAGTGTTTTTAAGGATACCTTGCTTAGCCTAGAAAATGCACTGATTTTGAACAAAATATCATCTCCAATCTATAACATAATGTGAGTATACAGCTTCCCGTGCAGGGGAAAGTCAAGGATGCTTTTATTTATTTAAGAAATTACTCTTAGATGAACAAAAGCAGCTGATCGTGTTGATCGGCTGCCTTCTTGTTTATATTCAGCTTCTTTCCAATGTTTAATTGGTGCGTAATAAGCCAATAAACGTTTTCACCTTTGCCCATCCTTAAATTATCGCACGGAGTAGCTAGGTTGAGCTATAGGTAGCTAATTCCGCGCACGGTGTAGATAGCTTGAGCCATAGACGGCTAGTTTAAGCACTGGGTAGCACGTTTAGGAGCAAATTTGGCAGGCGGCGTTCTTTTCACCAACTGTTCGGACTCAGTTGCTCTTATTTCCATAATTCAGCTCGTTTTGCCAAACTATCGGACTCAGTTGCAGCTATTCGCTCAAATGTACTTCTTTTCTATGCAAATCAAGTGCAATAAGAGCTATACAGTCCGAAACCTTCGCAATATGAACTCATATGCTGGAATAGCTGCAATACGGTCCGATACGATCAAGATCGAGCAAAAGGCAGCTAGTTTCGAGACATAGGCGGTTAGTTTGAGCAACCGGTAACAAATTCTGCGCACGGAGTAGCTAGGTTGGGCTATAGGTAGCTAATTCCGCGCACGGTGTAGATAGCTTGAGCTATAGACGGCTAGTTTAAGCACTGGGTAGCACGTTTAGGAGCAAATTTGGCAGGCGGCGTTCTTTTCACCAACTGTTCGGACTCAGTTGCTCTTATTTCCATAATTCAGCTCGTTTTGCCACACTATCGGACTCAGTTGCAGCTATTCGCTCAAATGTACTTCTTTTCTATGCAAATCAAGTGCAATAAGAGCTATACAGTCCGAAACCTTCGCAATATGAACTCATATGCTGGAATAGCTGCAATACGGTCCGATACGATCAAGATCGAGCAAAAAGCAGCCGACCACGCAGCTGCCTGATCGTGATTCTTGAGCCATCGTTTCCCGTTAATTAAACAAACTACTCCCAGTAAGGAGTCCCACTGAAGAGAAATTCTTCTTTATTTACATATAACTTAAATTCCCGACTTGCTAATTTACTAATATGACTGGGCAACCACTCATTAGAATCAGGCAACCCAAGCCAAAAATTCATTGTTTCAAGTTGGGCCGCCACAAAGAAGCCTTCTAACTGTTGAACATAGTTATGAGGCAGGTCGAATTGTTTTGCGTATGATTCTAGCAACTGGCTTCTGAAAACTGGATGGATATAAGAAAGTGTCCAACCTAAATCGAATAAATAATATCCGAACCCACAAGCTCCAAAATCAATGGCTCTAGCTTCTTGTTTATGAAACACATAATTACTTGGAATCAAGTCTGCGTGAATTACCCCCCAGTTGCTAGGTGTTCTTTCTATATCGTTCATCATTAAAATTGCACGCTCTCCTGCCAATTGCAGAATTGCCACATCATTTTTATTGAGCTCACCACCACCGTCAGCAAGCTGTTTGAGCTTTTCTAATGATTGTGAAATTCTAGTATTATCAAAGGATGGTCTAGTAAATGATTGCGGAACCTTCCAAATAGATGATTGTTTATGAAGCTTTCCGATCAATTTGCCTACGTACTCGGCATCATTGACTGTTGGAACAAATTGTTTTTGCTCACCCTCTACCCATTTTACCAATGTACAGTTCATGTCAGCTATCTTAGTAACATATTCACCAATGTTATTTTTTATAGGTGACGGTAACACCAAATCAGTATCATTTATTAATGATTCCAGCCAAATCATTTCTGAATGAATGACTTTTTCCTCAGACCAAATCCTTTCCATCGAATCATTTTTTGATAGATGTATCCGCAAACTATAGCAGTTACTTTCTTCATCTGTCACTTTATAGATAGTGTTTGCATTTTGACCAATATGATCTATTGATTGATAAGTAATTGAATAACAAGTTAATGCTTCTATTGCAACATCATGAGTATTTAACATGTTCTCCTCACTCCCCCTGAAACAACCGAATAAGGACATCGTACCATGACTTTTTCTAATAGTTCGGGAGAGAACTCTTATATTTATATTTTATCCACCACCTAGTTTATTAAGGTAACTTGCCCGTTAGTTGAATAAAGGCAGCCGATCACATTTACTGACGGGCTGCCTTTATCGTGTTTATTGAACTAGCGTATGATGTTAGCTTAACGCCATTGCCTATGCATCACCAATCTCCGATATACGTGTCTACTTTACTTTATTTAATAAGTTTGTCACCATTCTGCTCAATGTCCCTTGATCGACGAAAGGAGCAAGGCTTGCCAGCAGATCTGGGCTAAGATGTTCAGCTTCGACTCCACTAATTAACTTCTCGAGATTTTCCCTGTCCAGAAAAGGTACGAGGCTAATGATCCGGTTCGCATCAATAGTGCCATCTGCAACCCGGTCTACCAAGCGGCTTAACGTTTCTCTGCTAATAAAGGGTGCCAACCCTTGAACGGAATTCCAGCTCAAGCTACCCTCTTCTGCTTGTTGTACCAACCGATCTACATGTTCTTTTTCAAGAAATGGGGCAATTCCAACAAGATTGTGCACTTCTAAGGAACCGTCAATTGATTTATCTACCAGTCGGCTTAATGTGTCGCTGCTGACGAACGGAGCGAGTCCAGTAATGGTATTCCACACAATTTCGCCCTCTTCTGCCTGACGAACCAGTTCATCCAATGTATCTGTTCCAAGGAACGGAGCCAGCCGCATGATCACGTCTAACTTAAGGACGCTGCTGTCTAATCGTTCTGTAACCTTATGCAGAGCACTCGCTTTTACAAACGGCGCTACTTCTACAAGCTCTTCCACCTCCACCTCACCGGTATTGACCATCTCTGCAACTTGGTCCGGCCTGTTCTCTGCGATATCCTCAACGATCGTTCCTAGGTGCGGGTGCTCCCGATTTTCTGCGTTGTCTCCTGCATTTAAAATGTCGTCTACCGTTTTGCCGAATAACCTCGCAAACTGCGGAAGCGTTCCGATATCCGGTAGCGAGTCGCCCCGTTCCCATTTCGATACCGCTTGATGACTTACATTCAGTTGGTCGGCAAGTTCTAATTGGGTCAAATCCTGGTCTTTGCGAAGCTTCGAAATATAAGCTCCAATTTTACGCAAGTCGAGCATTGTATACCTCCAATAAAACAAAATGTACAGTGCGCACTGTCGAAAACAGCATAGCATTTCCTCAAACGCAATCCTATCAAGCGGTGGTTGAATTTTCACAGGCGCTTTATTCAACTGCCGGTAGAATTGTCCACTTTTGTCACTTTCATTTATAGGTTTTTTTCTACAAATCATTTCCATTATCCTACCCGCTAGTTGAATTACACCCAGGCCTTTGGTCAGTACCGAAGTCTTAAATACGTTGCTCTCTCGTCCAATTAATGCAGAAACCCTGAGGCTCATCAGCGCTCATCGTTTATACATAATATAATCATCACTCTAACTCATCGCTGTTAACAACACGGCAATCGTATTAAACACACCGTGAACGATCATACCAGGCACGACCGATCCCGTACGTTCATAGGTCCATGCAAGGACAACTCCACTAATAAAATTCACGGGCATGGCATTCATAGTGGGAAAATGTGCAAGCGTAAAGATTAGCGAACTAATCACAATCGCCCAGCTCATACTAACACGAGTCCGTAACCAACGATATATAAATCCACGGTAAAATATCTCCTCATAAAATGGTGATACGATCCCTGCCGACACAATACCAATAATCATAGTAAATAGAGTGACATTTTGCTTCAGACTCTCTGTTTTGCTATTGTCCACCGTATTCCCAAGAAAACTCGTGAGATAGAGAGTCGCCATACTCAATACGATAAGAATAAGTGTCCACAGCGCAATTCTCCACCAATCTTTCGCAGAAAATCTCTTTACTCCTACCTCAGTCCAAGGCATTTTCTTCGGTCGTAAAGCAATAAAATATAACCCTAACAAAAGTACAATTGCTATGGTAAGCCCTGTAAGAGTTCCTGAATAAAGAGTATTCCCCAGCCATTGCTCATACATTGACTGTACCGCATATTTGATAACGAATATAACAAATACAAACTCAAGCGCAAGTAAAGCAATAAACTCACGCCATGTCCACTGATCCATCTTCTTCCACATTTCCGTGCTGGTCATCCTTAATCCCTCAATCCTCTGTGATATAATTTAATGATAATAGGTGACGTTACGTCACCTGCAAGCATTATTTTTGGGAGGAAAAAGAACCATGAATAGATGGACAACAGGACAAATATCCAAACAGCGGAACATTTCGGTTCGAACCCTACGTTATTACGATCAGATCGGTCTACTTACACCGAGTTATAAGGAAGATAACGGCCGCCGTTATTATTCAGAAGAAGATTTATTCACTCTCGAAAAGATAACGTTGCTTAAATCACTATCACTACCGCTTGAAGACATTCAAAATGTAATGGACAAGCTATCCTTTCGTCATATTCTAATCGCACATCATAATCATCTTCAGGAGCAGCTTGCTTCTCTTCAGGGCAGTATTGCAAATACTACTTCTTTGATCAACATGATTGATCTAGAAGGTACACTCTCCTGGGATCGGGTTTCTCATCTGGTCCAGAACGTACAACCCATTTCTAAACAATGGATCGATTACTTCAACGATGACGAAAGTACCTTTCTACAAAATGCACTACCCAATCTCAGCAGTAATGACCAGACCACTCAGCAATATGCCTCTTTGCTGCGCCGGATTGAGTGGTGCATACAACAATCTGTTCCACCTGAATCTGATGAAGGTTATTCCATTGCCTGTGAGTTAATAAAGCTATCACACGAAACCTTTAATGGAGACGAGGAATTGATGGAGAAGTTTTGGGAAGTGAGGAAGCTCCCTACATCAGAGTCAGGACTATATCCCGTTTCCGACGAAGCGCTGAACTTTGTGGAGCTTAGCATTGCTCACGCTCTAGAAAAAGAGACGGAACAGAAATAGGAGATTTCATCATATTGATAGATTTCTTTATACACCAGGTTGCGGTTTATCATAACTCGCTGGAGAACTTTTTTTTATTTCCTATAGCCATTTGAACGATAATCTGAAGCACGATGATTACAGCCAATCCATAAAATGCTTGAACGAAGCTGCCTGTTGCATCGTGCAGCCAGCCAATGGCTAGCGGCCCAAGCGCTCCGAGAATGTAGCCACCAGATTGGGTCATTGCGGACCAGCTACTGGCTTCTTGAGCACTGCTTGTTTCATCAATGGGCAACATCAGTGCAATCGGGAACAGCCCACCCGCTCCAATACCGAGCGGAATCGCCGCGAGCCAGGGGCTAACGGTTAGGTTCAGCATCAGGACACCCATCAACTCCAATAATGCACACCCGACAAGCCAGAATACACGTCTTTGGTAACGATGTACAAGCATGGGAATGAACAACGTAGAGGGCAGTGATATCAATGTAAATAAAGTTTGGATTTTGCCGGCCGTCTCTTGACTATACCCCTGGCTTTGGATTGCTGGTGCAAGCCAAGCGGTCAATGAATAGAAGATCGCTGCCATCAGCCCGAAGAATAATGTCAGCACCCAGGCACGTTTGTTGTTCACCGGAAGTGGTGCATTAAGTACACTGGAGATTTTACCGGATTGTCGATCTGCGTGCGCAGACCAGGCTAATCTCAACCATATCGGCAATGCAATGGCTGCGAGTAATGCCCATACAGCCAACGAGCCTCTCCACGAACCACCCAGCGTATGCTGTAGCGGAACCGATAGTCCCACACTAATGCTGGCCCCCATCACCATCGCTGTAGAGTAAATACCCACCATGGATGCCACTCGGTCAGGGAAGTACTGCTTAATGAAGCTGGACAACAGCGGCCCTGCCAATGCAATCCCTACACCGGACAGAAAAGAAGTGAACATCATCAAAGGAGTTGTACCAACAAACCATCGTAATCCCGTACCTAACCCAATGAGGATTAAAGCCAGAACAATTGCACCCTCATTTCCCCACCTTCTGCTTAATCGTACGGAGAACGGAGCAAATATACCCATACATAATACCGGAAGTGTGGTTAACAGACTGGCGGTAATCCCGCTTATACCCAGATCATTCTGAATGGTGCTCATTAGAGGAGAAATGGATGTAATGGGTGGCCGTAAATTCAGTGAAGCCAGAATAAGCGCCAAGACGATATAAAAAAGTTTCATTATGAATCACCTCATGGTAGTAGTATCGATGCATTCACCCATGATCCTATTTGTTAATAACAGATCTTTGGATGGTGCACGATTAAGTATAGAATCATTAGAATGATTGAACAATACTATAGTTTCTATTAAAATGATTACAAAAACCAATGATTAGAGGTCATTCATATGGAGATTCGTCAGATGGAAAACTTCATTGCTGTGTGTGAGGAGCTTCATTTTACACGAGCAGCTGAGAAGCTTGGCATATCTCAGCCTACGTTGAGTCAACAAATACGCGCGCTCGAGGATGAACTCGGAGTTCCCTTATTTGACCGAGTCGGCAAAAAGATTGTGATGACTCAGGCCGGAAATCTCTTTCTGGAGCACTGTGTACAGATGATTCGGCATTTACAGAATACCCAGGATGCGTTAGCTGAATTACGCAATGATCAACGAGGGCGGTTGGTAATTGGTGTTCTCCCTTCCGATCTGGACTATCGGCTCACCCCATTACTCGTGAATTTTCATACGCGATTCCCTAAGGTGCAGCTGAAGGTTATCTCTTCGATCTACGTCTTGAATCAAGTACTGGATAATGAAGTAGACATCGGGATCGAGATCATTTCCGCTCCTGATGACCGGCTTGTACGCATTCCTTTGTGCAGTGAAGAATATGTACTTGTCGTTTCCGAGAAACATGATTGGGCTGAACGAAGCACAATTGGAATCCAGGAACTGCGTAATATCCAAACTGTAATGTTCCCCGAAGGATTTACAGGCAGAGAATTGGTTGATGGCTATTGCCGTAAATATGGCTTCAGCTTGAATACGATCATGGAGACCAGTTCGGCAACTTCCATTATTAGCTTGGTTAAAGCCAACGTCGGAGGAACATTGCTGCCTTATCCTCTGATCCAAGCGATGAATGAACCAACACTACACTGCATCCGAATTACAGACGATCCGCCATATCGTCACTTTGAGATCATTCATCGTTCCGACCGTTTTCTGACAAAATCGGCCAAGGCATTTATTGAGAAAACTATCGAGTATTTCAATTAAAGGTGAGTTGCGAAAGAGATCGCTTCTGCTGCCAGAAGTAGAGTATAGTAGGAATAGTTGAAAATATATTAGGAGGCTACAGCCATGTCACAGGAGATTTGGATTAACCTGCCAGTCAAAGATGTTGAGAGGTCAACTGCCTTTTTCAATGAGATTGGATTCCAAGCGGTGAGTGTTGGTAACGAGAGAGCCAAGCTTGTTATAGGCCAAACAACAATTCTGCTGTTTCCGGATGCGGCGTTTGAGAAATTCACAGGTTCAAAGACCGCAGATACTTCCCATAGCGCTGAAGTAATATTCTCCATTGGTGCTGAAAGCAGAGAAGAAGTAGATGCCTTTATCCAAAAAGCAGAGTCTGCCGGAGGAAACATCTTTGGCAAGCCAAGTGAAACTGACGGCTGGATGTACGGCGCAGGATTTGCCGACCTGGACGGTCACCGCTGGAATCTGCTGTACATGGATGAGAGCAAAATGCCAAAACGCTAATATAAAAACGCAGGTCACCTGCATATTTGAACTAACCTTCCGTTAGCTAAACAAAGGCAGCCGCTCCATTGACTGGCTGCCTTTGTGTCGTAATTGAGTTTTTTAGGAGTGAAATTTGAAGCGAAAAGCCAACACCGACAAATCCAAGATATGGTGTAAAAATTTTGCTTATACGTTGATGAAAAGAGCTGGGAACGGAATGAATAAAGAAAATAGGGACTTCGCTGAACGAGTTCGATGATTTAGCTGGTCAACTGTACCTGAACATTGAATCAAAGTGGACTATATTTGATTCAGTTCCCTCTCAATACCCTAGTAATGAAAGTCAAATAATAAAGCTGAGACGTGAAAAAATTACAGATATAAAATTGGGAGACGTTACTCCACATTTAATTATAAACTTGGAATCAGGAAGCATATTATTTGTTAATGGTTTTCATGAGAAGTATGAATGTTGGCAGGTGGGAGTAGAATTTGATAATTGGCTGGTTGTTGCATGTCCAATGAATGGAATTGCTACATGGACCTCAAATAAATTTGAATAACAAAAAACACTCCATTGTCAGGAGTGTTTTTTGCTTTATATACTGATATACATTTTGTGGTCAAACTGTACTTTGTATTTGGAAGCATTACGGTGAACCGTATTATATATTCAAATTTCATGGCTACGCGATTACACTTTCGGAGGAAACATACGTTTATGGACCCTCAACCACATGTACCTGCACTGTAAGCTTACTATCTACGGTTGCCAAGATGACATTGTTCAATAAGTGGGGCTGTATTACCGTTTCCAGCCATTCGCGGTTTTTGCCGATTTCGCGTAACAGTGCATGTTCAATGTGGCCATCCACAATAATCGGTTTGGTCAGGTTAAATGGTTGTGTGGCCAACTTCAGATCAGCCGGAGTTACAGGCTGATAAGCCGTATTTACGAAGACAGAAAGAGTACCGCCTGGCTCCCATGAAGCAAAGGCAACCTTCGAGATATCCTCTACGCTCGACTTTCTCAGCTCTGCATACAAAAAATCAATAGGTAACTTTGCCTTCGATAGGTTCCGGTAATTAAGCTTCCCTTCCTGAATAAGAGTAATCGCTGGAGGATCGAAAAATTGTTTTAACAGTGGGATCTTTAAACTGAGCCAGATCGCGACTATGTATAGGATCACGAGCGAAAGAGTCGTAATCATGGAACCCTTCAGGCCAAGTTGCTCGTCCGACAGTGGATGCGCAATAATATTTCCCAGCGTCAGCGCGATGATGAAATCAAGAAACCTAAGCTGCGATATTGAACGCTGACCCATCATTTTGGCAGCAATTATAAGGAATACAAATCCGACAATCGAGCGTAAAATCCACCCTATTGCCGACAATGACTCTTGGCTCTTAAAAAAATCCACGCGCTCTTTTCCTCCGTTATCTTATTTTCCATTAATTAGGTTGCCCTATCTCTACCCAAGACATACAATTCGTAGCAACACTTTATGTAATGTTAGTTTTTTGTATCAGCGACATTACGCTCTACTGCCCGTTAGTTGAACAAAGGCAGCCGATCCCCTGACCGGCTGCCCCTATGTCATCATTTAGCTATCGCTATTCGACAGTTTAACAATCAAGATTTCTGCACGCCGTGACCACTCTTCTAATGTCTATGTGCAAGGATATTAATAAGTTTGCCAAACGGGTCGCGGACATAGAATCGCCGAACGCCCCAAGGCTCATCAACAGGCCCATATTCTATCGGAAATCCAGCTTTCTTCATGCTTTCAAATGTAGCATCGACATCATCGACTTCAATTGATAGATCAGGCGTAGGCATTTCTGAGCCACCCTGTGAGGCAAAACTAATCTGAATGCTCATCTCCTCGTCTAAACCATAAGTTCTAATCCAACCATGATCCATCATTAAATCAAGACCGAGCACATCCTCATAGAAGCATTTAGCTGCCGTGATATCCTTCGTGTTTATATTGGCGACGATTCGTTTGACCTTCATTTCAAACCTCCCAGACATAAGTAGATTAATCTTGAATATAGAATACATTCAACATATAACAGTTAATTCTAGCATCGACGTTCCTAACCTTAATTTATCCATAATAAGCTGCGAGGCTCACCGAGCAGAAAACCCCCGAAGAGTTGGCATTAAGTCTGGTTACGAAATCTCCGTACTAACCATCTCAACACAAGAAGCACCACGATTCCGCAAATGGTATAACTGATTGGGCGAATAAATTGCTCCACGATACCCCAGTTGTCACCTAAGCGGTATCCCAGATAGATCAAAGCTAAGTTCCACGGGATACAGCCGAGTGCTGTAAATGTTATGAATCTCCAAGCTTTCATTCCAGCAATCCCTGCGGGCAGTGAGATAAAAGTACGAATAAAGGGTAACATACGAGTAAAAAATACGGTACTCTCGCCATAACGCTCGAACCAACGCTCCGATTGCTCCAAATGATGCTCATTCAGGAGAATATATTTTCCGTATTTCTCTAATAACCGGCGTCCACCAGCCTTACCAATATAATAGGCAATGATGAAACCCAGTAGGTTTCCGAATATCCCAGCAACAGCAACTTCCATAAAAGTAAGCGAACCTTGCGCAATCAGCCAGCCACCGCTGAGCATAATCACTTCGCTGGGAATGGGAATACAGGCACTCTCTAGAATCATCCCTAACCATATGCCCCAAATGCCCATAGAATTAACAAGGTGAAGCGCGGATTCAGATATCCACGTAAATAGTTGATGCATGAGTGTTCACTCCGCTTCATAAATTTTCTATTATATAAGAAAGGAAACAAAATAATGGTGAAATTCAATATACACAAACTTTTGTACGGCATATTCGTTATAGCCGCTATCTTGCTGATGTTCCCTAAATTTTCTTACAATGTTCCCGATACCTTCTGGCATATAGAGCTAGGACAATATATGATCGAGCACGGACAAGTTCTACATCATGCCATACATACTTTTTACGGAAATAAGCTGCCCTACGTCCCTCATCAATTCGGATTCCAGCTGCTCGTTGCCCCGCTTTATGCAGCGTTTGGATGGCCGGGTGTGTATATTTTGACCGCTGTATGCTTGTTCTTTTTAGTGCTCGGATTGCTTCGGCTGGGTAAAGTTTCACGCAAAGAACTGGGACTTCAAGAAGACCATGTTCTCCTGCTCCCTTTTGTGCTGCTAATTTCTTGCTGGATTTATTATAATTATTTCAAAGGCCGTCCACAGATGATCTCTTCGTTTATGATTGTCTGGTTTTTCGTATATTTGCGTGAATATCAAATGAGTGCTCAAAAGAAATATGCCGCTGCGATGATTGCCCTTTCTATTGGCATTGCCAATTTCCATGCAGGAGTATGGCTTGTAATTGCTGTATTTACAGGGATGGCCTTGCTTGAATCATTGATCCAAAAAACGCTGAATGAGCGTAAAATTATAGTCTTCGGTCTCATCTGGTTAGTTGGCATTCTAAATCCAGGCGGCGTAAAAAGCCTCTTGTTTATTTTGACAGTAACGAAAAAGAACTTTAACCTGCTGATTAATGAATGGCAGCCGATTCGGTTCAATAGCTTGGATAATTTGCCCATTCTACTGTTGCTTTTGTTCTTTGCCTGCACACTTCCTTTTGCACTCCAGCGTAAACCGTTCCGTTTTTTTCTTATGCTTGGGATTCTATACCTCGGTGTATCAAACTTCAAGCAAAACCTGTTTATGTGGCTGTTCATTCCCTATTTTGCGGCTGTATTTTTTGATGCGCTTCCTGAGTTCACCAAAACAGGTATTCTAGTCCGACAAAGTACATTACGAGGGTTACTGGCAGTTGGTCTGCTGCTAAACATTGCTTATCTGTTCCTTGTACCACCAGTAATTGACGCTAAAAAATATCCTGTAGATGAAATGGACTATATTCTGCAGCATACACCTGAAGGTACACGTCCCAAAGTTCTCGCCCACTACGGTTCATCCGGCTATGTCATGTTCCGAGGGGGAGATGTGTTATGTGATGGCAGACAAGATCCCTTCGTGACAAAAGATTCTCTTGGCGTATTGGGTTGGACTGCTTTTGAACGCTCGATGCACGGATTCTCTGAATACCTTCCCGAGATCGTTAATTACGATCATCCCGATTATGTTATTACGAGCAAAAAGGTCTCATATAAGCTACTCAAGGAATGGACACAAAAATTCGGTCAGCCCGTATTTACAGGGACCTATGGCAGTGTCTTCTCGTTTATCCCAAAGTGATGATCCGGCTCGTTAATTCCTCACTCTGTAGAACGCAAAAAAAACGCTGACCTGAGGCAATCTAGCCAATAGTCACCGATCCGCAATTAAGTATTCTGATTAATAACATCCACATGGTAAGGATATACATAATTACGACAAATAAGAAAAATAAGTTAGTAAAATATCAAATCTAGCGTTGATTGTTCCGAAATTGTATAGTATTTTATGGAAGAAAGGTAATTTAAAAGAAGGGAGGAATTAAAAATGGACAAGATGTGTATGGAAATGATGATGAACATGTGTATGGATGATATGATGTCTAAGATGAACTGTATGAAGATGGGCATGGAAAAAATGTCTGAAATGGGCATGATGGATATGAACATGGATATGATGATGAAAAAAATGCAGGACTGCGATGAAATGATGACTATGTGTATGACAATGATGCGCGAAGGAATGCAAATGTCTAAGTAGCCTATAGACCATCGTAAGTTTGGCAGAGCAGACTAACTGCATGCCTTTTTTTATTTTCTTTTTTATCACAATGTGGGCTTAAATTATATCCTGATATATCTACTCTGAATCTTCTTCGATAGATTAATCCGTTCCTGCTTTAACTCCCAGATTTTCTCTTTCCACCGATACTGCTCTACTGGATCCACACTTTCCCTCAGCTTATTAAATAAATCCATTAATATTGCATTTATATCGTCGAATTGAATCCACAGCTCGTTCACACTTTGTTCTGTTGTCTCAGCATGAGAAGCCTTACTCAGCTTATTCAAACGGTCTATGATGTCAGCTTGCCACTGTCCATCGTTAATTGCTTTGGCGTAGTTTAGAAGATCCAGATAATCATCGACAGACATTTTCACCGACTCCTTATTCTGTGTATACCCAGTATTATACTCGGCATTATAGAAATTGCAATAGTCTATCAGCAGAAAAGGCATCTTCTCAGATGCCCCCGCAATGTTATTCCTAATCTGTTACTGGATTTTCCCACCTTCAACAACAAGCTCATCGGTATATCCTTCACCGTAAATTTCATTTAAGGTTTCTTTATAGGCTTGATGGATAAATTGTTCTTTACCAAGGGTATCAAGTTCTGTATTAATCCAGTCCAATAATTCCTTATTCCCCTTTGCCACTGCTGGAGCAATTGTATCCTGACCCCCGAAAGCAGGAATGCTGACCGTAAATCCAGGATTTGATTTAGCCCAGGCAATGAGTTCTGTATTATCGTTAGCGATTGCCGCCCCCCGACCATCTTTAAGCGCTGCAAAAATCTCGGTGTACTGATCGAATTTGAGCAATTCAATATCCGGATATTCTTTGGTAAAATAGGTTTCCGCTGTCGTACCTTTAGCTACAATGAGCTTTTGCTTGTTCCCTTTTAATTGATCAATGGAAGTGATTGGAGCACTGTCTGGGGATACGACCCCAAAGGACAATTTCATGTACGGATTAGCAAAATCCACTTTTTCTTTTCTTTCCTCGGTGACCGTAAAGTTAGCCATAATGATATCAACCTTACCCGATTCAAGATAAGCCACGCGGCTGGCAGCATCAACTAATACAAATTCAACCTTCGATTCATCTCCTAGCAGATCCTTGGCAAACCGCTTGGCAATATACACATCAAACCCTTGGTTTTTACCCTCAGCGTCCACATAACCAAAAGGTGGTTTGTCTGCAAATACGCCGATCTTAATCTTCCCTTTCTTCTTTAGCTGTTCAATAGAAGTGAATTTAGAAGATGCTGAGTTTCCATTGTTATCCGAACTATTGCCACAAGCAGCCAATCCCATCAATAATATACTTACACCTACCAGCATCGTTAGCCATTTCAAACTTTTCTTCATTTCTCTTCCTCTCCTATTTCTATAATTTTTCGTACTGAAATATATCCAGAAAATGCTGGGCACGTTCTGTCGCAGGGTGGGTAAAAAATTGTTGCGGGGCAGCGATCTCACATATCTTGCCTTGATCCATAAACACGATCCGATCCCCAACCGATTTGGCAAACCCCATTTCATGAGTCACGATGATCATCGTCATTCCTTGCTGAGCAAGCCCTAAGATCACATCAAGCACTTCCCGAACCATTTCCGGATCCAAGGATGCCGTCACTTCATCAAATAACATAATCTCCGGATTCATACATAAAGCTCTTACTATAGCTATTCTCTGCTTTTGTCCACCGGAAAGCTGCCGTGGATAGTCCAGTTTACGCTCAAGCAGCCCAACCCGCTCTAAGAGCTGTTCCGCTTGCTGCGTTGCTTCTTTAAGCTCTCTCTTTTGTACTTTTAGAGGGCCTAAAAGAATGTTATCCATAACCGTCATATGCGGGAATAACTCATAATTTTGAAAGACCATTCCGATATGCTGCCTAACTTCACGCCAATCTACAGCAGCCCCCGCAAGGTTCTGCCCACGATATTGTATCGCCCCTTCCTGAACCGGTTCCAAACCGTTAAGACAACGCAGGAACGTACTTTTTCCACAGCCAGAGGGACCGAGAATAACGATTACTTCTCCTTTTGCCACCTGCAATTCAATGCCGTCCAGAACCTTTCGCTCTCCAAAATATTTGTGTAATTGTGTAACCTCCAGCAGGAGTTCTCCGGAATCTGCCATTACAACCGTTCCTTCCTAAGCCCTAATTTTGCCATCTGCTTTCAACTTTTTTCGAAAGTCTGGATAACGGAAAACATACAGAAAAATATAATATAAAGATAAAGCCGTATACCCAGAAGGAAGCGGTGGGCGCTTTTATCACGCCGAGTTCAATAATCTGCTGCCCGATCTTTACCACCTCAATCACTCCAATCAGCACCACCAGTGATGTTGTCTTGATCATTCGTGTGGCAAGATTAATCATTCCCGGCAGCATTCTGCGTACAGCCTGCGGAATCAAAATATGCCGATAAAGTTGACTGCTGCTCAGACCTAGCGCCCTAGCAGATTCCACCTGATGTTTTGGCATAGATTGCAAAGCTCCACGAACAAGATCCCCAATCTCCGCAGCTCCCCATAAGCTGAACACCAATATAGAGGTAGCCTCCCCGCTGATATCGATATGAAGTAATGGAGAGAAACTGAAATGTACTACATACAGCCACACTAGAATCGGAATAATTCTAAAGGTCTCCAAATAAAGACGTAATATAAACCTTAAAGGCCTCGATCCCAGCGTCCGGAGCAATCCCATAAGGATACCTAATAACGTACCGATTCCAATAGAGAGGAATGAAATTTCAATCGTTACAAGTAAGCCCCCTAATAATCGTTCGAAATTAGAACCTTCAAAAAGCACCTCAATCCCCGAATTCTGCATATCTCACCTTCCTTTCCACCCAAGTCAATAAAAGCGATAAGGGCAGGACTAACACCAAATAGGCGAGTACCAGAAGGAGCAGAGACTCCGCTGTTTTGTAATGCATGCCGATCAAGTCTTTTGCCACATTCATTAAATCCATTAAAGCAATGGCACCTACAATAGAGGTCTCCTTCAGCAGAAAGATCGCATTTGCCCCTAAAGAAGGAATACTTATCGCAAAGGCTTGGGGAAAAATAACATATCTGACCAGCTGCAGCTTAGACAGTCCAATGCTCTGACCTGATTCAATCTGCGATTGGCTAACTGCCTCGAACCCACCACGAAAAGCCTCCGTCATATAGCTCCCGCCCAAAAATGTCATGCCTACAATCGCACAGGTCATCTCACTAAAGTGAATTCCGATCTTAGGTAAGCCATAGTAAAGAAAAAAGAGCTGCACAAGTAAAGGGGTGTTCCGTGAAAGCTCAATGTAGATCTTAATAACATCACTTACGATTTTGACCTTATAGTACAAGACGATACTAAACAGTAAGCCAATAAGGAGTGAGAAGACAATAGCTAACAACGCTAGCTTCACTGTCAGCCACATCGCCTCACTATAAAGCGGCAAACTCTCATAGATAAACTCCCAGTCTAAATTCATATCTGAGTAACCCGATCCCCTTTTCTTAATTTCTAATAATTATCAAAATCTTACATTAAACCTTACGTGTGGTGATATGATTTTATTCATACTATTCCAAGTAAATAACTACGTTTTAAAATTCTTGTATAGTAGTCCACAAAAAAAAGAAAACCGCTAAGAGATTAGTCTTAGCAGTTTCCTTTTTCTATAGGCTAAACCTTTCCACATTCTAACATCCCACTACCAATAGCCTCGGATGCCAGTCTGCAAGCGGATCAACGCTTCCAAATAATAATAATCTCCCCAAATCATATGACCATCAGGCACACGTCCACCTCTCACATGATAAGAACCATGCTTTAGAAGTCCCTCTGCTTCCGGATTTCCAGATGTCGCATAATGTTCCACTAGGGATTTCATGCTACGGTGTAAAGCAACTTCATAAATGGCCCGGTCCGGATCATCTACGCCTAGGTGATCGAGCAGTTCCAAAAGACCGGCTGCAGCAATCGCCGAAGCCGAGCTGTCGCGAGGGGTGTCCGCTCCCACTGGCACATCGAAATCCCAATAAGCCACACTGTCCTCCGGTAGATGGCTGATAAAATAATCCGCTAGGCTCTTAGAGGTCTTAAGAAAATCCTCATTCTGCGTATAGCGATACGCCAGAGCAAAACCGTATATTCCCCAAGCTTGACCCCGTGTCCAGGTCGATCCGTCCTCATAACCTTGATGTGTTCCCCCACGAATTGCATTTCCGGTAGCCGGATCAAAATAAAAAGTATGGTAAGAGGAGGCATCCCCACGCACAAGAAATTTCCGGCTCTTAAACGCATGTTCGAGCGCTATTTCATAATAGCGCTTATCTCCTGTTTCCTCCGCTGCCCAGAACAATAGAGGTAAATTCATCAAGCAGTCAATAATGATACGTCCCGCATTCTCCGGGTCACTCTCCAGTCCCCAGGCCTGAAGAATCCCTGCTGGTTCACGCCAGCGCTTGCACAGCGTGTCCGCAGCTTGCAGGCCGACAGCTCGCGCAGCTTCGCTGCCCGTTATTTTCCACTCCGCAACTGCAGTCAGTGTATACAAGAAACCAATATCATGATGGTCCAGGGCAATGTGCTGATCCAGACGATGCTTGAAGTCCCCTAACCAAGAGGCTGCCGCCTCCCTATAGCATGAATCCTTACTATATTCATAGACAAGCCAGATCATCCCAACATAGAAACCCTCTATCCAGTCGTCGTTGTCTCCCCATTCGTACTGTTGCCCCTCAGCGATATGAGGCAGTTTGCCCGGATGGTTAGCCATATTGCTCCCAACTTTGTGAATCGCATCCTCAATAGCCTTATTCCACATCTTTGTTTCTCCCTTCCCTTAAATCAACAGTATGCAAAAGTGTATCGTTACTAGGTTCGTATACAGCAACCCTTCCGTCCGAGTGCCATTGAATAAGCGGTGGTGAAGCAAGACTTGCCTGGTTCTCCGGAGTATTCGTCGCTCCGAAGACAGCAGATATCAATACTTGATCTCCCGGTTCCAGTCTGGAGCACAAGCTCGGAAGAAGTGTCCGCGGCTTCAGCAGATTGGTATTCGGCTCGGGATGTACGCACTCTCCCCGATCAAAGCCGCTTAGCCTATGTATGGCACTGATTCCCCAGGGCAGCTGCACCGAAACAGCAGTGTTTGATACCTTAATGGTTTCCCGTTCACTGTGCGAGAAGCCAGCTGACTGGCCAATGGCAAATCCACCCTCCGCTACATCCAGCCGCCGGGCAGTATGAATGCTGTGAACACGAACATGCCATAGACCTGCCGGAATAATCCATGTCTCCACATCTACATCACTCCAGGGATGCCAGCGGGAATATACATAGCTGTCTCCGATTTCCCAGGTCTCGCAGAATCTGCGTACCCGATAGTGTTCATCACATTCGCATAGTGCGAGTGTAGAATCGTAAGCGCCTTGAACCAACCCGTAACCCGCTTTCGGGACACTAAAGCCAAACAGAGTGGAGTATGCAAATTTAGAATATTTGGCTGCACTATGGGCCATATCAAAATTAGCCATCTGGCCAGAGGTATAGGCAATAACATGCCTGTTTCCTTCCGGACGACTCACAAGCATTCGCGCCTCTTGGAGAGCCCGTACCTCTTTCAAAATAGGCAGCGGCTCTTCCTCCGCCTGCCAAAAAGGATGATCATCTGGCAAGGCAAGAATAAGCATAGCTTTAAAGGCCCAATACGGAGATCCGGGGGCGTTGTAGCTCTCTGTCATAACTAGATTCGGATAAGCATATCCGATGCTAAGCAGTCCGTCTAATCCCATAATAGGTTGTTCAAACCACCAACGAAAATGGCGCATAATGATTCCCTTAAGAACGCCATATGAAAAAGGAACCACTTCTGCATACACCAGCGCGCTCCAGAAAGAAACCTGTGCAAAACGATAGGTCAGGCTACGACCAAAAGGAAGTGCGCTTCCGTCCTCAGCGAACCAATAAATGAAATCCTCGGCAAATCGTGCGGATCTTTCCCGATAAACAGCAGCTCTCTGAGGATCATCATCCGCCATCAGCTTAGCGTATATCAGCGTATAATAATGCATAGCAAAAGCAATATAATAATCCCTCTGATCGGTCAATCCATCGGAATACCAACCGTCACCAAGATAGTAATTATCGATCTTCGCTAGATAATCATCCATTATGCTCTGATCATAAGGCAATCCGACTTTCTTGAAGCCCACATTCACAAGAACCGTGAACATCAGCCAGTTATTCGGATTGGAACGATCCACATGATTAATCTGATTCAGCCAGTTATATACATTCATTTTCTGCGTGTCGCTCAGCGGCTCCCACATTTTATGTGGTGCAAGAGCAAGCCCCAATCCCAACACGGCCTGCTCTACCATACGCTGATCTTTGGTAGTAAATTGCCCCCAATATTCTTCATGCTCCGGGTCTGTTCCGTTGATGATCCCTTCCAGAAACATCGGCCAGAGTGCACTTTCCCCTCCACCGCTGGCATGAGGAACAAGGCCCCATAAAGGACGTGCGAAAGCTTCCATAAGCGCTGTAGCTTCATTGTAAATCGATCCTGTAGCGCCCATATTAATTCCTGCACAACCAGAAGTAAATCTGCTCTCCAGTGGAGTATATAGTTCATTTAGGAACATCTGTAATTCATTTTTAGTGGCCTTTATTTCCACAGCAATGTTTCCTCCTGTCCACACTTAATGCCAAGCCGCATATTCGCTAGGTCTCATGCCCATTTCCCGTTTAAACAGCTTGATGAAATAACTTTTGTTGGCATATCCCAAATACTCGGAGATCTCTTCCACTGTCTTTTCAGATTGGTTAAGCAGCTCCTTTGCCTTCTGAAGCTTTAGCATATTTACATATTCAATGAAGTTCTGGTTTGTTTCCCGTTTGAATAAGCGGCTGAAATAACTCGCATTTAAGTTAAGGCGGCCTGCCATGTCCTCCAGCGTTATTTTCTCCGTCACATGACTAATCACGAACTGCTGGGCTTTGATGACTTCACTCCGTTTAGACTTGATGGAGAACATACTTATTTTCCGCGCTAATTCCTCCAAGTACTGCACCAGCCATTGTTCCAAATGCTCCAGAGTTTCAATGTCACCAACCACGCTAAATAGCTTTTCTTCGGTTATAGGCAATGGAGATTGCAGAAGCTGTTTCGTCTTCATCTGCAAGTCCATCAGCAAGCGAAGCACACATTCCTTGACTTCATTCGGATGGAATTTTTGCGAGGCCACCCATTCCCTCCATTCCTTTACATGAACGCGAAGCTCCGTGTTCCTGTTCAAGGCAATATCATCATTGATAACAGCGTACAAGGTTCCATATTCAGCATAAATATCTTCTCCGGAAAAGCAGACTTCTTCAAAACGGTGAATTCCCGCCGCAGGGAGATAAAAGCGCTGTATTTTCTCCTTCAGCATCCGCTGCAATGTCCCACGAATTTCCTCAGGACTGCGCGCCTCAGCGCCAAATAAGCAAGAGACAGAAAGTTTAAGATATTTCTGAACCGCAGAGGCCGCATTTTGAATGGAGTGATAGATTGCCTGGTGATCTTTGGAAGGCTGGTCGCTACAAAAGAGAATGACTATCTCCTTATGGCTGTATCTCGAAATAAACAGACTGTGATCAGCCTCAAGCACTTCCTGCATGATATTCTCAACTGCAAAAGAAATCGTATATTCACTCATCCGGCGCACCCTTGAAGCTTCCTCTGGACGGTCAATTACAATAACCAGCGGAATATAGTTTTTGGCATGGATCATAATTCCGTTTGATCGGGCCTGCTCGATCCAAGCCCCCTTGTCCCAGGATTGATACAAGGTATCTTTTAGAAACTTTTCCTTCAGCGCGGCGCGATTTTGAGACTGCTTTTGCTTATAAACCAGCATCTCCGTATGCTGCTGCCTATTCAGTCCCACTTCCGCCACAAGGGTTCTAATCGCTTGCTGTAACTGCTCAATATCCAGTGATTCCTTTAAAATATATTCTCCTACGTTTAATTTCAGCGCTTGCTGGGCGTATTTGAATTCGTTGTGGCAGGAGAGAATAATCGCACGGATTCCGGGCTGCACAGCTCTGAATAGCTCCAGCATCTCCAGCCCGTTCATCTTGGGCATGCCAATATCGGTAATAATGAGATCTGGTGGACTCTGCTGTGCTTTTTCCCAAGCCTCGAGACCGCTATAATAACAACCGATGAGTTCAATACCGAGCTCACTCCAAGGTACGGCCTGCGACAAATAACGGATAACCGGATAGTCATCATCCACCAATATTGCCGTCAGCATTCTCCACACCCACCTTTCCGTAATCCAGAGGAAACTCCAGACAAATCTCCGTGCCCACATCAGGTTCACTTTGAATATTCAGCTTAAAAGAAGCGCCATAAATCATACTGAGGCGTTGGGCCACATTGCGTAAACCTATGCCGGAGAACCCTTTTCTGTCCTCCTCTGTAATTTGTTCGCTGCTGTATGCGGTTTCACGAAGTCTTGTTAAAGTTTCCGGTGACATCCCGATCCCATTATCCTTAATGGTGATAACCAAGCTTCCCGTAGTTGCAACAATACGAGCTTCAATAAAAATCTCGCCACCAAACTGCTCGAAGCCATGGATGATGGCATTCTCGATCATGGGTTGAATCATAAATCGAGGCACCAGTGCTTCAGCGCTCCCGTCCGCTAAATTCATTTCCAGCCTGACCTGATTGGCATGGCGGAAATTCATTAAAGTGACATAATGCGATATCGTATCTGTCTCCTCACGAAGCGGGATAAACTCATTGTCCCTGTTAAAGGTCATACGGAGCAAAGACGACAGCGAACCAATCAACTCAGCATTCTCCCGATCGCCTTGCATCAGAATATTTAAGCGAATCGAATTCAGCAGATTAAACATAAAATGTGGATTGATCTGCGCTTGTAGCATCTCTAGTTCGGCTTTTCTTTTTCCCGTCTGTTCATAAGTGATTTGTTCAATCATAGACTCGATCCGATCTAGCATCTGGTCAATGGTGCGGGCGAGCTGTGCTGCCTCATTATTCCCTCGAATGAACGAACGTTCATCTAACTGACCACGACCTATTCGCTTTACAAAAGCGCTTAATTTTACGATAGGCTGAGTCAGCTTTGAGATTAGAACGGTTAAGAGAACGGAAAACAAAGTAAAGAAAAGAATCTGCACCGCCAGGCTGATAAATAAAATCTGCTTATTTTTTGACAAGGCTGCCTTCAGCGGGATAATGCTGACCATCCGCCATTTGTTGCTGCTCAGCTCCTGATCAACATATAAAAACTTCTCTCCGTCGATTTCCACAGTGTCAACCTCGCCATCCTTTTTCAACCACGTCATCGTCTCTCCGATTCGGGCCTTATCAGCATGGGAAACTACAGTTCCCTTGTCATCCAAAAGCATCATCTCTTTATCATTATCGTTATTTAGATAAGGACGGAGCTTGCGCTCATTGATATTAATAATTAAATATCCGATGGTACTGCTAGAGGTCGATTGAATCGGCCTTGCAATGGTTACCCAATCAGCTGAGCCTTTATCAGAATAATTGTAGTAAGTATCGTGCTCCGCTCTCCAATAAGTCGAGATGGGTTGAATTTGTTTCAGCAACGATGTCCAATTCTTGTTGTAGAAATTACTCGGATTAAAGTCACTGTAAGGATAGCTGGTATAAATAAAACCATTCTTTCCGATTAACGTCACTTTCAAATATTCTGTTAAAACAAACATATCATCCAGCATCCGCGACATACGGTTATACTGAATGATCTGCTTTGGTGCACGGAGCGACTCAGAATCGGCAGACATCATCTGCCTGATCTCGCTGTTCTGGAGCACAAAATTGGACTGTTCCAGTGTCTGTTCAAATATGGCATTCATATTGGCGCTGGCTGCATTTAAAGATTCTCTTGCGCTACCAACCGCTTTCTCCAGAATGAGATCCCGGGTCAAATAATCAGTAACCATGTAAATGCAGATAAGCGGGATCAGGACGCAGATCAGCGATGACCAGACAAGTTTCTTACGGAGGGATTGATGCTTTCTAAACACGGATTACAGGCCCCACATCTGTTTGAATTTGGAGCAGGAGGCAGAAATGCTTTCCTGCCCCCACATTATAAGCCCCCTTTGAAAAGCGTACAATCAGCCTCCGCTTACTTTCCGCTATTGTTCTGAACAACTTCCGTTATTTTTTTATCGATATTGGCAACCGTGACATCCAGATCCTGTTGGCCAAGGAGATACATCTCCGCTTCTGGAATAACGTTGTTCTTAGCTTCATCCGCATATTTAGCCGGAACTTGCGTTGCACCAGGTGTCGAGTTCTCCATCGTATATTTCAGAGAATCGACATCAATCTTAGAGGCATCCTTAGAACCACTCACAATTGTATCCACTAATTTGTTCGTATCCGATTTGGCCCAGCCAGAGAAAACGCGTCCACCGATTTCAAGTCCTTCTGAGGTATACCAGCGCACAAAGGTATAGGCAGCCTCCTTATGCTTGGATTTAGCGGCTATTCCCATGTAGGTCGGCTGTACGGGTGAGTAGTGTTTGCTCTCACTCTCAAGTCGGGGAATCGGCGCAAACGCGGTAACAAAGGTTGCCGGAATGGCATCCGTTCCACCCGATTCCGCAACCATCCAGTCGCCCATCGGAAGCATCGCTGCTAAACCGTTAAAATACTGATTCCGGTAAGCTAGTTTTTGCGAAATAATATCCTCATAAGGAGTGGCACTCTTATCTTCGTACATCATTTTCTTCATCATCTGCAGATTAGCCTTAAATTGCGGGTCAAGTGCATTGGAGGTTCCATCAGCTTTTAGAAAAGTATTATCCGTAGACTTGCTCATCAGTTGGAGCTGGAAATAATCCGGCCAATTATGCAGATACGCGCCAAAACGTTTCGTTGCGCCCTCGCCCTTGGTCAATTTCTTGGCATACTCTTCGAAATCCGCCCATGTCCAATCTGTCGGAACCGGAAGGCCTGCTTCATCTAACATTTCTTTGTTAAGGAGCACGAACCAGCGCTGCATGGAAGACGGTAACGCATAGATTTTGCCATTGACCGTAGTGTCCACCAGATATTCATCTGCGAGCTTATAACCTTCCTTCTGAATATAGTCATCCATCGGTTCCAATAACCCGATATCTGCACGCTGTGAATAGTTGGTATAAGGCAGTTCGACAATATCCAGCGGATCGCTCGCAGCCGCCATCAAATCCAGCTTCTGCATAGAGGCAACCGAATCACCTTTTTCATTCAGCAAATCTACTTCCACATGAATATCGGGATGCGTCTTCTCAAACTCCGTGATAATCGTGCTCCATTTCGCTTTGGCTTCTGTCTGCCAGGTGCTCAGCTTCAGGGTAACCTTCTCTGCTGCAGGCTTTGAATTTCCACCAGCATCGGGTGCATTAGTCGCTCCTGCATTATTGGTTTTCGCATTTCCGCCGCAAGCGGCCAATGATAACGCCATCGATGTGATGATGAATGCAGATAATAATTTCTTTTTCATTTAGACCCTCCTATAAATGTGTTGGGCATCACTCGCTTAATAACCAGTGACTATGTAACTGCTTACAAGAACATCCTAACATGTAGGATTGACGAGGAAAGTTCTCATATTCTACCGAAGAGAAACTATTTTGACTTTTATTATCCTTTCACACCTCCGAGGGCAATTCCCTCAATAACCTGCTTCTGTCCGAGTGCAAAAATGATGAGCAACGGCAGAATTGCAGATACCGCACCAGCCATCATGAGTGAATAGACATCCCCGTATTGATCCCCGAACAACCGGATCCCCAGCTGAATCGTAAACAACTCTTTAGATTTCAAAAAAATGAGTGGATATTGATAGTCGTTCCAGGTCCAAATAAAGCGCAAAATAGCATAAGTAGCTACAGCGGGACGGATCAGCGGAAAGGCAATCTGTAGAAAAGAGCGAAAATGCCCTGCTCCATCCATCCGCGCCGATTCAAGATACTCGTTGTTTACCCCCATAAAAAATTGCTTGAGCATAAACGCTCCAATAATACTAAAGCTGTTAATCAGGATCAATCCCAAATGTGTGTCAATTAAATTCAGCCAGTTAAACAGTAGAAACTGTGGAACCAACGAAGCCTGCGGAGGAACCATATAAAGTGCCAATACAACTATAAACATCGCATCCCTGCCCGGAAAACGCAGCTTGGAGAACCCATAAGCAGCAAGTGCGCATATCAGCACATTAATTATAGTCGTAGCCAGCGTAATATAAATGGAATTTCCATAATAGCGAGCGAAGTCACCCGACCATACCTGTTTATAATTTTCAATGAGGTTCCACTGCTGTGGCAACCATTGAATCGGAAAGTTAAACACATCTTTCTCCAGCTTAAAGGAAGTGGATAACATCCATAGGAACGGTAAAAGAAATGCGATACCTAGCAGTCCCATGGCGATGGTCCAGAAGGTTCTGGATAGAAGCTCTTTTTTCACTGTAATTTCTCCTTTCCGCCTTTAATAGTTGACCCATTTTTTTTGCGCCAACATCTGCAAGGCTGTAATGATCAGGCAAATAAGGAACAGAACGAGTGCCATGCTAGAGGCGTAACCTGTCTTCAGCTGATTGAAGGCTGTATCATATAACTCGTAGACGATAACGGTCGTGGAGTTAGCCGGTCCACCCTGGGTCAATACTTGTATCAGATCAAAGATTTTAAATGAGCCGATAACCCCTGTTACCAGCAGGAAAAAGGTAGTTGGCGAAATGCAGGGAACCGTGATGTTGCGGAATTTGCGCCAGACGTTGGCACCATCAATATCAGCCGCTTCATAAAGATCCTTTGGAATACTCTGTAAACCTGCGATAAAAATAATAATGTTGTAACCGAGCTGAATCCAGACTTGAATCAGCATCAGCGACGGCAGAGCATAATGGATATCAGCTAACCATTTGGGTGGGTTGTTCCACCCCAGTGACATCAGGAATTGATTGACGGGTCCCAGCGAAGGGTGAAACATAACCTGCCAAACCATAGCGATGGCTACTACACTGGAGATATAAGGAAGGAAATAAATCACTTTAAACAAATCCTTCAGAAAAACCTGTTTATCAATCAGGATAGCCAGCAGCAGGGCAACGATGATCGTAACCGGTACTGTGATAATAAAGAGCAAATTGTTCAGCAAGCTTTTCATAAAAGCATCATCATGAAACAGCCTGATGAAATTATCCACGCCCGCGAACTTAATCCCCCCTAACCCAGCCACAAAGTTCCAGTCCGTGAAGCTTAACAGCAGTGAGCCCAGCACCGGGATCAAGGTCAAGATGATCAGCCCAAGCATAAGCGGAGCAACGAATAGATATCCCGCCATCGCTTCGCGTGTGTCCATGTTAAGATGAAACCTTTTTTTGCGTATCATAGTTCTCCTCCTTTACTTATCCATAATTGTAGAAAAAGTAAGCGGTCATCATAAGAACTAGAATTGTTCATTTTGGAACGAATTTTACCGATCCAACAGTTTTATATTCCTTTTGCACAACGCAAAAAAAGCGCGAGCCAAGCTCCCGCAGTAAACAAAATCCATATTGAGTTTTACATAAAGCAATCGCGTTATACCGGCGTAACCTCTACAGCGCCTTTTCCATCCCCGCCCGCACTATTCAGTTTTTTCCGAAAAATCATAAACAAAACCACACCCATCACACTCGTTATTACCTCAGTCACAGTCATCGACCAAATCACACCGTGCAGGCCAAAAATAGAATGCAATACGATAATCATCGGTATAAATAATACACCTTGGCTTATTGCCATAATAGTAGTGGGTGTGCCTTGCCCCGTTGCTTGAAAAATGCTCATAAATAATCCGGTAAATCCATTAAATAAAGCCGAAATCAGCATAGCTGCCAAAATATAAGTTCCCATGCTTAACACAGAAGGATCGCCTGAGAACCAATGAAGAATCGTTCCTCTAAACACATATACTAGACTCACAAAAACAACTGCAATGCCGCCTATATATGCAAAAGCGTATTTGATGCTGGATTTAAGTCTCTCCGTATTTTTACTAGCAAAGTTAAAAGCAAATAGCGGAATCAATCCCAAAAATAAACCCATCGATAAAAATTCTGGAATCTGCACAATTCTTAAAGCCACACCAAATCCGGCGACCACACTCTCCCCATATTGAATGGAATAGTTATTTAACAAAAGCGTGCTGACAATTAAAAAACTGGCTTGCAATAGCTCCGCTGTACCTATTTTATAAACCTCAAGCTGATCTCGTACAGATATCTTGAAATGCTTCAAAAATCCTCTTAAATGCTCACTTTTCGTTTCCAAAAAGTAAATATAATAAATGGCAGAGCCCAAATTTGCTAAAACCATAGCCAAAGCAGCTCCGGCAACATGCCAATTCAGCACGAGAATAAATAAAGGATCAAAAATCAAACTTAAAGCCGTACTGATAAAAATACCATACATTGATTCCTTCGAGGCCCCTTCCGAACGGACCAGTTGTTCCAAAGCAAAATTAAGCACAACAGCAAATCCGCCGGCAAAAAGAGTGAGCGCATAAGACTTCGTAAAGTCTAAGGTAGCAGCATCTGCACCAAGCATTCGCGTGATCGGATTAATAGCTAACCAAGCGATGAGCGCGATAAGAAGCCCCACTACAATACTCCCGTAAAAAGTATATCCAGCAACCTTTTTCCCTTTTTCCGTCTCTTTTTGCCCCGCCAAGCGGGTTATAAATGTTCCTCCGCCTACCCCCAATACATTTCCAAAAGCCATTAAAACGGTGAAAATAGGCAGGCCCAGCGTGATTGCGGTCAGCATACTTGTATTGTGTAATAAGCCGATGAAATAAGCATTGATTACATTATAAATAGTACCCACAGACATCCCAATCATCATGGGAATCGATAAATGAGCGATCGCTTTTTTCATGGGCGCCGACTCTAAATAATATTGATTTGAGAACTCATTTGTCATAAGTGAACCTCCGAACGTTTATAAACTCGAACTAACTTTTTGAAGTAAAGACTTTAGGGTTGCAGTTTCTTCCGGACTAAGCGCCTTAGTAATGCTTGCTTCTACCTCAGAGAAAATCTCATTGAACTCTTCCACTAAAAGAGCACCTTTTTCCAATACAAAAATACTCTTTTGACGTTCATCATTTTCAGGAGTGACACGCTGGATATACCCTTTCTTCTCCAACCCCTGAAGCATACTGGTGATGCTCGCCCCCTTCCTGTTAAAGACCTCCGCTAAATCCTTCTGAATAACCCCTTCTGCTTGATTCTCAAAAATATAGCCGATCATGCGGCCTTGTTGTGAATTCAGACCTAACTCATTTAACCTGGTGTCAGCTGTACCTTTTATTTTTATCCCAATCTCTCGTATTAAATTAGAAAATGGTGTGTCTACAACGGGTTTGTTCATTGTTATTCCCTCCTCTTTTGAATTAGTTAGAACTCTAAGTAACATCAATATCATAATAGATAGAACTCTAACTGTCAAGGTTCTATCTAAATACAAAAAACTCCTCTCCAGCACTTGTCGGCAGACAGGTACTGAAGAGGAGTTTATAGAGAGAATTACATCACAAGTTCTTCTAGGTTTCCGAATAAGCCTTTTGTTGATTTCAGCTTGGATTCATTGCCGACAACAGTGAAATAATTTTGTTCCGTCACAGCCTTAAGCAAATCGGTGTACTGTCTGATGTCTTCCGGTGTGGTCGACAAGATTTCATCCCGTTCCTGCTGCAGCTCGGCCCCGGTTACCTGCTCAAAATAATGCCGGTCCGCCCGCCGTCCCTGAGCGCTTGGGCTCAGCGGCTGGTCCAGCATGGACAGGGTGCCGATAATTGCTTTGGTCATCTCGTCGGCATCCGCTTCATATCCTTCGGTGAATCGGTACGCCTGATCATAAACCTCCAGCGTCTCCTGCAAATTGGGATCACGGTAGGAAGTGAACATCAATATCCCATCTCTGCGCAGCATCAGGCTTCCGCCATAAGCTCCGCCCTTCACGCGCACGGCATTCCACAGATAGGTGAGGCTCATGATTTTTTTGAGCACCTGCATTTTGCCGGAATACGTAAATCCCAGCTTGTTGAAGTCGTAGCCTTTAACCACATATTGCACCTGGCTGGAAGACATAAAACCTTCATTATCCGCATGCCCCTGCGCCGTAATCTTAGGTTTATTCACCACTGGCCGATCCTGAATATCCAGCTTCGCTACATTAGCGGCAAATTCTTCATACAAATCAGGGGTACCCGTCACGCTGATGATTAAATTCTGTTTATTGAATAAAACCGCACAGATATCCTTCAGCGTGTCTGCCACCTCAGCTCCCTGCTGATCGATCTTCTCGGCAAGCTCACGGATAAAGTGGTAATAGGCCACACCACCCTGTTGTTCCTGATACGCTCCCATGTCCGAAAAATAAGACATCAGGCGGCTGGCCGCAATTTCATTGCCTTTTTGATTCAGAACAGATTCCATCTGCGAGGCTTCTCGCCGGACGATTTCCTGCAGCTTCGTCAGATTATCAAGCGCGCTGGTATAGAGCAGCTCGCGCAGCAGATCCAGCGATTCGCCAATATGCCCCGCCATCACCTTAACCTGCGCAGTGAATTTAGGCTGATAACTGGCTCCAGTATCTTTTGCAGCGCCAAAGATCTCATTTTTGAAATGAATGCCTCCGGTTTTGATCCCAATTTCACTAGTGAGCTCTTCAATGCTGTAAGAAGCTGTCTCCATTTGGCCCAATACCTCTGCCAGCAGTACAAGATAAGGAATTTGCTCAGGAGCCACAACACTCGTATCCCAATAAAACTTGCAGTACGCAATCTTTTGAGTAGATACGTCATGGTGGATCAGCTTTAGACCCTCAAGGTTATATTCATGGGATGGCACCTGAGGTTCAGCACTGCGGTTAATGTCCTGTAGAGATAAACTCGGCAGCTTCTGCAAATCCTCGGCTGCATCTGCACGACCTTGCCGCGCCAGAAGATGCTGTGTACTCTGCACAAGCTGCTCCAGCTGGTCTGGTTGCTGTGATAATTTGTATTCACTTAATTGACGCTGGGTGCTCGCTTCCTTGTCGGCTGCAATCGTCTTGGACGGGTTCAGCACCACCAGACTGCAATGATCACTATTCAGTAAGTAGACCTCAATCAGCTTCTCAAAATAACGATCCGTTATTTTTTCCCGAATGGTAGTGAATACCTCTTCATAAAGCATATGAGTAGACGGCTGACCGTCATAGAGCCAGGACTTCATCACTTCGATATTGTAAGTAAGTCCCTTTGGATATCGGCTAAAGTCCGCTTCCCGCAGCTCAAATTCTTTGCTGTTGACCGCCGCCAGCACCAGCTTCTCATCCAGCCCGTTCTTAACCAAGCTGCTTAATGTGGTCTTCACCAGCTCCACGAAGGCATCTTTGGCGGAGGCGTTCGAATGTGTCAGGGTAATACCAAGCAGCGGCTGAACCATACTGTCGGAATAAAAAGCAAAGGCATCTTTACCCAGACCGCTTTCCAGCAGGGCTTGCTTAAGCGGAGCTGCATTGCTGTCCATTAGCATGCTTTTCAAAATATCAAAAGCCAGATTCAGTTCCCGATCCGTAGAGGTTCCAATTACATAGTTCAGACTCAAATAAGTTTTGTCGTCGGCCGTTTCTGCTTCCAGAATCGGATAATCCGCTACCAGCTCCGTCATTCCGGTAGGCTGTTGTAGGGGAATGGTGGTATCAAAGCTGTTCTTTTCATAACGGCTAAGGTATTCCTGGTCTATAAATTGCAGCTTCTCTTCAATAGAGACGTCTCCGTACAGATAAAAATAACTGTTGGACGGATGATAATAGTTGCTGTGCGCCTTAAGGAATTGCTCATACGTAAGCGCAGGAATCTCCTGCGGATCTCCACCTGAAGAATGGCGGTAAATCGTGTCTGGATACAACGACTTTTTGATCCTGTCCATCAGTACCGTAAACGGCGAGGAATAGGAACCCTTCATCTCGTTGTAAACCACGCCTTTATAGATCAGATCAGCTTCAGTTTGCTGAAGCTCGTAATGCCAGCCCTCTTGCTCAAATATCTCCTTTTGCTTATAAATATTCGGCTGAAAGACACTATCCAGGTAGACCTCCATCAGATTGGAGAAATCCTGCTCATTCCGGCTCGCCACCGGATACATCGTCTTATCCCCAAACGTAAATGCATTCAGGAATGTCTGCATCGAGCCCTTTAGCAATTCTACAAAAGGTTCCTTCACCGGATATTTCTCCGAACCACATAATACGGAATGCTCCAAAATATGAAAGACTCCTGTGCTATCTTCAGGCGGAGTCCTGAAGCTTACGCTGAATACCTTGTTGTCATCCTGATTCTGCACGAAAAGCAGCCTGGCGCCGCTCTTCAGATGTTCCATCGTGAATACGGCGGAATCGATCTCCCGGATAAATTCCTCATTAACGACCTGAAATCCATAATATATGTTGCCTGTGATCAAGCGGCTCATAGATTTGCCTCCTCTGCACTGGATGTGATAACTCTATCTGAAGCTTATCATATCCCTGGACGTTTATTCCATTAATAGAAGGCTTCCGGGATTAATTTCTGCAGTCTGACTAAAATTGCCGCTGCCTGCTCACGCACCAGAATCTGCTTAGGATCGAAACGGCCCCCGCTGCCGGTCATTACTTCATGTTCATTCACAGCCTGAATCGCCTGACGGCTCGCCTCTGACAAACTGGAAGTATCGGCAAACTTCACACGGTCCGGACTGCCGTACGTAGACAACCGGGCAGCTTTGGTTACCATATCCGCCGCTTCTTCCCGCGTAATACCGTGGTCCGGTTCGAACTTGCCGGCTGAAGAGCTGATAATGCCCAGCTCCTCAGCCTTGGCGATGGTACCGCTGTACCATTTGTCCGCCGGAACATCCTTAAAGCTAGAAGTGGCCTTGGCATCGGGGAACTCATGCAATAGCCGCAACAGCAGGGTCAGAAATTCAGCCCGGGTCAGCTTCTGCTTAGGAGCCAGCACATTTCCGCTGGCACTCACGCCCTGAATATATCCGCTGCTGAGCGCTGTTGCGATATCCAAACGTGCCCAAGCTGCGACTTTATTGGCATCCGTAAAGCTGGCCAATTCCGGGGAAGAGACATGCAGCGCAAACGTCCGTTTGGAAAGTGCTGGAGCGGCATCTTTACGGTATTTGGTGACTTGCACAGGATAGACACCGGGCTTCATCCCGGCAAAAGACACCTTTCCCGTGCTGTCAGCCACTACGCTTTTTCCTTGAAGTGTCACTGTAGTGCCGAAAGCCGGAAGACCGCCCAGCTGACCGTTTGACTTGGTGATATGGAGGGAAAACGGCATATTGGCGCTTGCGTATCCACCCATTTCCTGGCCGTTTTTATCTTTCCATTTCACTTCCATCCGGTCAAGCAGTTCTGTATCATCCGCGTAGTAAACAAGCAGCTGATCCCCATTGCCTATTGTCAGTCTGTACGGGCTATTCTCAGGATACATCCATGCACTACCCCCGCTGAATACAGCAATCTTCCATTCTCCGCGTCCATTGTATCGCCCGTTCTGAATCCCTTCTATAGCTGTGAAGGCCGGTTTAGCTGCATCCGCATTCAGCTTATACGCCAGACCCTTCGCCTGTAAAAAAGCTGCCGCTGCCTTCACAGCATCTCCGCCAACAATATGCCCCCCGGCAAGGGTGCCACCGGGTCCTTCGACCTGAATCGTTGCCCGGTCAAGTCCAGCATGATGTAGTCCGCTATACAGCATGCCAGCCTGCTTGGACAGCAGCTTATAGGAAGTCAAGGCAAGGTAGGCTTGCACAGTAGCGGGACTATCGTTTCCTCCGCCTGCTGTCTGCGCAAAGCCGCCACCCGTAAGCTTCCGCGCCAGCAAATGGTCCAGCAACGAGGCTCCGCCTTCCTTGGTGAAATCTGCTGCATCAACTCCCTGCGAGGATAAAGCAACAATCACCTGCGCTGTCGTCGTAGTTTTACCATCGAATCCTCCGTCTAGCTGCTGCTTGCTCTTAAGCCACTGCAAAGCCTTCTCAATCGGCTGCGCAGTTTGTTCTGAACTCACTTCCGAAGCAAGTGCCGTCAGTACCCAGGCAGTAGCTACCAGATCTCCTTGCTTCTGCCCGGCCAGCGGCCAGCTGCCATCCGCTAGCTGCATATCAAGCAGCTGATAAAACAGCAAATCGGGGTAACGGTTTGTCCGCTCCAATGAATTTGAAATGGAGTTCTTCGAGGTAATATAGGCGGCTGCTACCGCTGCTGCCCCTTCCGAATCAATTCCGTCATGATTCATCAGGAATGGATAAAGATCAATACCCGCGATGTTGTTGATGTTTCCCCCCGCAGCACTGTAAGCCAACGCTGTTCGAGTTAGCTCTGCCACCTTGGTGAACTTGCCCCGCTGTTCCAGAATCTTATCGGCAGTCTGCTCCAGATATCCCTTGGGCAGACTGCGCCCATTCTTGAAGAAACCTACGGCTGCTTCGTCCGGGAATGGCTGTATCGTAAGCAGCACATTCTGCGCCCCTTCCAAGGTACTCTGCATCTCCGCTGTGAATACCGCGGTTGTCTTTTGTGCCGGAGACGGCTCCGCCATTACCCTGCCACTCAGCAATACAAGCAAAATACATAATGCGGTAAGTGTAACCTTCCTTATCGTCCTGTTTATGGGTGTTGCTCTCATATTCATTCTCCTCCAATGTAGTTTGCTAGAACTTTATAAGGTTAGACGCAGCGAAATGGGATTTTGTTCCTGACTATGTTTCAATATACATTTTTATCCAGATAGGAATAACAAAAGACCGCACAGCTACCCGCTTACACGGTAGCCGTACGATCTTTTCAAAACCTTTATTCAGCCTGGCCAAACCCCAGCTCACGGTATAATGTCTGCTCCAGATAATCGTGAAGATAGAACCGGGATTTCACAAAATGCTCCGCCATATCGGATGGCTGGTAACGCTCCAAAACCGCTTTCATGCGAGGCAAAACGTTCTCACGTCCACGGCGATTTCTCATGTAATTGTTCAGCAGCGAATGCCATTCCGCATCGTCTCCCGGATAGAGCTCCCAGCGGTAGACATATTTGTGGATCGCCCGCGAACGGTCCGTCGCCGCTTCAAAATCATGCATAATGGCAATCAGCTCTGCTTCATCCTTATGATCCTTCACCTTGTCCAGCAGCTTCCAGATAACATCATAATAATCTTCCAGCTGATAATTCCCGAGCTGAGCATGACCTGTTCTAGGATCAATGCCATGAAACCGCTCCATGAATCGATCGATAAATGTTGAGGCGTCCGCTTTGCGGTTCCAGGCCAAATCGGCGTGCAGCAGCATCGGATACCACGTCGTCTCGAAGATACCATAAGGAACGCCAAGGCTGAACGGCCCCGTCCAGTTCGTGGCGACGATGCAACCGAGGTCCAGCTTATCCGCTGTCTCCGCCCATTGGAGCAGATTATCCGTCCGGTTCAATAGTACCGGATAATTCTGATGTTCAGCCCAGTCAAAGCTGCGAACCGCCGGTGCTCCCATAACCTCGATACCTAGTGACCTGAATTTATCCGCAAGAGAGGAAACCTCAGCTTCGATATTACGTCCGTTGTATATCCAGATCATCGCCGCACTCCGCTTATCCAGCTTTGCCAGTTCTTCCGGCGGGCATTTGTCCAGCATGTCATGCCAGAAAATCGCTTTTTTACCACGGCTGGCTGTAAATTCAATCAAAGTGTTCAAAAAAGCGATAAACGCCCGCTCCCGTACCCCTCCGAACAACGTTTTACAGCGTTCGCATTCACATAAGCTGTACACCTCGTCGCAGCCGAGGTGAATATAACGGGAATCAGGATGGGCATCCATCATCCCCTGTAACAGATCGGTAATCAGCTCGAAGGATTCCGGATGCGACGGGCAGATCTCCCCGAGGGATAACTCCGTTTCGCGCAAGTGCCGCCAGGTGTCGTGGCGGAGCACATACTCCAGATGTCCAAAGCTCTGCTGCAGCGGAATGATCTCAATAAAATATTCATGGGCTGTGCGTTTCAGCTCCTCTAGCTGTGTGAGGCTTAACGAATGCTGTGGATGCACGAATTCCGGGTATTTTTGAAATGGGAATTTATCTTCGTATTCAATCAGAACCGCATTCGTTTTATACCGGGCAAAATCCGCCAAATACGATAACAGCAGCTCTGGCTTGGAAAATGTCTGGCGAAGATCAAAGTTCATCGCCCGCACAGAAGTGTCCGGCCAGTCTGTGATGGTCACGGCAGGAACTTCCCCTGCTGACTTACGCAGCTGTAGTAACGTTTGTAACCCGTAAAACAGCCCCGGCGCGTCCAGTGCTTGGATTACCATCCGGCACTCCGACACCTCCAGCCTGTACCCTTCCGCCCGGCCGTTAAGCAATTTCAGATCCACTTCATCTGGCTGTGCTCCTTCCGTTTCTGGCTGCGAGAGACTCTGAAGAATAAGTGAATATCCTTTTCCCGAGATAACATGTGTACATTCCAGCTCCGGAAACGAGCGGCGGCAATGAACCACCAGTCTCGGATCATGCCGCTCCATGTAGAGGCTCAGGCTTACATCCTCGCTGAACTGAAAAGCTTCTCCCTCTTTCACTTGGATCTGCTTCGGTTGCGGTATCAAGCTCTGCATCGTTCTCCTCCTAATCTTTGCTGTAATTCATTACTGCAAGCCCTGCTGTGACCATTCTTCCAGCATTCCAGCACGGTAAGTGTCCTGTCGTCATAGCAGAAGCTCACGAGATCGGCAGGTGCTCCAGCCCTAAGCCCTGCCGCCTGCTCCAGCCCCAGCAAAGTAGCCGGATGAACAGAAGCACAATCCCAGGCTTCATCCAGCCGGGCTAATCCAGCCTCCGCAAGATAGGCTACCTGATCTGGAAGCATCATGGCGGAGCCTGCCAGCAGCTGCGGATTACCGGCCAGATGCAGCCGTCCTTCTGCTGTTAATACAACCTCTCCACCGATGTGCAGGTGGTAAGTTCCCGGCAGCATTCCGCTCAGTGATACAGCATCGCTGACCAAGATGGTGCGGCTGCGCTTCATCCGTAGGATTACTTTCAACAGAGCGGGTGGTAAATGTTGGCCATCTGCAATCATACAGCCGTATAGTTCATCCGCCGCCAGCTGCTCCCACAAATAGTTGGGATGACGGGGCAGCGTCAGATGTGTACCATTGCCGAGATGCGTAGACATCACCGCTCCTGCGGCAACCGCCTCCCTAATCTGCTCGGGGGAAGCTGCTGTATGCCCTATGGAAACAAGGATGCCTGATTCACTGCACCGGGCGATAAATGCAGCGGCGTTTGGCCATTCCGGGGAGACGGTGAGGATACGGATAAGCCCTTCAGCCGCTTCCTGCCAGCGGCACAACATATCCCAATCCGGCGGGCCAATATGTTCCCTTGGATGAGCGCCGCGTGGACCCTCTTCTGGTGACAGAAAAGGTCCTTCCAGATGAATACCTACAATCCCCCCAGCATCTTCCGGATACAGCGAAGCGGCTTCCGCAATGGCTGAGATCGCTTGAGCCAGCGCTTCTTTGCCATTGGTAATCAGAGTTGGACAATAGCTGGTAACCCCGTTTCCTAGCAGAAGTCGGGACAGTTCCAATACCGTGGCAGGCTGCAAAGGCAGCGTGTTGAGATCCAGCCCCCAGCCCCCGTTCACTTGCAGATCCACCAACCCGGGTGCCAGCCAGGGCCAATCGGCCATGGCTGGACTCTCCGCAAGTTCGGTGACCGAAGTGATTCGCCCCTGCTCGACACTTACCTCAACCGGCAGCCCAGTCTTGTAGTGCTTTCCTTTAATTGACACGTTCATAGGCCGAAGGCAGCCCGATCCGTGAACATCGTGATCTCCGGATGGGTTCGCAGAATAGTAGCTGGACATGCCGTGCCGATCGAATCATGGAGCGCCGCCTGTAAAGCATTGCGTTTGGACACCCCAGGTACAATTCCGTACAGGTGACGGCCAGCCAGCAAGGCTGGTACCGTAAGCGTCAGCGCATGGGTTGGCACCTCGTCCAGCCCGGTAAAACAACCGTCATTCACCTGCTGGCGGCGGCAGGCTTCCTCCAGTTCGACCGCTTTGACCAGCTGCGGGTCGGTAAAATTAGCGACTGGCGGATCATTAAACGCGATATGCCCGTTTTCCCCGATCCCGAGGCAAACGATATCAATAGGCTCCTCGCTCAACAAAGCCGAATATCTCTGGCATTCCTGCACCACATCAGCGGCGAGACCATCCAGCAGTTCTACCCGGCCAGGGTTAACCCGACTATATAGCCGATCTGTCAAAAAACGGCCGAAACGCTGGGGAGCCGAAGCCGCAAGGCCAATATATTCATCCATATGAAAAGCATTGACCCGGGACCAATCAATCCCCTGCTCCCGCACCAGCCCCTCGTACAGTTCATTTTGCGAAGGTGCGGCAGCAAACACAATTCGGACCTGACGCGCAGAATCTTGAAGCAAAGCTCTAATTTTCTGCGCAACCTGCGATGCCGCCGCAACGCCCATTAGGCTACGATCTTCATAAACCTGAACGGACATCTGCTCTACTCTGTGTGTCTCTAAAGGCTTAATGATGTCATTCATACCGCTCATCCTTTCCGGGCAACTATTGTCCTTGGCACCAGACAGATTAATTCCCGTTTAACTGAATGTTCTGAACACGGTCGTAAGCTTCCTTATAAGTAGCCAGCAGCTTATCCACGCCGAGATTGTTCATCTCCTCCACATATTTGTCCCAGTCGGCCAGCTTTCGGGAGCCGGTAACAAACTTGGCAAAGCTTTCATCGCGGTGTTTTTGGATCGCCTGGCCGGTAATCGCGATAATTTCATTCTCTTTCTCCGTAAATGCAGGACGCGGCTGCATCATGGACGGATCATATTTCGTTGCTTCTTCAAAGGCATACTTTAAATTGTCTGAGAACAACGACAGATGTGAGCCAAAGTCGATCCATGTGTACGTTCCGCTAGTCTGAAGTCCTGTCTGTTTCCGCATTTCGATCACATCGTTGTACTCTGGTTTGAACTTGATCGTGTCGCCTTCCTTCACATACGTCTCGCCCTCCACGCCCCAGCTGCTGAGCGTACGTCCCTCTTCGGAATAGAAAAAGTCCATATAGCTCGTCACATCATCGATGTTCTTTGAGGTTGATGCCACGGTTAGGCCACCTTCCATATAATGAAAATACGGGTTCAGTTGCTTGCCGCCGGCAATGCCCGCTGGAGGAGCCATGAACTGCATGTTGAACTCCGGATTTTCCTGCTGCATCGCATTGTTGAAAAAATCGATCCGGCTGATGTAATCAATGGTCACAAACGATTTGCCCGTGGACACCATGTCCTGCCATTGCTTAGTTTGCAGAGATAGAAAGTCGGGCGGAATCAGCCCTTCGTCATAAAATATTTTCCACATGCCAACCATTTCCTTGTAACTATCTTCCGTGGGTCCAAAAAGCCACTCTTTTTTATCAAAATCATAATAAGCCCCTTCACCCGTCCCGTAATTCACAGTCATATTGGCATTCATTTCATCGGGAATTTGTCCGTAGCGGATCGAAAGCGGATAGCTGTCCGGATATTTCGCCTTCAAGGTTTTTAGAGCTGTATGCAGCTCCTCATATGTGGCTGGTGCCTGGATTCCTTCTTTGTCAAAAATGTCTTTACGGTATAACCAGATCATGCGATTCGTCTCGCCAAAGCCCTGATTCGGGAACATATACATTTTGCCATCAGCAGACAGTGCAGCCTTCGCTTCCTCTGGATACTGCTTTACCCAGGCGGTCAGATTCGGCATTTTGTCCATATACTCCATCAAATCCACCAACGCACCCTGTTGCCCGAATTTATTCGATTCTTTGCGGTTAGGCATATACATCAGATCCGGCATTGCCTTCGAGGCAATCGCCAGGTTCAAGCTCTCTTCAAGCTTTCCGGAAGGGGTCTGCACCTCGAGTGTGACACCGGTTTTCTCCTTCAGCCAGCTCCAAATGGGCCAGCTTTTCGAATAAGGGAACGTAGCATTGTTGTCTAAGAGCGCAGTGAAGGTTTTTTCCGTTTTGGACGAGTCAGTAGGTGAAGCGGTACTACTGCCCTGAGTATTACTCTGCGGCGAGGTGTCATTGCCCCCTCCGCTGCAGCCAGTTACTACGGTTGCTGCAATTACCAGTGGCAGCAGTACAGATTTCCATTTGTTCATTACGATCTCTCCCTTATTCTGAATTTGTGACGGTTCCACCCACCTCAGCCTTTAACCGCGCCAATCATGGCCCCCTTAACGAAATACTTCTGCACAAATGGATACACAATCAGAATCGGAAGCGTCGAGACCATAATCGTCGCGTACTTCAGCGATTCTTCTATCACCATGTTGTCACCTCCAATGCTAGTAACATCTCCCGAGCTAGCACTGCCAGCCAGCACCAAATTGCGCAGCAGCACTTGCAGCGGGAACAAATCCGGTGAGCGCAGGTAGAGCAGCGGGTAAATAAAGTTATTCCACATGCCAACCGCGTAAAAGAGTGCTATGGTGGCGAAGGAAGCCTTGGAAAGCGGAACAATAATACGGATAAATATGCCGATATCATTCAGGCCGTCGATGCGGCCTGACTCCTCCAGCTCTTTAGGAATGCCGGAGAAAAAGGTCCGCATCAGAATCAGATTCCAAGTGCTAACCGCCCCCGGCAGCACCATGCCCCATACGGTATCGACCAGATCCAGGGAGCGAACCACGAGGAACGTAGGAATCATCCCTCCGCTGAAAAACATCGTCACCACAATCAACAGGGTGAAGCTCTTGCGCAGCGCCATATCACTGCGTGAGAGTGCATAGGCACCCGTGGAGGTAACCACCAACGAGATAAAGGTGCCAAGCACGGTGTAAATGAGTGTATTTTTGTAAGCCACCCAGATTTGCGAATCTCCGAGTACAAGCTTATACATATTCAGGTTAAAACCCTTAGGCCAGAAAGAAACTGTATTCTTCATGACATGCACATCACTACTGAGAGAGACAGCGAGCATATGCAGGAACGGATAAAGCGTGACCACCACAACCACGAGAAGGATAAAAGTGCTCACGACATTAAACCAGGATAAACGGGGTGATCTCATCACCACACCTCTTTTCTACCATAAACTTGTCTCGCTTACACGACGGCTGATGTAATTTGCTGTATAGATGAAGATCAAGCTAATCACGCCCATGAAGAGATCAATAGAAGCGCCATAGCTGAAGTTCCCCTGCACCATACCCACCCTATAGACATAAGTACTGATAATATCCGCTGTGTCGTAGATCGCCGGGTTCTGCATCAGGAACACCTTCTCGAAGCCAATCTCGAGCACTTTACCGATATTAAGAATCAAGGTGATCACGATGGCGGGTGAAATGCCGGGCAAGGTGACATGCCATATTTTACGCATGCGGCTGGCTCCGTCCATATCAGCAGCTTCATACAGCTGCGGGTCGATAGCGGTCAACGCGGCCAAGTAGATAATGGTCTCCCAGCCGATATGCTGCCAGATCTCCGACAGGACATAAATACCGCGGAACAATCCAGGTTCGTTCATGAAATTGATCGGTCCAATCCCTATGGCACCAAGCAGATTATTAATCAGCCCTCCGGTTGGGGATAAAAACATAATCACCATACTGGCAACAATGACATTTGAGATAAAATGTGGAAGATAACTTACGGTCTGCACAACTCGTTTGAAAGCAGCCTTGCGCACCTCATTAAGCAAAATCGCCAGTAGAATTGGTGCCGGGAAGCCAAAAAACAGCTTATATAAACCAAGCAGAAAAGTATTTTTCATCAGCGGCCAAAAATCGGGATTCTCTATAAACATCCTGTAATATTTGAGTCCCACCCAATCGCTGGCCCAAATCCCTTTAAAAAGATTGTAATCCTTGAAAGTGATAACTAATCCAAACATCGGTGCATAGCGGAAGATCAAATAATACAACAGGCACGGCAGGAACAGCAGCCAGAGCGCCTTGTTTTTATTCCAAGTTCTAAGGATTCCCGTTTTGTGGTGTTGGGGTTGCCGGTGCACTTTCTTTCGCATTTTGTCCTGCACTACGCTAGCTTGAGCCATATGCATGTCTCCTCTTGTTAAAATGATCATAAATCATATAGATGTCAGATTACTTCCCCCTTTTTTCTGGGATTTGTCTCCGAATTATAGCTGCATTTCTTTGGAAAGCGCTATCTACATGTTATATAACATTTCGCCTTAACTGCGGATTTCCATAGAATAGCGTACAAATCAGCAAAATTGCATATTGTTGGTGTTAGCTTTTTGCCGCTATGATAGAATTAATCCAATTCATTTACGGGTGCATCCAAAGGGGGATACATATGAAGGGATCCGTTACAGGCAAATTTGCGCTGAATGCCCTGTTCGTTAAGCTGATGCTAAGCTTCCTCAGTGTCATCTTGATTTTGGCATCATTTAATCTGTTCTCCCATCTCTATTTAAGCGGCAAAATCTATAAGGAGATGATCCGTCAAAATGAGCTTGGACTCGCACAAACGGTCGAAGGCTACGAAAATCATTTCCGGTTGACCCAGAACATGATTCTTGCCCTCACCCAATCCGATTCATGGACTGCCAATCTGGGCATTTTAAGCCACCTCAAAGAGAACCGTCGATATGATATCCCGGCAGAAGTGACATCGGATCTCTCAACTTTGTATGCTAATCCTTTTCTGCATATCGAAAATTTCATTCTTTATTTTAAAAAGGAAGATTATGTACTGGAGAGGGAGGGCCTGAGCAGCGCCGCAGATATGTTCGGTAAATACTACTTCAGTGCAGAATACCCTCCGGAGTACTGGAGCCGGCAAACGATGGACAATCAATTTTTAAAAGTCATGCCCGCCGTAACCTTTACCGAGAAAACTATACATTCCACCCGTACGCTCGGAAGGTTAATGCCAGTGCTGGTCAAAGCGATTCCTTATGAGGAAGTGTATGGGATTGTCATGCTGAATCCGCAGCTGATGCAGGATACCTACGGTGATGCCGGCAATACCCCATTCTATATTCTGGATGCACAAGAAAATTTATTGTTCTCTACATCAGATGTTAAACTGCAAACAAGCCAGCTTCCGGAAAGTAGCAATGCCCATGAGCGGGTCGGAGATCAATATTACTTCTATGAAAAAGGTAAACAAACCGGATTCACCTATATCCGAGTGACCGAGGTAGCGGCTATTGCCGCAGAAATGCGTGGTATGCAGCTATTGCTGGCTGTGTTACTCTCTGCGGCAGTACTGATCAGTGTTCTCTCATCCCTGATCTTCAGCCATCGGCTTAACCAGCCGCTCCAGCGCCTGATTGCTGCCTTGGACCGTAAAGCGGGCAGCCGGCCAGAAAAATTGAGCAGTGTGAAGGAATTCGCCATTATCGGCGACCGCCTGAGCTCCATTTTGGAGAATAACCGATTCATCCAGACCGATCTTGATCATAAGAACTCACTGGTACGCCAATATGCCTACACTCATAAAGTGAAAAATATCCCGCTGAGTAAAAGTCTTGCGGAGCTTGAAGATGTCCGGCAATCCGAACTACCCTATGCCTCCATTCTGTTCAAGGTCAGCTTCAAAACCTTGCCGGACGAATTTGAGAAACACACACTGATGTTATGGAAGCTAATCCAAACCTTGATCACCGGAGGTGAAAGCGACAGCGTCGCACTCCAGCCGGAGCAGGATCAGCTCTTGCTGCTCCTGTTCAACCCCGGACCGCAGAGCAGTTTTCTGCAGGCTCTTGATGCACTGAAAGAACTGCTGGATTCGGAGATATCCTTATACCTGACTATTGCTGTAAGTCCGGTATATTCAGGCGAAACCTCATTTACCGATGCCTACAATAATCTATCGATGTTGTTAAATGAGCGTAGATTGAACGGGGAAACACAAATTATCGTAGAACCTAGAGCTTCGTCCGCCAAATCCTTTCATTTAAAGGTGACACACGGAGAGGAGCTGCACAATCTGCTGCAGTCTGGCAATGAGGAGGCTGTATTCGCTTGGCTGGATCGTCAGCTGGAGCAACTGCAGCACAAGGACGCGGCGGCGGCGGATTTTCGGGCATTTGCCTTGGGATCAGCGGAACAGACGAGCAAAACGGTGACGAAGCTGAATCTGCCCCAAGCGGAAGCGGAGCGTCTCTTACCACCCCGTCTAGAGCCATTTAACGCTTTCCACTCAATGGATCAATACAAGGAATGGCTGCGTGATCTGGTTCGTCCTGTGCTCGTGGTCATCAGTAACCGCTCGGAGTCGCGCGACCCCATTATCAGCTTTGTGCTGGATTACTTAGACAAACATTACGGCGAGGACATCAACCTCAACCTAGTAGCAGACAAGTTGAATTTAACTCCAGGTTACCTGTCCAGCATTTTTAAAGAGAAAACAAACATCAACTTCAGTGAATATCTGAACAATCTGCGGATTGAGCGGGCCAAAGAGCTGCTAATGAATCTGGAACTGCGGATTCAGGATATCGCGCTTCAGGTTGGTTATCAGAACGTAAATTCCTTCATCCGTATGTTCAAACGTTGTGCCGGAATAACTCCGGGGGAATACCGCAAGCGCTATTCCCGTGATGGTTCACTCCCCTCCTCCGGCCTTGGCTTATAAAGGGGCTACATTGCAGAGGAGAGGACAAAAAAGGCCCCCATTGGCTGGGGGCCTTTTTGTTGTAAAGATTTGCAATCAGAATCCCGTTTTCGGAATCTCTATTGGCACAATATTATAGGGTGCTGTCCTCCCCGTCCGCACCTGATACATCTGGTCATGGGCCTTTTTCGCTGCTTGCACGAAAGGTTCATATGGACGGTTGCAGACATCCACTACGCCGATTTGATAGTTTTCTCCGTCATAACGTCCTAGCACAGGCTGATCATTCCATTGAAAATAATGAACTCCGATCAGCTGCGGGATGGCTGCCCCCTGCTCTACATAATAACGGCAAGCTTCACCGCGCTCCTTCTGAGTTGCCACCGCACGGATCCCATAAGCCAACATGCCGCCTTCAGCCGCACCAAAATGATATTCCCCAATCATGACTGGTTTGTTCAGTCGTCCGCTGATCTGGGCGATCTGTTCCTTGTCAGGACTGAACTGATAGCAGTTCATAGAGAATACATCAAACCATTCGCAGCCCTCCAGCACCTCATCACTGCCAACCCAGGCATAACGCATTCCCAAATTCAGATGATTCGGATCCGTCTGCTTGCAAAGACAGGCTGGCACTTCTACATACCGCCGGATCATGATCCGGTTGAACTGGTTATAATCCACTTCTCGGGCAGAAGTGAGATTATCCCCGGTTACATTCACATTCGATACATCGTATAAATCCTCGAATTCTTCAAAAACACTATCCCACGCCATGTTTAATTGCTCCACTGTTTTGTACTTTTCTGCAAGCCAGCGAATGAATTTCTTCTTGCTGGCATAACGGACCGGAGATTTCAGCATCTGCCCGGTCAAATTCAACCCATCCACGAATGCCCAATGCGGCTCATTACGCATGAAATAGCCAACCATTCTCTGATCTTCCCTTAATGGAAGAAGCTGCTCCGCAAAGCTCCCGGCATTCCGCTCATACTCCGGGCTAAACACATCCGGGAAATCCCGGAAAATAGATTGCTCCGTCATAGGAAAGTCCACTAGAGGATAAACATACGGAAGCTGAGATTCCTCAATAAAAAGATCATTGGACCAGTTACCGATGGTGTTGAATCCCCATTGTTGTAAGCGAAAATCCGTCATAGCCACCCAGTTAGAGCGCCACTCCGCCCCAAAAGCAGTGATCAGATTAGCAATCTCGAAGCTGAATTCCTCGCCATCCTGTGACCAAGCTTCTTGATAGATTCCTTCCCGCTCCGGCAATGAGGGTATCAAGTGTTCCATACCAGTTACATGCATAGAACAAGCCGGACCCACACAGTCCATCCCCGTACTGAACAGGGCATAACCCTCTGGGTCAACGAACCACCAGCGGCTGCCGTCAAACTCCATGCGGAAATATCCAGTTGCCGCGAATCTCAGCGCTTTCCAACCTCCGTACCTGCTGAGGTCACCTCCACTGTGATCAACTTGTGCCGCAAGTTGCCACTCTGCGCGCAGCCGTTCCGTCAACGCTTCTGCATCAACCGTTTTCCCTGGCCAATCCCTTCCCTTTAATTGGCCCAGATCATCTATATATGGTTGCTGTTCATACTCAAAGGCGGGCTCAGTTAGACTTAGAGCTAAGCCACTAATTTGCACAGCTCTACTTGTTGTTGAAGGGAGAGTAGCGATAGAGAATCGGGTGATATGCTTGCGATCGATGCCTGCATCTCCCCGCAGTACTGTCTGCATCACACCCGGATAACGGGGAAGGAACAACTTCTCCCCATTTAAATGAATCAAGGGTAAACAAATTTTCGTGCGCACACCAGGTAAAATTCCCACATGATAAGTAATGACGCGATGATCCCGATCATAAAAACTGAATAACAGCACCAGAACATCATGGCTTTCATGGTAAACCTCCGCATTAACGAAACCATAATCGCACCAAGCGGCGGATTCCAGATGCCCTGGCTGAAGCTCAAATCCACCACCTTCTGGTGTAGTGATTAACTGAAACGCCTCAGAGGAAGTCGCAGTAAGTTGTGTATGAGGGGCACTTTTAAACCATTCCATAGGGAAGGAGACAGATAAACTCATCGGTATACCTCTTTTCTCTAAACTGTTTACCTTACTGAAATCAGTTGAAAAAGCTGCGGGTCTGCAACTATACGGGGATCATGGCAGCGTTTGGATTCAAGAAACACACAACCCCAGCCCCCATGCTGTTCTCCTGCTACGGTAAGAACTCTTCCGTCATTGCTCCCAATAGTCAGTGAACCTGCTTCTGTCTCTGTAAGCAACCATATAAACTGATCTTCGTTGTCCCGAATAGGCTCCAGCAGCAAGGAATTCAACGGGCCAATAGATAAGACCTTTACATTGTTTCGAATTCTTGCCCTGCCCTTCTCCCCGTATTCAACCGTCCATCTCTGCTGCTGATCTTCATACGAAAGCGTACGGACTTCGACGTTCAGGGTCTCCTCATGTTCAATAGATTGATTTCCCGCCGCCAGATAAAGCCCCATTCCTAAGCTTTTCAATCTGAACAGACCACTACCAGAGCCGCATTCCACAGCTACGATTCCCTTCCTAAGGTCAATCACGGTTCGCTCTGCCCAGTCAAGCTTCATTTCCCGGTCAGAAGGAAAGCTGAGCGGCAGAAATACATAGGAAGAGGCATAATAATCCGCAGGGTCCCAGCGATCCCCAACATACAGGTAAGAGCACTGGTCATTGTCTGTTCCTACAATAGGAACTATAAAAGCAGGCTGGCTGTCGTATGTAGTGATGTCGCCCAAAGGCAGCAAGGGTGACCAACGACCAAATAATTCCTCGGACCAGGCATAGGTTCCTTGGTTAGGCAACCAGCCCGTACAGGCGGACGAGATGAGGAAATATACACCCTGACGTTTCATTAATGCAGGTGCTTCACGCGCTTGTCCGGGCCACAAGGTCTTGACCTGTTCTTCTATGCTGAGGTAATCAGGTGACAGACGATACATAATAAGATCAGCATTTTCCCTTGCCGCGGAGATAAAATAAGCCGTCCCATCGTCATCCTGGAACAAGGTGCAGTCACGAGACATGTTACCTATCGGATTAAAGCTGCCCCGGTAAACATAATCCCCATCTACCGTCCCGCAATCAGCGATCGCGCAGCGCGCATCAGAGTAGTCGCGTCCATTTTCCCAATGCATCCACATAACAAATCTCCCTGTAAGTTTGTTGTAGAGTACTTTTGGGCGCTCAATTACCGCACCCGTTGGGCGCCCCTCCCTGTCCAAGGGTTCAAGCTCTAATGTGGTGCGATGATAAATCGGCTGTACCGGTGAATCGAGTGTGAGCACATCATTGCGCCATTCCCAATTCACTAGATCCACAGATCGGTAGCAGTTCACTCTCCGCCGATCCATCCGGTTCTCACCAAACCAGTAATAATATCCATCCTTATAGAGCATATGTCCACCATGTGCATGTACAGGGTTCCCGCTCATATCCAGAAGCGGAGCGCTATTTAATAGGGTGACTATATTCGCGTTTTCGTCCATGATTATCCTCCAGAGGATCAGATTTTTATACAAAAAAGCAGGTTTGGCCAAGGATGACCTTAACTGAACCTGCTGTTCTTGCGAACTTATTTCAATCCCATCTGAGACATCACATCCACCTTGCTAGCATTGTTATACCATTCGTTGATTTCTTCGGAAATTTTCGTACCGCCTTTGTCATGCCATTGCTTCACGAAGTCATCGTACGCAGTTAGCGGCTCTTTACTGTAAATAATTTTGGTGAAGGTTTCCTTTTCCATCGTATTCAGTTGCTCCCAGGTTGTCTGCATGGTCTTGGTAGGCGGACCGTTAAATGCATTTGGAAGCAGCGACTCTCTATTCTCATAGGAAATCACATATCCCTCTTTGGCTGTTTCATCATTTGATGCCGATCTGATCAAGACCCCATTCTCTGCTTTTGCACCTTTGGAAAGATCATAAAAAGATTTACCTGGGCCATCAACACTTGGTGTATTTTTGGTAAAAGCCATTTTCCCTACACCTTGAGCGGCATCCAAAGGAGTGTTGAATTTTTTTGAATCGAATACCACTTCATCGCCTACGATGTCATAATCATATCCCTGAGCATAACCATATTTGAAATCTCCGGTACCAAATGCCGCATCGTAAAGCTTGTCATAATACAAGAAGAAAGCTTCCATATTGTTAAAGTCTTTATTAAACATAAAGACACCATCGTTCTGTTGACCGGATTGGTAGGTTCGATCCCCACTTACACCGTTGATTGTTGGGTAAGCTTTGATTTTAGCCCCTTTTACGTTAGTTTCCACATCTTTAACACTGCCGTACAGCCAAGGACGGCCAATAATAATCCCTGCTTTACCTTCAGTGAAATCCGCAAGTGCATCCCATGCACCCTGTGTAGCCAATTCCTTATTTAAATACCCTTTGGAGTACCAATCGCGAAGTTTAGCTAACGCATCTTTTGTCCCATCAGCGACAGAACCGTAAGTGAGTTTACCATTGTCGTTATACCATTGGCCGGGGAGACTCTTGCCTGTATAAGCACTAAAAATCATTACAGAGTCACTCACCCAGCCCGTGTTGTAAGAATCTTTTCCCGAGAAATCAAATCCATAAGTATCATTTTTTCCGTTACCGTCCGGATCATCATTCGTAAAGGCAGCGATAACCTGTTCAAATTCATCTATATTTGTTGGCGCTTTTAAATTTAATTTATCTAACCAATCTTGACGGATAAGCATGACTTCACCTTCGGTGAGATTGGGCGAAATCGCCATCCCATAAACCTTGCCATTCTGGATAACCGGGTTGAACGTTGTTGGATATTGTTTATATATTTCTTTCAGACGCTCAGGCATGTATTTGTTTATGTCTTCCGCAATATCTTTTACAAGTCCTGATTGAATCAAATCATTTTCTAATGAGGTGTCATACACTGGCAAAACATCCGGAAGCTTCTCGGAACCAGTGAGCGCTAAACGAAGTTTCGTATTATATTGGGAGGCATCACCGCCCAAAAGAGTAGTTTGGATGTTAATCCCTAGATTCTCGACACCCCAGCGGGTCAACACATTATCATTTAAGCTCTCCCCGTTGATATATTTACCGGCATTCTCATCTTGTTGCTTGGCGATGTTGATAGTAATAGGAGGATCGTATTTGCCGTCTTTGAGAACCGCTTCTGCCGCATTAGATTCTTTACCGTTTGAGCCGCAGCCCGCTAGCAATCCTGCCATCAATACAGTAGTCGTTATTAAGGCCCCTGTTTTTTTCATCAATAAGCTCCTTTGAATTAAAGTTTTTATATGTTGGTCACGTTATTCTTTTACAGCACCCAGAACGATGCCTTTGACAAAATACTTCTGTAGAAACGGGTACACAAGGATAATGGGCAGTGTGCTAATAAAAATTTGCGCAGCTTTGATACTCTGTTCTGACAACGCGGCTGCTTCTGATTGACTAAGTGCCATACTCTGCGCTGAACCTTGTACAACTACAGTCTGTAAGAATGAAGCTAACGGATAGTCCGTTGTATTCGACATATACAAAATCCCATCAAACCATGCGTTCCAGCTCCCTACCATGATAAACAATCCGACGGTTGCCAGACCGGGAAGGGAAAGTGGAAGATAGATTTTCCGGAAAATGACGAAGAACGAAGCCCCATCGATAAATGCCGCCTCTTCAAGCGCCTTAGGGATTGTTTTAAAGAAATTCATAATCAGAATCAAATTGTAAGCTCCGAAGGCACCGGGAAGAACGAGCGACCAGATCGTATCCTTGAGCCCAAGTTTCGTAACCAATATATAAGAAGGAATCAATCCACCGGAAAACAACATCGTGAAAATAAAAATCCACATTAAAGCATTACGCCCCCGGAAATCTTTGGACAAGGCATACCCTGACGTTGTAATAATAAACATACTGATTAACGTCCCCAGCACCGTCCGAACCACTGAGATTCTCATGGAGCCTGTAAAATTCGTGTTTTTAAAAGTTTTCACATAGGCTTCGATATTAAAATCGACCGGCCAAAAGGATACTAAATTCCCATTTACCGCTGACTTACTACTAAATGATTGTGCTAGCAAATGAAGCATAGGCAATAAACACGATAAGGCTACTAGAATCAGGAGGATATGATTGAAAATCGAAAATATCCTATATCCCTTGGATTTATAATACACTCCCATTCCTCCTAACTGTTTTGAAAGCTTAACAACTTCGACTTAAAATATTTTGTAGTTAGCTACCTTGTAAGCAATTCGATAGGAAATTACGATTAAAATGAAGCTGATGCCAGATTTAAACAACCCAACAGCGGTACCAAAACCGTATTGGCCATTCAATAAGGATGACCGGTAAACATAAGTATCGATGATATCTCCCGTACTATATACGAGTGGATTGTATAAGTTAAAGATTTGGTCAAATCCTGCATCCAAAATATTTCCAAGGCTTAACGTCGCAATTACGATGATCATCGGCATCATACTCGGTAAGGTAACATGGCGTATTTGTTGGCGGCGTGACGCGCCGTCTATCTCGGCGGCCTCATAATAAGAAGGGTCGATCCCTGTGATCACCGCTAAGTAAACAATCATGCCAAATCCGAAGTTTTTCCATAAATCACTGATGATGATCGTCGGTCTGAACAGCGTAGGATCACCCAAAAAGAAAATGGGTTTTAGTCCGAGGAAATTCGTAAGAAAATGATTTATGCCCCCGTCAAGACCCAGGATATCAATCATGATTCCGGCAACGGTTACCCAAGAGAGGAAATGCGGTAAATAGACCAAGGTTTGAATACTCTTTTTAGTCCCCATGTTTCTAATCTCGCTTAGCAGAATCGCCATAAAGATAGGAACGATAATTCCCACTATAATTTTGATTACAGCAATAATGAGGGTGTTGATAATAGATTGTGTCGCCTCTTTATATTGAAAGATTCTTGCGAAGTTATCCCAACCAATCCAAGTTGAACCTGTAATTCCAAGCCAGGGCTTGTAATCCTGAAAGGCCATCACTAATCCGACCATAGGACCGTAGGCAAAAATTAGAACGAATACCAAAGCTGGGATACATAAAACATACAATGGCCAATTTTTTTTGATTTCCTTTTTCCAAGGATTTTTTCTGCTTTTTTTAACGTTGGCTTTCTCACTCCATTTGAGCTGGGTATTCATTATCTGTGCTATTGTGCTTACCCCCTTTTACATTCTTGGCTGCTAATTTCTTTCTGGTTTAATGTTAACAAAAGCGCTTTCATTCGAAAATGTCTCAAATTAAATATCATAACCACTCGCTAAACATCTTTATAAACGCTTTCATTTTGCGAGAGCTCTTCCCTTTTTCTTTTGGAATATATGGCTTATGATGAATTCACAAGAGTCCTAGCGACAGGAGTAATGCTTATGATTAAAAAAGTAAATATGAAACGATTCATATATTTTTTCGTTTTTTTCCTTTTACTTACCTTAAGTTTGTTTTTCATAATGAACTCCCTAGGTTCCAAAACCATTCAAGAGAGCTTGGTTAACTCCTCCAAAAATCAGCTAGCTTATACGGAAAGCATACTGGATGGCATCATCTCTGAGGCAAGTTTGTATGGCATCCAATATACAGCCGACACCTCCGTACGTTTCTATCAAAGCAAAATACAAGAGATGAACAATTACGATGCCCAGATGAAAAAAAATGATATCTATGACCGCATATCAGCACCACTTCTCTCCAGTCAGGCGATTGAATCTATCGGTATCTACTGGAAATCGGACGGCACTTTTATTTTTACGGGTCATGATTCGCTTGCCAAACAGCCCTTTCAAAAGGTCACGCAGCGAGGCTGGCAGATTGTTAATAATAATTTGTATTATTTTTCAATCTACCCTTATATTCATGAGCCTAAGAATCCTGCCAATATTCAATACATTGTGGGCGTTAAGCTGAAAAAGGAGTATTTAACAAGTCTTTTAGAAAAAGCAGTGAGTGGCGGTGAGAGCTCCAATGCCTTTTTGCTTGTGAACAAGAGTTTGATGATTAGCAATAAAGCGGTGGATATTCGAATCGAGGAAAAAGCCAAGGAGACGATAACACCCAATGCACATGAAATTCTAAAGTTTGACTATCATATCAACGATGACGATTATTATGTTTTATCGAAGTATATTGAGCCGATTGATACGTATCTTGTTACCTATACGCGAATGAGTGATTTTTTGAATCCGCTTAACCGGAATAAACAGGTGTTTTTTGTCAGCATCCTAATGATCCTGATCATTGGTCTTATCGTGATTTTTATGTTCTATCGAAACTATTATCGTAATGTATATTTGCTCGACAAGAAATTCTACCAAGTGGAACAAGGGAATTACAGCACCAGAATTAGTGAGAACCCGGACAATCAATTTTATAGTCTATTTAAAAGCTTTAACCACATGGTCGCCAAAATACAGGCTTTATTCGCTTCATTAAAAATAGAAACCGAGCTGCGCAGAAACGCGGAAGTGAAACAGCTGCAGGCTCAGATCAATCCACATTTTCTTTACAATAATCTGTTTTTCATTATGGCTGTGGCAAAAACTTCACCGGAAGCCGTAATGCAGATGAGCAAACATTTAGCAGAGTACTATCGTTATTTAACAAAAATGAATTCAGATAATGTTACGTTGGCTTCTGAATTGCAGCTTGCCGATCATTTTTTATCCATCATGTCACTTTCCAAAAAAATAAATTATGAAATCAACCTGCCCCCTGAACTGGGAGAGCATCTGATTATGCCACTGATTATCCAGCCTATGGTCGAGAACGCGATTCAGCATGGGATTGAAGAACAGCAAGGGGCTTATCGCGTTACTATAGATGTAAAAGCACTTGATACTGGAGCGTTAATTATTGTAGCCGATGATGGTAAGGGGCTTACTGCTGAGGAAATACACCAGCTAATGGCCAGGCTTGAGAATGAATCCCCTCCTGAAGGATCAAGAGGAATTGGTCTTTGGAACATTCATCATCGCCTCAAAAATGCGTATGGTGAATTAAGCGGACTGCGTTTCTTCATTAATGACTGGGGCGGTTTATCCGTGCTGGCATTCATAGATTTCTCGCTGGATGAAGGAGGTCAATATGCGATTACTGATAGTTGATGACGGGCATTACATCGTTGAATATTTAAAACACCTGCTGGATTGGAACAAATTTGGGATTGAGCATATTGAGGCGACAACAAATTCGATTGAAGCCAAGGAGCTATTGAATCAGAATCATATAGATATTCTTATTACAGATATTCGTATGCCCGAGGTATCCGGCATTGATTTACTGCATCATGTTCATGAAAAAAAGCTCAAAACCAAGGTGATTTTTCTTTCCGGTTATTCTCAATTTGATTATGCACAGCAAGCCATTCGTCTGGGCGCTTTGGATTATTTACTCAAGCCGGTAGATAAAGAGGATATGGAAAAAGCCATGAGTCAAGTTATTAAGAGTATCGCTGAGAAACCCTCAAAAACCCCAGTGGTAGAGAAAAAGATAGATGGGCTAGGTTACCTGCTATCTGTTATTAGCGAATCTTCCCCAATACGTAATGATTACAGTACATTCGATTCTACCTTCCGGAATGAGCATTTTTGCTTTTTTCATGTCTCAGGGGCTAGTGGGAAAGATGAAATGATGTTAAAAGATCATAATGGTGGACGAGACTTTATTTGGACCACTCCATCAGCCATTACTGGAATTATTCCAGAATCAAATATCGAAACTGTGGCAAGCAGCGTCGATTCCATTTCTTTTTCCGAGCCGTTTGAATTTTCTCAAAAGCATGCTGTTCGGCATATTTTTTATCATTTCTTTTTTAATGAAAATATAGGTACCAGTGACTTTACTATGCTGCATGACTCTAGTGCTCTCCCTAAATTAGAGCTTGGAGAATGGGAGCAAACCAGAAAAAACATTTTAAAAAACTTTGCCAAGCTCACTGTCAAAAAACAAAAGCTCCTCTACCTGCTCGAATTCATTAATTTGCTGTATTCCACAACCGCTAAAATCCAATCAGCTGAGGCCGCAGACTGGATTTTCAATCAATTATCAGAGCCAAATACGGCTCTTCAATCCATCTTGCAGAGCCTCACCCAATTAGATAGAAGCGCTAAATTTTCCAATCAAAATATTGTTCATACCATTCAAGCCTATATCTCCAATCATATTAGTGAATGCTTGAGCCTGGAGGACTTAGGGAAAATTGTTCACCTCCATCCTGTTTACCTGTCCAAATTTTATAAGCAGGAGACGGGCGAAAATTTATCGAGCTACATTTCTTCTAAACGCTTGGAAAAGGCCTCCAAGTTATTGATCGATTCCAACTTACATGTGCTCGATATTTCACATCTAGTCGGCTACAAAAAGCCACAATATTTCATTAAGCTGTTCAAAGATCAGTATGGCATTACGCCTTATCAATATCGAAGACAGCAGATTAAATGAAACAAAAATTGAACAGATCAGCAAAAAAGTTTACACTTTGAATGAAGTAACGAACCATGGAAAGGAAACCTGCTAATGTTGCGCTCCTCCTACACCATTCGCTCGGAAGAACAAGCTTCTATGCTTCTGTTTGATTCAATTGGCTGGGAACAAGCCGAGACTCCGGCATATTCATTTAACGGCCAGAACCGGACGGAGAGAAGTTGTGTTATTTTTCAGTACACCTTATCTGGAGAGGGTAGAATTGAAATAGACGGGGTTGTTCACCCATTAACAAAGGGCAAAGCTTTCCTAGTGACTGTCCCCAGTATACACAGATATTATTATCCGGAGGAAGGTACAGAGCCCTGGGAATTCATTTGGCTGAATGTACGAGGACCTCTAGCTATTTCACTCTGGAACCAGCTGATCGCACATGGCGGTCCCATTATAGAACTCCCTCAGGAATCGGTTCCGATGGATTTATTGTGGAGTATGTTCAAGGACATACAGGTTGATGAGGAAAGAGATTTGCATTTTCTAACGGGGAAAACCTTTCAGTGGATATTGTCCATGGAGAAATACCTCAAGAAACCGAATTTGTTAACCACCTATATAAAAAATGACAAACTTCATGCTGCTATACAATTTATGAAAAATGATCTGCACAATAATAACCTTAGCTTAGACGATGTCGCCGCACATGTTGGAATTTCCAAACATCATCTTTGCAGGCTATTTCAAAAAAACATCAATCTCTCGCCTTTTGAGTATTTAAGAAGGAGACGGATCGAGCTGGCAGCATCTATGCTGAAAACAACAGATCAGACGATCTACCAGATCGCTGTGGACACCGGGTTTGACAATGCCAGCTATTTCGGCAAAGTCTTTCGTTCCTATTTTGGAGTCAGCCCCTCCACTTACCGCGAGCAGGATCTGGAGTTCCTGTCCAAACATGTGTTTTTTGAAAATTGATGTTGCTCGGCATAACCGTTCGGCTTCGATAGAGCTGAGTGGCATGCGTGGCGTGCTAATTCGGGGCCGGTGGATGCAAGTAGTAACCATTCAGATTTGGTGGCGCCAACTCAAAACCATCCCCCGCCGCTTTCGGACCCAGATGACGCTATTTGCTAATTTTTCGCCTTTTGAGCACAGTTTCGGACTCCAGTGCAGCTATTCCTTCGAAAGAGGTGCTTATTGAGTACTTTTCGAGCTAATAGCGACTATGCGGTCCGATAAAACTCCAAATGTGTGGAAAGAGAGCGGTTAGCGGCAGTTGAGTCCGATAGCACTGTGTTGGCTGAGTAAGTAACTTGCAAGGCGTACCAATTCGCGTCCAGCAGTCCCCGGCTAGGTAAGCATCTTGTTAAACACCCTAATTCGCGTACGGCAGCACCGAGTCACACCCATCCCCCGCCGCTTTCGGACCTCAATGACGCTATTTGCCAATTTTTCGTCTTTTGAGCACAGTTTCGGACTCCAGTGCAGCTATTCCTTCGAAAGAGGTGCATATTAGGTACTTTTCGAGCCAATAGCGACTATGCGGTCCGATAAAACTCCAAATGTGTGAAAAGACTGCAGTTAGCGGCATCTGAGTCCGATAGCACTGTGTTGGTTGGGTAAGCAACTTGCATGTCGTACTAGTTCGCGTACAGCAGTCCCCGGCCAAGTAAGCATATCTCGCAAAGCGCCCCATCCAATAACAGCTTCGGGCGCGCAGCTAGTCACAAAAGAACTCAAAAAAGGAGAAAAAAAAGGAAGGTGCCCAGCAGCCAATGGCTTTTGGGCACCCTCCTTTTTTGATTAAACTTCTCTAAGCACGAAAAGTAGGCTTCTGAAATCGCCCTCTAGCTGTGGAAGCGTGAGTCCGAAGTGCATCAGCTCATCCCCTCTGTATACTCCGCCGTTAAGCTCAAGCTTATACGATTTCGCAGGGTCGAGTCCTTTCAGACGCAATCTGCGCAACGGTGGATTAGGCCCGGCCAGAACTTGGAAGTAGGTGGCGAAGGCTTCTTTTTTATCAGCGGAAACAAACATCCATGCCGTCTCGTTTCCTTCAAAAGGACTAAGCAGTCGATAGAAATCACCGTACTGAATCAGCATTCTCAGTTCCTTGTACTCCGAAACCTGCTTGCGGATATCCTCGCGTTCAGCTTCAGTAAGCTTGGTCAAATCCAGCTCGTAGCCGAAATTACCCGACATCGCGACATGACCACGTGTCTCCAAAGGAGTAATACGATGTACCTGATGGTTAGGAACAGCCGACACATGCGCACCCATTGAACTCGCAGGATACACCATACTTGTTCCGTATTGGATCTTCAATCTTTCCACGGCATCCGTATCATCGCTAGTCCAGGTCTGTGGCATATAATACAGCATTCCCGGGTCAAATCGTCCGCCACCGCCGGAGCAGCTTTCGAATAAAATATGAGGGAAACGGGAAACGATACGTTCCAGCACATCATAAAGTCCAAGGATATAACGGTGTGCCGTTTCGCGTTGACGTTCGGCTGGAAGAAGCGCTGATCCAATCTCCGTCATATTCCGGTTCATATCCCATTTCACATAAGTAATCGGAGCAGATGACAATACCGAGCTAACTGACTCGACGATATAATCGCATACATCCTTGCGGGATAAATCCAGCACTAGCTGCTGGCGGGCTAACGAACTTTTATGCCCAGGTACATGGAGACACCAGTCTGGATGTTCACGGTAAAGATCACTTTCAGGCGATACCATTTCTGGCTCGAACCATAATCCGAATTCCATGCCCATTGCCGTGATATCTTCGCCTAGCTTTCCAAGACCTTCAGGCAGCTTGCGACGATCCTCTACCCAATCTCCCAGGGAGCTGTCGTCGTTATCACGTTTGCCGAACCAGCCGTCATCCAGCACGAACAGCTCCAGGCCTAGCTCTTTGCCTGCTTTAGCAATTTCTTTGATTTTATCCGCATTAAAATTAAAATAAGTCGCTTCCCAGTTGTTGATCAGAATAGGACGCTTGCTATCGCGGAATTCACCTCTGCATAATCGGGTCCGATACAGACGGTGATAGGTTCTCGATAATCCACCAAGCCCTTCACTGGATCTTACCAATACGGCTTCTGGAGCCTGAAAGGATTCGCCCGGTTCAAGCAACCACTGAAAGTTAAAAGGTTGAATACCGATCCCTACTCTGGAAATTCCGTATTGATCCACTTCTGCTTGGGCAAGGAAACTTCCGCTATACACAAGGCTGAACCCGTAAACTTCGCCATGATCCTCTGTTGCATCTTTTGCAAGCAAGGCCATAAAAGGATTCTGCTGATGGCTACTGGAGCCGCGTTTGCTGTCAATCCGCTGGATGCCAGGAACGAGTGGTCTTTTGTGAATATGGCGTTCTCTAGTCCAAGTACCGGATAATTGCAGCATGTCATAGTCAGAATCATGGAAGTCAACATTCGCGCTTAATACTCTTTTCAGAACCAGATTGTCCTTACCCAGATTCTCAATCCGCACGGAACGTGTTATAACATCCTGATTGTTAAATACGGTATAGCTCAAGGCAGCGATCAATCCTGTTTTATCATCTTGCAGTATAATTTCCAGGGTCTCTGCTTCTTCTTCACTTTCAACATAAGTAGCAGGCAGACCCTTGAGTGCAGGTTTTCCTTTATTAATGGTGTGGCTCTTATAACGGAAATCCGTTACGGTCGTGCCATCTACTAGGTGAACCTCAAGTGCCGGCTCGCGGAAATCACCGTTTCCATAAGAAGGGAATTCGCTTGGCAAGGTGTCGAGGGAGATATTTTTATCCTCCTGCAAATAAGTTGGACTAAAAGAGCAACGTTCCACCAAATTCAACGGATGTTGAAATTCTCTCCCTGCCAATTTTGGGCCCCAGTAGACATGCGCTGGAATAACACCTTTGATCATTTCAATAATATAGCTGGATTTCTCAGACTGTAAATGAAACACCTTGCGGTTGTCATCATAATAAATACCCATAATATGTTTGCACTCTCCTTAAGGTAGCTCAATAGAACGTTTATTGTTTGTAGTTAATGCTTCTTCGAAGTCTATTTTAGAGTGAAATGGAAGGGTATACAATCTTAATATCTATACCTATTATAGTAAAATATTGATCTATCTATACGCAGGATCTAAACCACTAGAATATATATCATCAAACTATCATTTGGAGATTGGTAGCCTAGGATATAGTAGGAAAATAACCTTTTTCTTAAATATCAAAGACGGAACGTACAGTAAGCTGGGCACGCAGTTCCTCAGCCGTAGCTGGTTTATCGAGATCTTGTTTGGCAACCGTAACGATTCTTGAAACGCTAGCTGACAGGTCGAAATAGTTATCACTGAAGATCGCATCTCTTTCCTTGAAATCAAGTCCGACGAAACGGGCATATGCTTTTGACTTCACAGTATTTTTAAAATTATTAATAAAGACCCTTTTAACCTTATGTAACGTGATGGAAATCACATGATTTAATGTAAAATAAATGAATAATTTAGAAATGAAATACAATCATCTTAATCGATGCATGATATGCTCTAGAAAGGGAGATAGGATTGAAGTTGGATTTGGAAGAATTGAATGTGGATTCCTTGATTCAGATGCTTAAGGCATCATTTTCATTTGAGAATTGGGATGCCATGATTGAAATTGCAGACAAGCTACACGAACAAATTTCCATCATATATGAAAACAATAGTAACCTCATAAGAGGTACTAAACTGAAGCGGAGTATCCCCTATTATTTTGGATATAGCTCATGCGCAAAAGGTATAGCACTACAAAAGACCGGTAAGTATGACGAGGCAAAACTATGTATTCAGAAGTATGCTGACCTGGGCTGGATAGTAGGTTTAGATGAAGAGGGTATTTATGAAGTCGAATATTACCGCAATATAGCAAAAGCCAATTCATACGTTATCGATCTGCTGGAAGGCAAAATGGGAGTCCTGCATAAATACGTTGAGTTTATTAGAAAAAGTGATGACGAAGAATTATTGCCGGGACTCATTACAATCTTAGAATCTTCGATAATACATGATTATTCCGTTGATTGGATTCTCAAGGAATTCAAAATCAATGTTGATGACATAGGAGAACATGAGACTATTGTGAACATCAAATACCATGAGGATTACATTTATTTGCTGGCGATGTATTACTATAAACAAGAGAATTTGTACGATACGATCAACACTATTCTAGAAATCTTATTATTAAGCATCAAGCTAGACGATGATACAGGCTTCAAAAAATCAGCAGCGCTCTTTGAACTCCTTAGAGACCACGCCGATCAATCACAACTCAAAGTGCATCACAACATCATGAAAACAATAATCGAAAAAGAGTTTACTAGGTCCTTCAGCTCGCGAATCGAGTTCAGCAAAATACACAGTTAAGCATCACGGAGGTCGTCGTTGACTGGATTATATAGTTGGTTATAAAAAAGGAGTGAGTCTCCGGTTAATGGAGGGAATCACTCCTCTAGGGTGTGTTGGTCCCGGTCCATACGGTGCTTTCTGCGGGATTTATACCGTTCATTTCTCCGCATCCGCTTGATCAGCTGCATTCTGCGGGATTTATCCCGTTCATTTCCCCACATCCGCCCGATCGACTGCTTTCTGCGGGATTTATACCGCTCATTTCCCCACATCCGCCCGATCGACTGCGTTCTGCGGGATTTATACCGTTCATTTCGCCACATCCGCTCGATCAGCTGCATTCTGCGGGATTTATACCGTTCATTTCCCCACATCCGCCCGATCGACTGCTTTCTGCGGGATTTATACCGCTCATTTCCCCACATCCGCTCCATCAGTTGCATTCTGCGGGATTTATCCCGTTCATTTCTTCGCATCCGCTCAATCAGCTGCGTTCTGCAGGTTTATACCACTCATTTCACCGCATTCGTCCATCCATCCACTCCATCCGGAACATTCTAGGTATTTGTGCCTCTCTTTCGCCGCATCCACTCCATCCGCCACTTCCGCTCGATCCGTCACATTCTACGGTATAAATCCCGCTTCCACTCCAGCCGAGACCTCTCTACCCGCCCCACCATAAAGTGTTTTCACTCTCCCTCAGAACCTAATAAAATCACTTAATAAACTTGAACCCATTGAGATTCAATAAATATCCGCTTGAGCCGGTAAATTTCAAATATACATTATGCGTGCCGGTGGCGCCGCTGATTGCACATGTTTTAGTCACCCAGGTCTGCCAGCCGCCTGTTCCTGCTACCGGACAAGTTCCAACCAGAGTTCCTGTTGAGCTGTCCAGTCTAATTTCGATAGTTCCTCCCGATGTACCGCTCGCTACTCTTGCTTCGAAACTCGTGGGGCTGACGCTTCCAAAGTTAACATTATTAAACACGATATAATCGCCGTTCTCTATATAGCCGACATTCTGACCGCCTTCGGAACTCGCTTCATTTTTCACACCAGACATGCTGGTATAACGTTCTGCTTCGATCGTCGAATAGGCATCATAATAATTTGTTTTTAACCACTCCGCAGTGTTCCAAGTAACTTTTGAGACTCCGGCATATTGATTTACTGTGGAGACAACGCCAGATAGAGGAACTGTTTTATAAGCATAAGGCAATTGCTCGTTATACCCATAAGTGAATGTAAAAGGCGTAGATGGCGGGTTTGATTTACTCATATTTTCAACGCCGACTATTGATGATGACCAAGCCCACTGGCCAATGGTTGCTTTGTTATTCCAGTTCATTCCGCTAGTAAAGGCATTAAGGCCATTATTATCCCAGCTGCTGCCTGTATAGGTTGTTCCGCTACTAGTTGTTACTGTAGAATTTACAATTAAACTATGGTTCATCGCATCCTTAAACAATACGTCAAAAGGAGCATTCATATTGGCGGTATCATCCCCTTGACGCTCCGCACCAATCAGCGGTTCATTAAAAGCATTATAGACATTCGTGTCCCCCGCTATAGAAGCTCCATTTCTGGCGTTCATTCCACGCGATAATTTATCATTGCCGTATTTGGAGATTGCTGTAACGCTGTCGAGTGCATTCTGATGTGTAGAGTTATCAAAAGAATTATTAAATAAGTGCCCAACTCCTTGACGAATCATTGGCAGACGCGACCCAACATTTGTATAACGATTGTATGCTAAAGTTAAGCGAAGCCTTTGATTTCCATCTTTAATTTCCACACCGTTAGAACCCACATAATTCGTATAATCCTTGTCACCCGATCCTACCAAATGAACTTTGGAGTGATAGGCGGCATAAGCCATGATTTGATTTTTGGTAGCCCCTTCGTTACGCATTTTATAATAAAGGCTGGTGGAGGAGTTCAGTGATCCTGCTGCATATTTTTGCTCCATATATTCGATTGACTTATAAATAGAACTACTAGTCGCTGGATTTTGAGCTGCCGATAGACCAAATTCGTTCCAAGAATAAGTTACATTCGTTGAACCATTTTCCATATCAATCATTCCATCCGCGGCTATCGAAAACTTACAGTGGTCTATCCATACATTGTTTGCGCCATTTACCTTGATAAAAGTCCAGCCTACCTCTTTGTGCTCACCTGTATCATCCCATTGCCACATTTCATCAAAATTGAGATTTCTAATGACAATATCATTCACTGTGCTCTGTAATTTTAATTCGGCGTGTTTAATAGTTTTACCAGATGCTGAAAAAATCGTTAATCCATCAATATTGGCTATGCTTAATTTGGATACACCGGAGGTTATTAAGAGTGGGTTCGTGAATCCGTTTGATGGATCAGGATATTTTGTAACAAAACTATATTTTGAAATTTCAGTAGAATTTAGTGCTAATTCAGTCCACCCTAAGTTTAGATTATCTGTAACTTCAATAACTTTTACAGTACCACTGCCTGCATCCAAGATTGCTTGTAAAAACTCTCGGCCATTGCTGACCGCTCGATAATATGAGGTACCAGCATAACTGCTTCTATCTTTTACATCTAAAGATGCAAAACCAGGAACTGATAAAAAACTGCTGTCATAACTCTGCTCAACCTTAGATGTGTTAGGAATTGTATTTACCGTTGCCGCCTCTGCGTTGCCTGCTGGATTAAAGCAAGTTAAAGTCACCAATAAACTTCCCAGCATTAAACTACTTAGCACTTTTTTAATCATTTGATCCCTCCTACTTATTTTAGTGAAACGACCCTACCCGAATGATCACCCCCTTTAATGAAAGCGCATGCAACTATGTTATAAAAAAATCCCCTCCGATTGACTGTGATTAGACTCATCTACCATGAGGTCTGTTTCCACTGCCTACCTGAGGGGAATCCTACAAAACCATTGCTTGTTGCCTTATAAGTCTAGCTATACTAAATTTGGATCGATCATTTGCAGCGTTCCATCCACATTATATTTTAATTCAGTAACCTTCACACAGCGTTTATGGCTCACACCGTCCGACAAAGAACTATCATGATAAAATAGGTACCATTTGTCCTGAAAGTTCACGATGGAATGATGCGTTGTCCATCCGATCACTGGGGTCAGAAGTGTGCCTTGAAACGTAAACGGTCCCAGCGGATTGTCTCCAATGGCGTAGACGATTTTATGTGTGTTCCCTGTAGAATAACTGAGGTAGTATTTTCCCTCGTATTTATGCATCCAAGGACCTTCAAAAAATCTTCTTTCTTCATCGCCTGCCAGAATAGGACGTCCTTCAGTATCAATGATGGAGATTTCCATTAATTTGTCCTGGAAGGACAACATATCCTCGCTTAGCTTTGCCACGCGAGGTCCCAATGCAGGTTCGTGTGGAGCCGGCCCCGTGCCATCAGGCATGTAGGTATCCGTACTCCACTTCTCCAGCTGCCCCCCGCAAAGCCCACCTAAGATCAGATAAACCTCATCGTCATCGTCGCTGAATACGGCCGGATCAATGCTGAAGCTTCCCTCCATGTAATTCACTTTCGGCGTAAAGGGTCCTGCCGGTGAATCTGCTGTCGCCACACCAATCCGAAACACGCCGCTGAGATCCCGTGCCGGAAAGTAAAGATAATATTTTCCATTTCGGAAGGCAGCGTCCGGAGCCCACATTTGCTTGGATACCCACGGGACATCCTTCATATGGAGTATTTCACCATGGTCTACGAATTCTGCTGACCTATCATCCATAGTTAGAACATGGTAATCCTCCATAGCATAATGATCTCCATCTAAGTTGTTGGGAACGCTGATTTCAAGATCGTGAGACACATAAATATATAGTTTATCCTCAAAAACATGAGCCGACGGATCGGCAGTGTAAATATGTTTTATCAGAGGCTCATTCCGCTTCGAAACGTTAAGCATCTCCTTTGTTTTGGGTTATTCGGTTACTTGGTGATTCGGAACCAATCGATATCAAGATACCCTCCGTTGCCGGAACCTACGGCAAATAGACCTGTCTTAGCTCCCACCCAATGTCCTTCTATTGCTTGAAATGACTCTACAGGTACAGAAGTGAAGTCTGTACCCTCCAAGCTGTAGCCGAAATGGCAAGTCGCATCCTCTAATACCTTGACCCGCAGGAAAAGATTATCCGTGTCTATCAAAGGACATGACCACATTTCTGTCTCTCCCGTATCATCTCCTTGCATAAGCGATAGGGCTAGCGTCCCCTTCTGATCTTGGTCTTCTAATCTTCGTACCACCAAGCAACAATAACGATAACCAAAAATCATCAAACCTCCGGACTCCCCCATTTCCAGCCCCGAAGGGTCAACCTTGCAGGCTGCTGTAAACGAAAGTGCTGGGAATTTCTGCAGCAAGAGCTGCGGACTATGGTATAGCCCTTTGTTGTCTACAGGTTTATGTGCAGCATTTAACCGAAGATAGCTCTCTCTTGCCTCGAGATTATACCAAGACGATTCGGGGTTAGATTGCCACTGCCACTGCAATCCAAGCGTTGAAGTATCAAAATCGTCAGAAGTTGCTGGTACTGACACTGCGTATGCCTTCCCAACCTCAGGCTTCCGGTAACGTATCACTGGCTCTCCAGCCCCATCCCTTGCTTGAAGCTCTCCCATCAAAGGCCAGTCATCTACCCAGCTGACCGGCTGCAAATGAACGACCCGGCCATAAGGTCCTTTATCCTGGAAATGGACAAACCACGATTCGCCCGATTCCAGCTCCACTAGTCCGCCTTGATGCGGGCCGTTTACTAAGGTTTGCCCTTGTTGCAGAACGATCTGGTCCTCGTAAGGGCCCCAGATGTTTCGGGAACGGAACGCTGTCTGCCATCCGGTTGCCACGCCCCCTGCCGGAGCAAGGATATAATAATACCCGTTGCGCTGGTATAACTTTGGTCCTTCCAGGGTCGGATGATTTTCGGTCCCGTCATAGACAATTTGGCCTTCGTCCAGCAGCCCTTTACCGTCAGCGGACATTCGGCACAGCAGCAGCTTGTGCTTAATGCCGCTGCGGCTCTTCGCATAGGCATGAATCAAATACGCCTGTCCATCCTCATCCCAGAAGGGACAAGCATCAATTAAGCCTTTGCCTGCGTGAACCAAATGCAGCGGCGTCCATTCTCCGGCAGGGTCCACCGCTGAAGTCATCATGATGCCGACATCTGGATCTCCATAGAAGATCCAGAACTTCCCGGCATGGAATCTCAGGCTAGGTGCCCAGATGCCATTGCCATGCTGTGGACGGTCATATCCCTCCAATTTCATCTCCAGCACAGCATGATTGATGATTGCCCAATTGACTAAGTCCTTCGAATGCAGGATCGGCAATCCGGGAATGTGCCCGAAGCTTGAAGCGGTCATATAAAAGTCATCACCGACGCGAATTACGTCCGGGTCCGAATAGTCCGCATGCAGGATCGGATTGATATAAGTTCCGTCTCCCTGATCTGATACCCAAGGCTCTGCGTGTTCTCCAAGATTCATGAATTAATCCTCCCCATGTCCTTTTTCTTTTTATCCTTTAACCGAACCGCCTGTCAGACCTTGAATCAGATAACGCTGAATAAACATAAAGAGCACAATAGGCGGTATCAATCCAATAATACTTCCTGCTGCGAGCGATCCATATTCTACACTGTACTGGCCGATCAAATACTTCAGTCCGATTGGGATCGTAAATTTAGACGCATCTGTCAGGAATGAGAAAGCAACCAAGAACTCATTCCAGCAGCCGATGAAGGCGAACAGAGCAGTCGCTACGATCCCCGGCAGAATTACTGGCGTAATGATCGTGAACAAGACCCGGAATCTTCCCGCTCCGTCGACCATAGCCGCTTCGTCAATTTCCTTCGGGATACCGGATACAAATCCCTGCATCAACAGCGAGTTAAACGCAACCTGTGAAACGATATAGAACAATATGATCGCAAAAGGCGTATTCATAATCCCCATGCTCTTAAAAATCAGAAACAACGGGATGACGAACAAGATTACCGGAAGCATCTGAGTGCCCAACATCATAAGCATAAAAGCATTTTTTCCAGCAAATTTGAATCTACTCAAAGCATAGCCGTTGAAAATCGACAGCAATGTAATAAAGATCACCGACACCGTACAGATGAAAAGACTGTTTACGAAAAATCTCGAAAAATTGTTGACACTCCACACCTTTATGAAATTATCAAACGTAATTGGATGCGGAAGGTAACGAATCGTGGAGCTGATAATATCATTTTCATGTTTAAGGGAAGTTGAGATATCCCAAAGAAAAGGCAGCAGGACAAACAACAACGTAACAGTCATAGGGATATAGAACAAACACAAAGTGGTTAAAAAACGTTTAAGCTTACTCATTTTGGCCACCTCTGCTTAATTTCATATAGACGACAACGAAAATCATTAGAACAGCGAAGGAAAGAACCCCCATAGCCGAGCTATAGCCATAATTCCCGTTCAAAATTGCCGTCTGGAACATATAAATCGGGAGAGTGGTTGTCATATTCATTGGACCGCCGTTTGTCATCGTGAAGATCATATCGATGGAGTTGAACTCCCAGATGGCTCTTAGCATCGTAGTGAAAATAATGCTTTCCTTAAGATAAGGCAGGGTAATGGAAAATAACTTTCTTGCCTTTCCGCAACCGTCGACTTCGCACGACTCGTAGACTTCTTTCGGAATGGACTGCAACGAAGCAAGCAGCGCGACTGCGAAGAACGGGATTCCTCTCCATAACTCGGCCAGTACAACCGAACCGAATACGGTATGGGTGTTCGACAACCAAGCGATATTCTCGTGAATAATTCCTAACCTCTTCAAAAGATCGTTAATGACTCCGATATGCTGGTTGTACATAAGCGACCACAGCATTGTTGTAAGAACGCCTGATACCGCCCAAGGAATAAGCACGAGTGAACGTATAACGCCTCTAAATCGGAAGGCTTGATTAAGCAGCAGGGCCACACCTAAGCCGAACACGAGCTGAAGAACGACTTCAATAACCACCCACTTGATGGTTATCCATAGCGAGCTTGGGAATAGATCGTCATGGAATAAGATCTGCTTAAAGTTACTCCAACCGGCAAAACCGTCATCCATCGGTCGAGTCAAGTCATAGTTCTGAAAACTTAGTTGGAAGACTTGTAAAATAGGGTAGAACATAATGACCGCCATGAGAACGACAGTCGGAATGATCAGAACGTAAGGAAATATCCTATCGCTGCCGATCATCTTGTTTTTTCTCTTGGACGTTCCCGTCACTTGTCCTGTTGCTAATTGTTGTTTCACCTTCATGAAATAATCACCTCAATAAGAATAATAGGCTATGCATGAAGCTAGCTAAATAATATATCTTGCAAAGTTTGTTTGTTTTTTTGAAAATAAAAAATAGCAGCAAAAAAACAACCTCACCCCAGTCACCGACTGGAATAAGGCTGTTTGTGAACGCTTTCCAACTATTACGAGCTATGCTGCTGTCTATACTCAATCGGGGTAAACCCTGTATGCCGCTTGAACAAAACACTAAAATACTGGGTATTCACATACCCAATCTTCTCAGCAACCTCATATACCTTTAAATCGGTATGCACAAGCAGTTCAGTAGCTTTATCTATTCGTACTTGGACAACATACTCACAAAAATTAACGTCCGTATACTTTTTAAACAAGGTACTGACGTACGATGGCGTAATGTGGACCGTCTCCGCTACTTCTTTTAAGTCCAGATTCTCATTATGATAATGATTTGCGATATAATCCATAATCGTGCGAAGAATAGCTTGATGCGAATTGCTTGAATATTTGACCTGATCATGAAAAATAATCGATTGATCCATCCGGACATCCTTCATCTGAGTCGCAATCAATGCTTCCTCATAGGAGATGCCAATATGTTTAAACCCTTCGCCAATGCTGCCTATACCGATCTTGGCGTGAATTTTGAGATATTGCTCAATCATCACTGTTAAGCGGCGGGCAATATGCTCGGTATCCTGCTTCAGCTTCTCCGTATCTTCGTTTCGATAGTTGAACAGCAGATTGATCCGGTGGTTATATTGAATCGCATACACCTGAACCCCGTCGCAAATTGCAGATTCTAGCACCTCATTGCAGAGGTTTTTGAGAGTGAACAATAGCAGCTCCAAATCGACGGGTTTATTGGGTTTAAGAAACCTTCCGACACCGTCCAAGCTCAGAACAGCCATCACGAACATCGAGCCGCAGAACGTTAAACCGAGCAGCTTCGCCTCCCTATCAATCGATTCCTCATTCCCCGACCCAGAGATCAACTCGCTAAAAAATTGGTTCACGATAAGACCATGGCTTTTTATATCCTTCTCACGTTTTCTCCGCTCTTCCTCCAGTGCCTCAGATGCATTCATGATCGTCCGCAGGATTTTATCATTGTCTTCATACTTTAGTATGTAATCAAACGCTTGAAGCTGTAGAGCCTCCTTCGCATAAGAAAAATCATCATACCCAGTTAAGAAGACAATTTTCAAATCCAAGCCATTCTCCTTCACTTGGGCGGCAAGCTTCAGCCCATCCATGAAAGGCATGCGAATGTCCGAAAGCAGTAGATCCGGCTTCTCCCTTTGGATAAGCTCCCAAGCTTCCTTCCCGTCCACTGCAACTCCTGCCACCTGAATGTTTCCCTGATCCCAATGAATATTCCTGCGAAGCCCTTCCCGGATCCATTCGTCATCGTCCGCAATGACCAGCTTATGCACGATTCGTCACCTCATTTATCGTATATGGAATCCTTACAGTAACTACGGTATAAACCCCTTCTTCACTATCCAGCCAAATTCCGAACCCGTAGCCGAATTGCAGCGCCAACCGCCGGTGAACATTACGCAGCCCGAATGTCACTGGAGCCTCTTGAACATTCTGCGCTTGAATAGAAGTATTCATCTCCTGTACCTTCTCTACATCCATCCCTGCACCATCGTCGAAGACTTCAATTATTGCTGCATCCCCACTCGGCTTTCCTGTTATTCTGATGATCCCTTTTCCCTTCTTATTTTTAATGCCATGATAGATGGCGTTCTCGACAATAGGCTGCAAGGTCAGTTTCATGATAGGAAGATGCATAATGCTCTCTTCAACTTGAATCTCAAATTCAAAATCTTTCTGGTAACGGATATTTTGAATTTGCAAGTAGCTTTGAACATGCTCGATCTCTTCTCTAAGTGATATGACCTCTCTCCCTCTGCTAATGCCGATCCGAAAAAAGTGGGCCAGCGCACTAACCATTGTCGAAGCCTTTTCCTTCTCACCCAAATCAATCATATGTTTGATAGATCCGAGAGTGTTGTATAGAAAATGTGGTTGAATTTGCGACTGCAATGCTAATAACTCCATTTGCCGCTTCTGTTCCTGTTCATCCTTAACTTGCTCCAGCAATTGGCGAACCGAATCGACCAAATTCTCCAACCCACTGGCTAATACACCAATTTCATTTTGCTCTTTCAGCTGAAAGTTAACATTTAGATTCCCTTGTCTAAAACTCTTCACTTGTTTGGACAAATAACGGATGGGATTCGTCAGGCTGCTCGCAAAATAAGTTGCCATGATAATAAAAACTACGAGAATAACTGCTACGATTGTAAGCGTTATTGATTTAATCTGGCTTGCCTTGGCTAAGATATCGCTTTCAGGAACGATGGCGGCGAGCTTCCACCCATTCAGCGATAAAGTTGTAAAGTGAATCATCATATGTTGATCCGACTTGCTGTCCGCCCTTAAATCTCCCTGGTGATTGGAGTTATTACGGATATCGTTCACGATCTCATCGCCGATAGCGTACTGTTTGGATAACGGCTTGGAATACATCACCCCATCTGGACTGATCAGAGCCAACGAGCCATTGGGACTGATATTGACATTCTGTAAAATGTCGAGCAGATAGGATTCCTTCATATTAATGAGAGCCAATCCACTGACCTCAGAATCAAGATTTCCGATAATTTTAAATACGCTTACAACATTACGTTTCGTGACAGTTGTAAACACTTGATCCTCATGCGTATTCAACCAGTAATAACTGCTTTCTGCATCCTTTTGGTTATATCGGACCAGCCATTCATTAAGATTCACACCGACATGCCGGGGTATAAAGTCCTTCTGTATGTTGAAGGTCCGCCCATTATTAAACGTGACAAAAATAGAATCGATGACTTGCAAATGATTCCGGTAGGCTTCCTCGAACTGTTTATGAAGATCGATGATATCATCGTAGCGATGTTCTCCTTCGTCTTGTCCATTATCTAATAAAATATATTGAAAAGCTGAATTGTTCTCGATTGACACCAGCTGTTCGAAGATCGTATAAAGCTTGTCGTTAAGAAAAAAGCCCGTTTGCTCGGTCGTATCGCTTAGCAAATAATAAGCGTTTTGTTCGAGCTGCTTAACGGCGGTGAAATAGGAAAAGAAACCGGTAAGCGCAACGGATGACACAAGAATAGGCAGAAAATAGATAAGCAGCTTAATTTTGATTGGGCTTCTAGAAAGATACGAGATCATGTATTTCCCCCAAATGAAGTCGTTTCGGATTCTCCTCTTATCATAACTCCTAGCTCGAAGAGATGGGTTTGTTTTTTAACAGATCTTGTTTGTTTTTATTCAATTTCTAAAAAAAGAAAACGAGCCCCTTGGTTAGGACTCGTCTGTGGCTACTTTAAGGGATATTAACTGTTTTATTTCGAAGAGTCAAAACTTGCTTTTTCTTTTTCAAGCTGCTTTGCCCATTCATCCAATAGTTCTTTGGCACTCATCTTTTTGGCCATTACCTTCTGGATCATAGGCTCCATATTCGTCTGAACCTTGTTATAGCCCGGCAGATAAACGGGATTATCGGTAAACTTCGTGTCCGGTGAGCTCATCAGGTCTGCACCCGTCTTCACGTAAGGCACGTTTACAATCCAATCAGCATCCAAAGCATCAAGATAAGTCGGAATTTCGCCATAGAGCTCACCGTACTCACTATCATTATGCGTTACGAAGTACGTCATGAACTCCCATGCTGCTTCCTTATTCCCGGAGTTCTTTGTCATCATCATCACCGATGGTGTAACGCCGGGGTGAACGCGATAGCCTTTGGCACCCATAGGGAATGGAATGGCTGTAAATTTGGTTAAATCGTCATTGAACGCTTTACTGTGAGCGCTTGCGGAACCAAGGTTATGGAAAATCATACCTACCTTGCCGGACTGGAACGAAGCAGCCAATTCCGTCCAGCCTTTGTTTAAGTCATCTTCAGGTGTATTGACATTATAGCCGCTCAAGTATTTCTCCAGGAACTCTACATTCAGTGGATCGTTGATCGTTGCTTTGCCTTCTGGCGTGAAATAGTTCGTAATTCCCGAGTATGAATACATAAGATATTCCAGCGAAGTTGCACTTCCGGCTCCACCCCGTATAGAGTATCCGTAACGATCCTTGGACTTGTCAGTCAGCTTCTGTGCATTGTCAAAGAATTGATCCCATGTGTCCGGATTCGGTAGATTTGATTCCTTTAGCCAATCCGAACGAATCCATTCCATCCAAGGCAGCACGCCATAAGGTAATCCAAATAACTTCTTGTCAACTGGATCCGCTGCTCTCATTGAGGTAACCGAACCCGTTGTGATCTTGTCCTTTCCTTCCCAGCTATCAAAATAAGAATCGATTGGCTCGAGCACATCGCGGGCAATAAAGTCAGACGTAAAGTTATTGATCAGGTCCGGCCCTTGTCCAGCAGCAATAGCAACATTCAGCTTTTGAATATAACCATTCAAATCTCCAGGCACGCCCAAGTATTCAATTTTAATATTCGGATGCTCAGCCATGAACTCCTTCGTAACTTTTTGCCAGAATACATCACGGTCCGGCGTTGTAGCCGCAGCCCAGAACGTAAGCGTTGTCTTCTTGCCGGAATCTTTCGTTTCAGTGCCGCTGTCGCTAGTCGAGCTGCTTGGCTGGGGACTGGCATTCGACGAGTTATTGTTATTGTTACTGCTTCCGCAACCACTTAACACTCCTCCAGCCAACATGACCGAAGCCATGACAAGTGCCCAGCTTTTTTTTCTTTTGAACATGGTGTTGAACCCCCTCAAAATTCGTCGCTCAGTTGACGAACACCGGTTATTCGCCATGTTTTTAGTTTAACTTTCGTTCTTCTCATTTTACATAAGATTCTTTTCACACTTTGTTTGGATTTTTTAAAATCATACAAAAAAAGCCCCGATTGATTGCCTAGGGACTTTTTTTGCTTTATTTTACCCTATATTAAATCAAATCTACTTAACTGCCTAGCTTTCACTTCAAATAGTTCTCTAATGTTCTCCGTACCGCTCCTGGGCCTGCCATCATTTCCTGGAACATAACCTCAATCTTATCGCCTAGACCAATTGCGTACAACGGAACCCCAAAAAGTCGCTCATCTTCAAGAATGGGGCGCACACTTGCGGTTTGGTCTCCAAGCGAAACTCCTTGCAGGTAACCTTGCAGTGTTTCTAGTAACGGATCTGAACTCAATGTGAAGACCTCTCCAGCATCATTCACTCCTAGTAAGTAACGACACCACACCGCGATAGCCAGTGGAATCGCTGTTAGCTGCGCTGGATCGAGCTCCTCCCGTCGAATATAGGATTTAATAGTTTCACCGAACCGTATACCCACCTTCTGCGAAGTGTCTGTAGCAATCCGCTGTGGAGTATCGGGGATAAATGGATTGGCAAAACGCTCCGTAAGGACTTCGTCCAGGAACTGCTTTGGACTGAGAATCCCCGGGTCCACTACGACGGGCAGACCTTCTTTGTAACCGATTATCTCCACAAACCTCCGCAAAGTATCGTCCTTCATCTCATCCGCGATCAAGGTGTAGCCAAGCAGACAACCGGAAACAGCAAGCGCCGTATGCAGCGGATTAAGGCAGGTCGTTACTTTCATCGTCTCCACCTTGTTGACTGTCTCCCGGTCCGTAAAAATAATTCCGGCTTCCTCTAGTGGTGGACGTCCGTTCGTAAAGTTGTCCTCCACTACAAGGTATTCGCTAATCTCGGCATTTACGAAAGGAGCGGTATATGTGTTTTTGGAGGTAATGATTACATCCATATCGCCAATTCCCTGTTCCAGAAGCGCGGCCTGTACACTCTCCGAAGGACGTGGTGTGATTTTATCGATCATGGACAATGGAAAGGTTATTAATCGTTCATCTTCCAGATAGCGCACAAAGTCTTCCACAACAAGTCCTCTTTGGGCCCATTCCTTAGCGATGGACACAACACCGTTCTTCAACTTGTCGCCATTGTGTGAGCAGTTGTCCATGCTGACAAAGGTCATCGGATATTGGCCTTTCAGATATCTTCGATAAGCAAGCGAAGCTACAATGCTCATGACATGAACAGGATGCTCCGGTCCGCTCTCGATATCCTTTTTCACAATGCCAAGATATTTATCATGCGGATCCGTCAACGAGTATCCCTTCTCCGTGATGGTGAAGCTGGCCATTTGCAGGCTCGGATTCTCGAACACCTCGATCAATCGGCGGTACTCCGCTTCACGGTTTTTGTCCGCTGCGATTCCCTCCACAATACTGCTGACTACTCTTTTCTGAAAATCACCACGAGCATTCATCAGCACTAAAAGGGTCAGATTGTCGTAGGGCTTGTAGACTTTATCAATCATTTCGAAATCAAAGGTCTCCACCGCAATAATACCTGTATCCGACTTCCTGCTATCCAGCAGCTTCTGATGAGCATTTGCCACGAATCCCCTGAAAATATTACCTGCACCGAAATGAATCCATTCCGGTTTAAGCTGTGTATTGTTTGCTACCTGCTCATAGTCGAACTGTGGAAGCTCCACTCCAGCAGCTTTCCAAGCTGCTTTTTCCCCTTGGATACTGCTTCTGGTCAGATGCAGCATTTATTTTGCCTCCTTGACGTTGTCCAAGCTATCCCAGACACCAAGCAAATACATGATGCCCATAGCTCTATCATACAAACCATAACCCGGGCGGCAGTTCTTCTCTTCCCCCCACAGATGACGCCCGTGATCCGGACGTACATAACCAATGTATCCGTTCTCATGATAGGCTTTGACCACCTCGGCCACATCAACGCTTCCGTCACGCCCACGGTGCGACACCTCAATGAAATCACCGTTCTCAAATACCTTCACATTGCGGATATGTGCAAAATGAATACGGTCATGGAACTCGCGGATCATCGCTGGCAGATCGTTATCCGGATTCGTGCCGAGTGACCCTGTGCAGAACGTCAAACCGTTGTACGGGCTGTCCACCAAATCCAGAAAGCGGCGGATCATATCCCGATTGCGGATAATACGCGGCAGTCCAAAGATCGGCCAAGCCGGATCATCCGGATGAATAGCCATCTTGATGTCCACTTCCTCGCATACTGGAATAATGCGTTCCAGGAAATACTGGAGGTTGTCGAACAGTTTATCTTCCGTCACATCCGCATAAGCCGCAAACAGCTCATCTAGCTTCGCCAGCCGCTCCGGCTCCCAGCCCGGCATCGTGAACTGTCCAGCTCCCTTCAAAATCCGGTCCACCATCTCACGCGGATTATCGGTAATGGCAGCCTTTTCATAAAAGAGGGCATTCGAGCCATCAGGCAACTCTTTATACAGCTCTGTGCGGGTCCAATCGAAAACAGGCATAAAATTATAGCAGATCACCTTAACGCCAACCTTGGCGAGTTTACGAATGGTGTCGATATAAATATCGATATATTTATCACGGGTCGGCAAGCCGATTTTGATATCATCATGAACGTTGACGCTTTCTACTACAGCCGTGCTGAAACCCTTACTGGTGATTTGATCCGCCACTTCTTGGATCCGTTCCATTTCCCACACTTCTCCAGCTACTTTCTCGTGCAAAGACCAGACAATCCCCATTACACCCGGAATCTGCCGAATATGATCCAGCGTGATATTGTCATTGCCCTCGCCGTACCATCTCCACGTCATGTTCATTGATAAACCCTCCTGTGAATTCGTTTTCGTCTATCTTGTATACAAGATTTACTTGATCATAGAATAAGAACAATTCTTTGTCAATCACAAATTCATCAGGAATTTTATCATAAAAACAAGGAATTCCCACCCTATTTTCATCTCGATGATTCTAATGAACGAACTTATCATGTATACTAGTACTGTATCTGTCATCAACAATTGAAAGCAGGAACAGAAATGTCAATCAAAGCTGAAATTCTAAACACACTGAAGCAAGAAATCCTCACGCTGGCGTTAAAGCCAGGTACCATTCTAAGTGAAACAGCCTTGTCTGAGCGGTTTCAGATTTCACGTACGCCGTTGCGTGATGTTCTCAAGCAGCTTGCACTGGAATCTTATACCGATATCTACCCCAAAAAGGGTAATATTGTCTCCTTCATTGATCTTGAATCTGTTGAACAAATCACATACTTGCGTTGCACACTGGAAAAGGAGATCCTCAAGGATCTTTCTGCACAGCTTTTACTACCAGGAGTGCACGAGCTGAAGGAAATTCTTAAGAAACAAAAAGAAGTCATCGGGCAGGAGAATGCTGTAGATTCTTTCCTTAATTTAGACGACGAGTTTCACCGGGCCTTGTACAGGCTTGCTGGACGTGAGTATCTGTGGACTCTGATCCAGCAGTCGAATGTACATTATCTCAGGTACCGCAGACTGCACATGCTCAAGACCGACAAGCTGGAAGAAATCTGGAGCGAACACCAATCCATTCTTGAGCTTATGGTGCAAAAGGAAACCACCAATATCGGTCCGCTAATCCACCACCATCTTCGGGAAGATATTCATTCACTGGACTTTCAGGAGAACTTCTCGGAATACCTAAAAAAATAGTCGGCCAAAAAGCGGCTTGCCCATAAGTTAAGTGCCTTCCCGGATAAAACTTCGTGATAAGAAGAAACACATAAAATTTCTATTCCCTATTAAAAAAACAAAAAAACCTTGATTTCTCAAGGTTTTCGTAAAAAATGAACAAGGACTATAACACCACACTAATATCTTAAATCTGCACCGTTAGAGGTTATGACCTTTTTGTACCAGTAAAAGCTGTCCTTACGCAGACGCAGCAGCGTTCCATTGCCTGCATCATCCTGATCAACATAAATGAAGCCGTACCGCTTGCGCATCTCCGAGGTGGAAGCCGAGATCAGATCAATACAGCCCCAGCTGGTGTAGCCCATTAGCTCCACGCCATCGGCAATGGCTTCCGCCATCTGCTCAATATGCTGTGCCAGATACTCTATCCGGTATGGATCACGGATGGTGCCATCCAGTTCGAGTACATCTGCAGCACCCAGACCATTCTCTACTACAAACAAAGGAAGCTGGTAGCGGTCATGCATCTCCTTGAGCACAAACCGCAGCCCCTTTGGATCGATCTGCCAGCCCCAGTCGGAAGTTTTCAGGAAGGGATTCTTCAGCCCTGAGGACAGGTTACCTTCCGTGGTGGCCGTGATACTCTCATCCACACTGACTACTGAGGACATGTAATAACTAAAGGAAAGAAAATCTACAAGATTGTCCCGCAGTAAAGCTTTATCTCCCGGCAACATGGTTATTGTCACTCCATGCTGCTCCAAATGCCGGCGGATATAAGAAGGATAATAGCCTCTAACCTGAACATCGGAGCAGAACATTGCCATTTGGTTCTCCGCTTGCGCTTTCAGTACATCACCGGGATGACAGGAATATGGGTAGAGCAGCTTGCGGGCCAGCATGCAGCCGATCTGGAACTGCGGATTGATCTCCCGGCCCCGCTTAATCGCAAGCGCACTGGCTACGAACTGGTGATGCAAAGCCTGAAAAGCAACCTGCTTCTCATTTGACTTGCCATCCAGAATAATCCCTGCGCCCAGAAACGGCGCTTTGAGCGTACAGTTGATTTCGTTGAAAGTCAGCCAATACTTCACCTTATCCCGGTAACGGGTGAACACAGTCTCCGCATAACGGACGAACAGTTCAACCAGTTCTCTGGATTCCCAGCCGTTGTATTTGGTGACTAGGTGCACAGGCATTTCATAATGGGAAATGGTGACCAGCGGCTCGATATTATATTTGCGCAACTCATCAAAAACATCGTCGTAGAAACGCAGTCCCGCCTCGTTGGGTACCTGCTCATCGCCATTCGGATAAATACGTGGCCAGGAGATGGACATACGGAATACCTTAAAACCCATCTCAGCGAACAAGGCGATATCTTCTTTGTAGCGGTGGTAGAAATCAATCCCTCTGCGTTTGGGGTAATTTCCCTGATTATCATCCTGTATGGCCTCTTCTAGCTGTGGACCGGACATGGACAATAGCTGCTCCAGGCTCTGCCGTTCCTTAGGAGGACAATATTTGACTACATCAGCAGTGGACAAACCCTTGCCGCCCTCATTATACGCGCCTTCGACCTGATTGGCGGCTACCGCACCGCCCCACAGGAAGTTTTCCGGAAATGGATAAGTCATCGGTTGAGCCTCCTTTTATTAATTGGTGGCAGCAGTTGCTGCCGCTTTAGCTTCAGCCTGCTGTTCTTGCTCCAGCGCTTCGGCATCGGCTTTTTTGAAGAATGGATAGTAGATCATGAAGCTTGCGCCAATCATAACCAGCTGGAACGCACTTACGCGCCAGCCCCCGTTCATCCAGCCATTAACCAGCACCGGAATGCCCAGCGGTACCTGAATCCCGTGCAGCACAGGAAGGATACCCAGCGTCGTCAGAAGAATCGCCAGACCACTACTCACCAGCGGAGTCAGGATAAACGGAATCATAAACCGAACATTCAGCACCAATGGCATCCCGAAAATCACCGGCTCATTGACACCGATCAGACTTGGGATAATTGCCAGTTTACCAAGTGTCTTATAACGTGTAGATTTGGCGAACAACATCGCAATAATGAGACCTAACGTTGCCCCCGCACCACCGATCAGTACATAAACCGGGAAGAACGGTGAACCAATGATATGCGTACCTTCCACACCTCTTTGGTAAGCGTCCAGATTCTCAAGTCCCAAAGCCACCCAAATCGGGCCGACAACGGAATAGACTACCAAGGTGCCGTGAACTCCAAAGAACCACAGCAGGTGAATTACGAAGATGCAGATCAGCATCGCCCACCAGGTACCCCCCAGACTAGTCAGTGGCAGCTGGATAATCGAGAAGACAAACTCGTGCATATTGCCATATTTCGTTGCGGCGAAAATCGCCGTCAGCACTAGCATCAGAACCGCTACGATAAAACCAGGCGTAAGTGCGGCAAAAGATTTCTCGACCGTGGGCGGAACACCCTTCGGCATTTTGATATAGAATTTCTTTTCCAATACAAAGGTATAGATCTTACCTACCAGCAGTGCCAGGATGATTGCCACAAACAATCCCTTGGCGCCTAACCAGGAGTAACCAAATGCTTTGGTCACACCGTCATCCAGCAGACCTTTTGGTGTAACTAGCAAGAAACTCATCAGCGCCAAAATCCCTGCCGAGAAGCCTTGCTGCTTATGTTGGGTAGCGAAATTATAAGCGATGGAGAACACCGCGTAGAGTGCGATCAAATCAGTGGTTACGGTTGCCGGAATCGAAGTATAAGTTTTGAGTCCAGTGCTTTCCAGGAAATTCTGATAAGGATCAAGCTTGAGTGCATTAATCAGGGAAAAAATAGCGCCCAGAATCAATATTGGCATCAAGGCCATCAGACCGTTGGAAATAGCGCTGATATAGGTGTTTTTTTGGATTTTCGTGCTGACTTTCTGGATCTTGGCTCTCCATTCTGCGCCGCCTGCCATGACTTAAGCCCCCTTCTCCATCAGTTCAAGTGCTGTAGCCAGCACCTTGTCCCCATCCATCATGCCATAGTCCATCATATCGATCGTAGTTACTGGAATGTTCGGATATTCTGCGGCCAGATCGCCTTCGGCGTGTCCCATTTGTGGTCCAAGCATAATGATGTCAAAAGGCTTTTGATCGGCGATATCACTCTCCGCCACCGCATCAATAACCACTTCAACCCCTTGTGTCCGTGCCGATTCTTTCATCCGTTCCACCAGCATACTTGTCGAGAATCCGCCTGCACAGGCGAGCAATATTTTTTTCATCTTAGTTCACCGATCCTTTCAATTCTAGTTCGAGTGCTTTGCGTTCTTTGATTTCTTCGATCAATTCCACAGCCAGTTCTCTAACCGTCAGGGCATTCATCAAATGATCCTGCGCGTGAATCATCAGCAGCGTAATTTCTGTCTTTTCGCCCCGGCCTTCAGCCTGGATCAGCCCCGTTTGCACTTTGTGTGCTTTGGTCAGGCTGGTCTTGGCGTTCTTAATCATCTCGCCCGCTTCTTCCAGGTTTCCGGCGCGCGCGGTTCTTACCGCTTTTAGGCTAAGGCTTCTTGCCTCTCCGCTGCTGGCAATAATCTGCATAATCGTTTGTTCATAATCCATGGGTTCTCCACTCCGTATCGTCATTTTTTATAGTAGGTTCTCTATCTCATTCATAAATTGCTCATAACTATTCGTGTTTAGCAGCCGGTTACGGCTGTCTTCCTTCTCCATTAGAACCAGTAGCAGCTTGCTGATCTCTTTGTGCAGGAACAACTGCCCCGGACCCAGATTGATCAGAAAAATCAATTGGACCGGCTTCCCCTCATAGATCAGCGGTTTCTTCAACACGGTTACACTGATACAGTCGCGGATCGCGCTCATCCGCATCGGATGCGGGCCGGCCACCCCATTTTTGTAAATGGTGGTGAATTTCTGCTCTCTGAGCAGCACTTGTTCAGGGAAATCGTCAGCTGCATAATGATTGCCCACGATCTCCCGGCAGCGCTGCTTTAACAGATCCATGTAATCTTCGTCCGAACCAGACAGATGGAACAGCTCCCTGCGGAACAAATCCTTGAAATCCATCAGCTTGTAGGACGGTTCTGTACGATTAATCTGCAAAGACAATATTTCTTTGATCCGCTGAATCTCTTGATCATCCAGCAGCTGTTTGATATGGATCACCGGTTTTTCCTTAATCTCTGTTGCCAGCGGTACAGTAGAGAGAATCAGATCCACAGGCTTGCTGCTGATCTCCTCCACCTCCGTAATGGAGGCTGTGATCACCGACGCTTTGGGGAATACCGCTTCCAGCTTCAGCCGGATTAACTGGGCACTGCCCCCTCCCGTCGAGCAGATCACGGCAATCCGCTTGAACTTCTCCAGATTGCGCTGCTGCATCCGTTCCAGATGAGTGGCAAAATGCAACGCGACATACCCTGCCTCATCGCGCGACATCCGAAACCCGTACTGCTCCTCTACAATCTCAGCGAAGCGGAAGGAAATGACGAACACATTGGCATACTGGCTGTAAACATCCTCCACCAATGGGTTGCCGAGCTGAAGATTGTAATACAACCGGTTCAGCAGCGGGAACATATGCAATAGAAGCGCTTCGCGCAGCTCGTGATCTTGAGTGAATCCAGTGAGGAACTCGCGGTCCAAGCGCTCCAGAATAGCCGTAATTCCCTCCCGCAGATGCGATTTGGTCTCTTCCGACATCCGCTCCATAATGGTCTTGCCAGAAATGTGCAGCGCCAAATAATCAATCTCATCCGCCGGAAGCTTAATCCGGTAGTGAGAGGAGATAAAATCTGCGATGCTCCTAGCAATATCCTGATACAGCGGCTCAGGTGTTCCCTGCAAGGCTTGACCAGCCACAATGAAATTGTGCTTGGAAACCCGGTATAGAAGAATGAACAGATGGGTCAAGATATTATCCAGAAACACATCTGAGATCTTCAGTTCTTTTTCCTTGAGGATTTGCAGTAGAAATCCCTTAAGCTGCTCAGCATCAAAGTCCTGACTGAAGGCATGAAAATCCTCCGTATGCTGCAGCGTATGACCCGATTGCAAGATAAAGTAAGAAAAGGCTTTGCGGAAGTCTTGCTCTTCCCCCTCGATTTTCATGCCATAATGAGCCCGACGTTTCAAGCTAAGCCGGAAAGCGGCCAGTCGCTGCTCTACTTCCTTCAGATCAGAAATAATGGTAGAACGGCTGACGCCGATTTCTTCCGCCATGTTATCCATAGACTGATAGCCATCATTCTGCAAGAGATAAAATAGTAAATACTGCTGGCGTGACTGCTTATTATCGAGATCCACCTGATCCAGCTGCAGCATGCCTTTTTCCTGGTAGCTACTGAATTTGGCTTCATCACCAATCTCCAATAGATAACCCTGGCCGCGGATCATGCGGATACCAAAACCATTCGCCTCTCCTGTTTTGTCGAGTGCACGGATTACGTCACGGAGAGTCCGTTCAGACAACCCCACTTCGGCAATCAGCTCACTCATGCGCACAGGACTCTTGCGGGTATATAAAATATTAACAATCGTATATTCTCTCACCTTAAATTCCCTCATTTGTGATACTAGTATCGGATGAAGCACTCAGCTGGTTATGAATACATCATACGTGGAAGCGTTATCTTCTGAACAGTTTGTATTCTGCTGTTTGGAACGGCAGAAACTGACGGATAGGTAAATAACGGATTAAATTCTTAGCATACATTATTTGTGGCCACAAATCAGGAGGAAATATACAACAAAGAGGAGAGTGCCGATTAATTTGAGATCATCTTCTATAGATGCGATGTGAAAGAATCAAAAATCCCAAGGTCAGTGTAACTGACCTTGGGATTTTGATGGAAGAATTAATATAAGATAAGGAAAAGTCTCATACTGCTTATTTGCTAATATCCCCCAAACTCAGGGAAAGGTCCCCTGTCTTTAGACATATTGCGTCACGTGTCTTGTAAAATTCATGAAGAAAGTTTTGTTCATACGTATAACCGGCCTTCATCAGCATGCCCTCCTGATTGGGAGCTGCAATCAGTTGCACACTGGCAGGAAGGTTCTTAGTTGTTATGCCACATGGCAAAGCTAGGGCCGGGTAACCGACAATGTTAAAAACAGCGGTGAACCTATTCATACAATGAAATATATCTTCTATTTTTGAATCAATAAGCACTTCTTTAACCCCAATTTTCTGAGGCGTTTTTGGCAATGTCGGCGTGATCAGCAGATCAATAGATTCGAACATTTCATTAAAAGCAGCAAGATACTCATCCCGTCTAAACATGGACCCAATATACTGATAAGCAGGAAAACTCCCCATTTGCTCGATATAGACTTTTAGATCTTCTCCCAATAGTGCAATTTGAGATTTATTCGACATAACTTGCTTAAAAATATGTCCCGCCTCAGAGATGGCAATAGCTAGTGTAAGATCGAAAAAGTCAGAGATATCTGGAAGTTCAACTTCAACAATGTCACAACCTAAACTTTCGAATTGGGAGATGGCTGTGGTATAAAAGTTATAAAGCTCAGCATCCAATTGTTCATTAAAAAAGGAAGTTGGAACCCCTACTTTTACACCTCGAAGATCTTCAATCAGCTGGGTTGACAAGTTCTTATCATCCGAGAGCACGCCTGTTACAATAGCCATGTCCGTCATATTAGCTGCAATAGGTCCAACATGATCAAGCGTCCATGAAATATGTTTTGTCCCTTGTGGCGGAATAAGGTTTCTGGTAGGTTTCAAGCCAACAACGCCATTAGAAGCGGAAGGTCCTCTGACAGATCCCCCAGTGTCCGAACCTACAGATACAACTGATAATCCCGCTGCCACAGCAGCTGCCGAACCGCCGCTGGAGCCTCCAGCTACATGTTCTTTATTCCATGGATTTTTAACGGTTCCATAATGAGGATTCTCCGAGGTAACCCCAAATGCAAACTCATGCATGTTGTTTTTCCCGATGAGTACCACTTCTTCTTTGCGGAGGCGGCTGAAGGCAATAGAATCACGCTCAGGAATTCGATCCTGTTCAATTTTCGAGCCCGCTGTCGTTCGAATTCCATGTGTATCAATATTATCTTTAATAGAGACCGGAACTCCGAATAAGCTTCCAATCTTTCCACCACTCATCAATAATTTTTCCAAGCTTTTGGCTGTGCTAAGCGCCTCTTCCGCAGCAATAGTTATATAGGCATTCATTTCAGGATTAATTTCTTCAGCATATTTCAGATATTGCTTAGTAATTTCAACAGGGGAGATTTCTTTATTTAGATATCCGTTATGCAGGTCTTTTATATTCCAGCGTATCATTTATTCATCCTCCTTTTATTCAGCAATATCCCATTCATTCACATTATTCATCATGCCAATGGCCTTCGGTTCTCCCACGAGCACATTTTTAGAAACAGCATTAAATGTGTTCTGTTCATAAATGGTTACACTAGGCATATCCCGGACAAGAATCTGTTGGATTGAATAATAAATCTCTTTACGCTTAGCCGAGTCCGTCTCAGCAGCACCTTTTCTCAATAGTGCATCTATTTCAGGATTACTGTACTCACCAAAATTGTAGAGCGCACCAGAAGCGTAAGTACCACTGATATCCGGATCGATTGTAATCGTTGAGCCGAACATCGCAAGATCAAAATCATGCTCTACGCTGGCTTTGTTAGCAGCCGTTACAAAATCAAATTTATCCACTTTGACCTTTACACCAATATCCTTTAAGTTCTCAGCCAAAATGTCGGCAGCTTGTTCTCTCACTTTATTTCCGGTAGGCACAACTAGTGATAATGTTTGACTAAAATCATAGTTCGCCTCTTGCAAGAGCTGTTTAGCCTTATCAGGATCATAAGGTGTTAGTGTCAAACCGCTGTCAAAGTAAGGATGAATGGAAGTGTATGGAGCATCAATAACTTTGCCATAACCACGCAGCAGATTCTTCGTAATCAGTTCTCTATTAAATGCCAGCACAATAGCTTGACGAACGCGGGCATCTGAAATTCTTTTGGTATTCATGAATAAAGACTGAATGCTCAAAGGTTTACCAGTGACAACACGCACGTTATCCATCGCTTCGACAGTTGCATAATCTTCAGGAGCTATATTCCCTTTGCTTGGGTAATTCATATTCAGTTCACCGCTCTTGAGCTGGGCCACAATATTGGCGGAAGGTAATATTTTTATGAACAGCGAATCGATTTTGGGTGCACCCAGGAAATAATCCGGATTGGCCGCCAGTTCAAAATATTGATCCTTTGCATTCTCCTTAAGACTGAAGGCACCATAGGATACCGTTGGATTGATCATGTATGGATCTTTGTTAACCTCTGCAGGATTCACATCTTTCAAAATGTGCTCCGGTACCGCCCGAAGATTGATCCCGATTTTCTCCAGAAATAAATTGGTATCTATAGCATTTTTCATATGAAAAATAAGGGTATGATCATCCGATTTTTCAACAGCTTGATCAATAGAGGCCCCGGCCTCTAACTTCCCCTTGTCGTCCATACCCTGTAATAAATTAAAGCCTTGGCCGGACGCTGCAATAACATTTGGGTCTGCTATTAACTTGGCCGAAAAAAGCACATCATCAGCAGTCAATGCTTCACCATCAGTCCATTTGGCATTTTCCCTTAAGTTCACTGTGAAGTTTTGATGATCTGTGGTATTTACCTCTTCTGCAAGCATCATATCAAATGACAACTCTTCATTAGGCAATACAAGAGGAGGAAAGATAATATCGGCAATTAATGGATCATCCATTGAGTTAATCGGATTAGCACCGGCAATGGTATTGGTAATTCCAACAGTAATGATTTTTGAACCAGCACTCGTTGACTTAGCCCCACTCGTGTTCGTTCCAGTTTCACTATTTTGTGTATTGGCAGAAGTACCACAAGCAGATAATAATAAGACCATTGTTAAACCGATAAGTACTTTCGCTCTTTTCATTAGATGTCCCCCACATTAATCATTTTTTCTGTGATTCATACCAGTTCTGAATAATAGCTAGCGTAAGACGGGCGGTATTGACGACATTGGATACACTTACGTTCTCCTGGAACGTGTGGATTTGGCGAAATCCATTCCCAAGGGTAATGCACTTTAAACCAATCTCATTTAATGCATTGGTATCTGCTCCACCTAATGTTCTGGTGATATCAGGCACAACACCTATTTGAACCGCAGATGTAATAGCCGTTTTCGCAATAAAATCATCCTCTTCAATTTTGAAGCCTACATAGCGGTCATCTATTGACACTTTAGCGTCACCACCGTGACTTTTTGCCGCCTGTTCAACCGCCTCTTTCATGTGCTTCAGTTGCTCTGACAGATCCGTTCTATTAAATGAACGAACTTCCCCTATCATTTCTACAGTTCCGGGAACAATTGACGTCATATCACCCCCTTGCAAAATTCCAATGTTGGCATTCGTTTCGCTATTGATAATGCCCAGCTTCATCGTCTTTAGGCCATCAGCTGCGATCACCAAAGCATTAACAGCCTCTGGATTTAGTACAAAATGTCCGGATTGGGGTTCACCCGTTTCGATATCAAAGTGTATCCGCGTGCTGTTACCTCCCTGCAAGATAATTTGCCCAACATCACCGTTACAATCAAAAACATACCCTTCCTTGCTTTTTACTTTAGTGATATCTAAAGCATGTGCCCCTTTTAAACCTCTCTGCTCGCTCACAGTTAGGATTAACTCAATAGGACCACAAGATATTCCATTCTCTTGTATGGTATTAATAGCCTCAAGATAACCAGCTATAGCACAACGATCATCTGCGCCAAGGATGGTTGTGCCATCCGAATAGATAACTCCGTCCTTGATCACAGGCTGCAATCCTTTTGTCGACCATACAGTATCCATATGAGCTGAGAAAAATAACGGCGGAATGGACGAATCCGTGCCCTCCCAGTAAGCGATAAGATTCCCGCATTCACCACCAATTTCTTTATGCGCCTCATCGATTTGAAAAGTAAAACCCTTCTGACCCAAAGCCTCAATCAAATAATCAGCCATTGGTTGTTCAAATTGGCTAGGCGCATCAACTTTGCAAATCTCAAAAAAGTCTTCAATTAAACGCTTCTCGTTCACACTAAAAATAGTACGACTCATCTCCATCTCTCCCTCTCACATCTCTTATTTTGCATTTCTTGGATCAAGGGCATCTCTAAGCCCATCTCCTATAAAATTCACAGCCAGCACAGTGAGCAGTATAGTAATGCCCGGCGGCAACCAAAGCCATTGCTGATGAAGCAGAACACTAATCGATTGCGCATCCATGAGCATATTCCCTAAGCTGGCTGCGGGTGGTTGTATTCCCATGCCCAGAAAACTCAAAGCAGATTCTGTCATGATCGCTCCAGCGACACCAAAAGTCGCATTCACAATAATAGGGCCCAGCGCGTTCGGAATAACATGCCGGAATAATATCCTCGTAGGGCTTAATCCCAAAGCAACTCCCGCCTTGACAAAATCCCTTTCTTTCAGGGAAAGCACACTTCCTCTAGCGATTCTGGCTACCCCTGCCCAAGAAAACGCTGATAGGACAAAAATGATCGTGCCCATGTTTGGGGTAAGAATACTTACTGCAACAAGGATAATAATCAGTTGTGGGAAAGATAAGAAAACATCTGTAATTCTCATAATAACCATATCTACTTTGCCGCCAAGAAAACCCGCTATCGAACCCACAATAGTGCCAACCACTACAAAAATAGCTACAGAACAGACGCCAATTAATAGAGAGACCCGTGTTGCGTAAATTAAGCGGCTAAACACATCTCTCCCCAGTGAGTCCGTACCCAACCAATGATCCATAGACGGACCTTCATTAAAACTAGTGCTTAAAGCACTTTGGCTGTAAGGTGCAATGAATGGAGCGAGGAGAGCAATAAGCGCCATGACTACAAAAAAGCCAAATCCAACCACGGCCATGCGATGTTTACGAAAAATACGTAATGAATTCCGGAATACATTGTCAGGAACACTAATTGATACTTTTGCTACTTCTTCCACATGTCCAATTCCTCTCTAGTTATATTTAATTCGCGGGTCAACAACAGAGTATAGAATATCCGTTATTAAATTCGCCGCCAGCATAACGATCGCAGCTAGTATACTGATGCCCATAATGACCGGATAATCTCTGGACAGGATAGACTGAATGGTGAGTTGCCCTAGCCCCGGCCATTGAAATACCTGCTCAGTTACTGCCGCCCCGCCTAAAAGCTCACCTACTGATAACCCCACTAATGTAAGGATAGGAATAAGCCCATTACGCAAAGCATGCTTTCCAATCACAAAAAACTCTTTCAACCCTTTCGCACGAGCAGTACGCATATAATCTTGTCCAAGAATCTCAATCATGCTGGAGCGTACATACCGGGTCACCGTTGATGCAGTTCCGATAGATAGAATACAGGCAGGCAAGATTAAATGATTAATAATATCCCATGCTCCTCCGCTGTTCCCTAACGTTTTCATTCCTCCGCTGGGCAGGAGATTGAGTTGTAGTGCAAAAATAAATATAGCTACTAAGCCTAAGAAAAAGGTTGGGATTGAGAAGCCCAAGAAGGAAAATCCGGTTGAACAGTAATCCACGATTGTATTACGTTTGATTGCACTGATAATACCAAGCGGTAATGCGATCAGTAGCCCGATGATTAGCGCACTTCCGGTCAAGAGCAGCGTCGGTAAGATCCGCTCTCCAATCAGTTGAATCACCGGCTCATTGGTTTTTAGAGAATAACCGAGGTTACCTTGAAATAATTGGCCAAGCCATTTGAAATATTGAAGCCAGACAGGATCATTTAAGCCCATTTGATCTTTCAAGTTAGCAATATTCTCTGCAGAAAGCTGCGGACTGATATACATATCAGCGGGGCTCCCTGGCGCCATCTGGATAATAAAATAATTGATTAGAGTCACTCCAAATAGGACAGGAACCGAGATTAATAGTCTGCGAATGATGTAATTTATCACAATAACCCTCCAAACTCCTCTACTTTTAAGCAGGCAACAGCATGTTCCCCACCTTTCAGCAGAGGTTCTTGTTGCGTACATTCCACAGATGCAATTGGACAACGAGTGTGGAACCGACAGCCTTGGGGAGGGTTTACTTGACTCGGCACATCTCCCTGTATAATCACCCGTTCTTTTTTTCTCATTAATGGATCCGGAATGGGGTACGCTCCTAGCAATGCTTTCGTATACGGGTGTTTCGGATTTGCCATTAGCTCTTCTGTCTTCCCGGTCTCCACAATTTTTCCCATGTACATTACCGCAATTCGATCACTGATATATTTAACAGCACCCAAGCCATGACCTATAAAGAGATAAGAAAAGTGAAATTCTTGCTGTAAGTCCTTTAGTAAGTTCAGGATTTGAGATTGGATCGATACATCAAGTGCAGATACCGGCTCATCACAAATGATCAATTTGGGGTTTACGGATAACGCCCTCGCCACACCGATTCTTTGCCTCTGTCCCCCTGAAAATTCATGAGGGTAACGATTGATATAAGATTTAGACAACCCGACCATTTCCAGTAGCTGATTCACACGAAGCGAAGCTTTATCCGGTTCAACAAGACGATGCACTTTGATAGGCTCTTTTAAAATATCACCGATGGTCATTCTCGGGTTTAGGGAAGAGAACGGATCCTGAAAAACCATCTGCATCCCTGTACGGATGTTTCTCATCTGTTTTTGTGAATAGGAAGTAATGTCCTGTCCCTGAAAGTGGATACTTCCCTCCGTTAGCTGCTCCATACGAATGACCGATCGGCCAACGGTAGATTTGCCGCAGCCGGATTCCCCCACCAACCCAAGCGTTTCACCCTTATTGATCATAAAATCCACACCATCAACAGCCTTCACATGGCCAACAGTTTTTGATACAATTCCTTTTTTGATCGGATAATAAGTTTTTAATCCTTTTACGTCTATTAAAGGTTCCTCAGCGGCACTCTTATTCGTTGGCATCTGCATCTGTCTCCTTCATCATGGATTCCACCAACCAGCATCTGGCTTTTCGAGTGCCGATTTCATATAAAGGCGGTGCCTGTTGGCATTTGTCGTGTACTTTAGAACAACGCGATTGGAACCGGCAGCCGGTTGGCATCTCTTGGATTGAGGGTACAGAGCCTGGAATGGACTCCAATCTGGTTTCCCGTTGATTGTCTAAATGGGGGATGGACTGCATTAACCCCTGAGTATAGGGATGTAATGGGTTTGCGAATAATTGGTAGACATCAGCTTCTTCAACAACTTGTCCCGCATACATGACTATGACTTTATCCGCCATTTCAGCAACTACCCCTAAGTCATGAGTAATTAGAATAAGTGCAGCACCAGTTTGTTCCTTCATCCGATTCATTAGATCTAGGATTTGCGCTTGAATCGTCACATCCAAAGCCGTTGTGGGTTCATCTGCAACGATTAATTTCGGACTGCAACTTACCGCCATCGCGATCATTACCCGCTGGCGCATTCCTCCAGAAAGGGCATGTGGATAGTCTTTCATAATGGATTCAGCTCTCGAAATTCCTACTTCCTTAAGTGTTGCAATACAATGTTTCCGGGCTTCGGCAACAGACATTTTTAAATGATTTCTTACACCCTCGATCATCTGATTGCCTATCGTGAAAACCGGGTTCAGGGCCGTCATCGGCTCTTGAAAAACCATTGCTATTTCTTTTCCTCTCACTCTCTGCATTTTGCTTTCGGACATAGCTGCAAGATCACTATCTTCAAAAAATATATTTCCGTTTGTTATTTTCCCATTGTTACTGAGGAGCCTCATGATCGCCAACGAGGTCACGCTTTTTCCACAACCGGATTCACCGACAATCCCAACGGTTTCACCAGAATTAACATTGAAGTTGATTTGATCTACAGAGATAACCTCACCATGATCCGTATTAAAAGCCACTTGAAGATTTGATACTCTAAGAAGACTACTCATTGATTCTCTTCACTCCCCCTGTAATGCAATGAACAAATATACCATTTTGTGTTATATAACTTCACACATTATATTATATATTTGTATATTAGCAGAATCATTTTTGCCTATCCAATACTTAAATCGTTGTTTGCATATACAAAAATCGTATAATCAACATAAAAATCTTATTCTAAAACATATTATGAGTGATATTATCTAACATATATATTTGTGCATAACAAAAAGACTTGCCGTTTTAATAACGACAAGCCCTGTAACCATCCTATAATATAGCTCTATTTTTCATCCTGTACTATTCAAATAATTCCAGAAAGAGGCGAGCCTGCTTGGATAAGTAACGTTCTTTCATCCAGATCACTGCCGATTCCATTTTCAGCGAGATATCTTTGAGATTTAGAATTCGATATTTAGGATTCGCCGCATGCTGAACAAAAAATGCAGGGAATATAGCAGCACCCAAACCGGCATTTACTAGAGCCAAAACGGATTCCACATTATTGCTTTCACATAATATATTCGGTGTGATCCCCAGTTTACTGCATTCATTTAAAATGATCGGCTGCAATCCACTTTGACTGTCCCGTTTTAAAATAATCCAAGGAATATCTTTCAATTCGTACAGAGACACGTCGTGGCCTGTGAAGTCCCCTCCTATATTATTCGGAACAGCACACGCCAATCCATGATCCCCAAAAATTCGCACAGAGAAATCGTCCATAGGGATAGGCAAATTCACAAAAGCTAAATCAATTGTTCTGTCCTTCAGCAGCCCAATCAGTTGCTGGGGTTCATGTTCCAATATTTTAAAGGTGACCAAAGGATACTTATTCGAGAATATCCTAATCTTCTCTGCAATCAGACCTGAATAAAAATCGTAAATCCCTATATTCAGTTTCCCCCTTAGACCCTCTGCCGTCTCCATCACTTCACAACGTGCATCCTCTATAGATTGCAGGATCTTAACAGCTTGCTGATATAAAACTTCCCCCGATTGTGTCAAATAGAGCCTTTTCCCGTGGCGTTCGAACAAACTAACCCCTAGCTCCTCTTCAAGCAGTTTCACCTGTTGACTTAAAGGGGGTTGGGCTAAATTCAATAACTTGGCCGCCTTTGTTATATTCTGATCCGAGTCCACAATGGTTACGAAGTAACGCAACTTGCGTGTATCCATTAAAGCCCTCCTCCTTCACTTACAACATAGACGAGCTTTAATAAGTATAGACAATCTCTTCATTTTTTAATAGTTTCTTGCGAATGCAAAGCAAAAGCACTCCATACATAATAAAGAACCCCTCTCATCAAGGGGCTAGTCTAAAAAAGAAATAACAAAACAGGAATCGTCACCAGCGAAAAAATAGTAGACATAAAGATGCCCTTCGTAACCAGTTCAACATCTCCGTCATATTCCAGGCATAACATGGACACATTGCCGGCTGTCGGCAAACTTGTTAAAATAACGGCTATCCCCAAAATCATTGCGTCGTGAATAAAAAATTGAAGAATAAACCACAGCACTCCTGGGATTAGTACGATTTTCAAGAAGGTAAATTGATATAACGTCTTATCTTTTATAACATCCCTTATACTTACTGCAGCTAGAGTAGATCCAATAACGATCATCGCCAGTGGTGTGGTGACACTCCCAATAGTCGCTAACAGTTTAACAAGCGGAAGTGGAACCGGTATGTCTAGGATAAATATGACTAAGCCTAGGATTGCTGATATAATACCTGGATTAATCAAATTTATAAAAATCCCTACACGGCTCGCATCATCCTTCTGAATAATGGAAATCCCATACGAAAAAAGACTTATATTAAATAACATCATATATATCGAAACATAAAATATGGCACTCTCACCATAAATACTTGAAATAATAGGAATACCCATAAACCCTAGGTTGCTGTACACCAGCATGATTTCATAAGTTTTATTCATTTTCAGCTTTTTCACAAAAAATCTACCGAAAATAGGAGTTATAATAAACACTGCCATCGCTACTGCGAATACGGTCATAGCTTCCATTTTGTTGTCCATATTCTGACCAATCGATGAACTGATTATCGTCGCCGGGATAGCAATATTAATAATAAGCTTAGAGAAACTCCTATCACTACTTTCGTCTAAAATCCCTCTTTTATTCGCTATAAACCCAATAGCCATTAAACCAAATAATATCAAGATTTGTGTTATGATCATCTCTATCATTTATCCTTTCCGTCAACGTCAGAACTCTATTCAGCGCGACAGAAAAATCCTACCATAGGTCAAATCATATTCCAAATATATATATAATCTAGTTTTAATACTTAAAAGATATAAGCACTTATAACATCAACACTTTAACTTACAATCCATTGTTTGCAATTACATCTTTATACCAATAGAAACTCTTTTTGCGCTTTCTTTCGAGCGTCCCATTTCCTTCATTGTCTAAATCAACATAAATAAATCCATATCTTTTCTCCATTTCGGAAGAAGAATAGCTGACAAGATCTATCACGCCCCAACTGGTGTAACCCATGAGCTCCACACCATCCAGAATAGCCTCGTGCATTTCCTCGAGATGAGCTTGGAAATAAGCGATTCGATAATCATCCTGAATTGTTCCGTCATCTTCTATTTTGTCATGCGCTCCAATTCCGTTCTCTACAATAAATAGCGGAACTTGATACCGGTTGTAGAGATCGTTCAGAGAAATCCGAAGACCAATGGAGTCGATTTGCCATCCCCAAGCATTGGTTTCTAAGTATGGATTCTTTACGCCCCCCATAGTGTTTCCGCTAACTTTCTCTAGACCCTCGCTTTCAGCGCTGGCAACCAATGACATATAATAGCTAAATGAAATAAAATCGACCAGATGTGATTTTAAGATTTCATCATCACCCTCTACCTTATGAATATTTATACCTTTATCACTGAAGAAGCGTTTAATAAAGTTAGGGTATGCTCCACGTACCATCACATCTGTAAAGAAGTAATTGAACTGGTTATCCTTAAAGGCGGCCAGAACATCTTTGGGACTACAGGTATGGGGATACATCATGAGCCGAGTTAGCATGCAGCCAATCTTTGACCCAGGAACAATTTCATGGCAGTACTTTACTGCCAGTGCACTAGCTACGAATTGGTGATGCAATGCTTGATAAACAGCTTGTTCAACATTGTCATGACGATTTGGAACAATCCCGCCACTAGTAAACGGATGACGTACAATACTGTCAATTTCATTAAACGTAACCCAAAGCTTCACTTTGTTTTTATATCTTTCAAACACCGCTTTGCAGAAAGTAATAAAAAATTCTACGACACGCCGATCTGTCCATCCCCCATATTCATTAACAAGGTGCATCGGCATTTCATAATGGGATAAAGTAACCAGTGGTTCTATCCCTTGCCTATGCATTTCATCAAACAAATTATCGTAAAATTTCAACCCAGCTTCATTAGGATGTTCTTCATCACCATTCGGGAATATCCGTGTCCATGCTATGGATACCCGCAAGGTTTTTAAGCCCATCTCTCCGAATAAGGCGAGGTCTTCTCGATATCGGTGATAGAAATCAATACCTCTGCGTTTTGGATAATCCCGGTCTGAAGCATCCTCCATAGCCATCTGAATCTGCTCTTCACCCACCGTATTATGTTTTTTATAGTCACTTTTGCTTAGATTCTTTTTGTATATCGCTATATCAGCGGTTGATAATCCCTTACCGTCTACATTCCAAGCTCCTTCCGCCTGATTAGCCGCAATTGCCCCTCCCCACAAAAAACCTTCAGGGAATTTTCTTTTTAAATGTTCTATCACTTTTATGGCTCCTCTCTAATTCCGATGAATAACACGGTTAATATGAATAATTAGATACATCATTTCTTCATTTGATATGGTGTACTCGAATTTCGCTTCTATATAATGTTTGATAGATTCGACGCATCGTTCTTCTTCCGGATATTTATTTATGATCTGCCCCAAAAGTTCATGATCATGAGATTCCAGCATCTTGTTTTCTAGTAAGCGCTGGACAAAAAACTGCAAATGGGTTAAAAAACGTGAGTAATTAATACTCTGGGTATTAAGTTCAATTCCATATTGAATTTTGATAATGTTAAGTATGTCTTTTACTGTACTCGTCATGAGTAGGACCTGATTCATATTGTCATCGGTTTGTTGAGCATTAACCAGATGGAAGGCTATATTAGCCGCTTCTTCTTCTGGCAGCAAGATTCCCACTTGCCGTTCAATAAGTTGAAGGGCTTGGACTCCAATACCAAATTCAACTGGATAAAACTTTCTGACTTCCCAAAGCATCCGGTTCTGAATTGTAAGATTATCTTTATGACGTTTGACCGCCATATATAAATGATCCGTCAGAGAGATATATAAATGTTCGCTGAGGTGCCTGGAAAGAACGGTTTTGGCATTAGATATGATTTCGTCCGCAAGAATCAAGTACTCCTGGGGAGTTTCCTTCATTAAAGCAGTCAAGTTGGAAGACATGCTTTCATTTTCAAGCACATATACCTTTTCGATCTCGTCCTCATTAATACTGTCACCCGGTCTGCTTTTATACCCGATGCCTTTGCCCATTACGATAACTTCTTTTTGATCTGCACGCTTGGCAAGAACGATGCTCGTATTGAGAACTTTTACTACTTCCATATAAAATGACCTCTCACTTTCCAGGCATATTTTCTTTTTCCAAGTTAAAACGCAGTAATCAGCGGCTTATCTGGTCCAGTTAAACCTGGGCTATCATGACCCAGAACTTCCAGATAGTCAGCCGAATTTGTGACGATAACCGGTGTAGTGGTATCAAATCCTGCCTTTCGGATCTCATCAAGGTCGAACTCCATCAGCAGCTGCCCGTGCCGGATCTCATCGCCTTCTTTCACATGGAGATTAAAATGCTGACCTTTTAATTTCACAGTATCAAGCCCTACATGAATAAGTAATTCAATGCCGTCAGCTGATCTTAACCCAATGGAGTGCTTTGTACGGAAGACTGTTTCCACAGTGCCGTCAAACGGGGCTACAACTTTTCCGTTAGCAGGTTGAATCGCCATCCCTTGGCCCATCGCCTCTTGAGCGAAAGCCTCATCGTTAACCTCACGAAGCGGCAATACAGTTCCTTCAATCGGTGCAAAAACAACATATTTAGCTTTGGTATTTTGCGGTTTAATTGGCTGTTCGGCAAGCTTGTCTTTTCCGTCAGCCAACGTTGGCTCACCTGAAGCGGGTACAGCTCCCTCATCATTGAAACCGAGGATAAAAACAGCAACAAACGTAACGATGATGGAAATAGCCATGGTAATCAAAGCGTTTATGAGGTTTGAGCTGTCCTCGCTGATAAACATAGGAAGCGAAGCCAAGCCTGGACCAACAGCAGCATATCCCTTAAGATTCACCAGCCCAGCGTATAGTCCAGCCGTTCCCGCACCGATCATACAGGCAAAAAGTGTTTTTTTCAGACGTAAATGTACTCCATATAGAGCTGGTTCAGTAATTCCGAATAACCCAGATATTCCAGCGGGCAAAGCAATCTGTTTCAATTTAGAGTCTTTAGTCTTTACAGCAACGGCTAAAGCGCCTGCTCCTTGGGCCATATTGGAAGCCAGCATAGCAATCAATACCAACGTTTCGTAACCTGGTGATGCGATAGCGGCAAAAATAATCGGGTAAAACACTTTATGCATCCCGAACATAACGATTAACGGCATCAAAATGGAGAGAATGACAACCGTTAACCAACCGATCCGCTCCTGTATCCAGAAAACACCGCTGGAAAGCCCTGTACCTACATAATTCCCCAACGGCCCCAAGGCAATCAAAGCAACGGGTGCAACAATTAGAATAGTAATGAGTGGCTTAAGGAAAATTTTTACCGGTCCAGGTGAAATCTTATCCGCAAATTTTTCAATGTAAGACATAAACCAAATCGTTAAGATAATAGGGATAACAGAAGTTGCATAGGTGACAGAAGCAACTGGGAGCCCAATAAAACGAACAGGTTCTTCACCGCCAAGCAAACTGATTAAATTCGGATGCAGTAAAACCCCTCCTAAAGCAACTGAAACATAAGGGTTTGTTTTGAATTTTTGCGAACTTGAAAAGGCTAGTAATAGCGGAAGGAAATAAAAAGCAGAATCTGCCATCACACTAAGGATCGTATAGGTCTGCCCTTCCTTAGAGAGAATCCCGGTTACGGTGCTTAATAGAAGCAACGCCTTTAGCATTCCGGCAGCAGCAATTGCAGGTATTATAGGCTGAAAGATCCCCGATATGATAGCAGCAAAGCTATTAAACAACCCTTTTAGGCTACGGTCAGGTTTTGCTGATATCTCCTGCGCTGGAGCAGTCTTGTCTGAATCGAGTAATTTTACCATTTCGTTATAGACATACCCTACATCATTTCCAATAATGACTTGATATTGTCCGCCACTATAAACAGCTCCCATAACTGGAGTCAAAGCTTTAATTTCCTCTGTTTTCGCGAGACTAGGATTGTGGAGGTTAATTCGCAGTCGGGTCGAACAATGGATAACCCCGCTAATATTCTGATTTCCGCCTACTTTGTCAAAAATCAACTGAGCCGTTTCTTTGTAATTCATATGGGATACACCCGCTTTCCTCAAATAGGGAACAAAAAAAGACCTAAAGAGGGTAGGAAAATTTCTCTACCCAATTTAGGTCTTGCCTGCCGAACAGTAACACGCCTGTATTGGATTACGCTTTATGAAGTTATAGTGAATTATATAAGTATTATTATAAGCAGCGATTCCCGGGTCATTTCGCCTAAAACGCTTACATGCACACTATATCATCTGCTAATTGAAAATGCAAGAGCTTCTGTGACAGGTTATTTTTGTATTTTATTTGCTCAATTCTTTCAGAGCCCGCACGCTCAGGGTAGCAAAATATTCTGCTGCTGGAAGCAGCAGGGTCTCATCGGGCGCAAACTTTGGATGATGTAGATTATAGGTAGCCCCTGATCCGATCATTACAAAAGCTCCAGGAATCGTTTGCAGATAATAAGAGAAATCCTCTCCTCCCATCTGGGGACCTATCTCAAGAACTCGATAGCCTTGCTCTTCAGCCACCGAACTCATAAATGCAGTCCATCTGGAATCATTTATGGTTGCAGGCGGTCCAGGATACCAGTGCAACAACGCTTCTGCCCCAGCGGCTGCAGCCAACCCCTGAATAATTTGCTCCATTCGGCGGGGAATCTCCTGCTGAATCGATGTATTTAAAGTTCGAACTGTCCCTTCAAGGACCACGGTTTCCGGAAGCACATTCCATGTATTTCCTCCGCTAATCCGTGTTATGCTCACTACTACAGATTCTAGTGCACTAATAGACCGGCTGCTAATGGTCTGCAAAGCCAGCACAATTTGTGAAGCCAACACAATCGAATCTGTACCTTTCTCCGGTAACGCAGCATGAGCTCCCGTTCCGTTAATTGTAATTTCAAATCGGTCTACGCCTGCAGTAATTGCACCGACCCTGGTTCCTAATTCACCTACCGGAAGTTCAGGCCAATTATGCAAGCCGAAGATTGCTTCAACATCTTTGAGACCTCCAGAATCTATGATCTGTTTGGCTCCATGTCCAGTCTCTTCAGCAGGCTGAAAAAGGATACGCACAGTTCCAGACAATTCTTTCTCCCGCTCTTTAAGACTATAAGCGGCCCCCAGAATCACTGCCGTATGTACATCATGTCCGCAAGCATGCATCTTCCCGGCCACTTGAGAGCTATAGGGCAGCCCCGTCTCCTCTTGTATCGGAAGAGCGTCAATGTCTGCACGAATGGCTATGATGGGTGCTTGTCCTGTACCGATCTGCGCGACGAGTCCTGTTCGTAGAGAGGGTGTATCCAAGATATGAATTTCCGCTTCTTCTAACCAGTCCCTCAGCTTGCGAGTTGTCGAATATTCCTCGTTGGATAACTCCGGATTTTCATGCAAATTATTACGAATCTCCTGCAATTTCTGCTCCAAGTTCTTCAATGCATTTCCTCCTAATGACTAGACAATAGCCTTATTCTAGATAACGTCCCATTTCCTCCGTGTACATGTGGATGAACCTAAGGATGATCCTCTGCTCTTCAGGAGAATAATTGTCGAATTCTCTATCAATATCCGAACTTCTCGCCTCATGTAGCTGATAGTGACCTTCAAAGGCTCCTTGTCCCAGTTCAGTCAGTCTAAAATACACTTCCTTCTTGTTCCCTTCAACCTGATATTTCGAAACAAGACCTTTTGCTTCCAGCTTGGATAATAATTTGGAAGTGGTGCCTTTGGTAATGTTAAGAACATTTGAGATTTCTGTTAATTTACAGTCGGGATGATGCCCAATCGCTTCAATCATATGAATTTCAGATAAATATAAGACGACCCCAGAAGTATACTCTCTTGGTCTCTTGTTCAGTGCATTATAAACTTCGAACATTCGAACCAACGCGCGGTCCAGTTCAACATGAAATTTCTCCAATCTTTAACGCCCCTCTTGAAATTTTGTTTTCTTACGAAACAATTTCATACTATACGTACTCCACAAGATTCGTCAAACAAAAATTTCATTCTCACCAATGCCCATGACGAGTTCAAAGGCAATCTCATGTTGAAAGCTGAGGCGCGGTATTCTCTAGGTTGTTTTTAGTAAGTATCACCGAGCATAGGACGAATACTAATCTCTTCCACAACTGCCTGTGGGCTTAGCTCCAGCATCATCTCAACGATCTTGGCTATATCATCTGATGCAAGAAATCTATCCTCAGCAATCCCTTCTCCCGGTACTCTTCTTTCAGTAAATGTTGCCCCAGGATGAATGAGGGTCACGCCTACGCCGGATGTTTTTAGTTCCTCTCTTAAGCCACGGGCATAATTGCTCAAGGCTGCTTTGGATATAGCATAAAAAGAGCTGTCCGAACGAAGAGCCGCCGTTGATCCTATGAAAAATATACGTGGGTAACTTCCGGTCTTAATAGCTGGAAGGAAAGCCTTTACCAAAGCTACATTCGCCAGTAGATTCACCTGTAATATACGATCTAGTTCGGCCACATCGGGTTCAATCACCGAACGGCTTGCATCATAGAAGGCTGCAGCATTAAGCACCAGCACATCTGGCGAGAATGAATGTTCTTCGGAATATTTGACAAGCCGGTTAATAGAAGATAAGTCCCCAGCATCTGCAGTCAAATACAATGCATCCTGAGGTAGTACTGCGGCTGCATTTTCGAGATGACGTTCTTCCCGCCCAGATATGAGCAAGCGGTGGCCCCCCGCACCAAGCCTCCGGCTGATTGCAAATCCAATTCCTCCGCTTCCCCCGGTAATTAATATATTCATCGTGTCACCTCCGTGGCTAATTTATTGAAATGTGACTTATTAAATAAAATACTCGGTCTGATCCTCAGGGGGATTATTGATACTGATATAGATCTTCTCCACAATGTTCAGAATCTCGGCATCATTTCTACTGCGCGGTCTTTCAAAAGGAACATCAAAAATCTTATGGATCCGTCCTGGACGTGGACTGAGCAGGACGATACGTGTAGCCAAATATACGGCCTCAGCCACATCATGAGTAATGAAGAATACCGTCTTCTTCTCCTGTTGCCAGATCCGTATGATCTCATCTTGCAGCGTTAGTCGTGTCAGGTGATCGACAGCACTGAAGGGTTCATCCATTAAGATGACTTGTGGATCTGCTACCAGCGTCCGGGCTAAGCCGGCTCGCTGGCGCATACCTCCAGATAATTGATGCGGATATTTGTCAGCAAAACCGCCTAGCCCTACAAGATCAATCGCGCGGATTGCCCGCTCACGTCGCTCTGAACGAGGAACCCCTGCAATTTCCAAGCCGAATTCTATATTCCGGCGAATAGTACGCCAAGGAAATAAAGCGGAATCCTGAAATACAACTCCGATATCTCTGCTCGTTCCAGACTGCACCTTGCCATCCAAAATAATCTCACCAGTGGATTGTTTAAGTAAGCCCGCCACGATTTCGAGCAGCGTGCTCTTTCCGCATCCGCTTGGCCCAAGAACGCAGACGAACTCGCCATCACTCACCTGAAGATTTATATTTTTGAGCGCTAGAGTCTGCTCATCGTCCACACTGGAGTATTCCTTGTTGATGTTACGGAGTTCAATAGTAGGCATAAGCGCTCCTCCCTGTGTGATTATTGCTGCTTCGCATATTTTCCAAGCAGCAATGTCTTCGCAATCTTTTCGGCAAATGTGTTATCGACAACACCGTCAACAGAAATCGCTTCACGTTGCATGCCATATTTGGTTAGCAGATCTTCAGTAACCTGAAGACGTTTCGTATCGACGATCGGATTGTTCTCCCATAATACAATCTCGGAATTAATAGCCGTCTTAACTGTTTCTTCATCCAGATTCAGATATTCGGCTGCCCAAGGATAAAATTCATCAAGATGAGTTTTGGCATATTCATTCGCATAAAAGTAAACTTCAAGCAAGCGTTCAACAACCTCCGGCTGTTCATCAATCAACTTCTGGCTGGCTACAAGCACACCCGTCTGATATTCGGGGACAAACTCCCAGGTTTTTGCAAGAACATGTCCTGTTCCTTCTTGTTCAGCTAACGTGGCGAATGGCTGGTGAATGATCGTAGCGTCAACTTCACCCTTCACAAAAGATGCATAGGCTTCTTGAAAAAAGTTATTCGCCGCATATTCCACATCATTTTCATAATCAATCCCGTTCTGGCTAAGAACCTCCTTGAGAGTCAAAGGCATGCCACCTGTGGCTTGACCGGTTCCAATGGTTTTGCCTTTCAGATCTGCCCATGTCTTAATCTCCGGTTTGGCAATAATCCAGTAGGCGCCTCGACTTCTCCACATATTGCTGACTATTTTCATCTTAACGCCATTAGCGATGGCTGGAATATAAGTACCTGGGTCACCATCGGCAATGTCTACCTCGCCCGCGCCGAAAGCAGCTACAGGATTGGGAATATCAACGATATCAAGATCTATACCAGCATCGGAATACCAACCTTTCGCTATTGCAAATTGATTGGCTATCCCAGTCATTCCTTTGGCGAAGCCAGCATTGATTTTAACAGGTTCATTGTCGCGGCCTTGCCAAGGAGGGATTCCATCAGCTGGGCTCAAGGACGTAGTTTCCTCATTGTTTGCATTTGAAGGGGACGCGGTAGCTGCAGGGGTATTACTTGTATTGGAATCGTTAGCTGATTTATTGTTCGCAGCATTTGAACCAGGGTTAGATCCACATGCTGTCAAGATGAGGGATAGAATGAGAATTATGGATAACAGGTTGATTATTTTATTACGCTTCTTCATATGGATCGCACCTACTCTATTTAGATTGATGTGGGCTCGTCATCCAACGGCGGCAAGTGATCCGCTCGACAAGATTGACGATGTTCACGAATAAGACGGACAAGATCGTTACGATGATAATAACGAGATATAACCTGGGTGTATTAAGTACAGCTTGAGACTCATTTAGCATAAATCCTAATCCGCCCTTGGAGGCTGCCATCTCTGCAAAAACAACGCCGGTAATCGCTGTGGCCGCAGTGACCCGCAGCCCGTTGAAAATGCTTGGCAGCGCCGATGGCAGAAGTACCTTAAATACTGTCTGAGCTCTGCTTGCCTTGAAGACCCTGGCTAGTTTGATATGATCGTTCCGAGTCTGTTTGGCACCTGTAACGGTGTTGTAGAGAATATTAAAAAAACAAAAAAGAATAACTAGCACGACCTTGCTCGTAAACCCAATCCCAAACCAGACGATGAGCAGCGGCATAATCGCTGTCTTCGGGATAGCCATTACTGATGCTACCAGTGGATCTATCAGCTTTTCCAATGTTGGGAATGACACGAAGAGTACACCGAGTCCGATTCCGGCAACAACAGATATCAAATAGCCTACTGTAACCTCCTTCAGACTTAAGATCAGATGCGGCCACAATGTATTTTCTTGAATGGTATAGACAAGTTCATTCCAAATTTGTGTTGGTGAAGCCAGGAAAACTCGACTCACCCAGCCTTTGGAGACCGCAATTTCCATCCACCCCAGCAGCAGAATTACAAACGCCACCTGAACAATAATAATCCATAGAGGTTTTTGCCCCGTTCGGCCTTTCCTCTCTTTGGCCATACAGTAACCTCCCTTCTTTGCCTGTTTTGTCAGAAGAAGTCCGACATGCAGCCTCAATCCAAATGATATAGTGAACCGTGAATATCAACATATTGCTGCTGACTTCCAGGTTCTTCGGAACTTAACCCTACAAGGAATGGTCGCTGTCCGCGCAACTTCAAGGCTTCTGCAGCCGGCCCCTCTTCCACAGGCTCGACAAAGCTGAGTACAGTCCCTTGCAGATCAAGAGTCTGCCGATTGCCTCTCAATATAGGATCATAGACAACTTCACCCGCGTAGACGCCGAACCACTTCGCCCATTTTTCGACTGTCTCTTGCAGACGAATCACTGTAAATCCGACCTCACTAAGCTTGAGAAGTCCACGTTCATGTGGAACGATCACTCCGGCCTCCTGCAGCTCTTGCTTCCGCTTCGATTCTTCTCCTTCCCACTGAATGAAGAAGGGAAGTGGGAGCCCGTCTTCTACATCGGCTTCTCCTGCGAATAAGAGCTTCCACTTTAACAGCGTACCGTCCGGTCTTCTGCGACTACCTTCCTCCGGTCCAATTACCTCAAGACCTTGACTGCGCAGATGCGCTGCAAGTCCTTCAATATCATGGGTACGAAGTGCGATTCTGCTAAGCCCTTCCTGGAATCCATCTTCGGCCAACGTTTCTATCAGACCATAACGGCTTGTCCGGTCTCCAAGTGGAAGCAGACTATGATCGTATACACCGATCCACTCGATATAACTGAGATCGAAGTAGCTGAGTGCATTATAAGTCCCAATTTGTTCGTGTCTTCCACCCTGTATGGCACTGATGCCGTAAGGTTCCAATGCTTTAAATACCTGCTCCGGCTGATGTACATAATGAACAATATGGTCAAACTTCAATGTGAACCCGATAATGTCCACCTCCCCTATGGTTTGATAATGATCTTGCCAAAAAATTCTCGCTCTTCAATGATGCGATGAGCTTCCCTGATTTCATCAAGTGGCAATACTCTGTCAATAATCGGTTTCAGCTTGCGACTTTGCACAAGCTCCAGCAGAGTGATCAGATCGCCCGCTTCCCAACCATTGGAGCCGATAATTGTAATTTCACGTACCCACACATATCTCAGATCCGTCACTGCTTCAAAACCAGTCGTTGCACCGCAGGTTAGAATTCGTCCACCTACCCGAGTCGATTTAATACTTTGAGGCCATGTGGCCTTTCCGGTATAGTCAACGACGACATCCGCTCCTTTTTTGCCCGTGTAATTCCAGACTTCTTTCGAGAAATCTGTTTTGTTATAGTTAATGACCAGATCCGCTCCAAGCTCCTTAAGCTTCTCCAACTTGTCATCAGATCCGGCTGCCGCAATAACTTTGGCACCCGCCAGCTTAGCGATGAGCACAGCCGCGTTACCTACACCGCCGCTTGCACCCAGAATCAAAATCGTTTCATTCGCTTGTAGCTTGCCACGGGTAATCAGCATTCTCCAGGCTGTTCCATAAGCAATAGGAAGAGCAGCCGCATCTTCAAAAGAAATCTCATCCGGCAACGGGATCAAATTCTGCGCTGGAACCTTCACATATTCTGCAAGTCCTCCAGTCAGGTCTTCCCCCAGCGCCCCATGACCCGGAATAGATGGATCAATGAGAACCCGGTCACCAAGCTTGGCGTTTAGAACTCCTTCTCCTACTTGTTCCACAACTCCAGAAATGTCCCCACCAGAGATATGTGGCAAAGGGAGCTTTCTCCCCGGAATTCCTCGCCGTACAAAAATATCAAGGTGGTTCAGTGAAACTGCTTCAACCTTAACAACAACTTCGTTTAGCCCCGCTTCGGGTTTCGGGTACTCTCCTACAACAACATTATTGCGATCTCCATGTTCAAGAATAAGTGCAGCTCTCATCGTATATCTTCTCCTCCTAGGTTAAATTTTGAATGACTTGCTCTTTTAAAGACATTCGATCAAGCTTGCCCGGTCCGGTAAGTGGCAAAGCATCTACAAAGATGACTCTGCGGGGATGAGCGTAAGCAGGACCATTCAGGATGAAGAACTGCTTCACCTCCTCCTCCTTAAGTTCACCTCTTTTGCCTGTCACAATGACGGCTATAGGAACTTCTCCCTTTACTTCATGAGGAATGGGCAGGACACAGACATCATCAATCGAAGGATGCTTCAGCAGAATGTTCTCCACCTCTTTGGGATACACGTTCTCTCCGCCTACATTCATCATGTCGTCCTTACGTCCAACAATGTAAACAAATCCATCCTCATCCCTACAAGCTGCATCCCCAGTCTTCAGCCAACCATCTGGTGTAATCTTGCGAGCAGTAACCTCCGGGAGATTCCAATAACCGTCAGCCACTCCCGGGTTGTTCACCCAAAGCTCACCCGTTACATTCGGCCCGACCTCGTTCTCGTGTTCATCCACGATTCGGATCTTACAGCCTGGTACTGGAATACCTGCCGAGCCCGTTCGCTGAACACCCTCCCGGGATTCCAGCACAACGGGTCCCCCTTCGGTAAGTCCATACCCTTCATATACCGGCATCCCCATGAGCAGTTGAACCTCATCCAATAGTTCGCTAGGTGTATCGGAAGAACCGCAGATACCAAAAAGTAAGGACGTAAGATCAAAACCTGGATGCTCTTTAAGATAGTTTATTAACATTCGATAAAGAGCGGGCACTCCCGTCATATATGTAACGCGATGAGTCTCAATAGCTTTCAAGATCTGCTCGGGATCTGCTTTAGGCAATATGACGGCTGAGGCACCAAGCCAAAAAATGGTCTTCATCGTCGTCATGGCATTCTTGTGATAGAGAGGCAGAGAGATGATCACCCGCGTCTCATCCGTTAAACCTCTAAGCTGCGAAGTAGACTGAACATTCCACAACTGCCCTCGGTGAGTTAGCCTGCAGCCTTTGGGATTTCCGGTTGAACCGGATGTATACGGGAGGAAACAGATATCTCCCTCCTCTGACGGGTACAGTTCCAGACTTAAGGACTGCAGAGGAAGCAATTCGTCGTAGGACAATGCAACGGGAGTCTTTTGTTCATTCACGCTGGCGCAGCGTACCAGAATAGAGGCTTCACTGATCTGCTGCACAGCCTGTACCTTCTCACTCAGTTCATCATGAAAGATGAGTACACGGCTGCCGCTATTGCGATACACATAAGCTAACGTCTCCGCACCCAGCTTGGCATTCATCGGCACTGGAATAGCTCCGATCGACATCAAGCCGAAGCAGATTTCCAGGAATCGGTAATCATTGTTAAATAATATACTGACACGATCTCCCGGATTAACCCCAAGGGATAAGAAGAAATTCCCCGCTTGATTCACCCGCTGAGTCAGCTCTGAATAATTCAATGTAATCTGGGGTGTGATCAACGCAGTCTTTGAAGGATATCGAGCAGCAGATTCTTGAATGATGCTTGCAAAATTATACGTATTCATAACTCCTCTCCTTCTAGGGCTGACTTCCTAATAGTTATGGTTACTGCTTCGAGCTGAACAATCCTCGGCCTACAGCAACTTCCTTCTCTGTATGATCTGTTACTGAAATATCTACCAGACTAACCGTTCTTCCCAACTTAACTAAATTGGCCTTGGCATGCAGAGCACCTGGCGCAGCTGGTCTTAAATAGTCAATCCGCAGATCAATAGTGGGTGTGGGCAGATTTACCTTGCGATGTACTGCAAAGTATCCGGCAATGTCAATCAGCGTTGCAATAATTCCACCATGAATATATCCAGCATCCCCTGTAACAAACAGATCATTTTCCGGAAGTAAAATCGTAATTGACTCTTCGCTTAATTCTTCTACTTGAACATCCAAAAAGCGGTGATACGCCGAGCTTCTAAGCAAGGCTTCAATCCGCTCTCGGTTGATTGCATCTTTCATGCTGTGTCACCCCCTTTTTGTTTGCCAACGAAACATTTTAATCATACTAAACCGATATGATTTAATTGTCAATATACTTTTTTTCATCCTTTTTTCAATTAAAAAGCGTTGACACTGCGCTATTTCTGGATTATAGTTCATACTAATTTCACAATTCCGATAAATCAGATTAAATTAAAAGGAGATAAAGATGAACCATTCAGAGCTGCGCATACATCAAGTGAGATTACCTCTGCCCCTGCGTCTCAACCATGTGAATAGTTATCTCATAGAGGATAAAGAGGGATGGAGCGTAATTGATCCTGGTTTAGCTACAGAGGATACCTTAACGGTCTGGACTGAAGTATTGAAAAACTATCATCTGACTTTCGGCGACATCAAAAGGATTATAGTGACTCATTATCATCCGGATCATTACGGCCTTGCAGGTCTGTTTCAGCAGTGGACGAATGCTGCTGTTTACAGCAGCATGGAAACATTTGAATGGGCAGATCGCATCTTTCACAGCGAATCTATCAGGAAGTCTGCTCAATTTAGCCTAAAGTGTGGGGTTCCAGGTTCGCTCGTAAACAAGATGAGTGAACACCATGAGGAACTGTTTACTTGGGTGAAGCCTATCGAGGGAGCCAAAGTGATCCTAGAACCAGAGGAGAACATTCTATTAGGAGGGAAGCAATTTCAAATTAAATTGGGTAACGGTCATGCGGAAGGGAGTATCGGCTTTCTTAACGAGTCAAGCAAATTATTCATAGGTGGTGACCTTCTGCTTGAGAAAATCACGCCTAATATTACGTATGATTACAGTACCAACACCAATCCCCTACAAGATTATTTTGATACCCTACAAATGCTGCGGACATTACAAATCCAAACTGTCCTTCCTGGGCACGGCAAAGTATTTGAGTTAGCTGAATCGTTCATCGATGGCGTAATTAAGCATCATCTTGAACGTCTTCAGGAGATCCGGTCCATATGGAGAAACTTAAACGCCGAAGAACTCACCCCTTACGAAATCAGCACCTATTTATTCACTAAGGTAGTCGATCCTGCTTCCCTAAATTTTGCGCTTGGAGAAACGGTAGCGCATTTGCGGTACTTACAGAAGAGGAATGAGCTTAGCATTATAGAACGAGATGAATCGTTATATTGTGTTTTGAACGATGTTCTATGAGTAGCGGGCGCTTTTTTTTGTTTTTGAAGCATGGCCATATAACAGGTTTGTTTTGATGTAGGCTTCTGCCGTAAATAATGAAAATTCAAAAGCCATGCGGGAAATCCCGCATGGCTTTGCAATATTTTTTATCCACTACATGCCTACAGCTGAGGAAACTGCGGCAAAGATTGCCGCCACCAGCCAAAGAATCGGAAACAGCTTGAGAATTACCTTTAACCATTGTCCAAAATTGATCCGGGCGATGGCCAAACCTGCCAGCAGCACACCGCCTGTTGGCGAAATGAGATTCGTTAATCCATTTCCAAATTGGTATGCGGTTACTACTGCTTCGCGGTTAACACCCACAAGATCGCCTAATGGTGCAAGCACAGGCATCGTCAAGGCCGCCTCTCCTGATGAAGAAGGAACCAAGAACGTAATAATATTATGCACGACCAGCATGATGGTGGTGAACAAGTAATTCGGCAAGCCCTCAAGCATAGTAGCCAGCCCATTCAAAATGGTATCGATAATCATCCCGTTCTCTGCAACGACGAGGATCCCCCGGGCCAAACCGATAATCACGGCAGCGTAGATAAATTCTCCGCAACCTTTAACAAAATTCTCGGCAATTTCCTTCTGACTCATCCGGGTGACAATCCCCGAAAAAATCCCAAGTGCAAAGAAAAGCGCTCCGATCTCGGTCATATACCAGCCTTTGCTCAGTATTCCCCAGACAATTAGCCCCAAGGTAAAGATGAAGCCTCCAATAATTAATTTATCCCGGTTCGAGAAACTTACATCTATCCCATCGTTCTCCTTGATGAAGTGTTGGCGGTTTAGAATATCATTTTGGAATACCGCTGATTTCTCCGGATTCTTCTTCACCCGCTGCGCATACCACATCGTAAAACCAATCGATATCGCAGTAAAAACAACCCATTCAATAAATCTGAGCCATAGCTGTGGATTTCCCTGCACCCCTGCTACGCCTTGCGCAATCAATACAGAGAAAGGATTAACAGTTGATCCGACATAGCCGATCTGTGTTCCGAGAAATAGAATGAGAATCGCCGTCATGGAGTCAAAGCCCAAGGCAAACATTAACGGTATAAAAATGGCATAAAGCGGAATGATTTCTTCACTCATTCCAAAGGTTGAACCCCCCAGGCTGAAAATCACCATGGCTATCGGAATCAGTAATATCCCTTTACTTTTGAGTCTTCCGGCTAGAGCCATCAGTGCCCGGTCAATCGCCCCAGTCTGCAGAATAATTCCAAAAGCTCCCCCTACAATCAGGACGAAGGCGACGACATCAGCAGCATTGATGATTCCTTCTAACGGCGCACTGGCAATTTGGGCAAATCCTTGTCTCAAATCCCCTTGCTCACTGATTTTGGGAACGGTATGATAGGTTCCCGGGATGATGGCTGTTCTGGAGGAACCATCCACCAGCACTTCCTGACGGTCAAATTGGCCGCTCGGGACAATCCAGGTTAATCCGGCAATAGCCACGATAATCAGAAAAATCAATGTATAACTATGAGGAAGGGACCATTTTATTTTACGTTTAACCGTTTCCATTTCTACCCCTCGTTCCTGGCAGCATCATAGGTGATTTGACCGGCGGTAATTGTCAAAATCACACGTGCATCTCTAATCTCGGTTGCAGCTGTATCCAGAAGATTACGGTCAAATACAGCAATATCAGCAGCTTTTCCAACTTCCAAGGTTCCTGTACTTTCCATACCGCAATGTCTGGCCCCGTTAATCGTCCAGGCCTTTAGGACTTCTGATGCCGGCATCCCCTGCTCGGAATTCCAGCCTCCCGGAGGGGATCCATCAGGGAACAACCGAAAAGAAGCCGCATACAGCGAATCAGGAACACTGGTGAGGAAAAGCGGCAAATCTGTACCTATCGTAATCGGTACATTGGCCTCAAGCATGGACTTGTAATTATAAAACCGGCTTTCATTCTCTTTTCCGGCCACAGCAGCCATATAAGCATCCTCATAAGAAGGATTTAAGAGCAAGATCTGGGCATATACCTCGGCAAAAATCCCGTTCTCCCCCATCCTCTGAATGTCTTCGGGATGTGGATATTCCAAATCGCTGATTGAATGCCTAATCCGCTGTGCTCCCCGGTTACGATTGCAATCTTCGATCATGTCTACTGCCTTACGAATTGCTGCATCTCCCTCAGCCGTTAGACAACATTTAATTCCATGGCTGTCTGCTGCCCGAAATGCCTCTTCTAACCCTTCGTAGTCAACTGACTGCAAGTTTGTAACACCTGGCATATCCGCATAAGGCTCCAGCATATCTCCCGTATGATCAGCTACCACACCATCCAACATCAGCTTATATCCCTGAAACCGAAGAAATTCTCCTTGATAACGCTCTTTGTACTGCAAACCCGTGGAAATATCAAGCGGCTGCAATACAGGTTCAAGCGCAAAATGGACCCGCAACGGCAGCTCTCCCGTTGCTTCCAGCTCTTCAAGGACCGGCAACAAACCGCTATGCCTGTCAAAGCCTATATCTTTTATCGAAGTGACACCCCGTTTAGCAAGCATTCGGGCAAAGTCCAAAAACTCTTGTCTGACTAATTCCTGATCCTGCATCATGTCATGAAGGAGGAGGGCGCGTGATTCCGCGCTGCATTGGTCAGGGAGAAACTGATACTTATCCTGAGCAAACTTGTTCATCCAACAATAGCTTTTCGTCAGATTAATGGCGATTACAGCCCATTCAGTAAAAGCTTCGTCTAATAAGCTTTGCCCCGGAAGCTCGCCCCAACACTCTTCACTCCACCCGTAAGCGTATACATTTTGCTTTGAGGGTATTTTTTCTGCTTCCTGTTTAAGCAACTCTAAAGCCTCTTGAATTGTAGCGACATTCGTCAGATCCACTCCACGGTGCATGGACATGTAACCGGTAAAAAAAACATGGTTATCATGTATACCAGGCATAATGAACGCATCCTTCAGATGATGAACAAATGTTGCCGGTCCTATCCATTCCTCTGCTTCTGCCGGGATTCCAACCGCGACGATTCGCTCCCCTTGCAGGGCAATAAATGCCGGTGAAGCGCCATCTTCTATTCCTGTAAATACTGCATTAGACAACAGTACCCGATCTGCAAAACCATGTTTAACTGCTTCCATGATTTCAACGCCTTTCTGCCGATTAATAATACGACTTATAACGTTATATCGAAGCTTCTGCTTCCCGCTTACCGCAAGAAGCAGAATGAATTATAAAGTAAATTGATAACGGTCACCGATAATGTACTGCTTGCCTACATGAACCGGCTGACTGTCCTGATCATAAATAATAGTGTTCATATAGAACAAAGGATCACCAATGGGAATCTCCAGTAATTTTGCTTGCTGTTCATCAGCCAAGGTGATTTGCAACACCGTTTCTCCCGGCTGATTGGGATCAATATGATAACGTTTCCGCAGCAGCTCATATACCGATCCTTCAAGCTTTTCATCCATTAAGAAAGAAAAACGGTCATACGGATAATAGTTATTTTCCAGCATTAGGGGTCTTTCGCCAGCATATCTTTTACGTTGAATATATAACACCGGTTCACCCTGCTGTATTTGCAGCCGCTCCGCGGTTTCCTGATCGGCTTTAAGTTTAGTTCTCTCCGTAACGACGCTGTGTGATGAAACACCATTGGCTTTGCAGGCCGCCGTAAAACTGATGACATGCTCAATCTTGCGGCCGATCTTTTGTGCGTTGACAAAAGTGCCCTTGCCCTGGCGTTTCGTCAGATATCCCTCATTCACCAATTCCTCTATAGCTTTCCTAACAGTAATTCGGCTGACATTATATGTTTCACTAAGCTCAATTTCAGTAGGAATTTTATCTCCTGAACTAAAGGTACCGTTCGCAATGGCGGATTGGACCGCTTTTTTCAATTGAATATATAATGGCTCTGCCTGCTCTGAATTTAACATGATTTACCCTCACTTGTTATATAACGTTATATTACTCTATTGTTAGAGTAACAAACGATCCTCTTTTTCACAAGCAAAGATAAGTACGCATCCGTTGTTAATAAGAAGCCCCGAATCCAAAGGAACCTTCCACCATACAGCTCTTGGCAGCTAATCTGGAGCCTTCCCGCATAGCAGCTTGAATATCACCATCCTTAATCATACTCATTAAAAAGGCAGTAATATAAGAGTCGCCTGCTCCCATCGTATCAACAGCCTCAATAAGCTCAGGGGTCTGATAATAAAAGCTTGCTCCATCATAGGCAATGGATCTGTCTCCCCCGCGTGTTGCCACCAATACTTGGCCTTCTCTTCTGCGTTTAGTCTCAATAAAATTCTGCGTCTCTTCATCCGTCATATGGCTGCAGGAAAAGAAAGCAAAATCCGCATTGCCAATATACCGTTCTACCTGCGCATCCTCGAAGTCATCGGAGAAATCAAAAGAGAGGGGAATTCCCAGTTCATTCAGCTCCGCAAGCAAATGTCCGGTGTGACTATAAAGCCCTGTATGGATGATATCAAACCCGCGGATATATTCTCTGTCGGCTTCACTCAACGCTATTGGATTCAGTCTCGTAATCCCGCCTTCGTTGCTGCCCAGAAATACCCGTTCCCCATTCTCTAAGGTTACCCGTGCACATCCGTTCTCTCCGCTATGATGTCTGCAATGTGAGATATCGATTTCCAGCTGCTGCAGCGTATTTTCCACAAGACGTGCCTCGTCATCATCGCCGAAAACACCGAGGAAAGCCGCGACAACTCCTTCACCTTTGGCGAAAACACTAAAGTTGAGTGCATTGCCGCCGGGATACATCGTACGCTGATGAACATACTTGTCTACCACATTATCGCCAATACCTAGAGCTTTCATGGTTTTATCCTCCCGATTAGTAGGCTACTTTCCCCATATAACGGCGGGTTTCTAGCGGATGATTTCTCACCTCGGCAAGAGCCTCGCGATAGACACAAATGATACTGTAGAATAATACCGGATTAAAGAATTCCACAACTTCATCAGCAATTGTACCAATTCCCAGCTCTTTAGCATCAATCACTTCGACTTTCTCTGCATACTGATTCAGGAAAGTCCGTGCTCGTTCATCCAGCTCACGGGTGCGCCCTTCATTAATCATTAGGATGAATGGGGTTTCTTTATCCGTCACTTCAAAAGGACCATGGAAGAATTCACCGGAGTGAATCGCCGCAGCATGCAGCCATTGCATTTCCATCAAAGAACAGATTGCAAATCCATAAGCATGTCCGTACGAAGCTCCACTCGTCAAGATATAATAAAGCTCCTCATTACGGTATTTGTTGGCAAACACACGGGCACGTGGAGCGACCTGCTTTTTACCCTGGTTAATAATGCCATCGATAGCTTCCAATCCTTTTTGAAAAGCTTCAACATGCGCATACCCTTCAGCCGCATCTAACAATTGAGTAGCGAGATCCAGAATGATAGCCATCGGGTTATTTTTCACATTGCTATCATCTCCCCATTCATACAAGAAAGAATAATCAGAGTAATTCAGCAGCGCAGCTTCCTTGTTATGGGTTAGGCCAATGGTGTGCGCTCCATGCTGTTTGGCTACTTGCGCCGCAGCTACCGATTCCGGTGTATTTCCGCCATGGGAACAAACGATTACTACCGATTGTGTGCCCAGACGTTTAGGCAATGCATGAACAAACTCATTCGCCGTATAGAGCCCCGCTACCAGTTTCTTCGCTTCACTATCCAGAAAATATTTCGCGGGATACATATCAACCAGTGAACCCCCACAAGCTACAAAATATACCTCTGAAATCCCCTCTGCCACTTTTTCACGGATACTTTGAACAACCTGATTTGCATTCATTTGATTCTCTCCTTTGACATAACGTTATATAACGTATTGTTTACGAGATAAATATAACCGCTTTCAAAAATGCTGTCAACTATTAATTTATTCAGAATTCAACTCCAAAATATCTTCGGCAGCGACGATCTGTAATGCTCTGATTTTTAAAATAAAAAAATCGCATGACCTCAATATTTCATGAGAGTCATGCGATCTTCTGGTCAAGGATGATAAGGACGGGGGTAGAACTCCTACGGTACTCACGTACCTCAGAATTTCAAGTCAAAGCTCGACAACAAATCCTTTAACCACATTGTTTAAAGGCACTTTTTTATATTATAAATCCTCTGGGTTCAGAAATTTGGAGATATGGCATGTTAACAGACTGTTGATATATAGTACATTATTACAGTAATTATTATATAGCTTCCTAAAATGCCACTCTTAGCGTGTTTTTTTCAAACTATATTGTTCTGATGACCCAAAGAATAAATTATATTAGCAATGGATTGCGGACTTTCTCCACCATTGGACTCGAGCCACTGATTAATGACTCCAATAGATCCATAAACCTTGTAAGTGAAAGAATAGTCCCTTAGAAAGGGTTCGTTCCAATTTTGTTCAAGTAAAACTCGTGTTAAAAATTCACTTTTTCCACTCTCTGAAATTAGAAGCTGATACATGGTTTTCTTATCTTGAATGATGTTTAACAGTTTGACCATGGATTCTTCAGATGTGCAAGGACTGCCTCCTTCTTGTAATGCTTCCACCAATTCTTTATTAAATTCATTCTGCATCACTTCAAATAATTCAAAAGGATCTTTGTAGTGCAAATAAAAGGTGCCACGGTTGATATCAGCGTAGTTACATATTTCAGTGACCGTTATTTGAGGTAACTTTTTGGTTTCTAATAAAACCAGGAAGCTCTCTTTAATGAGATTAATCGTATATTTAGTTCTTCTGTTATTCTTGGTTCCAACCATATGCTCCTCCTGTTCTATCCTTTCAACATAATAGATGTAATCTGTTTACTTCATAACATTTACAAAGGTATTGATTATTGTGATTGTTCAGACGTGTAGATTATACTGACAACACGACATTAAATCAACACATGTCAAGGAGATGAACTAACCATGACAATCACTTCAGATAAAACAAACATTCTTATAGTAGGTGCAGGAGCAGTAGGTTTCTCTGTAGGTTACCATCTACATTTATCAGGCACCGATGTTACCTTTCTTGTACGAAAAGGACGAAAAGCAGACTTCGCTCCTCCTCAGAAACTATATTGCTATGACGATGCTACATTGAAAGAATTTAGCAACTTTAATGTCATAGAAAATATAGAAGAAATAAAACCTCAGCAGTATCAATTTATTATTATTACATTGGACGGAAATGTGAGCCGTTCACCAGAAGGCGTAGCTACGTTATCCAAATTGGGAAGTGTCGTTCGTAATTCTAAAACTACGGTGATTATGAGTGCGTTTGGAAGCGGGATTCGTGAACATTACATTCAGTATATGAGAATTCCGGAAGACCAGCTGTTAAGAGGAATACTGGGTACGTTAAGTCATCAATCCAAGGCTGATTTGCCTGTGCATGCACCAACAGACCCCAAACTCATTAACCAAGCCATTGTCTGTTACAATCATCCGGCGAACAAGGTCGGTTTCCAGGTCGAGAACAATAATAAATCAGCTGCCAAACAATTTAGCGCACTGTACAATAACTCTGGGGTCTCACGCTGTGGTCAAGTAAGTCCGGCGATGTTCAATATTTACTCAAGTATCGGTTTTCCTGTGTACGCTGCTTGTGATATCGTAGGTTGGCCGAAATTCTCAGCCGTTATTGCAAATAAAGATCTTTGGCAGCTCGCTTGCCGTGCTCAGGGTGAAATAGCATCCCTGCCCAAGCATAGTCTAATCGGTAAGATTATGAGTTTTGTGATGGGGCCACGCATGACAGCAAAAATACATCTCAAAATGGAACAAGATATGCTGCCGCTAGATTATCAAGCATTCAATCGTTTCCATCATGGGGGTAAAGTGAAGGCTCAGGATGTAGAATCTCTACGGAATTCGATTGTAGAGGGAGAACTTCAAGGCCGGCAGATGAAGGCTTTAAAGGAATTATTGCAACGTGTTGAACATAATTAACATCCGCACAAAAAAACAGTATTTCATCAAAGATGAAATACTGTTTCCGCTCCGAACATTCATAATAGCGAATAACATTTTCCTTGTTCAGCTTGGAAGGTTACACTTTCGTCCTTTGCTGCCCGCTGGCTTCGTGCCACTCGTGCTGATATGCAGCATTCGGTCAGCCCGCTCTTCATCTAATTTAATCAGATACAGCAAAGGAGACTTATATTCTTCTACGCAAATTCTGTATTCCTAAGGTTTTCACTATGATGCCGAAGACGGGGGCAAGTACCGCATATTTCGAGCCATTGTTTCAAACATCAGCGACCATCGTCCGGTTTCTTCCCCTGCTCTTGGCCAGGTATAACGCTTGATCCGCCTTCTCCAGCAGCCCCTCCCGCTCCAATGCATGAATAGGATAATGGGCGATTCCTAGAGAGATCGTAACCTGTGTCGGGATTGGCCCCCTGCTTTGTTCCATTGCCCGCCGGACTCTTTCAGCTATGGTGAAGGCTTCCTCGGGTCTAGTGTGGGCTAGCAAGATGATGAACTCTTCACCGCCGTAGCGGTGGCAAACATCGTCTGGACGAAACGAGGTAACTATAACATTGGCTACATGTTTCAGCACTTCGTCGCCGATGAGATGGCCGTAGGTGTCGTTCACGAGTTTGAATTTGTCTACATCCAGCACAATGAGCGAAAACGGTTGTCCTGAGTCAATCCACTGACTCATCGTATACTCTAAGGATCTTCGGTTCATTAAACCGGTCAGAGCATCCGTCGTAGCCTCTTGGGTCAGTTGATCCGTCTGCTTCTGAATATCCGTCACGGCAAGCAACACAGCCTTGGTCAGCAGATCTGCCTCTCGGCTCCATTGCGGCTTCGCTTCTGGCAATTCAATCTTCTCCTTACCCATCCTGCTCACCAGATTTGCCAGGTACACAAAAGGCCGGGCCAGCTTGCGTGCTACGAGAATGACGCCCATCAGGAGTATAATGAACGGAAACAACGAATACCAGAGAATGGTCCGAAGGTGCCCCATCAGTTGATGATGGATGACACTAATCGGCGAAACGACCACAATTCCCCATCCGTTGGCTGGAACGCTGGAGTATCCGGCAAGCATTTCAACGTCACGGGTGTTACGCACTTGCTGTTCCCCACTCTCCCCATTCATGAGTTTCTGCACAACCTTGTTATTGCTAACATCCTCCCCAATGAGCTGCTTATCCGGGTGGTACAACAGATGCCCGCTTGAATCCACAATATAATAATAGGAGCCAGAATCGTCCACGTTATTATCGCCAAAAATCATAGACAAAATATTGTTCTCCTGCAGATAAAATGTGCCGCTCAAAATACCGCGATATGTACCATTCTTGCTAAAAATCGGCTGACTCATAAAAACGATTAGTCTCTTGGTGGTTTGGGTCATGTAGGGGGAGGATATGTAAGGTTTTTTTAACGCCAGAGCTTCCAAACCGACCTTAGAAGTAATATGGTTTCCTACTGACCCCAAACTAGCCGGTACTACATTGCGGATCAGCCCGTCGGCATCGAGCACGGCGATAGAATTGAAGTAATTGCTACTATTGCGCATCAGTTCCAAATTATCATCCACTTGCTTGGGCGTTAAGGTTTCGTCATCGGAGAGTGTGTCAGCACTGTATTCCAAACTGCTGCGCATGGACTGAAATAAGGAATCCATTGTTTTGGTCATTCGGTCAGCGTTGTAGTAATTCAGATGGAGTGTAGTCTCCATCAATGACTGTTTTTTGGACTCGTAAGAGCCAATCAGAAGAATGCTTGAGGTTAGTAGAACCACCAGCGTGACCAAGCCCGTAAGCAGCGATGTGAGACTGAGCTTTTTACTTTGACGCGGCTCGGCTCTTCTCAGTGTAAGCAAACTTTAACCCTCCTTGTTTCTTGAAAACTAGATTAATCAATAATACAACAAATTAAGATGTTATTCGACAGTAATCAATGAGCTCGGATCTCTCATTTCACTGTACATACCGTTTGATATATGGCAGTTCAATGGAATCTTCCGCATTAAAAAACCCCCTCCAGAGCTTGTGAGTAGACAAGCACTGAAAAGGAGTGTTATCAACCTGATTCTGTGAGCTCGGATGTGATTCCATGACACAAGAACCTTTAGTTTTTGATGGAAGTTTTACTCAAGAAAAACAAAAAAACCTTGATTTCTCAAGGTTTTTACTGTGATGCCGAGGACGGGGGTCGAACCCGTACGGTACTCACGTACCGCAGGATTTTAAGACATGAGTTTTTATTGATATGATATGGAACTAAACTCAATAACCTAGTCATATCAAGGACTTAACCCGTTCTTATATTGTTCTCATTTGGACTGGTTTCTACTGGTTGACCTAGAGTCTGTCCCCAGTTCGTCCCCAGCCCGTCCCCTGCGATTATTTAACAAAACCTTGTATTATAAAAATGAAAGTACCACTTATACTATAACCAGAGTTTTGATCCCATGCACAGAAATTAAAATCTGTGCATGGGTTTTTGTTGTTTCTTGGGTTAGTATCTGGTTAATATCTATTTGGTGTAATTGCTGCCGTACTTACTTTGCTCTCATTAATTTGCATATCTAATAAAATCCTAAATGTAATCTATCAATTACTTGATACATGTTAAAATATCTTTGGTTACAGAGAAACGCAAAACCCCACCAGTATAATCACTGATGAGGCATATTTTTACAATCGTATCGGTTGGGTGTCTTATGTCTATATTGAGCTAACGTTTCCCGTTAGCGCAACGACTTACTCTGTTGGATTTCGTGTTCCTCAACATAAAGCGGTATCAGAGAAGGCGGATCGTACCTTATCGTGGCCTTTAAACGACAAAATGGTGCCGATAGCCATAGCCCCATAGCCGCAACGAAATAATGAGCCTAATCCGACAATGCCCGCATGATGTTGGATTTCGCCTCTGCCGCAATTGCTTCATTCCCGTCATCGACCGCTTGCATTAAGATCAGTATGGGGATGTATACCGCGATTAGCCGCGCCAGCAGCTTCGTTTCCTCGTCCGCTCCTCCGTACGTTTCGAAAAACACGCCGCGAGCGTAAGGTGGTAAAAAGCTATAAGCAACGCTCAAATCGCAAGCCGGATGGCCTACGCTCAGATCGCCCCAATCAATGATGCCGGAAACGATCCCGTTCTCATTCACAAGCATATTTTTGAAATGAAGATCGCCATGTAGCAGTGCATTCACCGCCTCGACACGGTCCTTTTGCAGCCTGCTAATATACGCTTCGATCACACCGGACTCCTCCGGCGACAAGTGTTCAACCACCTTCGATAGAAAGCCCTCCAATTTCACTTTGCGCGATGCTATGTCCGTCAAGTTTCGATGATCTTGCTGAACTCCGCACTTCAGCGCCGCCTGCACCGGAAACTCATGCAATCTCCGCAAAAATTTCGCCAGCGTCTCTGCCGATAAAGCCCGGCGTTCTTCCGTCAAACCGATTGGGAAATCTCCTAGCACGTAGGCATAGCCAAGAAATGGTGCCGGGTATTCGTCACTTGCTTCGCCATAAAACAACGGTTTCGGATAGGGGATGGTTATATATGCCTCCAGCTTTGGCAGCAGCTTCCCTTCCATACGAATCGAGCCAACTGCAATCTTTCTTCTTGGAAACCGGAACACGTACTCGTTACCGATGAGAAAAACCGTATTGTCCCAGCCCCAGCCCAGTCGCTTCACTTGCTTCGATGACAGCTGAGGGAATTGTCTGCCGATCAGCGTCCGCACCTGCTCTTCGTTAACCTCCCACTCCGCATCCCATACATTCGTTCCTCCCATGAATTGTCTGCCTCCTCGTTCCTTACGTTATTTAGATGTTTACATTCCCTAAAAGTTACGCATAACTGCCCGTTAGCTTAAATGAAAAAGCAGCCGGTTGTTTGAGCGGCTGCTTACATGTTTTTATTAAATTAACGTTTCCCATTAGCTTAATGATCATTTACTGATTCAGTACACAAGGGGCATTTAATATTCCCTATATATTAGTTATCAAGTATTTTTTCCATTATCGCATTTCCATCATTGTTCTCAACTTCTTTATATTTTAGTTTTTTATATAGATTGTAGGCTGGTTCATTGAAATTAAATACACTAAGTCTGAGTTTTCTAATTCCTTTATCTTTGGCATCCTGCTCTATCAATTTCATAGTTTCAAATCCATATCCCTTATTTCTGTAATTTTGCTTAACCAAAAAATCACAAATGAATCCTGATGTATTCTCTTTTTCATACCAAATAAAACCAATTTTTTCTAAACTATGATTTATCATTACATATAAATAATTATTTTTTGTTGATAAACCCATCGGAAGTAGTTCATTGAATTCTTTTTCAGCACATTTATAAGCATCTTTATCGCTACTCATTTTAGATTTGATTAAATCTTTTGCATAGTCATTAACAGACCACTCTTTAAATTTTTCAAATTCATTTTCTGTCATATTTCGAATCTTTATCATTTATTAACCCCTATTCATTTAAATTTCTCGTTCGTATTTTTTCACAAACACGAGTTGTATAAAAGAAATTCCACTAAATAATCTTTTGCATAAGGCAACAGGATGTTGCGAATGAATTACTTTAAAAGTTTTTTGGGCCGCTCTTTCAGATAATGTCATATTTACGAACTTCGTAAATAATTCCATATGTAGAGTATTCGCGAATTTATTGAGCCATCCTACCCGAATCTAATTAGCTTTTCGTTCATCCTCAATTCCAAACAGTACAACAGATGCTTGCCCCACTGGATTTAACTCTATTTTTCACACTTCTTCTGTAAGGCTATTCCAAGCTATTTAACTTATTGATGACATTCTGAAGTCCCTATTTTGTTGACTTCTTGAAACAGAAAATTTCAAATTACTACTCCTAGTTTTGAGAGAACCCGATCCATTTCATCAAAATGTTCTTTGTCGCTTGAAGCAAAAATCAAATTAAAACTATCGTCATTATTCATCAACGTTATTATGCTGTCATCGTAATTCCCATAAAATTCGATGCCAATCCAATGCCGAAAGGAAATATCTTTGTTTTTAAAATTTTCACGAATAAAATCCAAGTCGGTTTGTTCAATGGAATAAAACGATTCACAGCCGTATTCAAGAGCGAATACGGTTTGCAAATAGGCCATCGCATGAAAAAAATCGGTCAATGCTTCAAATTCCATTTTCCATACCTTTTCATCGTAACTCATATAGACAGGGGGATTGGACCTGGATAAATCGTTCCTATGGATTCCCCAGACACAGGCACGCTGATTCTCGCAATAAAAAATTAAATATTCGCTATGCTTGAAGTATTGGAATTGCTCGGGCTTGATCAAACTATCTTGCGTATGATTCAGCCGCTCGTCTTTACCGAGTTCCAAATAATAATCTATAAATACCTGGGGCAATTCACCAAAATTATTTTTAATGGTTTGTATCTCATCATGACTAAACCCGTTTCGTTTCGTAATATGAAACAGCTTTTTAATCATTGTAAAATCAGTCATCCGCATCACACCTTATCCTTGTATAATTTGCTATCGATTGACTTAAGAATATTCCAAGTCAGTCTCCTTAACCATCAAGGGGGCACTTTATATATTTTACCATATCTTCACTCCACTAATCTGCCCGTTAGCTTAATAAGGAATAAGTGAAAATGTAGTAAAGTACCTGAATGCCCTTGGTGTAAAGATACTTGATGCCATGGTTGCTACTCATCCTGACGCAGATCACATTGGTGGGCTAGATGATGTTCTGAAGGCACTGGATGTGAAGGCAGTGTACGCGCCGAAATTTTCGCATACAACTGAAACTCACAAAGATTTTTTGACCGCTATGAAGAATGAGGGACGTACCATCAAAGTAGTGACTAAAGGCGTTATTATTAGTTTAATGGATGAGTTATTTGAGGAATAATAGTTATGCCCCGGTGAAAGCTTCCAGGGCATTTTTATGTAGTCACCTGAATCACATCGTCAATCTTAATCCAATCATAGTCATCATCCGTTTGGAGTTTGATCCGTCGTAGCTGCCTGTCTATGGCCATCACAACTCCCCGAAGCTTAATATTTTGAACTGGTTCAAACTGAGTTATTGTTATCTGCTCTCAATATCGTTTTGAATATGCCAACACTTGATCAATCAATTCCCACTCCTGCGCGTCAAGCATCGGCTTTTTACGATCTCTCCACTGCTGCCCTCGCTCATCACTGAGAATCCGAGTCTTATGCTCCGGTAGCATCATCCTACTGCAATCCCAAATACTCTCCAGTTTCTTAACCATGGTGTCTGTCCTCCTAGTAATCTGTCCGGTAATCTATATGGCCACCGTCCAAGCCCCATGCAACTGATGCTGATCGATCCTCTATTCGCTCCCATCCCTCAACGACAACTGCACTCTCTGATGGTTTCCCAAACTCCCACAGAATATAGTTATCCTCTACCAATTCCTGCAACCCGGCTCGGATCTTTTCTAGTGTCCGGCCACTCTTTGTCTCCAGTACCTCAAGTGTAGGTATATATCCGTGATGCACCGAGCAATGCCGCAAGGTCATCAGCAGCTTACGGGCCGTGTCGCTAAGCATAGCGTTTTTCTGATATAGCCTGCCAAGCGAGGATATTGGACGTAAGGAATACGCGGGGCGCTCCTGTATTCTTGCAGGTGGCCCGGACCGTTTCGAATACCATTGATCTCAATTTTACGCTGAGAAATCTTGCCGACTTTATCTAAGTAAACAATTTCAACGGTTTGACCAATCTGCATTTGCATGTTGAGAACCCCCAAAAAATAAGAACGTTTGTTTGTATTATAAACGAACATTCGTTTCATAAGCAACAAGAAAACGACCACTAAAATTCCTGCATATGTATTTTTAAAGAATATATTCATTTTATCCCATATATAAGAAATATTGTTTAGACTTGATTATATTTATTGTCATATTCTTATTAAGCCGACACTAAAGGTTACCAATTTATATTCTTTATCAGCCCAGTAATCTCAAATTAGGCTGGTATCCCTACCTACGTTTATTAACCTCGTCGAGACGTTACATGGGTTAACTAATCTTTCAGAAAGAAACTTTAAGTCACCCAGAAAAAAAGGAGAACTGATAATCAAGATCAATAAATAGTTTTATATCAAAAAAATTTTATATAGAAAAGAATTTTTATACAAAATAACAGACAATTAATCTACATTACATTCTGATGACTGTAAACCAAACCTAAAGCAAGGATAGTGACTAGTTGCAACATTCTATTACATATATGAAAGAGGTTATGAAATGAAAAAGAAGCTTTCATTGATTTTCTTGACTATGTTCATCATCATTTTAGCTCTACCTTTGTCTTCTGCCTTAGCTATTCCTGGAACGGGTGCGATTTTAGATAATCACGGTTATTCGTTAAATGTTGGAAGCGATGAAAATACAGTGGATCATTATACTACCCTTGCCTCTGATGGTGATTTAACTTCTGGAGTTACATTGGGTGCTTCTGGTACTACAACTGATACTTTATGGATGGAGTTAAATGCAATAACTCAAATTAATAGTGTGAAGATTTATCATAATGCTACAGTAGCCAGTGACCTTAATAGTAAATACTTTAAAGATAACCTTTATATTCGCTCTAATAACATCGGGCACATCGGTAACGGTTCATATGATTTACAAATCGATGAAAATATGAATAAAATAGCAATTGTCAACAACTCAAAAAATCCTATTACGATTTACGAGGTAGACTTTTTCACAAATGCAACTTCTGCTCCTATAGTAGTTCAACCAACGCCAACGCCAACATCTTCACCATCACCAACGGCTACTCCAGTGCCTACAAGTACTCCTAGCCCAACTGCTACACCAACACCAACAGTGACGCCTAAACCTACAGCAACTCCAGAGCAGCCATCAGGGGATCGAGCTATTCTTACCATCACTCTGGTGAATGGGACAGAAAAAGAATACGACCTACCAATTGCAGAAGTAGATGCATTCTTGAAATGGTATGACTCCCGTGATGCCGGTAGAGGACCTGGATTATATGCTATTGATAAACACTCAAATAACAAAGGGCCTTTCAGCAAACGTAAAGACTATGTTGTATTCGATAAAATACTTACATTTGAGGTAAGTGAATACACAATTGAATAAATAAAAACGCCCCGCTGACCAATTAAGGTTGACGGGGTGTTTTTATCTCTGCTCTAAATTCAAATCGCGTTCGAATGAAATGGGCACCAGCAATCTTAATTGAGTCTGGTGTATACCCCTCTACAATTCCACCATAATCCATAAGATGACCTATTGGATCTGGTTCCAGCCTAAAACGATACGGATACCTTTGATTGGGCTAAGGCTGCTGTCAAAAATTCCGCATCACTCTCTAAGACTTTATATGTAGCGCTCAAGTAATCACTCCAACTTATTAAATTGAATATTCAATACTACCTTCTGGATCATTTAAAACTCGATAAACAAATATTTTCATGGTAATCAGCTCTTTCTTTTCAATCGTTTTAAACACTTTTGAATCCTCTGTTAGTACTGAATCTCCAATCAAGAACAAATCCTTCTCAATTTGATGATATACGAACCACCTCTTAGCATCTCCATCTTGCAATATGTAATAATATTCTCCAGAGTATGATCTCAATTTTTTTAGAATGAGTTTCCATACTCTCTTTAATACAACCAAGTTAAATGAGCTAACTGGCGTAAGTACTAAAAGAAATGCTAGAAATATAGCAAATAATTCAGCATTATTTTCATAATCTACATCCCCTATAATTACTGATGACACAAGAATGTTTGGGAACATGCAAAACGAGGTAATTGCAAATATTGCTAGAATAATCAGTGTACTATTGATACGTCCATCCCTAGACTTGAATAGAATTTCAATTATTCCTTTTTTGAAGTTTACAGAAATAAATAAGATTAATAGGCTCAACATTGCAATTCCAAAAAATACAAACGTTACTATATTTAAAGATTGGATGGTCACATCAATAAAAAAATTAGTATAAACTTCGTACAACAAAAAAGATAATCCACTTGATATCATGGTAGTTATAAACGCATGAAAAATAAAAGTTAACACATTTACTGAAATACGCATTTCCTTTGTATATAATAATTTTTCAACATTCGTTGAAGACAGGGTTGTTATTGGTTGTAACTTTTTAATTTGAGTAACTAAAGTTCCTATAAAAATTATAACACTTCCCCATCCTAACGTTTTAAATAAAGGAAATTCGGCAATCTGATTCCACAAACTACTCCCACTCCAATCAATAACTTAATTGGAATTCAGTATATATGATTTGGAACATTATGTATATGTACTCTATATCACTGATAAGGAAATATTTCCTGAACGTAAAAAGACACCCTGCATAGCTTATCTGCAGGGTGTCTATGTAATTAAAATCAAAATATATTCTTAAATTACTTCTTCTATTAAATGTGCTTCTCGTTCAATTTTATGGCATAAATTCTTCATTCTACTTTGATCGTCTAAATCCACTCCAAAAACCCTGTCTTTATCATTAAAGTAATTAATTATATTCATAGTCTCATTCTTTTCACCATGAAGTGATGATTTTCTATACATTAGATAAACCTTAGCATCATCTTTTACATTTTCGATCAAGAACTGAGTTTTAGTAAACCATTCAGTATTTTTAGATGCATTCTTTATGTCAGGAGTCACTTGCATATAGTTCCAAACACCATTTTTAAAACCAAAATCAACATTGATTTTAACCGGCAACTCTGGGATTGGATATAAACCTATGTCTTGTTTTACTTTTGTATTCATGAAATGATTATCCTCAAATATTTTCCTGACTATGCTTTTTATATTCTGCTCTTTATCACCAATTGGATAATATTTTTCACCAACATATGAATTAAATAATGCTTTAAACAAACCTGAAATATCACTACTCAATGAAAATGTTGGTTCAGAAAGGTTCATTTTTTTATTTTTAAAGAATTTCCGTAATTCTAGTAAGTAATTTGTAGAGTGAGGTGAGCCTATCTCTAATCCCCCAACAGAACCATCTAATGATTTCGGGCTTTCCTTAAGGTAATAATCTAAAATTTCTTTGAACGACTTATATGTTAACTCCTCAGCCTTAGAACTTATTATCGATCTAACTTTAGGGGAGGACTCATCCAAAAGAAAGTAATGTAAAATATTATCACCAACAGCTGAGTGGACTATCACACCCACGTTAATTATCTCCCCCGATAACTCATCAGGAGAATAACGGACTATACTGTACCAGCAAGCCTGTCTTTCCATTGAAGTTGCCCTCCTCTAAAGTTTGTAAAAGCATTAGCATTCGCCATGGATTGAATAACAAACCTCATCAACTCTTTCTGATTCATCAGAAAATGTTTATAAAGACCTATTTGATTGTTTTTATCAACAAACCAGGCGTCAGGAACATTACCTAGCCACTCATCTAAATGGCTCTCCTGTATAGATTCAATCTTTAATACGACTTGCTGAAACGAATGAAAATCAATTTGATCTAAGTTGCAGTTAACTTCTATCGCCTTAAAGACTTCTCCCAATCCGTTCATTTGTCCTGCTGCTGCCGGAAAATATTTAAGATATCCAAGATATGAATCTAAGCTTTCTTGCGAAACAAAGGTATTCTTCAGTCTAGACATCTTATTAACATCCCATACAGCCCCATAGAATGCATGACCGTGGTCAATACAGAACATCTTACGACCTTCTGGAATATTGGCTACTAATAAATTTCCGGTATTGTTATATCTATCCACATTAGAGATAAGAAGATCTAGTGCTATAATCTTTGGTGCATCTTCTGGATTGCATATATTGGAAAAATATCTATTCCAACTTCGATTTATATATGGCTTCCCCATTTGCCGGAGAATTCCGTAGTTCTCAAGAAGATTCTCTTCTTTGTCGAGAACTTCTTTTGAGGCGAAGAATTCCCCTTCACTAAATCTATGTACGAATCTAAGCGAAGGGCCATTGTCAAGTAAAACTTGATTAACATCTGCTATCGCTGACTTTGGTACTGGGACATCTAAAAACAAAGCAATCTGGTATGCTAAAATCTCATTGAGGAATGTACAGTTCAGATCAACGCTTTTTCCATCAATCATAGTCTTTTGATTTTTTAAAATATATCGTTCATTTTCGTCACTTAGAACTAACGCTGGTTGACTCACGCCTTCACCAAGATATTTTAAAAAGGCGCTGACTTGGATTTTATCTACCACCAAGACCCCTCCGGAAACTCAGATGGTAAACATTCTATGACATATTACAAAAATATACAATCATTTTATGAGAGAGTTGCTAAAATAATAGCACATTTTCTAGAATTGTGTCGAAGTTGACTAATATTTTAGAGCAATCCATAAACTGATCTTTCACTAGATAAACAGAAAAACACCAGTCGAATCCAGTGAAAAAAAATGACTCCACCAAAGTCTGGCAGAGTCAAGATCTATATTATAAGGGGGTTATGTGATTACTATAATCTTCTTAGCTTAGGACTCCATGAAGACATGATAAATGTTTGCTTAATGTTCTAGTCACCAACAAGATCTAGTGGGCACAATACAAAGCGTTTGAGAATTTAGATAAAGCATGAACAAAGGATAATGACCAGCAAGATATAAAGAACCAGAATCGCACCAGTGGATGTGAATCCAACATGGTGATGGCCAACGCCACCAACTCCTCCAACATTTCCACCCATCAGTTTTTCCTCCTTCATAAATGAATTCAACATAAAGTATGTTGTAATTCAGCCTTTTGCTTGGGCATGCATGAACGAGAAAGAGACGAGAAAAAGCCTACCTGTCGAAGCTGACAGGCTTAACCCCAAGCGTATGGGATTTTACTTTAAGGTGATATTTACCGACTTTGTTACAGCATTATACTTCACCACAGTACCTAATGCCTCAGCCACGGCCCTCACTGGAGCCTGAACAGTACCAGCATCCAATACTCCATCAGCTACCTTTTTTCCGTTTACATTAACTGTCACTTTATTTTCCTTGTTCACTACGACACTCTCCTTTTTCTTTAAGCTTACATACTGAGCGATGCCAGTCACATGACCGTCTACAATCGCTTGGATAACCGCGTCTTTTTTGAGTTTGGCAGCGTCAGTTGCAACATCCAAAAACAAATTCTCCGTCAGTACTGCCGGCATCTTGCTTTCTCGTACCATGTGCAAATTATCTGCCTTCTGCCCCCGATTGATCACTCCAACCGCAACCCTATTGAGCGTGTCCATAATCTCCTTGTGTAGGACGTTTTGAAGTGCTGCTGATGCGGCTGATGCTTTTGTATATCTAAAGGTTTCAAAGCCACCAGAGCCGCCACCAGCATTACAGTGCATGGACACCAGAATGTCAGCACCAGCTTTGTTTGCAAGACTTGTGCGCTCCGCAAGTTCCAAAAAAACATCAGTGCTTCTAGATAGCAATACCTGCACTCCATCATAATTAGCTTCAAGACGCTTTTTAATCTCCAATGCCACTGACAGTACGATGTCTTTCTCCTTCAACCCGTTTGCGACAGCTCCCGGGTCCTTACCACCATGACCTGCATCAATCCATACCTTCTTCATTACTCTTCATCTCCGTTTCTACTTGCAGCCCTTTTTACCTTTTTATCTAGCTCGCTACCTACCCACTTGAGCACTACATCTAAAACCGGCAATGGAAGTGAATCGCCCCACCCTGCCCGAATTGAATTAGCAGTCATACTCTGTAACACGTGATACAACGTACCTATTGCTAATGCACCAAATATCGCTCCAGGTAAGCCAAAAACCATATCTAGCAAATGTCCTCCCGCTGGAAGTAAGAGCATAAAGAATGTACGAAACACACCATCAATTCCGTATTTGCTTGCATATGTGTTATCCTTTTTGGCGGCTCGAATACCAGATAACCAATCCATGATAATAAAAAACAAAAGTGCGACCATGATGGTTACGACAGCGTCCGCCTCCCCGTATAAAAAATCAAATGTTGGAATAAGCACAGCGCCTACTGTTGACGCAGCAATTTGAGATTTAGTCATTACAATTCGCCCCCTTTCTATTGTTTTTCCGAATTTACTGCTGGTTCTAATTTTGAATTTTCTGTTGGTTGCAATGTACCTAACATTTCACCGACTCTATGATCAACTTGTTGCAAAATCTCAAGTTGTCGCCCGGGGTAAAATTCTAATACTGTTATAATCGCTTCAATCAACTCTTCAGCTGGTCTCGTTAGATCAAGTGCTAATTCAAGTTTTTTTATAATTACCAACTCTGTTCCTCCTTCCGGACAAAAGTAAAAGCCCCTCCAAAATATTGGAGAGGCTTTCTTATGAATTTAGCTTATCACTAGAGATGTTCGTAATCACTGCGGATTTGATGACCACCATTACCGCCAGAGCATGAGGAAACAGTGAAATAATGTCGAATTCTGGTAATGGTAAGGAGGGTAGTTTATAATGCCAAAGAATGAGGAAGAAAAGCAATGGATCTCATTAAAGGGATCTGTTGATAAGGTATCGGCAAGAATTTTCCCTAAAACATCCGGCGACATCAAAAGAACTTCATCTCAGGATGTCACCAAGAGCGATACGAAAGGAGAACAATAACGTGAGTAATAAACAAGCAGCTAATAGTCAGCCTCAGAACCCTTCCTCGGGTGCTGATACAAGGTCAGTTGATAAAAATTCAGCTCGAATTATTGTGCCGAAGAAGTGACTTCTGAATCCTTAATTTGAGCATCTTCAATCTGCTTTGAATCAAATATTTTTACATAAGTGCCCGACTTTGTGTCATAAAAAATCTTGTCTACTGAGATATCATGTCTTTTTACAAGATCAGTAAAGAAATCAACATCATCCAGATTCAAATGGCGTTCCGGTTCAAATGTCCGGGACGCTTTGTTTATGCATCCAATAATAGTTATTCCCGCTTTATCAAGTCTTCCAATCTCTACTACTTGAGCATCATTATTCGTAAATACTTCATCCCACACAGAAGGATTTTTAGATAGGCTTGCTGCCCCTCGCCAATTTCTGATTTTATTAATCAATTTTGCTTGGATAGGATGTAGCCACTTTGCCCAAATGACACTAATTACAAAACTCACGATAGCACTTAAAATTAGAAATACAAGCAAGAAGGTCAAACTACTTGATTTATCCTTCAATTGTTGAATTGACCAAATAACCTCAGTGTTGCTAATCACTTTGGAAATAGAGACTATACCATTATATAGCAATAAGGTCGCAAACGATGCTGGCAGCCATAATAGGGCAGAAATTGCGGTGAATTCACCAGGTGAATGTTTCACGACAGGGTTTATTCCAAAAGACTGAAGCCAAAAGTACATAAGAAATCCAGGCAGAATAAAAACAATAGTTCCTAGTAGATTATCCATCTAAATAAACACCTCGCTTTATTATTCGTTGAAAAAAAATCAATACCTTCTCCTAAGCCAGTCTAAATGGAAGTCTCGTTTTTTAAAATGATAATGTCTGCATTCGTTGTGATATCGAATCCAATACATATGCCACCATTTTCGGAATCGCGACACCATTGCAAAACACCTCCTACAACAAGATAAAGGCCCCTCCTTAGGAGAGCCCTTCTTAGTTATATCTTAATGGAGTTTAGTTGCTCTTATACTACGGTATTAGAGCACGGATATTGGGGAATGAGCAGGAAATATAAGTGTATCGGAGAAAAAATAAGTAAGACTCAAAGGAGGAATAGTAGTGATCGCTTATCATATTGATAGATTAAATAAATTGAAACCCGGAATGACAATTAAACTGGAGAATATAAACGTTAACCCTACTGTTTTAAAAGATATTATTGATCAAAGATATCCTGAAGGGCTTTCTGCGCATGGAGAAAAATACTATGCCCAACAAGCAAACAGAGATACATTACAAGATATTCTTACAGAGAACATATATGAGTATGAAAGGAAACTGTACTACCCTCATAAACCGTCACGTTTACAATCATTTTTTGCTTCCGAAACAATGGATGAGGCAATGTTATGGGTCTCTAAAATCGGACTTGTGAATTATACAATATGGGAAGTTGAGTTTGATGATGATCAGTTTGTTAAACTAGATGCGTCATGGCTAGGAGTCGATAAAGATAACTTATCATTTTTAGTGGCTGCGCACTTTGCGGGGAAATATTGGAGGGGTGAAAGTAATTCAATGCCTGAATGGGAGTTGTTAGTAAAAGCTCCTATAAAAATTCTTTCTGCTGTGAAGTCATCATAAACAGATTGATAATATAAAGCCTCTCCTCCAAGGAAAGGCTTTATATTTTCGGGCAGTTAATTAGGCTTTCAGTTTCCTTGAAGTTTTTTTATCTCTGCATTTGCTTGATCAATTAGTTTTTGCTGTTCTGCGATGTATGCCTTACTTTTTTCAATCCGCTGTTCAAGACTAGAAATTACCAAAGCGCTTTCTGGAGTCCCATTGTCAGATGCCTTGGCAGCGACTAGATTCGCTTCCGAAGTAGCCAACTCACCTTTCGATGTTATTTCTATATTGCTTTCAAGAGTTGAAATTTTTGCTTTTAATGTACTGATTTTCACACTTTTCTCTTCAGAAATATTTTCAGAAGATTCCGATGACATAATAATCTTTTTCCCTTCTACCTTGAGATTTACTCCAGAAGCTTCTGCCACAGCGCGAACTGGAGCATATGCTGATCCATTAATAACAACAGCATCAGCGATTTTTGTACCGTCTTTCTCTACAGAGAACAACCCTTGGACTTTTTGGCCGAGTAAGCCACTCGCTGCAAAAGTTGGCACTGCTCCGAATAGCAACGCACCGACGATAACCCCAGATATAAATTTTTTCACCATGATCACTCTCCCTGGTAAATATTTCATATATCTATTATCGCCATAATGAGATAAAAGTTCCAATCTTATTTAGGAATATTAGCTTGAGCAAGTAATGCACCTGTAGCACTCCACAACTTAAGATTGCGAGTTGTAGGATCAAAAGTCATATTTGATGCAGCAGAGTTCAAACTTGCCTTAGTATTAAGAATTGTATCTAGATCTTGTACACTTGATATCTGAAGTCCGTATACATTGGCACTTAAAAAATCAACTGAACCAGCAAAGAATACCCGATCTCCAAATGAAAGAATTTGAAGTGGTCCCTGAGCATATAGAAATGAAAGATATTCTTCAGCATACATTCCTGCTCTCTCTATTCCACTTTGCGACCAAAAACCAATACCTGAATATTTGTGTAAACCATCGTTTGAGATCGTTACACGCTTAACTCCATTGGAGTCATAAGATCTTAATCCTCCTGAACTCATCTCTACTCTTTCTCCGATCGCACTCGTTCTTAGAAGAGCACCTGTAATAATCCCCCCAACGATTTCCCCACCAGCATAAATTGTCCCTTCAAAACTTCCACCTTTAGCATTTATGGTTCCTTGGAATGTTCCATCAGCTGCATAAACACTACCAGAGGAATTAACTACAAATTTGCCATTACCTACATTGATGGATGATCCCACAATAGCCCCACCAGAAAAGTTAGAATTCGCTATTGAGGCATAGTTTGCTGTTAATTTATTAGCTACCAAGTTACCAGCCATATCTACTCGAAAGGGCGCTTCATTGAAGTTTGCGTGTCCTGCTGCTATACCATTAGTATTAATTTGAGTGACGGCATTTCCGCTTCCAATCAACATTGATACAAAGCTACCAAACTGTCCAATCACAGTTTCAGCTAAGACACCGCCTGCCGTTACAGCAGAACGCACAGTCTGCCATCCATCCGTTGAGATGCCCAATCCCGCCGATGTAAGGCGGACTTGACGTAATGGATTTGTTTTTTCTCTTGCTAATATCCCACCATCAACTTCTTTCCAATCCACTACCTTATTCTTTTTAATTTTTGTAACTCTAACCATATTAAAAAACTCCCTCCAGAGCTTGTGATTAGACAAGCACTGAAAAGGAGTGTTATCACCCTGAGTCCTGTGTGTTTGAATGTGATTCCCAGATATACAGAACCTTAGCTTTTGATGGAAGCTTTACTCAAGAAAAACAAAAAAACCTTGATTTCTCAAGGTTTTCACTGTGATGCCGAGGACGGGGGTCGAACCCGTACGGTACTCACGTACCGCAGGATTTTAAGTCCTGTGCGTCTGCCTGTTCCGCCACCCCGGCATATTATGTGTTGAAGCTTCATACGTTGTTCACATATAACGCGACAAGAAATATAATATCATGAATATCGATAACGCGCAATCCTTTTTCGAAAAAAAATTATTTACAATAAAAATAACCCGTTCAGCCTAAACCGACACGGGTTATTATAGACGTGGATTATCTACGCTCGTCACTTCTGCTTCTCATTCCGGCAAGACCCAAAAGTCCAAGCAGACCGAGCCAGCCCCAGTTAGATCCTTTGTTAGTCGCAGCATTCGTTGTTGTACTAGTTGCACGGTATTTGCCGGTCTGTGTAGTGTTGGTTGCCGGGTTAACAGTGCTGTTGGTTCTGTAGGTATTGCGGGTGTCATTGTAGTTATTGGTGTTGTAGTTGTTAGGTCTGTAATTATCATCGATGCGGATCTTATCTTTCATAATGCTCTCATGCTGATTCATTGTTCCCGTGGTGCCATTCATTAGATTGCCTTCCGTATTCATCATCCGAGTGTGTTCCGCAGTGCCATCCATTCCGGTATTCGCGGCTGGGATACCGCCCAATGCTGCTGATCCAACGGCATTTGATGCATAGCTAGCTCCCATTAGACTCATTGACAGTACAGTACCGCATGCAAGGCTTGTTATCAGCTTGTTCACAGTGTTATGCCTCCCTTTAAGGTTAGTTATCACTGATAATTTCCCCTTGGACGGCACTGTCTATGCATGATGATTTTACTCTTTTACTACATTAACTGTCTTGGTCACAGCATCATAAGTAACCTTTGCTCCAAGCGCCTCAGCCAGCGCACGTATGGGCACATAGGTTATTCCGGTATCGAGAACGCCATCGGTAAGCTTGCGGCCGTTTAGGTTAATGGTCACTGTAACGTCTTTGTTCACCTGATCATCCCCTCCGGTAATCTTTTTTAAAGCCTCTTTGGCTTGGTCCGTCGTTGGACGTTTACCTGCCCGAAGTTGATCTATAGTTAAACCGAAAGTCATCTGCAGATGTGAATAGTCTTTAAAAGAAGTCCAGTCCCCGCCCCATTCTAATCCAAGCCGCTTAGCCTCCTGTACAACCTCTTGCCAATCCGCAGTCTTATCTTTATCACCATCACGTTTGATGTCCCAAGAAAGGCTAGTGCCATTCGGCAGCAAAATCGCAAAATCAAACGCAAGGCCATAATTATGATAGCTGGTACCGCCTTTAGCATTGGTAACTATCGGTCCCGGCTTACTTCTACCCTGCGCATACAAAGCATTTTGTTCAGCAATGGTCCGTAGACCCTGAGTAATAACGATAGGGACTCCTCTCGCATGGCTTTGCTGAATCAAAGCATTTGCACCTGCCGCCAAGACAGGGTGAAGCCCGACCAGACGCGCCGCGGATTTTTCCCTCAATTGCTCCAAAGTCAGCATAGAATCACCCCTTTGGTATATTCAATGATGCCCCTGCCCTATTTGCCTGTACCCCTGTCCCCCTTAGGATGATTTCCACAAAAAAGGACAAAATATTTAACGAAAGGTGGGAGACATATGGATATTCATAGCGATAGCTATAAAGTTGCAGCCCTTAGTGAACAGGAAGAAGCACTGGAAATTATTCGGAATGCTGAAGCTTCCATTGCACATCTGACCGGTAACCCTACCGTTACCTTAATCGCTTATGAGAAAAGCGAAGGCAACGGTTCTCAGCATTAAACGATGTAGACCTCGACAATATCATCCACAGCGATCCACTTCCATTCCTCCGCCCACTGCAGCTTAAACTCACGCGAGTGGGTGTGAATGGAAGTCACAAAGCCACTTAACATCGTATTTTCAAAAGGTTCAAACAGAACAACTGTCACTCGTACATGACTCCGCAACGACAAAGCCAGTGTACATTCGATTTCCTCCAGCTTTTGCTCATCCAGAATAGGCTTGATGCGGCGCAGCGTCTCCCGTTCATCTCTTATAATTCTTGTCTTATGCTCCGGCAGCATCATGCGGCTGCTTTCCCACAGCCCGTTTTTTTCCAGCTTTTTGCCCATGGTAACCCCTCCCTTATAATATATCTATTCTTCTGAATACGAACGTATGTTTGTATTATATCCGCATCTTCGCATATTAATCAATAATCAGGAAAAAGATACCTTTTTGAAGGAACGCTTTTTATCCAAAAGATGCATATCAATGTATATCCATGTAAGCGCAGCAAAAAGACGCTGACAGATAAACTGTGCAGCGCCTGATTTGATTTATTCTTGAACAACATCTCCAGATACTGAGGTAGCTTCACCTTCGGAATCTATAAGTCCAGTTGCTTCTCTTGCCTCATTAAGCTTGGAGATACCGAACAACATCGCTATATCAGCCTTTTGATTCAATTCATTAAATTGCTCAGCCGTAACATTTGCGGAATCTGCGCCCTGAGAAGCCTCTTTTTTTAAAGAATAAGCACTTTCAAAGGAAATTTTAGACTCTTCAAGCAACTTACGAATGTCTTCAGGCAAGCTGGAGGAAATTTTTACTTTCTCGGCTTGATTCGATAAATCAGTTGCGGTACTCTGGAATTGCTTAATTTTCTTCTCCAACTGCTTGTCCGTGAGTTCTCCTGCTGAATAACCAGCAATGGCTTCGTTGAACTCCTCTAAAGAAGATTTTCCCGACTCTTCAAGTTTAGACATTTCATTGTAGAAGTTTTGCACAGTCTCCTGCACTTCTTCTTCCGTGGCAGGTGCCGATGAAGTTGAATTATTGCTGCAGGCGCTAAGGATGACAGTCATCATCAGCATTACTATTAGTAAAGCTTTTTTCATTATTTATCCCTCCACTTAACAGGATAATGTCGGTTTGTGTAAAGCGCAAATGAAATATATGTAAAATGACTGTTATGTTATAATTATTTTAATTGTGATCAGAAAAGGAGGGTATTTATGCCTTATTGCACCACCTGCGGAGCGGAATACAAGCAGGGCGCTAAATTTTGTGGAGAATGTGGAACCAGCCTTAACGGTACCGCTCCAGTGACCGCCCATCGACCAGCAGAAGATAATCATGTCAATCAAGAAGTTGTGCTCTGGAAAGGCAAACCTGCCGGCATCTCAGATCGACTTAAAGGAATTATAGCTCTTAACACAACTTCATATACCATTACAAGTCAGCGCATTATGTTAAAGACCGGACTTATCGGTAAAAATGTTGAAGAAATCGAATTGCTGCGCGTACGCGATTTATCCGTGAAACAGTCAATAATGGACCGGATGCTTGGCATCGGGTCATTAACTGTATTTTCTGATGATGCCTCAGCGCCTCAGCTTCTTTTTCGAAAAATCCATGATGCCCAAACCGTCAAAGATGTTCTGCGCAAAGCCGTTCGTGACGAGAAGATCGCCAACAACATTAGCTACCGCGAACAAATTTAAGACGCTCATACGTAAAAAGGCCCCGGAAAACCGGGGCTTTTTGCTTGCGCTTGTACACTTGAAGTACTCTTTTTTAAGGAAGATAAAATGCCCCCGCTGGGATAACCCCCTTGATCTGGCTAGGACTCTCCCACTGCAAAACAACCCGGGCGTCGCCCGCATTCTCATAATACTCCACCTTTATTTCATACGGCTTACCTGCTATCAGACTTATGCTTCCTTTTCGTTCCTGGCCGCTCTGATTTACCCAACTATCAATGACTAGCCCGCCATCAATCCATACCCGTATCCCATCATCAGAGTAGGAATAAATGGTATAAATCTCGCTAAAAGCAGCCGTCAGCTTCCCACTCCACCGCACAGAAAACGCATCTACACGAATGGCAGGATCAGGCGAACCTTGTCTCCATGAAAAGTTAATATTGGCATCCGTACGCAAAAGTGCAGGTGTGCCGCTAAGCGTCATGTTATTGTAGTATTGCCCACAGAGTCCACTCTCCAGCACACTATCCCCGATAGCAGCGAAAGCGGCGGCCTCAGCAGCATACTCCTCTCGTGTGAATACCATTTTGTCGTTCATAAAAGCTTTTATAACAGCATCGGTGTTCTTCTCATAGAGGAGTTTCCCCCAGGTCAGCTGATAAGACCATTTGGGCTGCGTTTTGGACAACAGTTCAGCAGACGGAAGCTCTCCATTCTCACCAATCGCAATCAGCTTGCCACGACCCAGATCCCATAAATTATCATAATGGCTAATCTTGAAATCCGCGTCATAAATGTCGAGCGCCAGCACATCTACCTTATCACTGCCCGGATAGTATTCTGCCGGCTCATCACACCACTGATTTTTTGCATTTGGACTCCAAACCCACAATAAATTATGCAGCTTATGATAATTGGTAAAACGATCGAACATAAGGTTCCACAATGCAGCGTAATTGCTCTTTTGCCCCCACCAAAACCATCCACCATTCATTTCATGATACGGCCGCCAAAGTACAGGAATCCCTGCGTCATTAAGCTTTTTCAGCGACAGGGCTATCTTATCCAGATCAGCTAACAGCGCATTATACTGGGTGGTACCTGAGGTTATATATTTATCAAAATCAGCATTGCTTAGGCTCGTATTTACATTCCCCCAAGTTGGCGCTGTCCCCGGTAATGCAGCGTGATAACACATCGTTACGATCCCGCCGGCTCTAGACCAGCGTATCGCACTGTTGACGACCCAATTCCGCTGATTGTCAATTAGAGCCTGGGACTGATTATTGATTGCGCCCAGCTCGTAGCCATGAAGCGCAGCATATTGCCCACTGGTATTTTTAAGCTTCTCCATAAGCTCGTCTGCACTTTCCAAATAATCATGTTGGCCGCTTATCACACCCTTTCCCTGCAAGTAATAGAGGGTATTCAGCAATAGCTGAGCCGAGGACGACAGTCCCGAATCCGCCGGAGCCATTTGTAATCTGCGAAAAGCCATCTGCCACTGCACATCGCCCACGAACCTTGATGCTGAATCAACCATCTGACGAATAATCCGCTGCTCCATCTATTCTCACCATCCTTTTAAATCTTTTTAAGTTATAGTATGGGGACAATAGTGACATGAACTCAGCGAATGGACATGAAGTTGTAAAATAAGTTGGGACGATATAAGGAACTGCTGAATAATTTCACGGCTCAACAAAAAAAGGAGCTCAGCGGCTCCTCATTACTTTTTTTCTTATCTCGTGTACCTTAAAGGCAATAGCTCAGTGATTTCATATTTAGCTAATCGGTCATCCTCCGATACAATTATCTTGCAGTCTATTCCGTAATCCGCAATTAACTCTCGGCACATGCCGCAGGGAGAGACTACTTTAATCTCTTTTTCCTCGCTGTCTGGATCAGAATGCCTTACCGCAACAATCGTATCAAATTCCTTATAACCTTCGGATATCGCTTTGCCAATCACCATCGCTTCTGCACAGACTGTAATCCTCCCCATGCTGGCTTCCACATGTACCGCTGTAAAAATCTCTCCTGTTTTAGTACGAAGCGCTGCACCCACATGATGACGCCCCCATTCATAACGTCTGGTAATTATATCTTCGGCAGCCGTAATAAGCGTCTGATCCTCAATGGTAATTATGTACTCCATATCCAGTTACGTCCTCCTTTATTTTACCTAATTATATTAAATCGCACTGAATTATGATATAAGATATACTATTTTAAGTGCCAAAAAAGGAGGAGCAGAATTGAAAGTGAAAAAATGGATCTCCAGTCTCATCATTGTTGCATTACTTGCTTTGGCTAGTTACTGGTTTGAACAAAACGGAGAGCCTACAGACCCCTCGTCTCCATCCAATTCGAGTGTTGTTCAGCTAACCTTCCCATCAGACCGCTATCCTGAGACCGCCAAGCATATTCAGGATGCCATTGCGAAAGGTGAATCCGCCACATGTACGATTAACCGAGAGCAGGCTGAAGAGAACCGCAAAGAGTCCTTAAAAGGGATCCCTACTAAAAAGGGATATGACCGGGATGAATGGCCAATGGCTATGTGTGAGGAAGGCGGCGTTGGTGCCGACATTGAATACATAACGCCAAGCGATAACCGCGGGGCAGGAAGCTGGGTTGGCAATCAGCTGGAGGATTATGCAGACGGAACCCGGGTAGAATTTATGTTTAAATAACGATCTGTCTGACCATCCCCAGGCAACAGAATAGCCCCACCTGGCATTCGCCAGACGGGGCTACACTTCACATCAGCTAACTTAGAATAAGCAAGCTTTAGTGATGATAACCAGCAAGATGAAAAGTACCAGGATTGCTCCTGTAGAAGTCCAAGGACTACACACCGGACCTACTGATGCTGGACTTACTACCGGACCTACGTTACAACCACAACCATGTTCCATACCCATTTTCAATTCCTCCTAATGATTAATGACTACAGCACAAGATATGTAAAAAGGAGATAAGCCGTTTGGGCGAATTGGCAAACAAATGCCAATCACCTAATGAATTGAAGGCGGACAGTCGATAAACAGGATATACACAAAGGAGGTGCAATATGGATATAGCTGCATTATCAATGGCAATGAGCCAAGCATCCTTAGCTCAAAATGTTGGGATACAGGTCATGAATATTGCCAAGAATCAGGCTGAAACCCAGAGCCAAACTATGGTGGAAATGCTGGGCAAAAGCGTTGCTCCGAATTTGGGAAAAACACTTGATATTAGTGTGTAATTGCTTTATGCTAAGGGTACATGAGAACTAACGTTCCTATGTATCCTTAGACTTTTTTTACTCTACATAGCCCTTCGGGCTTTTCTTTTGCGCATTTATGCGAACATACGATCCCATTAGTGATTTATTAGTGATTTTAAACGAGGTGAATAAGTTGGAGAACATGAAATCATATTATCAAATGACTGTGCTTGAGAAATGGACGGAGGATCTATACAAGCGATTAAATCTTCATCAGCCTTCGCAAATTTCAATATCGTATATTGCAGAGCGGCTTAATATCTGGGTTCATTATTTGGATGTGAGAAGCAAGAGCATTGAAGCGTCTGCAGGAATGTACAGCCTGTTTATCGACAACCGCCTTCCAGCCAATCTTCAACGGCTAGAGTTTCTTCATGAACTGTGTCATCTACTTCGCCATGGCAGCGATAATCAGACCTTGATGCCAGAGCATTTCACGCGGGCACAGGAGGACGAATCAGAGCGTTTTATCTTGTATGCGGCGACGCCTTACTCCATGATCTCCCGCATGACATTGCCTGAGCAACGGGAAGACGCCATCTCCTATCTTGCAGCAGAATTCCAAGTACCTGCCGAGCTGGCCTTACAGCGGATTGATCAGATCCAAAGACGTGTGTTCCAAGGGCAATTATTGGCCGTGATGGGAAGAAACGAAGAACGACTGACACATATTCGCAACGGATCACGGAGATAATAAACTTAGTTGCAGTAGTTCTCTGCATATTCATTTATGGTGGAATTTCTCGTGAGGGGGAACGACATGGAAGCCATTAAAGTAATTGAATTATTACTGACTCATCCGGATTATAATGTAGATGCAGTACACCCCGAAATCCCGGATTTTGTGGGCATTGAGACGATTGAGGTGGATCACGAAACGGGGACCTTCTCCATTTTATTGCAAGAACCCAAAGAAGACTAAAAGAGAATCATTATTCTTCATAAGTTAAAAGGCAGCAAATATAGTATGTCCCGGCAATTCTTCGTTCGCCTACGCCTGGATTACTATCGGTATTTGCTGCCTTTTTGTATTACACAACCCCAAATTAAAAACCATAAGATTTTCATCCCCGGCAGCCTCGGACTTGCCTGGTTTTCCAGCACCTTAATTCGCTGCTCCAGCTCCAGTATTTTCTCTTCTTCCTGCGTCATATTCTTACCTCCTTTCTTATTTGTACATTTACAAGATATCTATGAATGACATAATAGTCTCTGTATATTATCTTATACTATATACAAATTATCTATATGGAGGGAATTAATGAAGAAAAATACAAAATTAATCTTCATCGTTCTAATCCTGTTAATCTGTGGAATAACATCCTTAGCCCTCCACTCCTTCCGAAATCATATGAACAGAGAAGTCATTCATTATCTAATAGAGACAAGAAATTATAAGAAGGAAGATTTTTATAAAGTATACACCCAGATTGCCAAAGCTCCCCTCGTAAGTACCACGGTGATTTTTGCAGACGAACCCTACGCAAGATACTTTTATCGAAAAGAAAATGGAAGGATCTATCAATACAGCAGGGCTCCTGTTAAAGGTAATGATCCTAGCTATACATATAAACATATCGAAGAGGATCTCCAGTGAAGGAGTCACTCTATTAAAAAGACGCGTTTGTCCAGCAGTCAGCACTTGGTGCTTGGGCAAATGCGTTTTTTTTGATCTCCTCTGTTCTAAATAAGTAACCATCGTTTGCGTAGACAATATTGGCGTGGTGCTTAGCAGCTATCGGACACAGTTGAGCTTATGCGTAGCATAACCCTCCATTTAGAAGTGTAACGGACCCCATCGCCTTTATTGGCATGAGAAACACCTTACAAGGCCCACTTTTTAAGGAATAGCGTCACTGGGGTCCGCGAACTTGCTCAAAAGTCTATTTATATGCAAATAACGACTTCTGAGTCCATAACCCTCTGGCGATAATTTATGAATAGGCATCCTCTACTCTCAAACACAAAGAAATTTTCTCAGGAACAAAATGTGACCTAATGCCGTCCTAAATGGTGTTATAGGTAAAGGGGGGCACAGTATCATGCAGCGATCCATGACCCGGCCGGGAAATCATGTGATGAAGAGTTACGAAATCTACGCAGATATGCTGTTCCGGATCGCTTTGGTCCATCTAGGCAGCCGGCAAGATGCCGAAGAAGCCACTCAGGATACCTTCATCAAGCTAATAGAAAAAGCGCCAAAGTTCAAAGATGCCGAACATCAGAAGGCATGGCTGATCCGGGTAATCACCAATCATTGTAAAACACTACTGGGCAGAGGCTGGCGCAAGCGCGAGGTTAAGCTGGAGAGCGCTGAGCCAATTGCGGCAGACAGCCCCGAGGATTGGGCTCTGCTGCAGTTAGTTATGGCGATGCCCATGAAGTATAAAACCGTAATCCATCTTTATTATTACGAGGACTATCCCATCCAGGAGATCAGCAAGATTCTGCAGATTAGTCAGTCTGCCGTGAAAATGAGACTTCAGCGGGGACGGCAACTGTTAAAACTGGAGCTGGAAGGAGCGGAACCACAGTGAAGGAAGATCAGTTTCGAACATCATATAAGAAAGCGGTGGATTCGATGAAGCCAGGTGAAGAAATGAAAAAAGAATTGTTCGACAAAATGGATCAGCGGCAGGAGCGGAAACGTCCGCGCAAGACGGTTTATATCGCGGCAAGTGTCGTGCTCGCCGCAGGAATCGGTCTGGCTGGGCCTAGTATATGGCAGCAGTTGAACAGTCAGAGCTCCCCGGGGCAGGTTGCCCAGGTAACTCCGGGTGTAAGCAATGCTGGCAATTCGGGCACAGCTACATCGGGCAGCATTGTCATTCCCAAGCTGAAACTGCCAGATAAGGAATCTGGTGTGAAGGCAGATATGATCGCCTTGGTCGTGTATAAAAATAATATTTACACACAGTCAGCGACTCGCATCGACGCTGCCGATGCTGCCGCTCTGCGCGGTGACAAGTTAGGACGCACTACAGGCGGCATCAACGAATGGAGCGGTAACGACGAATATATTGAGTTAGCCTCGAACATCGGCGAAACGGATCTCTATTCCGTGAAGGGCTATGATTCCAGCTTCCTGATTATGTCCTATTCGGAAATCAACGGCGAGGTATTCGCTGAACTGTATGAGCACACGAACGGCATCACCATAAACAGCGGCGCCGACCTATTCGGCAAGCTGAATCTTGAAGGCCGAGTTACTTCAGCTCAGTGGGAAAGCTTCAACAGCTGGAACAACGGCCTCCAGCAGCAGGCGCCAATCGCCAATGGCGAGGCGCTTGATGGCTTCCTGACAGCACTCCAAGCGGCTAAACCGCTGGCAGCAGAGCCGCTGATCGAGCAAGGCATCTACGACAGCGAAGACCGCAAGATCATCTATCTGCAGCTGGAAGACAACGCCCGAGTAGAGCTGACGCTGCTCGGTCAAGGACTTGTACGCTACGGTCAGGCACCGGTATTCTTCGAGGTCGAATCCGGGGCATTCCAGCAGCTGTGGGACAGCATGAAACTTTAGGGATGTTGGTGGATACCCAGGGCCTGCGGTTGGGATTGGGATTGCGATCGGGATTGCGATCGGGACTGCGATCGGGATTGCGATCGGATTGCGATCGGATTGCGATCGGATTGCGATCGGGACTGCGAAATGCGACTAGGAGTGTGATTGGGATTGGGATTGGGATTGGGATTGCGATCGGGACTGCGACTAGGGCTGTGGTTGGGATCGCGATTGCGATCGGGGCTGCAACTGCGGTTGGGACTGCGGTTGAGATCGCGATTGCGATTGAGATTGCGATTGGGCCAGCGGTCGGAAGCAATTGGGTACATCGTTTCGGTCGCCTTGCTCTCCATTGGAGGAATTTAGCTGACTGCTAACAAAAACGGCGCTGCTTCCAAACCATTTCATGGTTTGGAGCAGTGCCGTTTTGTGCTTTACTGTATGGTTTATGAGCTCGCATACTAGATATGCTGGTTGCAGAGGTGAAACTACTGATTGTTCCTTTATAGGCTACTTCTCATTGTAATTTCTGCAACTACATCTGCGAGGAGCATGGCACTAACGAGCTAACGAACTAACCTCCTTCACCTCGAGCTATCGGACCTAGATGCCGCTATTTGCTGATTTTCAGCCTTTGGAGCATGGTTTCGGACTCCATGGACGCTAATGCCTAGAAAGAGACTCAAATGCGGTACTTTTTATGCCAATAGCGACTATGGGGTCCGTTAGAATTGCAAATGTGGAGAAAAACCTCTTTAAGGGTCAGCTGGGTCCGATGGGAGCCTCATACCAAAAATGCTCCCTAATCAAACGAAGTTTGGTGTTTAGTATAAGTAAGTTTGCAGCAAGAAAGAGTGCCCCAACAGCTATTTTATCGGATACTGGATAACTCTTTCTTTTTTTCTGTCCATAACAAATCTTTCATACTCCAGAGTCCTTATGTTACTAATCCTCAGTCAAATACAATTCAAATTTCCTCACTATTAAACTATTTCACATGGTAAAATAAACCTGATTTAAATAAAAGGAGAGTACATAATATGGGATTTTTCAAAGGAGTATTACAGGGTCTTCTTACAATAATAGAAGATAGAGAATATCAGAAACTTTCGGAATCAAATACTATAAAAATCGATAATAAATTAACTTATACTCCAACAGTAAACAGACAATTCGCCATCATTGAAATTAAAGGTAATAATTATCTGCATAAAGATAGCATATTGAGCATGAAATTGAGTTCAGGATTTTTATCCATTGGAAACGTTATGATAAGTCGTTCATTAGTGTCAGGAAATCTTGATATGCTTAATTTATCGCAAGATGACTTTAACAATGGCGTTAACCTATATGGAATGATTTCCGATGAACGACAGAATGTAACAGAGATAGTATGTTGCTTGAAAAATGATATTTCCTTAATTCAAGGGTACGTTCAAGAAGCGCTCGCTATTAAAAAGAATGAAGCTGAAAGAAAATTCATAATTCAACAAAATGAACAACTTAGGAAAGAAGAGGAAGAAAAACGAAAAAAATCACAAAAAGAATACTTCCAAACGCATATCAAAGAAAAACAAATTATGAAATATGGAATACGTCACACTAAATGCTGGAGATGTCATGCTCCTTTAGGCACTGAGACACACCCTATTCATTATTCTTGTGGTTGGCTCCAGTGTGACTGCGGTGCATGTAAATGCAATTATCACAGATAGTAAAAGAGTATTTTCGTTTTCATCGGTTACTTCCCCTTAGTGGGTACTTGTAAACTCAACCGCGGTGACCGGGGGCTAGAGTTATTGCTGGATTAATTCTTTAGGAAGCAATTCGCCCCAAAGGCAAATCAAAAGTACGCAGTATTTAGAGCATGCTTCTACATTGTGCGTTCAGTCATTCGCGAGCATCTCCTGTTGAGCATTATAATCCGACTACTACGACATAAAAAAGGAACGCCCACCATGGACGCTCCTTTTTTTCTTATTCGTCTACAAAATTCTAGCTAGTTACGCATTTACACTTTCCGTTTTTCGATCCTGTCTTGCGTGTAATGTTTTCATCGCAAATCTTGCTATCGGCTGCGCAACCAACAGTTCAATCCAAAATGCTATACCAAAGTTTCTTGGCCAGATGTGAAGGAAATTTTTAAGTGGATCCAGGCTTATTTGTTTCGTCCCAACCCATGTGCCGATAATTGATAGTAAAATAGATAACACCGTGACATTCAATAAAGTATTCAACAGAATCCTTGCATTAAATCCATCTGTTTGTCCCATGAATTTCGGCATCACTTTCCCAACAATCGGTCCTGCAACTAATCTTACAGATAAAACTACGATCATCCACATAAACGGAATAACCTTTAGTGTATCTATATACACTTCCTTACTGAAGCCACGTTCCAACCCCACAATAATAGGGGCAATAGTGTTTACTGAAATGATTGAAATAATGAGTAAAAATAGTATACCTTCTTTTCCGTTTCTGGGCAGTCTTTTGTCTCCATGCATGTTTGTCATCTCCGTGAATAATATTTCAGATGGCAGACGTATCATGAGACATATATTTTTGGCCCAACAAAAAAGACCAATATCTCTACACACTGATTTAATAATTATAACATTTATTTAAAATGAATGTCAGACCTTCTACTAAAATTTATTAAATCGCCCTACTAACAAAGAACAGTTACCTGCATGCGCCTTAACAAGAGCGGCAGTGGCAGAGAAGTAAACTGCCGTACTCTACAAACGACACTAGAAATATTCTAGATTGGCTACAATGATAACCAGTGGTACTTTGCAAGGTTTTTCAGAATATTATTGATGGTCTTAGGGAACGCTATACGCAAATCGGGGCTAAAAAAAGAATACGAGGACTCATACAAGGAAATTGACTTAGTATGTTGCTACTCTGGTCGGAGCTATATAAAGCTAAAGGTAGCTGCTGAACGACTGGGTATGACTCCAGCGATGTTCAACGAATAATACTCACACCTACTCCCAATCATGCAAGAAGAGGCCGTTGATAAAATTGAAGCAGAACTGAATAAATACGCTGAAAAACAGCTCGAAACTGCAGAAAAATAATTCCCGTTAGCAAATCCGTTAGCAAACTCAAAATTCTGTTCTTTATCCATTCTACTTTCTTATATTGCTAAGCTTATAGACAGCAAAAAACCCTTACAAAGTAAGGGTTTTTGATAAGTGGGCCCTGAGGGACTCGAACCCCCGACCAATCGGTTATGAGCCGACCGCTCTAACCAACTGAGCTAAGGGCCCGGATCTAAAAATATCCGAATGTACAATTGCTGTTGTAATAAAATTGGTTGCGGGGGCAGGATTTGAACCTGCGACCTTCGGGTTATGAGCCCGACGAGCTACCGGGCTGCTCCACCCCGCGTCAGAAATAATATTCAAACAGCGACAATAAATAATATACAGTACAAAATGGGTCTACGTCAAGGATGAATTTGTAAAAGTTCTCAAGGCAAAAATCTAACCCCATATCTTCCTTTGCGGGATCGATAAATTTCCACAAAACTTGGGTCATGGTAGCCATAAATCCAGCCATCTTGCTCCAACCTTTTTGCTAAACAACCTGCTTGAAATCTCGTTCTGAACAGTTTCGCGAAGTATATCCAATTCATGATGCCCTCTTCTCCTTTTCGCAAATTAATCTCACGCTGCTCTGAACTTATCATGCCCAAGTTCCACAAAATAAGCCACCGGAAATCCGGTGGCCGCTACATATTCCAAAACTTAATCCCCTATAGAGTCGAAATAATATGTGGGATCTTTTTCGAGCGTACCCAGCATGGTATTCCCTTGCTTCTCCCAAGCTTTGAGGGCACTCTCCACCGTTCTTTTGCCCTGATAAACTTCTGTGAATAGTTGGCGCCCAACATCGTTAATACGGCTAATTCCAGGCTTCTGTGTTTGTAGGACGTTCATCAAAGGATCATTGGCTGGTAATGGTTTGAGCGTATAGAAGGATTCCAGATTTACTGAAGGTACCTTCGTGGTAATGTAATCCTTACGGGAAGTTAGTTCCCCGCGGGTATGAGCTTTAATTTTGGCTACCTCATTACTGTTGACGAACTTGATCAAATCCCAAGCATCTTCCTTATTAGCAGCCATAGTGTTGATAGCCATCATATTACCTACCCAAGTACCTACAGCCACTCCTGGTTTCTCCTTAAAAGTAGGTACGGTAACGAAACCCCAATCGACGGGACTGTAATTTTTAATTTTTGCTGCATTGCGGCTCACACCTGCAAGCTCATTAAGATAATCGTATTCTCCAATTACCATTGCAGCTTTTCCGGTAAGGAATAGATCCCCTTGGACAGGACTATAGGTGCTCCGTTCTGTTTCTATAAAATCCATACCGTTTAACCCAGGTGTAATTTGCTTTTTCACCAATTGGCTGTAGGTCGTCCAAGCTTGACTCCACTGTGTTTGGTTTACCTCCATCTTATGTCCCTTGTTGTCATACATAGCAAGCTCAAGCGGTGAGACATAGGTCTGCATATCCCAGAAAGGATCGCTCATATAACGGTTCATCGAAAATCCATATATACGCTTATCTTTATTTGTCGATTTCTTGATCACCTTTTCGGCCAGCGCGAACACTTCATCCCAAGTCATTCCGTCCGTCGGATAACCTACACCAGCAGCATCAAAAATACCTTTGTTAAAATATAACGCACTCGACATAAAGGTCGGCGCTAACGCGTAAAGACTTCCTCCACCCAGCTCACGTACTCCATTTAACATTGTAGGTGCCATATTGCTTAAATCATATTGATCTCGTGCGATAAGCGGCTCCAGCGATTGCACCAGATTATGCTTCACCAAACTCTTCACCAATGTACTATCACCGACGATTACATCAACTGGCTGTGCACCGCCCATAATTGTTCGGATATTCTCCAGATTATCTGGGTTAACCTCTGGATAGGTGCTGTCAAAACGAAGCTCATTCATATTGATGGCTGGAATAATCTCAAGTTTGATTTCAGGATGCTGCAATTCATACATATCTGTAAACTGCTGACGAAAAGAAGAATCGTCTTCTCCAGACCAGAGGCTGCCAATACGTAACACGCGCTGTTCTGTAGATGGCTTAGAAGCCTCTGCCCAGGCTGTATGCCTGCTTTCAGAAATTAAAGGCAATAGCAGTGCAGCACATACTCCAAAGCTTAACCAGCGCCGCCATAGCCTTCTATTATTTATATGATTCATTCTTGAACCCTCCCATAAAATACTCAATCCATCCACCTTATGAATAATTACCCATAATTCTAGTAACAGTATATAGCTTTATTCAGGAGGGGAAGTTACAGGCTGTTTAAAGTTATGCTACGATTTCTTCATATTATTTCTATAAAAAACATTCCGGGAGTTTTCTGAGGATCCTGATATGCCTTTCTACGGTAAGATAATTGCACTTTGTGCAACTATTACAGCTGTGTGTGTTGCGCTTCTCCTTTTAATTGCACTATGTGCAGTTAAAAAACGTTATTAGGAGCTTTCGGCGAATTTCTGGCGGATATAATTGCACAAAGTGCAACTATATCGCCAGATCTTCTAAGGAAGGTTAGTTTAAGTGCACGAACTGCAACTATTCTGCGTTTGAGACGACAGTGCGATGAAATCACCGGGTGTCAGTGCTAGTGTGACAGAGCGCAATATACCAGAGCGACAGAGCGTAATATACCAGAGTGACAGAGCGCAATAAACCAGAGTGACAGAGCACAATATACCAGAGCGACAGTGCGCAGGTCAGCCAAATGTCAGAATGTGAATGTGAATGCAAACACCAAAACCCTACTCTCCACTCCACTCCACTCTACTTTTCCTTTTACCAATACAGCATTTGCCTTCCCTACTAACTAACCTACTAACTAACCTGCTGCCTTTCCTATGACCGGCACAAATCGCCCCTTCTACGCAGGATAATTGCACTTTGTGCAACTATTAAAGCCGAATGTATTATGCTTCTTCCTTTTATTGCACTATGTACAGTTAAAAAACGTTATTAGGTGCTTTCGGCGGATTTCTGGCGGATATAATTGCACAAAGTGCAACTATATCCGCCAGATCCTCTAAGGAATGTTAGTTTAAGTGCACGAACTGCAACTATTCGGCGTTTGTGACGACAGCGCAATGGAATCACCGGGGCAAAGTATAGTATTCCAGAGTGTCAGAGCACCTTTTCCTTTTAATTGCACTCGGTGCAGTTAAAAAGAAAAGCCTCCCACCAAAATGTGAGAGGCCCGTCCAATCTATACACAGGTATTTATTTTAAACGCCAAATGCGGACGGATCTTTTCTCCAAGATTTCAGCAGTTCCACATCCGTAGCTGCGATCTCGCCTTGTGTAAGAGCCACATCAATCAATGTGCTGTAGTTGGACAAGCTTTGTAATGGCATTTCAGCGGCAGCAAAAGCATCGACCGCACGATCCAGCTCGTAGCTGAAGATTGCCAATACAGCCAACGCTTCTGCGCCTGCTTCTTGCACAGCTTGAGCTGCTTTGATGGAGCTTCCACCAGTAGAGATCAGGTCTTCGATAACGACTACCTTTTGCCCCGGCTTAATTAGGCCTTCGATCTGATTCTGCTTGCCGTGACCTTTAGCTTTATCGCGGATATAAGCCATTGGCAGATTGAGTTTATCAGCTACCCAAGCTGCGTGAGGAATGCCTGCGGTTGCTGTACCTGCGATCACCTCTGCATCTGGATACTGGCTTTTAATAAGCTCAGCGAAGGCATCAGCAATATAGTTACGTACCTCTGGGTAAGCCATAGTCAGACGGTTATCGCAATAGATCGGGGACTTAATACCAGAGGTCCAGGTAAAAGGCTCCTGCGGTCGCAGTGCCACCGCTCCTATCGTAAGCAGATAACTTGCTACTTGTTCACTTCTATTTAATGTACTCATGCTAGGGTCATCTCCTCAATAATATTTAGTGCTGCTTGACGTGGATCAGCTGCAGTTGTAACAGGACGGCCCACCACCAGGAAGTGGCTGCCTTGCTGAATGGCTTTGCCCGGCGTCATCACCCGGGACTGGTCACCTAGGGATGCACCTGCTGGGCGGATACCAGGTGTAACTGTGCAGAATGCGGGCCCACAAGCCTCTGCGATCGCTGAGGACTCTTGCGGTGAAGCCACTACCCCATCCAGACCTGCAGCGGCTGCCAGCTTAGCGTATCTGACTACAGTATCTGCTACGTCTCCTGCGATTCCAATTTCGTTATTCATCACTTCTTGGCTCGTGCTGGTTAGCTGTGTAACTGCGATAATCAAAGGCATTTTAAGCGTAGCATTCCCATTAACTACTGAAGCAGCGCCTTCACGGGCTGCAGCCATCATTGCCGAGCCTCCTGCGGCATGTACGTTAAACATATCTACACCGAGGTTCGTAAGGCTTTCTGCCCCGCCTTTTACCGTGTTAGGAATATCATGCATTTTGACATCTGCAAATACAGAATACCCCCGAGATTTCAGTTCATTAATGAATTCCGGTCCTGCTGCATAGAAGAGCTGCATTCCCACTTTCATATAACAAGGAATCCCTTCCAGCTTGTCAATCAAGGTTCTTGCCCCAGCAACATCAGGGTAATCCAAGGCGATCATCAAGCGATTCGCCATTTCATTCCACTTTGCATCTCCCTGTCCCATAACCGTTCTCCCATCCAGTGCAGACTTAAATCCACACTCTTCATTTATTAGCCCCTAGGCATAGCGGAACGGTCTGCGTAAACGCAAACCGCCCTATGCATCTTTATGAGATTAGTTTAATTGTCCGACAAAAGCAGGCATGGACTGTGACGAGAAGTTGATCGTCTGCAGCATTCTGAGCAGTGCCGTTACTGTATCGAGTGATGTCATACATACGACGCCATTCTCAACCGCTTCACGACGGATACGGAATCCATCACGCTCTGGTGTTTTCCCTTTAGTCAGTGTATTAAAGACGAAGTTGGCTTGCCCACCACGAATCAAGTCGAGAATGTTCGGTGCACCTTCATCCAGCTTGTTCACGTTCATTACGTTGAGACCTGCTTCTTCAAGCGCTTGAGCGGTGCCTCCGGTAGCAATGATCTTGTAACCCAGCGAGTGGAAGCCTTTCATAAGCTCCACAGCCTCTGCTTTATCTTTATCTGCCACTGTAACGATGATAGCGCCAGTTGCTGGAATTTTCATTCCTGCTCCGATTAGACCTTTATACAAAGCTTTTGCATACAATTTATCGCGGCCCATAACCTCACCCGTCGATTTCATTTCAGGTCCGAGCGTTGGTTCTACTCTACGCAGCTTGGCAAAAGAGAACACTGGCACTTTAACCGATACATAATCACTTTCCGGCCATAGACCTTCTGTATAACCGTCATCTTTCAGCTTACCGCCGAGAATGATTTTGGTTGCCAGATGCGCCATTGGAATTCCAGTTACTTTACTCAAGAATGGAACCGTACGCGATGAACGCGGATTTACTTCAATGACGTACACTTCATTCTGATAGATGACGAACTGGATGTTGACCAGACCAATCGTTTTCAGTTCCTTAGCAATCTTGATTGTGATCTCTGCAATTTTTGCTTTCAGACCTTCATCCAGATATTGCGGAGGATATACAGCGATGGAGTCACCGGAGTGAACGCCTGCACGCTCAACATGCTCCATAATCCCTGGAATAACTACCGTCTCACCGTCACAAATTGCGTCTACCTCAACCTCTTTACCAAGCATGTAACGGTCAATCAATACCGGATGCTCCGGATTCACCTTAACTGCTTCTACCATGTAGCTAAGCAATTCCGCATCATTATATACAATTTCCATTGCGCGTCCACCAAGTACATAGGAAGGACGTACCAGCACCGGATATCCAAGTGATTGTGCAGTTTCTACTGCTTGATCTACGTTGATAACCGTCTTACCTTTTGGTTGGGCAATATCCAGACGAGCCAGCAAAGCTTCGAATTTCTTCCGGTCTTCAGCTTCGTCAATACTGTCTAGGCTAGTTCCGAGAATCTTAACGCCAGCCGCACTTAATGGTGCAGCAAGGTTAATGGCTGTTTGGCCTCCGAATTGTACGATAACCCCAATCGGATTCTCTTGCGCAATTACGTTCATTACATCTTCAAAGAACAAGGGTTCAAAATACAACCGGTCCGAAGTATTAAAGTCGGTAGATACAGTCTCAGGGTTATTATTGATAATAACCGCTTCATAACCTGCCTTCTGAATCGCCCACACTGCATGCACAGTGGAGTAATCGAACTCAATCCCTTGACCGATCCGGATTGGACCCGATCCAAGTACGATAACCTTTTGTTTATCGGAATGAATGACTTCATTTTCAGTCTCATAAGTAGAGTAGTAGTAAGGTGTAGAAGCTTCGAACTCAGCCGCACAGGTATCTACCATTTTGAATACAGGCGTTAATCCTCGCTCTAAACGAAGCGCGCGTACATCAGCTTCTTTGATGAATTTAACGTTCGCTTGTCCTTCTGCACGAATCTCAGCAATCGCACGGTCTGTAAAACCTCTGCGTTTAGCTTGATACAGGGTTTCTGCTGATAAGCTTTCATCCCCACGAATAACCTCTTCAAAGTTGATCAGTCCCTCGATCTTGGACAGGAACCACCAGTCCACGTTAGTGATATCTTGGATCTCTTGCAAGCCAAATCCGCGGCGGAAGGCTTCCGCGATCAAGAACAACCGCTCATCATCAGGTTTTGCCAGACGTTCACGCAGGACGCTTTCTTCCAAATCTTCAGCGCCCGGCAGGCGGAAACGGTGTACACCGATTTCCAGGGAACGAATTGCTTTATGAATGGACTCTTCGAAGGTACGACCGATGGCCATAACTTCTCCAGTTGCTTTCATTTGTGTGCCCAGCTTACGGTTCGCATGAATGAACTTGTCGAACGGCCAGCGTGGGATTTTGCTTACGATATAGTCAAGTGTAGGCTCGAAGCAAGCATAGGTCTGTCCAGTAACTGGATTGACGATTTCATCAAGTGTGTAACCAAGCGCGATTTTGGCAGCCATTTTGGCAATCGGATAACCGGTTGCTTTCGAAGCCAAAGCCGAAGAGCGGCTGACACGTGGATTTACTTCGATTACATAATATTGATAGCTTTGCGGATCCAGTGCGAACTGCACGTTGCAGCCACCCTCGATATTCAGCGCACGAATGATTTTGAGTGAAGCGCTGCGCAGCATTTGATATTCACGATCGGATAACGTTTGGCTAGGTGCCACAACGATACTGTCACCTGTATGCACACCTACCGGGTCGAAGTTCTCCATGTTGCAGACAACGATACAGTTGTCGTTCGCATCACGCATAACCTCGTATTCAACTTCCTTCATGCCGGCAATACTTTTCTCCACCAAACATTGTCCGATCGGGCTATAACGAATACCTGCTTTGACAGTCTCAAGCAGCTCTTCTTCGTTGTCGCAGATCCCGCCGCCGGTGCCGCCAAGCGTATAGGCCGGGCGTACAATTAGAGGGAAACCAATTTCCTCAGCGAATTTCATCGCTTCATCTACTGTGGTAATAATAGTGCTCTCTGGTACAGGCTGTTCCAGTTCGCGCATCAGATCACGGAACAAATCGCGATCCTCTGCTTTTTCGATGGACTCAAGCTGGGTACCTAGAAGCTTAACATTCTCTTGCTCTAGTACTCCTGCACGAGCCAATTCTACAGCCATATTAAGACCTGTCTGTCCTCCCAAAGTTGGCAACAAGCCATCTGGGCGCTCCTGACGGATGATGCCAGTTACGAATTCAAGGGTAATCGGCTCGATATAAACTTTATCAGCCATATTGGTGTCAGTCATGATAGTCGCTGGGTTACTGTTGATCAGCACAACTTCGACGCCTTCTTCTTTCAGGGCCTGACAGGCCTGCGTTCCGGCATAGTCAAATTCTGCGGCTTGCCCGATAACAATCGGTCCAGAACCGATTACTAATATTTTTTTAAGCTTTTCATTCTTAGGCATGTTATAGAGCTCCTTTCACGGCTTCAAGCTGTTTTACTGTAGGTTTTGGCGCCGTGATTCTGGCGTTTGCCGCAAGCTGCGCCTGGCGCGAGCTTACAGGTGTGTTAGCTTTATGATCAGCGATCATCTGTAAGAAACGATCGAATAAGTAGCTGCTGTCATGAGGTCCCGGTGCTGCTTCTGGATGGTACTGTACTGAAAACGCAGGATAACGGGTATGTTTAAGTCCTTCAACGGTCTTATCATTATTATTAATGTGAGTAACCTCTAGATCCGTGCTCTTCACAGAGTCTTCATTCACTGTGTAGCCATGGTTCTGAGAAGTAATGAAGCAACGTCCGCTCTCCAATTCTTTAACCGGATGGTTACCGCCACGGTGTCCGAATTTCAGCTTCTCTGTATCCGCGCCACAAGCCAGTGCAAACAGCTGGTGACCTAAGCAGATACCGAAGATTGGGTATTCACCAAGCAATTCTGAGATCGTCTTCACTGCGTGTGGAACGTCTTTCGGGTCCCCAGGGCCGTTGGACAGCTGGATACCATCTGGATTGAGGCGACGAATCTCATCAGCAGTTACGTCATGAGGTACAACTACAACATCACAACCGCGATTGTTCAACTCGCGTAAGATACCAGCCTTCGCTCCGTAATCTACCAGCACGATGCGTTCTTTAGTTCCCGGGCTATTGTACATGCTTGGAGTAGATGTGCGTGCTACCTGATTGCGCAGTTCTTCAATTGAAGTGTCGCCCATCATTTCCATCAATTCCTCTACCCGTTTGTTAGAGGTAGTCAGGATCGCCTTCATTGTTCCGTAGTGGCGAATAATCCGCGTCAACATCCGGGTATCAATCTCGCTGATTCCAGGAATATCGTATTCTTTCAGCAGGTCGTCCACACTGTATTCTGCGCGCCAGTTACTTGGAACTTCTTCATGACGACGCACTACAAAACCGTGTACGAAAGGTCGAACAGATTCGAAATCATCCCGCGTAATCCCGTAGTTCCCAATCAATGGGTACGTCATGGTAACGATTTGTCCGCAATATGAAGGGTCAGACAGCACCTCTTGATATCCTGTAATTCCTGTGTTAAAAACAACCTCGCCTGTCTTTTCACCTTCAGCGCCAAATGCGGTACCTGTAAATAAAGTTCCGTCTTGAAGCAGCAATCTCGCCTGCATTCCCTTCCACTCCTTCATGTTCTGTAGTCTGATACGTATGCCTTGCATGCCTTCCGGAGTGTACGCGCTCAAATTGCTGATCCGCAAAGATCAGCAATTTCGCCTCACCAGTCCGCTAGTTTTTCTCAGTCCATACGGCTTTGCCGTCCACCCAAGTTTTTACTGGCCAACCCTTAAGCTTCCAGCCGCCAAAAGGTGTGTTGCGTCCTTTGCTTGCGAAGGAACCTGGGTCTACTTCTTTTTCCTGCTCCAGATCGATGAGTGTCAAATCTGCAGGAGCTCCGATCTCCATAACCCCGGTGTTCAATCTGAATACCCGTGCAGGATCGGCAGTCATTCTTTGTACTAGTAAGGATAAATCCCATTTTCCGGTTTCTACAAACGCCGTGTATAAGAGTGGGAAAGCTGTCTCGAATCCAACGATACCAAAAGGTGCCAGCTGCATTCCTTTCGCTTTCTCTTCCTCACTATGTGGCGCATGATCTGTAACAATCATATCTAGTGTGCCATCAAGCAACCCTTCGATACACGCCTCAACATCGCGGCGGGAGCGCAGCGGCGGGTTCATTTTCCAATTGGCGTCAAGGCCTGGAATATCGTCTTCAGCAAGAAGCAAGTGATGCGGACATACCTCAGCAGTTACTTTAATGCCGATCTCTTTTGCTTGGCGAATCAGCCGCACCGACTGTTCAGTACTGACATGGCATACATGGTAATGAACGCCTGTCGCTTCTGCCAGCAAAATATCGCGTCCAACATGGATCGCCTCTGACTCATTCGGAATTCCTTTGAGGCCATGCTTCTTAGCGAACTCACCTTCAGCTACACAGCAGCCCTCAACCAGCGAGTTATCTTCGCAGTGAGCAATGACTGGCATATCGAGCGATGCTGCGATGTTCATTGCATCTTTCATCATTTGAGCACTTTGTACGCCCACACCGTCGTCTGTATAACCAATAGCTCCAGCTTCTTTGAGCGCCGCAAAATCCGTCAACTCACGTCCGAGCTCATTTTTCGTAATGGCTGCATAAGGAAGCACTTTAACTAGTCCTGCTTCACGCGCCTTGTCTTTCACAAATTGCACGATCTCCGGGCTATCTGTCACCGGACGAGTATTTGGCATACATGCAATGGTTGTAAATCCGCCTTTAGCAGCTGAGCGACTTCCGGTTTCCACTGTTTCCTTGTGTTCAAATCCCGGTTCACGCAAGTGCACATGCATATCAATGAGTCCCGGAATGAGCAGCTTACCTTCAGCATCAATGATCTCCGTGGCTTCTCCGATAGCTTCATTTCCGTCGATTATAGCCGAGATCACACCATCCTGTAGTTCGATGTGTTTGCGCTCAAGCAAGCCTTCCTTATTCAATACGCTGGCGTTTCTAATAATCACTGTCATGATTCTACCTTTACCCTCAGATCACAGCTGCGGGCCCTCTCGTTATTATATAATAAAAATTCATCTTTGTGTATATTTATTAGTCTCTATACGTTAGCATTCCGTAAGCTTATAGTAAAGCTCTTTCGAGAACCGCCATCCGGACCGGTACGCCATTAGACATTTGCGGGAAAATCCGCGATTGACTGCACTCTACTACTGCATCATCAATCTCTAGATTCCGGTTAACCGGAGCTGGATGCATAATGATTGTGTCTTTGGCGAGCTTAGCTGCCCGCTCTTCTGTTAGACCATAGTGGCTACGGTAATCTTCAGCAGACAGCTTAATGCCGGAAGTATGGCGCTCAAGCTGTACTCGAAGCATCATTACTACATCCGCTTTAAGAGCTTCTTCCATAGTTACGTAAGGCGCATACTCCATAAGCTCAGGAGCCTTCATATTATCCGGTGCGCAGAACTGCACCTTGGCTCCCATTTTCGTAAGCCCCCAGAGATTAGAACGCGCTACGCGGCTATGCATAATGTCCCCAATGATGGAGACTGTCAGGCCTTTTAGTTCCCCAAAGGTTTTGGTCATGGTGTATAAATCAAGCAGCGCCTGCGTAGGATGTTCATTGTTACCGTCGCCCGCATTGATAAGCGGTATGGACACCTTCTCAGCTAACTGCTGCAGCACACCTGCAGGCTTCAAACGCACAACTCCGGCATCGATCCCCATCGATTCCAGTGTGCGCACTGTATCGTAGATCGACTCCCCTTTTTCTACACTAGAAGCTGCAGCCGTAAAATTAAGTACTTGCGCACCTAGTCGTTTCTCTGCCATCTCGAAAGAGAAGCGTGTGCGTGTGCTGTTCTCAAAAAACATGTTAGAAATAAAATGGGAGTTCAAGATGGGCGTCAGCTTTTCACTTTGATTGTCCCAAAATGCTGTTCTGTCAAGCAGTTGGATAATTTCCGACCGGTCAAGCTCTTTGATTCCCAGCAGACTACGTTCCTTTACCTTGGTAAGTGTCATGATGTTATCGTTCCTCCCGGTTTGAAATAATGTAGACCTCATCTTTGCCGTCGTATTCCTTCAGCGCCACTTCAATCTGCTCGTGCTTTGAGGTAGGTACATTCTTACCGATGTAGTCCGGCCGGATCGGCAGCTCGCGGTGTCCGCGGTCAGCCAGTACTGCCAGTTGAATCATTCGTGGGCGTCCGCAATCCATCAAAGCGTCCATCGCCGCGCGGATGGTGCGTCCGGTGTAAAGTACATCATCGAACAAAATAACTTTTTGATCATGGATGCCAGCACTTCCTGAAGTAATAACGACGTTACTCTTCACTACTGCTTCACTGCCTTCCACTTCACGGTCATCCCGGTAATGTGTGATATCCAGCTCACCGTATGGAATCTCGACGCCTTCAATCTCCTTGATGCGCTCAGCGATACGCTGTGCCAGATACACACCTCGTGTCCGAATACCGACCAGCAGACAATTCTCGATACCTTTGTTCTTCTCCAAAATCTCATGAGCAATACGTGATAAGGCCCGGCGGATCGCCGTTTCATCCATAATGACATTTTTCTCAGTAACCATAATCTTGTCACCCTCCAGCTTGTTCGCCTATTCAAGTTCCCGGAAATCAAAAAACTCCTTGCCTATAACAGGCAAGGAGTGAAATCCGCAGATGAGGAAGATGACGGCCGCGCGCATAAAAAGACAGTTCCGTATTTACACACGGATACCTTTCTAAGAGTCGCGAACCTCGATTCACGTTACCTTGCCAGCCTCACAGGACTGAATTAAAGGCGCTATTCATTTAACAAGAATTATGACAGAACAACCCCTTCATGTCAACTTTCTCTGCCTAAACTTTTGCACTTCTCTTCCTTACTTCTATTAACAACAAGGGGAAAGCGGTACTCAGTATATCTGCATAAAAAACGAGGCTGAACCCAAATAGCCGTTTCATCTCTTTTAGGACAGCCTCGTTTATGTTCTTAACACTACTTAATGTCCAAATGGTTCAAGAGACGCACCTAGTAATGCTCCAAATGATGCAATTGGTGAGGTTCTTATATAGTAATTAGGGAATTCCTCCCTGAAAGTCAGTGATTTCTGTTCATCAGACTTGTAATTAGGGAAAACTTCCCTAATTGTTGGCCGATTCAGTGATTAATATAGAAAACCCCTGATTATTAGGGAGGTTTTCCCTGATTTCGTTCATTTAGAGCGAATATCGGCTAATTTCAGGGAGGTTTTCCCTAATTAGTTTAAAACCCACTCTTTACTTCCACACAAACTCAGAACACATATCACTCACCACACAAGTCCACCGCACAAATTCCACCGTCACAGCTACCACAAATCATCTACTGCAAGCTGTACGAAAATCACACACAGCATTGATCCACCACCCACCCCAATAGTACAGAACACGACACGTGGTCATATAGTCATAAGGCACAGCAACATCCACATTTCCTATTCCATAAAAAAGAAGCTGCCCCCAAGTAGAATTCACTACTTTTCGGACAGCCTCATTAATTTCAATAACAATGCTTAAAACTCAAATTCCACATCGCTAAGACGTCTTTGAATTTCAGAGATGACACGTCTCTCTTCCTCTTCACCTTTAGCAATAAAGGTAACGGAGAAACGAACAAACGGACCTGCATCATCCCAAGGCACAGTGGAGATCAGCTTCTCACGAATCAGGAATTGGGAGAAATCTTCACCGGATTCAAAGCGACGGCCGTCTTTGATTCCCTTAGGTGCAGCGACATACAGGAAGAAGGAACCTTTTGGCTTCTCAGCCTTAAAGCCAAGGCTGTTCAGTGCATCAACTAGCAGGTTGTGACGACGGGAGTATTTATCCGCAATCGCTTCAGTAATCTCCGGATGAGCAAGACCATAAGCCGCTGCTTTTTGAATCGCGATAAATTGGCCGGAATCGTTATTATCCTTCACATCGCTGAAAGCTTTAACCACTAGCGGATTACCAGCCACAAAACCAATTCTCCAACCCGTCATATTGTAAGACTTAGAAAGAGAATGCAGCTCTACACCCACATCCTTTGCACCTGGAACGGAGAGGAAGCTAAGTGGCTTCAAACCGTCATAGGTCAAGGCAGCATAAGGTGCGTCATGGATAACCACTACATCGTATTTTTTCGCCCATGCAACGACCTCAGCAAAAAACTCAGGAGTGGCACTAGCGCCCGTTGGATTGTTTGGATAGTTTAGATAAAGAAGCTTAGCTTTACGAGCAATGTCTTCCGGAATTTCGTTCAAATCTGGAAGGAATTTATTCTCCTTCTTCAGCTCCACTGTAAATACTTGTCCACCCAAATATTTAGTATGTGTACCCAAGACTGGATAACCCGGCACGGTCATAATCGTGATATCACCTGGATTGATAAAACAAGATGGCAACATAGCCAGCGCAGGCTTCGATCCGATGGAGTGAACTACTTCCGTTTCTGGATCAATTCCTTCCACACGGAAAACTTCCCGCAAATATTCAGCAGCAGCAGTCTTGAATTCGGCAATTCCGTTGTCCGCATATCCGCGGTTTTCTTCCTTCGCTGCTTCTTCAGCAAGCTTAGCTACGATACCCGCATCAGCCATCTCATCCGGCTCGCCTACGCCCATATCAATTAGTTCAATGTTAGGAAAATCCTGTTTTGCGGATGCTTTAGCACGTTTGATTTTCTCGAATTTATAAATCGAAGTGTCTTTGCCATAATTGGCACCGCCGATGCGGTCTGCAAAATTAGTCTGAATGAAGCTATCTTGGTATTGTTCAATACTCATACTGTCATCTCATCTCCTGAATATCTATTCTACTTTTAAAAGAAACGGCTTCGCCGTCCCTTGGATGGCGTATGTTTCCGGATATCCGTTTCATTATAAAAATAAGGATAAAGAATAAGGCATTACCCTTTCTTTATCCTTATGTTTTTAAATATGCCGTAAAGTAGTGTTCAATACCATAGACTAATTATCACTTCATTTGTACTTATCTGCTGCGTAGTGTGAACAGGACTTCTTCCATGTCCTCCGGAATAGGTCTGCTGAATTCTTTATATTCACCTGTGGTAGGATGAATAAATCCGAGCACCGCCGCATGCAACGCTTGTCCATTCATCGTAGTGCCCTTGCTGCGTCCATATATCGGATCGCCTACAAGTGGATGGCCAATGAACTTCATATGTACCCTGATCTGATGCGTGCGGCCAGTCTCCAGCTGCAGCTCCAGCAGTGTACAATCTCCGAAGCGTTCCATTACTGTAAAATGGGTCACGGATTTTTTGCTGTTCTTTTCGGTTACTGTGTATAGCTTGCGATCATGTGGATCTCTGCCAATCGGTGCGTCAACAGTGCCCTTATCATGCGACAAGTTACCGTGTACGACTGCAATATATCGGCGCGTAACACTATGCTCTTTAAGCTGTGCGGCAAGTGAGGCATGACTGGCATCATTCTTAGCCACCATGATAAGACCAGAGGTATCTTTATCGATCCGATGTACAATACCTGGACGAATCTCACCGTTAATGCCGGACAGATCCTTACAGTGATACATCAGCGCATTTACTAAGGTGCCTGACGGATGTCCCGCAGCTGGATGCACAACCATGCCCCGGGGTTTATTAATCACAATGACATCGCTGTCTTCATATACAACTTCAAGAGGAATGTTCTCCGCGATCAAATCCGTTACTTCTGCTTCAGGGACAACAACGCTAACCACGTCGCCTTCCGATAGCTTATAGTTGGCTTTCACTGGCTTGCCATTAACCGTAACGTTACCGCCGCTGATCCACAGCTGCACCTGAGAACGGGAAATTTCTTCTTCCCATGATTCCGTAATATATTTATCGATTCGCTCCCGCGCGTTCTCTGCCGAAACGGTCCATTCCGTGACGTCCCTCTCTTCTTCGCTCGTAGATGCCGCTTGGTGATTGACGTCTTTATTCAAATCATTCATTCCCTTCTCTTACTTCCTTTGCTTCTTTTACTTCTTTTATTTCTGTAATTTCTTCGCCGTTTTTAAGGTCACGAAAAGAATCCAGAAGAATCAATCCAACCCCAATGACGATACAAGAATCCGCCACATTAAAAATGGGGAAGCTATAGCTCCCAAAATTGAACAGAAGGAAATCAACAACCTCACCATTGATTATCCGGTCCAGGAAGTTACCGATAGCTCCACCCAGTACAAGCCCTAGGGCAACAGATAACAGCTTCCGCGAGTGTCTAGTCTTGTTCAAATACCAAACGATACCACTAACCACTACAACCGTAACTAGAAAGAAGAACCATTGCTGACCTTCGAGAATCCCAAAAGCAGCCCCGCGATTGCGATGAGAGGTAATCAGGAAAAAATCTCCGATAACAGAAATCTGTTCTCCGATCTCCAGACGTGTAGCAATGAGATACTTTGTCCCTTGATCCACCAAAAATACAATAAGAGCAATCAAATAGTACACCACAGAAGTTGTCACTCCGTTCTTATTTTTCCCGCTAAATGCGGTACGAATACTGTTTAAAGACTTGTATATTGTAGCACAGCCCTTAAAGAATCGTCTATTGCGGGACATCCGCTAAGTTCAATCTTGGGGACTATTTTCCAGCGGTAAAATCCCTGCTCTCCGGTCAACCTAACAGAAGAACCATCCGGTGTTATCCGGCAAGTCGGAATGATTCTTATAAAAGGTACAGAAAGGAGCTTTCTCATTATGACGCACCTGACAGTACAGCAGCTCTCAGAGCTACGTGCACGATTGGAAAAAGATCGGGATACGATTCAGCGCAGGCTTCAGAATAATGAGCATTACGGCTTAGATGAATCCATGCGGGATGGTTCCGGAGAACTTTCCGAGAATGACAACCATCCAGGAGATGCAGCCACCGATTTGTATAATCGCTCCATGGACATTTCACTGTTAGAACGGGACGAGCATGAGCTGGACGATATTGAAGCTGCTTTATCCGCTATGGATAATGGCACTTATGGGATATGCAAGGCTAGTGGTGAGCCGATCCCTTTTGAACGTTTATCTGCCATCCCTTCCACACTTTATTGTAAAGAGCACAACCCGCGGCAAAACGCACCTTTCACTCGACCAGTAGAAGAGGAGCTGTTATCTCCACCTTTTGGACGCACCAGTCTGGATGAGCGCGACGATCAAAACGGTTTTGACGGCGAGGATGCCTGGCAGATTGTTGAAAGCTGGGGTACCTCGAATTCTCCCGCCATGGCGGAGGGCAACAATATTGATTCTTATAATGATATGGAGATTGAAGCCGATGAACTGGAAGGCTGCGTAGAGCCTTGGGAGAACTTTATCGCCACTGATATCACGGGCAACAATCTAATTGTAGTGCCGGGACGGAGCTACCAGCGTTATTTGGACAGTGACGAGGCAACCCATAGTCTTGATCCTCTCGACGAAGACTAAACACAGATGTCCCCTATACAAAAACATTTAAACAGCGTACTGTTCCAGTTTTGAGGAATGGTTCGCTGTTTTTAATCTTAACGTTTCGATGGCTATTTGAATTCTAGCTGACGCTGTACGATCCGCACAATATCCGCAATATAATCACCAATGATCGGTAGATTGAGCGCGCCTAGTCCCTGAAGGATATAAATAATCGTTGCCGCAAAAAAAGTAAAACCCAGTGCGATCCCAACTCCCCGAGCTGCTCCAAATAAAATATTTCTCCAAATCAACCGCCAAGGTGAATATAGCAGATCCGTATATTGATAAATTCGGGATTTTTCCAAAATATGAGCCCACTCAAAGGTCAAACGGTACATCGTATTCATTTTTTCTTCCAGCGGAATATCCTCGGGATTACGCGGATCTGCTGTTAGATACTCAGGATTAACTTCAGGAAAAGCCTTATTCTCCTTTTCCTTGTCTGGGTTATTCTTATTGCCGGATGTCTTAATGGAGATTCTCCTCTTATTTCCCTCCACAGCTACGGCTCCTCTCATATATCTTTCCTTCGCTACAAAGTAAACGAGCCCGGCCAAAGAGAATTCATCTCCTTAAGCTCGGGACTCGTTAGTTTTGCGCCGAAATATAAAGACTATATTTCCCGCATAAACGGAAGATCTCCGTTTACACTTATGCCGCTAGTATATGCTGTTTTGGGACAGGTAATGCAGAATTATGCTTCGATATGGATACCGATGGATTTATCACCGACTTCTACCGTCTCAAAAGCATGTTCTCCATCAAAATCAACCGTAGTCACAAGTACATTATCTCGCAGTACATTGTCAAATGCTGTAACAGCTGCTTTTAGCTCATCGTCTAACTTCAAAGTGAGTGCGATCCGTTTCTCGATCGGCAGATCCAGACGTTTACGGTAATCTTGAACCGCACGAATGATCTCACGAACCCAGCCTTCTTGTTCAAGCTCAGGCGTGATTTCGGTATTGAGCGCAACCGTAACTCCATATCCGGAAGCTGCGGCGAAACCTGCTTTGGCTTGTTTTTCAACAAGCAGCTCTTCAGAAGTGATTACAAGCTCTTCACCTTCAGGTGTCGCAATCGCGATTGAGCCGTCTTGCACCGCTTTACGGGTAGAGTCACTATCCATAGCTTTCAGAAAGCCTTGCAGGAAGCCTACGTTTTTACCGTATTTTTTACCGGCAACCTTAAGATTCAGCTTGAGTGTGAAATCAACAAATCCGCTGTCACTGTTCTCCAGCACGATGTTCTTGATGTTGATCTCGTCTTTGATGATCTCTTCATACTCAGACAAATGGAAGTCACGGTTCATCGAAACGATCAGCTCGGACAGCGGTTGACGATTCTTAATGCCTGTTTCGTTACGTACGTTACGCGCCAGCTCAACAATCTGTCTTGCACTTTCCATATCCTCTTCCAGCTCTTTATCGATCAAGTTCTCGTCAGCAACCGGGTAGTCTGCCAAATGCACACTTTCTCCGCCGCCAAGGTTCGTGAAGATATCTTCGGACAACATCGGTGTAAATGGAGCCATCAAAGTCGCTGTCGCCAAAAGCACATGAGTCAACGTACGGTAAGCATCCAATTTATCTTCACCTAGACCACTACCCCAGAAGCGGTCACGGGAACGACGGATATACCAGTTGCTCAGCTCATCCACAAAGTTCTCAATCGCTCTAGACGTATTCACGAAGTCATTTACCGCAAGTCCTTTATCCACCAAAAGAATCAAGCTGTTCAGACGGGACAGGATCCAGCGGTCCAGCTTATGTTTTGATACCTTAAAAGGATGATCGGCTGGGTCGTATCCATCGATGCCCGCATAAAGCGTTAAGAAGGCATGTGTATTCACCAGCGTATCCACTACTTTAGATTTTGTCTCACCTACAAGACCACGCGAGAAACGTTTATTATTCCACGGTGCACTGTCGGACAAAATAGCCCAACGGAATGCATCCGTGCCGTAATCGTTCATGATTTCCCAAGGATCAATAACATTGCCTTTGGATTTGGACATTTTTTGACCATTCTCATCGAGGATATGACCGTGAGCAATAACTGCTTTATATGGAGCTTTACCCTTAAACAAGGTGGATACTGCAAGCAAGCTGTAGAACCATCCGCGGGTCTGGTCGATCCCTTCACAGATCATATCTGCCGGGTACTGATCATTCAGCTTATCCTCGTTCTCAAATGGATAATGGCTTTGTGCAAAAGGCATTGAGCCACTATCGAACCATACGTCGATCACTTCCGGTGTGCGAACCATCTCTGCACCTTCGCTAAACGGACTGCGCAGCTTGATCTTATCCACGAAAGGTTTATGCAGCTCGATATCTTCAGGAACATCACCAATCGCCATCGCTCTTAGCTCTTCAATGCTGTGTGGTGCAAACTCTTTGCCCGTTTCTTGACATACCCAGACATTGAGGGGTGTACCCCAATAACGGTTACGGCTGATATTCCAGTCAACCAGTTCATCCAAGAACTTCCCGAAACGGCCTTCACGTACATGCTCAGGGTACCAAGCCACACTGTTGTTGTTAGCAATCAGCTGATCTTTGATCGCTGTAGTGTTGATGAACCAGCTGTCTGTTGCGTAATACAAAAGTGGTGTATCACAACGCCAGCAGAACGGATAGCTGTGCTCGTATTTTTCTTTACCGTAAAGCAATCCTTTTTCAGACAAAACCTTAATGATATCCAGATCGCAATCCTTAACAAAACGTCCCGCAAAATCAGAAACTACATCCGTATACTTACCGGAATTATCAACCACATTTACGAAGCTGATGCCATTCTCACGGCAAGTCTTGTAGTCATCTTCACCATGTGCTGGTGCCATGTGTACGATCCCTGTACCACTGGAATCTGTAACGAAAGAAGCACCTACGATAACATTGCTTTTCTCTGCCTTAATATATCCGAATGGAGGTGCGTAAGTTTTACCGATAAACTCGGAACCTTTATGTGTAGAAAGGACTGTGTGCTCGCCTTTCATTACTTCTTCGACCAAGTTTTTAGCAACGATGTACACACCATCTTCTTGTTGCACACGTACATAATCCATGTCCGGGTTCATAGCTAGCGCCATATGGGCTGGCAAGGTCCAAGGTGTTGTCGTCCAAGCCAATACGTAGTCTCCGCTGTCATCCAGCTTGAACTTCGCAGTTGCACTGAGATCCTTAACGGTTTTGTAGCCTTGGGCAACTTCATGCGAGCTTAATGTAGTCTGGCAGCTCGGGCAATACGGGCTAACACGGTGTCCGCGGTAAAGCAACCCGTTCTCATGCACTGTAGCCAAGATGTTCCATACACTTTCGATATAGGTGTTATCCAAGGTTACGTAAGGATTATCTAGATCTGTCCAGTATCCAATCGCTTCTGTAAATTCACGCCATTGCTTCTCATAACCGAAGACGCTGTCTTTACATTCCTGGATGAATTTTTCTACGCCATATTCCTCAATCTCTTGTTTACCGGAGATGCCAAGCTTCTTTTGTACACCTAGTTCTACTGGCAGACCATGTGTATCCCAGCCTGCTTTACGTACCACGCGGTAACCTTTCATTGTCTGGTAACGACCGATGAAATCCTTGATTACCCGTCCCAGCACGTGTCCGATATGCGGCGCACCGTTTGCTGTTGGCGGACCTTCATAGAATACATAGTTTGGACGTCCCTCACGGTTCTCCATGGACTTGCGGAACGTATTCTCTTCGTTCCATTTCTTCAATATGCGGACATCTCTTGCCCGCGCCTTTTCTCTGACATCTACTTTTTGCATGTGATGGTCAATCCTTTCATGGATTAGTCTATAAAGCTCTTTTCGATCCTTGGGCGATCCTGGCAGCAGCTGCCACTTCTTTGCCCTGGCACCCGAGCTGCGATCCCGTAGGGCAGCAATCGCTCGGGGCGCCATTTCGCGACCTTGCGCAGCTGGTCGCGCACCGCTCTTGCCCTGGCTCCCGAGCCGCGATCCCGTTAGGGCAGCAATCGCTCGGGGCGCCAATGAGCGACCTTGCGCAGCTGGTCGCGCACCGCTCTTGCCCTGGCTCCCGAGCCGCGATCCCGTAGGGCAGCAATCGCTCGGGGGCTTCGGCGGCATTGCGCAGCAACCGCCCCTTCTTTCCGGGCACCCGAGCCGTGATCCCGTTAGGGCAGCAATCGCTCGGGGTGCCAATGAGCGACCTTGCGCAGCTGGTCGCGCACCGCTCTTGCCCTGGCACCCGAGCCGCGATCCCGCAGGGCAGCAATCGCTCGGGGCGCCATGCGCGGCCTTGCGCAGCTGGTCGCACACCGCTCTTGCCGTTAAGGCCCCGCAGGCGAACCCGCCAGGGGAGCCTAAGAAGGGCCACTCGTTCAGCCACATGAGTCCGTTCGTTTCCACCACCGTACCTATTTGCACGAGGCTTTACTTTGCGGGTGTCCAGAGGGCGGCAGCCCTTGGGGTCCCCCTTAGAAAGGGGGATTTAGGGGGATGGCCGCCCCGGAACAACAAAATAAGCGTCATCCCACCCCCAAAGGGGCGAGACGACGCTCGCGATACCACCCTAATTCTGCGCATGAGCACATCCTTAAGGGGAGTGTATTCAGCACAATCTCAGTCCTGCGCGTAAATCTTGTGCACAGGTCCGGTGTAACGTCCGGCAGACGGTTAAGCTTACGCACGATCAACGCTTCAGCTTAACTTCTAGGGGAAGATCTTCCGGCAGGGCTCGAACAATCGGCTCTCAGCAATCGCCGACTCTCTGGAGAACGTTACCTTGTCGTACTTGTCCCGTCATCGAATACATATAAACATTATACAGATATGTTCTATTTATAGACTTTTTGAATCTAAATGTCAACAGCCATTCGCCCAATCTAGCTATTAAGGACGTACTTGCGCATGGAGTTCACTTTATTATGGTCTATTTTATCGGAAAATAAAAATAGAGGGAATAGCTCCCTCTATTTAGCCAATTATCGTCTGAAACCTTTAGATGCGATGAAGAACATCATCCTTGAAGGCTACGTTCTCGCTCGCCTCACGACTCTCTAAGGCATTCCAGTCATCCTGTGATAACAGCTCCAGCTGAGCTTCCACTAATGTCCGGAAACGAGTGCGATAGATCGAAGCTTGCTTACGCAATTCTTCAGTCTCAATAGCAACCTTACGGGATTTGGATAACGCTTCGTTAATAATCCGATCGGCGTTTTTCTCCGCTTCCTTGATAATGAGCTGGGATTCCTTCTTGGAGTTGTTCTTCACATCATCCGCCGCTTCCTGAGCGACTAAGATCGTCTTCGATAAACTTTCTTCAATATTCACAAAATGATCCAGACGCTCTTGAATAGACAAAAGCTGATTCTGCAGTTCCTTGTTCTCACGGATGACGCTTTCGTAATCCTTGATCACTTGATCTAGAAATTCGTTGACCTCGTCCTCATCATAACCGCGAAGTCTCCGAGAAAACTCCTTGTTATGTATATCGAGCGGTGTTAATGGCATGCTGTGCACCTCCTAGAAATTTCGGACCTTCTTTATCTCTAAATCGCAACTAAGCGGCAGACAAAGAAGAAAGACTGTACTTCAAGTAAAGGCAGAAGGTGTTTCTGTGTTCCGCCTGCCATTTATGGTCCGCCTCTTCTTTAAAGTATCGGCGTCCAGCTTTAAAAATGTTTGATTCCCTCGAAATAATCAATTTCGACAAGTAAGACCGTATTCCTGCAAGGGATTCACACAAATTTACCAATCTGAACACGGTATCGGCCCTTTTTCGTCAAACTGCCGACCTCTAGCACCTTGAAGCGACCGAAGCCTTGAATAGATACCATGTCACCATCCTTAAGACTGCAGGATGGGTCTTCCTCCACTTTCCAGTTTACCCGAACGCGTCCAGCCTTGATGGGAGCAAGAATTTTGCTTCGGCTAAGCCGTGTTACATCTGCGGCAATGCCATCCAATCGCAGGGACGCTACAGTCAAATCCATCACTTCCAGCTTAACCTCACTATTACGCAAGGCGGAAAGGGGTAATACTTCCGTACTTACCTGTATCCGGTGCACTCCAGTTAAATTCATAGCTAAATAATCTGCAATATCAGCAGCGACTACAACATGACAACCATCGTCCAGAACATGAATATCACCGATTTTGCCTCGTTTAACGCCCAGCCCCAGAATAGAACCCATGTAGTCCCCGTGCTCCAAGGCCAGAAACTTCTGCTCCCCTGAGGTTATCGCAAGCACCTTCAGCTCCATGTCTTCCTGATCCAGATCACGATAATCAGGGGCGACAAGCGCTCGCTTCCGCTCTGCCTCAGCATGTCCACCCTCCCATTTAACAATCACGTCAGGATGGCGGTTAACTAAAGTTTGCAGAATAAAACCTTGGCGGGGATCGAGAAATTCAGTTAATTTAGTCTCATGATATTCTCCAGCGTTGGTAACCCATTCAAAGGCCTTGTCCACAAATTGACGTTCATCGGGATGAAAATGCCCGTAAACTTCGTTCTTCATCACAGATGCCTAAAAAATCAAATGCAGGATAGATTTAAGTCCGCCTGCTGCGAATTCCAAGACAAGTAATGCAATGATTGGAGAGATATCAAGTGTACCGAAGAGCGGTGGAATAAACCGTCTGAAAGGTGTTAAATACGGCTCTACGAGTTTGCTTAGCAGTTCTCCAATGAAGTTATCACGAACGTTGGGTAACCAGGACATTAGCACATAGAAAATAATCATGTAAAAATAAATATTAAACAAAATATCGATAATGTAATCAATTTGAAGCAAAGCCCATTCACCTCATTCTGTTATAGTCTTGATCGTCACCTAGGATTTCTGTAATGGAGCCTTGAATTTCAACAGTATCTGGAGTGCACATAAATATATTGCCCCCAATTTTAGAGATTCCTCCCCCAAGGGCATAAACAGTTCCACTGAGAAAATCAATAATTCTCATTGCTTGATCATTGCGAACACGCTGCAGGTTAATTACTACCGTCCGATGCGAACGGAGATGATCAGCAATCTCCTGTGCCTCATCATATGAACGTGGTTCATATAATACAACCTTGACATTTTTTTGCGAATGGATACTGACAACGTTGCCCCTTTGATTTTTGCGGGTTTCTACAGGGGCCGGCTCATACTCATCCTCTTCGTGGATTTGCTCCCGCTCCACAACTTCCTCTTCCTCCTGCAAGCCCAAAAAACTCATAAATCGGTTCATAACGCTCATCACGATCCCTCCTAATGGCCTACTAACACCGTACCCAGGCGTACCCAGGTAGCTCCTTCCTGTATCGCCACTTCAAAATCATTCGACATTCCCATGGACAGCTCCGTAATCGGCTCAGGTGTCAAAGCAAGTTGATTAAGCTCATCGCGCAGCTCACGAAGTCCGCGAAATACAGGACGGGTAAGCTCTGGATCACCTTCTAAAGGTGCCATCGTCATAAGTCCAATTACCTTAACGCGGTCCAAACTAGCGATTTCACGTAAAAATCCAGGTACTGCCTCAGGTGACAGACCGAACTTCGTATCTTCGCCAGAGATATTCACTTGAAGAAACACATTTACTTCCTGATCGGTGGCAAGCGCCTTTTTGTGTAATTCTTGCGCCAGAGACATCCGGTCCAAAGAGTGTATATATTGAAATTTTCCAATAACGTCTTTAACCTTATTGGTTTGCAAATGCCCGATAAAATGCCATCTCCCTTTGTCCCCTAAAACCTTCCATTTGTGCTCAGCATCCTGCCAGCGACTCTCGGCAATATGCTCTAGTCCTGCCTCCAATACGGAGGATACCATTTCCAGAGAAACATATTTCGTCACTGCAATTACCTTGACGTCATTACGATCCCGGCCGCTTGCCGCGCAGGCACGTGCTACACGTTCCTCTACCTCAGCAATTCTCTCCTGCAGTGTTAAAGACAACTTTCAACTCTCCTTTATTCCGATCCAGCTCGTCATTCTGCCTGTAATACCGTTTTCTTTGCGATATGAAAAAAACAAATCACGATTACAGCTTGTACACCATGTTGTACATTCGATATGAGTCGGCAATATTCCTGCTTTTATCATAATGCGTCGATTCATTTCTTTCAAGTTTAGCAAGTATTTACTCTGATCAGTCTCTGAGGCTCTGTAAAGCTCCACAGCATCGAAAGTTTCTATACCCTCATTCAAGCTGCCCTCCAACTGGCGAACATGCTCCATCACATAATCATCCACCTCATAACAGCAGTCGCCAATGGATGGACCGATCGCTGCCACAATATCATGTGGATTGCTGCCGTATACCGTTTGCAGCTTATTCACCATGGCTGCGGCAATCTGAGCCACCGTCCCTTTCCAGCCTGCATGCGCAAGACCGACGACTCTACGCACGGGATCATAAAAATAAAGGGGCACACAATCCGCATAAAAAGAAGTCAACAAAACCCCGGGCACATCCGTCAGCAGACCGTCCGTGGCTTGAAATGCCGATGCTCTGTCCTGTTGTCCCCGCCCACGGTCTACTTCCCTTACCACAGCTATCTCTGCCCCATGGGTTTGTTCTCCACAGGTCCATGCTTCCGGTTTGAAATCAAGAGCTTCGGCAAGCGCTCTCCGATTGCTCAGGACAGCTTCAGGAGCATCCCCAACGTGAAACGCACAATTCAGGCTGTCATAGGGCGCCTTGCTAGCCCCTCCCTGTCTACCAGTAAACCCCGCTGTAATTTCATTATGCTCCACTCGCCACGGCTCCAGATGGAGCAGCATAAGCATTTCTTTCCCCTGCACAAACGGTTCCATTTCCTCACCTCCGCCTTAGTGTACCACATGTAAATACCCGTACAAAGTGACGCTTAAGCCAGATCGCCTAAATTCTTAAATAAAAAAACAAAAAACGCACCTAATTAATAAGTGCGCCGTTCGCTGCGATCTCCCCGCTCCAGATACATCGTTTCCCGCTCTTCCTGTCCCGGAGACATCCGTGACTCTTCAATCTTCACGAGTACTACATCGGACCCGATCTTGACTATATTCCGCCATGGAATAATCAGATCTGTCCCGCCTCCGAACAATCCCATAAACCGAGTGTATCCGGGTATAACGATGGCATCTATGACACCACGGCGCAAATCAAGCTCCAGATCACTAATCTGCCCCAGCCGCTTGCCATCTACAATGTTGATAACATCCTTCGTCTGAAAATCAGAGATTTTCATTTTTTTGGCAGACCCTTGATAATCCTCGTTCATCTCACCACCCCTGTACAATCCGACCTATAGTCCAATATATGATACGGAAGCTTGTCTACATTCATTAAAAAGAGGAGATCGCCCAAAATCCTTAACCCGGATTCTGGAATATCTCCTCATGGCTACTGCTCTAAGATTTCACGTGTTTTTGCATTTGCTGAATCGCAGATTTCTCCAGGCGTGAGACCTGTGCCTGTGAAATGCCAATCTCGTCTGCGACCTCCATCTGTGTTTTCCCTTCGAAAAACCGCATGGATAAAATTCGTTTCTCCCTTTGTCCTAACTTACGCATCGCTTCACGTAATGCAATTTCTTCGATCCACGACACATCCTTATTCTTATCGTCGCTAATCTGGTCCATTACATAAATAGGATCGCCGCCGTCATGATAGATCGGCTCGAATAAGGACACTGGATCCTGAATGGCATCAAGAGCAAATACAACATCTTCCTTCGGCACACCCAGCGCTTCTGATATTTCGAATATCGTCGGTTCCCGCGAGTTCTGATTGGTCAGACTATCACGTACCTGGAGCGCCTTGTAGGCGATATCTCTGAGAGAACGTGATACCCGAATCGGGTTGTTATCACGCAGGTAACGCCGAATCTCACCGATAATCATCGGAACTGCATATGTGGAGAATTTAACGTTTTGTGATAAATCGAAATTATCAATGGCTTTCATCAGACCGATGCAACCCACCTGGAACAAATCGTCAACAAATTCTCCCCTATTATTGAACCTCTGGATAACGCTTAGAACAAGTCTAAGATTACCGTTTACCAATTTCTCTCTGGCGGATCGCTCGCCCTGCTGCTGCAGCGAAGTGAACAGTTGCCGCATTTCCACATTCGTTAGAACAGGCAGCTTAGCAGTATCCACACCGCAAATCTCGACTTTATTACGGGTCATGATGATTTACCTCCCAAGGAGAAACATTACTGTACATTATCTCCCGGGCTCGCCATTTTATTCCTTGCTAATTTCACCTTACACCATCTTGTTAAACTCCTTGCGCAGCCGCTTGATAATTCTTTTCTCCAGCCGCGAAATATAAGATTGGGAGATGCCAAGCAGATCGGCCACATCTTTTTGTGTCTTTTCTTCGCCTCCGCGCAGGCCAAATCTCAGCTCCATAATGAGTCTTTCCCGGTCACTCAGCTTTTCCAGTGCCTTTTGCAGCAGCTTGCGATCAACCTGTTCTTCTATGTTCCGATAAATAGTATCATTTTCCGTTCCTAATACGTCAGAAAGCAATAATTCATTGCCATCCCAATCAATATTAAGCGGCTCATCAAAAGAAACCTCACTCCGTGTCTTGCTGTTCCGCCGCAGATACATCAAGATTTCATTCTCTATGCAGCGGGATGCATAAGTAGCCAGTTTTATTTTTTTCTCAGGATCAAAAGTGTTCACAGCCTTAATTAAGCCAATAGCGCCAATCGAAACCAGATCCTCGATATTGATGCCGGTATTCTCAAATTTACGAGCGATATATACTACCAAGCGAAGATTGCGCTCAATCAACATCGCACGAACAGCTGCATCGCCGCTAGACAGCCGCTGAAGCAGATATTCTTCTTCTTCCCGTGTCAGCGGTGGAGGAAGTGCCTCACTCCCGCCAATATAATAGATTTCCTGACTCTTCAGCCCTAGTAGAAACAGCATGCGGTAATATTGCAGCTGCAGAGCAATTTTCCATTTGACCATTATTTGTTCCTCCTCCAAGAAGTGCACGGTTCGCGTGTGAAGCTTTCAAATCCCGCTTTCAGCCATCAGAAGTTTGGTTCAGCTAGCTTTAAAGATTAGGAAGGCAGTGCTGCATCAATAGCGCTCTCTTTTTGAGTCAAATCAGGATGTATTACAGCCCGATAGGCTCCATCCCCCGACAATGTCCCACCATCCAGCCCGATCAAGACTCTTTTACAATAAAAGATATCTTCACCAAGCTTTATCGTCACCTGATCAGGCTTCAGTGCAAGCATAAATGATGCCCCCCGGTTAACTCCCCTGTAAGGCACCAGTCGCATCCTGTCCTGCCAAGCAAACGACTGCCCGTCCGTTTCTAGTAAAAGTTTGTCCGCTCCGTCCTGAGTGAGTCTACCTTTCCATGTTTCAGGCAGATGTCCCTCCCAGAGCGAAGATTCCATAACCATCACCGGTATGCGGGTCAAAGGATCACAAAGCCGGTTACCTGTGTCTAGCAGGCCGGGACAGGAAACAGTCACTCCATCAATTTCTACTACCACCTCACCGATATAGGTTTCAAGCTGCTCCCTTCTGATTCGTGAGGAGTGCACTGCCTTGAAGCAGATTAACACCAGGGGAAATACTGCAATTACAAACCAAAAACCAATCTTTAGGCGGTAAGCATGCCCTCCTGAAGCAGTGAACATAATACCATTCCAAATATCACCGGAGCTCTGCAGCAAATAGTGAATACCTACAATCCCACCAGCAGCTGCGAAGTTGATAATATAAAAAGCTCCCATAGTGCGAAGGTAGCTTTGCAGACTCCCAAAACCAAAGGCAATCCATAGCATAACCACCGACAATCCAAACTTAATGAGGAAGGTATACATGAAAGACAACTCCGGCACAAACATCATCACCACATAGAGCGCACCAACCAGAGCTGAGAGGACTAGCCGCCACCATGATATCCTCAGCTTGACCATCCAGCCTGTCAGCCACAAAAGAATTCCGTCGATCACTAGATTGGCGGCGAATATCAAGTCAATATAAACAACCAGTGCATTCACCTGCCTACTATGGCGGAATCTATCCTGTAGCCAAAATGGATCAGGCTCTGTTTTTTGGACGATATGATTAGTATAAAAAGTCTCGCTTTCAAAGTCTGTCTAAACTTGGGGGGCATTCTTGAGGTTTTTTTGTCGAGTTATAGCGTGGGAGGGTTTTATTCCTTCTGAACAGCATTTCACATAAAAAAAGCACCGCAGTACCCTAGCTCTATTAGCTGGATAATACGGTGCTTTCATATCTTCTTGATAAAAATATTTAACTAGTCGTTGTTGCTACGATTACGGTTACGCAGGAACGTCGGAATATCCAACTGATCTGACGTGTTCTGATTCCCGAACGGACGCAGATTAGCAGCGTTCTTATCCGGTGCTGCCGCTGGCTCGTTATTCGTCGAGACCGGACGACGTCCTGGAGCTTCAGGCGATGGTTTATGTTCAAAGCCAGTAGCAATTACTGTTACTTTGATATCATCCTTCAGGCCTTCATCAATTATCGCACCAAAGATCATATTCACTTCAGGATCAGAGGCGGATGTAACGATCTCAGCCGCTTCATTGACTTCGTATAGGGAGAGGTTAGATCCTCCCGTAATATTCATGATTACGCCGCGGGCGCCTTCAATAGACGTTTCCAAGAGTGGGCTCATGATGGCTTTACGTGCTGCTTCAGACGCACGGTTCTCACCATTTGCTATACCAATTCCCATAAGCGCTGAACCGCGCTCTGTCATGATCGTCTTTACATCCGCAAAGTCAAGGTTAATCAGACCAGGAACCTTAATTAGGTCAGAGATACCTTGAACAGCCTGCCGGAGAACATTATCTGCTTCACGGAAAGCTTCCAACATCGGTGTTTTCTTATCAACGATCTCAAGCAAACGGTCATTTGGAATGACAATTAGCGTGTCGACTTTTTCTTTCAAAGCTTCGATTCCAAGCATTGCCTGGTTATAACGTTTTCTTCCTTCAAAAGTGAACGGGCGAGTAACTACACCCACAGTCAGGGCTCCACACTCTCTAGCAATTTCAGCTATAACTGGCGCCGCCCCTGTACCTGTACCGCCACCCATTCCTGCAGTAACAAATACCATATCTGCACCTTTAAGGGTATTCGAAATCAGATCACGGGATTCCTCCGCTGCTTTCTTACCGACTTCAGGGTTGGCGCCTGCACCCAAACCACGGGTCAGCTTGTCCCCAATCTGCAGCTTGTGCTCCGATTTGGCCATATGCAACGCTTGGGCGTCTGTATTAACCGTAATAAATTCTACACCCTGAACGCCGTTTTCAATCATCCGGTTGACAGCATTACTACCTCCGCCGCCCACGCCGATGACTTTTATTTGCGCCAAGCTCTCCATTTCAAAATCAAATTCTAACATATTGTTCCATCTCCCCCTCAATGTGCTTGGATGGCCGGTCCAAGTATATCTGGACTTACACTTATATAAACTCGCTAAACATATTTTTTAGACGCTCCACAAATCCGGGCTTCTGAACAGTTTCTTGACTCGGAGTGGCGTTCTGCTTGCTCCGGTTGACCGTCTTTTTGTTGCTGCTTCCACCACTGTTTCTTGCTCGGAAACTACGGACAACATTATGCAGAATACCGACACCGCCGGTAAACCCAGGGTCCCGTACACCGATATAATCCGGCACGGCGATGCGTACAGATGCAGCCAGCTCGGTCTGAGCAGCCTTCAATACACCCGGCATCGAGACAGTCCCACCTGTAAGTATATAACCTCCAGGCAGTTCACTGTAACCAAGCCGTTTAACTTCTTGACGAATCAGGTGGAATATTTCTTGCACCCTTGGCTCGATAATTGCCGCCAGATCCTCTTGGTTAAATTCCTTCTCCACGTTACTGCCAATGCGCAATACCTTGAAGACAACGTCTGAGGCTGCATCGTCAATCCATGCGCAACCATATTTAAGTTTTACCTTCTCCGCTTGATCAGTAAGTGTCCGAAGTCCGTAGGCAATATCATTGGTTACGAATTCTCCTCCGATCGGAATCGTGGAGGTTGCACTAAGAGAACCCTCTTCGTATATGGCTATTGTTGTTGAGCCCGCACCAATATCAACCAGAACAGATCCCATCGATTTCTCGTCCTTGGACAGCGCCAATCCACCAGCTCCAAGAGACATCAGCACAAGATCCTTTACCTTCAGCCCTGATTTCTCAACACAGCGTAGTAGATTATGTATTGGCGTCTTAGCACCCGTAATGATTGTTGCCTCAACTTCCAGACGAACACCAATCATTCCACGCGGGTCTTGAATTCCTTCAAGACCATCGACGATAAATTGTTTGGGAACAACATCAATCACTTCACGCTCCGGTGGCATAGCAATGACTTCCGCAGCTTTAATTACGCGATCGATATCATCATCGCCGATTTCACGATCCTCATTCTGAACGGCCACAACACCGTGGCTGGATTGCAGGCCAATATGATTACCGGAAATGCCTACATAAACCTCTGATATTTGAATACCCACCATCTGCTCTGCATGATCTATAGCACTTTTGATCGATTGCACAGTTTGGTCGATATCTACAATCGCGCCTTTACGTATTCCTTCCGAATCAGCAGATCCAACGCCAATAATATTAAAGGTTCCATTGGTAACTTCCCCAATTATTGCCCGAACTTTGGATGTACCGATGTCCAAACTAACAATGATGTCATTGTTGCTCAAGTCCTATGGCACCTCCTGTTATAATCATAATTAATTGCATTACCTTATCCCGGTCCCGGGAAACTTCTCTGTACATATTCAACATACCTAATCCTTTCCCTCTTTTTTCTACAAATTTTTTGAACGGAATAATATTCCAACATCCCCAAATGTGAATAGTTACTCATATGTTATTGTAAAAATAGCAATTATCACAAGAAATATCGGCCTAATTGGTCATTTCAACCAAATATAGTACTATATCTCAAAAAAATCGAAGAAAAAAGAGGGATATAGCTTCTTGCCCGTAACTCCGATTGTAGCATTTTTTTAACTCTATTAGTAGGGACTATTTACCTCCACACTACTCTTGCGCAACATCTTCTTCATCGCTTTCCACCTGAAAAGGAACATATGAATCGGCTTCTAGCATTTTAATGAGTCCAGGCTGTTCAGTCTCTATAATCTGATTCAAATAGGACACCTTGCTCTTTAGCAAAGAGATGGCTGTAATCACCTCAAAACGGGATCTAGTATAGAGCTTGATCCGGTCTGGAAAAGACAAGGTTGGCGAGGGAACAATCTCAGAGATATCACTTGTCAATTCATTAGGAATGCTTGCTAATGCTTGACAAAGCTTAGCCTTATTCGGATCTTCCGGGTCCCAGTTCGTTAATATAGGTTTCTCAACAGCAATTCCAGTCTCATTAACAGGCACTGCAGCTCCACTGGACAGAATCGCCTTTAAGAGGCCTCCCTGTTCCAGTTCATAAGCTACCGCAGGGAATTCCTCAATCTTTACTGTGATCACCCCGGGGAAATCCTTCTGCACGCTGACGTCTTTAATCGTCTTAAGCTTCAGCAGAGATTCTTCCACAGCTTTAGTTGATACAGCAAAGAATTGCCCACCTATTTTAATTCCACTTTGTGAGAGTAACTCTTCACTAGTAGAATACTTGCTACCTTGAAAATCTATCACTGTAATATGGCTAATAGACGATCTGAAAAAAATCACAGCAAGAAGCGCAGTGAACAGCAGCAGCAGGATCGCCGTAATCTTACGGCTCATTTTTTTCTTAGGCTTGTCCTCTTTAAGAAGAGGTAATCGGGTTGTAGTCATTCTCATATCTCCGTAATAAGGCCCTGTCTCCTTCTCTGAGAGATCTGGAAGGAGACAGGGAGCTTTAATTGGCCAAATCAAGTGGATCCGTTGCAGGCACCTTACGGCTTATACGCGCGCCAAGCTTCTGAAACAGCTTCTCTATTCCATCATAACCACGGTCAATGTGATGCGCTTGCTCAACGACCGTAGTCCCTTGTGCAGCAAGCCCGGCAATGACCAGAGCTGCACCCGCCCGCAAATCAGTAGCTTCCACAGTAGCACCATACAATCTCTGAACGCCGCGAATAAACGCACGATTCAAATCGATAGAGATGTCAGCACCCATCCGGGCCATTTCTTCCACATGTTTGAACCGTCCCTCAAACACCGTCTCCTTGATCACACTAAAACCATCGGCGAGCGACAGCAGCACCATGACCTGAGATTGCAGATCCGTCGGGAAAGAAGGATAAGGAGAGGTTACAATTCTCTCAACCGCACGCGGACGCCCCATGCAGCTGACATTAATTATATCATTGCATACTGTGATTTGAACACCAGCCCGCTTAAGCACATGAATAAGCGAAGTCAGATGCCCGGCGTTCGTATGTGTCAAGGTCACATTCCCACGTGTAGCTGCCGCAGCAATCATTACAGTTCCAGCCACTATCCGGTCTGGGATTACCTCGTACGTACAGGGATATAAGTTTTTGACACCCTGGATCGTAATGGTATCCGTGCCTGCACCGATAATCTGAGCACCCATACTATTCAAAAATTGCTGTAGATCCTGTATTTCCGGCTCTCTTGCTGCTCCCGATATCGTCGTTGTCCCCTCTGCCTTGGCGGCAGCCATCATAATATTCTCCGTGGCTCCAACACTTGGATAGTCGAGATGAATATCACTCCCTACAAGCTTTGAGCCCCGACAGGATATTCGTCCGTTGCTTTCCTCGATCTCCGCCCCCAGTGCTTTAAGACCCTGCAAATGAAGATCGATTTTACGCTCCCCGATCGCACAGCCACCAGGCTGATAGATCGTTACCTCACCAAATCTGGATAACAGCGGTCCCATTAAAAAAATGGAAGATCTCATCTGCCGCATCAAATCCTCAGGTACATGAGATGTCCCCACGGCTGACGTATCTATCGTCACCGTATCCTCTTGATGCACGCACCTGCAGCCCAGCCGATCCAAGATGTCTAGCATAGTCTCGATGTCCAGCAGCTTCGGCACATTATGCAGTGAGTGAACTCCTTCGGCCAGCAGGCTTGCCGCTAGAATCGGCAGCGCCGCATTTTTTGCTCCATGGATACGAATGGTGCCTGACAGGGGACTTCCACCCTCAATCACCAATTTGTCCAATGTATCACCTCCGAGATTACCGCTCACCCACCACAAACACTTCCGATACAAGGTCATATGAAATGTACAAGATTATCCTGCACTACCTTTCAGGTTAGGAAGTGTTCTGGGTGATTGTCACGATTATAGGATTATCCTATGTTCGTTCCTCCAAGTGTGTGACAGAGAGCTGCCAATAAGGAAAATACCTCTCAAAGGTAAATGGCTTAAGACTGTTTACCGGCTAGTCTTCGGAGTTCGTTAGTGACAATGGCAGCAGAATCCCTTTTGCCCAGTCGTTTGGAAGCCTCGGACATTTTTTGGCGTACAGCTTCAGTTCCAATGATTGCTTGCACAGCTTCATAAAGCGCCTTACCATTCAAATCCTTCTCAAGCAGCACCACAGCGGCCCCTTCGCGTTCCAGCTGTCTTGCATTCGCCTCTTGGTGATTGTTCGTCACATTAGGAGAAGGGATAAGTACAGAAGGAATACCCAGCGCTGTAATCTCAGCGAGAAAGGATGCCCCCGCCCGATTTACGATTAAGGAGGTACAAGCCAAGACCTCCGGCATATTGTGAACATAAGGTAGGACATGCAGCCAGTTCGGTGTGCTACCCAGCTTCTGACGCAATTCAGCACGGGTATCCTCAAAATAAGGCTCACCTGTAACGTAAACATAATGAACACCATTACCCTTACCCACAAATGGGGCCATTTCAATCATGGCTTTATTAATAGCCTTAGCCCCTTGACTGCCGCCAACAACCAAAACAACCGTGCTGTTATCCGGAATGCCCAGCGAGGCAAACCCCCGTTGTGGACTAGCCGTAGTAACCGTCGTTGCCCGAGGATTACCTGTGTAGATTACGTGCTTGCTCCCCGGAAAAGCAGATTCTGTCCCTTCAAAGCTTACGGCCACTGTACTCGCGTAACGACTTAAAAAACGATTTGTTAAACCAGGGATAGCATTTTGCTCATGGATCAAGGTTGGGATACCCAGCCGGGATGCAGCGTAAACGACCGGACCACATACATAACCGCCTGTACCAATTACAACATCAGGCTTAAACTCTCTTAACATTTCTTTGGAAGCCTTAACGCCCTTTAAAAAACGCATCACCGTCTTGACGTTGTCCATGGACAGCTTGCGCCGAAAGCCAGTGATGTCGATAGATTTGAAAGGGATATTCTCTTGGGGAACAAGCTTGCTCTCTAAGCCACGCGTTCCACCAATATACAGGAAGGTAGATTCACTATCTTCTGCTTCCAGTTGTCTAGCAACAGCGACTGCGGGATAGATATGACCACCCGTGCCTCCGCCGCTTAATACGATACGCATGTCTTTCACCTCGCATAACGGGATAAGTTCAATAGAATGCCCAGGGAGGTTAACATCAGTGTAAGCGAAGAACCTCCATAGCTAATCAGAGGAAGTGTGATGCCTGTTACAGGCATTAGACCGATGACCACACCAATATTAATAATGACTTGCACAGCCACCATACAGACGATGCCAACGGCCAAATAGCTTCCAAAACGGTCAGGCAGACTCATCGCCACCTTCATTCCGCGCCAGATTAGAATAAGAAACAGGATCAACACAGCCAAACCACCGATAAACCCCAGTTCCTCGGCCAATATAGAAAAAATAAAATCGGTCTGCGGCTCAGGTACATAACTGTACTTCTGCCGGCTCATTCCAAGTCCGAGACCCCCAAGCCCTCCAGGGCCAATCGCGTATAGCGACTGAATAATCTGGTAGCCTGCACCGAGGGGATCGGACCAAGGATCAAGAAAAGCGGTTATCCGCTGCAACCGGTAAGGTGCTGCGGCAACCAAAGCAACAAACCCAGCCACGCCAGCTACTCCTAGTGAGAGTAGATGTTTCATTCTTGCCCCAGCTGTAAAGACCATCATCAAGGCTGCGCCAAACATAACGGTACCTGTACCCAGATCCGGCTGGAGCATAATCAGTGCAAAGGCTGATCCGATAAGCGCTAACGGTGGAAGTAAGCCACGAGTGAAGGAGGTGATATCATACTCTTCTTTTCCCAGCCAATTCGCCAGAAATAGAATCATCCCCATCTTCATGAACTCGGAGGGCTGAATCCCGAAGGAGCTGATTCCGAGCCAGCTGCGCGCTCCCCCGCGAACTACACCAATGCCGGGAATAAGCACCATAACGAGCAGGATAAAGCAGACAATCAGTGCCGGCTTAGCCAGCTTTTTTAACACTTTGTAGTCTGTATTCGCTGTAACAAACATTGCAACAAGTCCCAGTCCTGCAAACAAAAGCTGCCTCTTTACAAAGTAAAACGAATCTCCATAATTGCGGAAGCCCAAGACAGATCCGGCGCTGTATACCATCACCATGCCGATTACCAGCAAAGAAAGAATGGGAATCAGCAACCAAATATCGGGAGCATGACGAGTTTTGTTCATCAGGAGCACACCTCTTGCATCCGTAGTAGGGGCTTATCCACCCCCCTACTTAAAGGTTATGCACCGCCTCTTTAAAAATACACCCGCGCTCTTCATAGGATGTAAACATATCCCAACTAGCACATGCAGGAGACAGGAGAACGATATCTCCTTCTTCCGCCAGAGCGGAAGCTTCCCGCACAGCTGCTTGCAGCACGGCGGCGGCGCTCTCCCCATTATCGACGGAGATAATCTGCTTTAATCCTGCCAGCTGTGCTACATTTATTAGCTTGTCCTTGGTTTGTCCTAACGCCACCAAAGCTTTGACGCGTCCGCTCAGGACAGGCAGCAGCTCCATATAATCGGAGCCACGGTCTAATCCGCCAGCGATCAATACCACCGGACGCTGAAACGATGTCAAAGCCGTAATTGTCGCTTTGGAGTTCGTTGCTTTGGAATTGTTGTAATAAGCGGCCCCAGCCTTATCAGTTACATACTCCAGGCGGTGCTCCACACCACGAAAAGAAGAAAGCACTTCGCTTAATAGAGAGGGGTCAGCTCCAGCGGCAATAGCAATTCCACAGGCAGCCAGCGCATTCCCCACATTAAAGCGACCCGGAAGAGCGATGGAATCCACATCCGCGATTATCGTTTCCTTGTCCGCAGATTCGCGATAGATAATGTGGCGCTTCAGCTCATCATCTTGCCCCGTAATATAGGACGGGCTAACAAATACTCCATGAGGCAGCTCCTCAAACAAGGAGAATGGAAGAATCGAAGCCTTCACATAGGGCACAAGTTCCCGGCAGACAGGATCATCCCAGTTCAGCACTGCTGTATCCGTAGCTAATTGATTAGCGAACAGCTTGGTTTTGGAATCCACATAATCTTTCATGCTTCCATGATAATCCAGATGAGTCTCTGCAATATTCAGCAGACAGCCTATCTTTGGCCGGAAGGTCTCCGTACCTTTGAGTTGAAAGCTGCTAAGCTCGACCACCATCCAGTTATCCTCTGTAGCCTCTTGTGCAGCCTGACAAAGAGGCGTACCAATGTTGCCCGCAACTATAGGGTTCATTCCCGCAGCTTCCAGCATATGGCCTACCCAGGTCGTCGTTGTCGTCTTGCCATTGGAGCCTGTGATGCCGATCATCGGCGCTGCACAAAGTCGATAAGCCACCTCTACCTCTGTGACCACTTCAATTCCAAGCTCAATTGCCTTTTGTACAGGGGGCGCAGAATAGGGAATGCCTGGATTTTTGATTACCAGACTTACACCTTCATGAATAAGTCCTTCCGGATGCCCGCCGCATATAACACAAATTCCCAAAGATTCCAATTCGGAAGCTTCGGGACTTTGATCTCTTTCCTTTTTGTCGTTAACCGTAACTATAGCGCCGCGTTCATGCAGCACTTTAGCCACCTGGACACCGCTTTTAGCAAGCCCAAGAACCACAACTTCTTCACCATGATACATATCTGGATGTTTCATTCTCTACAACCCCTTGCTAATAAATAGTCCCACAGCAGCCAACACCAAGCTAACCGCCCAGAACGAAATTACCACACGCCACTCCGACCAGCCACCAAGCTCAAAATGATGGTGAATCGGGCTCATTCTGAATACACGTTTGCCACGGGTTTTAAATGAAACCACTTGAATCACAACGGATAACATTTCAATTACAAAGACACCGCCTATGATGAGAAACAGCAGCTCACTCTTCGTGACAATAGCAATAGCACCTATAGCACCACCAATACCAAACGAACCCGTATCCCCCATAAACACTTTAGCAGGGTGGGCATTGAACACAAGAAAGCCTAATACAGCACCAATCATTGCCGCAGCACATACACCTGCCGCAATAGACGTAGCTTGCATTGCCACCACCGCGTATGCGGCCAATGCAATGGCACTGACACCAGACAACAGTCCATCGACTCCATCTGTAAAGTTAACGGCATTCGTCACTGCCATCATCATAATAATGATGAATGGATAATAGAACCAGCCACCCCAATCAAAGCTGAAATCAGTACCTGGTACGCTGATACTTGTACTGTGTCCGGCATAAATCAGAAGACCGCACATCAGAGCACCAACCAGCAGCTGTCCAAATAACTTTTGACGTGCTGTGAGCCCTAAGGAACGCTTAAATACAATTTTGATATAGTCATCCAAAAATCCGATCAATCCAAAACCAAGCGTAGCTACGAGCAGTACGTAGAAATCTGTATTCACCACAGAAAATTTCAGATAAGACAAGGTAAAAGCTACGATAATCACGATACCGCCCATAGTCGGCGTTCCCGCTTTCTTCAAATGGGTTTGCGGTCCGTCATCTCGCACCTGCTGTCCGAATTTCATCCTGCGCAGAAGCGGAATGAAGAGCGGAGCGGCAATGACCGCAAGGATAAAGGAAACAGCAATAGTCAATAACAATAGTTGATAATCCATGGGTACACCCCCTCCAATGATTTAGGTCTGTTGAATATCTTTATTTAGGCTCTGAAGCACTTCCTCGAGCTTCATTCCTCTTGATCCTTTAAATAGAACAATATCCTTAGCACTGCATTTCTCTAGAAGGACAGCGGTTAGTTCCGCTTTATCTGTAAAAGCTTTTACGCGCTCTTTGCCGAATTTCTCTTCTGCTGCTTTGGCAATATGAACGGATAATGGTCCGTAAGTACATACAAAATCAGTTAATGAAGGGTCAAGGTAGTAGCCTATTTCTTGATGAAATTCTACTTCCTCCGGCCCAAGTTCCAGCATGTCCCCGAGCACAGCGATTTTATTGCCACTGCATTTCATAGATTGCAGGACATCTATAGCCGCCTTCATAGAAGTAGGGCTGGCATTATAAGCATCGTTCAAAAGCGTAAGTCCGGAGGAAGTTCGAATCACTTCAATCCGCATGCCCGTCAACTTGAGCTTGCTTAGACCGTCCTTCATATTCTGCTCCGTAACCCCATAATGACGAGCAACCGCTAGTGCAGCCAGAGCGTTAACAACGTTATGCTGACCTGGCAGCGGTAATGTAAAAGCATGTTCCTTATGACGGCTTGACGTGAACGTCATGCCACCAGTATGGGACATCATCCCTGTTGGATAATCATCATTATCCTCATTTAGACCAAAACGGAAGGTTCTCATCCCTTCTGGAGCCTTAAAAGTGGACTCTTGCATTACCTCAGTCAGCAGCGGTTCGTCACCGTTATAAATCAGCAGTCCCCCCGGCTTCAGCCCCTCAGCAATCTCCAGCTTGGCGCGGGCTATTTCTTTACGTGACCCCAGCTGCAGTAAATGCGACTCGCCTACATTAGTAATTACCGCTACGTCAGGTTCAGCCAAAGAAGCCAGCAGAGCAATTTCTCCCCGCGAGCTCATCCCCATTTCAAGTACAGCGATCTCTGTATCCTCAGCCATGGATAAAATAGTAAGCGGAAGACCGATATGATTATTGAAATTCCCCGCTGTCTTGTGCACTTTGAACTGCACTTCAAGCAGAGACATAATGATATCTTTTGTTGTTGTTTTCCCGTTGCTGCCCGTAACAGCGACAACCTGCGGAGCCACTTCCTTCAGATAAGCAGCGGACAACTTCTGGAGAGCCTCCAGCGTATCTTCAACAATAATAACTCCGCGACCTTCAGGTACCGGTCCTTTATCGCGTTGCCACAAGGTTGCGCCAGCACCAGCAGCCAGTGCTGCGGCAGCATAGTGGTGACCATCGAATTTGTCTCCAGATAGAGGCACAAACAGGCAGCCGGGTGTGATCTTACGGGAGTCGGTAACGACTCCCGTAAGGGTTGTATTCATAGCTTCGACAGCAGCAGGTTCCCCTGCGCACATGGCAGCAATATTTTCAAGCGTTCTTGTAATCAATAGTTTCGGCCCCTTATAACTTCTTTAGCGACGATGCGGTCATCGAAATCATGAACCACTCCGCCAATCAGTTGATAGGTCTCATGACCTTTCCCCGCAATCAATACTACATCGCCAGGGCTTGCCATTTCAATAGCCTTCCCGATAGCTTCTCGGCGATCAACAATCATATGATACCGGTCAGAGGTGACTCCATCCTCTACTAGTCCTGCTTCTATATCCTTCAAGATTAGTTGAGGGTCCTCCGTCCGAGGGTTGTCAGAAGTTACGAATACCATGTCGCTATATCGTGCAGCGATCTTCCCCATTAATGGACGTTTCGTCCGGTCTCTGTCTCCGCCACAGCCAAACACTGTAAGCACTTTGCCGGTAGCAAATTCGCAGACCGTCTTTAATACATTCTCTAGCCCGTCTGGTGTATGTGCGTAGTCAACGATAACAGCAAATTCCTGACCTTCATCCACTGACTCCACCCGTCCAGCTACACCATCGATTGCCTCAAGACTAGTCTTGATATCAGCCAGAGAGACATCTTCCAATAAAGCAGCTGTAATCGCCGCGAGTGCATTGTAGACATTGAACTTTCCAACCATACGGAGCGAAATGTCCGTCTTCCCCTTAAACGTATCAACATGGAAAAAAGTTCCTTTTGCAGTGATCGATATTTGCGAAGCTCGGACATTAGCGTTGTTATCAATGCCATATGTAATCACTTCCGCCGCAGTTTGGGCTGCAAAATAGTGACTTGCTTCATCATCCGCGTTCAACACCGCATATTTGCGTTCTTCCTTCCACGGAGAGATCACATTTCCTAATCTGGAGAAAAAGAGCCCTTTAACCGCCCGATACTCCTCCATTGTATGATGATAATCCAGATGATCTTGGGTTAAGTTCGTAAAAATTGCCGTACGGAAGTCCGCACCCTTCACACGTCCTTGCTGAAGTGCGTGAGAGGATACTTCCATTACGCAACACTCCACACCTTTGGAAGCCATATCATGAAGGGACCGCTGCAGATCTAGCGACTCCGGAGTTGTGCCTGACATAGGGTAGCTTTTGCCGTCATAGCGCATTTGAATCGTTCCAATCAGACCTGTCTTCATATTCTGATCCTGCATAATCCGCTCAATGAGATAAGTCGTTGTTGTTTTGCCGTTTGTGCCCGTCACCCCGATCATTCTCATCCGGCTGCTAGGTGAGCCAAAGAAAGCATTCGACATGACAGACATCGCAAACCGGCAGTCATCCACAACAATCTGCGGGATATCAAGCTCCAGCTTGTGCTCACATACAATAGCCGCCGCTCCGGAGGCTACTGCTTGCGGCGCATATTTGTGCCCGTCCACGGTGTGGCCAGGCAAACAGATGAATAGATCTCCCGGGCCTACACGGCGGGAATCCGTCTGAAGATCAGTAATCTCCACATCTCCATCCCCGTATAGTTGCGAAGTAGCAAGACAAGCAGATAATTCGTTAACTTTCATAGTAATCCCTCACTCTACATTTTCGGATACGAGCTGAAACCTTATACCTTAATCATTATTCACTAGATGCTCCCATATAAATCCTGATGGTTGAGCCCTGTTCTACTCTGGCCCCAGCCTTAGGAGCTTGATTGATGACCGTATTTCCTGTGCCTGAACGTGCAAGATTAAAATTCATATTTAAATCCTCATAGATATCCTGCACCGTTGCTCCGGTAAGATCAGGTACGGTCACTATCGGAGTTTCGCCATACTTATAAGTTTTGGGAAGCTGATCACTGCGCTCCGGAACCTTCATATAGTGCAGTGAGTCTTCCAAAATATTTTGCACGATTGGAGCTGCAACCACACCCCCAAATTGAATCCCTTTCGGATTATCCACGGCAGTGTACACAACGATCTGAGGATCATCCGCTGGCGCAAAGCCAATAAAAGAAACAATGTGCTCTGTTGGAGAATAACGTCCATTTACAACCTTCTGTGCAGTACCCGTCTTGCCACCTACACGATAGCCGTCAATAAAAGCCGGCCGTCCTGTGCCTTTGGCAACCACGCTCTCAAGTGCTGCCCGCACCTTCTTGGATGTTTCCTCCGAAATGACCTGCCGCACAAGCTCTGGCTTCACCTCTGATACAGTCTCTCCCGTAACCGGGTTAACCCATGCTTTTGTTACATGCGGTTTATAGAGATTGCCACCATTGATAGCTGCGGATACCGCAGCTATCTGCTGAATAGGCGTAACCGAAACCCCTTGGCCGAAGGCTGTAGTCGAAAGCTCTACCGGACCTACTTGACTGAGCTTGAACAGAATGCCATTAGCTTCCCCATTCAGATCAATTCCCGTTTTACTGCCAAAACCAAAATCACGAATATATTTGAAAAGTGATTCTTTTCCCAGCCGTTGCCCTAAGGCGACAAACCCAGGGTTACAGGAGTTCTCAACTACCTGTAAAAAGGTTTGACTACCGTGGCCGCCCTTTTTCCAGCAGCGCAGCTTTGCGCCCGCTACCTCGATAAAACCCGGATCATAGAAATGATCGTTCTGAAGATCTACTTTACCTTCCTGCAGCGCAGCAGCCAGAGTAATGATTTTGAACGTTGAACCAGGTTCATAGGTCATCCAGATAGGCAGATTCCGGTTGTAAATCTGCGCATCATATTCCTTGTATGATGCTGGTTCATACCCCGGTCTGCTAGCCATGGCTAGTATCTCACCATTCTTCGGATTCATAGCTATAGCCCAAGCACCCTGCGCCTGATATTTTACCATAGCCTGATCCAGCTCACGTTCCATAATGGACTGGATCTGTTTATCAATCGTCAGCTCCAGATTAAGTCCGTCTTGAGGGGCAGAATATTTCTCAGATGAGCCAGGCATAAGTCTTCCGCCTGCATCAGACAAATAAGAAATATTGCCGGCTATGCCTTTGAGCAGATTGTCATATATACTCTCTACTCCTGTAATACCCTGGTTATCTATACCTGTAAAGCCTAAAATATGCGCGGCTAAATCGCCGTAAGGGTAATATCTTTTGCTATCCTCAGCGACAACGATGCCCGGCAGCTGCAAATCACGGATGCTCGCGGCAAGATCCATCGTAATTTTGCGGCCGCCGGGCTGAAGTTTCACCGACATTTCTTTTTTGGACAGCAATGTCATCAGCTTCTCCTCAGTCATCCCAAGCAGTGGAGCTAATTGCTGTGCTGTCTTTTGCTTCTCTTTTACCTGCACCGGTACTGCATACACTGTAGGTGTGGTGATATTAGAAACGAGCGGCACACCTTCACGATCCATAATTTCACCACGTTTAGCGGTAAAAGGAATATTGCGGCGCAAGGAATCTTCTACCTTCGCAGTCAATTCCTCGCCTTGAGATAATTGCACATACGCAAGACGCACGACCAGCGAACCGAATAACACTGCCAGTCCCAGCAATGTCCACAGCATTCTCCGCCGTGTTACGACTTTGGAAACCTTCATTCCGTTCTCCCCCACTTTCAACAATAGACATGAGCTCTTATCTTCATGACTATTCGGGACAAACAGGGGTTAGAACAAGCTATGTTCCGCTCTCGGAATCTGTCCCCTCATCAGCAGGCGGGGCCACGGGAATATCTTCGCCATAATCATTTAATGGCTTCATTTTCAAAGTGACCAAGGTCTTGCCATTTTGCGTTCCTACAATCTGTTCTGAGACGTAACCTTCTCCGTCTACCGCAATCTCTACTTTTAGTAGAGTTAGAATTTCAAGTGCATCACGCAGGGATTCCCCTTTTAAATCTGGAATGGTAGGCTGAGCCCCCTGCGGACTTAATAAATAGATCCGTTGCCCTGTAGCAAGCTTCGTACCTGCCTCAGGATATTGACTCTCTACAGCAGATCCTTCTCCGACCACTACATAATCGAAGCCTTGATCCAAAAGTGCTTCTCTTGCTTCCTTCATCGTCTTGTCTGTTAGATCTGGTGTAGTCCGAAGTGCGACTGTTTCAGTCTTAGCCGGCTTTTTGCTGCTGCTATCACTAGCCTCAGACGCCAGCTTAGGTACTCCCATGTATTGCAGAGACTGGGATACAATCTCTTTAAATACTGGAGCAGCTGCCTTACCGCCGCCAACCTCAACGTTCGGTTCATCAATAATGACAATAACAGCGATCTTTGGATCATCAACAGGAGCATAACCAATAAAGGAGACAAGTACTTTGGATTTCACATAATCCTTACCTTCAACCTTGATAGCCGTTCCTGTCTTTCCTGCCACGCGATAGCCGTCAATATAAGCGTTGCGGCCTGTTCCTTTTACTTGGTCAGCAACAACCTGCTCCAAATATTCACCCGTTTTCTTGGCGCTTTCCTCATCAATCACCTGACGCACTACACTAGGCTGAGTAACCTTTGTCTCACCAGTGTTAGGGTTTGTGACCTCCTTAACTACATACGGAGTCATCAACTTCCCCCCATTAGCGATAGCAGATACGGCAACTAGCTGTTGAAGTGGGGTTACTAGCACTTTACCGTGTCCATATGCGAGTGTCGCAATTTCTATAGGACGTCCAAGGTTAGGGTTAACGACCCCGCTTACTTCTCCTGGCAGATCGATTCCCGTTTTCTCATTGAAGCCAAAATCATTGATATACTGTAATAGCTTGTCCTGTCCGAGCATTTCATATAGCTTAACGAATAGAACGTTACTAGAACGTTTCACACCTTCAAGAAAACTGATTTGCCCCCATCCAGCATGATTAATATCATGCAGTGCCTTACTATATCCCTTTATCCGGATGGACCCGGACAAAAATGTCGCAACAGGATCAAAAAGCTTCTCTTCTACTGCGGCGGCAAGCGTTACAATTTTGAAAGTGGAACCAGGCTCGTATTTAGATTTAATAGCATGATTATAGAATCCCGCCCCATCGGCCCCGGTCTTCCAAAATTCATTTGGATTATAGGTAGGCATATTGGCTAATCCCAAAATCTCCATCGTGTTCGGATCAGCAGCAATGACACTCATACTTTTTGGCTTATATTGCGCATACGCCTTTTGCATGGCCTCTTCTATATAATGCTGGATCGTACTATCGATTGTAAGCTTGAAATTACTTCCATTTACTACTGGCTTATAGGTATCTTGTGAATCCGGCAATTTTACCCCTTGACCGTCACTTTGATAAAGCAGCTTGCCATCGGCACCCTTAAGCTCCGTATCAAAGTATTTTTCCAGTCCCATGATAGCATTGCCGTCCCTATCTGTATAACCTAAGATATGTGCAGCTAATTCATCTTTTGGATAATATCGTTTCTGCTCTCTAACAAGCCCAATACCGGTCTCTTGAATTTTATGTTCTTTACCTAGGGCTACATAAAATTCTTTCACCTTATCGGCAAGCTCCTGATCAATCTTCCAGCCTTCATTACGAATTTCACGGTTCTTGAGGTAAGCACCCGTCTTTTCGTCCTTGGCTTCAACCAACTTACGCAACTCATCCTCTGGTTTGCCGAGCAATTCGTGTAATCCTGTAATGACCTCTTCCCCGATGCCTTGTTGTTGAATCACTTCAGGATTCACCACCACGGTATAAGCAGGGACATCGCTAGCGAGCACACTTCCGTTACGGTCAGAAATCGTACCTCGCTCCGCTTTGATAGTTGAGGTATGCGCCCAAAGTGTGGCGGCCTTTTCCTGCCATTCCTCACCTTGCATAACTTGAATCCAGAACACTCTAACGATCAAAACAAGAAAAAAGAGGGTAATACACCCTCCTATAAACAGCGTGCGAAGTTTTATTCTTTTCAGCATAAGCGAACCTCACAACTTTTTTTATTGCGATCTTGCCAATCGCTCACTAATTATCACCTGGAGTCGTTGCCGAGCTTGCCGGAATATAGATTGTTGCATTCTCATCCGGAGACACATAACCAAGATCCCGTGCTTTTTGGGCGACTTTCTGCTCTAGATTCTGCTTTTCCATCTGATACGTAGAAATCTGCTTCTTGGCTGTTGCAATATCCTGATCTAATTTCTGAGCCTGCAAGTTCAAATCATAAATTTGGACGTAACGTGAAATCAGGGTGATCGCCACCAGAACGCATACTCCTAGCGTCAGCATATACAAAAGTTTCTCTTGCAGCGGAAGTACTCTTCGTCTGGTAACTACTTTTGTCTTCTCGCGGTAAAGGGGGTTTACCTCTTCTTTTCTTTTGGGCTGAACTGCTAAATTGCCGCGGGTATAGGCCATCTCTGACTCTCCTTTATCGTCAATTACAATTTTTCTGCAATGCGCAGCTTAGCTGAGCGGGCTCGGGTATTAAGCTCAAGCTCTTCTTCAGAAGGCACAAGCGGTTTACGATTGATTAACTTAAGCGTGCCTTTCGCGCCGCATACGCAAAACGGAAAGTCAGGCGGGCATGTACATCTGCTTAAATAGCTGCTAAAAATTTGCTTGCAAATTCGGTCTTCGAGCGAATGAAAGGTGATGACGGATACTCTGCCTCCTGGTGCAAGGCAACGTACTGCACTATGTAGCCCTTCTTCAAAAGCACCCAATTCGTCATTCACAGCAATCCTTAATCCTTGAAAGCTACGTTTAGCGGGATGCCCTCCTGTTCTTCGAGCAGCTGCCGGGATACCTTCCTTGATCAGTTCTGCTAATTCTCCTGTTGTCTCAATAGGAGCTTCTTCTCTTCTGTCTACAATTTTTCTAGCGATTCTCCGCGAGAATTTCTCTTCTCCATATTGGAAAAGAACACGGGCAATCTCCTGCTCGGACCATGTATTCACAATTTCAGCAGCCGTCAAAAGTGCTGACTGATCCATGCGCATGTCCAGCGGAGCATCATGATTGTAACTAAAGCCTCGTTCCCCTTCGTCAAACTGGGGAGAGGATACGCCAAGATCAAAGAGCACTCCATCTACTTGGGGGATACCATCTGTTTGTGGCACAAAGGGCACATCCTTAAGTACACTCTCCAGATCACGGAAGTTAGTCTTAATAGTCACAACCTTGTCTCCGTATTCCGCTAATCTTTCTTTTGCGTTCTCCAAAGCCCAATCATCTTGATCCAAACAGATTAAACGGCCTTCGCCGCTAAGCTTGGAAGCGATAAGTGAGCTGTGTCCCGCTCCACCGAGAGTGCAATCTACATAGATTCCGTCTTTTTTGATGTGCAGCCCTTCTGTCGCTTCTTCCTTAAGCACCGTGATGTGGTGAAACAAGCTGCATCCCTCCAGGACAGTATTCGTTATTGTGTTTTATAGATCAAAATTGAAATCCACCAATTTCTCAGCGATTTCGTTGAACGATTCCTCGGACTGTTCGAAGTACTGTTCCCAAATCTCTTTGTTCCAGATTTCCACCCGGTTCGAAACGCCCAGAATGACACAGTCTTTGTCCAGTTTGGCATACTGCCGTAAATTAGCCGGCAGATTTACCCTTCCCTGCTTATCCCAAACACATTCAGTTGCACCTGAGAAAAAAAAGCGGCTAAATGCGCGGGCATCTGATTTCATCAGCGAAAGGCTTTTAAGCTTTTGTTCCATGATTGCCCATTCTTCCATGGGATAAACAAACAGGCAGGAGTCTAGGCCGCGGGTCGTCACGAAGGAGGTTCCGAGCAATTCACGGAGTTTAGCCGGAATAATGATTCGGCCTTTGTCGTCAATGCTGTGTTGATACTCTCCCATGAACATCCTTTTTCCCACCCCTAATCCCCGAATCCCCACTTTACCCCACTTTTCACCACTTAAGCATAATAGATTCGCCATTAAAAATCAAAAACCTTTTTCTGGCCAAGGAAATTTTTCCTAAATCAGATAGCTCGTTTCCCGAAAAACATTTCTCAACAGAAAAAAGCCATACAATCGGAATCTTGTCCGTTGCATGGCTTTGTTAAAAAAGTTGCTTCAGTTCAAGGTACACTGGTTAATACACTTTATTGTTATGCGTTCAGTTATTAATCGTTCAAATTCCAGCTGTCCAAATAATCCACTTGCGCCGGAGTCAGGCTGTCGATGTTAATGCCCAGACTTTCCAGCTTATAGCGTGCTACTTGCTCATCCAGCTCATAAGGAACATTTTCAACTTTTACGCCAATGCTCTTATAATTATCATTTACATATTTCAGCGACAGCGCCTGGAGCGCAAAGGTTGTATCCATAATTTCAGCAGGGTGACCATCAGCAGCACCCAGATTTACAAGTCTGCCTTCGGCAAGCAGATATAATTTACGTCCGTCACGAAGCTGGTACTCTTCGATATTTTTGCGAACGGTACGTTGGGATACGGATCTTTCCGACAGCTCAGGCTTATTCACTTCAACGTCGAAATGGCCCGCGTTGCACATGATCGCTCCATCCTTCATCACATCATAATGTTCACCGCGAATTACATAACGGTTACCAGTTACTGTAACGAAGAAATCACCAACCTTAGCTGCTTCCAGCATTGGCATTACTTCAAAACCGTCCATATGTGCTTCAACGGCTTTAATCGCATCAACTTCTGTGACAACCACTTTTGCTCCAAGCCCTTTGGCGCGCATGGCAACACCTTTACCACACCAGCCGTATCCGACAACAACTACTGTTTTACCCGCTACGATAAGGTTGGTTGTGCGAATAATTCCATCCCATGCCGATTGGCCAGTGCCATAACGGTTATCAAACAAATATTTGCAGTAGGCATCATTAACCGCGACCATTGGGAACTTCAATACGCCTTGCTTTTGCAGAGCTTTTAGACGAATAATCCCGGTAGTTGTTTCTTCAGCACCCCCGCGAATATTCTCCATCAGATCAGGACGCTCCGAATGCAGCAATGTAGCAAAATCCCCACCGTCATCAATAATCAAGTCCGGTTTGCTCTCCAGTGCCTTGATATTAAGGGCTTTAAATTCTTCAGGAGACGGATTGTATTTAGCAAATACTGTGATTCCATCCTCCACAAGCGCTGCACATACATCATCCTGTGTAGAAAGTGGATTCGAACCTGTAATGGTTACATCTGCACCACCAGCTTTGACAACCTTCGCCAAATAAGCAGTTTTAGCTTCCAAATGCAATGTGATCGATACTTTCAGACCTTTAAATGGCTGTTCTGCTTCAAACTGCTCACGAATACGGTTCAGTACCGGCATATGCTGGCGAACCCAGTCGATTTTCAAATGCCCTTCCGGTGCGAGTGACATATCAGCCACGATACTATTTTGTTTAGATGAACTCATTATGAAACCTCCTAAAAGTTTGTGAGCGTTACTACATTGAATCTACTTCGTACAAAACTTGCTTCGTAAGCATACGCTTTGTTTTGTGGAAAGCGATACTTCCATTACATATAAATGATGCGATGTGTTCCACTGTAATCCGGTTCAACCGTCATTAGCTCATCCAGCCAAACAAGCCCGTACCGGTTCAAGTAATACATGATATTGTACACTCTTTCCTGCAGTTTACCCAGTGGCATTAATGACAGCTCGATTCGCTCCCATTGCCGGATTGCAGCTTCGTTCTGTTTTGCCATTGCATCTTGGGCTTTCGCCTGTAAAAAAGTAATCTGATCTAGAATCTTCTCTTTATTGTTATTCCCCAGCTTAAGCAGACCGGCCTGAACCGTTCCAAGCTGCTCAATCAGCGGTTCGTACATGGCGGCAAATGAGGTTTTGGTTTCTTCAAAACGGCGTTCAATCCCGAGCTCATCCTGTGCGGCCAGCCATTCATGTCTTTTATGATCCAGTCCTTGTCTTACATCCTCAAAGCTAAGTTGATATTTGTCCATATGCTTGTGCAGCGTACCTTCTACGACAGTAAAAGACATTCTAGGGATAATTAACGGCATTTCTCCCCCAATGGTCTCAAACGCACGGCGTGGAATGGCCCAGTAAGCAATCTCACCTTGACCCAGCACCGTTGCCAGAACAGGCAGCACATAATCCTGCATAAGTGGACGTGTCAGCACATTGTTGCTAAAGCGTTCCGGATGTGCCTGCACCTCCTCAAGTAATTCATCACGGGTAAAGGATACCTGACCCTTGCGATCCGTAAAGATTCCGTCCTTCTTGTGAAGCAGAAGCCGTGTACCTTCATGAATATAAAAGAGGTTGGCATTGCCAGCTGTAACATCAGCCTGAAGCTCATATCCAGCGCCCACAATATCAGAAGCAGAATTCATATACGCTGTTTCCAGTGCATCATTCTGCATAATTAGCGAAGTGAAAAATGGCTGTTCTAACTTACGTAAGTTGGGATCAGCAGAATCAAGCAGAATCAGACCAAATTTACCAAATAATGAACCCATCAGCTTGGCAAATGCATCCGTCATACTATCAGCTCTAAAAGAAGAAGTGCGAATGAATTCCATGATCTGCGGCTTAAAGTCGCTTTCCTGAAGCAGACCGTCTAACTGTTCTACTACCTGCTGCCAGCTTTCCTCTTCTACACGAATATCACTTACTGAGGAGCGTTTCTCTTCTGACTTTTCTATCTTAATCTTAGTAATCTCCTGCGTACGATTCAGTACATACGTATGATTCACTTCATCCCAGTCATGATCTTCACCTGCAATCCAGAATAAAGGAACTACAGGTCGGCCGAGTTGTTCAGCTGCTTCTTTTGCCGCCATAATGGTAGTTGCAGCTTTATATACCACTAACAGGGGTCCAGTAAATAGTCCGCTTTGCTGCCCACCTGTCACCACTAATGTCCCCGGCTGCTCTAAGAGCGCCAGCGAAGCCATCACCGCATCATGCGAATTATGCTTTTCATTATATTGTCGTAGACACCCAGCAATCTGAGTCCGGTCGGCACGAAGGCTTTCTCTGCTATCTAGCCAATCGGCCCGTCTACTTCTACTTTCTTTATTGCGGAAATCCCCACCGTACAAATGACTAACCTTTTCAAAATGATCTATATAGTCGCGCGAGAGTGCAGATCCACCCTTGAGCGGTTCCGTTACAATATTCATTTGCTAGTGCCTCCAGTTCTACTAAGCAGTTATATGTAAATCCAAGTTGATAAAAACTCTCTATGATTGTATCCAAAGTCAGGAGCCGCGTCAAAGCAAAACATGTCTTGATATCAGCAACACAGGTACAGCCAACTGTTCAATTATACTATAAAATCATTAAATAATATCCAAAATACATACAAGAGGCGAGAGCATAATGCTCCCGCCTTTGAAAACCTAAGTATAAATTATGCGAATTTTTTGCTGACAAAGTGGCCTTTAGATACTTCTACTAATTCAAAGTCACTGTCATTGGTCTTATCGTTAGCAGAATAAATAGGGCTGCCAAGCTCATCATGCAAGTGAATACGTTTTTTGTTGACTTCAATTTCCGGGTCCGGAACTGGAATAGCCGACAATAGGGATTTAGTATAAGGGTGGATAGGATTTGCATATAGCTCTTCACTTTCCGCCAACTCAACCATTTTACCCAAGTACATAACTGCTACGCGATCACTGATATGTTTAACCATGGACAGATCATGCGCGATGAAAAGATAAGTCAATCCCAGACGATCTTGCAATTCTTTAAGCAAGTTAACGACCTGAGCTTGAATGGATACGTCAAGTGCGGAAATCGGCTCATCACAAACGATGAACTTAGGATTAACTGCTAACGAACGGGCAATCCCGATACGTTGACGTTGTCCACCGGAGAATTCATGCGGATAACGGGTTGCATGGTCATGATTAAGACCAACCATATCCAGCAGTTCTTCAATCCGTTTCTTACGTTCTGCACGGCTGCCAGCCATTCCGTGAATGTCCAGTGCCTCGCCGATGATATCAGAAACCGTAAACCGCGGGTTAAGCGATGCGTACGGATCTTGGAAAATCATTTGCATGTCACGGCGCATAGCCTTCATTTGATTTCCAGGTAATTTATAAATGTCTGTACCATTATATTTCACACTTCCAGCAGTTGGCTCATACAAGCGAAGAATCGTACGTCCAGCAGTAGTCTTACCACAACCGGACTCACCTACCATCCCAAGTGTCTCGCCCTCACGGATCGTGAAGTTAATATTATCAACAGCCTTAAGAACCTTACCTTTACCTACATTAAAATATTTCTTAAGACCTTCTACCTCTATTAGGTTCTTACTCAAGAGTACTGCACCTCCTTGGCCATCGAATGCAGATTCCAGCAACGCGCCATATGCGTTTCGCTGAATTCTGTGGCGCCGGGATCGATTTGTTCGCACACATGCATCGCTTCATTGCAACGAGCAGTGAACGGACAGCCGATCGGCGGCTTGATCAGATCTGGCGGTGTGCCGATGATCGGAATAAGCGGCTCGCCTTTCTTTTGGTCCAGACGCGGCATTGAGCGCAGCAGACCTTTGGTGTATGGATGTTGTGGATTTTTAAAGATTTCCCATCTTGTTCCGGTCTCCACAACCTCACCTGCATACATTACAATCACCCGATCACACATGCCAGCAACTACGCCGAGATCATGTGTAATCAGAATAATGGAGGTACCTAGTTTTTGCTGCATCTCTCTCATAACTTCCATGATCTGCGCCTGAATGGTTACATCTAGAGCCGTTGTAGGCTCATCCGCTATCAGCAAAGCCGGACGGCAAGCTAACGCGATTGCGATCATTACACGCTGGCGCATACCGCCTGAGAATTCGTGGGGATATTGGTTAAAGCGAGCCTCCGCATTTTTGATGCCTACTAATTTCAACATCTCCATACCTTGCTTTTTCGCTTCGGCCGCTGACATTTTCTGATGTTTAATCAAAACTTCAGTGATCTGTTTGCCCACTTTGATGGTTGGGTTCAGAGAAGTCATCGGGTCTTGAAAAATCATGCCAATATCTTTACCGCGAATAGATTCCATTTCTTTCATGCTTTTGTCTAGCAGATTCTGTCCTTGAAAAATAATCTCTCCCTTTTTCACTTTAGAAGGTGGAGAAGGGATCAACCGCATAATCGATTGAGCAGTTACACTCTTACCGCTGCCGGACTCGCCGACGATGGCAACCGTTTCGCCTTTGCCAATTTCAAAATTCATACCACGGACAGCTTGTACTTCTCCGCCCTTAACAAAAAAGGAAATATGCAAATCTTTGACTTGTAAAATAGGTTCCATCCATATTCCTCCTATTTCTTCAGCTTAGGATCAAGCGCGTCACGAAGACCATCACCGAAAATGTTGAAAGAAAGCATTGTTAAGCTGATTAGGATCGCAGGGAACAAGAAGCGCCATGGATAATACAGCCAGCCGGTGAGTGAGTCATTGATCATCGATCCAAGTGAAGCAACAGGAGCTTGTACACCAAGACCCAAGAAGCTTAGGAAGGCCTCAGCAAAGATAGCATTTGGTACAGACAGTGTAATGGTTACGATAATCGGACCAACCGCGTTCGGCAGAAGGTGCTTGAACAACAGTCTCGCAGAGCCAGCACCCATGGAACGGGACGCCAATACGAATTCGCGATTCTTGAGCTGCATAATTTCTCCACGCACAATCCACGACATCGTAATCCAGCCTGTAATGGTTAGAGCTAGGATGATTGTTCCAAGACTTGGCTCAAGAACGACCAAGAGCAAGATTACAACCAGCAAATATGGAATAGAATACAAAATTTCAGAGAATTTATTCATAATATTATCTACACGGCCGCCGAAGAAGCCCATAATGCCTCCGTAGATAACACCGATGAACAAGTCGATGGCTGCCGCAGCAAGACCAACGATCAAGGAGATCCGTGCACCGTACCAAGTACGAACAAAGATATCACGACCAAGATCATCCGTTCCAAACCAGTGATCGGAGGAAGGGGGCTTGTTGGTGCTCATCAAATCATTAGAATAATAGTTATATTTCGAGATAAAAGGTGCAAAAATCGCTGCAAGTACAATCAAACCCAGGATACCGAGCGCAGTCATCGCCATTTTATTTTGACGCAACCGTTGCCAAGAGTCTTTCCAAGCAGAGAGACTCTCACGCTGGATAACTTCGGCTTCTTTTTCATCCACACCGACTTTTTGAAAATCTTCCGGTTTTAGATTTAGCAAGTTATTTTCAGTAGCCACTCTTTAGCCCTCCTTTCCTCCACTTAATTTCATACGTGGGTCAATCAATACATAAGCAATATCAGTAATAAAGCGGGCAACCATGAGTAATACACCATAGAAAATGGTTATCCCCATAATAACGGTATAGTCACGGACACCAATCGCTTCCACGAACTGTTTACCAATACCCCCAACACCAAAGATCTGCTCGATAACAACCGAACCAGTTACGATGTTAGCTGTCATTGGACCCATATAAGTAACAACAGGTAGAATTCCGTTACGAAGTACATGACGGCTCAGAATAGCCATCCAGCTCAATCCCTTTGCTTTAGCCGTTTTGATATAATCCGCATTCAAAACTTCAAGCATGCTTGAACGGGTCAAGCGGGCGATAAAGGCGATCGGCTGTGCCGAGAGCGCGGCCACGGGTAAGAAATAATAGATTGGCCCTTTAAAACCTGAAACCGGTACCCAACCCAGTTTGAAAGCAAATACGTACTGCAGTAATGACGCGACTACAAAGCTCGGAACCGCAATCCCCAGAACTGCCAGCACCATAGCTGCGCTGTCAATAAACTTTCTGTGATAGAGTGCCGCCAACATGCCGAGAAATACTCCGACAATAACCGCCACAACGATTGCGACGAGTCCCAGCTTCAGCGACGCTGAAAAGGTTTGACTGATCAAATGTGATACATCTTGATTTAGGCGTTTCATTGAGACACCTAGGTCACCTTGGATAATATCACCTAAATACTTAAAATACTGATGAGAGAGCGGCTTGTCCAGACCATATTGTTCCATCAGACGTGCTTTAATTTCTGGCGGTACCTTCTTTTCAGAAGTAAACGGATCCCCCGGAATAGCTTTCATCAAGAAAAAGGTAGCTGAAATCAATACAAATAGAGAAACCAACATATAGAAAAACTTATTTGCGACATAACGAACCATCCCCATCACACCTCCTCCGACAATTTTTGATACACATAATAATGATTTTATGAAAAAAACGGATTTTTGTCTATTTTCTATATATGTTATTAATAACATTAATTAACAAATAGACAGGAGTACAAAAAAAAGGGATATATATGGAATTCCACATATATATCCCGAAGTATTCTGCAACTTCAGTCAACTAACTATTCTGTTGTAATTACTAAAGCAATATCTTAGTGCTCAAGCAAGTATCCGCGAGTCAAGTCAATTGCACCACTAAAGTCAAGAGTAACACCTTTAAGGTACTCTTTAGTCAGGGAGTTGTTAGTGTAGTAGTACAAAGGAATCAGAACCATATCTTGCTCGATGAGCAATTTTTCAGCTGCAGCAAACTTTTCTTGACGTACTGCCAAGTCAGTGCTTGTTTTAGCTTCGCTGATCAATTTGTCATACTCAGGGTTAGCGTAACCAGTATCATTGTTACCGCCACCTGTTACCCACATATCAAGGAAAGTCATTGGATCATTGTAATCCGCAGTCCAACCAGCACGAGCAACTTGGTAGTTCAGGTTTTGACGGTTTTCAATAAATACAGCCCACTCTTGGTTAACGGTTTGTACGTCGATACCAAGATTGTTTTTCCACATATCAGCAATCGCCAAAGCGATTTTCTTGTGACCTTCACTTGTGTTGTAAGTCAGGGAGAATGTAGGCAGTTTATCCATACCTTCTTCTTTCAGACCTTCAGCAAGCAATGTTTTAGCTTGTTCTAGATCTTCAGTGAAGTAGCTATCTTTAACTGCTGTACGGTATTCACCATCAGCACCAGCGATACCTGGAGGTACAAAACCGAATGCTGGGAATTGTCCACCTTGAACTACATTGTCAATCAAAGCTTGGCGGTTAAGCGCCATTGCAAGAGCTTTACGGATTTTAGCGTTTGTAAATGGTTTTTCAGTGATATTGAATTCGTAGTAGTATACGGAAGCAATACCTTTACGGCTGAATTCGTTAGGAAGTTCTTTTTGTACGATTGGAATTTGTTCTGATGGAATTTCACCAGTTGGTCCGCCCGCACGATCATATTCACCGTTCTTGTAGCTGAGCAGTTCAGTTGCACCGCTGTTTACAAGGGAGAAATCGATAGCGCTAAGTTTAATGGAATCTTTATCCCAGTATTTATCGTTTTTAGTTACAACAAGAGTTTGACCAGTAGTCCACTCAGTAAGAGTGAAAGCACCGTTAACGATCATAGAATCTTTGCTTGTTGCCCATTTAGGATTACTCTCAATGGATTTGTGTACAGGGTAATAAGTGTAGAAGGAAAGCAATCCAAGGAAGTAAGGAGTGGAGGATTCAAGAGTAACTTCAAGAGTTTTCTCATCAATCGCTTTGACACCTACTTGACTGAAATCAGTAATTTCCTTGTTGTAGTACTTTTCAGCATTTTTGATGTAGTACAATTGATAAGCGTAAGGCGCAGCAGATGCAGCAGCAGGATCGAGCACGCGTTTCCAAGCGCGAACGAAATCTTCTGTTGTTACAGGATCGCCGTTACTCCATTGTGAATCACGGAGTTTGAAAGTATATACCAGACCGTCAGCGGAAACTTCCCAGCTTTCAGCAACACCTGGTTCAGCTTGACCTGTTTCATCATTCATGCGAGTCAAACCTTCGTACATTGTTTTCAGGACAGTGTTAGCTTGGCTATCTTGCGCCAATCCTGGGTCAAATGTTGGAGGCTCAGAACTAAGGTTAATTCTCAATGTTTGGTCAGCAGCCAATTTTTCTTCTGTAGCTGCATTACCAGTTGCCGTGTTACCAGTGTTAGCATTGTTACCTTTATTGCCGCTGTTTGCATTGTTTCCGCCGCAGCCAGCAAGCACTGTGCCGATAACAAGTACTAATGCAATCATTAGCAATAGACTTTTACTCTTCTTCATCTAGCAGTTCCCCCTAAATAGAATGTGGTATATGGTTTATGATTATACAACCAGTGGTCAAAAAAATCTAGTGCAATGTTTTCAGAAAATATTTTTTTTTTAAAACTTTAAACTTTTGTGACGTTGACGCTTCACCGAAGCAGTGGAACGTTACATCGCTTGTGATATGTAGGTAATTAGCCCAACAAACATAAATAATAAATATCCGACGCTCATAAAAAAGAACGAAAGTCTCCAAACTGCCCGAAATAACCGCTTCCCATCTACCTTTCCTTTCATCCGATTTTGAGCTCCGCCAATCAGTCCAGCGGATATTAATACAATAATTAGTATAAGGTAAAACCCAAAACCGGAATTAAAGATGTTATTAAACAATGCGGAGACCGACAATAATAAAAAAAATGTGGTCACGTCCATAGCGAGCATAAAAGTTTTCTTTTTATCTTTTTTTAAGCCTTTTCCAATGAAAAAAACAATCAAAAACGGCACAATCGGAATAACGCTTAAAGTAATAACCGAATCCATCAGCAGTCCCATAGCTTCACCTCTCCCCAGAGATCATACCCCAATACCTTCTACTAATTGGCAGAGCCAGCGATTTAATGGTGCCGACACTCCAGATCGTTCTGCCATTTCTACAAGACTTCCATTGATCCAACGAATTTCTGTGGTTCTTGAAGCAAGTACATCTGCCAGCATAGATGAAATATTGCCAGACGTTAACCGGCATACCTGAAGGATGTTATCCCAAGCATCCTTATCATAAGTAATTTCACAGAAATCATACACCATTGTTGCTTCTTCAAAAACTTCCTTCATTAATTGGAGGCGTTGCTCTGAAGACAGCAGCTCCCCATTTGGAATACGCCAAATCGCCGTGAGTGGATTAATAACGGCATTGATCAAGAGCTTCCGGTAAATCATGGTATCCACTTCATTCGACAAAAAGGCTGCGAATCCTGCCATTATGAGAACTTCTATTAAATTATTCGCTTTTAAATCATTATGTATGCTATGAGCTTGTCCATCCCCTGAGCTCCATTTTCCTATCCACACCTCCCCTGCTCCTGCATGAATGACCTCAGTTAATGATTTGCGCTTCGCAGCCTCCGTAGTCACAGCTACATATAAATTGGCGTCCGGCAACAAGCCCCCCAACATCTCCATATGTCCTGTACCATTCTGAAAACATATCATATGTACTTGCTCTTCCTTAAGTAGGGATAGAAATTCAGGCAAATCATTATGTAGAGTATTCTGTTTAACCGTCACCACGATCCAATCACTCGGCTCTTCCAGATAAGCACCAGCGAACTCCCCTATTGGCGCGGATACAAACTGATCTTCCGAAATTGTTATCGGCTCGCGTTCATCCTCGTAGGTAACCGTTAAGCCATCACGCCCTAATCGTTGGCATTGTTCTATCCCTCGGCCCCACAGTCTCACATCATTCCCGGCTTGGATCAATCTCCCTGCCAGCAGCAGCCCGAGTGAACCTGCACCAATTATATCAATTTTCATATAACCCTCCTGCTGATCTTAAGCACAATTTTTCTAAGTATACCAAAAACCCCGCAAGTGGTGCTTAAAAAGCAGACCACTTGCGGGATTGTTAGTTAACCTATCGTTTATTCAATGCGTTCTAAATTTCCGTTACCATCCATTTTGAAACGAGTCTTCATTTCTTCTTCTTCTTCATTTAAGAAAGCAAGCCTGCGAGCACGATCCATAATCTGAATTAAAGCTTTGTAATCATCGTTGACTACCCGGTAGTCGCTTTGAGCAAGATTAACCTCTTTAGACAACCGCTCATTCTCAGATCGTAATTCTGTTAATTCATCTTCCTTCTCGCGCAGGTCTCTTTCCAGCATTTTCAGCTGACGTCCTGCTTCCTGAATCGTACCCTTCCATTGCCTTAAGAAACGAATGACCGCATCGATGGATAATGTGTTTTCACTTAATCCCTCACCGCGTCCAAATTCCTCATCGACATCACCCAGAATCAGACCAGCTACTTGCGCTCCTCTTACTGACGGCTGCTTTTTCAGGTAGCTACGCTTTTGACGCTGCCCTTTAGCAATACCGATTGCACCTTCATAACTTTTCCGAACACAACTGTTCCAGCGGAATCCGCAAGCGGCCGAAGTTCTGCCGATTTTTTCACCCACCTCTTCAAAAGCGGCAAGCTGTGTGCTGCCCTCCCGAATGTGTCGCAAAGTTACTTCTGCCAATATTAGATCATCTTCTGCACTCCAAGCGTCCTGTCTAACGGCTGTCATAAAGCCAAACCTCCTAACAACGTCATGAAATAACCATCTCCATAACCGGCAGTTCTGCCGGGTAGTGAATAGGGATAAAAGCTGCTTACTCCATTTCTATGCTTCTCATAGAGTTCATAGAATCTATTTGATACTAATTTGTATTTCCATTATCTGCGTACATCATACGCATAAAACTATAAATTCTCTTTTTTAAAGCGCTAATCACTCAGGTCAATTATAAAAATCACATTTTTTGAAGATTAGTGCATTTTTTTCAATGAATTCGTTTACACATAATTATGTTGAGGGTATAATAAATCGAAGGAATATTCGTGAGATACATACTGGAAGGGGGACTCTCTCTTGGACCGCATGTTTCGGGTATTAGGTTTTTTCACATTAGCTATTGGATTGATGGCTTTCGCCGGAGGTCTAACAGAAATGGCCTTGCTTTTCTTTTTGCAAACAGCATTTTTCGTAATACTTGGCTATATGAAATTTACTGAAAAAACTTATGTTCTTCTCTTCTGGGCATACATGATTCTGACTTTCACCGGATTTAGTTATTGGACGATCTTTCAAATGGGTCTTCCACTATAAATTGCAGTACTCTTTTGGAGCGGATGAGGTCCTTATCTTATAAGGATCACTTCCGTTTTTTTGTTTGTATGCTATTTTAGAAGGGTTAAACATATTATTAGTACATACATATATCATTTCAAAAAAAGGTGGTGGTGTGGTGCGCTCCCGCAATTTACAAAGCCGCATGATTGCAACCATACTAATTCTCTTCTGCTGTACTTTGTTTCCGTTACAACCTGTGAAGTACTTGTCTGCCGATCCTAGCGGTGATTTTTTCAACTCTGCTATACCAGATAATGAAGAAACCCGTAAACTACTTGAACAGACCTTGTCTTCTGCAGAAATTGAACGTGAAATCATCAAGATTACAGCCGAACAAAAAGCGCTTGAACAAAAGGTAGAAAGCTTGAACAGACAAGCTACCCAGAAAAAAACAGCCATTGCGGACCAACAGGAACGGGCAGGTGCAGTTGTGCGTTCTTATTATATGGGGGATAGAGATAATCTTCTGGTCGCGTTTTTTTCAGCAAAAAGTATCAGCAGATTCCTGGCTCTGTTCGATTATTATGAGATTATTATTGGGAATGACCGCGATATTCTCTCACAATATGAAGAACAATATAAGGATTTGAAGGATACCATTCAGACTGCGAAGCGAAACTCGGAAGAGCTCGCCCGGCTGCGCACGGCTCTGGAGGAACAGCAAGTTCGGGTAAACGCGCTCAACAAGGAAATTGAGGGTGGGATTAAAAATAGCAGCGATCCTGAAAATATGAGTACTCTACTTAAAGAATTCACATTATATTGGGAGAATATCGGCCTGCACGAGGTAAAAACATATTTCAAGGCGTTATCCTCCGCAATGAATAAACTACCACAGTTTGTTCAGAATCGAGAGGGTGTACTGACTCGAAAGGGAATGACTTATGAGCTAAACCTGAAGGAAGAGGATTTGAATGAATTTTTGCAATCACAGAATTCGCTGTTTAAAGACTTCGCCTTTCATTTCAATGACGGTTCAGTTACTGCCACTGGAAAAAGCGGAGCGCTAGCTCTTTCACTGACCGGTCACTACACCATTCAGGAAGAACCGATCAACGGCCTTATATTCCAAGTCGATCATATTGTATTTAATGGTCTTGAATTGCCTGACACGACAAGAAAAACGTTGGAAGAAGAATTTGACTTAGGCTTTTATCCTGGAAAAATAGTATCTTTCCTTCGTGCCACGGCAGTAGATAGCCAAGAGGGCGTCTTGCATGTTAAGCTTTCCATTTCATTTTAGGCCTTCTTTTAGATATTCTTTGTAGCCTTCCGCATCTATCTGCCCTGTTAATAGTAATGATACAGCTTCAACAACCTTACTCCAGCCGCCCTGTGACTCATCCTCCGGGGCGGTTTCTTCTGTCAGCAATAGCTCAACATCGAAAGGAAGTTTGTATTTAAAAGCATGCTCCGAACGATAAAGAACATCAAGCGCCGGCAAGCTCCCCGTATTCTCCAACCAATCCAACTGAGCATCCTCTGAGGTGATAAAAGTCAGCCAATTCACAGCTTCCTTTGGACTTTGAGATTGAGCTGGAAGGGCAAAAGATCGACTGTAACAGGATTCAAACCCACCTCCGTTATTGGCAGTCAGCGCCGGAACAGCAGCAAGGGATGAATTACCATGCTTCTGCCACTCGGATAACGGTAAAGAAGCAACCGCGACACTACCTCCTTGTAGCATATCCCAGACATCTTTATTGTAGCGGCTGGTGAGATAAAAATAACTGCGGGCGTTCTGAGTCCAATTCAACACTTCTTGGTTATCTGCTAACAAGCTGCTATTCATGCTCTCCATTACCGCTGACAATCCATAAGGATTACGGGTATCCATCGCGAGTAAATATTTTCCTTGCTCTTTAAGCACATTCTGAAGCAGGATATTCCACTCTTCGAGGCTTTTGGGTAATGCATTAAAACCCAGCTCCGCCAGCCGTTGTGGGGAATAAACGAGCACGTAAGGATCTATATCTAACGGGACTCCCCAATTATATCCATTCCACTGCATCAAGGGGATCAACTGTGTTAACGGTGCACTCCCCGGAACGCTCTGATACACATCCATCGGCAATAAATATCCACGTGTGGCCCAGTCCAGTATGCTTCGTCCATCTGCCATGACTATATCCGGGCTGTCCCCGATCGTTAAATCATGCTTCAATACCTCATCGGCATCCTCAATATCCACATTGCTTAAAATAACCTTTACTCCACTTTCTAAGGTATAACGGTTGCTAAGGAGCTCCAGTTCACTAAATTCTTCGCTATTTAACGATACTCTTATATGTAAGCTATCTATAGTTCCCTCATCTCCGGAAGAGGGATTGGTCGACTGACTTTGCGGTCTTTTCATAGGACGTGGATCGTTACTGGTACTCAATTCCATACTGGGCGACAGGCTTGTCAGCGATAGTAGTAAAATTGCAAAAAGCAGCCAATAATTTTTGCGTTTCAGCACGATTTCCCACCTTCCCTTTTGATTGGTCTCCCCTATTTTACCAAACCCTCCGGTGCTTGTCTTTAGTTTGTGAAACCGTTCTCTTTCTATTATATGGGTGAAACGCTCTAAGAACCATAACCTCCTAAATTCCTCTGCCGTTTCTGGGCGGGCAGGAAAAAGCCGGGAGTGTTTGCTTCTCCCGGCTGAAAATTGGATTCATGAACGGCTAGAGTAGATCCGCGGCCAATTGCGCCAAGCGGGAACGTTCACCTTTTTCCAAAGTAATATGTCCGCTAATCCCTTGCTGCTTAAACTTCTCGACGATATAGCTCAGTCCGTTGCTCGCAGCATCCAGATATGGATGATCGATTTGCTCCGGATCGCCCATTAGAATGACTTTACTTCCTTCTCCCGCTCTGGAGACAATGGTCTTCACCTCATGACGGGAAAGGTTCTGCGCCTCATCAATAATAATGAACTGTGATGGGATTGAACGGCCGCGAATATAGGTTAAGGCTTCTACCTGTATACTGCCTAACCCCATTAAGATTTTATCGATATCGCCAGCTTTTTTGGTATCGAACAGGAATTCCAGATTATCATAAATAGGCTGCATCCAGGGTCTAAGCTTCTCATCCTTCTCACCGGGCAAGTAACCAATGTCCTTACCCATAGGAACAACCGGACGGGCGATAAGCAATTTTTTGTATTTATGTTCATCCTCCACTTTGAATAGTCCGGCTGCAAGCGCCAATAACGTCTTCCCTGTCCCAGCCTTACCCGTGATCGTTACGAGCGGGATTTCATCATTTAGCAGCAGCTCCAGTGCCATTCGTTGTTGAGCATTACGGGCGCTAATCCCCCAAACCGAATCATTGCCCAGATAGAGTGGCTCCAGACGTGTGGCATCACTATTCACTTTGAGAAGAGCTGATTTGCCAGTGCCAATCTCATCCTTGAGAATCACAAATTCATGAGGGTACAACGGATACGACAACGCGAGCTGTTTTACCGTCAGAGAGCGGTGACTATAATATTCATCAATCAATGCGGGATGCACCTGCAGAGATTGGTAACCAGTGTATAGTTCATTTAAGTCTCCAGTACGATCTGACAAATAATCCTCTGGCGTAATTCCAAGTACATCCGCTTTAATACGAACCAGTACATCCTTGCTCACAAGCACAACGGGACGCGGATCAGGCTTCTCATTCTCTTCATTCAAATAATTGAGCGCAACAGCCAAAATCCGATTGTCGTTAGACACCTCACCAAACATTTCCTGTACCTTCACAAAACTGCGATGGTTAAGTTCTACCTTCAGCTTGCCTCCATGCTCCAGTTCCACACCGCTATGCAGATGACCTAGTTCCCGGAGTCCATCGAGCAATCGGGATACCGTACGGGCATTCCGACCGATTTCGTCAGCATTGCGCTTCTTGGAGTCGATTTCTTCCAGCACAACAGCCGGAATAACCACCTCATGCTCCTTGAAAGAGAAAATTGAATTGGGGTCGTGCAAAAGCACGTTGGTATCTAGCACAAATATCTTGTTCATATTATCCCCTCCACAGCGCCTGGTTTGATTGATCATACATAACTCTTTCCGCCAAGGGAAAAGATAAGGTACAGAAACGATTCATTGGCTGAAAGGAGTAATCACATATGAGAAAATCAATATGTCTGTTGCTGGTACTGCTGCTACTGACAAGCTGCGGTATCGCTAATAAAAAGACATCACCCTCTCCTCAGAATAAACAATCTGCGAATGCTGTAAAGGGTACGGGGAACCATGAGGTTCGGCAATTGTCCAATGATGGTGCGACTAATCCTAAAGCCACCTCAAAAGCTGGTCAAGCCGTCAATATTAATGGAGAAAATGAAATTGCACTTAAGGATCATTTTGAACAGTTGGCCAAAAGAGTTCCCGGTGTAAATGGCGCACACTGTGTAGTCATGAACAAAGTTGCCATTGTTGGTCTTGATGTAGAAGGTTCTCTAGGCCGCTCACGTGTAGGAAGCATCAAATATTCTGTAGCAGAAGCTATCCGCAAAGACCCAAGAAGTGTACGGGCGCTTGTCACAGCGGATATGGATCTCTCCAGCAGATTAGCGGAAATGAGCCGCCATATCTCCAAGGGACATCCGATTTCCGGATTCTCATCCGAGCTGGCTGATATTATCGGACGAATCATGCCACAGCTGCCAGAGGATACCAAGCCGCAAAGAAATGCACAGTAGTGGATAAAGGACAAAAGAAGTCCTTAGAATTCGAAAAAAGCCCAGTGATATTTTCACTAGGCTTTTTTCATGGCAGCAAATACTTGTCCGTCCAACTTCTCAGCGGCACGTCCATCATAAACTTTCGCATATCTTGGGGCGGAGTCAAGCTGCGCGCCGTAAAAAAGCGCGTTGCGGACCGCTTTAATTTCAACATCAAAACAGCACATCTTAAAGGGAACATCCTCTAGCGGGTCCTGCCTTACAGCAGCACTACCGTTAATGGCATAGACAGTTCCTTCACCAAACACAGTTATAGTTATTAATGGATTAACCTTCATATTATTCACAAGTCTTGAACGATGATCAATAGCCAAACGCACAGTACTAGGACTAACAGCATAAAGCCACGAAATAGCTGTGGATGTAGGACCGCCTGTCTCCGCATCAACTGTGTTTAGAAGAACAAAGGTTTCCGATTGCAGCATCGATAGCAAAGTTTCATTCAGCTGAGCAACGGCTTCGGACATAAGTACTGGCCCCCTATGCGACGTTAATTCATTCGATTTATTATATTATAGCACAGGCTGAAACTTGCATTCAATTTTAGCTATGGAAGATATTAAGGTCCTCAAGGCGTCTCAGCAGTTGTCGAATCAGCTCCAGTGGAAATTCCTGCAATTCGATCCTGCAAGCTTTTCTTAGCGGCCTCCAACTCCTCATCATTAATATATACATATGGACTTCGCCACGTTCCAGTAACCGGCTTGAATTCGATATTCTCTTTGGAAATCTTCCAATACGTCGCAATCATATCTTTGATTTGCGAATTTTCGATATCTGTCTTCATGTTACTGTCCACTGCATCAAGCACCTTGCCGATTTTTAATACGCCACCAAGCGATTGCATCTGATCCACCAGACTGTTCAGGACTTCGTTCTGGCGTTTGTTGCGATCAAAATCATCTGAAGCGTTAGTCTTAGGCTTGCAATTGGATTTACGATACCGCACATAGTCCAATGCATTTTTTCCATCCAGCTCTGCCGGACCCTTTTTCAGATTGATATTCGTGCCGTCCACAGTGTCTGTATAACACATATTTTCACTAATATTTACTTCGACTCCCCCAAGCTCGTCCACCACATCCCGGAAGCCCTGAAAATCAAGAATCGTTGTATAATCTACATCAATGTCCAAATACTTACCCATCATCGTCTTCATCTCGTCTTCAGCCAGTAGACCGGAGGATTTCTCCTTACCCTTGAAGCGAGCATAAAATTCATTAATCTTCGTTTTCTTATAGCCGCTTAGCTCCACATAGGTATCACGAGGAAGCGAAACAATGGTCGCTGATTTGGTCTTAGGATTAAGTGCTGCAACCATGATTACGTCAGTCAAATAAGACTCGTGTTTAGGTCTGTTATCCGTTCCCAGTATAAGCATCGTCAGTGGCTTTTCTGAAGCGGATTGCCCTGGAGCAACCGTACCCTCAACCCCTGCATTAAATACGCCATGCTCAAGCTTCCAATACAGATAACCGCCATAACCCAGCACGCCGAGGATCGCAATAATTAGCAAAGTTAACAATACTCTAACTAATCTGCCAAAAAAACCTCTCTTTTTCACTTTCTTTTTCGTTTTTTTCTTAGAAACACCCTTCACAGGCTGTTTTCTATTAGTAGGTTGTTGCCCGTTTGCTCTTGGAGGTAAACCGCTGTTTCTTGTACTCATAATAGAATAAAGTCCTTTTCATTTCATTTAGAATTAGAATTGCTACATTAATTAGACGATCCATAAGGTACAAAAGTTGCGATTACGATCTCTTCGCTGCTGCCGCAGCCTTTCTCTTCTGTCGAGCTTCTACTATATAACGTATCCGTACCATCAGCATTAATCCGACAGCAACCAACAGACATTGGATAATCGGAAGCTTATCATGTTGGAAAATGAGGAGCATGCCAGAGCCAATCGCCATCATTATGTAGAGCATGATTTCCTTGCCAATCGATAACTTTTGATTCACACGAAAGACTTGATTATAAACAAAAGTAAGCAATATAAAGATAACAATATAAGCGACGATTGGATGCTCAGCGAACCACACCTGCATAGATAACCGCACTCCTCCCAAATTTAAGATACGTTTACATTATATCATCAGTAGGGGAATTTTTTGTTTCTTATATTAAAAAAAGCCGCCGGATGCAATAATCCGGCGGTCTTATTCAAAAGCATGTGTTTACGCGTTGGCTTGTGCTGTTTTACGTTGTTTCTCTACACGTTCGCGTTCGCCTTTGTTCAGAATCTTTTTACGCAAACGAATGGATTTAGGTGTAATTTCACAATATTCATCATCGTTCAAATATTCAAGTGCGCCTTCCAAAGAGAAAGTGCGTGGTGTCTTCATTTTTACAGTATCATCTTTGCCTGAGGTACGCATGTTGGTAAGTGCTTTTTCTTTACAGATGTTAACGATAATATCGTTATCACGGGTATGCTCGCCTACGATCATACCTTCATAAATTTCTGTACCTGCATCCAAGAAGAGAATACCACGATCCTCAACACCCACGATTCCGTATTGTGTTGTTGATCCAGTCTCACTTGCTACAAGCACACCTTGATGACGTCCGCCAACTTGACCAGCAACCAGTGGAGCGTAGCTGTCAAAAGCATGGTTCATAACGCCGTAACCGCGTGTCAAAGTCAAGAAGTAAGTGTTGTAACCAATCAAACCACGTGCAGGAATCAGGAACTCCAGACGTACTTGACCCGTACCGTTGTTAATCATATTGACCATTTCGGCTTTACGAGTACCCAGACTCTCCATAACAGAGCCCATGCTTTCTTCTGGAATATCAATCATTAGACGCTCAAGCGGCTCCATTTTGACACCGTCGATTTCTTTAATGATTACTTGTGGTTTAGAAACTTGCATTTCATAACCTTCACGACGCATATTCTCGATCAGAATACCAAGGTGAAGCTCACCGCGTCCAGAAACGATAAATGCATCAGGACTATCAGTTTCTTCCACACGCAAACTCACGTCTGTTTCAAGTTCTTTAAAGAGACGCTCACGTAGTTTACGGGAAGTTACCCATTTACCTTCTTTACCAGCAAAAGGACTGTTATTCACTAGAAATGTCATTTGCATGGTTGGCTCGTCAATCTTCAGAACCGGAAGTGCTTCAGGGTTTGCAGGATCAGCAATGGTCTCACCAATGTTGATGTCCTTGATCCCTGCAATAGCAACGATATCCCCTGCGCCCGCTTGCTCTGTTTCAATACGTTTCAAACCTTGGAAGCCGAACAATTTCTCGATACGTGCAGTTTTGCTCTTACCATCACGCATAATAACTGTTACAGATTGACCTTGTTTGATCACACCGCGGTTAACACGTCCAATCGCAATACGACCCAAGTATTCGTTATAATCCATCAACGTTACGAGGAATTGAAGCGGTTCTTCAACACTTTCGGTTGGAGCTGGAATATGTTCAACGATGGTTTCGTAGAGCGAAAGCATCGTTTCATCTTGTTTCTCAGGATCCATGCTTGATGTACCATTAAGAGCAGATGCATAAACAACCGGGAATTCCAATTGTTCGTCATTTGCTTCAAGTTCGATGAACAAATCGAGCACTTCATCAATAACTTCCTTAGGACGAGCAGCTGGACGGTCAATCTTGTTCACGACAACGATCGGTGTAAGTTTTTGTTCCAATGCTTTACGCAGAACGAATTTCGTTTGCGGCATGCAGCCTTCATAAGCATCAACAACCAGCAATACACCGTCAACCATTTTCATGATCCGTTCTACTTCGCCACCGAAGTCAGCATGTCCAGGTGTATCCACAATGTTGATCAAAAACTCTTTATAAGTAATTGCTGTATTTTTAGCTAGGATTGTAATTCCACGTTCCCGCTCGATATCATTAGAGTCCATAGCACGTTCTTGCAAGTGCTCATGGGCGCTGAAGATCCCCGATTGTTGAAGGAGCTGATCGACGAGTGTTGTTTTGCCATGGTCAACGTGGGCAATGATCGCAATGTTGCGAATATCTTTTCTTGAATGCATGATTTGTATCCAAATCCTCTCATTTATCAAATTAAAACTGTTAAAATTCATAGCATGTCACGGCAGTCTCACAAAAGAAGCGCCAGGCAGAAAGCCGACGCTTCAACATAACATTAATATTATAGTGAAAGTACCATGAAAAGCAAGTCTTTTTATGAAAAAACAGTTACCAATTTCCGTTTTTTTTCACAAGATCCTACAGCAATTAACTTCGGTACCATCTATTCCGGCCACGTGCTCTGCCTCGACCGGTAATCAGCCAAATTCCTGCAGCTATTAATACAATCCCGATCAGGTAGATCGCGCCGGTGCCCATAAGGCTGAAAATACAAAGTGCAAGGCTTAGTAAGCCTAATGTTACAGCAATTGCTGACAGTCCACCCGTCCGTCTTGGTTCATAGATAGAATATTCATACAAGCCCACGGCAAGACCAAGCAACAGCACAGGCCATAAGTTACTCATAAGCCCCCATCCCCAAATATTGCAAAGGCCAAACAACAAACCGTACACCGTTAATATCCCAGCAGGAACCAATACCGAGGCCGAAGCACGACGGCTGAAAAATAACATGTGCAGCACTATTCCTGGAATTAAAATCACTAGAGGCCAAAGCGCGCGGCCCAAAAATCCGAAGACGCCCAGCTTACCTAATAAAATCACGATGCCAGCAGCAACAATAAAAATTCCTAGCTGTATATCTTTCTTTGAAGACATCCTTCACCCATCCCTTCAATTTCACGTCTACCTCATTTCCTCGTCACCTTATAGCCTGAAAGCGACAGGATTCTTACTCATATATTATCCGAAACATACACAAAATGCCATCACTCCCTGTGATTAATCAGTGTCTATAAGCACTTCTGATCGCGCAAAAAAAACGGACAATTCCAATTTATGGAGATGTCCGTTTAGTATTGCCTTTTATTGCAGTTTATTAACCTGCAGATGTTTTTCTGCGTTTAATTGCTCCCGTAACCACAACTAATATGCCTAAGGCAATGGGCAAAAAGGAATGTAAGGAGGGGAATAAAAAGGAGAGCATCGTCCCTAATTTTGCATCCTGAAGCAACATATCCCCTGCTGTAAACGCCAATATATAAGCACCGATAAATACGAGCACTGGAAACCGATGCAGCCAGCCTACAATGATGCCGCTTCCCCACACTACTATCGGAATGCTAAGGGCAATCCCGATGACAATTAAAGCCAAATCTCCTTTAGCTACTCCTGCAATGGCTAGTACATTATCCAGACTCATAATGAAGTCTGCTACAAGAATCGTTCGGATTGCTTTCCAGACTGAGGATGATTCCCTTACTCTGAGATCCTCCTCTTCCTCCAAAAGCAGCTTGAACGCTATCCATAGCAGCAGCATCCCCCCTCCAGCCTGAATATAAGGGATTTTTAATAGCAATACCGCAACAAAAGTAAGCAAACACCGCAGAACAACTGCGCCTGCTGAGCCCCACCATACCGCAGTCTTTCGGTGCTTCGCCGAAAGATCCTTGCTGGCCATTGCGATAACCATTGCATTATCTCCGCTCAGCACCAGATTGATCATCAATATTTCACCAAGGAGCAATAATGAATCCATTCGCACTTACCTCCCCGAGTCACATGTAACTACTTGTATGTTCGGAAATGACAAGCTATGCTTCCTGTCCAACTTTTTTTGAGCGTGAACGCATGTTGGCTCCTTTTTTTGCGTATACAAAACTAAGCATATTTTGAAGCTCAATCTAACAAAACTTGGGAGTGACTTCGCTTTGAATACATCCATCTGGGAGTTTATATTATCGCTGCTCAACATTATTTTTCTAGATCTTATTCTGGCGGGAGATAATGCCATTGTGATCGGACTTGCAGCGCGTAATTTACCGTCCGACACGCAAAAAAAGGCTATCGTATTTGGAACAGCAGGTGCTGTAGTGTTGCGGATCTTCGCAACGATTCTGGTCGTATGGTTGTTGAAAATCCCCTGGTTACTGCTTGCCGGAGGGATTTTACTCATTCTGATTGCCTATAAGCTGTTAACCAGTGAGAACACTTCAACAGATATCAAGGCAGGTCAAAGCTTGTGGTCCGCTGTAGGTACAATCATTTTAGCTGATGCTGCCATGGGCCTTGATAATGTGATCGCCATTGCCGGAGCTGCCAAGCATAATATCTCACTGGTTATCATAGGACTGCTGATCAGTGTTCCCATCGTTGTGTGGGGAAGTACCCTTTTTATTAAATTAATCAACAAATATCCATGGATCATTTATATTGGTTCTGCTGTCTTAGGCTTTACTGCTTCAAGTATGATTACGGATGAACATCAGCTTGCGCCATTTTTTGATCATCATCCGCTGCTCAAATATCTGTTTATAATCGTGATCATTATAGGTATCTTGGCAGCGGGACATTGGAAACGCCAATCAAAACCAGAAGAGCCTCAGGAGGGCACAATCGTCTAAACCACAAAAAACTGCCTCAGAACGTAGATTTCACTACACTCCAAGGCAGTTTTTTGGTTTATTATTTTAGAACCATTCTTCCTGTAATCCCGCCTCGACACTTACAACATCACTAGGCTTCTCATCTCCATAAGGAGTGATTAACACGGTCTCTGTGGCTTCAATCGCCGCTTCCAGAAGTTCAGAATATCCCGGAAGCGTAGCCTCTATCTTATCCACAATCCGTAAATTCGGATTTGTTGTAGGTGATTTTGGAACAAATAAAGTACAACAATCCTCATAAGGAAGGATAGACAAATCATAGGTGCCGATGTTCTTCGACAGGTCCACGATATCACTTTTGTCCATCATTACCAGCGGACGCAGAAGGGGGAGGGTTGTCGCCCGGCCAATCACGTTCATGCTTGGCAAGGTCTGGCTAGCGACTTGTCCCAGACTATCCCCGGTTACAATCGCCAATGCACCTTCGCGCTCAGCAAGCCGGGTAGTAATTCTCAGCATTGCCCGCCGCATCAGTGTAATAATCAGATTATCCTGGCCGATGCCGGTAAAGGAAGTCTGCACTTCTGTAAAGGGTACCAGATGCAGCTTGATTACACCCGCATAACGTGACAATACTCGCGCAAGATCCACAACCTTTTGTCTAGCAAGCTCGCTTGTATAAGGATAACTGTAGAAATGCACACACTCCACTTCAAGTCCGCGCCGCATGGATGACCAGCCTGCTACGGGACTATCAATGCCACCGGAAAGCAATAACATCGCTTTTCCGTTAGTGCCTAATGGAAATCCACCTACACCGGCAATATTTTCACAGAAAATATAAGTATGTCCCTGACGAATTTCGACCCTCAGCTCTAATTCAGGCGATTTAACGTCTACGGTGAGGCCAGGATATCCTTGCAATAGTGGTGTCGCGATCAGTTTATTCATCTCAATGGAGCCGTAAGGGAACTCTTTCCATACCCGCCGAGCATTAACCTTAAATCTGGTGCCCGGAGCAGGCGCGATTATCTCCAAAAATTGACGGCTTACCGCTACAATATCCTCAAGCTCTGACTTAGAAACCTTCACTGGACTGACTGAAGCAATGCCAAAGACATTCTTCAGTGCTTGTACCAATTCAATCGCAGATTCCCCGTTCAGTTCCACGTAAATTCTTCCGAATTCCTTGCTCAGAACTACGTTTGGATAAGGCTTAATCAATTCCTTCACATGACGCAGTACGGTTTTTTCAAATCGGGTACGATTTTTGCCCTTTAAAGTAAACTCCCCAAAACGCAGGAGCAGCATATCAGCGTATTCTATACTATGGGCTCTGCCTTCTGCAGATTCCTTATTCATCATGCTCATTTGTTACTTCATTCCTCCTTCAGCAATCTTTAAAGCTTGTACCGCAGTGGTTAATGCTTGCTCAAGCGCAGCGACATCCTCATCTGTATGACTGTCGCCAAGGCTAATACGAATCCCACCTGAAGCACTGGAGACATCTTTACCCATAGACAATAACACACGACTAGGTTCAGCCAGTCGTGAGGAGCAGGCCGAGCGGGTGGAGACAACCATCCCCAGTTCCTCCAGCTTGCGGGCGAATACCTCTCCCTTCATGCCAGGGTAAGAGAAATGCACAATATGGGGAGCTCCATCCTCTCTGCTGTTTATAACAAATTCAGGAACGGTGCGCAAGAAGCGTAATAATCGATCTCGGAGTGGAACCAACTGGGCAACGAAGGTTTCGCGCTGCTCACCACTCATGCGGATAGCTTTGGAGGATGCGACAATCGCAGGTACATTTTCAGTTCCAGCGCGTTGTCCTTCTTCATGAGAGCCCCCTGTAAGCAATGGGAATAGCTTAATTCCATCTTTGATATACAGTAATCCCACTCCACGTGGGCCTCGAAGCTTATGAGGAGACAGGCTATAAAGATCCACCTGCCAATCCTTTAGATCAACTGCAAGCTTACCATATCCCTGAACACCATCTACATGAAATAAGGTTCGCGGATTCACAGCTTTAATCAGCTTACCCATCTCTTTAAGCGGTTGTATCGTTCCAATCTCGTTATTGACATGCATCACACTAACAAGCACTGTGTCGCGCCGGACAGCAGCAGCTACGCGCTCAGGATCAACAACGCCAGTGCTATCGGGTGCTACAAAAGTAACCTCCCAGCCCATTCGCTGCAATTGCAGGAAACTCTCATATACAGAGGGATGCTCTATTTCTGTAGTTACCAAATGGCGGCCTCTAGACTGATATTGCAGAGCAGCGCCTTTTATCGCCAAATTATTGCTTTCCGTTGCACCAGAAGTAAATAGAATCTCCTGCGGTTGTACAGATAAAGCAGCAGCGCATACTTCACGCGACCGTCTGATCAGCTTACCCGCTTCACTGCCCGCACGGTGCAAAGAGGAAGGGTTCGCATAATGCAGCTTCATAATTTGTTCCATCGTCTGCACCACTTCTTCATAGGGCGGTGTAGCGGCGGCATAATCCCAGTAAAGCATATGTCAAATGTCTCCTTTACTTCGTTGAGTGAACTTATTATCGAAAAAGGATCAAACGGTGTTTCCCGTTTGATCCTTTTTATTATACCGCGTATTGAGCGCGAGCGCGTTCTATTTTGAAGATATAAGACTGTGTCTCTTTTGGAAGCAGGCTAAGTTTCTCCAATAATTCCTGATCATTGGTTACTCCAAGATCTGTTACCCGTCCCGGCCCTGCGTTGTACGCTGCAAGTGCCATCTTTTCCTCTCCGCCAAAGCGTTTCAGTTGATAAGATAAATAACGTACGCCGCCATCAATGTTTTGCGCCGGATCGAACGAATCAGTAACCCCTAAGCCGCTCGCGGTGCCATCCATAAGCTGCATTAAACCTTTAGCCCCTGCCGAAGAGACCACATTAGGATTAAACGAAGATTCAGTATCAATCACTGCTTTGATCAGATCAATCGGCACGCCATATTTAGCACTCGCCTTCTGGATGAGATCATCATAGCTTGTAGGTGTGGAACCCGTTATTTCCCCGGAAATTATGTTATTGAAGGTTTCTGTTGTCCCACCTATCTGCTGCCATAACAAGCTGCTGACTGAAGTTGCATCCGGGAGAGAGGTCAAATAGCTTGAACTTTCACTACTCGTTGACATTGCCTGAAGCATTGTCGCAAATCCAGAAGCTGAAACCCCCGTTGACCGTTCATTTCCATTCGCGGAGCTAGTTTTTTCGGTTGTAGCCTTAAGGTTGATCCATTTAAGCTGCCCTAACCCGTCGGTTACAGCGGGATTGATCTGCATGCTGGCGCACTCCTTTTTTTGTCCTACTCGAATCATATATAAGGTTTCGCGTTGAAATTTCGATGAATTACGGCTTAATCTTACATTTTATCTGAGATTATTGCTATATGTTGGAATGAAAAAACAGACTTCAGACCCTGATATTTAGGTCTAAAAGCCTGTTTAGATCAAAGCCATTCAGTTCTTTTTAGCGCGCAAAGGGAATCATCACGAAGTAGCTTAGTGTCGCAACAATCCCTAAGCCCATTGCCCATGCCCCAAGCGTTTTTTGCTCTTTGACATAGGAATAATAACCAACTACGGCAGCGATGGGTCCGAGAATAAAGGACCAGATGAACAATGAGGCGATTCCCATCCCCAGTCCAACATACCCCATTATCCGGCTTCCACTATATTCCGCTTCACTGTCCTTGCGCTCTTCCACTATACGCGGGGCATCCCGTACCTGCATTGGAACCGGATTTACCTCAGCAGCGTATTCTTCGCGATGCTCTCTGTCCCGACGAGGATAGTCCACTCTCCGCGGACGAAGAATGACTTTTCTCGGACCGGGTTGTTCCCGTGATGAGCTTGATTCATTATCCTTTTCTGTGTCCATTCTGGCGGCCTCCTAAGCGTTCGGCTTAAACGTCAGACAACATGTTGCAGATGATGTACTGGCATGATCGCGGTGACCTTCATTCGTCATTTCTTCAGCATATTCTTCCTTATAACCATTGCCTACGTGCTTATCGATCTCAATGACAATTTCTTCAGCCCGGCATAAATTATGCTCGCCCCAATAATGACAATTGCTCACGCTACATTTTACTAATGGTTTTTCACTCGACATAATTATCACCTCGGCTTCATTATGTCCGCTCCATTTACCTGCTATTCGACAGAGTAGTTTCCAGTTGATGTATCGAGACAGGCTTTCAATCCACGCAAAAAAGGACCAGCTCATCGTCATTACAAAATGACAAAGTGCTGATCCCTTTAGATCACTATTTAGAAGTTAAACCTGATTTTGCATACGTTTCTCGGTCAAATAGTCGTTCTCATAATAAATGAGATCATCGCGAAGATCTTCATACGTTTTGGTGATTTCTAGGATGATATCACGTGCGGGGCGTACTGGCTTTTTGCGGAAACGGATTGCATCCTGACCAGTATAAGCGTAACGGCCATCTTCAGAATAGCTTTCATTTTTCGGATAAAAGAAGTTGTTCACGCCATAGTGATATACATTATAAAGCGCTTTCTGTGCAAAAGATTCATCGAATGTCGCACGACGCAGCGCAACGCCTAATTTCTCATATGACATTTCCGAGAACACTAATAGATGACGAAGATCGGACAGAAAACCTTGGTAAAATTGTACAGTTTCCTCATCTCCCTCAACTACAAGCTGAGGCAATGCATGCTCATTTAGAAATACTTCCATTTTGTCGATTACCACTTTAAGTTTATCTCTCGTCGATTCACATAATTTCTGCACATTGGCTGCTGACATAGCGGTTGCTCCTCCTTATTATTCCCTGCTCTTGTAGTCAATAAAGTTAATCCTCTGAAAGAAACCGCCCTAAGGACGTATCTCTTTATTCTTGCAATATCAGGATGTGAACACAGAGAAGTCTAACCTTCTGAACAATTATTAAGAACAACATCTAATGAGGTATCTCTTACAAAATCAAGAAGACAATTCGAGATACTTATTCTCTCTGATATTATCATAAAAAACGTTAGGAAGGTATCCTTTTCTAAGATGCATAAAAGATACGCTCTCTTCTAAACCTATAGACATTACATTGCATAGAGGAGCGGAAATCATGTCACGAAAAAATCTAACAGTTGCAGGTTTGGTTACAGCAGCTTTTACAGTTGGGTTACTTACCTTTGCCCTGCGGCCTGCCACTAATGGGACGACCAGAGATGCCGCTAAAGTCGCTGTTCAGAATCCGGCTCCAACTTCAGCTTTGCATTCACCTCCAAATCCCTCTCAGGAAAAAACATTAAAGAAAACCTCCTTAAGCCAGGATGTGGAGGCGACAGATCATCTGAATAGAGTCGATGTCAGTAGACATTTAACTAAACTCCTGTCTGAAACAGACGGGATGTCTTCGATTCATGATAAATCAGTGTATGCGAAACGATTGCAGCAAGACCACGGGTTTATCTCCATGCTGATGTGGATCGATTTTCGCACACAAAAGACTGAGACCTTTAAGTCATCTTTTCCAAAAGGAACCGAACAGGAGAACAAGCAGCTTCAAAAATATCTCAATACGGCAAAATCAGCAATCCACGGTCATCAATCCTATGAATCTCCAACGTTTACAATCGGTAAAGAAAAATATTACTTTATCGCTCAGCGGAACAAAGAAAAAAATGTAGGGATTATTGCACTTATCAACCAAAAGGTGCTTGGGCGTGTGGCAGACCATCAGCTGAAGAACCTGCGTCTCATTCCGTATCCTAAGGAAGGCAAATACCATGTGGAATCAGTCCATACCGATAACTTAAAGGACATTACGGTCAAGACAGGCCATGATAACGAAAATGCCAGCCATTTTTATGAGAATGAAATTGTAGTCCGTTTTCAGGGAAATACTCCGACTCAAGGACAGCTCCAGACGATAGTCGCCGATATCCACTGCAAGCAGCCACGCAAGCTGGGATATGCCTATATCTTTCGCTCTGAGAAGATGACCTACTATCAGCTCAAATCCTATTTCACCAACAAATGGCATCCCGAATATACGGAACCTCACTATATGTATTTAACCAATGATACCATCACTAAAAACGCTGAAGGAACTGTCACTCCTAACGACATGTTATTCTCCACTTACCAATGGAACCTCCCGGCGATTGAAACCGAGCTAGGGTGGAATCTTTCCAAAGGCAGCAAAGAAGTGGTTGTGGCCGTGGTGGATACGGGAGTACAAATTAATCATCCTGATTTACAAGGTAAGCTTTTAACTGGTTATAATGCCATTACCAATGGTTCCACACCCGAGGATGATGTAGGTCACGGTACACATGTATCTGGAATCATTGGCGCACTTGTTAACAACGGGGAAGGTGTAGCTGGCATCAGCTGGTACAATAAGATCCTCCCTGTAAAAGCGCTAGATAACTCAGGTGCCGGAACGACTTATTCCGTAGCAGAAGGTATCATATGGGCAGCTGACAATGGTGCAAAGGTTATTAACTTAAGTTTAGGGAATTATGCCGACTCTCAGTTCCTTCATGATGCGATTAAATACGCCTATGACCGGGACATCGTGCTTGTGTCTGCAGCAGGCAATGATAATACAGAGCGGCCTGGATACCCTGCAGCTTATCCCGAAGTGATTGCAGTGGCTGCTACAAATGCTTCAGGGGAAAAAGCCTCCTTCTCCAACTACGGCGATTATATTGATGTCGCTGCACCCGGAGAAAGCATCGCAAGCACCTATCCGGACAGTCAATATGCCGCTTTATCCGGCACGTCAATGGCCAGTCCCCATGTCGCTGCGCTGGCGGGTCTGGTACGTTCACTAAATCCTAATCTGACGAATAAGGAAGTTATGGACCTTATGACCAAAAACGCTGTGGATCTGGGAACTTCCGGCCATGATAAATATTTTGGCTGGGGTCAGGTCGATATTTATAAAACGCTACAAGCGGCAAGCGGCAATCAAGTCCCATTGCAGCTTTTCCCTCAACATGTACGCCAGCAAATGAATCAATTAAAACAAAGAACAAATAACACCCCTTAACTGTGTCATTGCAAAAACCGGCCAAGTAAGTGAAGAAACCGCTGCAACCCTTCCTCCATCTCCGGTTCCTTCATTTGAGAATAGCAAAGACGGATGTGGCGGGAAGGCGTTTCCGCAGAGTAACAGACATCACCGGGTAAAAAAGAAATGCTCTCCTGCTCCGCCAAGTCATGCAGGCTTGCGATATCAGGAGAAGGGGGCAGCTCCAGCCAGAGATTAAGTCCCCCCTCTGGTAGAATATAGTTCACTCCAGGCGGCGCGTACAGCTTCAGAAGCTTCGCCGCCTTTTCCATACGACCACGGAGTGTAATTCGTAGCTGTGCTGCGTAGGCGTCGTATTTTTCAGCGATGAAGGGTAATACGGCCTTCTGTGTCAGCAAGGGACTTCCAAGGTCACTCGCAGATTTAGCGGCGATCAGCCGGGACAGAATATTTCCTTCTGCGGCTACACAGGCAATTCGGCAACCAGGAGCAAGTACTTTGCTAAAGCTTTTCATATAGACTACATGTCCATCGGGATCCATTGATTTAATCGCCCTAGGTGGAGGTTCATGGAAATATAAATCACTAAATGGGTCATCCTCAACAATGAGGCAACGGTAGCTGCGCGCTAATTCCAGCAGTCGTTGTCTTCTTGTGATGCTCATAGTTACGCCGCTTGGATTTTGAAAAGTAGGGATGGTATAAATTAGCTTTGGGGGTCTTTGATCACACATTTTTGTAAGAATATCCACCCGCATCCCTTCACTATCCGTAGGCACAAAAATCATCTCTGCACCTCGTCCCGCAAAAACATCAATAGCACCAGTATAGCTAGGCGCCTCAAGATATACTGTATCTCCAGGACCAACAAATGTACGAGCCACCAGATCAATGCCTTGCTGGGTCCCGCTGGTTATCATCAAATCGGAAGAAGTTAGCGAAATCCCACGCGATTTCAAATGTTCTCTCATGACATTCCGCAGCTCAAGATCTCCCTGAAAATTCCCGTAGGTTGCCATAAGCTCCGGTTGCTCTTTGACCAAGGATGCGTAGGTATCACCAATATCTTGAAGTGGCAGCAGCTCACTGTGGATGGCGGCTAAATGAAAGGGATATTTCACTTCCGAAACATCAAAATTCCGCCAAAGCTGAGCCCGCGGCAAATAATCATCATATAAATCCTGCCAGCAACCCTCTTCTTGACGTCTATTATGGGTTGGATCGGCTACAAAGCAGCCTTTACCCTGTCTGCAGTAAATAAGTCCTCGTTTCTCAAGCATATCGTAAGCCTTGCTTACTGTAACCTGACTCACGTTCAATGTTATAGCTAGACTTCTAACGGAGGGCAGCAGGACACCTTGCTGAAGCAGTCCTGATGAGATCCGCTGACTGAGGGTTTCACTGATTTGATGGGGCAGAGTTTTACTGCCGCTGCGATTCAAATCGATATGCATGAACCCTTCACCTCCACTGTTATATTCAACGCTTTACTGTTATACAGCACTCCTATTATGATAGCATCAAATCGAAAGGTGGAGAACTAATTTATGGATATCAAATACTCAACGGCAGCCAATCATCTAGGGTCATCAGCAGTTCGGGAGATTCTAAAAGTTACACAGGGCAATGACATCATTTCACTTGCAGGCGGGCTGCCTGGGGAGGATTTGTTTCCCTTGGAGGCCGTACGTGATGCCTATAATCGCGTGCTCTCCAGCGACACCTCAGCGCTTCAATATGGGCTTACTGAGGGTTTTACTCCACTACGTGACAAAATCGCTGAAAGGCTTACCCGTCAAGGTATCCCGGTTACAGCCTCTGAGATGGTATTGACTACAGGCTCACAGCAAGCTATAGATCTGTTATGCAAAATATTGCTGGATCCCGGCGATGCAGTTTTTGTGGAAGCGCCCACCTATTTGGCAGCACTACAGGTACTCGGTTCTTACCGGGCTGCTATTCATTCGATACCAAATGATGAACATGGCATTCTGCCGGATCAGTTGGAAGAGCAGATTCGGATACATCGGCCAAAACTGCTATACGCAGTTCCGACCTTCAACAATCCGTCTGGAGCAACCTGGAGTAAAGAACGCCGCGAGAAGGTGGTTGAAATCTGCCGCCGTTACGGTGTTCTTATTCTAGAGGACAATCCCTATGGAGAAATAACCTTTGATGAAGATAAAACTCTATATCCACCCTCATTAGCCTCCATCGATAGAAGCTTCGGCGGGGATCATTGTGTAGTCTACACAGGGACCTTCTCCAAAATCGTCGCCCCTGCCCTGCGCACCGGCTGGATTATCGGCGATTCTGAACTAATCAAGACCATCGCCAAGGCAAAGCAAGCAGCCGATCTGCATTCCAGCACCATCGACCAGCGTGCTTTAGATGAGCTGCTGTTGCATTTTGATATTGAACAGCATATCCGCCTCATCTCAAAAGAGTATCATTCGCGTATGAAGCTCCTGTCCGCGGAGCTCAGATCACATAACTGGGAAGGAGCACATTTCCTCGAGCCAAGAGGCGGCATGTTCCTATGGCTTACCCTTTCTGAAGAGATTAACACTAAAGAATTACTCCCGCTGGCAGTGGAAAACGGAGTAGCGTTCGTACCCGGAGAGGTATTCTATTCAGCGGAGCCTCACAAAAACAAAATGCGCCTTAACTTCACGCATACGCCACCCGAACTAGTTCCTGCTGCTGTTCAACGTCTAGAGAAAGCATTGGTTCAATGGCAGCAAAATCAAAACATCGTTCGGTCGTGAATAACTGCTCATAATCAATAGCCACGATAGCTAATTAAAACGGCTTCTCCATCCTTTATTGGACGGAGAAGCCATTTTTTGTGAGCAGATTTCTGCGTCTTCACTTTTGCGCATTTGCAGAATGTTACCTTTACGCATTTCTGCAAATCAAATTTTCGCATTTCTACTTTTAGCGTTTTTGCAAATCTCATTTCGCAATTCCACATTTGTGTGTCTACACAGCTCATTTCTGATTTCCACATTTCAGCGTCTCTGTACAGCTCATTTCGTATTTTCACATTCGGCGTTTCTGCACAGCTCGTTTTGCATTTTCACATTCGCGTTTCTGCACATCTCATTTCGCATTTTCACATTCGCGTTTCTACCCTTTGCACATCATATATCCAATTCCCCACATTTCGCTTTCCGCATCACCAATTATCCTCTAGTTACACAACACATCTACCACTCAATTAACCCCGATTTCACAGCGAAGTTACAGCCAGAGGTTACAATTGATATTTTGCTACTAACTCCAATCTTCCCGCAGAAGATTAGCCAAGCTCCGCATTGTTACAGTTTGCTAGCTACTAATCTAATTCTGGCTTCAAAGTAACTATGGAGTTCTGGAGTTCTGGAGTTCTGGAGTTCTGGAGTTCTGGAGTTCTGGAGTTCTGAGTTCTGGAGTTCTGAGTTCGGGAGTTCGGGAGGTTCGTATCGGACCCCAGCGCTCTTATTTGCATCAATTCCGCTCATTTGGTTTGCTATCGGACTCCATAGTCACTATTGGATTCAAAACGCCCGATATCCACCCTGTTTATGCCGAATAACGGCTCTCCAGTCCGAAACTCCTCCAAAAAGGCATAAAATACACAAATAGCTGCATCTCGGTCCGTTAGCATATCAGCTCATCAGCCCATCAGCCCATCAACCCATCAGCCATCAGCCATCAGCCATCAGCTCATCAACCACCAGTCATCAGCCCATCAGCTCATCAACCACCAGCCACCAGCCATCAACAATCAGCTCATCAACCACCAGTCATCAGCCCATCTGCCGCTAGCAATTCTTTTAAAAAATCCAATTTCTGCATATCACGTTACTAAACACCTGCATTTTCACGCATTCACTGCTTTATATATTTGCCTTATCCGCATTTGTTTGCAACAAAAAAGGCGGCGTAGCCGGGTTACCGGGATACGTCGCCGTTTGTATGGTGTTGTTATTATAACGTTGCAGTTAGGAAAGTTTGCCGTAAGCCGGGTTCTGTGCTCGTCGTGGTTCGATCGGGAACTACCCTCCCACCATAAGCGACAATCATCTATCTAGGCCATACATTACTGCACAGCTCCAGCGACCAACCTAGACGCGCCTCAGGCTAAGGCTGCTTATTCAGCTGCGTCTCATTAGGTCTTGCTCCAGATGGGGTTTACCAGGAACGAAGTCACCAGCGTTCCTCGGGGTCTCTTACACCTCGGTTCCATCCTTGCCTGTGCCGCCCTAAGGCGGCCATCGGCGGTCCATTTCTGTGGCACTATCCTTCAGCTCGCGCCGACTGGACGTTATCCAGCATCCTGCCTTATGGAGCCCGGACTTTCCTCCCGTGACGTCTTCACGTCACCGGCGATTGTCTGTCAAACTTTCCGAACAACATTATATATTATACAGACATCACATGTCTGGCACAAGCATTATTAAATGGCAATTTTATAGGAACTTAAATGGCTCCGTATTCACCTGCGAAGCATGTACAGCTGTATCATACTTATGCTCGGCCAGTTTTCCAGCCATCCACTCCGCTACTTTCTCTTTCATGATCTTCTCCGCATTATGTCCCGGATCAATCAGAGTGATTCCGGCGAGCGCAGCATCCTGTACTGTATGATAATCCAGATCCCCAGTAACCAGAACATCCGCACCGCGGAAAATAGCACTGTTATAATACTTTCCACCCGAGCCACCGAGAACAGCGGCTTTACGAATTGGACGGTCCAAATCACCAACAACCCGTACATGGTCTACCTTCAGACCTTTTTTTACCGTCTCCACGAATTGTCCAAGGGTTGTAGGCTCTTTGAGCTTTCCTACCCGCCCAAGTCCTAAGCTGCGGCCTTTAAGATCCATTGAATACAAATCATAGGCAACCTCTTCATAAGGATGGGCCTTAAGCATAGCCTGCACCACTTTATTGCGGATGGAGTGCGGGACGATCGTCTCAATACGAATTTCCTCGGCACGTTCCATCTTACCTTTTTCCCCGATATAAGGATCCGTGCCTTCTCCTGGAATAAAAGTACCGTATCCCTCGATATTGAAGCTGCAATGACTATAGTTGCCAATTTCCCCTGCTCCAGCATTCAGGATAGCATCCAGAACCTTCTGATGATGATCTTTCGGCACAAATACTACTAGCTTTGATAATTGCTCTGAATGAATGTCTTTGATGGGTACTCCGTTTTCTATGCCAAGAGCTTCCGCCATCCAATCATTCATTCCACCTTCGGTAACATCCAGATTCGTGTGGCTGATGTACACCGCAATGTCATTCTTGATTAATTTTTCATACATTTTGCCCGCCGGTGTGTCTGTCTGGATTCCTTGCAATGGACGGAAAATAATCGCATGATGCGCAATAATCAAATTGCAGCCTAGACGAATCGCTTCTTCAACTACCTCATCATTCACATCTAAAGCAACTAATACATTAGTTATTTCTTTTTGCAGCGTGCCCAGTTGAAGGCCAATTTTGTCCCAATCCTCAGCTAAATGCTTAGGAGCCAGTTGCTCCATATACTGAATTACTGTTTGTCCCTTGGCAAACATTGTAGCACCTCCGTAATTTCCCTGATCTGACCTTGAATCTGTTTCCGTTTATTCTCAGCAGATTCTAGTTCTGAACGTGACAACGATGTTAAAATGCCTTCCAATTTCTGAATCTCACCCTGCCACTTAGCAAAAAACACAGCATTTGGCGCTTGAAGCAGCCATGGTCCCATTTGCAGCAAGGCCTCTTGCCCAAGGACCTTAGTGGAATCCCCCAGGGTTAAGTCACGATATACACTTTCATTTGTAATTCCAGCGTCCGTATTTTCTGGTACAGCCGTCAATACTTCATATAACTTCCCGTCTTCTTCCAAAATTCTCTCAGCTACGAGTACCCATTTATTATTTAATAACCAGCGGCGCAAAATATCCTCGCCTACATTCGGCTGAAGCAAAAGGGTTGTAACATCCTTTAGCTTACCTTGGCTTTGACCCCGGTCCAGAATCGCGGCAATTAATGCGCCTCCCATGCCAGCAATCGTGATACAATTGACTTCACCAGGTTCCAGAACCTCAAGGCCGTCTCCTCGGCGCACCGAGATCACCTTCCCTAGTCCAGCCTCTGCAACGCCCTTACAAGCAGCATCAAAGGGACCCGGGTTTACTTCACCTGCAATTGCAAACACAGCCTTACCGCTTTCGACAGCGGCCACAGGAAGCAAGGCATGATCGGAACCGATATCTGCTAATCTGCTTCCTTGCGGAATTTGCTCCAGCAATTGCTGAAGCCGATCTGATAATTTCACATTGTTCATGTTGCCACCCACGTTATCCATTTTTTTCGAAACCCAAACAACAAAGCTAACCCTGCTGCAATCTTTAGGATCAGCATCAATGAAATCCACTGCGGATAATCCTGTCTTAATAAAAGAGCGTCAAGCTCTGGCATGATCCAAAGCGATACTCCCACTGCAAAATAAACACTGGCAACACCGCTTACCTTATGATGCAAAAGCCAGCTTAACCATACCATCAGCACACACAATGGCAGCCATAGGAACTCCAGTTCAAATATAGAGGCCTCCGGGCTTCTTCCACCGAAGAACCCTGCATACAGTAATGCCCAAAAAGCAAAACCACAGTACTGCAACAAACCTATCCGGAGTAAAAATCCCAAAATACACCATAACAAGCCGCAGCACCCAATTAGAATAGGCCTCCAGAGCTGAGGATCCAGATCATGCAAATCAATCAGCCATAGCCCAAAACCAAGCGTTAAAACACTGCCCAGCCCCGCTAGGATAAGACTGATAACATTGTTCCGGTCCTTATAAACGGCGGAGTATCCATAACAAATAATTAATACAGATAGTGCGGTTGCAAGTTGCAAAGGCCAAGGAAAAACGCTAAAATAAAGACTAATCAAGAAAATCAAGGAAATAATTCCAAAAGAAAACAGCCAAATTTTGATGCTTCCCTGCTGTAAATTTCTCAGCGAAATTGGATTGTTATCCTTATTCGCATCCTCATCGTCATACAGATTGGTTAAGAAATCGCAATACTGCTCTGGCAGCAACCGGCTTTTTCTCCAATACTGAATCTCTTTTATAATGATGTCGCGTTTTTCCAAATTCACTGGTTCATCCTTCTTTCCAGATACACAAGGTCAACACATTTTTTACCAGCGTAAATTCAAATAAAAGAACCTCCTGCCACTGAGCAGCAGAAGGTCCAGTTCATGAAATACTATTCAAGGAAATCCTTAAGCCGTTTACTACGGCTAGGGTGACGAAGTTTGCGCAATGCTTTGGCTTCGATCTGGCGAATCCGTTCCCGGGTAACACCAAACACCTTGCCGACTTCTTCAAGCGTTCTTGTCCGTCCATCATCAAGGCCAAAACGCAGGCGAAGTACATTCTCTTCACGCTCCGTGAGCGTGTCCAGCACATCCTCCAGTTGTTCCTTCAGGAGTTCATAAGCCGCTGCATCCGCAGGAGCCAATGCTTCCTGATCCTCAATGAAATCTCCCAGATGAGAGTCATCTTCTTCACCAATTGGTGTTTCCAAGGATACAGGTTCTTGGGCAATCTTCATGATCTCTCTAACTTTCTCAACCGTCAGTTCCATCTCAGCCGCAATTTCCTCTGGGGAAGGTTCGCGTCCCAGTTCTTGCAGCAATTGGCGCGAAACCCGAATCAGCTTGTTGATCGTTTCCACCATGTGTACAGGAATACGAATGGTACGCGCCTGATCCGCAATCGCACGAGTGATGGCCTGGCGAATCCACCAAGTAGCATACGTACTAAATTTGAATCCCTTATTATGGTCAAATTTCTCTACTGCTTTGATCAGACCCATATTACCTTCCTGAATCAGATCCAGGAACAGCATACCGCGTCCGACATAACGTTTCGCGATACTTACTACGAGACGCAGGTTCGCTTCTGCAAGACGGCGTTTAGCTTCTTCATCGCCATTCTTAATCCGCATAGCAAGCTCAACTTCATCGTCAGCCGACAACAAAGGAACGCGTCCGATTTCTTTTAGATACATACGGACAGGGTCATTAATCTTGATCCCTGGTGGCAGTGACAGATCGTCATCAAAGCTGAAATCATCGCTGTCTTTATCCTCATTATCCTCGCTTGGTCGGAGGCTGTTAACCTCTTCATCGTTCTCGTTTACAACCTCAATTCCCAAATCACTGAGTTGCTCGTAGAACTCCTCCATTTGCTCGGGGTCTTGATCAAACGGCGATAATTTCTCCATAATATCTTTGTAATTTAATGATGATCTTTTCTTACCTTGCTCAATGAGCTGATCCTTCACCTGATCCAAAGTAAATTCTGCTTCCAATTCAGTATGCTGATCGTTCGCCATAATTCGACTCCCTCCTCCCTAGGTACATCCTGTCAACATGTCATTGTCTCTCTAGGGCTATAATCTCACTTGCTATTTGTGCCGCACGCAAAAAGTCACCTGACTTTTCAGCCTGAATCATCTCTTCACGCTTCTGTTCCATTTTGCGTTGCAGTGGGTATTTCCGCACTTCACGGATACAATCATCTAGAACCTGCATATTCCAGTCCGGAGGGGTATCCATCATGGATATTGATGTCGCAGTTTTTTCCAGACGATCATCCTGAAGTGATGATAGAAACCGACTAATGCCGGGTGGTTTGCCTTGCGCGTAATAGGCATATAGATAAGCAGCAATTGCCGCATGATCAACGATGTTGAAATCTTCTCCGAGGCGTTCGCCCACATACGTGGCGGCTTCCGGGTCCTGAATCATAAAGGACAATAGACGCCGTTCCGCGACATGATAAGCGGGTAGTAAGGTCGGTGTCTGCACCTGCCCTTTTTTATGCCTACCATTATTCCACCTTTTGTCGTTATTATCCCCTTCAGGGATGTTTTTTTGCATCGATGCCCTAAGTAAATTACAATCCTGCTTCAAACTATCATATGAAAGTTCGAGTTCAGCAGCGATTTCCTTCAGATAAACCTCTCGCTCTGTTGAGGAATGCAGTGAAGCAATAACTTCTAAGGCTTCCTTGACATAGGCGATTTTGCCATCTTCCTCTAGGAGTATATGGTTTTTTTTCAGATATATAAGCTTAAATTTTATGGATGAAACTGCTGAATCAATAACCTGATCTTTAAATCTTTCTCCTCCATGCTTGGAGATAAATTCATCCGGATCCACCCCGCTTGGCAGTAAGGCGATCTTTACACGCAGGCCGCTGCCTTCAAGCATCGGAATGGCCTTCATGGCTGCTGCTTGTCCCGCCCGGTCACCGTCGTAAGACAGTATAATTTCATCAGCCAGGCTCTTCATAAGTGCCACATGACCCTCCGTCAAGGACGTTCCCATCGTTGCTACGCCGTTATGCACACCCGCTTCCCAGGATGAGATGACATCTCCGTATCCTTCAAACAGGACGATTTGTCGAGTTTTGCGAATGGATGCTTTGGACTGGTGCAAATTGTACAATATCCGGCTTTTGTTAAACAATCTACTCTCCGGAGAATTTAAATACTTAGGTTGACCCTCTCCAAGTATTCTTCCGGCGAATGCGATTACCTTGCCTGTACGGTTGGCAATCGGAAAAATAATCCGGCCACGGAAACGATCCAAATAGCCTTTGCCCTCACCGCGGGCTGACAGAAGTCCGCCTTTCTCCATTTCCGCAAGGTCAAAATTTCGCTTCTCCAAAAACTGCAGCAAAGTATCCCAGCGGTCCGGAGCATATCCGATCTGAAACTGGTCAATCATTTTATCACTGAAGTTCCGGCCTCTTAAATAGTCCATAGCGGCTTTGCCGTGTTCCGTATTCTTCAGCAAGTAATGATAGAACTTTGCCGACCATTCATAAGCTTGAATCAACCGGTCGCGTTCCGGATCAGGGGGAGACATCATACCTCCCTTACCTTCTGGAACGGGAATATCACTTTCTTCAGCCATTATTCTGACAGCTTCGGGGAAGGTTAATCCTTCGATTTCCATCCTAAATTTGATGGCATTTCCACCCATACCGCAGCCAAAGCAATGAAATACTCCCCGGTCGGGGGTAACAGTAAAGGAAGGGGTTTTCTCCGAATGGAACGGGCAGAGGCCCCATAAATATTTCCCCTGCTTGGACAAATGAACAACCTTACCGACTGTATCGACTATATCATGACGCGCAAGCACGCTTTCGATAACCTCTTCCGGAATATTGCCGTGTCCGCTAGCCACTTCAACCACCTTCATCTCTTAACAAATAAATATAATTCGCTATTGCTACACATTCTCCTGCAAAAGTATTAAAAGTTTTGTCAGTTTATGTTGAAAATAAGTTTTTTCTTCTGCCGTTATGGGTTTTGGACCCTTGGAATAATGTCCCCGTCTTCGTTCCACGGCCCTGGCATGTCTTCCCTCCAACATAAAATCCATCTTGGAATTGTCGTATTCCTGACCACGAAATGAAAGCACACTGCATCGTTTACCTAGTGCAAGTGCCGCAAGACCATAATCTTGAGTCAGTACCACATCTCCTGCAGTAATATGATTGGCAATATATAGATCGGCACTCTGATCTCCTCGATCCACCTGCACAACCGTTACACCCTCTTCAGCTTTCAGTGCATGGTCATAAGAAGATACCATAAGTACCGGAACACCAAAGGTGCGACCTACCTCAGCGATCTCTTTTTTGACCGGACAAGCATCCCCATCCACCACTATCGTTCTAGACTGGGACTTCTCCATGATCATCACCAATTTCCCGTGTAATATATATACGCCCTCTCCGCAAGAAATCCTTCTTTCTAAGCATAAATACGGAACGGATGTCAAATGACGCATTGGCACCGTTCCGTATATTTATACCCCAAACCAACATTCTATACCATAAGATTCAAATTTTCTTGATTAAAATTACCAGACAAGCTTCGCGAAATCAGCGAACGACTTGGAGTCAGCATCAATACCAGCAAGCAGAGCCAAACGGTTAGCACGCACTTGCTCGTCCTCAGCCATAACCATAACGGAATCAAAAAATGTTGTAACGGCGTCTTTTAGACCCGAAAGAATCCGAAGTGCTTCTTCGGCATTTTTTGCCGCCATAGCTTCAAGGTAAGGTGTGTGAAGCTCCTGCCATGTATTGAAAAGCTGCATTTCGGCATCTTCTTTAAGTAAAGCAGGATCAATCACTTCACTAGTTGCTTTACTTGCCAAATTACTGACACGAGTAAGCGAATCCACGGTAATCTTGAAATCTGCTTGGTCGGACACAGCAGCCATAAGAGCACGACTTCTGCCCACAACATCTACTACGTCGTCAAAACCAGCCGCTGTAACAGCGTCTACAACATCATAGCGTACATTGTCAGATAAAAGACGTTTTACACGCAGACCGAAGAACTCGTACAGGTTTATACGTAGTTCATCTCCAGAATGTTTCGTATTTCCTGAATTTTCATGAATTTCAATCGCCGCTTCAAAAATTTCACGCAGCGTAATTGGCAATTTATGCTCAAGCACAATTTGAACAATTCCTGCAGCCTGACGGCGCAGCGCATATGGATCCTGAGATCCTGTCGGGATGATGCCGATGGAGAAGCAGCCAACAATCGTATCAATTTTGTCTGCTATGCTGACTACTGAACCCGCTTCTGTTGAAGGTACAGCATCTCCTGCAAATCGTGGCTGATAATGCTCGAAGATCGCTTTTGCCACAGTCTCAGGCTCGCCTGCTTTACGTGCATAATCTTCACCCATTGTTCCTTGCAGCTCAGGAAATTCATAAACCATTTGTGTGACAAGGTCAAATTTACAAATATCCGCAGTGCGACTTACTTCGGACACAGCAGTAGCTGACAGTCCAAGCTTCACAGCCAGACGATCAGAGATTTGGCGAATACGGCGCACCTTATCCCCTACGCTTCCCAAATCTTCATGGTAAACAATGTTCTCAAGCTTGGCTAACGCATCGTCAATCTTCATCTTTTGATCTTCTTGATAGAAGAATTTGGCATCTGATAGACGAGCACGAAGCACTTTTTCATTTCCCTTAGCGATAACATCCAAGGATTCTGCATTCCCGTTTCGTACAGTTACAAAGAATGGCAGTAGCTTGCCAGCTGCATCAAAAACAGGGAAATAACGCTGATGCTCACGCATCGAGGTAATCAGCACATCCTGAGGAATCTCTAAGAAAGATGGATCAAAGGTTCCAAAGAGCACGGTTGGTGTTTCTACCAAGAACAGTACTTCTTCCAAAAGATCTTCTTTAATCGCAATCGTCCAGCTTTTCTCTTCAGCCAATTTGTTGATTTGATCCAGGATAAGCGTTTCCCGTTCCTTCACATCCACAAGTACATGCTGCGCACACATGCTCTCCACATATTGTGCAGGCTCCGAGATTACAGTCTCTGTACCCAGAAAACGATGTCCACGGCTCACATTACCCGCTTTTACATCCGTAATCTCCAAATCAATGATCTCTTTACCAAAAAGAGCAACCATCCAGCGAATCGGACGAACGAATTTAAAATCGTAAGCTCCCCAGCGCATGTTTTTCGGGAAAGTCATCGCATTTACAATACCCAGAAGTCCTTCTGTGAGCAAAGAAGCAGTCTCTACACCCGCACTATTTTTTGTGGCATAAATATATTCCACGCCAGCTAGCTCTTTAAACGTAAATTGCTCTGGAGATACACCCTGACTGCGGGCAAATCCTAGTGCAGCTTTACTCCAGTCGCCGTTAGCATCCAGCGCGATTTTGCGTGAAGGTCCTTTGACCTCTTCACTAATATCCTCTTGCTTCTCAGCCGCATCCTTAACAAATACAGCGAGACGACGCGGCGTAGCATATGCAGTAACTCCAGCATGGTTTATACGTGCAGAATCCAACCACTTGGACATTCTATCCTGCAGCTGTTCCATCGCAGCACGGATAAAACGTGCAGGAATTTCCTCCAGACCGATCTCAAACAGGATATCTTTAGACACGGTCAGCACCTTCTTTCTTCAGCAGCGGGAAGCCAAGCTTCTCGCGTTCCTCAAGATATGTTGCCGCTACGGAGCGGGCAAGATTACGCACTCGGGTAATAAATCCAGTCCGTTCAGTTACACTAATTGCTCCACGTGCATCGAGTAGATTAAAGCTATGTGAGCATTTCAACACATAATCGTAGGCTGGGAACACAAGATGCTTCTCCATCGCTCTACGCGCTTCCTCTTCATACATGTTGAACAGCGAGAATAACATTTTTACATCCGATACTTCAAAAGTGTAGGTAGAATGCTCAAACTCCGGCTGATGAAAAACATCACCATAAGTCATACCGCTTACCCATTCAAGATCGAACACATTTTCTTTATCCTGAATGTAAGAGGCTAAGCGCTCCATACCGTAAGTGATTTCTACAGCAACAGGGTTAGCTTCGATGCCACCTACCTGCTGGAAGTAAGTAAATTGAGTGATCTCCATACCGTCCAGCCATACTTCCCATCCCAGACCTGCACAGCCCAGTGACGGATTCTCCCAGTTATCCTCTACAAAACGGATGTCATGCAAGAGCGGATCAATACCGAGTGCTTTCAAGCTATCCAAATAGATCTCTTGAATGTTATCTGGTGAGGGTTTGATGATTACTTGGAATTGGTGATGCTGATACAGACGGTTCGGGTTCTCTCCATAACGACCATCGGAGGGACGACGTGAAGGCTCTACGTAAGCCACTCTCCAAGGCTCAGGACCTAGCGAGCGTAAAAAAGTCATAGGGTTCATCGTGCCGGCGCCTTTTTCTGTGTCATAAGGCTGTACGATGATACAGTTCTGTTCAGCCCAGAACTGCTGCAGTGTCAAAATCATCTGCTGGAAGTTCATAATACCGTCTCCTTCGCTTTACAAGTTTTTTACAACAGCTTGCCTAAAACTTTCTACCATGGAGGCGGCACTTTTAGCTCCTGACAGCAACAAAAAGCCCCCGCCCCCATGCCTGATTAACAGACATAGGGACGAGAGCTTAACTTATTCTCCCGCGGTTCCACCCTACTTGATTTCATACCTTGTATGAGCAAGTTTGCTGCCAAGACAAGAACGAAATCCACTTTCATTCGCCGCATTCGTACTCCCAGGTGCCATGTTCATGAACGTTGTCCCGCTAGGCTTCCACTGCCCCCAGCTCGCTGAATAACGACAATACAGTCCACTACTTTCCCGATCAATGCACGCCTCTCCCCAATTGGAGCATAACGACGATCATATAATAAACTGATCCTATAGTAACGGAAAAATCAGCTTTCGTCAAATCTTGTACTTGTCGAGCTGGTCTAGGAAACTTTGTGACTTCAGCTTTAATCCGAGTTGTACATCCATAAAGGCCCGCATAATTTTTTTCAGCTCATCCCGGCTGCTTTCCTTTACATCCACATTGCCTAGTCTAGTTAGGTCAAGTCTGGCGAATAATCGCAGCAGCTTCAACGCACGAGCAGAGACCTCCATGGCTGGAGGGTCATTATGTTTACAACTGCGGCACAGTGCTCCTCCAAGGCGAGGGCTGACCAGCAGTTGATCATCCGGCTTCTCGGCACCACAAATTACACAAGAATCGAATTCAGGACCATAACCGGCTGCCTGTAAGATTTTCATTTCAAAGACATTTATGATAACGCCGGGTTCCTTGTCCTCTTCAAGTGCATTAAGACAGGCCGTAAGCTGGCGAAACCAGAAGCTTCCCGTTTCCTCATCATGCAGAACACGATCAAGCAGTTCACACGCATAAGACGCATAAGCAGCTTTGATCAAATCCTCACGCAGCGGATGGTGAGACTTCGTAATTTCGCCAGAATTCAGTGTCCCAAGTCCTCCATTATTTCTAAAAAAAACAAATTCCCCAACGGTGAACAGTTGGATCAATGCAGCATGGCGGCTTTTGACCTTCTTTGCGCCACGCACCAGAACCCCTACTTTTCCCGCGTTCTCGGTGCAAAGCGTAATAATTGCGTTCCCCTCGCCGTAGTCCATGCTGCGGATGACGATCCCTTCCACCCTGTGTAGCATGCCTCTTCCCCCAACCATTCGGCAAGCAACCAGTCCTTATTGCGCTTCTTCATCACAGGCCTTCTCTTCCTCCACTAGCTGTAATCCACTATCTTCAAGCGGATGGCCAGCTTCCTTATACAGCAGGTAAGCATCGACGTCTCCTGTCATTGCAAAATACTTCCACGAAAAGTTTCGCATTCGTATTCATCCTTTCTTGGGAAAGACGATGTCTCTTATCAAGAATTAGGATGGTGCGATGGAGCAGGTTCTATCCTTGCAATTCCTACCAAACGAGGAATAACGGAATTAACTTAAAGGTCTTTATGGAAGCCCAAATCCCGCAGAACGCGGTCCTGATTGCGCCAATCTTTTTTCACTTTTACCCATAGCTCCAGAAAAATCTTCGAACCCAGCAGGTTCTCAATATCTGTCCGAGCCCGTCTGCCGACCTCTTTCAGCATTGCCCCTTGCTTGCCGATAATAATTCCCTTTTGCGAATCACGCTCAACAAAAATAACAGCTGAAACATGCACCACTCCATTAGGCTCAACCTTCATATCTTCGATGGCTACAGCAATAGAGTGCGGCACTTCTTCACGAGTCAAATGCAGAATTTTCTCCCGGATTAATTCCGCGCAGACAAATTGCTCGGGGTGATCCGTGATTTGATCTTCCGGATAATACTGAGGGCCTTCCGGCAAGTACTTGGCAACCTGCTCTAACAGCGTATTAACATTGCTGCCCATCTTCGCAGAAATCGGAATAATTTCGGCAAAATCATGCAGCTTGTTATATTGAGCCATAAGCGGGAGCAGAGCTTCCGGCTCTATTTTATCGATCTTGTTGAGCACCAGAATCACCGGTGTCTTCAGACCATTTAATTGCTCGGCAATGTAACGGTCTCCACCGCCCAAGCCCTCTGACGCATCCACAAGGAATAACACAGCTTCTACTTCACCCAGTGTACTCATTGCAGTCTGGTTCATGTAGTCGCCTAGCTTGGACTGTCTTTTATGAATCCCCGGTGTGTCCAGGAATACGATTTGTGAAGTGTTTGTTGTGTAAACACCATGAATTTTGTTTCTGGTTGTCTGTGGCTTATCCGACATGATGGCAATCTTCTGGCCAATGACCTGATTCATGAGTGTTGATTTACCTACGTTTGGTCTGCCGATAATTGCGACAAAGCCTGATTTGAATTTCATATTATCTTCCTTCCATACTTACCTTCTAGTTCAATCTTTTTCAATCATTCAATCTTTTTTTAAAAGCTTTTTCGCTCCCCCTGAATCTCCCTCAGCCAAGGGGGACCCCAAGGGCCCCGACCCTCTGGACACCCGAAAATAGGCGTACCTGCAACGTTCGACGGGATTAGAGGGACGGTTGTGCATGAGCGCTTTTGTCCCCTGTTGGGGACACGCTTCACTGTCGCTTATTAACACGGTTCGCATTAAGCTCTCCATGGAGAAAAATTACTGAGATGCAGCTTACAGGCAGGGTTTCAAGTTACGATGGGCAAAGAATCGCTGGCGGCTTTTGCCGCGGCGCTTACCTCGTAATATTACTCTAATAACACATAGTTTGCACCAGTTTAGCCTAACTTGGTAGAACTAGAACACTTTTAATTGTATTTTGTACAACTAATTTTAGTTTGAGTTTATGTTTTGGTGCTTTAGTTGTATTCTGTGCAATTAAATCCTGTCTTAAGAGCCTAATATGGACTTTATCATAAATTTAATTGTACTATCTGCAACTAAATTCATTTTTGTGGGAAAGAGTAGCAATTTAACTGTACATTGTGCAATTAAAGTAGCAACCTTCGTCTAACTATGCCTAATTTGCCTTTATACGGGCACAGGCATTAAATCAAAACCTCATTTTATTCTGAAGCTTGTCCTTGCTTTAGATCTACGGGACCAAAAGCGCCTGGAAGCAATTCTCCCACCGTAGTCTCAACGACATCACCCTTCATGTTTCCAAGAATAACCTTCATATCCGGTGAACACAACTCAATCATTACTTGCCGGCACACACCGCAAGGTGAAACGGGGCCGTCAGAGTCAGCTACTACGGCAATTGCTTTAAAAGAACCAACAGCATGTCCATCCGCAATCGCACGGAATAATGCTGTCCGTTCCGCACAGTTGGTTGGGCCAAAAGCAGCATTTTCCACATTACAGCCGTGGTGAATATGACCATCCTGATCAAGAAGGGCAGCTCCCACTCCGAATCGGGAATATGGAATGTAAGCTTTAGCTCGTGCTTTAATCGCCTCTTGCATAAGAAGAGTAGAATCCATATTTTGTCCTCCTAAAGTTTTGTGAGTATTGACTTCGTTGATTTTTCTTCGCACAAAACTCAATTCGTAAGCATACGCTCTGTTTTGTTTATCGTAACTTCCTGTTATTACTTCGACAAAACTCACTTCGTAAACATCTAATTAGTTTCGTTTATCGTTATTTTCTCAGGTGCACTAAATTTTATCAGCGTACTTCATGAGATATATTCGGGTAAATAACTCACTTCAAATTATTCAGTAACGAAAGAGGCGGAATCGCAAAACGCGGGTCCGCCTCTCCCCTGAATTGATTTTGTATCCTGATTATGACATAAGTCCGCTAATCCAGTCCATCACAGGCTGGTAAAAAACATAGATCCCGACTAAGACAGCAAACACCGCCGTGAGAAGCACAGCTCCTGCGGCGGTATCTTTTGCTCTCTTAGCCAGTGGATGAATCTCTGGCGAGATCAGATCAACCGTCGCTTCAATTGCCGTATTGAGCAGTTCGGCAGTTAGGACAAGCGTGATCGAGAACAGCAGCAACATCCAACTGGCCAGCGGAAGTCTGAACACGGCAGCGGCAACTAGCACAACCACCGCTAAACAGCAATGCACCTTCATGTTAAGCTCGGATTTGAATGCCGACACTAAGCCTTGCGATGCAAACCGAAAAGAGTGCCAGAACTTCTTGTGCCCTACCGCCGTGTTCTTCACCATTAGCGCGTCAACCCAACCTGAGATAGTACTTTTTCTTGCTTGGACATCATTTCTGCTTCTGAGGCTTCATCCTGATGATCATATCCTAACAAATGCAGAAATCCGTGAACAAAAAGAAAACCAAGCTCTCGTTCCAGTGAATGACCGTATTCCAGCGCCTGCTCCTGCGCACGAGTTACGGAAATGATTATATCCCCAAGTACGTCTGGAACATCTTCCAGCGCCTCGCCTTCCTCTACCTCGTATATAATGTCCAGCTCGTCCTCTCCGCTTTCATTCATAGCAAAAGAAAGCACGTCCGTCGGACGGTCAATTCCCCGATATTCTAAATTCAACTCATGTATACGAGCGTTATCGACAAAAGTAAGAGCTACCTCGCCCCGATCGATCCCTTCCGCTTCACCTGCTTTTTGCAAAATGCTCTCCAGCAGCGTAATGAGATCGTCCTTTATCTCGTATTCTTCTTGCTCGTTATCCCAAACGATCTCCAAACTCATGGGTTAGGTGCCCCTTCCTCTTTTTTCGGCTTACGCACATCTTCTGGATATTCGATCCGTGAATGGAAAATTCCCATAACCGTCTCCTTCAGAGTCCGTGCAATAATATCCAATTCTTTAATCGTCAAATCACATTCGTCAAACTGATGATCATCCAGTCGACTTTTAATAATCTTCTCAATCATCGTTTCCACCTGCAGAACAGTTGGCTTACGCAATGATCTCACTGCAGCCTCGACACTGTCGGCAATCCCCACAACGGCTGCTTCCTTCGACTGGGCTTTCGGTCCAGGATAACGGAAATCTTCCTCGGTAAAATCAGCCTCGACACCTTTTTCTTCAGCCAGCTTCAGTGCCTTATGGTAAAAATAATGCAGGAACGTTGTTCCATGATGCTGCTCAGCAATGTCACGGATTGGTTTTGGCAGCTTATATTCTCGTTGCATTTCCACCCCGTCACGGGCGTGGGCAACGATGATAGATTTACTAAGCTTCGGTTCAATAGAGTCATGTGGATTTTCCATATTATTCTGATTCTCGATAAAATAAAACGGACGTTTTGTTTTGCCGATATCATGATAATACGATCCTACCCGGCATAATAAGCCATCTGCTCCAATTGCTTCCGCGGCAGCCTCCGACAGGTTACCTACCATTACACTATGGTGATAGGTTCCCGGGGTTTCGGTAAGCAGCTTGCGCAGCAGCGGGTGGTTTGGATTAGACAATTCTACCAGCTTCAATGCTGATAGAATACCAAAGGTTGCTTCGAAGAAAGGCATTAGCCCAATCACAAGCACAGCCGTCAATAGACCCCCTGCAAAAGCAAAACCAACCGAATACAAGGTGCCTACCTCTTTCCATGCCCCTCCGCCTAACAGTATCTGCATAAAAACTGTCAGACAGCCAAAAAGCGATACCATAATCCCGCCTTTAAGGAGCGTGGAGCGTTGACCCGCACGGTGAGTCGCAAAGATAGCCACGTAAGAAACCACGATGGCAAAGAAACCAAAGTTAAAATCAAAGATTGAGTTCTGCTGCACATTCAAAATAACACTCGCCAGTACACTGAATAGAATGGAGCAGAAATAGGCCAAAGGCATGTCCAGAAGCATTGCAATTAACATTGCGCCTATCGCCACTGGTGCCAGGAATCCGATATAAGATCGGACATCGGTCTGCAAAACAGCGGCCAGCCGCATAGAGATAATAGTTATAACAAATACAAGCACCAGCATCAATAGCTGAGAATTGTTGTACTTAAAGCCTGAGGTACCGCCAGAATAACGAATGAACGCAAGCAAACCGACGGAGAGCATCGCAGAGAGAATCAATAGCCCTAATTGTGGCCAGTAATTCACCTCATTGCTTAGTAGACCATTCTCATCCAAAAGAGTGTAGAGCTCTGGAGTAATTAGCTGCCCCTTAGCAACAAGCGTGTCCCCTTGCTCGATGAATACATCAGGTGTGTTCTCCCGAGCTTGTACCTTCGCTTCCTTGGTAGCATCCTCATCGTAGAACTTGTTACTTGTGATCACAAGACGTACAAGCTCCTGAACAACCTCACGCGCTGTACGCTGGCTTAGAGAACTAATACTGACCTGTTCCGCTACCTTGGCGCGAGCAGTCTGCGCATCCGTAATCTGATCATTCATCAGCCTAGTTACAATATCTCGGGCGACAGGCTTCATCTCGATAATGTCCTGAGAGGTCAGGCGCGGAATCTTAATGTAAGTCTCTTCCGGAATGACATAGGTCTGCTCTTTGATGACAGATTGCATTTCATCCAGAAGGTGATCTGAATAAGTAGCGCTGCCTCGATTGGAAGCTACGAAATTCAAGATGAAGTCGCTGGCTCTCTGCGGAATCTCATCACGATAAATCCCCGTCTTATCGCTTTGCGAAATCAGATCATCCTGATTGAGGCGATCTATCCGGTCCAGCAGTGAGGTCACAAGGTTGTCCGCCCTCATCGGGATAATTTTGTACTTGGGAGATACGCTTTCAGCCGCTTCCTCAGCCGCCTTTAACGTAGCTTTGGTGTCCTTAATTTGTTTCGGTGCCGTTATTTCCTTTGCACTGTAAGTATTCTCTTTAATATCATATTTCTTAGGCAGCAATTCTGGCGACAAGCTGAAGTAGAACACTAGTCCGAGTAACAGGAAAAGAGCATAGCGTGTCACTGCGCTATACTTCCATCCGTTGTTCGTATATACAAATCCGCTTAATTTAGATGGTTGCTTTGAAGCCATGAAGACAATCCCCTTTATTGGAGGTTTTCGGCAGAGCGGTCATAGGCAACGATAATTTTCTGCACCAGGGAATGCCGTACAACATCCTGTTCCGCGAAGTAGACAAAGCCAAGTTCTTCTATGCCGGATAAAATCGCTTTGGCTTCAATCAAACCGGATTTCTTGCCGCGGGGCAGGTCAATCTGGGTAACGTCACCTGTAATCACCATTTTGGACCCGAAGCCGAGTCGAGTCAGGAACATTTTCATTTGCTCAGGTGTGGTATTCTGTGCTTCATCCAGGATGATAAATGAATCATCCAGTGTACGTCCGCGCATATAAGCCAGCGGAGCAATCTCAATCAATCCCCGTTCAAGCGCCTTAGCCACCTGATCGGGTCCCATAACGTCGTATAACGCATCATAAAGCGGACGCAGATATGGATCTACCTTTTCTTGCAAATCCCCTGGAAGGAATCCTAGACTCTCTCCTGCTTCTACTGCGGGACGCGTAAGAACAATACGCTTAACCGAACCCTCTTTCAGTGCCGTAACTGCAAGCACCACTGCCAAGTAGGTCTTCCCCGTTCCTGCAGGACCGATTCCGAATACAATATCACGCTTCTTGATCGTTGTCACATAATGCTTCTGGCCGACCGTTTTGACACGGATAGGCTTTCCGCGAAAAGTTGTAGTAATTTCTCCTTTGAACAAATCGAGCAATTGATCAGCACGAAAATCTTTCGCCAGTTCCACAGCGTACTGCACATCACGTTCAGTAAGTATGTAACCGCTACGAATGAGGGACAGTAGCACATTAAACAATTGCCCCAGCATGTCTACTTCCCGCTCAGCTCCACGAATCGTTAGCTCAGCTTCACGCGAATCAATAATGGCGGGAATTTCACTCTCGATGATTTTTAAGAATCCATCCTGCGGGCCAAACAGCGATTGCGCTTCTCCCGCATTTTGCAAAGATATACGAATGCTTGCAGTCTGTTCTGACAAGTAGCCTCATTCTCCTCAATTGTTTACTATTGGCAGTTCTTCGGAAATTTTTTCTTCTACTTCAAAGATCACTTTCATATAAACTTTACCATTCTCTTTCTTCTCATGCAAAACTTTTTGACTTTTGATGACGCTATCAACACCATATCGAGCTAAAATATCATTCTTAGCCCGCTCAATTCCCCTCGCAACTCCGGCTTCTGGAGTTATCGTATCCTTTGTTTCATTGATCTCCATTTCTTTCTCAGTCATCAGGCCCAGCGGCAGCTCAATAGAGCGCCAAGACAGCGGATCATGCTCTGTGAGCGTCTTTGAATTCTCAAAGGCGGATTTGCCATAACCCCACAGCTGAATAGCCCATTTCCCCAACACAAGATAAGTGCGATCCTTACGCTCCCCAGTATAGGTGCTATTTGTTGTTTTAAGAGGGACCTCGATATTGTACTCATGCCAAACCAAGCCCTTAACCTCACCCTTGGCTACCACATACTCTACATTTTCTTCGTCTCCAAGAGCACCGGAAATCAGGATATCTCCTTTTTTCACACGCGAATTACGCGCAACTACCGGTCTGCCCTGCTCCGCATATATTTCTGTTACCACCGCATCTGTTCGGCTAATTAAATGGCGCTGGCTAAGCAAAGGTTTGATGTCGGGCTGTTTAGCCTCTACAACCTGAATTTTGATGCTCGTCCCCGTCCGTTGCAGCCCTATCCAAGAAACACCCGGTAAATGGGCCAGCAGCCCCTTAGAGAGCTTGTCCGGCTCCTCCAGACGCCATATCCACTGAAAAGGGTACACCCCCTCCTGGCGAGCAGCAGCCAATATATCCTCAGTGGCAATCTTTTCATTTCCTTCGACTCTAATACTCCATACCATCGTAGATAACATAAAAAGTGTAATTCCAAACATTAAAATACCTATGCCAAAAAATTTCCTTTTCCACAGCCGTGCCATAAGAAATGGAAGTCCGCTTCTACCGGTAACGTGCATACGACAGCCTGTCTTTTTTAAAATCGGCCGGAGGACATAAAAATCATCCAGAAGCAGCTTAAGGGAAGCGCCGCCCTCAGCGGGCCTCACATCCCAAATCATGATTCCTGCTTCAGAAATGAAATTAATAAATCGCTCCACCTGAGGTCCCGTCACATGCAGTGTAACGAACCCCCGCAGTGATGACAGAGGTGGCTCCTTCATGATCTCTCCTCGCTTTCGTTATATCTGATCTCCCCGATAACGCCTTCTACAGCCAATTCCTGGCCTAGAATATTTCGGATGACAAGTCCCTCGCCTGTGATTTCAAGCGATCCTTTAGCTAACGCGAGCTTAAGCTGACCAGAGGAAAAATGCAGCACGCCGCGATGGTTCTCAATATGCAGTTCCTTATTGCCGATCAGGGTGATCCGGGGCATTTCCTGTAATAAGTCCTGTGGTAGATCCAGTACCCCGTTTGTCCATCCCCGCAGCCTGCGGCCAATACGGGTCATAAGTAGACGTTCCCCCTTCCTGCCTTCTGTACACCTTATGCGGCAACGCTTTTTTTTATGAGAAGAAGTAACAAAGGAGGACCCTTCTAGTGTGAAAAAAGCAAAAAAAGCCCCGGCGACCTATCGTAAAGATAGGTTGCCGGGGCTTTTCTGTTACTATGATCCAATAAATATTATCTTCGGGTAGAATGCGGCTGACGAGAACGCGGTGGTCCCAGAATCTCTGCCCAAACTACACCATTGCGCAGGTCGTCACGACTCCCTGTTCCATGTGTCTGGTCTGCCGCAGAGGGTGAGTTTGTGTTCTTAGTCTTATTTGATCTTTTGGAATCTGCACCCGCTATCCCGTCAAAAGCAGATTGAAGACGCCGCACCTCTTCTTGCATTCTTTGTGTGCGTAATTCAACTCCGTCATCGGCATGCTCCAAAGACATTCCTTCTCCAGTAGAATAATCTGGAGTGGGTATATACGCAGGTTCTGGAAAGGCAGGAGAGGCATCATATTCCCGGTTATCCTCTGACATCGACTGCCGGGAAGAGGTGCTAACAGGAGTAGGAAATCCACTGCCAGACTCGACTTGGCGCCCTCCATCGATATCCGGGCGTTTTACCCGGCGGAGCGGCGAATCCTCTCCGCCCCCAAAAGTGGGCATCCCCCCGCGAGGAGCTCCTTTGGGCTTGTTTTTAGTTGCTTTATTCACATTGGACACGATCGCGAATATAATAACCGCAATAATATAGATCCAGCTCATGGAGATTCACATCCCCTTTTATTTATTGTTGTTAGGACGGTTATTGTCGTCCTGATCATTCATTTTGCCGAGAGAGCCCCGCATTTGGGTATCTGCCTCGATGTTTTTGATATTCATATAATCCATCACGCCGATTTGGCCATTTCTGAGCGCCTCAGCCATCGCCATAGGCACCTGAGATTCAGCTTCCACAACAAGCGCCTTCATCTCTACTACGCGCGCCTTCATCTCTTGCTCGTGAGCGACAGCCATCGCTCTGCGTTCTTCCGCTTTAGCTTGGGCAATGCGTTTATCTGCTTCTGCTTGCTCGGTTTGTAGATAAGCACCGATGTTCTTGCCTACATCGATATCCGCAATATCAATGGAGAGGATCTCAAAAGCAGTACCTGAGTCCAGACCTTTGGACAATACCGTCCGCGAAATCAAATCCGGGTTCTCAAGGACATCTTTATGGGAATCACTCGAACCTACTGTCGTTACAATCCCTTCACCAACACGGGCAATAATCGTTTCTTCACCCGCACCACCCACGAGGCGGTCGATATTGGCACGAACAGTTACGCGCGCTTTTACCTTAACTTCAATCCCGTTCTTAGCAACAGCCGCAACAACTGGTGTCTCAATTACACGAGGGTTAACGCTCATTTGCACAGCCTGCAGCACATCACGTCCTGCAAGATCAATGGCTGCTGCGCGAGTAAATTCCAAAGGAATATCTGCACGTTGTGCTGCAATAAGCGCATTAACAACGCGGTCAACGTTACCACCTGCGAGATAGTGACTCTCCAGTTGATTAATGTTCAGTCCAAGACCTGCCTTAGTCGCTTTAATCATTGGGTTAACGATACGACTTGGGGTTACACGACGCAGTCTCATCGCCACCAGCGTAATAATACTGATTCTAACGCCCGATGCTAATGCAGAAATCCAGAGCATAACCGGGAAGAAACTTAAAAACACGCTCAATACAATAATCACCACTACCGCGATGAACAGAATAGGAATCAAAGATGCTTCACCCATACTATATAACCTCCGTAAATTTATTCTAGAACTGTTATTGGTTCCAGTGTTTACCTTATTCCTTGATTTCTTTCACAACAATCCGTCCGCCCTCTACTTTAATAATAGAGACCGGTGCATTAGCACTAATAAAACTACCTTCTGTAACAACATCCACACGTTCGCCGCCTATCATAGCCGTTCCTGATGGACGAAGCGGAGTAATACTGGTTCCTGTAGCGCCTAATAAGCTAAGCTTCTCTTCTACGGGCACAAATCCCTGATCTTTAGTAAGGCTTTCCTTCAAAATAAATCTGTTCCAGATCCCTCGTTCTTTAAAAATGACCGCAACAATTACTACAACTATAGTCGCAGCTACGAAAGAGATACCTAGACTGAGAAGTGCATGCTTATAGCTGTAAGCAGCTCGTACGACACCCGCTACAAGGCTAACAGAGCCGAGCAGCCCCAATATTCCGAAGCTAGGCACAAAGAGCTCCAGCACAAGCATGACAAGCCCAATGATAAACAAGAGCCAAGTTTCCGCTCCGGCGAATCCTGCAACATAGTTGCCGAAGAAATATAACACAAAAGCCAATGTCCCGATAATTCCTGGCGCACCAAAGCCTGGAACAATCAGTTCAATTACAACGCCTGTAATCCCAATGAACAGCAGAATCGTCATAATAATCGGATTGGTCAGAAATTGCGACATTTTTTCCGCACCGGTATGCTCTACGCGAAAGATGTCGTCTGTAGTATATCCAAGCCAATGAATTGCTTCTTCAGGGGTATCTGTAATTTGATCAGCGTAACCAGCTTTTAAAGCTTCTTCACTAGACAAGGCAATGATTTCTCCCTGTGTCTTAGTCACACCAAGCTCTGGCTTATCCACGACCAAATTACTATCCACCATACCAGCGGCAATGTCTGGATCACGATCATTCAGAGCAGCAGCGCCAATCATTTTAGATCTCCAGTAGGATATCATTTTGGCATCATCGACTTTTTGACCATTCATGTCTACCAAAGAAGCAGAACCGATCATACTGCCCGGCTTCATGATTATTGCACCTGCATTAAGTGCTATGTAACTGCCTGCAGAAGCGGCATCACCTTTAATATAGGCAGCTGTTGGTATTTCACTCTCTCTTACCATCGTCCCAATCTCTTCTGCCGATTTCACCAGCCCTCCAGGTGTATCGACCTCTAGTAGAATAAGGACTGCTCCATAATTAGCGGCTTCTTCAAATCCTCTTTCCAAAAAGCTTTGCAAACCCCGTTCAATCTTTTGATCTACCGGAATAATAAACACGGGACCTTTTTTCAGCTCACTGTTCGTAACCCCCGGTGTTTTCGGGGCTGTCCCGTCAGCGCTTACATTCGTTGCAAAGGGTGTCAGGAGGAGTAACAGCAGGACCACAGGAATGCTAGCTAACAGTATTTTCCGTAATCTTCTCAATGATTTTACCTCCCTTCTTTAGCTTGACCCAGAACTCATAACCCTTAATACGCTGAAATTGGATTTACGTTTCATAACATAGAAAAGCACCCCTTTTACAAGGGGTGCTAGTGCTATATTATTGCAGAAATTGCAGAACCGCCTGGTTCACGAGTTTACCATCAGCGCGACCTTTGACCTTAGGCATCAGTGCGCTCATGACCTTCCCCATTTCGCTCTTCGAAGAAGCACCGGTTTCCTGGATGGTCTGCTGTACAATTACTTTAATTTCTTCTTCGGAAAGTTGCTCGGGAAGATATTTAATAATAATCTCGATTTCTGCTTTTGTACTCGCGGCAAGCTCGTCGCGACCCGCTGATTCAAATTCTTGGAGGGCATCTTTGCGCTGTTTGATTTCACGACTAAGGATATCAAGCACTTCGTTGTCGTCCAATGTTCTCTTCAGATCTATTTCAAGATACTTTATTGTAGAACGAACCATTCGAATCGTGGAGAGCGTGAACTTGTCCTTACTCTTCATCGCTTGCTTCATATCTTCGTTCAATCTCTCGCTAAGATTCATGCGTGGGTAATCCTCCTAAAACTTTCTCTTACGAGCAGCCTCAGACTTCAGCTTTTTCTTAACGCTCGGCTTTTCGTAATGTTTGCGTTTCTTCACCTCAGCCAAGACACCATCTTTTGCGATGGAACGTTTAAAGCGACGAAGTGCAGCATCAATTGTCTCGTTTTTGCGAACTTTCGTTTCAGACACAGGTTTCCCCTCCCTCCGACCATACCGTCCAAGAGCATAACACGGTTTATCAAACTCCATTATAGGTCAAACGGAAATAACGTGTCAACCTTCGTGCTATTCTTTTTTCTGGCAAGTTCTTCAACATTAAATGATTATGCTATGCGTGGGAAGCTGAGTTTCCAGTGAGCGCACCCAGCTTGGCTCCACCCAGCAGGTGATAATGAAGATGAGGCACAGCTTGTCCACTATCAGGCCCGCAATTATTGATTAAACGATAACCAGACTCAGCAATCCCAAGGTCTTTGGCGATCTGTTGGGCCACACTGTGGATTTCAGCAATTAGCGGAAGATCCTCGGGTGTAACATCATTCATTGAAGCAATGAACTTCTTGGGAATGATCAACACATGTACCGGTGCAGCCGGCTCGATGTCGTAAAATGCAAGAATACGTTCATTCTCAAATACTTTTTTGGAAGGAATAGTACCCTCAATAATTTTGCTAAACACGGTCTCCATAGAGTGCTTGCCTCCTAAAAATTGGTGAAATTCCACTTCATCATAAGATAATCATACAGGATAATCATCAATTACGAAAGCAGCAAGCAAACTCAGTATAATCAGCACCAAACTGTATCTGTTACAGAATGAACCATTAAATAAATATATCAACACCGTTAGGCCTAAAAAAGACAAAAAAAAGAGAAACACCCTTCACAGCTTATAAAGCTGATTCGGCGGCGGACGTATGAAAAGGAGTTCATTCCCTGCCATACGTCCGCCGAGGTGTTTCTAAAGTAATGTCGGCTTAGCTGTATTATAACAGCGCGTTGATACTGTATCTGTGATAAGAATCACACACATTGTAGATCTTCACATTTTTTCCAAAAGGATCCGAGATCCCCCTCCACCCTGTTCAGCAGGTACTACTACCAGCTTGCGTGGCAGTCGTGCCCGAAGCTCTGGAACATGGCTGATAATGCCGACAGACAGTTGGTCGTTATGCAGTCTTTCCAGTGAGGTAATTACCGTATCGAGCAATTCCGGATCCAGCGTACCAAAACCTTCGTCCAAAAAGAAAAATTGCAATGGATACTGCCCCCGCAGCTGAATCTGTGCCGAAAGAGCAAGTGCAAGTGACAAGGAAGTTAAGAACGTCTCTCCGCCGGAAAGCGTGGAGACCGGTCTTCTTACACCACCGTTTCCATCATCACGGATTACAAAGCCACCGCCCGAATCAACCTCCAGCGCATAACGCTGTTTGCTCAGGAAACGAAGCCGCTGAGAAGCAGACTGGCACACCTGCATCAATTGTTCCTCCGCAATATACTCAACAAAAGCATTTCCACGTAAAACCGTCTGCAATTTGGACAAATGATCCTGTAGGGAAGCATGTTCTAGCCGCTGGGCTTCAAGCTCCATCCAGCGAATATGCCGATGCCGCAGATCCTCTAGATCTCGCTCTGCACGCGCTCTTGCTTGCAGAGACATTTCATCCTCTGACTTACACGCGCTTAAGCTCTCCTGGCTAACTTGCCATTCCTCTTCACTTAAGCTGGCTCCGTCAAGCTTCTCTTCAATATTGCGCAGCTGCAATGAGACTTCAGCTTCTTCAGCACGATGGGCACGTACCCGAGAAGATGAAATTTCCCGCTCTTCAGGTGCGAGAGCTGCTCCTTCAACCTCAGCGGCCGAACTAAACGGTGAAGAGGTTAAGCTTTGCTCCCACAGATGGCTTGAAGTCACATAATGCTCTCGAGCAGATTCTGCAGCCTGGCGGGTAATCGCTGCCTCCTTGATCTCATGCTGCGCTTTTTCCGCTGCCGTGAGATGTAATCGTTGGCTGGTCTCCACAGCTGCTAACAATTCCTGCAGACGACGCTCACACTCTGCTAGAAGTGGGGCAGCAGCGCGGCCATTAGTCCACTCTAGAAGACGCCGTTCTTTTTCACGCTGCAATTCTTCTTTGCCTTCCATCTGTGTATTCCACTGAGTAAGCTCTTTATCGAGTCCGGTGATGGTCTCCTGAAGATTCTGTAACGAAGCGCTTTTCTCATCCAGAAACTTGACACTGATTTCCAGTCGGGATCTAATTTCCTCAGCTTGAGCATCCTTGGCTAACAGCTCACGATAAGCTTTTTCTACCTCTTCCGGTGCCAAATCAGGGAACTGCTGTACCCAGTTCTGCCGCAAAGCGGTTAGTTGGCCACTCAGTTCCTTGGCTTTGGCGGTAAGACCTTCTACCCAGCTTCGCTCACCTTGGGCACCTGCTGCTTCTTTGAGGCATAGCTGCTGAACTTCCTGCATCGATTGCTGCCACTGTATCGCTGTACGACGCAGTTCTCCAGACTGGCTTTTTAATGCTAAAAATGCAGCATCAAGTTCTGCCAAAGCTTTTTCATCTGGGATGGACATATCGGTAGAGGAAACCTCTGTAGTACTGACTTCTGAACCTGCCGCCGCAGGATGATTTACCGTATCAAAAGCTCCATCACCAAACACCTGCTCCAGCCAAACCAGGTCCTGCTCCCTTAAACCACGGAACATATGGCGTGCTTCCAAAGCACGTCTGGACAACACCCGAGCCTGTTGAAGCTTTGACTCCAGTTCCTGTTGCTCTAGGTTATCCTGCAATACAGCAGGGGCCGGGTGGTGTTCGCTGCCACATACAGGGCAAGGTTGTCCTGCTTCCAATTCTTTAGCCAATCCAAGCGACAGTCTGTGCAACTCATGCCCCTTGAGGGCTGCTTCCAAAGAACTGATATGTTGCTCCAGGCTTTCTGCTGCGGTGCGCGCAGCTTCTTCTGTCGCCAGCAGCTTCTCTTGATGCAGCGCCGCCTCGCGGATCAGCTGCCCGCGAGAAGCTTCCTGCTGCTCGCGACGGCCCTCGGCCTCCGCGAGTCGCGCCTGCGCAGCCGCGAGTGCAGCGGCACGCTCGCGGCGCTCCTTCTCCGCCTTATCCCACTGGGATTCGGCGGAGTGCAGCCCTTGCAGTCTCTGCATCGCTTCTTGCAGAGACTGTCGCTCCTGGGAGCGGACACCGAGCGGCTGCAGGCTCTGCTGCAGCTCTTGCTGGCGCTTTTGGCCCTTGGCCAAAAGCTCACGCTCCCGGGCCATGCCCTCCCGCAGCTCCGCCAGCTTGCGGGAGGCCTCTTCGCGGCGCTCGCGCAGAGCCGCGAGTTCGCGCCGCAGGGCGCCGAGCTCGGACTCGAGCTCGAGCGCGCGGCGGTAGGTGTCGGCCCCCTGCCGGAGGGCCGGCTCTTCCGCCGCAAGCGCGGCCTGCGCAGCAGCCGCGGCCGCAGCGGCATGCGCCGCCTCCTGCTCGGCAGCGGCGGCCAGCACCTCTTGACCCTCCGCGCGGGTCAATCGGCTCTTGAAGGCATCTTCCGCGCTTCGCCATGCTTTCAGCGCGGGAAGCCTAGCCTCGGCCTCGTCAGCTTGGCCGAGCTTCCGTTCAAGGAGGAGAATCTCCTCCTCCTTGGAAAGCAGTCCCTGCCGCTGCAATTCGCGGCGGGTCCGTTCCTCTTGCAGCTCGCGAATGCGCGTGAAACGCTCCGCGACCTGCAGCGCCGCCTCCAGCTTGCGGCGGCATTCCGCAGCATGTTGGGCTGCTTGTTCGAGGCGCTCTGCCGCTGCCTCTACATCCTCTTTGCCTGCGCTGCCAAGCCCCTGCTGCTCCGCTTCGAGCGCGCGGAGCGCAGCCTCATTCTCCTTCACCCGTCGGCTAAGCTTCAACGCAAGCTGATCACCATACTGTTCCAAATGGAACAGGCGCTGCAGCATTTGTCGGCGGTCTACGCCCCGAAGCGATAAGAATTCGGCGAATTTCCCCTGCGGCAATACAACTGCTCGCGTGAAGTCATCCATTTTGAGTCCAATATGCTCTTCCACACAACGTGTAACATCTGCGAGTTTATCCGCCATAACGTTATCCCCGTCAGGTGTGACTTCAATGAAACGGCTAATGGTGTTGCTGACTGTTTGCTCACCAGTCCGCTTGAACTTACGTTCAACACGATAACGATGTACCCCAGCGGAAGAAGTGAGCTCAAAGGTAAACGCCACGCTGAGTGAATCCTCAGAGTGATTCATAATCCCCTGTGTCCCGTTAACGGCGCGCTCTACTTTCCCGTACATCGCCAAAGTAATAGCATCCAGCAAACTGGACTTGCCGCTGCCCGTAGGTCCAAAAATCCCAAACAGCCCAGTCTCACACAGACTTTCAAAATCTATTTCCTGCATTTCTCTATAACTCTGCAATCCTGCTACTTTTAATAAAATAGGCTTCACCTTAGTTCTCCTCTCCTTCCTCCGGCTGCTGCCGTTCTTCTTCGGTTAGCTGTAAGAACAGCTCAATCAAACGATCCTCCGGCTCCGCCCCGCCCGTCTGGCGCTGATAGAATTTACGGAACAATTCCTGTACAGGCATACGTGAACGGGAAATTTGTTCAAGCTCCAGCTCCATTTGCGGATAAATCGGACGAATATGAATGATCCCCTCACGTGATTTACGCAGGCGCTGAATATCATTCATCGACATAGCTTCACTGAGCCGAATCTCCAAATCTATAAAAGCAGAAGCATCTCTACCTTCATCCAACCAGTTATATACCTCTTGCAATCCACCCGTAGAGCTCCATCTTACAAGTGGGCGCCCACAGCGAAGATAGATTTCTTCGAAGGTCGGCTCACCGCCCGGCGCAACATCAATCAGCGTCACCGACTTGGCTTGTCCTGCTTCAGAAAAGCTATATGCCAACGGGGATCCGCTATAACGGATCATCCCTTCCCCTTTAACACGCTGAGCGCGATGAAGATGGCCTAGGGCAGTATATTGCGCTCCACAGGATAAAGCAGAAGGATCTACAGTGTAAGCCCCGCCCACTTGAATCGGGCGTTCCGAATCACTCTCTACACCACCCAGCACATAAATATGGCTCATCGCCAAATTTACGGTTTGTCGGGTAAATTCCCTTCCCAACAGCTGCATGAGTTTGCCTACCCGTGCGCTGTAAGCCAGTCGAAGCTCCTCTTCCCCGCTGTCCCCAGCAAGCAGCTCACCAAGACGTGCCTCTGAGGGATAGGGAAGGGCTGCGATTTTGGCAATCTCACCCGTGCGCGCAGCATGAACTGTCACTGGCTCTGAGGTTGGAAGTCCTACCAAGGTAATCCCCTGCCTTAATACAAGCGGGGAGACTGAAGATACGCGCTCCGGTTGGTCATGATTGCCGGCAATCACCACAAGGGGCCTGCCCCCTGAAGATAGCCTGGCAGCCGCCTCATAGAATAATTGCTCCGAAGCCGCTGGTGGATTAACGGAATCGTACACATCTCCCGCCATCATAATCAAATCCACCTTATGAAAATCGGCGATCTCCACCAATTCATCTATGAACTGCTCTTGCTCCTTCTGGCGGCTTCTTCCCTCCAGCGTACGGCCCAAGTGCCAATCCCCCGTATGCAATATCCGCATCTTCGTCCTCTTTCCCCGCTCCTATGCGGCAATGAATAATTTATAATTTCACAGCATGATCGCCGTCAAAAAAGTACAGCCAAATCTCGCTGATCGGTTCTCCCAAAATATCATGTAATGCCTTGCTGTATAACTCTAGCTGAAAACGATATTTTTCCTTAAGTGCTTCTAGGCCGCCCTGATGTTCTAATACAGAGTCCGTCTTATAGTCTAGCAGAATAATCCGGTCCTCTTCTCGGAACAGGCAGTCAATGACCCCTTGAATTAGCACAGCCTCACTAAAGCCTTCCTTATTGTTCTCAGGGGTAAGCTCCGAGACGGCTTCATTCATATAATCGAGCCCTCGATAAGCCTCACCTGCGGGAACCATATAACTGAATGGCATTTCTCTAAGCTTCCAAGAAGAAGCTATTAATCTACGTCCAAGTTCATTAGTATAAAAAGCTTCTATCTGATCGGGAGCTACAGCCTCCACCTGCTCAGCAGTTAGAATAGCCACTCTCTGAAGTCGGGCTAAGGTTTCTTCCACAACCATAGGATCAACTGAACCCTCCAGCGGAATATGCTGCATGACTGTATGGTATGCTGTCCCGCGTTCCGCTGGGGTCAGACTGCGTTTTTCCATAAATTTCGGACGCCGCAAATGAAGACTGTCCGCACCTGCAACACTTGGACGTTTATCGTTTTCTATTGAGGTTGTAGAATTGCCTTCTTCCAGCAGATCAAAAGAGGGCTGCTCCTGTAATGACAACAACGCTTTTAACTCCGTAACAGAAGTTTTAGCCGGAATACCTGAGGCTGCCGCATACGGATAATTCCATTCCAGTCTTCTAGCAATTTCATCGCTAGTCTCTGTTTCATATATATTTACAGATTCACCCTTATGCAGTGCTTCGAGTACAGCTTGCCGTTCCTCTACCTTATCTTCAGTCTGATCCGTTGGCAGGAACGCCCCAGAATTAAGTTCGGAAGCATTTTGCACACTGATGCTCCAGTTGGACACATCATTGTGCAGCACCGTGGAGACGGTACCTTCTGAACCGCCCAGCTTACGAAGAATCGCCGCAGCAGGGTGCCGGATCAATGCCGGTCCAACCCAATCCAAATAGCTGCGCCCTCGGGCCAGCAGATGGTCTGCAAGCAGCAGCTCATCCCGGTTCTGTACGCTGCTCCAGCTAGCGATTTTGCGTGGCAAATCTCTTACGGTGCCCACTAGAATCATTTTATCTCTCGGACGAGTTAACGCCACATATAATACACGCATTTCCTCAGCTAATAACTCAAGCCGTGTACGCCGGTTAATAGCCAGATAAGGAAGTGTTGGGTAACTAACTCGCGTTTCCCGTTCCACAAAACGTGGCCCAAAGCCAAGCTCTTTGTGCATAAGAAATGGCGAATGCAAATCTTGTCGATTGAACTGTTTTGCCATCCCGGCTACAAAAACAACAGGGAACTCCAGACCTTTGGATTTATGGATGGTCATGATTCTGACGCCATTGCCTTCTTCACCGCCACCGCCAGCTACACCCAGATCTCCGCCATTCTCACGAAGCCGTGAAATGAACACCAGAAAACGGAACAATCCGCGTGCTGCGGTGTCATTCTCAAATTGCACAGCCCGATCATACAAAGCTTTAAGATTGTTCTGGCGCTGCGAGCCTCCAGGCAGTCCTCCAACCCATTCCAGATAGCCGCTCTCCCCATAGATACGCCAGATCAGCTCACTGAGACTACCTTGTCTAGCCGCATTTCTCCAGCTTTCCAGCTGTTCTAGGAAATGTTTAAGCTTGCGCTTCAGTTCTGGACTGATCTGCGGCAGATCTTTATCAGGTAAAACATTATTTTCGACGGTGCTTGCGGATTCAATCACATGAGCCGAGAAGAGGTCATACTCTTCTTCAGCCTCTTTTGCATCTTGCATATCCACCGCCATCTGTACTGCTTGAAAAAAAGGACCCTGACTACACATACGCACCGTAGCCAATTCTTCTTCCGATAATCCGACCACAGGTGAACGAAGTACGCCAGCCAGCGGAATGTCCTGCTGAGGATTATCAACTATTTTTAAGAGGGAAAGTGCAATTTCCACTTCTGTAGCTTCAAAATAACCTTTATTCAGATCACCATAAGCAGGGATTCCTTCCATCCGAAGCTCTTCGATGATTAGAGGGGTCCAGATTCTTGCCGAGCGAAGCAGGATCACGATATCACCGTAAATAACCGGACGCATAATCTTGAGTCCTTTATCGTAGATAAGCAGTGGCGATCCACCGGTCATCCCCGTCATTTGTGAAATACGCCGGGCAATTGCCCGCGCTTCCAGCTGCGCCGTCTCGCTCTCAATGGCTTCACTCTCCTGAAGTGGCGCCTCACCGTCTTCAGAGGTCTCTTCTGACTTCCCTGCTGCCGAACCACGATCAATCAATAATAACTCCGGTGCAAAAAAGGTATCAGGACCCTTCTCTGCTGCACCTGGGAAATTCGCTCCGTAAACAAGCTCAGCGCGTTCATCATAATTAATCTCCGCTACCGTCTCATTCATAATCTGCCGGAAGATCATATTCACGGCATTTACAACCTCCATGCGACTGCGAAAATTACGGGCCAGATCGATGACCGAACCGCTAGATGATTCATTAGTAATTTCAGATAGATCATCGATTTGGTGTGAGCCAAAGCTGCGGTATTTATCCAGGAATAGCCCCGGCTCCGCCAGACGGAATCGATAGATACTTTGCTTCATATCTCCGACCATAAACCGGTTACCGGGTGTTTCACGGGATATTAGCCGCACAATCTCCTCTTGCACACTATTCGTATCCTGATACTCATCCAGCAGAACCTCATCGAATTGAGCACGGTACTCCATAGCTGCATCAGAAGGCAGGGAATAACCGGGCGTAGAGTCCGGATGGCGTAGAATTTGCAGACAATAATGCTCCAAATCACTGAAGTCGACTAGACCTCTTCCTGCTTTTTCAATTCTATAACGTTCACCGAATGCTATCACTGTCTCTGCAAGCTCTGCCATCAGTGGAGCCGCTTCGTTCAGCTCTTTCAAAAACACCTCAGGCGGACGGCCAAACAATGCTTTCTGAAGATCTAAAATACTCTTCTTCACACTATCGCGCAGTTCCTTCACCATTTCCTGCAGTCCAGGATCTGTCGAATCCTTCTTACAAGCCTTTAATTTCCCAAAATATACTTCCATGAAAATATCATATAATTCTGCCCAAGGTCGTTCGTTTACGGCATCCTGCAGTGCATTTACCATCTCAAGATCAGCGGTTAAATTCTCAGCATAGGGTGCCGGACCGCCCGGCTGCAGTGCAATCTCTCGGCCTTGAATCAGCTGACTGGCTGCGCCCGCAAGTGTCAGCTTCGCTTCTTCAAGAATGCTCAGCACCCATGGCGTTCCACCCAGACTTTCGGTGTCTGGCAATGAGAAATCAGCTGCAGTATCACGGAGCCATTGCGCAGGCCAAGGATGGCTGCGGGCATAATCATGCAATCGCTGTATGAGCGCATGCACTGCATCATCACTGCGTTCACCACTGAACCAATCAGCTAGCTGCACAAATATGCTATCCTCGCCATCCGCACCTGCTTCACCGTACTTTTCCTCCAGCAACTCTTCGAGCAGCTCCTGCCGCATCATCTCCGCTTCATGCTCATTTAATATGCGAAAACCCGGATCAATCGGAATCATTTGATAATAACGCCGGATCACTTCCAGACAGAAGGAGTGCAACGTTGTAATCGAAGCTTTGCCCAGCAGGGATAGCTGACGGCGCAAATGGTCGTTCTCCCCATTCTCCTCCAGCTCCCGATCAAGGGCTTCCCTGATCCGCTGCCGCATTTCGGCAGCCGCAGCTTTGGTAAACGTAGCTACTAATAGCCTGTCTACACTGAAGCCGTTCTCTTCCTTACTGATTTTTCGAATAATCCGTTCTACCAGCACCGCCGTCTTACCGGAACCTGCTGCCGCAGCAACGAGGATGTCATCACCGCTCTCCGCAATGGCGCGCCACTGGTCATCACTCCATATACTTCCTTCCGGTTTCGCTTCTATTTCAGCCTTCTTACTCAAGGTGTAGTTCCTCCTTTGCGGGACAGCAGATCCCATATAACGTCCTTCCCTGGCTTACCCAGATTGTTATAGCTGTTGCCTTCCACAGCTTCATCGAACTGGCAGACAGGTCTAAAGGAACAGAATGTGCAGGCGGTCTCCTGCCCAATTCGGTACGGCTCAATCGCCACATCACCTTCTGTAATCCGTGTCCCGATATCCGAAATTGTCCCTCTAACGGAGGATAATAGATGACCCCACTGCTCTGGTGTAGCTACTGAAGCACTGCTATAAAAGCTGCCGTCAGCTTTTACTGCTACAGGCACGATAGAAGAATACCCTTTGTCTAAAGTGGTATCCATCAGGGAGACAACCTCACGATCTGCTGTAAGTAGTCCTTTCATCTTGAAGCGTTTCAACAGCTCTTGCTCAGCCTGTTCCTTGTTCATCCCATTGGATGAGGTCAACAACGGATCATGCACATGGAAATAAAGTGTGCCGGCTGGAAGTGCCGGCTGCCCCAGCCATTGCTCCGAATATGTTAGCAGCACATCCAAATAAGTCAGCATTTGCAGCGATAATCCATAATACACCTCATGCAGCTTGAGATCCTTTTGGCTCGATTTATAATCAATTACCCGCAGAAGAATTCCGTTCTCTCCACGGGCCATATCTACACGGTCAATCCGGCCAACAACCTCCATCACGCAGCCATTTGGCAGCGTAATCCTTAAAGGCGGCAACTCCTTATCCGGTCCAAAGTCCAGCTCCAGCCCTACTGGCTCAAAGCTGCCCCGGCGGGCGTGCTCGCCCAGAATCACAGAAGCACGTCCAACAATATTCTTAAGTTTACGGGAGATGTACCCGTAACGTTTGGAGCTCATTAGGATTTCACCCTGCAACATCGGAGATAGCCGCTCTACTGTCTCACTGGCCTCACGCCGACATTCATCCGGAGACAAGCTGCCCCAGCCCCGTCCCTCTTGTTTCAGTCTTATCGCCATATCACTTAACGCAGCATGGAACAGCTGTCCAATATCAGGTGCTTGCAGCTTATATAGCTGACGCTCCTTCAGTCTTAGTCCGTAGGACGCAAAATGGGAAAATGAGCACGCAACAAATTTCTCCATCCGGGACACACTGCCCCGCAGTGTTGAGCCACCATACAATCTGAGGCTTGTGCCACGCTTTAGCTTCGTTCCCTCATTACGATAGAACAGTGAGCTTAGCAAACGTTCCAGTTGAAATTTACGATTTTCGTTCTTAGTAAACCAGTTATACACATCCCACCATAGCTCCGGAATTTCTGTCCCCTGGCGCCACTGCCGCAGCTGCATAATCAATGCGCGAAGACTCTGTTCTGGTTGACCAATGAAACCGAGATGAATAGGATTTCCGACTTCTGCCGGTAGTCCCGCAGGGGGAAGTGCTGACAAACTATGCTCTTGAACCCTTGGGAACATTCTATGCAAATGCCGGATAACCTCAGAGGGAAGGAGAGCTTTGCCCTCATCATCCGCTGTAGCGTAGCTAATCCAGAGCTTTTGACTTCCTGTCGTTAGCGCATTATAGATCAGAAACCGCTCGTCCAGCAGTTTACGAGAAGCGCCGGGAGCAAGCTCCATTCCAGCATTCTCTAGTACGGAGCGTTCACCTTCCGAGAGAATTCCATCTTCCTTAAACTGCGCAGGCACAACACCTTCATTAAATCCAAGCAAAAAAGCGTATTTAACCCCTGTTGGGCGAGTCCGATCCATATTGCCGACCAATACTTGATCCAGTGCGGGCGGAACTAGTCCCATTTTAAGCTCAGCAAGTCCTGTCTCTAGAACTCCGGTGAACACTTCAAACTCAAGTCTTTCATTGCCCATCATTTCTACTATCTGATCTAGCAGATCAAGTACCGCACCCCACAACTGGCTATGTTCCCTAGCCTTCTCGGGTTGGCCCTTCTCCATAGACTTAACACTGAGTTTCTCCAGCTTTCGTGCAACATCCGTCTCTTCAAGCAGCTTGTACATTGCCGTACATAGTTCAAGGCCGCTACGGCTTTTCTGGATTCGTTTCTCAAAAGCAAATAATGGTCCTGTTATACTAGCACGGCATCGTTCCATAGTAGCAAGCAGTTCATCATCCATCTGTCTGCCGCCTTCCAGCGACAAGCTAGGAATACCTTTCCATGAGCGGCCATCCGTCCAGCGATACCCTTGAATCCCACAAGCCAGCACATAGTTTTCTAAAGCATCCATATCCTCACGTGTAATACTACCGTCTAGCGGAAGCAAAAGCTCCGTCTTTACGCAACGGAATACATCCTCGTAACGCCAGCGACGACGCACTACATCCAGCGCGGAACGTATAAATTCCACTAGCGGATGATGCAGCTCATTTACCTTCTGGTCCAGAAAAAATGGCACTCCGTAATCTTGGAACAACGGTTGGATCAGCTGCTCGTAATCGCCAATATTGCGCATCAATACAGCCATTTCGCCATATTTTGCACCTTCATCACGCGCCAGTCTAGTCATTTCGCGCAGTGCTCCCTCAACCTCTGCTCTGTGCGAAACTGCGGCGCCTATGGATATAGCCTCTCTTGCCAGTTCATCCGCACCTATCCAGGCCTTCCGGCGATCATATCCCCGTTCAAGGTGAGCAAGTACTGGACTTTCTTCAAAACGTGGAAGAACCGTTGGCTCCAGCAGCTCGTCCCACACATCAATGCCCAGCTCTTCAGCTATTCCACGCAGTTTAATGTAAGTAACCGCAGTGGGGTGAAACAATTCAAGCTCATTCAACTGATCTCCATATGGGTAAGGACGATCAATTGTAAGCGAAACGGTCAGCTTCGAAGCTTGCTGCATCAATTCTCGAAGCACTACGAATTCCTGCGGAGTAAATCCATGGAATCCATCTACCCAAATCTCCGCCCCGCGAATGTAGGAGGAATCAGGAATATGCTCAGCCAGTTCTGCTAAACGATCCTCTTCATCGATATAGAGACGTGACATTTCCTTCTCTAAATCGCTGAATACCAGCTGCAAATCATCCAGCTTACCCTCAAGAATAGGACTTCTTGCAATAGCTCCTCGCATAGCGGACAACTGCTCTTCTAAATCAGTGGAACCCAAACAGCAACGCTTCATCTCCGTGTGCAGTTGGTTCAGACGTTCCACAAAACCCGGTCTGTCTGCTGAGGCACCGAACAATTTCAGTTCCTCTTTGCGACGACTGATGATTTTGTAAATTAACATTTTCTTACCTTCATCACTGATTGGCAGACTTGCACTGCCACCAGTTTCCTGCTTCACACGATAGGCAAGCCGCGAAAAACTCAGTGTCTGCGCCCGAAGGCTTCCCTTCACATTCCCTACGGTCAAAAGCCCCCGTTCTGCTCCAAAAGAACCTTGCTCTGGCACAAGAATAATAATCGGCGCACCAAGCGGTTCCTTCTCTAAGGAAGAAGAGATAGATTCCCATATTTTTGTTGTCTTGCCACTGCCCGAGCGGCCTAGTAAAAAGGTTACCGACATAAATGATAGACTCCTTCCGTAACGGAGAAAATATATAAATTACAAGGTGAAATATCCACCTATTGATTACACTCCAATTAAAAAAGTTCAGTGATTCCTCGTCCCTTCAGTATATCATAACCACACTAATCGGAACATGTGTTTGCTAGTATTTTCTAATGTTTTACAAAGGATAACAGCTACGAGTACAAATAAAAAAAAGCAAACCTCCGGATTTTGGCGGCTTGCTTTTTAGAGTGTTTAGTTTGTTTTTAATGCCAGATGTGCAACGTTAGATTAGAGCTGCCAATGTCGGAGCATAGGGTCAATGTTAGACTGTTCGGTGTTCAGCGTTCAGCATCCAGCGTTCGGCATTCAGCGTCCAGCGTCCAGCATCCAGCGTTCGGCATTCGGCATTCGGCATTCAGCGTTCAAATTGCACATTTTCGGCTAGGCTTGTTTCATTAATTACTTACGGACCCAGGAGCCGTTATTCGTGGATTCAGTGCTGTTTTGGCAACTTTTCGGACCCCATTGACGCTATTCTTCGAAAATGTGTTGCATTACGGGTGTTTTAAGAGCAATAGCGCCTTTGGGGTCCGTAAGAATTCAATAATAGGCTGTTTACGCTAAATAGAGTCATCTGAGTCCGTTGGCAACTACTTGCCTTACAGTCGACTCACGGCCACCCTACGTCCAGCCCTTTTATCCTATTTGTTACTTGGCACTGTAAACCTTTTTGACCTTCAGGCTTATTTTTTACTCCGCACTTCAAAAATCGCAAACTTCAGATAGTGTCCTTCGTTAACGCCAAGTATTTGTGGGTGGTCTTTGCCTGCGGCCCGCCATTCCACAAGTCTCAACACCTTGCCAGCATCTTTAGCCGCATCGGCAATCGTTTCGAGGAACAGATCTGGCTGCATATGGTAAGAACAGCTTGCGGTAACCAAATAGCCGCCTTCGTTCACCAGCTTCATCCCGTGCAGATTGATATCCTTGTAACCACGGCAAGCGCCAGCTACTGCACTTTTGGTTTTGGCAAACGCCGGAGGGTCCAGGATGACTACATCCCAAGTTCTTCCTCCACCTGCCGTCATCGGCTTGGATGTGTCGGTTTTGGCTGTTTTGCCTCCGGATTTAGGATTTGTAGCAGCTGCTGCCGTCTCTGTTCCACTTGCAACTGTCGCCCGTTCAGAACGTTCCTCTAGTCCTTTAACCTGATTCCGTAGATATGCAAAAGCATCATCCACTACGAATTCAACACGATCGCTAAAGCCGTTCAGCTCCACATTCACTTTGGCACTCTCAATGGCATGCGCTGAAACATCGAGGCAGGTTACTTTTTTCGCGCCATACTTGCAGGCATGCAGCGTGAAGCTGCCCGTATGTGAGAAGCATTCCAGCACTGTCGCACCGTCCCAATAAGGGAACGTTACATGTTTACCGCTCTTATTAACTGGCAAGGTCTGTAGCGAACCCTCCTCAGTTTCGATTTCCTGCAGCGTAATGCCGCTTCGTCCCCCCCAGCCTTTCATGAGCGGAGCAATGGAAGCTCTATTCTCACGTTGGTCAAAGAAGTAGCCAGTCTTCTGGCCTTCTTCAATATCAACGACCAGCTTCAGGCCATTCTCACTCACAGTTACATGCCGTGGACACTCCCCATACAGCAAACCCGTTGTCTGCTCCATACCTTCAAGCTCGCGCACACTAACATCACTGCGCTCATAGATTCCGCGCGGTGCCATAACCTGCACCAATGCTTCGACGATTTCTGCACGCCGCTTGTTCATTCCGAGCGTAAGCAGCTGCACAACCAAAATATCTCCGAATCGATCTACAATAAGCCCCGGCAAAAAGTCCGCTTCACCATAAACCAAGCGATAAGCATCCGCACCCGGAAGGAACCGATTTCTGTGTTGCAGACAATTCGCAAAACGTTCTGCAAAAAAGGCTGTATCCATGATCGCAAGGGGTCCCTGTGATACAATTCTTACCCGAATCTGTGACGCTGGATTGTAATATCCCACGGCCAAAAATCGGCCCTGATGATTAAGGACATCTACTAATCCCCCCGCTTCCGGATTTCCTTCTACCGATGCGACTTCACCTGCATAGACCCATGGATGGCCCTGTTCCAGTCTTTTTTTGCGATTGCGTTCTAAAATAACCGATGGCAATGACTTCAACTCCCTGTTTTTCTAAAAATGTTTTTATACATGTCCCATGCAATACATTCATATATTGGTGTACAACCCTCGTCCAAAGGAGTATGCCCTATGTTCAGTGATTTGCTGTTCCCTATCATATATGGTCTTGTTATCTTTCTAGCCGGCATGAAGCTGATGGAAACGGCGTTGTCCAAGCTAGCAGGCCCTCTATTAACTACAAGTCTAAATAGAGCTACCTCAACACCTATTAAAGGAATGATTGCCAGCAGCCTGTTGTCTGCCTTACTCCAGAGCAGTACTGCTGTAACGGTGTTGACTATCGGCATGGTCAATGCCGGCCTGCTCACCTATGCCCGCACACTTGGCATTATCTTGGGCAGCAACATCGGCACCACATTAACTACAGAATTGATCGGACTTCAGATCAATACCATGGCCACCCCCTTGCTGGCAGCCTCGCTCAGTCTGTGGGCAGCGGCAGTTATTGCAGGCGAACTGCCGCCTACATCGCGAGTGGCAGAGCTCTGCCACAAAATATCCCCGCCACTGCAATTTATCAGTCTGGCTGTATCAGGCTTCGCCCTCGTCCTATGGGGGATCGCTGTCATGCAGTCTATCGGCGGAATACTTCAGGAAAGTGGCTTATTCCTCTGGTTCCTAAACCATGCCGCTACAAGTGCCCTATGGGGGCTCGCCGCTGGAGCGTGCCTAACAGCCCTGCTCCATAGCAGCGCTGCTGTCATAGCTATGGCTATGAGCATTGCCGCCTCGGGTGCCATGCCGCCTGAGCTAGGTATAGCCATAGTGCTAGGCGCCAACGTAGGCACCTGTGTCACAGCGGTCATCGCTTCCATCGGCGGCACGCCATCCGGCGTCTTCGTCGCTTGGTCCCATGTTGCGCTTAATGTAGGCGGTGCACTACTATTCTTGCCCATGATCGGGCTGCTACAAGCAAGTGCAGCATGGATTGGTGGAGGCCCTGCTTCACAAATCGCCCACGCCCAGACCATTTTCAACGTAGTCTGCTCACTTCTAGCACTGCCATTATGTTACCTGCCTATATGGACAAAACTGGAAAAACGTCTTCAATCTTAGCTAAAGGTACCGTTTTTTTATACCCCAGCTTTCCACAACTGTACTATTATACTTCAATCGAAAATATTATAAAACCGCGAACCGTCGTAAAAAGTGATCACCGTCGAGAAAATTCCAATCAGCGCAAACAAAGCCAATGCAAAATAATCGTCTCTCGTGAACGGGCGACTGCTATACCAAGTTCGTTTTGTCTCAGTGCCAAAACCGCGCAGCTCCATAGCGGTACTGATATTTTCAATTCGCTCGATACTAGTCAAAATTAGGGGCATCAGAATCGAAATGATATTTTTTAGCCGCTTAGGCAGCTTTTCTTTTCTGGAAAGATCTATTCCCCTTGCTTGAGCAGAAAACGATATATTCTCATAATCTCGTTGAATATCCGGAATGTACCGTAGAGCCAGCGATACAGAATATGCAATTTTATAGTTCACTCCAACTCTATTTAAGGATGCTGCAAATTCACTGGGATGGGTCGTTAGAAGAAACAATAGTGCCATTGGAATGACCACTGCATATTTGAGGGCAATATTGAATTGATAGAATAGCTGCTCCCAAGTTAACGTATACCGGCCTGCAATGTGCATAATATCATGACGTGTACCGTAAACACGTACGCCCTCCAAAGGAGAAAAGATAAAGATAGCTATATGATTAAGCAAAAAGAAAATCAAGATGAAATATAATACGAAAGCATAATCCTGAAATTGGACTTTGGAAATTCTAAAGGCAAGCAAACTAAATAACAGCATCACAATTAGACATCTTGTATCATATGTAATCATCCCCGTCACAGACCACACTACAAATAAAATCAACTTAGTAGCGCCGGTAAGACGGTGAATAGGTGAATCCTGCTTCGTAAAAGTTAACATTTTGGCCTTCATCCGCCTCGGCTCCTCCTATCATACGCAATGAACCTTCTAACGAACTCCTCAGGTTGTTTCAGTTCAGCTTTTACAGCTAGGGCAAAAAGCGAGGTTTCTTTCAAGTTCGCTTTTTTTACCACATCAGTATTCGTTAATATTCGCTCAGGGCTATCATCCGCAAGCTTCACGCCATCAGCTAACACTATAGCTCTATCGGCATATTCCAGCATCAAGTGCATATCATGCGTGATCATAATGACCGTCATCCCCTGCCCCCGCAGCATCAAGAGAAATTCCATCATTTCGTTATAATGCCTGTAATCCTGAGCAGCAGTCGGCTCATCCAAAATGATCACTTCCGGCTCCAGTACCAGAATAGCGGCAATCGTGACCCGTTTCTTCTGGCCATAACTAAGCGCCGAGATAGGCCAGCTGCGAAAAACATAAAGTCCGCACACCTTCAAGACTTGATGGACACGTTCACGAACTAGCTCCTCAGAGCAACCTCGGAGTCTAAGTCCTAGAGCGACCTCGTCATATAAAAGTGTCTTAGAAATCATATGGTTGGGATTTTGCATGACAAAACCGATCCGCTCTGCCCGCTCCTTAATCGTGTCCTGAGCAATATCGCGCCCATGCATCCGTATCGATCCGGAAGTAGGTTTATAGAAGCCACAAATAAGCTTGGAAACTGTAGATTTTCCAGCTCCATTTCGCCCCGCTATACAGACCATCTCTCCTTTATGAACACAGAGATTGAGCTTATCCAGCACCTGCTGATTTTTTTCGTATCCAAAAGAAATATCGCTAAGCTCAAGGATGGGTGGGCTATCCAGCTTATCCTGGCGTGACTGATTGCACTCATACCAGATCTTTAGTTTATTAGAACACGCCTCCAACTCTATATCGTTCACATGCTGCGGATTCATATTTGCTGTAATCGAACATCCGGCATACTTTAAAGCCGTTAAATAGAGAGGTTCCCGAATGCCAACTTCTGAAAGTAGGGTTGTGCTCAACAGTTCTGCAGCCGGCATATCCGCCACAATACATCCTTCATGGATCACAATAATACGATCCACTGCCCGATGCAGCACCTCTTCAAGACGATGCTCGATCATAATAACGGTTTTACCTGTCTCTTCATGCACTCGATCAATAAGCTCAATCGCTTTTATACCGGTATAAGGATCTAAGCTTGCCAGCGGTTCATCAAAGAGCAGGATGTCCACATCACCTACCAGAACACCTGCCAAGGTCGTTTTTTGCTTTTGTCCACCCGATAACTCTTGAGGAGAAGAAGCCAGAAATTCGTGGATATCCACCGCTCTTGCGGCAGCCGCCACTTTACTCTTCATTTCTGTCTGCTGAACCACATGGTTCTCTAGACTGAAGGCGATATCCTCACCAACCGTTAATCCTACAAATTGTCCATCCGGGTCCTGCAATACGGTACCCACCTGATTGGACAGCTCTGCGATACTCAGATCCTTCTGCTCCTGGCCCATAATCCGTAATGAACCTGATATTTCCCCACTGTAAGCAAAAGGAATGAGACCATTAATACAATGAGTAAGTGTACTTTTCCCAGAACCTGAAGGCCCCACGATAAGCACCTTTTCCCCTTCAACAATCGTTAAGTTGATCCCCTGCAGTGTGGGTTCCTGCTGCGCCCGATATTGAAAGCTGAAATCCTTAAATTCAATCATTACTTTTTTCATCCGAGACCTTCCTCTGGGTTAATGTGAAGAGAAAAAAGCCGGTGATTTCCACCGGCTTTTTTAGCTTGGATTTGTATTCCACTCAAGCTTCTCTAGTTAAGCTGCCCTGTTTCGTTCTTGTCTTAGCATACGCAATGGCTAGTAAAGATCCGATCACTGCCACCGAAGCTATATTTAATGCACCTGCGGTCAGTCCTTGCGTAAATACTTTATTTACGGGTTCTGCATAGATCAGAATATCCAACACCGGGGCTACAAGGAACCATGCTACAGCATTCGCTGCAATCTGAGCCAGATTAAAGCGTATTATTTCCTTCCGTCCGAATTCCCCGTCATGAATAGCGATTCTAGCTACTAACAAGCCAATAACCAGCCCTACAATGCCAGATGATATGACCCAACTGAACCATGGCGATCCATAAGATATCGTATCCTTCAGGGTATGCCCGATCAGGCCTATAAATAATCCGGCAAACGGACCGTACAATAGGGAGAACAATGCCAGTAATGCGTATGTAGTCTCGATGTTAGTGTTTGGAATACCCGAAGGAATCGAGCCGAATCTCCCCAATATAACGAATAAAGCAGAACCAATACCAATCGCTACAATCGTCTTGATCGACAACACCTTTTGTTTTGCCATGTTCTCATCTCCCCCAACGCATCTATTATGTTTTATGTGATTATACATCGGAATAGTCGGAATTACTATAGAATCCAAATAAAAAAATCTGCAAAGCAACATAATGTTGGCTTTGCAGATTCATATTTGATTATTCAGATCATATTTTCTATTACTTCACTGTCACTGATACCGTAACTGTCTTGCCGCCTAGCTTTCCTTTAATGGATGTCGTTCCTTTACTCACAGCTACAATCTGACCGCTAGCAGATACTCTCGCTACAGAAGGCTTAGAGCTGGTCCATACCGCACTTCCAGTAACAACAGCAGTCTTACCAGTATCATACTGTGCAGTCACGACTACATTCTGAACGGCTCCCGGAGCCATTTTCAGTCTGCTTTCATTAACGGTTAGCTTTGTCAGTTTAGGAACTACAGTAATTTTGACACTAGCAGCAATCCCTTGGTAAGATCCTGTCAGCGTAGCAGTACCTTCTGTTACTGCTTTAACGGATGTAGCTTTAACCGTAGCAACCGCCTCATTCGAGGACTGCCAATTCATACTGCTGGAGACATTCCCCGTTTTACCATTAGAATAATAAGCCGTTACCTTTATCGCTTTAGAGCCTTTAATGTTCATTTCGATAGCAGTAGGTTCTACAACAAGCTTAGTAACCTTTTGTTCAATGGTAACTGGGATACTGATGGTTTTATTGGCGTAAGTTCCCTTTAAAGTAGCAGAACCCTTCACCAGTCCTTTGATTACCTTACCGGAAGTTGTTGTCTTGATAATTGCATTCGTACCGGTAAGCTCCCATTCCATAGTTCCAGTAGCATCAAGTTCACTGCCGTTTTCCATCACAGCTTTCACTTCAGGAACAGCCTTCTCTTCACCAGTAACAATCACCAGATTTTCTTCTGGTCCAAGCAAGACAAGGACTTTATCTTTCACTGTAACCTTTACTTCAACACTTTTTTCTCTTACAGCTGTTTTTGAAGTCGTTGGGTTTTCTGATTTTATTTTACCGATAACCTTCACAATACCTGCCGATTCAGCTACAATTTTACCGTCTTTAATGGTGGCAATCTCATCATCCGCAGAGGTCCACTCGATATCACTGCTAAGATCTAGCTTTGTTCCGTCAAGCTTTGTACCGTTTACTTTTGGAAGGCTTACGGTGTCATCTGTGTAAAGCTCCAGTTCCGTCTTGTCGGCTTCCAGTTCTGTAATCGTAGGATAAACTGTCAGCTTAAAGCTTTTATTAATTCCTCTGTACTCTGCTTTAATAACCGAAGTTCCCACTGCTTTAGCAGTCACTGCCGCGGTATCGCTACCAGGCGTAACGGTTGCCGCCAATTGGTTATCCGAAGTCCATACTGCGCTGCCTGAAATATTCGGAGTAGAATTCGCAGCATCGCGAACCTCAGCCTTAACGTTCAGGGTTTCACCCATAAACAGGAATTGATCTCCTGTAGGAGTAAGTAGTAGCGCTTCATAAGGAGCACGTACATATACGTCTACAGTTTGTGTAATCCCCAGATAGGATACTGTAATTACAGCTTTACCAGCAGACAACACTTTGATCTCGCCTTTGTCTACTGTAGCTACACTAGCACTAGAAGAGGACCATTCCGCTTTCGCTGAAATATCATTTGCGCTGGATTTTGTAGTTTCTTTAGTCTCTGCAACCAATTTCAAAGGTGCATCTCCAACTAGCATCTCTAGTTCTTTAACGATTTTGTCGTCATGTTTAAGCTCAATTTCAGAATAAGGCAATTTCACTACAGCCTTAAAGGTTGCTGTTAAGGTCTTGTATTTGGCAGTGATCGTTGCTGTACCTTCACCAGCCAAAGTGATCTTACCTTCTGCAATGGTCAATACGCTTGTGTTCGAGCTGCTCCAAGTAGTATCAGCCGTTACATCCTTAGCAGAAGTCGCTGTTTCTCCACCAATCGCATTGGCTTTGACCAACAGTTTATCCTCATCATCACCCAATTTGTAGTTCCCTTCAGAACTATATTCGAGCTTCAGTTCTTTAACAGGATGTGCTACCTCAACTTCAATGGTAGCAAGTGCATGATTATAAGTCGCTGTAATAATAGCTTTTCCACTGTCTATCGGAGTCAGCAGGCCATTTACTACCTTTACAGCGTTTGTGTTAGAAGAATTCCATACAACTGCACCTGTCACATCTCTTTTAGATGAGGACCCTTCCACATTCGCATATACCTTAAGTTGCTTTGGCGTTTGTCCAACCGTAAGCTCTACTTTAGCTGAGCTTTCGAATTCAATCGAGTTGATATCGCCGGTCGCTGCAAAGACACTTACCGGAAAAACCGCAGTAGCTAACAATATCATGATGAGGAGCATTTTCGTCATTTTCCTGTACACAGTCATTTGTTCTCTCCCTTAGGCTATAATGTCGTTCGGTGGTTTATCCCCACACTCTTTTACTTATATCGACAATTGTACCCTAAGTGTTTACCCCCTGGCTCTATAAAGCGAAATTCGGGACTTTCAGACTAGATAATACGGTAAAGGTTGATCAAAATATTAGGAAGTAATATGCTAACTACTAAATTCTTTCTTGAAACAAGGGGGCTACGATGAGTGCAGAGAACGTCCAACTAGAAGCAATCCCGTCTCCTAAACAGGAAGATAGCTTCCTTAAAGGAGTAAAAGATTGTATTCCCACACTACTAGGCTACTTAAGCATAGGACTCGCAGCAGGCGTTGTTCAAAAGACAGCCGGGCTCAGCATTGCTGAGATTGCCTTAATCAGCTTGATTCTTTACGCGGGCTCAGCTCAGTTTATAGCTGCTGGAATGATAGCCGTTAGCAGCTCGCCTGCGGCCATTATCATTACGATATTTATCGTGAATCTTCGCCATATTTTGCTTAGTGCAGCTCTTTCTCCTTATTTCCGCCATCTTTCCCCGCTGAGAAATATGCTGGTTGGTTCTTTATTGACTGATGAGACCTTTGGAGTTGCCATCAATCAAGCTTTGAATAAGCAGCAAATCAGTGAAAAATGGATGCACGGTCTAAATCTCACAGCATATTTAAATTGGTTTCTTGCGAATGTAGCGGGAGCTTTTTTAGCCCAGTGGATCTCAGACCCTGATCAATTCGGTTTGCAGTTTGCCTTACCTGCGATGTTTATTGGCATTCTTGTAATTTCCATGATTGACCGTAATAAAATCAAACTAGATTTGGTTGTCGCAATCCTTGCCGTAATCATAGCAGTAGGAAGCTCTTTCCTATTCTCCAGTAGTGTTGGAGTGATTATCGCTACAGTTATTGCGTCAACGATAGGGATGGTGTTTGAAAAATGGAAGTGAGATGGGATGTATTTCTGATCATTCTAGGAGCAGCTTTTGTGACCTTTATTCCCAGGGTGGTTCCGCTTATGATCCTTAGCCGGTTTGAATTGCCAGAATGGGGAATGCGCTGGTTAAATTATGTTCCTATCTCTGTTATGGCGGCATTAATAGGTCAGGAGATATTTTTGAATGATGGAAAATTTTCGTCTTTAGCTGATAACATTGAGCTTTTTGCGGCATTGCCTACTTTTTTGGTTGCGATAAAAACCCGGAGCTTGCTAGGCACTGTACTGGCGGGGATTGTTTCAATCATGATCCTACGGATGTTTTTTTGATCCACTTCTACGCGTATGAAGTCGCTATCGGACCCAGTTGACCTTATTCACAGCTTTATCCCACTTTTGGAACACTAACGGACACCATTGTCGCTATTGTCATGAAAAACACCTATTATGAACCACTTTCTGAGGAATAGCTGCACTGGGGTCCGAAACTAAGCATAAAAGGCAAAAAAATTGCAAATAACGCCATCTGGGTCCGAAAGCATCAGGAGATTGTTATGAATTGGTGGTCTAGGCAGCAGCAACTAAAAAACAGAGCAGCCCTTCCCCATTAACGGGAAAATGACTGCTCTGTTTTCTTTTTACTAATATTTATTGCTTAACGGATATTTATTGCTTAACGAACAGCCTGCTGAAGCCCAGTCTGACTAACCCCGATCAACTCGCCGCGGCATTCGTTCACGCCAGCTTCCGTTATCTTCACCTGACAAAGTTCTCCTTGGAGTGAATCTTCACCATCGAAGAACACCTGCAAATAGTTGTCGCTAAACCCATGCTGGATATTGCGGCCCGGAGCCCCTTTTGCGGCTCTTTCCGGAATAACACTTAATGTCTGGCCTACAAATTTACGAGCATAAGCTATTTGCATTTCTTCTGAAAGATCAATCAGTTCCTGCACGCGTACATTTTTGATTTCTTCGTCGATCTGATTCTCCATCCGCGCTGCTGGAGTGCCCGTCCGCTTGGAGTAAGGGAATACATGCATCTCAGAGTAATTAATAGCCTTCATGAAATCGTAGCCGGCACGGAACATTTCATCGGTCTCCCCCGGGAATCCAACGATAACATCCGTAGTAATCCCGACATCTGGCATCGCCTGACGGATCAGCTGCATTTTGGCGTAATATTCTTCTGTCGTATATTTACGGCGCATTGCTTTCAGCACATCATTATGTCCGGCTTGCAGCGGGATATGCAGATGACGGCACATTTTAGAGGAACGGTTCAGCACCTCCAGCAGCTTCTCATCGATCTGGCTGGCTTCGATAGAACTGATACGTACCCGCTCCAGTCCATCCACCTTATCTAGATCCCACAGCAAATCGGCTAGACGGTAATTATCAAGATCATCACCGTAACCACCGGTATGAATACCCGTGAGAACAAATTCTTTATACCCTGCTTCTACTAATTGATGCGCCTGGGTTACGATGCTTTTGGGATCACGGCTGCGGGAAAGTCCACGTGACCATGGAATGATGCAGAATGTGCAGAAGTTGTTGCAGCCATCCTGAATCTTCATAAAAGCACGCGTCCGATCCGCAAAGCCAGGTACATCCATCTCTTCGAATTCACGTGTCTTCATAATATTACGAACAGCGTTGACTGGCTGACGTGAGGCTTCAATGTTCTTCACATGCGTCATGATCTGATCGCGGTCCTGGTTACCAATAACAAGATCGACACCAGGAATATCCAGAATCTCACCAGGAGAGGTCTGTGCATAGCAGCCAGTAACCGCCACGATAGCCTCCGGATTGCGGCGAACGGCACGACGAATCATTTGACGGCTTTTTTTGTCACCTGTATTAGTTACAGTACAAGTATTAATCAGATATACATCGGCGGGTCCCTCGAAATCGACCTGCTCGTAACCTTCATTTTTGAATAGCTGCCAGATGGCTTCGGTGTCATAAAAATTCACTTTACAACCTAAAGTATAAAATGCTACGGATGGCATCTCTTAAGCTCCTCCCATTTCTCCAGATTCATATAAAATACAAGCAGCGGCAACCATGCCCGCTGTCTCACAGCGCAGAATACGCCGTCCTAGTCCTACGGAAACCGCACCAGCTTCTTCTGCCTTTTGGCATTCCTCTGGTGTAAAGCCCCCTTCAGGACCTACCACAATCAATACCTTCCCACCAGCCTGCGGTGAAAGCGAGGATAACCAAGGGGCAACACTGCTGCGAAGCTGCAAGCCTTCTTCTTTTTCATAACAGAAATAAATTGCATCATACTCACTAAAAGTCTGGAGCAGCTGCTTCCAGGATAACGGTGAGCCTACAGCCGGAACGATGTTCCGGTGTGCCTGCTCGGCAGCTTCTTTACAAATTTTACGCCAGCGGTCCAGCCGCTTACTTTCCTTGCGTTCATCGTACTGTACAATCGTGCGCTCCGACAGAAAAGGAATAAAACCAACGGCTCCAATTTCTGTACACTTTTGAATGACAGTTTCCATCTTATCAGCCTTGGGTAAGCTCTGAGCCACTGTGATTTTTATCCGCGGTTCATGCGTCATCTCCAGGGTTTCCAGGATATTCACTGTCACTTCCCCAATTTCGATCTGAGCAATCTCCACTAACGCTTCACGGGAGACGCCATCGCTGACAATAAGCTTGTCCCCAGCCTTACCGCGCATCACTTTGGCAATATGCCTTGCATCTTCCCCGTCAATTCTAACGTTATCTGCACCAAACTGCTCCGGTGTAACAAAATATCGCTGCATCTCTTCATCATCCTGTTCATGAATTCAGTAAGAAGAAACGGTAAAGACGCCTTAATAAAGACGTCACCCGTTTCTTAGAGAAATATAACTATGGATCAGGCGAAATTTAACTATCCTATTTTTCAACAAATTACATAATACAATGTTTAAGCAGGGTTGACCAGACTTCAGTCCCTACCTTAGCTGCCAAACATTCTTAGGAATAGCTGCACAAATGTTCTCGACATTTCACTAGCCCAGTGGCCAAGAGGATCAATGGTATAGGTTCGTAACCCTGGAATAAACAGAATTAATAAAAAGATAAATACAGCCCATTGCTCAAATTGCTGTAATTTGCCCCGAATGGAGCGAGGAGCAATATCCTCCACAATCCGGTAGCCATCCAGCGGAGGCAATGGAATCAGATTGAACAAGAATAAAAAGAAGTTCCATTGAATAAAGGTGCCAAAGAACAGATACACTGCCTCTAAAACGCGATCATTGGAGATCGACTCTAATACACCGGTTGCCGCAAGCACCCCATATATTAAAGCACCAATAATCCCTAGTAACAGGTTACTGATTGGGCCCGCAGCAGACACAATGACTCCCATCAGACGGGGGCGGCTAAAGTTATCGCGGTTTACAGGAACCGGACGCGCCCACCCGAAACCAGCAACCAGCAGCAGTAAAATACCAAAAAAATCGAAGTGTACAGCAGGGTTAAGCGTCATGCGTCCTAATAATCTAGCCGTAGGGTCACCGAACTTATTTGCGAAATAAGCATGACTGAATTCATGTACTGTAAAAGCAATTAAAATCGTAATAAGCAGAAAAGGAAGCTGATCCAAATCTACACGTATTATACTTTGCAATATATCCATTTTTACCTCTTTCCGGCTGTAAATGCCACCCAATCTTCTTCACGGGATACTTCCATAATCTCAAAGCCGGACTCTTGTAGTGCGTTAGCCACAAGCCCTTCTTTATCCTTGTAAATACCAGAGGTAATATACAAGCCTCCTGGCTGAAGTGCACGATACACATCATCCGTAAACAATACGATGATTTCTGCCAAAATATTCGCAACTACAATCTTCACTGGGAGTGTAACGCCAAGACTATCCACTGTTACTTGCTCAGCAGGTGTTCCCTCAAGAGTGTGACCCGGTCTAGCGGATGGCCACATTTCTCCAGCAGCCGTGTCAGCTACACCTTCACCGCCTAGCAAGGAGAGCAGGTCGCTTTCTTTTACCGTAATGAACTTCTCAAGTTTGTTCAGTGCTACATTCTCGCGCGCACTTTCAACAGCTACAGGGTCCAAATCTAACGCCAGCACGGATTTCGCACCAAGCAGCATCGCACCTACAGCCAATATTCCTGAACCCGTACCAACATCGATTACTTCTTCGCCGCCGCTAATATTCTTCTCGAGCGCACGCAGGCACAAAGCTGTTGTAGGGTGAGTCCCTGTACCAAATGCCATACCAGGGTCCAGCTCAATGATTGCCTCATCGGGGCTCTCAGGCGTATATTCCTCCCAAGTTGGTTTAATCGTGAGACGCTCCGATACCCTGAGCGGTTTAAAATATTGCTTCCAAGCATGCGCCCATTCGTCTTCATCTACGGTTTTCCAAGAAATCAGCGATTTGCCCGGATCAATACCGTACTCACGCAATTCTGCTACCCGTGGAGTCAGTTCTTCTATAACAGCATCCATATCCGTGGAATCGGCATAATAACCTTTGATTACCGCTTCCCCTTCTGGGATATCATTCAAGGGTTGGTCGTATAATTCACCGTAACGCGTATTCCGTTCTTTACTGAGTGTTCCGGATTCTTCAATAGAAACCCCACCCGCTCCTGCTTCATATAAAAAATTCGAAATCATTTCTTGTGCTTCTTCTGTTGTATGTATCGTCACTTCATGCCATAACATCTTTATGTGATCCTCCTAAAGTTTTGTGAGCGTTAGCTTCATTGATTGACTTCGTGCAAAACTGGCTTCGTAAGCATAGACTTAGTTTTGTGAGCATTCGCTTCATAGTATAACATTTCTTCTTGGGGTAACGCCAAACTACAGATCAACGCTCTTCCATGCCCGTGCTGCTCCTGCAAAAGCAATCGAGCGAATGATCATCTACCATCCCCGATGCCTGCATAAAAGCATAACATATGGTAGAGCCGACAAACTTCATGCCTCGCTTTTTTAATGCTTTACTCATTGCGTCAGACTGAGCCGTCGAAGCAGGGACATCCGCACGTGTCTTCCAATGGTTAATCGCAGGTGCACCCCCCACAAAACTCCAGAGATAATTTGCAAAGCTGCCTGTTTCCGCACTAATTTGCAAATATACGCTTGCATTACGAATGATAGAATCAATCTTTAAGCGATTTCTAATAATCCCGGGATCGTTCATCAGCTCAGCAATTTTCGGCTCATCATAATGCACAATCTTTTCCGGATCAAATCCATCAAATACCTCTCTGTAATGTGCCCGCTTTTTTAAGACGGTGTACCAGCTTAATCCTGCCTGCATGCCTTCGAGCATAAGTAATTCAAACAGCTTCCGGTCATCATACAGAGGTTTACCCCACTCTTCATCATGGTATGCGATATATAAAGGATCCTCATTAACCCAAGCACAGCGAGTGATTTCCATCCTTTTCTCTCCTTTACGCTAATCCTCGCTGAGTCCACTCAGCATCTACTCACTGTAAACGAAAAAAAGGGAAGAACACAAGGTTCCTCCCTAAAAAAAATTTTCTATGGCCGCAGCTGCACTCTTGTTTCTTTATCCGGATCGTCAGTCGTATAGAAGAATATATAAATAGAAGCTTCTGTACCTTTGAAACCCTTGTAAACATCAATGGCCTTATTGTTTCCATCCCCCGTGAAATTAACGGTCAGAGGTTTACCTAAAATACGCTCTTTCCCCAGTCCGATATGGGTCTGGTTAATTCCACCGAAGCGAGCATCTTCACTTTCAGTCTCTACATAAAGATCGGCACCCTGCATATAGTACGTCCATTTTACCGGATAACCACTAAGCTGCTGGATAAGCGTCTGTTTCTTATCAGATATATTCGTCAACAGAAGTGGTGTTTTTTCGTCCTTGTTAATTTTATAGCTGCCGTGCTGAGTCACCTTGTATTTAGCAACAAAGGTAATTGGCGTCTCTTCTGTGATTTCAAGGTCAACTGGCCGCTCAAAACGAAGCACTGTTAATTCCGGCTCACCTTCTGGAGATCTCCAGAAATTGCCCTCCAGCGTCTTGCCTGCTACTTCAAGAGTAGACTTTTGATACGGGAAATTGTTGCCTTTCTCTTTACTCCTAATGGCGATTCGAATTTGAGTAGGCGTCACTACCATTTTCTCCAGCGTGTAATTAGGTTCGCCCTCTTCTAGCGGCAGATTCAATGAAGTATTTATGGTTCCGCTCTCCATCTGCTTTTTGCTTAATTGAAGATCAAAAGCTAGTGGCCCCTCAACCTTTTTCTCTTGTTTCATGTACTGCAGCTTGTAATTCACTTCTCCGCTGGAAATATCAGCCGCCTTAAAATATTGCTGGGACGTATATTCCCCGTTTTCTCCCGGTGTACCGAAAGCACCTCCTGCCAGCGAATTTATGAGCGTTCCGTTTTTGTAAGCGACTATATTTGGAAAGGCCCATTCTTTTGTTTCTGGCTGATCAAAAATGATCGCTGAAGAGAATAATATTTTTTCTTGTCCTTGGGTAAAAGGTTTCACCTCTATGCTGCGCATGCCTTCCTGTCCAATAGGAAACTTTTGTGTCTCCTGCGATTGGATATCCAGCGGTAAATCTAACTCCTGTGTGCTAAAGGCTTGCAGATTATCTGCAACTAATTGCACATTCACAGTATCCTTTTTCGGTGTCCAATCACTCTCGAAATATCCGTTGTAATGTTGATTTTTCTCATCCCATAACACATAACTGAACTCACTGGGACCATTCGCCCCATCTGCGCCCTTCAAAGTCATTCCTTTAACATTCCAATTTTCATTTTCCAAGCGTTTTCCTACATCCAAAGTGAATAAGATAACCGTCCGATTCTCATCCACAATCGCTGTATGTAGCTTCAGAGTTACTCCATCCTGTGTCACCGACTGGTTCAGTTGTTGTCCGAGATTTTGGGCCAGCGCTGCTTGAACGCCTCCTCTCCCATGGAGCAAATTATCCCAATCATAATGCACTGCCGCATATACGGGTGCCGCTGCAATAAGTACTGAAAATGAAGCAACCACAGCTATTTTACTCCAGTTTCTCCCTCTGTTCCCGCTACCATTGGCCATACGAAGTTGTAGAGGAGTCATCGTACTGTTTTCTTGCTCTAAACGTCCCCACATGCGTTCAAAATCTGGATAAGGCACGCCTCTATCTTCATTTAAACGATGCTCCAGCATATTTTCTAACTTTTTCAAAAGCTTCGCCCTCCTTTAGTTCAATTTGAACCCCAGCCTCCTGCAGGATTCTCCTCATTACCGTTAGTCCTTTATGCAGCCTAGATTTGGTCGTTCCAAGTGGAATGGACAGCAGATCCGAAATTTCAGCCAGACTGAAATCATGCATATACCTAAGTGTGAGCACCATCCTAAGTTTGATAGGGACCTGGCTCATATATTGCGCCCACTCGACCTCCGTCTCACGCTGCTCAATCTGCTGCTCCACAGCTGTTTCTGCCGTTTTATTAAAGAAATGAAGGTTGTCCGTTATCTTCTGTTGCAAGGTTCGTTTTCGTTTCAAATGATTGAGGCAATGGTTGACCGTTATTTTCATAATCCAAGCCTTGATATGCTCCACGTGCTCACGATTGCTGCGAAATACTGTAATAAAGACATCCTGAGTCAAATCCTCTGCATCCGCCGCGTCATGCACCATATAGTAGCAAGTCCGGTATACATCTTTATTGTAGGTTTCAAATAACTCCCGGTTACTCTCCAAATCTTGCGCCCTCCTTTCTTGACTGAGATATCTATATGACAACCAATCCTTGGAAAAGGTTCGTTTTTCTGAGCATAAACTATCGCTACTCTTAAAGACATAGGGAAAATCAAACGGGCTTAATAATCTGAATGAAGCAAATGGAGGAAGGACAATGACTCTTTTAACTACGGGTCCGATAGAAAACAATGTTAACTCAGAAAACAACACAAGACTTACACAACAGGTCACGGTCAAAATTGCTAATGGTAGCGGTCAGATTGCTTCCACAGTTCTGATCGAAGGCTACTACATGAATGAGAAAGAATTCAATATGTATGCGATCTGCTAGATGTGATGCCAAATCAAGTAATAACTAAAAATTATTTTGCGGATTTTGATACTTTCGAATTTTTTTTCACAACTGCTAGTTTGCCAGATCATCCAATTCAACTCTCATTTTGGGGTAAAGACAGTGCAGAAAGATTAGTAGCCCCGCATCGATTAGTTACAGCAGAATTACTTGGGTATGATGGGGCAACTGGCGCGACAGGCGCTACTGGGGTGATGGGGCTAAAGGTGGGACTGGCTCTGATGGGGCGATTGGGGACACGGGATTTACTGGAGTGACGGGAGCTACGGGCGCGACTGGAGTCACTGGCACGACTGGTGCTTCTGGTAACACCGGAGTTAACGGAGTCATCATAAATCATAGATATATGATTCCTACCTTGATTGTTAACAAAATCGGATAATACCAACAATTAAAAGGGTCTATCTCTCGCAAGTAGGAGACCGACCCTTTTTTGCTGATATTCAATCTATCAACATACATACTGCTGCTAGAGAATATCCATAACTTCACGCGCTTGTGTGTCGAGATTTTGTGCAGATGAAGCAATCTTCGAAAAATCCTCCAACGCCACCAGAACCTGCTGCTGACTATCTTCTATATTTTCTTGCACTTGATTTGTACCTATAGAGATCTTTCCAATTTCCAGCGTGATCGCATCCACACTATCCCGTACCTTTATGATCGAATCTTGTACCATGGAAGATAACTTTCTTACTTCTTTTGCCACCACCTCAAAACCTCGGCCATACTCCCCGGCATGCGCTGCCTCAATAGCAGCATTTAGGGCTAATAATTGCGTTTGCGAAGCAATATCACGAATCGTTTGCACGATGCTATGAATCGATACAGCTTGCTTTTCAAGATTAGCTAGAGTATGTGTATTTTCTATCGATACTTCGGCGATTTTGTTGATGCTTCGTAATAATTCTTGACTGCGCTCAATACCTAAATCTGCTCTTTGATTCAAGCTATCTGCCATCTCTTGCATCCGTAGTACAACATTACTCATGTTGCTTTGTCTTTGGGTGATATTAGTTGCTATTTTAGATACTCCGATGACTTGTTCATTGCTTTCATCAAACACTGGCATGTAGGTGGCTTCAAGCCAAACCGCATTTCCTTTCGAATCCATTCGTTCGATCTTATCCTGAAAACTCTTCCCTGTAAAAAGATCCTGCCAAAACCGTTCGTAACCTGGGCTATCTGCGAAATGTGGAAAACAGAACTCTTTATGATGCATTCCGTACATTTCATCTTTTTTATATCCCATGGAATTTGCAAAAACCTCATTCACATAAGCAACTCGGCGATCAAGGTCAAACCGGATAATGGCTAAATTTCTTTCTAAAGATCTAACAACAAGCTCATCAGTAACTCCTTGAGAGTGTACCAGCCCCATTCTAATTCCCCCTGAAAAAATTCATTACTTGATTGGTCGTAGTTAGTATATTCGAACAATTATACATCCTTAATTTGTAGTGTGATATTAGCTATTTTACTTAAAATATTTATAACATCTGCAGACGTTAATATAATTGAAAATAATGATAATTAGGGAAAACTTCCCTAATGATGTGCAAGATTCGAAGGTTGATCTATCTTTTAGGGAAATACTCCCCAAAAACTCATGAAATCAGGCTTTTTCTATCTTTTCGAGCGTTTTTCAGGGAGGTTTTCCCTAATTAATCATTTTCCAACCTCAATCATGCCGAAAATTATATCCAATTCCAACAGAAATGCATCTACAGCTACGTCGACTATGAGACGCCCAAATTCTTCTTAGCGGTAGCCTTACTTATAAGCTAAAAGCTTGCCCTAATTTAGTTCATTTTTCTGATCTCATAACAAAAAAACCCAGCTGCAAATATCAGCTAGGGTTCAACTCTCAATTTCATTTTCAAATTCTATCATTCTCAATCCCGTTACTAATTTCAATTTTCAGATTCCAACCACAAATCAACTTTATTTTACCACTATTTCAGTCGTTCCCTCGTTACGAGCACGCAGCAAAATATGGCAGTTCATCCGAATCAAATGCACTCCAGCCAGGCTGCGGTGCAGTAAGCTACGTCTACCTTCGCTTCATGCAGCAGTTGTCTGCGACCTGTGCGAATATATTCCTTCTCCCATTGTACGTACAGTCAAAAGTATCTTATTAATTGGATTTATAATCTTTTATTTTAATCCCCAAAACCATATCCTTCTGATATGCGTCAGCTTGCTTCAAACCAATAATCCTTGGGTCTGAAGGGTAGTGACGTTCAAGATATAACAAAAATGCGTGATGAAACCTAATTTCAGCATCCAATTTATTCAGTTCGTTCGGATGATTCTCTAGTTCGGTTAATTCTGCTTCCCATCGATACAAATCGCTCGCCTCAGAGCGCTCCATACGAACCTTCTCTGTCAGCTCCCGCAACTCACAATAGGCCCGTTTTACTTTTGGAGAGTACAACTGCTTCTGGTTCAAATAGGTTAATAGTGCGATCAATAAGGCTAATCCTGTCCACAAAATAACGTTATCCATCTTCTCCCCCCACACTTAAGCTCTTCGCCCTAATTATACATGCCCAAACACAAAAATACCCCACAAAGTGAGGTATCCGCCTTAGCTTTTTTAGCTGCTATTCTTTCTTCATAATCTCATTCAGCTGACGTTTGTCCGCTTCTTGTGCGCGATCCTGAGCTTCAATATCATCAAGATCGGCTTCCGCCGCCGAGAATTCTACATCCTCTGCTTTAGCTTCGTATAACATTTTCAATTTCTCCGTCTTGGAGAAGATTTGTGAGTTTTCTCTATCCATTGTTCGTCTCCTTTCTTCTTATTAATGAAGTGCCGATCAGACCATCCCGCCTGCTTCTTCAATTAAGCGCAGAGCCTGATCGTAGGACTCCGTATGCACAATAACCGTAAGCAAAATATCTCTCCCCGTTGGACCTCCGTTACCACCATGACTCATTCCGCTAGAGCTGGTGTCCGCAGCTGCAAGTATGCCTGTGTGTGCGTGCTCAGCAGTCATGGAGTCCATTCTGGCCACATTGCCTGTCACCGGATTTACCCCTGAGCTAAAGCTGGTACCTCCATATCTACTGAAGCGATCAATGGAAACTTCAATGGCCCGAAGTGCACGAAGCTTGCGCGCGACGCCTTCGGCTTCCTCTGGACTTTTAAAATATGCCAAAATATATCTTTCCGACATCTTATCCCCGCTCTCGCTTGAAATTCAGATATCTGTTGCATTCATTTATATTGTCTTAATTTCACTTGTTTTATGCTCTGATTTTCTTATATTCCACTTATCTACTGGGAATTCGACATTTTCCTCAACGCTTCGCTGCAATATGGTACTAAAGTTGTATATTCGATTTGAAGTTATAGCTGTAGAATAAATTTAATTTTCATAATTTTTTACATTTTATATGGAGGAGGAGAACCACAGACACACAATGCAATACAAAAAATTCATTTGGGAGGATGAACTTATTTGAAACGTACCTTTAAACACTCTATTCAAAGATTTGGTATTGGAGCGGCAAGCTTCGGACTGGCTGTGTCTGTTCTTTTTCCATCAGCTGCATTTGCGAACTCATCCCTTGAATCTTCAACCCTGGTTACGGATGTACAGTCTCAAAGTGTGACCCCTCATAACTATGCTGGAGTACTCAAAGGTTCAGCACCAGTTTCAGTGATTGTGGAATTGACAAATAAACCAGTCAGTGTGTATGTAAATGAGGCAAAAACTTATTCTTTACGATCCTCAGTCTCCTCACAACGCAGTAAAATTATCTCAGAGCATAAAAGCTTTATTTCCTCAACACAGAAAATCGATGCCGATATCGGTTTTGAATACAGTGAGATTTTTAACGGGTATTCCATTACACTGCCAGCCAATCAAGTAAACAAGCTGTTAGAGCTTCCAGGCGTTGCGGCTATCTATCCAAATGAAGAAGTACATGCACTAGCAGACAGTGTTGAAGTGGCGACATTACCTGTTACACGTTCCTATTCAGACAGCGGTAAGCTAATAGGCGCGGACAAACTACATGATTTAGGTTACACAGGCAAAGATGTACAGGTAGCTGTTGTCGATACTGGTATTGATAAGAATCACCCTTTGCTAAAAGATAATTATAAAGGCGGCTATGATGTATATGATCAGGATGACGATCCGGCTGAAACAGCCCCTGATGCTAACTTCCCTCCAAGAGCAGGTACTCCTTACGAAACCTCGCATGGTACACACGTTGCCGGGACAATTTTAGATGTGGCACCTGAGGTAGAATTGTATGCGTATCGCGTACTTGGTCCCTATGGATCTGGTTCCACAGCAGATGTAATTGCGGGTATTGAGAAAGCGGTCGATGACGGAGCAGATGTTATTAACCTTTCTCTAGGCTCTAGTGTCAACCAAAGCTATTCCGCGAGTTCAATCGCGATAGACAATACCGTAAAATCGGGCGTGAATGTTATTGTTGCCGCCGGTAACGCTGGACCGGATGCAGGAACACTGGGCGAACCCGCTGGTGCCCAACTCGCGCTTAGTGTTGGAGCTTCTACTACTCCGATAAATACCCCTTTCTTTGATATTGGCGATGTTAAAAAGATTCCCGGGACATTAGCCAGTTACTCCCCAGATTTAATAGATAATATTGCTGGCAGTAAGATCGTTTTCGCTGGTCTTGGGAGTCCTTCCGATTACAAAAATCTGGATGTCAAAGATAAGGTAGTGCTTGTCGATCGGGGCTCGCTGAGCTTCTCAGACAAATCTCTTAATGCCAAAGCTGCTGGTGCGAAGCTTTTGCTGATTGCCAATAATGAGCCTGGTGAAATCAGCCCCACCCTTGGTGCGCCTGGGGATTACATTCCTACCTACGGAATCAGTCAAGCCGATGGCAAAAAAATAAAAACTCAGATGGCTGCGGCTAAAGATATAATCAGTTACTATATAGCGCTTGAAGTAAATCAGTTAGCAAACTTCAGTTCTATGGGTCCGGGGATGCCCGATTATCTAATAAAACCTGATGTTGTAGCGCCCGGAGTCAATATCAACTCGACGATCCCTAGCTGGGATGGGAACTATGACCAAGCTTTCGGCTTAAAAAATGGCACTAGCATGGCAACTCCACATGTTGTAGGAGCTGTGGCTTTGTTACTGAGTAAAAACTCTGATCTGAAGCCAAATGAAATTAAAGCCCTGCTGATGAACAATGCTGATCCTATTTTTAATCGTGATGGGAATTCTTACTCCTTGTACCAACAAGGTGCGGGTTTAATTAATCTGGAGAAGTCGATAAACGCTAAATCCATTGCTAAAGTCGGTGAGATCCTTAACAGCGGTCTTCCGGGTACTGTTGAAATCCCTTATTACACAGGTTCCTTATCCTTCGGCTTACAGCCAAAGGGTGTTACCGTAACGAAAGCTGTCTATGTAGAGGACTTTAAAGGGAATGGAGAAACATACACCCTTTCCACCAAATGGCTGACAGAAGCTCCTAATGATATTAGTATTGATTTTGCACCAAACAGTGTTATCTCAGGGGTAAATCAATATGCACAATTTACACTCAATGTATCTAAAATAGCAAAAGAGGGCGCATATGAAGGCATCCTGTTACTTACCTCTGATACAGAAACCCTTCGTCTGCCATTTAACGTTGTTGTAGGTGACCAATTTAATGTAGCACCTATTAATCAGCTTTCTTTTGAAAGTCCACAAATTTCACCTAATGGTGATGGTCGCTCAGACGACACCACCTTTACCTTTTCTGTTAATGAAGAGCTGGAAAGCATAAGTTTCGTTGCCTCTTCAAAAGATGCTCCTGCAACAGTTTTAGGTGAAGTTTATGCGATCGATGAGAAGATCTATCGTGGTGTATACGAAGTTCCAAATTGGGATGGAACATTAACAGACCTGGAGACCTCCGCCAAGTCTACTTTAGCAGATGGTCACTACTACATCATTCCCGTGCTTCCCAATGGGCAACTGCTCGAGAAACAAAAGGCCGAGTTCACAATTGATACCGAGAAGCCGCTAGTTTCCGGCATCACCATTGAGGAGTATGAACGCGAAGCGCCAACCGATCCTGGCGTGGCACAAATTAGTGGTTTTATTGATGATGACCTAATGGCCTATTATATTTCTAATACAAACCCTATTGGAAACTGGTTTACCGTATATGCCGAAGGCAAACATTATGATGGGAATGCTTATAAATTTGGCGGTGTGATTGCAAATAACGGTGCCTTTACCATTGATGTTCCTGTTAACGAGGGGCTAAATGAGTACAAAGTCCATGTGGTCGATAAAGTGGGGAATGGTGCAGACGACGATGATTACGTTCAGCGGCTGCTTTATAGCACAGGGGATGGTACTTTCACAGTAACTCCGGCTCTTTCTGCATCCACCATTGAAGTAGGACAATCTGTGACCGTTGATTTAGATTATTCCGTGACAGACGAGGTTTATGGCGTCTATGGGGCTTCATTCGGTGTCATATACGATAATTCCCTTGAAACACCGGTAATCCAGCCAAGCGTACAGCTGGTTACGTATCAAGAGGAGCATTTCTCTAGTGTTCCACTTACAGAATATTCACAAACGTATGACCTTGGAGACGGCCACAAACTGACACAATATAGTGTCAATCTGTCAGGAGGTGCTTATCACGGCTCTGGCTCACTAGCCCAAATAACCTTCGAACCAGCAACAGCAGGAGATTATTCCTTTGAGCTATATGATGTCCAGATTTGGAATGATGCCACAACATCAACTATCCCATCTGGTTTGAGAACAGTAAGTGTAACTGTAAGCACACCTGAAAAACCTACACCAACGCCGACACCAACGCCGACACCAACGCCAACGCCAACACCAACGCCATCAGCAACACCGACACCATCAGCAACGCCAGATCCAACAGAAACGCCAACACCGACACCATCACCTACGTCTTCTCCATCTTCTGAGACCTATGTATCTACAGCAACCAGCACTCCCACTCCTGGACCTTCTTTGAAATCCGGGAAGCTAGTAGAGACAGCTGATCCAGCTGGTGGTAAACCTTCAACGGTGTTTAACATCTTAGATGCTGCATTAACAAATTCGATCCAGAATGCAAAAGATAAGACTTCTGTACTTGATCTTAGCGATGTGAATTTCAATAAGTATAGCCAAGTCGTTATTACTCTTACCCCGGCGCAAGCCGAACAGTTGAAGAAATCGGAGAATGCACTCAGCCTTAACAGTAGTGGGTTCAATGTTCTTATTCCAGCGGCAACCCTTCCGGATTTCATTAGCAGCAGTGGTCTGTTGCTTACGATAAGTCTGGCTGATGCTAGCGATACAGCAGTCTTATCAGGAAGCTCAGCTGCGATCAATATTGGTTCTTCCATTCTGACCATTAAAAATGGTTGGACAACCGGAAAGCCGATTACCCTTCAGCTTAATCTAAAAGACAGCAGTCTACGTGATGCTCGAAAAACTGCCGCCTATGCAGAAACAAAGGATCATAAATGGTCCTATCTGCAACCTGGATCTTTCTCTAAAGAAGGTATTCTACAGTTTACTGTTACTAGCGACGGCTCTTATAGCGTTGCATTCCGTAATGTAAGCTTCAAGGATATCGGCACTCACTGGGCTAAAGGCGATATCGAAGTTCTTGCTGCTCATGGTATCATTGCCGGCAAAGGAACCGATGGCAGCTTCAAGCCTACTGACACCTTAAATCAAGCGGAGCTACTAACGCTCTTCGACCGTCTACTTGGAAAAGGTGACACTTGGAATACTCGTATCAAACAAAGTGGTTCACGTGATTTGCTGACTCGCGAAGAAGCAGCTCTTATCATTGCTGAAGCTCTAGGTGCTGATCTTACGGTAGCTAAGACTCCTTTGAGCTTTAAGGATGCCGACAACATCGCTGCAGAAGCACGTAACGCCGTAGCCTATGCGGTAAACAAAGGTTATCTCAAGGGCGTTGGCGCGGACAACTTCAATCCACAAGGTACTCTGACTCGGGCACAGGCAGCAACGATTCTGAGCCGCGTGTTCGAGGACCTACGTTCTTAAACAGTATCTAGTTGAACTCTCAAAGAAAGCCCCAGCAGCCAGATGGCTGCTGGGGCTTTCTCGCTTTAGGTCACATCTGCGGCGCATACGAGGCAACTATCGGACACAGTTGCACTTAAATGCTGGATTATGCGACATTTGCCATGCTAACGGATCCCATAGTCGCTATTAGCACGAAAAACACCAAATATAAGCGCTTTTCTGGGCAATAGCTGCACTGGAGTCCGAAACTTCGCTCAAAAGGAGAAAAATGTGCAAATAGCGTCAACTGGGTCCGTATGCCTCCAGCGTCTTCTGGGTCCTATCCACTCAGATGAATATACTCAACGCTATCGGACACAGTTGCACTTAAACGCTAAATTATGCGACATTTGCCATGCCAACGGACCCCATAGTCGCTATTAGCAGGAAAAACATCAAATATAAGCGCTTTTCTGGGCAATAACTGCACTGGAGTCCGAAACTTCGCTCAAAAGGCGATAAATGTGCAAATAGCGTCTTCTGGGTCCTATCCACTCAGATGATTATTCTCAGCGCTATCGGACACAGTTGCACTTAAATGCTGGATTATGCGACATTTGCCATGCCAACGGACCCCATAGTCGCTATTAGCAGGAAAAACATCAAATATGAGCGCTTTTCTGGGCAATAGCTGCACTGGAGTCCGAAACTTCGCTCAAAAGGAGAAAAATGTGCAAATAGCGTCTGCTGAGTCCGCAAGCCTCCAGCGTCTTCTGGGTCCTATCCACTCAGATGATTACACTCAACGCTATCGGACTCAGTTGCACTTAAACGCTGAATTATGCGATATTTGCCATGCCAACGGACCCCATAGTCGCTATTAGCACGAAAAACACCAAATATGAGCACTTTTCTAGGCAACAGCTGCACTGGAGTCCGAAACTTCGCTCAAAAGGAGAAAAATTTGCAAATAGCGTCAACTGGGTCCGTATGCCTCCAGCATCTTTTGGGTCCTATCCACTCAGATGATTATTCTCGGCGCTATCGGACGCAGTTGCACTTAAATGCTGGATTATGCGACATTTACCATGCCCACGTAGATAATTCAAAACAGATAGTGTGTTTAAAAAAGCTGGAGACCAGTCGGGGGTTTCAAGGTTACAGGGTTCGGGGTTCGGGGTTCGGGGTTCGGGGTTCGGGGTTCGCGGTTCGCGGTTCGCGGTTCGCGGTTCGGGGTTCGGGGTTCGGGGTTCGGGGTTCGGGGTTCGGGGTTCGGGGTTCGGGGTTCGGGGTTCGCGGTTCGCGGTTCGCGGTTCGGGGTTCGCGGTTCGGGGTTCGGGGTTCGCGGTTCGCGGTTCGCGGTTCGCAGTTCAGGGTTCGCGGTTCAGGGTTCGGGGACGGGATTCGGGTTCAGAGGTTCGGCGGGGTTTACCGGAGTTACCGGAGTTACCGGGCTTGCCGAGTTCACCACGAGCTGTCAGGCTTTTCCGGGTTTTCCGAGTTAGCCAAGCTCGCAAAATTCCCCAGGTTCCAGCATTACAGCTCAACCAAAGAATTGCATGGGGTCAGTTAACTGGCCCTGCTATAATCTCATGCTAAACAAAAACACAGAGCAGCGATCCCCCAATAACGGGAGGACCGCTGCTCTGCTGTCTTTTTTCTATTCATTTACTGAATGAATGAGTTAGGATATCAGTCCCCGCGAAACGCACGTTTCACACGATCAAAGAAGGACTGTTCGTGTTCATGTGTGTTTTCTCCGTTCAGAGAAGCGAACTGGCGTAGCAATTCTTTTTGCTCTTCATTGAGCTTGCTAGGTGTCACAACAATTACTCGTACATGCTGATCACCTTGGCCAGATCCACGCAGACGTGGAACACCTTTACCTTTGAGGCGGAAGAAAGTGCCTGTTTGCGTTCCGGCAGGAATCTTCAGCTTCACTTTTTCGGTTAAGGTTGGAATTTCAATCTCATCACCAAGTGCTGCCTGTGCAAACGTAAGTGGAACCTCGCACATAATATCATCGTTCTCACGCACGAAGAAATCATGCGATTTAACACGGATAACAATATACAAGTCTCCAGCAGGACCGCCGCGTAAGCCGCCTTCACCTTCGCCAGTCATGCGCAGCTGTGCACCGTCATCAACACCGGCAGGGATACGCACATGGATCTTGCGTTGCTTTTTAACTTTACCCTGTCCGCTGCAAGTTGTACATTTTTCCTTAATAATCTTACCTGTACCACTGCAATGTGAACAAGGACGACGATTACGCATCTGTCCAAGCGGTGTATTCTGTACGAATTCCTGTTGTCCACTACCATGACATACGGAACAAGTCTCTGGTTTAGTGCCCGGTTTAGCCCCGGAGCCGTAGCAGGTATCGCAAGTTTCTGTACGTGGAATAGTAATATCGGTTTCTTTGCCGAATACCGCTTCCTTGAATTCAATGGTCATGGTATACTGCAAATCCCCACCGCGCTGCGGTGCGTTAGGATCACGGCGTCCGCCGCCTCCGAAGAACATATCAAAGATATCACCAAGTCCTCCGAAGTCGCCACCACCGCCGCCTCCGAAGCCGCCCATACCTTGGTTAGGGTCAATATGGCCATATTGGTCATATCTAGCTCGCTGTTGTCCATCACTAAGAACATCATAAGCTTCTTTTACTTCCTTAAACTTAGCTTCAGCGTCATCTGCTTTATTCACGTCTGGGTGATATTGGCGCGCCAATTTCCGGTACGCTTTTTTCACCTCATCGTCTGAAGCATCTCTACTTAGGCCAAGCACTTCATAATAATCGCGTTTATCTGCCACTGCTTTCACCTCCGTGCATACATACTCAAATTCCTTATTACCTGTCAAACAAACCATTATACGATAAAACCTCAGGATCTGACCATCCAGATTCAGCGATGTTTATTCTTACAATATCAGAAGGCGCATTCGCAAAGAGTGTGCAATCTGATATTACAAAAGGAAAGTCAAAACACGGGATGAACCGGTTTTGACCTTCCCTTCTTAACTATATAAGAATTTATCAGTTTCCTATTACACTTATCGTATAAGGTTACCCTTGATTCTTATCTTCGTCAACAACCTCATAGTCAGCGTCAACTACATTATCTTTTTTAGGAGCGCCTTCAGCGGCTCCAGCGCCACCTTCAGCACCTTGCTCAGCTTGAGCAGCTTGTTCGTACAGCTTCATGGACAACTGTTGTACAATCTCAGTCAATGCTTCTGTAGCTGCATTGATTTCTTCAAGATTGTCAGTTTCAAGTGCTGCTTTAACTTTATCTTTAGCTTCATTTGCTTTTTCAACATCAGAAGCATCAGCTTTATCGCCAAGATCTTTAATTACTTTTTCAGTAGAATACACGAGTTGGTCAGCACCGTTCTTCGCTTCTACCAGTTCTTTACGCTTACGGTCTTCCTCAGCGTGAAGCTCGGCATCCTTCATCATTTGTTCTACTTCTGCGTCGCTCAGGCCGCTGGAAGAAGTGATAGTGATTTTTTGGCTCTTGTTCGTGCCTTTATCTGTTGCAGATACATTTACGATACCGTTGGCATCAATATCGAAAGAAACTTCGATTTGTGGCACGCCACGTGGTGCTGGTGGAATCTCGTTCAGCATGAAGCGTCCCAGTGTCTTGTTGCCATTTGCCATTTGACGCTCACCTTGCAGCACGTGAATCTCTACGCTAGGTTGATTGTCAGCAAAGGTTGAGAATACTTGGGATTTGCTTGTAGGAATCGTAGTATTACGCTCGATCATCTTCGTGAACACGCCACCTGCAGTTTCAATACCCAGGGAAAGCGGAGTTACGTCAAGCAATACAACGTCTTTAACATCACCAGTCAATACACCCGCTTGAACAGCAGCACCAAGAGCTACTACTTCATCCGGATTCACACCTTTGTGTGGTTCTTTGCCAGTAAGCTTTTTGATAGCATCTTGTACAGCTGGGATACGTGTAGAACCACCAACCAGAACGATTCTAGTAAGGTCTGCAGGGGTCATGCCAGCATCAGACAATGCTTGACGAGTTGGTCCCAAAGTACGTTCTACCAGACCAGCAGTCAGTTCATCAAATTTCGCACGAGTCAAGTTGATCTCTAAGTGCTGAGGTACGCCGTCAACCACAGTGATGAATGGAAGCGATACAGTTGTTGTCAGTACGCCTGACAATTCTTTTTTCGCTTTTTCAGCTGCATCTTTCAAACGTTGTACAGCAGATTTATCTTTGCTCAGATCAATGCCTTGCTCTTTTTTGAATTCGGATACCAGGTAATCCATAACCACTTGGTCAAAGTCGTCGCCACCCAGCTTGTTGTCGCCGCTTGTAGCTTTTACTTCGAAGAAGCCATCACCAAGTTCAAGGATGGATACGTCAAAAGTACCGCCACCAAGGTCATAGACTAGAATGGTTTGATCTTCGGATTTCTCCAGACCATATGCCAAAGCTGCTGCTGTTGGCTCGTTCACAATACGCAGAACTTCCAAACCTGCAATTTTACCTGCATCTTTGGTAGCTTGACGTTGGCTGTCATTAAAATAAGCAGGAACAGTGATAACCGCTTGAGTAACAGTTTGGCCAAGATAAGCTTCTGCATCGGATTTCAGTTTTTGCAGAATCATTGCCGAAATTTCTTGTGGGGAGTAGTCTTTACCATCAATGCTTTCTTTGTGGTTAGTACCCATGTGACGTTTAACAGAGCTGATCGTACGATCAGGGTTAGTAATCGCTTGGCGTTTAGCCGTTTCACCGACGATACGCTCGCCGTCTTTCTTAAAGCCTACAACCGAAGGGGTTGTACGCGCGCCTTCTGGGTTTGGAATTACTACGGCTTCGCCGCCTTCCATAACGGCAACGCAAGAGTTCGTGGTTCCTAAGTCAATACCGATAACTTTACTCACAATAATTTGCCTCCTCTAAAGTTATATGGAGCCTAAGCTCAATAAATTTATAAAAATATCAAAAAAATTCGATTGATAATAAAACTATCCGGGCAAAAGCACTGCTGCTTTATGGCGAGCAGAAACTGCCCGTCCTATATAGACAGACTACATGCTGACTTTGACCATGGCCGGACGAAGAACTCTATCTTTCAGAAGATATCCCTTTTGAACCTCTTCTGTAACGATACCCTCTTCGTACTCCTCGCTCTCAACCTGCATAATAGCCTGATGGTATTCAGGATTAAAAGGCTGTCCTACTGTTTCCATAGCTGTAAGCCCCTCAGCCTTCAATACTCCATCCAGCTGACGGAAAATCATATTAACGCCCTTCGCGAAAGCTTCGGATTCAGGATTAGCTGGAGTAGTGACTAACGCACGCTCGAAATTGTCCAGCACGGAAAGCAATTCCGTCAGGAGCTTGGAGGTAGCATATTGAGCCAACTCTTCTTTTTCCTTCTGGGTACGACGACGGAAGTTATCAAAATCAGCTTGTGCACGCAGTGCACGACCTTGATATTCATCAGCAAGATCCTGTAGGCGTTTCACCTCAGCACCTGTATCTGAAGCACCTTCACTAACGTTTTCAGCTGTAAATGAGTCGGCATCTGAGACTACTTCAGCCACAGGCTCCTCATTGATCAATTCCTCTTTGAATTCATTAGAATCTTGAACTTGTTCCTTTTTCAAGTTGTCTTCACCTCCTTAAAATCATTCACGAAATCATGTTGACTCTGTTCACTTATACCAGTGCGCCAGCATCGCTGTCAAATCTCGGGATAAAATGCCCAAGATCCCCATCACTCTTGCATACTCCATACGGGTCGGCCCAAGGATTCCAATGCTTCCTAGTGCCTGCCCATCAAGTGAATAAGTGGCGGTGATCAGACTACAGTTAGCGAACGCTTCGTGATTGTTTTCTGTTCCTATTCGTACTTGAATACCTGTGCCACCCACTGTAGGGGCCAGCATTTTGAGCAGTGTCGGTGTCTCTTCCAGCAGATCAAGAATACTCTTCACCTTGTCTACGTCTTTGAACTCAGGCTGTGTCAGCATATTCGTTGCTCCGCTGAGATAGATGCGCTGCTCTTGATCGCTTTCCAGCGCGGTGTCCAGCACCTGCATTAATTCTTCATAATGTGAGATGTGACGCTGCATTTCTTCGCCAAGCTCCGAATAGAGCCGAGTCTTCAGCTTATAGAGTGGTACATTGACCAGTTTACTATTCAGTAGGTTAACCACTTTCTCCATCTCGGAAACAGAAATCTCCGGCGGAATGTTCACCGTACGATTCTCAACTTGCCCCGTACTTGTGACGATAATGGCCACAGCGGTTGTATCATCTAGTGGTAACAACTGAAAATGACGCAATGAAGTATGAAAAACCTCCGGTCCCAGCAGGATGGAAGTATAATTCGTCATATTGGAAAGAATCATCGCCGCATGTTGGATTACCTGCTCCATTGCATTTAGCTTCTCGGCAAAAAAAGCGCGGATCGTGCCCATTTCTGCCGTTTCGGCGGAATTCCACGGTACCAAATGATCCACATAATATCGGTATCCTTTATGGGAAGGAATTCTTCCCGCCGATGTATGAGGCTGCTCGAGATAACCTAAATCCTCCAGGTCAGCCATTTCATTTCGAATCGTAGCCGGACTGTATCCTACATCTCCCCGTTTAGAAATGCTGCGAGATCCTACTGGCTCTGCCGATGAAATATAATCATCCACAATTGCATTTAGTATCATTCTCTGGCGATCAGTTAACATGTTATTCCCTCCTATCGGCTGTGGCTCCGATTCGTTAGCACTCGACTCAGATGAGTGCTAACCACTAATACAAAAATACCAAACTGACATTGACATTGTCAAGTCAGTTCAGTATCTTAAGCACTGCTATTTCATCGCAGGCATGCTGCTTTTTACAATTCACGCAATCTGTCCATACTTTTTCGGGGAAAATCTCTTTCTGGACGACTTCAAATCCATTTCTAAGAAAAAAATCAACAGCATAGGTTAGTGCCATTACCTTTGGGATTTTCTGGTTCCTAGCTTCCTCGACCAGCTTCGCCAATATCATGGAGCCTACGCCTTTACCCTTACCTTCATCATTCAAGCCAATCGAACGAATCTCAACGAGATCATTCCCGAGCTTGAAAAGTGAACCACAGCCTACGAATCTGCCTTCGATTTCAGCAACTACGAATTGATCGATCTGGCGTGTCAGCGCCTGCCGGGAACGGGGCAACATGATGCCGCGCTGTGCATACTCTTCTATCATTAGATACAATGGCTCAACGTCTTCTACCACAGCATTTCTACAAATCACCTGTGCGTCTCCCGCTGGAGACGAATGGCGAATCATTTCCGTCTTGGCAAGCACTTTGGTTCACCCCTCTGTTGATAATATGAATAAATATACAACAGAGTGAATTACAATTCAAGGGGTATTTTAAAATTAAACTTCTGTCAGGGCGCCTACAAATTCAGCAAAAACATCGTTCCCAAACAAGATTCCTTGCTTGCTGAGTCGGTAAACTCCTGCTTCTTGTTCCAACAGCCCTGCATGCAGCATTTTATGCAAGGATTTCTCGAATACTTCCTCTATTGAACGCCCGAATTGCGCCTGAAAAGCTTCATTAGAGACGCCCTCATGCATACGCAAGCCGACCATCATAAAGTCTTCCATCGCTTCTGCTTCTGAGATTGGGTATGCATCCAGTCGTGGCAGCCCTTTACGTGTTGCTTCTACATATGGATTTACGCCCTTAACATTAATATGCCGCTGACGCCCCACATATCCATGCGCTCCTGCTCCTAGACCATAATAATCTTCATTACGCCAGTAGGTGATATTATGGCGGCTCTCCATTCCTGGTTTTGCGAAGTTACTGATCTCGTATTGATTGTAACCTGCTTCCTTCATAGAGGACATCAACAGGAGGTACATTTGTAATTCATCTTCTTCATTAGGAAGAGGAAGCTTGTTCTTATTAAACAGCGTGTGAAAAAGAGTATTCTCCTCCACCTTCAAGCTGTAAATAGAATAGTGGGGTAGATCCAGCTCCAACGCCTTGCGGATACTTTCGCCCAACATCTCCACAGTTTGATTAGGCAACCCAAACATCAGGTCAACCGAAAGATTATTAAGTCCAACTGCACGTGCATTCTCTAAGCTCCGGTATACATCATCTACATTATGAATCCGGCCGATGCCTGTGAGCAGCTCGTTTTGAAATGCTTGAACGCCAAAGCTCACCCGGTTCACGCCACCTTCTTTCATAACCGTCAGCTTGTCCAGATCCGTTGTTCCAGGGTTAGCTTCCATAGAGAACTCAATATCTTTATCCCAGTTTGGGAAATGCGTACGAACAGACTTTAAGAAATAAGCCATTTCATCAGGTTTTAAAACAGTGGGTGTGCCTCCGCCGACGAAGATCGTTTTGATAACACCCGGAGGGGTGTTCTTGACGGTCTGCTCCATCTCTCGATCCAAAGCTTCGAGATAATCCATAACTGGCTGATCCTTGAGTACATAGGAATTAAAATCACAATAAAAGCACTTATTGGTACAAAAAGGGATATGAATGTATACAGCCTCAGGGGGACGGCCATTAGTCTTCGTTGTCATTAGCTGTCTCCTTTATATAAAAATATCGTTTGAATAGTGTAATCTAAAAAACAAGAAAAGGGAAGCCTGACGGCTTCCCTTCGAGGGCGTTCAATTATAAATGAACTCTATTTTAGAATACAAGAAAGTATAAGTTTTACGTTATCCTATATATTTTGTATTTCCCGCAGAAACGGATACCGTCCCTATAAAGTCGGCAAAGCCGTTGCTTCTTGATAAATCCGCATTTCCACAAGTTCGGCATGTACTCCACCGTTAGTTTCATGAATAACGATCCGGACAGCATCTGTAAGAACAGGCTTCTCTAATCGATGAACATTCTTCCGGCGATGGTTGTCTTTGACACGGAGCATGACTTGCCACGCGCCATCAATGAGCAGCTCTACATCATAGTTCTTTACCAGTTCAGGAATCACTAGAAATGGCGTTTCATGGTGATGTAAGTTGATGAGATCTTCATTGACATCATCATTAAAGGTGAAATGAATTTCGGAGACTGGAGAAGCATCCGGGAGACGCGCCTCTACCCACTCCGATCTACCCGCGGTCATCGGCTCAGAAACCCAGCTATGCGGTCCCGCGAAAGGTCGAACATATCCATCAATGACTTTAGATGCAGCATATGCCGATGTTTCTACTGCAAAGCAGAAATGCCTGCGTACAAGTTGTTTCATGCTCCACTCTATCACCGGCTGATCTGGCTGATGATCCTCCAGCGATGAATCAACAACGGATTTAGCACCTCGCTCAAATGTAATGACACCAGTGATTGGGGTTTCTGAAATATGCAATTGAAGGTGTTCATTAGCTCGAATAATAGCGAAGATATTACATTCGCCGATTGGACTACATTTCTCCTCTTGTATCGGAACTTCAATCCATTGCTGCTCTCCAGCCTGTACTGTTATAACATCAACCTGTTTGCACTCCGCCGGCACGTAATTTTCCGCGCGTCCAGTCGTCCAGATCTCCACGGTCAGCTGCGTCTGAATACTTGCTGACACAAGCAGCCTTAACCCACGGATACTTCCTTCAACCGGAAACAAAATCCCTACATCATGAGAAAGCTCATAAGCTTCGGCTGGGCGATCCAGCAGGATACCATTCATCGTGCTGGATGCATGAATCTCGCTTTTTCTGGCGAGGTCCAGTGGATCTTCGTTACGTAATCCAATAATCGAAGCATCTTGCTTTAACATCACCTGTTGCAATTCATGCATATACTGCTCGCGAATTTCACGAGGGGTCACACCTTTGATGACGGATAAAGCGGCACCTGTTCCAGCTGCTTCACCCATGATTGCACAGGTTGCCATAACGCGTGTTGTTCCAAAAGCCACATGAGATGCACTGATATTACGACCCGCGAAGAATAGATTCCGTACATTCTTCGAATATAGCGAACCAAATGGAATATGGTAGATCCCGTCCGCATGCAGATGCTTGGAGCCACTCTCTTGTGCGTACATCCCCTGTGGTGGATGTAGATCAATTGACCAGCCACCAAATCCAATACGGTCTGCAAATTCACGCTGCGCGAGAATATCATTTTGCGTTAGAATCGTATCGCCAACAAACCGTCTGTATTCACGTTTACCCGGAATCGAGCCAACCCACTCAAGCGTCATATTCTCGGCATCAAAATGGCCCGAGTTTTTGATATAATCCCAAATCCCATAAATAACTGAGGATAACTCATCACGTATGCGTTCATTCTCATCCACCGTATCAAGCTCGCCGCCCCACTCAATCCACCAGTAGTGACAGCCTGAATCCCCACTCCGAATGACCCGGCGGATCGGGATAGAAGTTGTTGTAATATCCTTAGCGAATGAGGGTGCAACATAACGTACCGGTTTTCCAGTATCCTGTGTATAAAATAATAATGTACTGCCTAATGTAATATTATCAGGCACTTCTGGTGCCCATTCCTCATTAAATTCATGACGGGCTTCACGTCCTAATCGGAAATCCGCTCCTGCTAGGAAGCCAACTAAACCATCACCCGTACAATCGATGAAAGCATCGCTCTCGAACGTGATTAAACGCTCAGATCCCATCATCCAGCCGGTCACACTCTGAATCGTACGCTCCTCTGCCTCACCTTCCGCTTCCACTTCACGTACATCGGTATTTAGGAACAAGCTGATATTCGATTCTGCCTTCACCGCTTCGAGCAAGGTTAGATCCCATAGATATGGATTCCCTTCCGGGTTCCGGTATTGATTCTCGATGAATAGCTCACCCATAATGCCTGTCTCACGTGCATAGCGATTTACACCATGTCCTGTTGCACCACATACCCAAACCCGAACTTCTGAACTCGAGTTACCACCAAGTACAGGACGATTCTGTACCAGTGCTACCTTTAACCCAAGACGTGCTGCAGCAATCGCCGCGTTCATCCCTGCAAGTCCACCCCCGACCACTGTCACATCGGATTTAACCGTTTCTGTTCTCATGTCAGTATCCCTCCTATAGTTAGCCTTTCACAGCCGAGCTAGAAATCCCTTGAATAATATATTTCTGACCTATGAAGAAGATAACAATCATTGGAATGATCGCAGCCGACGAAGCGGCCATCATCCCGTTGTAATCCACATTGTTCTCAAGAATAAAATTCTGCAATCCAAGCGGAATGGTATATAGCTTAGGGCTCTGCAAAAATACAAGCGCATTCTCATAATCATTCCATTGCCAGGAGAAATCAAGAATAGCAAACGTAGCGATTGCCGGCTTCGCTAATGGCAGAATTAAGCGGAAAAATATTCTGTAATGCCCGGCTCCATCCAGAAAAGCAGATTCCGTGATTTCCTTAGGAATGCCCATGAAGAACTGCCGAAGCATAAATACACCGAAGATCGAGAACATGGCTGGAAGGATTAGGGCCAAGTGCGTATTGTAAATCCCAACCCAGTTAAACATGATAAACTTAGGAACAAAAAGTACCTGTGGTGGAACCATCATCATGGATAGATATATGACAAATAGGCCATCCCGCCCTTTAAACGAAGTACGTGAAAATCCGTAAGCGGCAAGGGCAGATAGAAACACAGCTCCCGCAGTTCCAATAATCGATATCTTAAGTGAATTTAAATAATACGGAACAAAATCATAACTTCCTGTCCACACCCGAATATGATTGCTCCAGTTGAGAGATGAAGGCAGCCATTCGTTAAACACCTCGGCAGGTGTCTGAAAAGACGTGCTGAGCATCCATAGAAAAGGCACAATCATAAATAGTCCTAGAACAAACATGATGATCGTTACTGGCAGCTTCACCTTCATGTTTCCTGCTTTTTCATTCATACCGCCTGCTCCTTTAATTTATGGTTTCGGGGCCTCCCGCAAAGCTCCACTTTGTGGATTCATTTAGTAATGAACCCAGCGCTTTTGGCCGATCCACTGAATGACTGTAATAACGAGAATGACGGCGAACAAGAACCATGAAATAACTGAAGCGTATCCCATATCGTAATAACTGAATGCTGTTTTATAAACGAATAGTGATAAGACCGTCGTACTTCCGCTAGGTCCTCCAGCCGTAATGGCTTGAATAATCGAGAACGATTTCATCGTCATAATTAATCCGGTAATCATTAATAAAAAAGTTGTTGGACTAACAAGAGGCCATACAATTTTCCATGTTGTTTTGAATGTGCTTGCACCATCGATCCGGGCAGCTTCTAGTTGTTCTGTCGAAATTTCCTGTAGTGCTGCTAAATATATGATCATATTGTAGCCAAGCATCAGCCAGATCTGTACGATATCAATGGCATACATTGCGGTTTCCGTATCTGCAAACCATCCTGGCGGCGATGTTATGCCAATCCAGCGAAGCAGTTCATTGATGGGTCCCTGTGAAGGCTGAAATAGCAGCATCCAGACAAATGCAACGGCTACTCCACTAGAGATATACGGTAAGAAAAACATTCCACGTAATACGCCTTTAAGATACACACTGCGGTTGAGAAATAGCGCCACAATAAAAGCGAGCACCATCGATACTGGAACCGATATCAGGAATATCACCGTATATTTGATCGAGGCATAGAAATTATCGTCATGGAACAATCGTTTGAGATTATCCAGCCCGGTAAATTGCCAATTCGGATTTGAAAATTGATAATTCGTAAACATCAGGACAAAGGAAAAGATTGCAGGAATCACAAAGAATAAGAGAATACCAATCATATTCGGGAGAATAAAAGTCATGCCGATCCAGCCTTGTCTGTCCATCCAGCTTCTCCGCTTCACGGTATCGCCGCCTTTCGTATGCTGAAAAATGGGTACACGAAAGAGAAGAACGAAGAATTCTTCCTCCTTCTCTTTTGTGCTAGCTATTTCTTTATTTCATTAACTCTTGCGAACGGGTTTGCATATTTTTCATCGTGGTATCAATATCTTGCTTATTTAAGAAGTATTTTTCATACTCTTCTTTACGTGCATCAATGGCTTGTTGAGGTACATTTAGCTGGAAGGATGGGAATTTGCCGAATACAATATTATTCATTGAATCTGTATCATATTTGTCTTCTACACCATTCAAGAGAAGGCTCATCGCTTCCTTACTGTCTACACTCTCAGAGGCTGGAATACGACCCCCGCTTGCCATTGGCAGCATACCGCCATCCGCATACCATTTTGCGAACTCCCAAGCTGCATCCAGGTTCTTGGACTTTGCATTAAGAGCAAGCATGTCACCCACACCGCCCGAATATTTATAATCCTTTTGATCTTTATTCACTTTTGGAATAGCGGCGAACGCGGTTTTGAAATCATGCGGATAGTCCTTCAAGTTGTTCGCATTTCTAAAAATAAATTCACCGGCTGCCAGCATTGCCGCTTTGCCTTGCAGGAACATGGTATCAACCGGCATTTTACTGGTCAGTTGCTCCCCATATTCCGGTGTGGATTTGTCCACGAACATCATGTTATGCAATATTTCCAGGTGCTGTTTCCAGAGATCATTCCCAAAGTTTGAGGTACCATCCGCCTGTTTCACACCCATTCCAGCCAGCGTACCGTCCATCGTTGTTGAGAAGGAGGAATCTGCCTGCAGTAATCCGTACACACCAGGCTTCGTTAGCTTCTTCGCATACTCCTCAAGATCTGACCAAGTCCAGTCCACCGCAGGAATCGGTAATCCTGCTGCATCCAGCATATCTTTGTTCAACCATACAAACGCCATGTTTTTCTTTGTAGGAATCCCATAGTACTTATCATTGATTTTCCACATTGCTGCGTCCTCGCCGATCTGGCTGTCGATGTCATAGTCTGTTTTCGTGCTTAGATCCAAGGCAACGCCTGCATCCATACGTTTCTGTAAATGAGCAAGATCGTAGTTCATGAAAAGGTCTATGTTTTGATTGGTCATTAAGGCAGTGTCCAGCTTTAAGTTGCCTGCATCGTCATTTACATTACGGATATACTCGACCTGAATGTCTGGATGATCTTTATTCCAGTTATCAATTACAGCTTGAGGCCCGGCTTCTGCAGGAACTGCCCCCCACATAGTGAGCTTTATTTTCTCCTTTGCTGTTTCTCCATTTGCACTGCCCTGAGCCTCATTACTTCCACCACTCCCACAACCAGCCAGCATCGTACCTGCTAATAAGACAGAAAGCACTGCAGGATACCACTTTTTCTTCATAGATAGCTTCCCCCTTGGAAGGATTATGTGTTGTGCTCTACATCTATAACTTTATCATCAGAGCGGATTTTGGGGGATGAACTACATTTGGGAACTTATAGAACGTTTTTTGGTTCTTTACGGAATTCATTTGGCGTGACACCACACCACTTTTTGAAGATTTTTATAAAATAATTATCGTTCTCAAAGCCTACCTGCTGCCCAATCTCGCTAATCGTTAGCTTCGTTTCTGCAAGCAGCATTTTCCCAGCCTGAATCCGACGCTCTTGAATATAATTGGTCAACGTTTTCCCTGTCTTTTTCTTGAATAAGTCACTTATATAGCTGGCATCCATCCGGATCAACTCTGACATGGATTTGAGCGAGATGTCCTCAGCATAATGTTCTTCAATATAAGCTATAATTTTGTTCATCTCCACATGATCTGTCGGTCCCGTTTGTTGCTTCTCCGGAAACCATTTATCGGCTTTCTTCATCTTCACCATTCGCTCCAGCTCGGCCTGAACCTTACCCATGGTCTGCTTCAAACCTTGGAGATCTAAAGATAACTTCAAAATGTAATCCGAAGCCCCAAATACGAGCGCCTGGCGGGCGTATTCAAATTCACTCAATGCGGTCAACATTACAAACCGGCATTCGAAGCCTTCCTCTCGCGCAATTTGAAGAAGCTTCACCCCATCCATCACCGGCATATTGATATCCGTCACTACCACATCAGGCTGAAGCTCACGAATCATTTGCAAGCCTACTTCTCCATTCTCCGCCTCACCTATAATTTCAAACGGGATTCCAGCCTTTAAGAATAGCTTCCGTATACTTTTAACCGCAGGTTGTTCATCATCCACAATTAACGTTCTCCACATGTGAGCTTACCTCCATCGTAAGGTTTTGAAATAAGGAATGGAAAATGGATGATCACTTCAGTTCCTGTATCCGAAGATACAATGTCCATACCTGTCCGTTGATTCTTGAACAACAGCTCTAAGCTCTCCCTAATATTCTGAACACCGATTCCTTTACGTTTCCGTGTAGCCTTATTCAGCTGTGCTCTTTCTATCCCCATGCCGTTATCTCTAACCTGCAGGTACAGCTGTTGTCCAGTCACCTTAGCGGAGATATCAATTCTCCCTTGTTTTACTGACTGACCGAAGCCGTGAATCAAGCTATTTTCAATTAAGGGCTGCAGACAAAATTTAGGGATTAACGCGTATTGCAGCTCCTCGTTGATATCATATTGAATTTCAATCCCATGTCCAAAACGTTGCCGCTGTATCTCCATGTAAGATTCTATTAGTACGATTTCATCCTTTAACAGGATCAAATCCACTTCAGTATTTAAGGTTGTCTCCAATATTTTTCCTAGTGCAACACAAATTCCATAAATTTCATCATCATCTTTATCTAAGGCAATGCTCTTTATCGTATTCAATGTATTTAGTAGAAAATGCGGGTTCATCTGCGAAAGTAATACCTGAAACCGAACGAATTGCTTCTGTTTTTCTTCAAGCTGAAGACGCTGCAACAGCTCATTTAAATCATGAATCATTATATTGAAACTCTGAGTCAGGGCAAGAATCTCTCCCCGCCCTTGCTCGGGTAATTTCATTTTGAGATTCGTCTTAGCGGTCATTTCCATCTTCTTCTGTAGCTTCTTAAGCGGTACTGTAATCGTCGATGATATGAAATAAGTTAATAGAACAAATAGCAGCAGAATGATTCCAAATCCACCAAAAAACCGTCGTTTCTGCTTGTCTACTTCAAGAAAAAGCTGTGCTAGCTGCACCTTTTTAACAACATATCCATTTAACTCCTCGATGTAGCTGTAGGTGTATAAGCTTTCCTCCTTCGGGTTGACAATGGATGCAGCACGCCCCGTCTGCCGCTGGTTGGCACTCTTCACAATACTCTGCGCAATATCAGAGGAAAAAGCCTCATCCTTAAGGGGATTAAGCATCACTCCCCCCAAGGCATCGAGTAGAAATAAAGCCCCTTCCTGTTTACTCCCTAACGTTGATCTAGTAAACCACTCCTCATAATCGATACTTAATCTTGCATAGGCATAAATATTCAAATCATTATCACGCATAACTTCATAGAGACTAAGCATTTTCTTACTTGTTGTACTTTCCCGGACCACATTATTCTTGTCATTCGGATTCCATATATATCGATTCGTTCCTTCTCGCTTCAATGCTTGAACCCAATCCTCCGATTGGATTTCGTCGTAGCTCAAAGTTTCCTTTGGCATAAAGGAAGTGTATGCGTTTCCATGAAGGTCGATTAAAGTATAATACACCGTCGCTCCACTCATGAAGAATGTATTTTCAATCGCTCCAAACTTGTTTTCAACGAGTTTTTTTCTCGTGATTTCATCAGATTGCTCGGGATTCTTCATTATCGATAAAATCGTCGTATCTTGTTCGAGTAATGACCCTGTTTTCATCACGAGACTCATGAGATCAACAAAACCATTCTTAATACCAATAAGCTGCTCTATGTTCTTCGTTTCCGCATTATCCTGCAGCATTCGTTCTGTCTCTTTAAAGTTATATAGAACGAGTATGGCAATGGGTGTTAGTACCAACAGCAAGAAAGCTAACAAAATCCGATTCTTAAAGGTACTTGGCGTAAGTTTCAAATATAATCGCTTCACGAGGACTCCCCTCACTTTGTATGTGCTTACAATCCTTCCCCCTATTGTAATCTGCTCCTGCTCAAAAAAATAGAGCCGGGATATTCTCCCGGCTCTACCTATTTTTTACTCGTCGATCTTCAGTACTGCCATAAACGCTTCTTGTGGTACTTCTACACTACCCACTTGCTTCATGCGTTTCTTACCTTCTTTTTGCTTCTCAAGCAGCTTCCGTTTACGGGAAATATCACCGCCGTAACATTTAGCAAGTACGTTTTTGCGCATCGCCTTAACGGTTTCACGCGCAACTACCTTCGTACCCACAGAGGCTTGAATCGGCACTTCGAACATTTGACGAGGGATAATCCCACGTAATTTCTCACAAATGATACGTCCGCGGTTGTAGGCACGATCGCGGTGAACGATAAAGGACAAGGCATCGACCTGCTCATTGTTAAGCAAGATATCCATCTTGACCAGATTCGAACGACGGTATCCACAAATTTCATAGTCGTAAGAAGCATATCCTTTCGTACCGGATTTCAACTGATCAAAGAAATCATAAACGATCTCAGACAGCGGAATCTCGTACGTAATCGTTACACGATTAGTATCTAGATATTCCATATTTACGAACTCGCCGCGTTTGTTCTGGCACAGCTCCATTACAGTACCCACGAAGTCGTTAGGCACAATGATCGCTGCTTTAACATACGGCTCTTCAATGTAGTCAATCGTACCGATCTCCGGATAATGTGACGGGTTGTCGATTTGGATCATTTCGCCATTGGTCAGCATAATTCGGTAAATAACACTCGGCGCTGTTGTGATTAGCGGCAGATTGAACTCGCGCTCAATCCGCTCTTGAATAATCTCCATATGCAAGAGTCCAAGGAAACCGCAACGGAAACCAAATCCAAGCGCGCTTGAGCTTTCCGGCTCAAAGCTTAGCGAAGCATCATTTAGCTGGAGCTTCTCCAAGGCCTCACGAAGATCGTTATAATCGGAGGTCTCAATCGGATACAACCCGCAATATACCATCGGGTTGATCTTACGGTAACCCGGAAGCGGCTCAGCAGTAGGATTCTTTGCGTCAGTGACAGTATCACCGACACGGGTATCTCCAACATGCTTGATCCCAGCTACGATAAAGCCAACATCACCGATGTTCAATTCATCGACAATGGTCATACGCGGCATAAATGCGCCAACTTCAATGACCTCGAAGGTCTTCTCAGTTGCCATCATCTTAATCTTCGAACCCGCACGGATCTTCCCGTCCATTACGCGCACATAGACGATAACGCCTTTGTAAGGATCGTAGTGAGAGTCAAAGATCAATGCTTTAAGCGGCTCTTCTGAATTACCGGATGGCGCAGGAACCTGCTTCACCACCTGCTCCAGAATTTCCTTGATTCCGATACCGGCTTTGGCAGATGCCATAACCGCTTCACTGGTATCCAGCCCGATAACATCCTCAATCTCCTGCTTTACCCGGTCAGGGTCAGCGTTTGGCAAATCAATTTTGTTGAGCACAGGTAGGATTTCCAAGTTGTTATCCAGTGCTAAATACACATTGGCCAGCGTCTGTGCTTCAATTCCTTGAGCCGCATCCACGACCAGCAGTGCGCCTTCACATGCTGCAAGACTGCGGGAAACTTCATAGGTGAAATCGACGTGTCCCGGTGTATCAATCAAGTTGAGATAATACTCTACACCATCGTCTGCACGATAGGTTAAACGCACGGCTTGCAGCTTTATTGTGATACCACGTTCGCGCTCCAGATCCATCTGATCGAGTACCTGTTCCTGCATTTCACGCGTGGTTAGTGCCCCCGTGTATTCCAAAATGCGGTCAGCTAGTGTCGATTTACCATGGTCTATATGTGCAATAATCGAGAAATTGCGAATTTGTTGTTGTCTTTTCTGAACGTCAGTCATTCCTTACCCCCACAGACAGCCTGATATTAATCCACTTATTATAACAGTACAAGCTTACTCCATCAATCCCGCGCTGGCCCAAAACAAAAGAAACAGCTATACACGATCCCGTGAAATAACCGTTTCTTCTAAATTTGCTGTTAATTTTCTGCCGAAGCGAACAATGAAACTACCCAGCGGATTCCCTTCTGGGAAGCCTGCTGCAAGAGACCTGCCGTCTTATCTGCCAGAACATCGACTGTAGGCTTTTGCTCCTCAGGAATTAGAATTTGCTCCGGAGATTTCGTACTATAATCATCCACAACTTGCTGAGGAGGATCTGCGGCTGGCGTTGTATTGCTATTTTGAGGCAAAGGAGAAACAGCCGTATATGCACCTGTGACAGGATCGATTACCATTGGCACATATACATAAGTCTGCCCACCCTGTGTCACACCATTCTTTTGCAGTTGTGGCTGTGGCTGCATGCCTGTTACTTGACTGGTCTGCGTAGTCGGGCTGGCATTCCAGCCGGGTAGAATCTTAGAGACTGTTGACCCACCGCTTCCGCCGAACTGCATCCCTAAGAGGATGCCAATCCCTGCCCAAATCCCAACCATAACCAGTTTTTTTCCGAAACGCGACATGTACACCACTCCTTTTTGATCCTTGGTAATTTATTTTACGAAGCTCCGTTTGATTTCTTTGGTGTTGTAGTGGGATTCGCCACTTTTTCAGGTGCGTTCACCTTCTGAGCGTCATGACTGCTCCAGTACACATCAGCGATAGCATCTGCCAAAATATCAGCCGTCCGCTTTAATTCCTCAGCCGAGTTATCAATTCCGCCCACTTCAATCAAAACACTATTGGGAGACAGGGTCTGATTGTACTCTCCGTTGTTGCCTTTACCCGCAGCTTTTCCCCATATCCCACGAGATATTCCCGGGTAATTCTTTTCAAGCTGTTGATGAATCTTATTGGCAAACTCTTCGTTCTTCTTCCAGTCTTTATTTGCATGTCCAATGATAAAATAGACCTGTGCATAGCTTTTCCCGTCAATAACAGCTGTTGTTTTGCTATGACGCTGCGAATCACGGTGAATGTCGATAAAACTATCCATTTCCTCATTTGCGCTGAGTGCTGATTTAACCAAGATCCGGGAATATTTATAGGAAAAGTTCCAGTTATAGTCGGTGACTTTGGTCGGAAAATCTTCTTTGGCATGAACCGTACCAATCCCGAGCTGTTCCAGTCTTTTCGTAATATATGATCCTACCAGCATTACATTTTTAGTTGAAACTCCGGAGCTGGGATTTTCATTTGCTGCCCCTAACAGAGGATTGTAGGCTTCTCTAGGATGTGAATGATAGATTAGAATCCGTTTGATCGAGGTATCCTTAGTGCTGTCTGTACCGCTTTGCGGATTACTCTTATCCGTCCCTTCCTCCGCCGCTGATGGATCAGGAGATGGTGCAACCGTCGCTTCAGGCTGCTGTGTTGTAGTATCTCCATGCTTGTCCCCTTCGTCCGGAACAGAAGTTTCCGCATCTCCACTACCCTCAGCCAGCTCATCAGTCCCAGGATGATAATCCACTGGTGCTCCTGTAGATCCACCTGAACCTTTCCGCAAAAGAAATGGATCATCCGCCGCCATCCCCGGCACTTCACGAGAGACTAGACTCTTAGGGTCACCTGGATTCACGCTGGTCAGCAACTGAAATACGAAAGAAGTTACCTTTTCACCTGAAAAAGCGGATGGCTCTTTACCCTGCGGTAAATGCGGCACCTCCATCCCCAGCAGCTCCATGAAAAAACCACTAGACAGGGAGGCGGCAAGCCCCTTCATTGAAGGAATGGGTGAAGAGCTAAGCTTCTGTCCGGCCAATCCACCGGCTCCAAGCAGCATAAAAAATACTAGTGAACCTCCGGCCAACAGCAGCATCGTTCTCCCCAGCGATAAAACATCCAGCATTTTTCCCCTTAAACGGCCGATGTTCCAAAGCTGAAACCATTTTTTATTCATTGTAGTTATGTCCTCCTCCAGCCCTCTGTAATCTCTTATACTCCAAATCTATGAGTGCAAGAGCAATACTAGAACCGAAAATGAGAGAATAGACTTAAAGCCCGTACAGGATACCTTAATTCAGCATCCCGCCGGGCTTAACAAACCATAATTCAGTTAGTGGGTATACGCGCCAACATTCTCAGGATCAACCGCATCATGTAAAGCCGCATTCAAACCACTGGCCACGATATTCGCGATCCCTTCAATAAATTCATCGATTTCCTTGGGAGTGACGATCAAATCGTGCCCCAGGGGTTCAAGCACTTCCTTCACTAATGACAAGCGTTCCTGCTCAGAGATATCGTCCAGCATTCCCATGATTTCCTTAGTATGGTTTGCTCCTTGCCCGAAGTGATTTTTCATCATCTCCAGCACATTATTCACAATAGTTGATGCATAGCAGACAGTGGGCACTCCGATTGCGATACAAGGAACACCCAGAATTTCTTGGGTCAATCCACGTCGCTTGTTGCCAATCCCCGAACCGGGATGGATCCCAATGTCGGCAATTTGAATCGTCGTATTGATACGCTCCAGTGACCGGGATGCCAACGCATCTATGGCGATAATAAGCTCAGGTTTCGTGCGATCCACGATTCCCTGCACGACCTCACTCGACTCAATTCCAGTCAGCCCAAGCACTCCAGGAGCAATAGCGCTCACCTTACGATAACCAGGGGAGATCTGATCCGGAACCAGCTCATAGAACTGCCGTGTAATGAGTGAGTTCTCCACCACTAAAGGACCCAGTGAATCCGGTGTAACATTCCAGTTACCAAGACCAACAATCAACACAGATGCATCCTTGCCAATCCCAATTCTGATCAAAAAGTCCTCAAATTCGCGGGCAAAAACTTCTGCCACCTTTTGCTGCAAGCCTGTATCTCCGCCACGCAGAGCGGGTACCTCAAGGGTTACATAGTTGCCAATTGCGCGTCCTATTGCCTGTGATCCGGCAGCATTAGCTACACCAAGACGGGTCACTTTAATCCCATCAGACTCTTCCACTTCTTCGTTCACACCAGGGATTGGCGTTCGTTGTGGGCCTTGAGCCATTTCCTTTGCCTCTAACGCCAAATCGGTGCGCACAGAATATAGCTGCAGATCCGGTTCCATTGTGTACCAGCCTCCTAAAAGTTTTGTAAGCATACACTTCCATGAATTACTTCGAACAAAACTCACTTCGAAAGCAGCTGCTTAGTTTTGTAAGCATACACTTCCATGAGTTCATCCTCATTTGGCAAGCTTCTGCCTATGCTCTTTTGTCGATAGTGTGCGAGAGAAAGCCAATGTTTATGCAGGATACGGAGGTTTAATTTGAAAGCTTTAAGTATTGCTTTTTGCTACCGGTCATGCTAAACTATTTTAAGTTGTGAATCATTTGATAATGATTTCGAATGTCTTACAGGAGGTGAATGCAATGCCAAATATTAAATCCGCGGTTAAACGCGTAAACACGAACGAAAAACGCCGTGCACTGAATGCTTCCCAAAAATCCGCGCTTCGTACAGCTGTGAAAACTGCTGATGTAGCTCTGACTGGTACGGAAGTAGAAACTGCTCAAGCTGCTTTCCTAGCTGCTTCCAAAAAGCTGGACAAGGCCGTAAGTAAAGGTCTGGTTCATAAAAATGCGGCTGCCCGCAAAAAATCCCGCTTGGCGAAGAAATTGAACGCTCTTACGGCTCAAGCCTAAGACGACATTCATAATGAGCAATTGAAGAACCTGACCGCTATGCTTCATACGGTTAGGTTTTTTTGTGTCTATTAATTAATAATAAGTAGTGTTAGTTACTTTTAAGAGATGTGTGTTAAATGAAAGAAGACCACCTTAGAGAGGCGGTCTTCTTTCATTTATTTTTTCTCTTTTTTCATTTCATAATAGTTACCATCCCATAAGAAAATCATCGTTTGATCGTCTTTAACAATAAAACTGCTGCCGGGATTCGTCCAATTATTTATAGATACCGTCTTAACCGATTCCGTTTCGATCCCAAGGTCACTTAATTCATTTCTGTATTCGTTAAAAAAGTCATCCTTAGTGATGTTCTCTTCCTTATATTCAGGGCTCATAATTTCATCTTTATCAAAAGATGCTTTTTCTATCGAATAAGTTACTCGCATTCCAATAAGCTTTTCATCCTCCGCTGCCGAGACAGGTGTAGAACCTACTATACTTTGTACACTCCATTCACCAAAATAAGAAGGTGCATCTGCAGAGGTATTCGTATTCGTATTCGCAGGCGACTCAGAGGCAGATCCTGACGATGAATTAGTATCCGTTTTGCCACAGGAACTAATTAGTAGAACGAGTAAAAGCAGTGCCGAATATTGAAATATTCTTTTCATAGTCAGATCATCTCCAATACTTTTTCCCTTCTTAGCTCAGACACCTAAACGCAGCATGAACAGTTCCAGCCCTAGCACTTTGTCTATAGCCCCTGTTTTCATTTTATAATCCAGATCCGCCAATGCACTTAAGATTTGCCGCAATCGTTCACTGGAGAACTTATGGGCCTGCTCCCCAGCAAGCTTAACCGCATAAGGATGCAATCCGATCTGTGACGCAATCTGTCCCTGCGAATAACTATGTGCTGATAAATCCTTAACCTGCAAAATAATGCGGAACTGCCGCGCAACCAGCGCTGCGATCTTGATCGGTTCCTCACGCTGCTTCAGCAGCTCATATAATGTATCAAGCGCCTTATCAAGACGCAGATTAGCGATATCCTCAACAAGCGTAAACACATTTTGTTCTGTTCCACGATGTACCAGACTCTCTACGGCCCCCGCATCCACAGTGCCGCCCTTACCAGCGAATAAACAAAGCTTGTCCATCTCTGCAGATAAACCTTGCAAGCCGGTGCCTGCATTCGTTATAAGAATTTCTGCAGTGCCAGGTGCCATTACACAACCACGCTCACGAATTCCTTTTTCCACCCAGCGCAGCAGCTCTTCTGCTCCCAGCGGATTAAAGGCTAATACTGTGCCCACTGATTTGACAGTCTTCACAATTTTTTTACGCTCATCCAGCTTATCATTATTCACCATAAAGACGATCACACTGAAGTCTACAGGATGCTGCAAATAGTCACTTAAAAGATCTATACGATGCTCCAGTTTGGCATTTTCTTTGCCCGCTGTAAATAACGAGGCATCCCGCACCAGCAATAGTTTACGTTCTACCATAAATGGCACAGTCTCCGCTTCTTCTACCACAGCCTGCACCGGCGTCTCAGAGAGATCAAAGGGAATAACTGCGAAATCACGATCCTCTTTAGCAATCAGCTGTTCTTCCAGCAGTGCCGTGAATTCATTCATTCGAAATTTCTCACTGCCATATAAAACATACAACGGTGAGATCTTCCCTTGTTTGATTTCTTTTATCGCCGTTTTGGCATCCATCCCGCCACTTCCTTTTCCATTCATCTAGCCCATTTTGTCCAGAGTTCTATTGTAGCAAAAAAAACTACAAAAATGCATGCAAAAACGGAGAAACTCTGGCAGCCATGGCCAAAGCCTCTCCGTTTAAGCGGCGCATCTATATAAACGACGGAGTGCGAAGCTCTAGAAACTCCACATCCGGCGGTCATACCGATGTTCTGCAAAACCTATACTTTCTAGTTCCTGTCCTGTTGATATAGTATATTCAGAAACTTCGAAAAAAGTTCCAACCCCACTTTAATTTGTTGAAGATGAGGTTGGAGTGTTCGTTGGGGTCGCTCCAGGGGATGCAGCCGGACTTGAAGAAGCAGTAGCTGCTTCCTGTACAGTGAACACCTTGGTTACATTCACACCATCTTTTTCTGTCACGTACGTAAACTTCGAGCTGTCCGCGGACCATTCACCAGAAATCCAATTTCCTTCTAGCGGATAAGAGTTTACGGCTAACCGTTCTTCCGCTGAGCCCTCTGGCGACTTCTTATAAATTACAAGCTGCAACCCAACAAATTCTATAGCATACTGACCATCAGGAGAAGTCCAGGTCTGCACATTAGGATCTTCAGAACTGCTTAAGCTCATAACTTCCCGTCCGTAGTCATATGGAAACTTTAAAGAATCCTCCATCGGTGGAGCAGAATCGGCTGCGCTGTCTGAATTCATATCAGCAGTTTGCTCCTTATTATCCACCTTTAGCTGATTGCTACTGGCGTTGCTAGAATCTGAATTTTGAGATTTCGTGGCGACATCCTGCCTTGGCGGAGCAATCTTCTCTGTCGGCTTAGGATCTGCGCTTTGAGGCGGTTCAGTGATCGACCGCCCTCCAGCTCCCGCTCCCGCATCAGCTGCATCCGCCGGTGCACTTGGCATCGAGGCAGGGTCCACTGGTCCCGTCGCTCTATCTAAAGCGGCGTTATCTTCGTTCATCTCCGGTGCATCCATCTTAAACTGCGCAGCGCCCTCGTTCTCTCCACCAGCGGCAGGTGAAGCTCCATCAGAGTTAGCAGTAATAGAAGCTTGCGATTCCATTGCTGTATCCTTAGTATCATCGCTGGCTGTTTTAGCGCTATCCTGCATCCTTTGTTCCACTTCTGCCCCAGGCATTTTATCGGGCATATTAAATATTGCGATCCCTAATAGAACGGCAGCTGCAATAGCTCCAATGCCTGTCCGTGTTGCTATAGAGGTTCCCTTGGCAGGTTTACCGCGGGAGCTTTCACGTGAAAATGGGACAACAACCGGCTCCTCAGATCTCACAGCACTTTGTTCACGACTGCTTCGATCCAATTCTGCAAGCTGAGGTAAAATAGAGTCAACCAGACTAAACGGGGGTTTCACGTCTGGCAACTGCTCCAATTCATTGGAGAGAAGTGTCAGGCGCTCAAAGACTTCCGCGCAGGAAGGACAATTATCGATATGACGGAACATTTCAATAATCTCATCTTGACTCAAATCTTTGTCTAAATAGCGGTGCATCCATTCCATCACCTCCGCGCATTTCATCCCGATACACCACCTTTCTGGTACTCCTGAAGTCTATTCTGCAGTTGCTGTCTAGCCCGAAATAAGTATGATTTCACTGTATTCAAGGGCAAATCCAGACAATCTGCAATCTCGTTGTAAGAAAAATCCTGTAAATAGCGCAGGACGATGACTGTCCGATGATGCTCGGGCAATTGATCAATTGCTTCACGTATATCCTCAGCTAAATAAGAGGATAGAACCTCACGTTCCACATTGTGTTTATCCTGAAACACCATTTCATGTTCATCAATAGAAACTGTAGGTTTAGTTCTTCTGAATTTATCAATGCAAATGTTAGTGACGATTCGCTGAACCCACGTTTTGAACTGGGCCTTCTCCTCATATGAGCCGATTTTTGTATAAACCCGGATCAAGGCTTCCTGAGATGCATCTAACGCATCTTGTTCATTATGCAAAATGTAGAAGGCCGTTTTATATACATGTCCTTCAATTTCTCGCAATAGGGTGATTAGAGCGTCGCGATCGCCCGCTTGAGCGGCTCTGATGAGTCCCTGCTCCACCACGAAGGTTCCCCCTCTCTATGCAATCTTACTGACGCGCAAGACTGCGAATTTGTTGCAACCGTGTAATTAATATTTTTAGAATACCAAACTTTTCTTAGAACGTCATGTTAAGCCAGCCGTTACAACGCGTTATCCCGCATTGCACAGCCAATAATTCCTACTAAGCATACAGGGGAAACAACAATCATTCAAATACTCTTTTTCACTATCTTAGTAACAAAAATGACATCAAAAGAAACGGCCTATCCCCTTGTCGGAAATGAAGCCGTCTGTCTTAAATATTACCCTCCGGAATCGGGCAAGAAACTCTATTTATAGAGCGCAATTTTGCAGAGCATGAAGACCGCGTAGTTTTCCCTAGTCTCATCATCCACCACATAGGCTTCTCCATTCTCAAATAATTGAGGGTTATTGTAATTGCGCTCTAATCTGTAGATCTGCCCTTCCGTCACCTTACAACCATGGAATGCCGACTCAATTTCTACGTACTCAGCATCATCTTCATCCGCTGCTTGATACAGCGCTTTGTCATTATAAGCAGGCATATACTCACTCCCGGCTGGATAATAGATCCTGACGTTCAGTCCATGTATCACTACTCTTCTATTATATAGTTTATTATCTTTATCCCGATTCTATACTTTCTAAAAAGCATAGAATAAAAGGAATATGGACAGCTCAAAGAAAATCAACATAAAAAGGCTGCATGGCCAACATCTGTCAGCCACACAGCCTATAAATAAAAACGCGAATCTGGATTTCAATCTCCGTTCGAACTATACATTAAATCCCTTTTATCTCTTTAAACTTCGCCACATATTGGGCAGCAAGATCGGTAATCTGATCGTATCGGCCATTCTTCGCCGGTGCAGTCAAATTCCCCCCAATGCCCACAGCCATGCAGCCGTTTGCAATCCACTTCTCCATATTGTTCAAATCCACGCCACCGGTCGGCATAATATTCACATGTGGCATAGGACCTTTAACCGCTTTTACATAATCCGGACCGAAAGCACTGCCAGGGAACAGTTTAAGCACATCCACGCCGTACTTCAACGCTTCCTTCATTTCATTTAATGTCATGCAACCAGGCATATAGGGAATGCCGTAAAGATTACACATCTTAGCTGTCTCCACTTCAAAAGAGGGACTAACGACAAACTCTGAACCTGCAAGAATGGCTATTCTAGCTGTTAATGGGTCCAAGACAGTTCCGGCGCCAATCACCGCACGACTCCCGTACTCTGCAACCAATCTCTTAATCGCCACGTCCGCGTCTGGTGTAGTAAAAGTTACCTCAATATTATTTAGACCGCCTTCTATACAAGCAACGGACATCTTAAAAGCTTCCTCAGCACTTTCTGCTCGAATAACCGCTACAACCCCGACGGATGCCACATTCTGTAATACTTTCATTTTCTTCATCAGTAGACTCCCTTTCTCTTGGACGATCATAGATAAACAGGAAATACTTTTTTAGATAAACTATTTTATTAAATTTACTAATTATTGCATTTTGTTCTATAAGGAAATAGTAATAACAATACGATTAACAGTCAATACATTTTTATTACATCAGAGGGAAATAAGTAATAAAATCTAAGAAAAACCTTTATAAAACAAGGGTTTATGGAAACATTATTTTCTTTTTACGAAAAAAGTTTTTTGGTTAACAATCATTATTTTATTGTACAAAACCGATTTATGTGATAATTTCAAATTACAAATCATTATACTGGGATAAAATCATTACCCTAGGAGGAACTAAAAATGAGTAAACAGCTGGATGCCGTCACTTTCGGGGAGCCGATGGCGATGTTTTATGCGAATGAGGCCGGTCCTCTGCATGAAGTATTTTCGTTCTCCAAAGCATTAGCAGGTGCAGAAAGCAACGTGGCTACAGGCTTGTCGCGTTTGAATCATCCTACAGGTTATGTTACGAAGCTTGGCGAAGATAACTTTGGCACATTCATTGCTCAGGCGATGAAGAATGAGAACATTAATACGGACAATATTACTTTTACTAAAGAGTATTCAACAGGTATGCTTATCAAATCGAAAGTGGTTACCGGCGATCCAAAGGTCGAATACTTCCGCAAAAACTCCGCAGCCTCCACGCTTAGTCTGGAGGATTTTGACGAGGCCTACTTCAATTCCGCAGGACATCTGCATGTTACAAGTATCTCCGCCGCTTTGTCCAAGAACTGTCTTGAATTTTCTATTCACGCTATGGAATTTATGAAGAGTAAAGGAAAGACGATCTCTCTGGATCCTAATCTGCGTCCTAGCTTATGGCCGGATACAGAAACAATGGTGAGTACCATTAATGATCTGGCTACACGCTGCGACTGGTTCCTGCCGGGGCTCGGTGAAGGTAAAATCCTTACCGGACTGAGCACACCCGAAGAGATTGCTGACTATTACCTGGAGCGTGGCGTAAGCTTAGTCGTCATCAAGCTTGGCCCTGAAGGCGCTTACTATAAATCCTCTGCTGGGGAAGGTTACGTGGACGGATTCAAGGTGGAGCAGGTTGTTGATACGGTGGGTGCAGGTGATGGATTTGCGGTTGGCGTAATCAGTGCGATGCTGGAAAAGCTTCCGATTGCTGAGGCCGTCAAACGCGGCAATGCGATCGGTGCGTTAGCCGTCATGTCGCCAGGCGATATGGACGGACTTCCCACCCGTGAGGAACTTGCGAAGTTTATGCAACAAGAAGTCTAATAATCGCAAAAGAGCAGCGATTCTCCGTTATTGGAGGAGCGCTGCTCTGCTTTTTGGGTCGCTGATTGGCTGCTATTGCTATGCTATTGCTATTGCTACTGCTATGCTATTGCTATGCTATTGCTATGCTTCAGCAGTGTAATCACGTACCCCTGGGGCTTTCGGACCCAGAAGACGCTATTTGCGATTTTTTTACCTTTGCGGCGTAGTTTCGGACTCCAGTGACGCTATTCCTTATGAAAAAGGGCATTTAGCATGTTTTCCATGCCGATAACTGCGATGGGGTCCGATAGTACTCCAAATATGGGATTATACTGCTTATAAGATCAGCTGAGTCCGATAGCGACTTCCTGCGCGAAAATATTACTCAATCAAACCCAAGTTTAGTGTTTAGATAAAGTTAGGTCCAATAAAAGGGGGAGTGCTCAACAAGCTAAGAAATAGCTGCTGGGCACTCCCCTTTTTATAGTTCGAACTTATTTGTAAGACTTCACCGACTGCCCTTGCTGCAAGGTCGGCGGGAAACGATATGTAATTGGAACAGAAGCTCCCTTATCCTCGATACAAGAGAGTATAATCTTGGCAGCCTGCATCCCCATCTCGTAAGCAGGCTGTCGGATTGTCGTAATGACCGGATTATATATTTGCGCGAATTCCGCATCATCTATCCCGATGACCGACAACTGTTCTGGAATAGAGATGGCATTTCGATTCGCATATTTCAGAATTTCCGCTAGTGTGATGTCGTTCGTAGCCAGCAACGCTGTCGGCGGCTCCGGCAGTGCTAATAAGTGTTCCAGCCCCGAAGCTAATTCCTCTTTGGATACACTGCAAATATACTCCTCACGCAGCGTTATGCCCGCTTCTTCCATCGCTTTTTTGTAGCCACTAATCCGCTCTTTCCGAGGGGTAATCGCATGCTCCCCAATTGGGAGGGACACCAGAGCAATCCGCTCATGACCTTGCTGTATTAGCTGCCCTACGCCTATCTTTGCCGCCATTTCATTGTCCAGCAATAGACTCTGCGTGGTGATTCCATCTACCAGACGATCCATAAAGACTAGCGGAAAATCAGCCTCTATCAGCCTGCTATAGGCAGACGGGTTATTCCCTGTAGGAAAAATAATCAGCCCGTCCACCTGACGTGCGATTAAGGTTTCTACATACTTGCTTTCTTTCTCCGCATTCTCATCCGCGTTGCATATGATCACTTGGATTCCGTGATGCTGCAGCTCATTCTCAATCGCCCGGATACATTGGATTGACAGCGTATAGTCAATATTGGCTACGATGATCCCGACCATATGCGTCCGATTCTGCTTCAGACTGCGCGCCAGACCATTCGGCTGATAATTAAGCTCCTCAATTACTGCCTCAATCCGGTTTTTCGTCGCTTCACTCATATATTTAAAACGTTTGTTCAAAAATTGGGAGACCGTACTTTTCGAAACTCCCGCTTTTTGAGCCACATCATCAATCGTTAACTTCTTCATCGCTTCGGCTCCACTCTTCTCAAAAGAAAATACTTTATCAAAAAGTATAGCTTTTATTTAGTGATTTATCTACTAGGGAGTATTGTTCATATAATCCATATAAAGCTTATTTTGCTGCTCTTCGGATAAAAAAGCCCAATTCTCATCCAGCCACCCCAATCCAGCTTTCGTAAGAATATCCGCTTTACGTTGTTCCCCACCCACTTTATAATCCATAATTAATGTTTCTCCCTTAATCTCTTTAAAACCAATTGCTGTAGCAGGTGTTGGAATGCTCATGGTCTCCATATCATAAAGTACGGTTTTCTCTTTGTACTTTTTATCCCCTGCATATTCTAAGTAACTAAGTACGAGTTGTCCATGCTCCTTATCAACAGCGATTAATGACTTGTATTCTAAAAGTGTATTATCGAAGGATGCAAGCGCTATTGGAACTACAGATTCTCCCGCCGCTGCTTTTTTAACATTAAGCATTGAAAATTTAACATCCTCATACATTCCTACACCAAGAGTCATTTTGAAGGAAATTAACAGGACGTAATCGCCTGCTCCAAAAAATCCACTCAAATATTGATACGTACTTGCCCCTCCCCCATAAAGAGGAAAAGTATAAATCCTAGTAGCCGAAGAAGCCGATAGCTCCGTCTGGTCCTTAGAGCTCAGGTAAAGAGTGAACGGTTCTGTAGGATGTGTGTACTTTGGCTTCTTGTAGTCAACCATCGGGGGTGGCGGCGACCAAAGAATTCCCGCTGTTGTCTCAACGGCATACGCTTTGCTCTTATCTCTGTTCATTGGCAAAGGCATGTAGTATTTCTTACCGCTAATCTCAAATTCTACTGGACTTGTCGGAGGCTCTAACGCTTTATCATTAGTTGCAGAACTAGAAGAAGGCAGTATGCCTGCGCCTTGTGACTGAACGGATGGCGAATGGATTGGCCCTGTGTTTTTCCATACACCCATAGGCAAGGTAAGCGCACCTATCAACAAAACCGTAGCCAGACTGGTTAGAAGCACATTTTTATTCATCCAATAACGTTTGTAACCTGAACTTTTATTCACAGCAGCCTGTTCGATCCGCATCATTAACTCAGGCGTGAAACCATCTTCAATGAAAGGTCTTTTGCCTGCTTCCGCATACCAATCCGTCTGCCCGATCATCACTGGATTACTATCATCCGCGTTGCGTTTCATTCCCTCTCCTCCTTCTGGATAGCCTCTTTAACCTTCTCTCTCGCCCGCGCGAGCCGAGATTTCACGGTTCCTTGTGCTACATTCAGCAAATCTGACATTTCGGCAATGGATAATCCATGTTGAATATCTAGCACAAGCACCTCTCTGTTCTTCTCTGGAAGGGTCATAATAATTTCCCAGATACGGTTCGCATACTGATTGCCGAGAGCTTCTTTTTCCGCAGAAGGAGCATTAACAGTAGTAGGTTGATCGCCCAAAGCTATGAATCTGCGCCAAAAGCTATTTTTGCTCCAACTGAAGGCCGTATTTCTGGTAATTGTAAGCAGCCAGGTTTTCATCGAAGATTGACCCCGGTATTTCCCAACATTCTTATACGCCTTCAAAAATACTTCTTGGCTGATATCATTTGCCTGCTCTCGACTTCTAGTTAAGAAAAAAGCATAATTCCACACATCCGAGCCATGCGCCTCCATCATTTCCCGCAAACTCATTGCGGGCGCGTACGCTGCTGTATATGGTATATCTTCGCTTAGCATGTTTCGCCTCACCCCTTGCCTAATAAGACTTTCCAAACTTGAAAAAGTTCCCTCTAAAATAAAAAAATAGGTCATTCATTAAAAAACACCACTAGTGAACGTTTTAAGCGTTCACTAGTGGTGTGCGGATATTTTAAAGAGAGCTGAATTTCTCCTCCAGCCGCCGTGCAAGCTCATCGTCCGGTAACGGATTACGATGCGTATTTTCCAGATAGATATGCTTTTCAGTCTCGGGCATCAAATATTCCTTATACCATAAAAACATATCCGGACTATCCCCCTGAATCCGCAAAAATTTTCGGGCTGTTTCTACATGATCTATAGTGTTGGCAATATTGGTCAACCAATCAGCCCGATAAAAATGCTTCCACTGACCGATCTCTGCCCGTAAAAGAGCCTGCTGGCCCTCCTTATAATCCCAAACCGCATGTGAAGCTTCGATAAACGCCTCTGGAAATCGCTCTTCTTGGTAACACATATACGCCTGGCAAAGAGAGGATAACCCTCTGCACCCGCTCCAATGCAGCTCAATTTGAACTAGCAGTTGAACATGCAGCCTGTTTCGCTCTTTTTCGGGTAAAAGTTCCATCACCTCTAGGCACTGCTTTCGCAGCAGATACCAGACTAGTACAACTCGCTCAGCTCGATCCCTGAACCATCGAACCTGCTCTACAAAAGGAACATCCCCTGCGGCCCAGCGCAGACGTTCATCGCTCTCCGTCTTATTTTGCAGCCAATGCCCTATAATCTGCCTTGCCGGATGATGATAGAATTCATCGCCTGCGCGGTCGTCAGCATTAGGACCATATACTATGGTGTTTTTGAAGTAGCTTTTGTACAATTGGGCAATTCGCCCCTGTTGCGCTGTGTAGAAACGGTTAACGAAGGTCTGAAGTTGTTCATCAGCATCTGCTGTTCCATCCATCCACAACTTTGCTGTCAGATCTAATGTATAGAGATGAGGCAAAATATTCCCTGAATTCACCAGCAGATATTCACTAGCCCCTGCCGCAAATGCACCCTGTAATTCCTCCACTATAAAGGACGGATCCGTAGGGAATTGTGTTAGATGATTGGAGGCCTGCAAATCGTGGAAGGTGACGTGGTAATATACCCCGTTTTTGCCTTGATCACCTGCCTCGGGTAGAGCAGGCACGCGCAGATTCAGATGGCCATGTCGCCGCGACACCATTTTGCCGTATCCGTTATCCGCCCATATTTTAATAACACCTTCTGGAACTTCGATCTTTCCCTGTTTATACAGCTCCGCAATTTCTCCGTACATCGCCATACAGCACACAGGCTGGTCCACATATTCACAGATCATATCGTATTGCTTGCGAACCACAAATGAGATCAAATCGCCCCGTTTCTCCGGAGTATCAAAAGAGGGGTCATTCTCCCAAAAAGGTTTATCGCCCTGTCCGCGGAAGGAGAGCACCCAGAGTGTTTTTTCATCTTTTTGCCGCTCGATGGCTTCTCTCCACAGCTGTTCAAACAATTCTGGATATTCTTTATAGCTAGCCTGCTTGCCCGGAAAAGCACGCAGGAACATTTGCGCGCCAAGCGGCTCCGCATGATGATGTGTGATCCACAGTCCCATATCTACCGCAAGCTGATGATGAACTCCGTCTCTCGGCAAATCCGTCCCCGGGATTACCATATTTCCACCACAGCGCAGCAGCGCTTCAAAAACAGGCTCCCATACCTCCGCCGTCGGAGGATAATCCTCCTTCCAGCCGATAAGACACACTTCATCATTCACGAACCAACCTCGGTAACGTACCTTTGGCTGAATGCTGTTGTAGTCAGAAACAGGCAGATTGATCGCATCTTTCTTAGCAGGAGGAAGCTCCGCCCAGAACCAGAAGGGATCGACACCAAGCACGTGGCGGCTGTAATGAAGCATCCCATAAATAATGCCCAATTCATCACGGCCGATAATATGCAGGACCCGATCCTCTTCACTACCTGCAAAATGCAAACAAAAACCCTCTGCCCATTCCGGGCAGCCATCATCCTGTGTTGCATAACGAATAATTACAGTAGCTGCTGCTCCTTGTAACGGAGCTTTTCCGAACACCTGCTCATGATCTCTGGCGATCATTCGCCAAGCATGTCCAATTGGATTACTACATTCCACTTGAACATCGTATACACTTTCCGCTGTGACTCTAAATTCTGCATATGTATTCACTATCGCTTCATCTCCTAATTCGCTACAAAACACGGAGGACATAAGCTTCTCACCACCGGGCTTTGAAACATAGTTTAAATAGGCATAGAGTTTACCAGAATCTTCTATCTCTATTATAAAGCGTTTACATAGATTGTGCATGCACGCGTAATAATTACTGGAGGAGGACGGCGGTTACTGGAGCTGGAGCTACTGCATTAGAGCAGTTGGTGCTAGACAGGACAACAGTTACGACAGTTACTGCAATAGAGCAGCTGGTGCTAGAAAGGGACTACAGTTACTGCATTAGAGCAGGTGCTAGAACAAATGGACTGGGATCATCAGCAAGTAATCGGAATTTGGGTGGAAGTTAACATCGTTACAACGATAATATGTAACAGAAGCGCTTTGGTATGTTCATATGGAGCGTTCTATTGCACTTTGTGCAACTAAAAAAGATCTTTCCAGCTCATAAAGTGATTTAGTTGCACTTCATGCAACTATTTCTGCTCAAAATTAGAGAAATAGGCATTTTTCCAGATTCCAAGTGTACAAAGTGCAACTAAATGAAGATCCAGCTACTTTAAAGTGCGATCTATTGCACAAAGTGCAACTAAACGAGTTTTTAGGTTCTATGGTGTCTATGGGGAAGAATGCAACGGAAGGAGCTACATAGATTCTGCGATATTGATACATGATGACCTACTCTGCACTAACGCGACAGAAGGAGCTACTTGAGCTGTCTACTACCTAAATTAATTCGGATAGGAGCAACTTTGCCCGCTTACACAAACCGCAACAGTAGAAGTCCGTGTGCACTCACAAATCCCTCTTTCATACCCCAGCACTCAATCACATTACTCTACTACCTTCCTCTACTACCTTCCTTAATCCGCTCCCTCCGCCAACTTATGACGCACCATAATCCCGTCGGCCCGCACACGCATCTGAATCTCCCCCTGCTGATCCGTTCTAAAAATAGCAGCATGATTAACTTCCAAACGTTCCAATACCTCAGCTTTCGGATGACCATATAGATTATTTACTCCCGCAGAAATCACCGCAGCCGATGGATGCCAGAACTGCAGCCAAGACTCGCCTGTTGAAGTTTTGCTCCCATGGTGAGCTACTTTTAAAACGTCAATGGAAGGTCCTGCGTTAATACCCTTTTGCAGTGCTTGCTGCACAATCTCCTCCTCGGCTTCCAGATCCATATCTCCGGTAAATAGAAAATTTCTTCCGTTCATCTCTAAACGAAAAACTACAGAATCGTGGTTCTGATCCTCTAGCATTGGGATGCCATTCAGCATAGAAGCACCTGACGCTGCTCCCTCTCTATCTTGTTCCTCCGGCCATAAAAAGGACAGCTTTGTCTTATCATCCGGGGAAAGCCTCATTCCCTGATGCACGGCATACAGTTGAACATTGTTCTCCAGCGCAGTCCGCATCATCTCCATATAAGATTCACGGTCAGCGAGTGTGCCATTAAAAAGCAGTGCCGAAACCGGAATCGCCTCCATAACGGCTTGGAGTCCCCCGGCATGATCCTGATCCCCATGAGTCAAAATAATCGCGTCCAGACGGTGGATCCCACGTTTTTTAAGCAAGGGCACCAACACTTTAGCCCCTACCTCGAACGGGCTGCGGCGAATCCGCCATTCTTCTTTTTGCCCAAAATTTAACGTTCCTCCACCATCTACAAGGATATGAGCTCCTTTTGGTGTAGTGATGAGGATACTGTCGCCTTGCCCGATATCCAGATAACTAATCGTCCCTTTACCTTCCATTCTTTCTGACTGATAACCCTTGTACAGCATTAGGCCCAGTCCAACCGCAGATAGTAGAACAATCGCTCCGCTCCAACGTACAAACATAGGCGCATCCAAAAAATACTGTGCGCTCCCCGCTCCCCCAAACCCGCCGTGCTTGTTCACAGCTAAACCAATCTCAGCTAACGGCCTCGTCTCATCCTCCATATACTGCGGTGTTGCGCGGGCTTCCATTCTTAGCTTGGCAGCATACAACAGCCCGTACAACAAGACATAATACACTCCGATCCACAGCAGTGAAGGCGAGCGCCAAATCAAAACTCCACCAGCAAAACCATTGATCCATTCAACCGCATAAAAAGTAACGTTATTCAGCAGCTCCGTAATATGTGCCAAAAAAATTGCAGCATCTCCCCACAATCGTCCAAGCAGTAGCGCCAGCGTTCCTAAAGGCAATACAATAAAAGTAATAAAGGGCACAAAAACCAGATTAGCCACTAAAGACAGCAGCGAAAATTGATTAAAATAATAGATCGTCAATGGAAATGAGACCAACTGGGCAACTAGAGTCACAGAGACGGCGCTTTTAAGCCAGCGTGGCAGTGCCCTCAGCAGAGGGTCCATAAGCGGAACGTAGACCATTAATCCTAAGGTCACCAGAAATGACAACTGGAAACTGACACTGAGCAGCATGTAAGGATTCCAAATCAGCATAACCAGTGCCGCTGCAGCCAAAATATTCAGTCCATCCTTCAGCATGCCAACTCGTGCAGCGAGCAATGCAATCATACTCATTAATCCCGCACGTACGATAGACGGACCCGCACCTGTCAAAAGGACGTATATGGGAACGAGCACTAAGGTGACTGTTAGCGTGGTCTCTTTTGTCATCCGTAAGCGCCTGAATATAAATAAAAGAACACCAACATACACTGCAACATGCATGCCTGAAATGGCGAGGATATGTGTCAACCCAAGTTGTGAGAACTGCTTAAAGGTATCCGGATCGAGATCATCCTGCATCCCAATCACCAAACCCTTCATATATCCAGAGTGGCGCTCTTGAAACAGCCGATCCGTCTCTGCTCCAAGAACTGCCCGCGCTTTATCATTCCAGCGTAAGATCATTAACGGACGCCATGAATCTGGAGCCGTTGCTTGCACGTTCTCTGCCCCCTGACCCTTTAGAAGCCAGTGGATCTTCTGCGTATGTAAATAGGCTCGATAATCAAACCCTCCGTAATTCCGCGCTGTCGCTGGCTCTTCAAGTACGCCGTTTAGCGACACCTGATCCCCTCTGCGCCACTCCGCGGCAATAGCGATTTCTTGCTCGGCAAGAAGTTTGATCTGCACCATAATTAACTCCCCATGCCCCCTTTTATCTTGTTCGTCCCGCGGATCAGGCGAAGCGGCCTCTTCCTCAGTAATCAACGATAACTCTGAGAGCTTCATCGTAAAATCAACCCGGTCCCCGTCCCGTTCCACAACGGAAATAATCGTCCCCTTAGCCTCCACGGCAGTCTCATTCAACTCCGAAAATAATTTCCCCAGCACTTCAGGCAGGTGACTTACATTGCGGCCTTCATTCCATTCCCAATATCCAGCGGATATAATAATCGCCAAACAAAATACCGCCAGCTGTTTCCAGCTCATGTTCACCCAAACTCTCATACTAACCAGTAACAATAGTAATCCAGCCCCCGCCAACCACAAGCTAATCCCTGAGTATAAACACGCTGCTGCACTTCCAGTCACCCAACACACTGTAAAACTTAATAAGGGTCTCTCCTTCACGCCTCCATTCTCCTCCTTTCGCAAGATAAAAAAAGAACCTCTGCATACGCCATAAAAGCGTACGAGAGGTTCTTCCTCAAGTCATCTTATTCAATTAGGGTTGTACAATACAGCTAATCCGCTACTTTAATCATCGTTTCACTTGGCGGCTCATAATTTTCCAATTGGCGAAATACGATGCCTTTGGCAGCCATCATTGCCTCTACCTTTTCCATATCCTTAAGGTAAGGACGATAATACACAATCTCCACAATACCGCTATTAGCCAGCATATTTGCACAGGTCCAGCAAGGCTCATCCGTCACATAGACGGTGCTGCCTTCCCGGTCAATCCGGTCTGTGAATAGCAAAAGATTCTGTTCCGCATGAATCGTGCGAATGCAGCGCTGTTTCTTCACCATAGTCTCTACGCCATCCACGATCTCCATCTCATATTGCTCCGAGAGCATACAACCTGCCTCTGAGCAATCAGGTACGCCCATTGGCGCCCCGTTGTACGCGGTACCAAGCAGCTTTTTGCCTTGCACCAGCACAGCACCTACATGTCGTCGTGAGCAGCGTGAACGAGTTGAGACCATACAGGCAATGTCCATGAAATAAGTATCCCAGTCTTTACGATAGGCAGTAGTCATAATCAATCTCCATATCCTTCTAAATAGTTGTTAACTATTGTAGCACATCCCCGCAAGTTTTCACTAGGACAACGGTTGTAGCACATCCAGCGAGGCTTCAGTTCCTATTTATCTTCAAAATATTACTAATGCTTTTAACTTCTCCAGTATTTTGGGTCCTATCCCCTTCACCTTCCCCAGATCAGATAGGCTGCGAAAGGTCCCTACAAGGTTGCGGTAATCCATAATTGCCTGAGCCTTCTTTTCTCCGATGCCCGGAAGATCCATCAGCTCCTTAACACCCGCAGTATTCACATTTACTTTACCTTCCTGTGAAGCTGCTGATGCGGAAAGCTCAGTCGCCTCCTTAGCCGCAACAGCTTTATCCCCTGCCGACGTTTGCTTTCCTGCAATGTTTGGCGTTTGAACTTCTGCCCCTGTTGGTGTTTGACCTTCTGCCGTTGGTGTTTGGCCCGCTCCTTTTGCTCGCTCCCCCGCAGCGGCTGCCGTAGCTTTTTCATCTGCCGAAGTTTGGACAGCTTGTTCTGCTTGTTCTGCTTGTTCTGCTTCTTCTGCTTCTTCTGCTTGCGCAGCCTCCTTAACCTTCTCACCGTCTTCAACATTCCCAGCAGCTTCAGCCTGCCCTGCATCTTTCTCTAAATGTTGCTTATTTCCTTTCGTCTGATGACCTCCCTCACTGCCCCCAGCAGCTGGAGCGTCACCAGACTCAGCGATTCCAACAGCTTGCTCCATACCAACATTCAAAGTCTCCCACCCGGCAATCCCGGAATCGCCCTTGCTTCCCGCCGCCCAGAATAGCCCACTTCCTATTACAGCAGCAGCCACTCCTAGCACGATACTCCCTTTATTCATATCACTTTCCTCCTCACAAAAATTCTTCTTATGCCTTTTTGTGAATCTTCATACATTCCTGCGGCTGGAAACTCCTTTAATAATTCATACAAAACCTGTCATCTGTCCAAGTCTATCCTGCATACATATAACGAAGAGCATTCATGTCAGTTAGTAAAAAAGCAACGCTAGAAAGGAGGAACCACAGGTGAAAGTAGGATTTATCGGAACAGGCAGCATGGGCAGCCTGCTGATTGACGCCTTTCTTTCTTCCGGAGCCCTGAATCCGTGCGATGTACTCGCCAGCAACCGCAGTCTGAATAAACTGCTGGAGCTAGAAGATCGTCATCCCGGCATAAACTTATGCGGAAGCAATAGTGAAACAGCGACTGGAAGTGACATTGTTTTTTTATGTGTAAAACCGCTGGAATTCAAAACCTTAACAGATGAGATTGGCCCTTATCTCCGCAGCGATCAAATCGTCGTATCCATTACAAGTCCCGTTCAATTGCAACATCTGGAATCCGCTTTGCCGTCCAAAATAGCCAAGATCATCCCCAGCATTACACACTGTGTCAAAAGTGGGACATCACTGTGCATATTTGGCAGCAGGCTTAATAAAGAAGACAGGCTTGTGCTGCTGCAGCTGTTGTCTTTCATAGGTGTTCCTTTGGAAATTCAAGAGGCCCATACCCGAATCGCTTCTGATTTCTCCAGCTGCGGACCTGCGTTCTTGAGCTATTTCATTGAACGCTGGATTGAAGCTGCGGTGGAAGTTACCGGGATTGAAGAGACGTTAATCAGCCGGCTTGCAGGTGAAATGCTGCTTGGAACAGGCAAGCTGCTGACAGAAGGAGAATTCACCCCGCAAGAGCTCCAAGAACGTGTAGCTGTCCGTGGCGGGATTACCGCAGAGGCACTGAACCATCTTCGCATTAGCCTTGAGGGCGTATTCGAACGTCTCATCATGACTACGCATGATAAATACGATGAGGATGTCACCAAGCTGGATGCATTATTTGGGCATGACGGTATTATTCAAAGTCCTGTAGACCGTTAGAAAACAATAAAACCCGCAGCACGGAATTCTCCGTTGCTGCGGGCATTATTGCGTTCTTCGCTTAACCCACTACGATATTTACAAGCTTGCCAGGAACCGCAATGATCTTGCGTACGGTTTTACCTTCTACTGCTGCACTCACATTCGGGAGTGACAACGCATGAGCTTGCATCTCTTCTTGACCCATATCCTGCGGGATCAACGCGCGTTGTACGATTTTACCATTTACCTGAATAACGATTTCAACCTCAGCATCCACCGTCCATGCTTCATCATACGTTGGCCAAGCCACGTAGCTGATACTTCCTTCGTGACCGAGCAGCTGCCACAGCTCTTCAGCGATGTGAGGCGCCAGTGGTGACAACATTTGTACGAAGTGTTCAGCAGCTTCTTGGGACAAAGTTTCTTGCTTATAAGCATCGTTAATAAAAATCATCAACTGGCTAATTGAGGTATTGAAACGCAGATGCTCGAAATCATCAGTGACCTTCTTAATGGTCTTGTGCCAAGTGCGTTTGAACTCGTCAGTGCCACCGTCTGCTGTGATTTTGGTGCTCAGCTTACCATCTTCACTCACGAACAGGCGCCATACACGGGACAAGAAACGGTGAACTCCTTCTACACCCTTTTCATTCCAAGGTTTGGTTGCTTCCAGAGGGCCCATAAACATTTCATACACACGTAGTGTATCTGCACCAAAAGCTTCCACAATCTCATCCGGGTTGATGACATTTCCGCGTGATTTACTCATTTTTTCATTATTATTTCCAAGAATCATACCTTGGTTAACCAGCTTATGGAAAGGTTCTTTTGTTTCAACAACGCCGAGATCATAAAGCACCTTGTGCCAAAAACGTGCATAGAGCAAGTGAAGCACGGCATGCTCCGCTCCACCAATATACAGATCTACTGGAAGCCATGCTTTTTGCTTCTCAGGGGAGCACAGCTCTTGATCGTTTTTCGGATCAATATAACGCAGGTAATACCAGCAGCTGCCCGCCCATTGCGGCATGGTGTTCGTCTCGCGGCGAGCCTTCATGCCAGTCTCAGGATCAATAGTTTCCACCCACTCTGTTACATTCGCAAGTGGAGATTCCCCTGTACCCGAAGGTTTGATCGCATCTACATCCGGCAGTACCAGCGGCAGCTGATCAACCGGAACAGTCTTCATTGTGCCGTCTTCCAAATGCAGAATTGGAATGGGCTCTCCCCAGTAGCGTTGGCGGCTAAACAGCCAGTCACGCAGACGATAGGTTACTTTGCCTTTACCTACGCCCTTTTCTTCCAACCAAGCAATCATCTTCGCAATCGCTTCTTCATTCTTGAGTCCATTCAGGAAATCAGAATTGACATGCGGACCATCTCCGGAATAAGCCTCTTCTTCAACGTTGCCGCCTTGAACGACTTCCACGATATTCAGGCCGAATTGTTTAGCAAATTCCCAGTCGCGTGTATCGTGACCCGGAACTGCCATGATTGCTCCCGTTCCGTAACCAGCAAGCACATAATCTGCAATCCAGATTGGCGCCTTCGCACCATTCACAGGATTAATTGCATATGCGCCTGTGAAGACACCGCTCTTCTCTTTTGCCAAATCCGTACGCTCCAGATCGCTTTTACGAGAAGCTTTTTCACGATATTCTGCCACAGCAGCACGCTGAGCTTCAGTGGTAATCACATCAACAAGCTCATGCTCTGGTGCCAGTACGCAGTAACTTGCTCCGAACAGTGTATCTGGACGTGTAGTAAACACGGTCAGGTTAGCCTTGTGACCTTCAATGTTAAAGTTCACTTCTGCACCTGTTGATTTCCCGATCCAGTTGCGCTGCATATCCTTGATGCTTTCGGACCAATCCAGTTCTTCCAGATCCTCCAGCAAACGCTCAGCGTACTCTGTAATTCTCAGAATCCATTGACGCATCGGTTTGCGCACGACCGGGTGACCGCCGCGCTCACTTTTACCATCGATAACCTCTTCGTTGGCAAGTACCGTACCCAGTGCCTCACACCAGTTAACAGGTACTTCTGCTACATAAGCCAGGCCTTTGTTATACAACTGGATAAAAATCCATTGTGTCCATTTATAATAATCCGGATCTGTCGTGCTGATCTCGCGGTCCCAATCGTAGGAGAAACCCAGCGATTTGATCTGACGACGGAAATTATCGATGTTCTTATCGGTAAAATCACGTGGATGCTGGCCGGTATCCATCGCATACTGCTCTGCCGGAAGTCCAAAAGCATCCCAGCCCATCGGATGCAATACATTGAAACCGCGCATCCGCTTGTAGCGAGAAACGATATCAGTCGCTGTGTAACCCTCTGGATGACCTACGTGCAGTCCTGCACCTGAAGGATACGGAAACATATCCAGTGCATAAAAATTGGGTTTTTCAGGATCTTCTCCTGTCTTAAAGCTTTTGTTCTCATCCCAGAACTTTTGCCATTTCGGCTCAATAGTCTGCGCCCGGTAACCACCAGCGGGTGTGCTATTTGTTTGATTGTCGCTCATTGTCTGCTCCTCCTTGGAGTGTTACTTCTTAGATTTCTTATTTCTTAACCAAGCATATACACCTTCGGTGTCCTTATAAGGACGGTAAGCGTTTATGCGGGAAATATAAGACATGAAGTATTGCGTAAAACGTATACTCTCTTATATTTACAAAAAAACCTCCCATCCCTAGCGTATTATCGCTAGGGACGAGAGGTTATAATTCCCGTGGTACCACCCTAGTTAGCGGCGAATATACTTTATTCTGCCACTCACTTTGCACCCTTTAGCGGGGGTGAGGCGACGGCGGTTCATTCATGACATCCATTATCTCTTATGGATATCCTGTAAACTTGCACCGTTACTCCGAGGTGAGTTCACTCTGTTCCGTTAACCGACTCGCACCTTAGTGTCGGCTCTCTGCAATAACGGTATAGAATTAATACTCCTCATCATCGAACAACTATATACTGAGTCATCAGTAATATTCCCCAACATTATATACAAAACTGTTATCAATAGTCAATGATTATCCCTTTATACGGGCTTTCGTTTGATTAAAAACGCCATAAAGTGTTGAATTACGACTTTTGCAGCTGCAAAGAACGGTACAGCAAGGATAAGTCCAATCATCCCTGCCAGTTCACCACCTACCAGCAATGCGAAGATAATAAGCAGCGGATGCAAATGTAGCGTCCTGCCTACGACCTGTGGAGAAATAATATTGCTCTCCACAATTTGGCATAAAGTGTTTACCACAGCAACCAGTAGAACTAATCGAAAAGAGACGGTCGAAGCCATCACAATGGCAGGTGCAGCCCCTAGAAAAGGACCCATATACGGAACAATATTAAATACTGCCACCACACTGGCGAACAGTAAGGCATAAGGCATTCCGACGATGGCATAGCCGATATAGGCAAGCACACCTATAATGATGCAGACCAGAAATTGTCCGCGAATGTAATTGCCGAGCGCAGCATCGATATCTTTTAACAAAGTAACAATAGACTTGCGGCGTGCGCGGGGCAGACAAGAGACCACCGTCCGTTCAAATACGTCAAAATCCTTCAAAATATAGAACACCAGAAACGGCACGATAAAAGCATTGAACAGCAAGTTAATCGTTGTCCCTATATTATCGAGAAAATGCGAAATCCCTTCGGCCAGACGATTCTCCAGTTGAAAAAACCAGTTGTTCATCCCCATTTCAACCCCAGGCGGTATTAGCCTTGTATTCATATGGCTCATCAGCCCCTGGGCTTGCAGTGTGATCTCAGGCAGATGTTCATTTAATTCTTCAAGCTGCTCAATAAACATCGGGATAAGGTTGATGGCGATCACGGTAATCGCCGTTAGAAACACTGCATATATAAGTAGAACAGCTACGCTACGCGGCATCTTCCGTCCGGCCAGCATACTAACCACGGGATTCAGCACATAGGAAATAATCATAGCTGCCAGAAATGGAGCGAGGATTGCCTTTAAAAATACAAAAATCCCCTGCAGCATCGGACGAAGCAACCAAACAAAATACAAAATGATCAGGGATAGCAGCACTCCGATCATCCAGCGGAACCATTTACTTTGGGACCATTGTTCCATGAGAGTACCCTCCTGCGGTAGAGCCTGGACTAGCTTCGTAAATAAGTATATGTATGGCCGCAGCAAAATAACCATCAAACACACAAAAAAGCGTCAATAACCTTGCAACTGATTTCAGCTGAAAGGAAATTGACGCTTAAGTACATAGAGCAGTCTTGCTTACAAAGCAAGATTCATAGTTAAGACGACGCATGAATTTGCGGGAAATCCTGAGTCATATCATCCCCGGAGAACAGGTCGTCCAGCGAGCTTAGTGTGCCGTCTTCTTCAACTTGATAAACCGACATTTTTTCGCCATTTACCGTCAATTCGATGAAACAGCCCCAGCAATAAAACTGGTGGGAACCGATCTTTCCGATATCTTTGGAGTTGCAGTTTGGACACTTCATATAATACATTCCACCTATCCGTTAACAATATTAATGGCTTTTTGTAGCCGTTCTTCGCTCATCGCAGGAACCATTAATGCATTCTCACCAATGGACATCTCGTCAGAACAAGGCAGCCATTTGCGGCCTTCGATCAAATCAGTGACAAGCCCGTCACTAATTTCCAGCGCTCCTATTGTGTTTCCCAACTTTTGGTCAAAATAAACATCAGATATTCGTCCGAGTATAGTTCCAGTTGTAGTTAGCACTTTCAAATCCTTAAGTTTGTTCTTTCCAAGTAGAAAAGTACAAGGTATATGATCGGCATCTATCTTATCAATCGACTCTTTATTACGAATCATGACAGCATCCTCGCCGTAGGCCACAATATCTTCCCATGCCACAAATTTCACATGGCCACCAAAAAAAGATTTGCTTTCCAGTTCAATACCCGTAATATTCCAGTTTGAATCGAGCAAAATATCGACAATTTTGCCGATTGCGTTACCCTCTTCAACTTCATATACAGCCAAACCGATCAGATCTTGAAGTTTCATGGCTGCTCGGTCTCCTCACTTTGAGTGTAATTACGAGTTCTCAAAAAGTGAAAGCCCGAATGATCAGGATACCTACCATAGCCTAGAAGTAACTAGTCTCTGATACGCAGCCGATTCAGAATGGTTTCAACTTTTCGAGCAACGTACTCAATTTCTTCAGTAGTATTACCCAAACCCATGCTAAATCGAATCGCTGACCCTAAAATATTTTCTGGAAGCTCCATTGCTCTCAGAACATGGGATATTTCCAGTGATCCTGACGTGCAGGCTGAACCGCTTGCTGCCGCAATCCCGTCCATATCCAGGTTCATCAGCATAACATCTGTTCTAGCTCCCGGGAAGCTCAAATTCAGTATACTAGGCAAAAAATGCTCGGTATTGCCGTTAATTGAATAACTTTCCCGTCCAATCAGCGCATCCAGCTCTTCAAGTAGTCTATTGCGCAGGAGCTGCACTTTTTGTCGACGTTCTGATAGACCTGTAACTGCTATTTCAACAGCCTTGGCAAATCCAGCAGTACCTGCTAAATTTTCTGTTCCGGCTCGTCTGCCGCGCTCCTGAAGGCCACCGTGGAGTCTTGGATGCAGCGGTGCTCCACTCCGCACATAAAGGCCACCGCTCCCCCCAGGTCCATTGATTTTGTGAGCTGTAAAGCTCATGTAATCTACCGGAAGCTCCCGCAGTGTGATCGGTAAGGCACCAAGAGCTTGTACAGCATCAACATGGAACAGAATACCCCGCTCTCTGGCAAACTGGCCAATTTCCTGAATCGGCTGAACGGTTCCTACCTCATTGTTGGCATACATTACACTGATTAGCACTGTGTCTTCCTGCACCGCTGCTTCTACATCTGCAACGGATACTCGGCCTGTAGAATCCACAGGAAGATAAGTAACCTTAAAGCCTTCCTTCTCCAGCTCTTCGCAGGTATGTAGCACTGCATGATGCTCTATCGCAGAGGTGATAATATGATTGCCTTTCTGGGCAACAGCAGCGACAGCTCCATAGAGTGCTAGATTGTCACTTTCGGTTCCGCCGCCAGTGAACACCCACTCTTCCGGCGAGCAGCCTAAAAAGGCGGCGATAGTATCGCGCGCCCCATTTAATATTTTCTTGGCTGAACGTCCGAACTGATGTACACTGGACGCATTTCCATATTGTTCTGTCATTATATTCAGCATGACCTTGGCCACCTCCGGATGAACCGGGGTTGATGCGGCGTGGTCCAAATAGATGGTTTTCATCATTCATTTCTCCACTTCTAGGGTATAGGAAAACAGTTCGTTTTTAAGAACTATTAAATTATACCGCGCGAGAAGTTAGTTTTCCACAAACTAAAGAACACAATATTGTAATCAATTCCCTGCACAGGCTAAGGTAATGACAGCCAATTCTCTTCAGAGGTAACTTCTATGCCGTTTTTTCTAAGTAAAGCTGCAGTCACGCCGTTCCCAGCGATCTTCTTCCCTTTGAACTCTCCGTTATAAATCATGGTGCTGCCGCAAGAAGGACTGTTTTCCTTGAGGACTACCATCGTAGCTGAAACTTCTTGAGCTTTCTCAAGCGTAATATAAGCCCCTTTTAAATATAGTTCTGTTACATCTATGCCCGATCGGTCCACTACTTTAGCCGTTCCTGCAAGCACAGCCTCACCATCCCCGCCGACAATTTCAGCTGGCTCTCTAGGCGTAGAGAATCCCCCTAATAATTCCGGACACACAGCAATAGCTTGATTCTCATTCAAAAGCTTCTGAATTTTCTCATCCAAACAATCCGTGCCATTATATCTTACCTTCATACCAGCTAAACAAGAGCTTACCAAAATCACCTATATGCACCGCTTTCTTCATTCATTGTGCTTCGTTTATAATAAGATACAACCCTTAACAGCCGTTCAAGCTAAGAAATATTTCGAGCATAACATGCTGATTACAAGCTGTAAACAAATCCAGCCTCAAAAACGGCCGAATGGGAAGTGTATAAAATGTGCGGACGATATACGATAACCGTCACCATGGGAGAGCTGATGGTCAGATATTTTGCGAATGATTCAACCATTATCCACTATGCTCCAACATATAACGCAGCACCCATGCAGCAAATTCCGGCAGTCATTAACACAGGATCCAGCAATAAACTTGGGGAACTGCGCTGGGGTCTGGTTCCTTCATGGGCCAAAGATTCCAAAATCGGCAGTAAAATGATCAATGCCCGGGCAGAGTCACTCCTTGAGAAGCCTTCTTTCAAGCGATTAGTAAGCTCCCGCCGCTGCATCATTCCATCTGATGGCTTCTATGAATGGAAGGTTCAGGGCAATAGCAAACAACCCATGCGAATCGTGATGCGCGATGGGGGTATTTTTTCAATGGCCGGATTGTATGATATTTGGATGGACCCTGAAGGTAATAAATTAAGTACCTGCACGATTATAACGACTACCCCAAATGAACTTATGGCTGAAATCCATAACCGTATGCCAGTTATTTTGAAGCTTGAGGATGAGCCAGAATGGCTGAGCCGGGACAATCAGGACGCAACTTCGTTAATAAAGCTTCTTAAACCCTATGATCAGCATCAAATGAGAGCCTACCCGGTCTCTACTGCAGTGGGAAATGTTCGGAATAATACGAAGGAATTAATCAATGAGATATAGAAAACAATATTATTCAAATGGTAGGAATGATTGTCACCCTTTTATTGACACTAATTCTGACCTCGTTGTTAATCCATGAAAAAACATCTTAACCCTGCGGATTAACCGCAGAGTTAAGACCAGCGCCGCTCAATATGAATTCTGCGTCCCATCAATTGATGATACATCTGTAGAAATCTGTCTGCATACAGCTCAGAGGATAGGTTAGTCCGGATATGCCATTCTCCATTCATCCTGATTCTGGCCCGTAGTTCTGGATCATTCATTAAGGATAGAGCAGCAACCACAGCTTCATCCAGCTGCCCTCTAGTGTATATTTTTCCAGTGTGATTGTTAATGACGAGTCTTCGAACGCCGTCTGAATCTGTAGTAAGTACAGGACAACGGCACAACATCGCCTCAGCAACCGCGTATCCAAACCCTTCCAAAATAGAGGTAGAAAGGAGCAAACCTCCCGAATCACCAATAATACTCATATAATCTGCCATTTGCTCATGAGGAATATTGGAATACGAAATCAACCGTGAAGAAATCCCCGTCTCAGCTACAAATTGATCAAAGCTTTCTTTTTGCTCTGGATCAAACAAAGTATCATCCTGAAAAATCCATAAATAAAGTTCGGGATGGATCGCCAGCAGCCTTTGCCCGATTTGCAGAAATTCCCGCCAATTCTTATTCGTTTGAATGCGTCCTACCCAGCCGAGGATAGGGAAACTTTTCGCGGGATAATTGGTATATCCAAACTGATCGCAATCGATCGGATCATCAAAACAATATTGTGGAATGGTTGGAAATCCGCCTTTGAAAAGCGCCTGCAAATGGGTTGTTTCTGGATACAGCAGTGCATCGGTGAGCCTGTAAATGCGCTCTGTAAAATTATTAACGACCTGCTCAGCTTCATCTAAGGTGCCTAAACCCTGCACTTCAAAAACAAGCGGCCCTTTATACCCGAACCCTCGAATCCGCTCTGCTAAGTTAATATCCGTACACACTACAATTAAGTCAAAAGCTTCACGAGCAAGCATTGCCCTGATCTCGTCATCGCTATTGGTAATATGCGTTTGAATGTTACGGATATTCTGCTGTCCTTTTCCATGGTGTGTATACAGTAAATGGCACTCTACACCGCGAGCATGTAACGCTTGGCAGCGAACTCGGTTCAGGGTTTGCATACCTCCACTCGGGTTATAAAAAGTGAACAAAATCTTCATTATGATCACTCATTCGCAAATTATTTTTAGGTAAAAGAGGTCTTCAACAAATCATACAGATCTGCGCTGCGAAACAGCTCATTATAATAGTGGCCTTTGGTCGATGGGACATGTCTGTGTCGAAATCCAATCAGGCTATGATCATCCGTATAGTAATTGGAAATCGTATCCCCGCCCGTAGTTACCAAAGCTTCCAGCATGTACTCAATATCGAGCGCTCCTATAAAAACTTTTGGACCTAAAACTATCGTGAATGGAGTGGATAGTTGTTCTATAGCACTGCAAATCGCGTGTGACTCCACAGCTCCAGGCAGCCAGGCGAACGCTGTCGCAGGATGAGGTATGGTTTCCAATAGAGCCGATGGCTGACGCGTAGTTGATAAATCCAACACCCGGCATTCATAATTGCTATACGTTTGTTCGTACAGATTCTCTATCCGCGTTATTTCATCCGCACAAGCATTCACTACAGGATATAGAACGGTAATCATCGCCGGAATTCCTCTGCGAAACCGTGCCTGATGGCGGGTCAAATGATAGGCATATCTCCATCTACGATGATTTTCAACCGAATGTAATTGGGCAGATACACTAAAGGTAGAATCCACACGATAATTCACCAGTTCCACCGGTATAAAGCGAATTTCACAATGTTCAGCCAGTCTCAGCCAGTAATCATAATCCTCCACCGGTTCCATTCCATAAGCTCCAACAAGCTTCGCAATCTGTGCTTTGTACATAAAAGAAACGCCAATAAGCGAGTAATCCAGCAATCTCTCTTTAGGCTGTGACTGATAATTACGCTGAGTAGCTAATTGATGTTCGTTATGAAGAAACCTTCCCTCGTTATCGATGCTTTGAAAAGAACTGTACACGATGCCTAACTCCTGTGGACCTCTAACTAGCGCCCCCCGAAGGATTTCGAGGAAACGGGGTTCATAAACATTGTCGCTGGAAACCCAACTTAGATATTGAATACTAGGCTCACTATACAAAAGATCAAAGCCGGTATTCAGTGCATGTGCTATACCCCTGTTCTGTACGTAAGAGATAACCGTTACCCTTGGATCTTCGACAATAATGGATCTCACGAGCGGTTCCATTTCTGGTGCACCATCGATCACAACAACCAGCCGAAAATTGGTAAAAGATTGGTGTAGAACAGACTGCAGAGCTTGCCGTAAGAACTCCGGCTTTTGGGTATACACAGGCATAACTACTCCTACATCCGCCATGATTTTTTACCTCTCTCTACATTGGAGTATAAAATCAGTATATTTTGATTCCTCCCATCTGACTGTGTGAATGCCCTTAAAATACTTTATTACGCCTAAAAAAGCAGCAATCGCCCTATTTCTTTCAGCGACTGCTGCTTAATGGTCTAAATATTACTATTATACAGGTATAGAAAGGGCGGTAATCTCCGTCATTTCAGATTGAAGCACCCGCTGATCGGTAACTAGATTTCCGAACTCATCCAGCCCATAAACAGAGGTGACTACTTCTGCCAAAGGATAAGGACTACTAATTTGCACCTCGTAAGCCAGATTCCCCCCAATGAAAAACTCTCTAATATCAGAACTCTTTGCAGGAACGAAATAACCTGTGACATAAAGCGGGGTAAGAGCTGGCAAGGAATATGGAACACCGAAGACTTCGACAATCATCATTGCACTCGCATTACTTGTGTTACGAACACTGACCACTACATTACTCGCTGCAGTACCAGTTGCTCTCGTATTCGTAATAAGACCTGTTGTATAAGGCATTTTCTCACTCCTCCTCTTGGTTTCTATCAACTTATTCAACAGCTAGCTTATAGTTGTGAGGCAAGAGGAGGGGTTAACACGTGGAATAATAGCCAAATAGACAGGTATACAGTTCCTTTCCCGCTTTTTTCATAACATAGATTAAAGATGAAAAAGGAGAGGTGACAATGACCAATTTCAATTTTCAGGTCACTACAGGTTTGCCACCAAAGTTTGAACCCTATGTTGCTGTGAATCTGCTTATTCCCGGGATCATGATTGCTGTAGCTGTAGACACTACAACCGGAGTTCCATTAATAGGGATGTATCGCTCGTTAGATGGCGGTGCCAACTGGTCACAAGCTTTACTGCCTCTGCCTCCAGGATTTACAGGGGCCGAAGCACCTGCTGTTGCGTACTCCTTTCCGAATACATTTGCCATTTCTGCACATGCTTTTCCAGGCGCTTCAGACGGAACAACTATATTCTATATTTCCACCAACAATGGTACTAATTTCAGCAGCCCTGTAATTGTAAGTAGCGGGTATGGAACCTACATTAATAATGACGAAACAAATATCACAATCGATGTAGGACAATCTAGCCCATATTTAGGAAATATCTATGTTTCTTACAATCATCAGTTCAATGTAGCTAACGGAGGTAACTCGACAGCTTTTCTTAGTCGATCTCGTGATAATGGAGCCACATGGGACACTCCCATCCTGCTTTCCAGTGAAGCTAATCAGGTAGAACGTCCCGATGTGGCTGTGGATTTGATAGGCAGCGTGTATGGAGCATGGATTACGACAAATCCGGAATTCCGATTTGTGATCAGAACTTCTTTGGATGGTGGAACAACGTTTGGCGCCCCTGTTCTTGTGTCCACGATCGTACCTGTTCCCATAGTCCTGCCCGTTCCCGGCTATGCTTTTCGGGTCTTAACATTTGCGAATATTTCAACCGATCGATCAGTCGGACCCTTTACCAACCGTGTGTATACCATCTGGCAGGATTTCCGCCAAGGGTACTCTGATGTATTCATGTCCATTTCAAACGACAGGGGCATGACTTGGAGCACTCCCGTTAGTATTACCGGTGCACCCGCGGGATCTCAGAACTTTTTTCCTGCGATCGATGTCGACCCTTTGACAGGCGTAGTAAATGTGATCTATTACAGCAATCAGGTTAACGGCTTTTTGCTAGATGTATATGTTGCGCGATCCATTAACGGTGGACAGACATTTACCAACACTAGAATAACTAACGTTTCCTTCGATCCGAATGCTGGAGGTACAGGACCTGTAACCTTAATAGGGGATTATATTGATATCACTTCCGTTCCGCCTGGAGGATATATCGGCGTATGGACAGATACTAGTCCGGGAACACAGACTATTTTTGCGGGATATTCCGATGTAGTTATTACTTGATTGGGGCTGGCTGCCCACATCATAAAAAGTCTATTGCCGGGGATTAGGCGATAGGCTTTTTAGTGCAGGTAATGAAAAAGAAAATATTTTCATGAACTTGAACGCTGTTACGCTGAGCTTTCGCATCCGCATCATCGCCGATTCCCACTCTGGCAAGATCCATAGCATACTGGGCTTTGATATTACATATGTTCGATTTTTCAGTTAAAAAACCTTCTCTAATAAAGATCCAAAAGCATAGCCAAATTCATATGTATTTCTTACCAGACTCTCCATTCCCTGAACCAATAACGTGACGCCCTTAAGCATTAGAGTAAAAATAAATATCACACCAAACATTCGAAATACTCCCATTCCTTTCTCGTGCCTCCAACGATAATTCTTGCCCATTTTAAAACACCTCATTTTGAGTATTATTATGTTAACTACGTCTCATAACGAGCTCCTATGTATTTTACATCATCCGTATAAAATCTTCTTACTAGAATACTAGATTTGGAACATTATGTATACCAATGCAGAGGTCATCGGGTGATTTCTGCCTTCTCATAAGTAAATAAGCACAAATGTTCGCATATAAAGAATAATAGTGTTAAAATAAAGTTATACTATTCCTAAACTAAAGCCTAAGGAGTCTTGCCAAATGAGTCAAAGAGTTGCCTACAATGAAGTTGCACCTGAGGGTATGAAAATCATGATGGATATGGAGATGTACACCAAAAAATCTACGATTAATCGGACTACAAGAGAACTTATCAAAATCAGAGTTTCTCAAATTAACGGATGTGCTTTCTGCATAGATATGCATACATCCGAAGCTCGTAAAATGGGTGAAACCGAACAACGAATTTATTGTTTAAATGTTTGGGAGGAATGTACTTTTTATACACCTGAAGAGAAGGTTGCTCTCGAACTATCTGAGCATATTACGCTAATCCCTTCCAAAAGAGTTCCTGATGAGCTATATAAACGAGTACGTGAACAATACGATGAGAAGCAATATATTGATCTTGTACTGGTCATTAATCAAATCAACAGTTGGAACAGAATTTCTATTGCAATGGGAAATACACCCGCAGAACAATAATTACCCTCAAAGAACACCTTAGGGTGTTTTTTTTATTCTCCGCTCCGCACGTTCCACGGCTCCGTTGATATATAGATCATCACATTAACATGCCCTGCCAGTATTATCACTAGCAAGGCATTTTTTCATGCGATCGCGTTGGGTTAGTTCAATAACAATTGCTGATTTTAGTACTCTCTTTTATTTCCCTTCTTTACGTATTCCCACTCAACCTCAACATTTTTCCTAACCCTTTGCAAGAGTTGAAACAATACTTCCGTTTCTTTTTCAGATAATCCTGCTAACGCAACCAAGTCGGTATGTTCCCCTTCTCTCTTCAGAAAAGAATAGGCTTGTTTACCTTTTTCAGTTGTGAATAACCTTTTTATTTTTTTGTTGGTTTCATCGTCTTTCTTTTCAATAAAACCTTGGATTTCAAGTTTCTGAATCGCACGCGCTGCTGTTGTTCGGTCCACCTTTATCATTTCCGACAGCTTTTCTTGAATAATACCTGGATTCTCATATATCCGGACCAGATATAAATACTGCCCCTTTGTAAGCTCTAATTCCTTGAACTCTATATTACTTATGGAATCTAATGCCCTCGCTATCATTCCAACTTCACGAAGTATCTCCTTCATTCAATCACCTACCAGTTCCAATAATGTTGTATTTACAACAATATTGATTATATATATACTTATAATTGTCGTTAATTCATTATGACGTTTTTCCTAAAAAAAACAAATACAGAATGGAGTAAGCAAGAATGAATCTTAAAAGAATTACACTAATCGAGGAACTGGAAGCTGCATTTTCAATAAGAAAAAAAGTATTTGTTGAGGAACAAGGCGTACCCCTTAATGATGAATTTGATGAATTCGATACGCTGAATGGAGAATGTGAGCATGTTCTCGCCTATTATGATGGGCAACCAGTTGCCACAGGAAGGATCCGCTTTCTTGATGGATTAGGTAAGTTAGAGCGTATTTGCATCCTAGAACCTTATCGTAAATTTGGAATTGGGAAAAAAATTATTTCTGCATTAGAAGAGATCGTGGTTGAAAAGGGGCATCAAAAGGTTAAATTGCACGGGCAAACTCAGGCAGAGGGGTTCTATAAGAAACTTGGTTATCGGGCTTCATCTACTGAATTTATGGAGGATGGCATCCCTCATCTTTTAATGATTAAAGATCTTTCTGCTTCAATAGAATGAAGAAGTTTAGTGTAACTACGTTTTCCATTTTCACTTGCGGAATTTTCATCTTAACCCTAGGCGTTTCACTAACAATAATCTCCGATCTTGGAGCGTCACCTTTTGATGCACTTTTAGTCGGTCTATCCCAAAATGTCGGTCTTACAGTAGGCAGTTGGGAAGTGCTGATCGCATGCCTATTGATTGGATGTAATTCATGTTTATCCAAGCAAAGACCAGAATTATTAGGGTTGGTAACTGCATTTATAGCAGGCATTGGTATCGATATGTGGCTTTTTTTGTTAAACAATCTGATCGAGCCTAATCTGTGGATCAGTAAAATCGCCTTTTATGGTTTAGGCTTAATCGCAATTGGATTAGGTACATCCATTTATTTGTACGCAAATTTCGCACCGATTCCAGTGGACCGACTAACATTAGTACTGCAAACGATAACTAGGCTTAGTATACTATTTACTAGAACAATCATATATCTGGTTTTCTTATTTGCCGCCATTATTTTCAATGGGCCTATTGGGATTGGCACTCTACTTACCATTTGTTTAGGCGGCTTAATTCTTAATTACTTTATGCCACTTATACAGAAAGCCTTGGACCGATTGCTACAACATACAACAGCGGACTCCGCTAAAGAAATATGATATATACAGCAAACCATAATCTTATCATTGGGAGTGAATAATATGGAGATTAGAATCGATAACTTAACCGGAACCGAAATCATAGCATTGATCAGTGAACATCTGCAGAGCATGTTTGAGCAATCCCCGCCAGAGAGTGTGCATGCGTTGAATTTAGATAAATTAAAAACACCTGAAATCACCTTCTGGAGTGCCTGGGAGCAGGGCGAACTCTTAGGTTGCGGTGCTCTTAAAGACCTGGGTAGCCATCATGGTGAAATCAAATCTATGCGTACTTCTACCAAGCATCTTAGGAAGGGTATTGCATCTAAAATGCTTGCCCATATCATTAAGGAAGCTAAGCAACAAGGCTATCGGCGGCTGAGCTTAGAAACCGGATCCACTGAAGGGTTCGAAGCAGCTAGAAAATTATATGAACAATATGGATTTGAATACTGCAGTCCGTTTGCAGATTACATTGAAGACCCCTATAGTGTTTTTATGACAAAAGAATTATAAGCACTATGGAGGTCCTAACTTGACTACTAATCAATGGATACCGATTCTCGCAGCGTTCATCGGAGCCTCTTGCTGCTGGATCGCGCTCTTTAATAAGCGTAAGAACAAATAGAATCGCAGATAAAAAAAGACTCCCAAATGGGAGCCTAAACGTTGACACATTATTTTTTTGGAATATCTTTCATTCGAGGACTAAATATAGAACATGTAATTGTCAGCCAAACTCTCTTCTTTGTAGTTAATCAAATCATAAAGTGTTGTGGAATCCAGCACATCGGCAATGCTGTCACGAATACGCAACCATAAATCCCGTTTCGCTGCATCGTCCTCTTCCGTGAAGTCTACAGGAGAGATAGGGCCCTCCAGCACACGGATGATATCACCGGCAGTGATAGCGTTCGCCTCACGCGACAAAATGTATCCGCCATATGCTCCACGAATACTTTTTACAAGCCCTGCATTGCGCAGAGGAGCAATTAGTTGCTCCAGATAATGCTCGGAAAGACCATTTTTCTCAGCGATACTCTTAAGTGAAGTTGGTCCTTCACCAAATTTCAGTGCAAGCTCCATCATAATTGTTAGTCCGTAACGACCTTTGGTTGATATTTTCAAAGGGGCACCTCTTTCAGTTTAATGTCTGATTATTGTATACTATTGATTCGGCAAGTCATTTTGATTGTCATATCAAGGTATTCCGATAATTACTCTCAGTTTATGTTATCATATCCGAAGTCACAAATGAAATGGTAAACGAAACATTTTACGAGAATGTTCACCCCAGGTGGACATTTTGTTGTTTCCAGTCTCTTATTTCAGAGGTTTAGAGTAGACAGGTATGTTATAATACATTTTGAGCCGGGTGTTCCATGAATGACCGGTATTTTGGGTACAGAAATGGTGATTACGATGACAAAAGCAAAACAAGACACCCGTGTCGTCGTCGGCATGTCCGGAGGGGTCGATTCCTCCGTCACGGCGCTTCTGCTCAAGCAGCAGGGCTATGACGTCATCGGCATCTTCATGAAGAACTGGGACGATACCGACGAATTCGGAGTATGTACGGCCGAAAGCGATGCAGAGGATGTTCGCCGCGTATGCGAGCAGATTGATATTCCTTACTATACCGTTAATTTCGAGAAGGAATACTTTGATAAGGTATTTTCTTATTTTCTCGATGAATATAAGGCCGGCCGGACGCCAAATCCTGACGTCATGTGCAACCGCGAGATTAAGTTTGGAGAATTTTTGAACAAAGCTCTTCAGCTTGGTGCCGATTATGTCGCAACTGGACATTACGCACGTGTTATAGAAGAAGATGGTGTGTACAAGCTGCTCCGCGGCGTAGACAACAATAAGGATCAAACCTATTTCCTGAATGCACTGGGGCAACATCAACTCTCTAAAACAATGTTCCCTATTGGACATCTGCCGAAACCTGAAGTGCGGAGAATTGCTGAAGAAGCAGGACTTTACACTGCCAAGAAAAAAGATAGCACAGGCGTCTGCTTTATCGGCGAGCGCAACTTCCGCGAATTCCTCAGTCAATATCTCCCGGCACAAGCTGGCGATATGGTTGACATAGTAACTGGAGAGATCAAAGGCCGCCACGACGGACTTATGTATTACACGTTAGGCCAACGCCAAGGCCTTGGTATTGGTGGCTCTGGCAACGGCGAACCGTGGTTTGTAGCTGAGAAAGACCTTAGCCGCAACATTCTTTATGTAGTACAAGGAGACAAGCACCATAGCCTGTACTCTACTAGCCTGATTGCTTCCGGTGTTAACTGGATTGACGGTCAAGAGCTTGGGCAAGAGCCGCTGAAATGCATCGCCAAGTTCCGGTATCGCCAGCCAGATCAAGGCGTGACCCTTACAGCGCGTGAAGATGGAACAATAAATGTAGCCTTTGATGTTCCACAAAAAGCTATCACACCTGGTCAAGCCGTTGTCTTCTATCTCGGCGAGCAATGTCTCGGCGGCGGAACGATAGAATACGCGGAGAAGGTTGTTCCTTCAGCACAAGTGTGAATGTAAGCCAAGCTTCTATAAAAGCCTATCTACAAGTAATCGTAGTAACTCACAATATCTAACTAACATACCAAAAGCACGAAATAGTTGTATTTAATACAGCTATTTCGTGCTTTTTTATTTCTTTTTGGGTTTTAGTTGTATATTGTACAGTTAAACTGAGCTTATACCTCAATAAATACCCATATACTGATAAATAGTTGTATGAAGTGCAACTAAATTACGTTGGCGCGGCTAGGGTGTATTTTAGTTGTAAAAAATACAATTAAAATGGATATGAAGCCACATTTAGTCGCAGTCGCTAACTAGCCAATTACTAAAAAAAGCCCCAGCCAAATGGCTAGGGCTTCCCTTATTTAGACTTTAAGGCTCAAGTCCCCATGCTAGATCACCATTCAAATACAACGGCACATGATTCCATTCCGTGTACGATGTTTTGGCAGGATCATAAGAGTAGTCTCCAACCTCGTTGTAATTGCTCCAATCCGTTTTGTTGACCCGGATCTGGATATCACCCGTGTTGGCTCCCGGTGCAAGACTGCCTGCACCTGCGCCGAAGGAGATTTCTAAATAATAATCCGCTCCAGTTTTGGCAGGGTCCACCTTCACGAATGTTCCCTGTATATTACTTCCACCGATGTTAGCATAGTCAACATTAAATTGTTGAGGTTTATCGCCATCAATCGTGTAATAATACCGCAGCTTTACATCGCTAAGCGCTACAGCCGTATCCCCATTGTTAACAATTTGCAGCTGCGGGCGGAACTGATTATCTCCCGGATTGGTATCACTTGTCCGGTATTTCACCAGCAAATCTCCTTGTACCGGAATCGGCACATCAATAGGCTTGGCGTGAACCTCAAGCGAATTTGGGCTCTCTCCAACCACGTTGGAAGCACTAACTACGTAGTAGTAATCCGTACCGTTAACCACTGAAGCGTCATTGTAAGTCGCCTGAGTGACAACAGCCACATCGCTGTAAGGGCCACCAGTTGTCGCAGCTCTTTTCACAGTGTAGCTAGTAGCTCCAGTTACGTTGTTCCAACTAAGATCTACAACTTTGTTACCAGCGACCACACTTGGTTTGGAAGGTGCTTTTGGAGCTACTGGCTCAGTAGGCACACTGCTGTTGATCAGTCGATCGTATTCAGCATAAGCAGTTGCCATATCTACTTGCGACCAGAAGCGATGGTAGGTAAATTCAGGGGCTCCATTGTCCCAAGTTTTAGTCACTTTATTAAAAGAAGTATTGTATTTGTCCAGCAAATATTGCCACTTGGAGTCATTCACGATATTTGGACGGATATCGGTATAGCTTGCGTATACCCCGTTTCCGCCTTTAGCTGGATCGGAAGGCACTGTAGATGAACCAGGGATCGTATTTCCTTGGCCGAATGTACCTGTCCAACCGCTTGGGAAATAGACTTCTTTAGTGAAATAGCGAGAATAATCTCCACGGCTTTCGGTAGTTGCAATACCAACTCCATCGTTATAACCCCATGCCGTGTCTAACAAAGATTTAGCCAGTACCTGAGCCTCTCCTCCCAGAGTACTGTAGCTGCCATGTTCAGCTTTGGTGCCAGCCGCATAGAAGGTAAGTGCCTTAATATAGCTGCCCAGTACACCTGTATCTTGGCTTGGACTCTTAGTTACGGCTTTCAGGTTACTGTTTGCTGCAGAACCACTGAAGCCATTCCACGTATTAGGTTGTCCTGTCCATTCCACATTACCTGGAATCCAGAACTCTCCTGGTGCAGAGACTGTTGCCACTTGTGGGTTGTCTCCTCCAAGAATTCGATTACCTTGACTGTTCAGGTAGTAACCTTCAGCATCCGTAACTGGACGTTTGTTGGCAAAGGCATAATCTTTAGACCAATCTACCCAATTTTCTATAACTTGTTTTGCCATTTGAAAGTTTTCAGATGTAGTGTCTCCGTTAGAAGCAAGGATATAGTACAGCTCTGCTACCCGCTCCACACTCCATGCCTGCATCCCGAACCAGTTATTGGATGGAGGATCGTGGTAGACTGGAGCTTCGTCATATGCCATGCCATAAAAAGTACTGGTTCCGGCTGGATAAGCCTTGTAGGCGCCTTGATAACTATTGGTCGCTCCTCCGGCAATTGCCCCTTCAGAGGACTGCAGCCAAGTATAGAATTCCAATTGACGTTTCAGAGAATTTTCCCAATCCTGTCCAGCTGTAGCTGATGACGGGATCAGACCACCATCCGAATCAGAAAGTGCGTAGGCAGCCACGACATTCTGATACCCTTGGTGGGCATGGCTCGCCCCGATTCTCCAAGCCCAGTTTCCTGTAGCTCCAAGTCCACCGCCCCATGCGGTATACCAAGCCAGAAGATATTGATTGGAATCTTTGCCAGTCCCGGCATCAGGTGTGCCGTCAGTAGCTGCACTTCCTACTTTTTGGAAGTATTTATCATACATACCGTACCGCAGGAAATCGCCCATTTTCTTAGCTTTATTCAAATACACTGTATTGTTGTAGCCGAGCTCTTTAGCCCAGTACATTGCTTGTACTGCCCGTGCATCGGCATCTGTAGCATTCGTGTAACGCCATTGAGCGGAAGGCACGTTAGCTTCTTTTGTGAACAGGCTCATGAAGCCTTCGTTTGCTTTTCCGAACGTTTTGTCATCTTGAGACGGGTGAGGGACCGCCTCCCAAACGGACTCTTGTTCACCCCGTTGGAATGTATTCACATAAGCGGCTGTATGCGTAGGATTCAGCAAGTTGCCGAAGCCGTACCAGTTGTCCACGTCTACCAGCCAGTGCATCAAGTAGGTCTGGTTGTTGCCATACGTCGCCTTCAATTCAGCATCTAGCGGATCTTTACCTGCTGCATACTGGCCACCTAGCTGACTTGGATACTGATCCGGCTGAGCATGCTCCGCTGCATACGTAGCCGGGCTGTTCGGATTGTAATAACTCATGGTTGGCTGCTCTTCCTTGCCATCACCTTCGTTAATAGGGATGATATACTTCTCCATGTTGTCCCAAGCTGATTCCAGCTTAGTCCAGTCCCCTGTGTGATAACCATAGAGTACCTCAAGCCACATCCAATAACTGTAAGCTTCTGAGGTCGTCATATGTCCGTAATCAGGGGCTTCACTCATCAAGGTCTCTACCGCATGATAAGGTACTCCTTCAGCAGAGAAATAACCATTTGCGGGGTCTTTTAGCTGCGCATATAATTGCAGAAATCGCGTCTGCTCCGTAGTAGAAGCGTGAGCAGTCTGAGGTCTAAAATTAAATAGACCGGTCATGAGTGAGAGAAACAGGACTGCGGCCATCATTACAGAAACAGGCTTCTTTATTAAGCTCAATTTCATCATCTTAGGCAAGCTCCCTCTCTTGGATATATTTATGGTTCTAAGCCCCATACAAGTGTTTCACCTTCATAAAGTGTAACTTTATTCCAATCGGCAAATGTCTGCTGAACCGCGCTGTAGGAATAATCATCCGTTTCATTGTAAGCCGTCCAGTCCGTCTTATTGGTGCGAGCCTGAATCTCGCCGCTATCTCCACCAGGCGCTACGCTTCCAGCCCCTGCACCAAAAGAAATCTCCAGATAATAATCCGCGCCCGTACTGGCGGGATTCAGCTTAACAAAACTGCCGCTTAAATTACCACTGCCCACTACAGCATAATCACAATGAAACTGTTGTGGTTTATCCCCATCCACAGTGAAATAATAACGCAGCTTCAAGCCGCTAAGTGCCACAGACTCGGTTCCTGTATTCATAATTCGGAACTGAGGGCGCAGCTGTCCATCACTGGCATTCGTATCATTCGTACGATATTGCACCTTCAAATTCCCCGTTGTGGGCTGTGTTGTTTCTTGGGGTTTGGCACTAACCTGTATAGATGGCAAGCTCTCCCCTACACTATTCGTGGCAGTGATCACATAATAATAAGTGGTTCCGTTCACCCGTCCACTATCCATGTAATCCGTTCCCATGACATTCTCAAGCACCGTATACGGGCCTCCACTCACTTCACTGCGTTTAACGGTATATTCACTAACCCCGCTAATGGCATTCCAAGTCAAATGGACAGTCCCATTACCTGCTACTGCCTGAACATTAGTCGGACGTGCAGGGACTTGAGGTTCTCCAGGTTGTCCACCACCCGCTGGAAGTTCTCCATACATGTGCACACCTGCATCAAACACCGGAATGTTCGCTGTTTTAACAGGAGTTGCTCCTTGAGCTGCCACACCTTGGAATGAAAAATCATTAGCATTATTCCAGAAGTTAGTGTTCAGCGGGGCTGCAATTCGGAATTGAATCTCCTTACGATGAGCAGATTGTCCACCCGGATAAATTAAAGTACCTGTAAAATCAACCTTAGTATAGTAGATATGGTTAGCTGCATCGTAAGGCTGAAGTGCAGACACCGTTCCACCCTGATTGTAGCCTCCCGCCGTAACCGTAATATCCTCAGGAGCATAACCAGCCGCTATCGCTTCACTAAGATCCACATAGTAGTTAAAAGACATCTCTTTACTGGCCCGTGCCGGCCAGCCCGTACGGTTATTCAGCAATGCTCGAATCTCTACGAAGTTGCTGCCACTAGCATTCACAGAGGCTTCGACAAACATCTCATCTTCACGTGTCTCTGCAGGTGGAAATTGTGCAAGCGGCTGTTGCCCTTGTCCATGCAGCAGCACCATTTTTGCAATAGCTCCTGTAAAAGCTGCATTGTAATCGGTTGCAACTTCATTCGAGACATAATCGTTAATGGAGTCGGTGTAGCTGTCTGTTTTGGACGGGCCTCCAACTAGCGCTCCGTACAAGACATGGCGATGATTTACCGGAACGGTCTGACTATCATTCCATGATCCATGTGAGGTTCGATGATGGGGATGCTGAGGAGAATTATTACCATAACCGATAACATAACTGCTGTTTCGTGGATTGTCGCCAAGCATATACGTAATTTGTCTCTCCGCGAAAGAACGCGCCGTATCTTTCTTCACCGGATCGCTCACCCAGTCCGAGTAAACGAAGGCCATAAAAGCCTGATTGGCTGCATAACGCAATGCGCCCCATTGATCCAGATGGGCTAGTCCGCCAGGTGTATAGGCAACACGGTCACTTGTTCCACCCACTCCAGTCGTCCAATACTGCATATTCCGTTCAGTGGATTGAATGAACTTGGTCTGCCCGATGATTCGTGCCAACAGTAATTGAGCGCCATAATGCTTGTCGTCCCAAGACTGCGTCCACTGATAACCCCAGTTTCCAGCCTGATTCGTTCCCCATTGATCACTTGCTGCAATAGCCTTATTGAGATACTGCTGATCGTTAGTCGCCAAATACAACCAGACAGCCCCCCAGCTCAATTCATCCGCATAACCGCTCCAAGAATTATAATATTGTTTGGCATCGGTAATGCTGTCGGAATAGGAGCCGCGGTAAGTGTCAGCAAAATTGTAAAGCTGTTTAGCATGCAGCAGCAGCTTGTCCGCATATACGGCATCCGTATCCCTGAAAATAATGGATGCTGAAGCTAACGCTGCAGCTGTTTCTGCGGCAAGATCTGATCCGGGATGAGTGGCATCAATTTTGTAGGAAGGTCTCTGCATCTGCATGACTTCTGCGGGTCCCCACCAATTATGATCGGTTGTTCCGTTACCAACTTGTCCCCACAGCTCGTTAGGAGCGGTATGAGCTTTTACAAAATAATCGGTTGCCCAGCGAATATTGTCTAATATTTCCTCAAGCTGCCCAGACCCCTCATATCCTTGCTTGTACTCATAAACCGACCACGCCAGCATCGTCGTAGAATAAGCCATAGGCAGACCGAATTTAACGTGATCACCGGCATCATACCAACCACCAGTCAGATCATGTCCCACATCCGCCCCGTCCAAAAGACCGGAATCGCCCCGCCATTCCACCCGATTGTTATCTGGCAATTCACCAGACCGCTGGGTTTCGTAGAAATAAATAGATTTTTGAAGAACCTCCGCATAGTTGTAGTCTCCGGCCGCCGCCTCTGCTATCGCCGGTTGAAATGCAGCATTTGAACAAAATGTAAGCGTAAACAACAAACTGAACACCAGTCCTTGTTTCCTATACCTCTTGATCATTTCTACTGCCCCTCTCTTCAGTGAATGCCACAAGAAAGATTACACCTCAGTCCCGTAACACCTCCCTCACTTGAATCAGGTACCCGTCATTGCGATCATCCACTCACCTCTCTCTAAGAGCTATATTTAAGCGAAAGTTTCGCTCTCACCCAAAATATACCATATCTTTCATTAAAACACTATATTTTTACAGTAAATAATGCACAAAATATAGGAATTTTGTTAATTTAATGAAAAATAAAAAACAGCAGCTCAGGATCTCTCCTTGAACTGCTGTTCATTAATACCCTCTTACTGAGCTACCGCAGCTTTATCTGCAGAAACCGCAATGTCGTTATAATAGATTTCAACTCCATCACCAACAGCCCAATAATTCAGGACGCGGTTATTAACCGGCACTATTACAGCACGATAAAGTGTTGGGAATACTGGAATCTCATCAACCATAAATTGTTGCCACTCTTTATAGATTTCTTTACGTTTGTCTACATCAAATGCAGCCTCGGAGATCCCTTCGGCGAGCAAACGATCGTTCTCTGCACTCGAGTAACGCGGGAAGTTATAGATTGCATCTTTGCCATACAGACCTGATGGGTCAACGTCAATCCCTACACCCCAAGCGCCTTGGTACACATCAACAGTAGGATCATCCTCACCATTTTGACCTATGCGATCATAGAAGGTATTAAACTCTACCATTTCCAAAGTTACATTCAGACCAATCGCTTTCCAGGATTGTACATAATATTGAGCCAGCGGCTCAGCAATGTCTCCACCAGTCATCGAAATGAAATTAATCTTCAGCTCGCTGCCATCTGGATTCGTTCTAAATTCACCGTTTAGTTTGTAACCAGCGTCATCCAGGATCTTCTTAGCTGCTTCTGGATCATAAGCTACACCTGGATTGGAAGCATCATGGAATTCAGGATGGGAAGGTGGGATCAACGTAGTCGCATTCCAGCGAAGTCCATTATAAAACTTCTTACCGACAGTATCATTATCTACGGCAGCCCACATGGCTTTACGCAGATTTACATCCGCCATTTTAGCTTTAGGATCTGTTGCAACAACCTTTTTCTCTGCATCCCATTTACCAAGCTTAAAGCCTATATACGTATAAGCACGATCAACCGCACCGAGGAATTCAACGTTTGACATCTTTGCATTATCCGGGAATTGATCAATAGGGAAGGAATCCACCAAGTCAACTCCGCCAGATTTCAGTTCTTGTACAATCGTTGTTGGGTTGATAACCTTCAAAATTACTTTATCCAGTTTTGGGGCTCCGCGCCAGTAATCTTCATTCTTAACAAATACTACAGACTCACCAGGAACGATGCTCTCTACTTTAAAAGCTCCGAAGCCAATTGGCTTTTGGCGGACTTCAGGGGAAGAGGAGATTTTGGCAACATCCATGCCGCCAAAGATATGTTTGGCTAATGGATAAATCCATACGCTACCCGTTAACAAGGAAGGTGTAGATTGCTTATAAGTAATCTGCAGTTTCTTATCACCCAGCACTTTAATCCCGGATATGGTCTTGGCTTTACCGGAATGGTACTCATCCATGCCTTCAATATTAGTGAAGTCAGAACCATAACGAGGACCATCATAAGCAGGATTACCAATAACTTCATGGGCGAACAACCAGTCTTCAGCCGTTACTGGCTTACCATCCTGCCAGTTTACATTGTCGCGAATCGTAAAGGTAAAGGTCCGTCCATCTTCTGCAACTTCATAAGTAGCCGCACCATCATTAGTATATACATAGTCTTTATCCCAAGTTAACAAACCTTCATCAAACCAGTTCAGAACTTGAGCATCTGGATCTCCAGAATAGAAGTTCCAGTTCAAAGTACCTTCAAATGGACTATCGGAAACAAGTCCAAATGTAATTGTCCCTCCGTCAATAGCTTCACCTTGGTTAGTCTTAACGTTACTAAAATCTTTAATGTTATAAAGTCCGTCTTCTGCCTCAGGCGCGGCCGTTGCTTCTGCAGTTGCCGCAGGTGCGCTGGCGCTAGGAGCTGCTGTTGATTCAGCCGCTTCGTTGTTGTTCTTGGAGCCGCAAGCCGCAAGAGCGAACAACATTACAAACATTAATGAAACTAGTAAAGCTTTTGAACGAATGGCTTTTCTCATTTAATCATTTCCTCCCTTATTATCCTTTTCTTTGTCTTGCGTCGGTCGCACGTTTAAGCGCTTGACCCACATTATTTATACTCAACATCAATACCAGGATCAGCAATGATGCGGGTAACCAGATCCACCATCTGAACTCAAGGGTCTGCGGATTTCTCGCATAGCTTACTAGAGTACCCAGACTGGGTGTACTTTCTGGAAAACCAAAACCTAGAAAGGATAGGCCTGATTCCAATCCAATATTAGCTGCCAGATTCAAGGTCATCGTTACGATAATGATAGAGCTTAAGTTCGGCAGAACTTGCGTGAACATAATTTTTAGATTGGAGGAGCCTAGGGTCTTAGATGCCTGAACATAATCCAATTCCTTCTCTTGCAATGTCTTGGAACGAATTAGCCTGGCAATCCCCATCCAAAGAAATGCTGTCATGATAAAGGAGAAGGTCAATGTATTGTACTTAGGAACTGCGCTGACAAAAGCTATAACAATCATTAGAAAAGGTAGAATCATGAAGAAATCCACAATACGCATCGCGACATTATCTACCGTTCCCCCAAAGTAACCTGAGACTAAACCTACCAGAATACCGATAATTCCCGTAAAAAAAGTAACCATAAAGGCAATAGACATGGAATTTCGTGTTCCTATAATTAATTGACCGAATACATCCCGTCCTCCATAATCAGTCCCCAGCCAATGCACAGCCGAAGGCTTCTCATATAGGGCGAACAAGTCAACCGTGACAATTTCTTTCTGATCTAAAAATAAGGAGATCCCATATACAGCAGCAATAATCGTAAATAGGAAAATCAATGAGATCAGTGCCAGCTTATCCCGCACCATCTCCCGCCAAACAATTTTGAAGCCCGATGGACTTTTATCAGTTTCCTGCAGCAGAGCTATCTCTGCGCTCGTCTTTGCCATTTCATTCACCCCAAAGTGTTCATCTTCTTATTTAATCCGGATACGAGGATCTACGATACTTAAAATAATGTCTGATAACAACGCACCGACGATGGAAGCAACCCCATACAGAAGAACAAGAGCTGTTACCACGCTGAAATCCCGAATCGTTATCGAACTTAGAAACAGCAAACCCATTCCTGGATAGCTGAAGATCGTTTCAACGAACACCGTACCACCGATTAGCCCAGTGATCTCATATCCAAAAAATGCAGCGATCGGCAGCAAGGAGTTTCTCAAAATATGACGATTGTATACGCGTGACTCCGAAGCCCCTTTAGCTCTAGCAGTGAGAATGAAATCTTTTTGCTTCGTATCAATGATCTCATTTCTCAGATATTGTACGGTCCCAACCGTTGCAATTAGCGCCATAGATAGCGCAGGCAGAAGCAGATGGTAGAATTTACTCCAGAAGTGACTTAGTGTACCTGGAACTTCCCCGGGACTGACACTGCCGCTGGTAGGAAACCAATGAAAATGAAATCCGAAAACCCATACCATTAAGAGTGCAAAAATAAACAACGGTGCAGCAAATCCAATATAGGTATAGCCAGTTATCAAGCGATCCAGCCACGAATCGTTATAACGTCCGCTGGTAATACCAAGCGGGATAGCAATAAGGTATGTAAGAATCAGCGTAACAATGGCCAGCCAAAGGGTATTCATCAGGCGTTGACCGATTAGCTCTGAGACCGGCATTTTGAAACGGAAGGACTGGCCGAAATCCCCTTGTATCGCTTTAGTGATCCAATCCCAGTACTGGATGTACCATGGATCATTTAAACCGAGCTTTTCTCTCATCGCATCAATGGCCGCCGGGTCAATATTCGGATCAAGCATTCCTGAAAGTGCGTCACCAGGCATCGCCTTCGCCATAAGAAAAACAAGAATACTTAATAGAACTACTTGAGGGATCATTATAAGAATTCTACGAACGATAATCTTCCACATATTCTCAACCTTTCTCAGGCAAGGCTACCAGATGAGTCTCGGAAATTGATTTTAAAGGATAAGCCATGCCTTCTTCATCAAAATAATTCCGGTGCGCTTGTTCATATTCCTTGCTTACTGATTTTCTAAACTCCGTCTGCTTTTCTCTCTGTTTCGGATCAATATCAGGAATGGCGGCAATGAGTCGTTTGGTATAAATATGCTGAGGATTGTCAAAAATATCTTTAGCAGTCCCTTGCTCCACATGTCGTCCTTTATACATAATCCCTATGTGATCGCACATATGCCTGATGATCCCGAGATCATGACTGATAAATAGAAAAGTAAGATTCAGCTCTTTTTGAATGTCCTGCATGAAGTTAAGCACTTGTGCCTGTACTGAGACATCTAGCGCAGATACCGGCTCGTCAGCAATAATAAGCTTTGGCTTGAGTGCAATTGCTCTGGCAATTCCGATCCGCTGCCGCTGGCCGCCAGAAAATTCATGCGGATATTTCAGGATGTTCTCAGGACTTAAGCCTACCTGTAAAAGCAATTCCTGCACCCGGCGTTTTTCTTCCCCTGGAGACATTTTTTCGAAATTACGCAACGGTTCTGCAATAATATCGAGTACACGCTTCTTAGGATTTAAGGAAGAGTACGGATCCTGAAAGATCATCTGAATGTCTTTGCGGACATTTCTTTGCTTACGTACACCCCTCAAGGCCAAATCTTGCCCTTCAAAAATCACGCTGCCGCTAGTAATAGAATTAAGACCTATAATCGCGCGACCCGTTGTCGTCTTTCCGGAACCAGATTCACCAACCAGACCATAGGTTTGCCCAGCTTCAATGGTAAAATTAACATTATCGACAGCCTTAACTACGCCAACTTCCCTTCGAAAAACACCGCCGTGGATCGGAAAATGTACTGCTAAATTTTTAACCTCAAGAAGTCCCATTGTGGATTGCCTCCTCGTTAGTATCAGGGAAATGGAAATTGTTATAACAGGTGCAGCGAACGAAATGTCCGGGTGCGACTTCATGCAGCTGTGGGTTCTCCTCATGCTCCGATTCAGGAATCCAAGGCGTCCGTGCCGAGAAACGGCAGCCCTTACGCGGAAGGTTTTGCAGTGGTGGAACAATCCCCTGAATCACATGCAATCTGGATTTCTCTTCTTTTGCCGTTGGAATGGAGTTTAATAAGGATCTCGTATACGGATGTTTCGGATTAGACGTCAACGTAAAAATATCTGCGATTTCGACGATTTGTCCGGCATACATCACCGCAACACGGTCAGCCATTTCGCTTACAACCCCTAAGTCATGAGTGATTAAGATAATGCCTGCTTCCATATCGTTTTTTAATTTTTTAATAAGTTCAAGGATTTGTAATTGGATAGTCACATCTAGTGCTGTAGTAGGTTCGTCGGCGATCAAAAGCTTGGGTCCATTGGCTATCGCAATGGCGATAACCACCCGCTGCCTCATGCCACCGGATAATTCGTGGGGGTACTGCTGATATGTATGCTCGGGACGGGAAATTCCAACCTTGGTCAAAAGATCAATGACCTTCTCTTTTCTCTGTTTCTTAGAAAGCTTGGAATCGTGTAGGATAAGTACTTCTTCAATCTGTGAGCCGATGATCATTAGCGGGTTTAAAGCGGATAAAGGATCTTGAAAAATCATAGACATTTCTTGGCCGCGCAGCTTGTTTAGTGCAGCAGGAGACATGGTAACGATGTCCTGGTCCTTGTATTTGATTTGTCCGTCAATTTTGGCTCTGGTGTGCAGCCCCATAATTGAAAAGGCGAGCGCACTTTTTCCTGAACCAGACTCTCCAACGATAGCCAGAATTTCATTTTTGCGAACAGACAGGGTAACATCATCAACCGCAGCATAATAGTCGTCTGCAATTCTGAACGATGTCGACAAATTTTTGATTTCTAGTAGTTCTTCGCCCATATTCATCACCCTAACGACAAGGATTTCAAAATTAACACAATGAAAATATTATGTAAATTTTGATATAAATAGTGTTGATTTTCATGAAACATTTTGAAATAACCAATGTGATGATAATTAACACCATTAAGAATACTACCAGTAGTTCAATCGGAAATAAAAATGAACATCTCGTAACTTTGTAGTTCATTTTAATTAACTTATGGTAAATTATCAATCTTTTCCTATAAAAAATTTTCAATCGATGTGATTAAAAGTAACGTAGGCAACAAAAAAACGGCTCTAGGCCGCCTTTTTTTGGGAATTATTTAGTTCGTCTGAAAGTTAAAATCTTTTGCTTTCCAGCATGAAATTGGAAGGTATTACAGTCGCTAGCTGGGTTACTGCTCCCGCCGAAGCTTTTGATTATGACGAATCTTAATCTCGTTGCCTTGCTCAGTTGCTTGATAAAAAACACGCTGAGAAATCTCCTTAGGCAAATACTCCTGCTTTACATAATGCCCCGGAAAATTGTGCGGATATTGATATCCTTCATGCCCTAACGCAGTTGCGCCTTTATAGTGCGTATCACGCAGATGCAGCGGTACCTCCGCTGATTTGATCTCATCCATACTTGCCATTGCATTGGAAATAGCCATAACCACAGCATTAGACTTCGGACTCTCCACGGCAAAAAGAATAGCTTGGGCAATGTTCAGCTTCGCCTCTGGCCAACCATTGTTTCGATAAGCATCCAGCGCACTCACCGCTTGAACCATAGCTTGGGGATTAGCCAGGCCGATATCCTCACTGCTGGCTGCAATCAGGCGCCGAATAAAAGTCATAGGGTCCATTCCAAGCTTTTCTACCGCATACAGAAACCAAAACAACGCGGCGTCGCTGGAACCGCGGATACTTTTATGAAAAGCGGATAGCACATCATACTGCGTAGATTCATCAGCCTTCACAATGGGGCGCCGAATGGATTCCTCCGCCACCTCCAGCGTAATATGAACACTTCCATCAACTTGCGGCGCGGTAGTCAGGGCTGCCAGCTCCAGCGCATTTAGTGCCCGGCGAATGTCTCCATTAGCCATAGTTGCAATATGCAACAAAGCCTCTTCATCGACCTGAAGCTCCATAAATCCAAGACCTTTATCTTTGTCCGCCAAGGCTCTGCGCATCGCGATCAGACTGTGTTCACTCGTTAATGCCTCCAGCTGAAATAAGGTGGAGCGGCTCATAAGCGCCCCATTAACATAATGGAACGGGTTCTCTGTAGTCGCTCCAATGAAGGTGATGGTCCCTTTTTCTACCGCTGGCAAAAGCGCATCCTGGCGTGAGTTATTAAATCGATGCACCTCGTCCAGGAACAGGATCGTCTTTGTGCCGTACAATGTTTGATTGTTCTGAGCTCGCTCAATAACCTCCCGTACATCCTTCACGGTAGCTTCCACCGCATTCAGACGTACGAATTCCCCTTGTGTGTGATGAGAAATAATATGCGCGAGTGTCGTCTTACCGCATCCCGGGGGACCATAGAGCAAAATCGAAGAGACTTGATCCGCCTCAATCGCTCTTCGCAGCAGCTTCCCCCGACCTATGATATGCTCTTGACCAATATATTCATCAAGATTCTCCGGTCTCATCCGGTCCGCAAGCAGCCGTCCGCCCCCGGTGTCCTCTCCGAAAGAAAATAAATCCATAACTCCACTTCCTTGCTATATTCTTGTAAAAGCTCAATATAAATCCCTCTCTATCATACCATATCACAGGGAAGGATTAGGATGTCCTGCCGGTTCAAGGTAACAGTATCAGCATAGACTTATTTTACGCCAAAATAAAAAGAGCATGATCTCGTCTTAGAAAGGCGGGAGCCATGCTCTTTTTTCAAAATATAAGAAAGTATAGGTTTCACGCTATACTTTATCCTTATGATTTCTCGCATAACGCTTACCGTCCTTATAGGGACGCCAAAGGCGTTTATGCTTGAATTGCAAGCTAGCAATTTACTGCCAGCCGCATTTTTGATATGATTTTACGAATGCTTTCTTCCGATAGATGGTACTTCTTCTGAAGTTCCGCTACGGAATCACCGCTTCGATGACAACTGAAAATTTCCTTGTTCCGGTTCGCTATTTCTTTCCTCGAACCGCTGTTCTCGCCCCATCGAACCCGCTCTTCCGTCCTCTTTGGGATGTAGAGCAGTTCACCTTGGATGTATCCCTGAAGCTCTTCGAGCAAGCCAGGGGGGAGCACATCCTTCCCATTTACATAACTCAACTTGCATTTCCTCCTTCAACAGGTGTGTCCCTATGCGTCGGTCAACTAAGTTTTTAGTTATAATCACGTCACCTGCCTCCTTTCTTCTCCTCATATTTGGAAAAATCCGTAATTTCATTATATAAAAACCTTTTGGTAGCGTCTACATTCGATTTCATAAATTTCGTTCTTATGGATAAGTGTGGTACTTCTTATGTTAGTAATAAGGAGGCCATAAGGCCTCCTCGCTTTAAGCAGGTTTCCGTCTTAAACGGAAACCACCTCGTATACTGAAATCATTTCAATCAGCCTCCTTCCAGAAGTGTTCTTGCCCGGCCGGACACTTATTATTAAGCCATACCTATGGGGGAGTTACAAGACCAAGAACAGTTATAACCATTCTCCACCAGTCTTACTCCCCCTCAGAATCGCTTCCAGCCGCCGTTTGCACATAGGAAGGAACTTCCCCATTATGGAGCAGCCACAGCTCATGGAGAGCACGTGTACAGCCGACATACATCAGCTTCGCGTCCCAAGCCGTCGCTCCGTAATGGTCTTGATCGGCATCTGCTAAGATCACTGCATCGAACTCCAAACCTTTTGATAAATAGACAGGCAGCACCGATAGCCCACCCTGATATTGCGTCATACTGCCATCAATCAGATGAATATCTTCAAAATGCTGTGACAGCTCCGCATATAGTTCTGCAGCCTCATGAAGATTTCTTGTTAGGACAGCCACCGTACGGTATTCCCTTCCTGACAGAGACTTCAGTGCAGAGGTTATTGTCCGCAAGCGAGCTTGCTCATCAGCCACCAGTTCCCCGTTATCCTCACCGTAGGCGATCATACGCACGGGATCTCCACTACGAAACACAGGAACAGCCAGCAATGAGCTCTCCACACCTGAAGATAGAATTCCATTAGCGAAGTCTATAATTTCCATAGTAGAACGATAGCTGCGTGTCAGCGCGTGATAAGCCGTGTTCTCAGGGGCAAACAACGTCTGCATCTCTTCCCACGCGTGTACGCCTTTATAGGCATGTATACCCTGCGAGAGGTCACCCAGGATCGTAAAGGAATGGCCTCGCACATATAAATCCAGAACGGCAATTTGGAAAGGTGAAAAATCCTGAGCCTCATCGATTACTACATGGTCAAAGCGAGTAACGCCCTCATCACCGTTCAAAAGATAATGGATATACAGCAGCGGAGGTAAATCCTCTTCACGTATGATGCCTTTTTTCAGCTCTTTTGCCGTTTCCTTCAGTACAGCTGCCGGAATTTCCTCAGGCGGTTCAATCGGCCAATCCTCAGGAAGTTTAGCTGCTCGGAAAATTTGCTTATAGATCGTTAATGGATCATATTTAGGCCATTTGGCACTATAAGCCTTCTCTCGCTGCGCGCCTTTTTTCTTGCGATCCTTCATAGCAGCAGCTGAAGGGCTCTTCTTCAGTTCCATCTCAATCCAGCGATGAATCCGCGCCATTACCCGTTCCTTGCGCTTAGCTGGAGGATAGGGAGCATACTCCTCATTATGCCAGCGCAAAATCATAGAACGGCGCAGCACCGCACCCTCCCACGGGCTAAAATCACCCTCAGGTACGGAGCTGCTTTCCAATAGCTTGATGCTGGACTCTATGATTCCCATCAGCACCGTGGAACCCTTGAAGCGCCCTGGTGTCTCTTCTGTAATTACCGGCATGCCGCCAGGGGTTTCGAACCAGCGGTTCATCGTCTCCGTCGCATCCTGTTCCGGCAATTCCAGTCCTAGTACATTAGCTGCCCAATCCGGAAATGTACTTTGAGCAATATTACCTACCCCGAGCTCAGGCAATACATCCGAGATGTAATCTAAAAACATCCGGTTTGGTGCAAAAATGATCATTTTTTCCGCAGAAACCTGATCCTTGTATTGATACAGCAGAAAAGCAAGCCTGTGCAGTGCAACGGTTGTTTTACCGCTTCCTGCCACGCCCTGAATGATCAGCGCTGTATTCTTGGCAGCACGGATAATCTTGTCCTGCTCCTCTTGTATGGTCGATACGATATCCCGTAGGCGATTATCCTTATTCTCCCCAAGTCGATAGACGAGAAACTCATCTGATACTATCGGTGCATCGCTTTCCCGATTGTACGTATCCGCGACCCGCTCCAGAATTTGCTTCCGAATCACGACGTTGCGTTTGAGGTATACCAGCCCCTCTATCAATCCCTCAGGAGCTTCATAGGAGGCTGGCTCGGTACCGCCGGTAAACGAATAGAACAGGCTTGCTACCGGTGCGCGCCAGTCGATGACTAGCGGACGGTCGCTTACCTGCTCACGGTCTACGCCGATTTTGCCTATATAGAGTGCCTTCCGTTCATTCTCATCATTGCCTTGAAAATCAAGCCGTCCGAAATAAGGCTCCTGCCTAAGCTTGGCAAGATCTTTGCGCTTCTGATCACGGTTCGCTTCCAGCACCTGTTCCGTATAGTCATGTCCCGTGTACACTGGTGTCTGCTGGAGCTTCTCCAGCAAAGTGTCAATTTCAGTAAGCGCTTGATTCAGCCTGTCTTCTTCCTCTTGATAGGCACTTTGAAAGTTGTCTTCCAATTTCAGTTACCTCCTAAAAGTTTATCGAGCTTAAATTTTCATGCTCCTACGTCCATTTCTCACGCAAAAGGATACCCATTGTAGCACAATCAGCACTTAAATACCAAATCTTTCAAATGATTTGACTAAACTTATAAGTTCTCCAACCTAAAACCCTTTGGTGCCCCTTAGCTCGCACAAGCGTCGAATATTTAGGACACACCAAAGGTGTTTTTGCCTTTGATTTCGGCGCTTACATACATTTAGCACGGATCAAAGGCATTTTTGCCTTTGGTTTCGGCGTACACGCACATTTAGCTCCAATCAACGGTGTTTATACCTTTGATTTCTTCGTCTATGCGCTTTTAGCTCGAATCTACGGTATTTATACCTTTGATCTCGACGTCTACGCGTATTCGGCTCCAATCAACGGTATTTATACCTTTGATTTCGACGTCTACGCGCATTTAGCTCCAATCAACGGTATTTATACCTTTGATCTCGACGTCTACGCGTATTCGGCTCGAATCTACGGTATTTATACCTTTGATTTCGACTTCTACGCGCATTTAGCTCCATTCAACGGTATTTATACCTTTGATTTCGTCGTCTACGCACATTTAGCTCCAATCAACGGTATTTATACCTTTGATTTCGACGTCTACGCGCATTTAGCTCCAATCAACGGTATTTTTCCCTTTGATTTCGTCGCCTACGCGCATTTAGCTCCATTCAACGGTATTTATACCTTTGATTTCGTCGTCTACGCACATTTAGCTCCAATCAACGGTATTTATACCTTTGATTTCGGCGTCTTCGCGTATTTAGCTCCAATCAACGGTATTTATACCTTTGATTTCGACGTCTATGCGCTTTTAGCTCCAATCATCGGTATTTATACCTTTGATTTCGACGTCTACGCGCATTTAGCACCAATCAACGGTATCTATACCTTTGATTTCGACGTCTACGCACATTTAGCTCCAATCAACGGTATCTATACCTTTGATTTCAACGCTGGCTAATAGAGCTGATTAGTGAACAACAGTTCCCTCGCAATTAAAGAAACTGGATGCCGCACTATAGCACAGCCTGCAAAATAAAGTTAGCTACAAACAAACCAGCAATCCCATACAGCGCAGGTGGCACTTCCTTCCCTTTGCCCAGCGCCAGCTTCACAATTGGGTAGGTAATAAAACCAAAAGCCATACCATCCACAATGCTATAGGTGAATGGAATCATAACCATGATTAGAAAAGACGGGAACAGCTCGGTCAAATCACTCAAGTCCATCTCACGCACATTCTGTACCATAAGTCCGCCGATCACAATCAGGATCGGTGCGATCGCACTATCGGGAATATAGGATAACAACGGAAGGAATAAGAAGGTCGCCCCGAATAGAAGCCCTGTCACCAGCGAGGTGAGACCCGAACGCCCGCCCGCAGCTATTCCTGCATTGGATTCTGCAGCGGCCACGACTGGACTGCTTCCGAAAAGACCCGCGGCGATATTGGCAAGCGAGAGCGCACGCAGGCTGCTTTTGAAGCGTTCTGGACGGCCTGCCATCATCGTCTGTGAGGCTACAAGACCGATATTTTCAAATACAACGATTAACAATAACAGGAATACAGCAATCCAGAACACAAGGCTCACAATACCGCTCCAGTCCATTCCGAAAAATAGGCCGCCATAACCTGAGAATACATGCCCTGAAGCTTGTTTTTCCGGTGCATGTGCAGCTCCCAGAAGATAGGCTAGTCCTGTACCAACCAGCATACTTATCAGCAGGCCGCCGTTAGTTCCCCGGATAAATAACACTAAAGCCAGCAATAAAGTCACACAGGATGTAATAACTGCAGGATCACTAAAATGTCCTATGGCAACAAAAGTAGTCTGATGGGCAATCACTATCCCGCTCTTTTGCAGCCCTATAAAAGTCAGAAACAGCCCTATACCCACTGTAATGGCATGCTGCAGGTTTTGGGGAATTGCCTCACTAAGAATACGATAAAGTGATGTGAAGGCCACGATAGCGAATAACACGCCTGTTATAACGACTACAGTAAGTGCCTCTCTCCAGTCCAGTTTCATGGAATGAACAAGCGTATAAGTGAAAAATGCGTTAATCCCCATCCCGGGAACCACGATGATAGGCGTCTTCCCGCCAAAAGCCATCAGCAGACAGCCGGTAATAGCAGTCAACAGTGTAGCCACCATTGCAGGTCTAAGCGGCATCCCCGCGTCATGGAGAATCGTCGCATTCACCATAACAATATAAACTGAAGCAAAATAGGAGAGAATCCCTGCAGCCCATTCCCGTTTCCAGTCATTCTCAGGCGCAAGCCCCACACTATTTCGCCAAAAATTCGATTTCATGTACAAAAACCTCCACTGATATTAAGTTCCGCAGGCGGATATTACCCGGATTATAAATCTAATAATCAGCCGTTCATCCCGGTTCAGCTATTATGCCTATTTGTGGCCTGCTTCTTGCAGAACCCGCCTGTTTAACGACAACAAAAGGGCGTACGCAGCCGGATTCCAGCTACTCGCCCTTTTGTCCATTACTCTAATCCTATATCTATAATTGAAACAGCCTCAGCTCAGCGATTCACTTACAAGCTGACGCCTCCAGCCTCAAGCAAATCACGCACGGCAACGCTGACCATGATTAGGCCGGCTACCGGTGGAACAAATGAATTGCTGGCTGGCGGTTGTTTCGCTTTACGTCGATCCGGCGCATTCTCCGGAACAATCTTGTCCGTAACATCCTGACGTGGCTTCATTGGCGGCTCCGTAGAGAAGACCACCTTCACGCCTTTCTTAATCCCATCCTTACGCAGCTTCTGGCGAATGACACGGGCAATCGGATCATACGTTGTCTTGGAAATGTCCGCTACCTGGAATCTTGTAGGATCCATTTTGTTGGCAGCGCCCATGCTTGAGATCATAGGAATTCCACGTGACAGACATTCTTTAATCAAATGGACCTTGTAGATAATCGTATCCGAGGCATCAATCACATAATCCGGTTTCAGCTTGAACAGTTCCTCATAGGTTTCTTCCGTATAGAACATGTTCAGCGCAATCGCTTCACATTCCGGATTAATCAGCTTCACGCGATCCACCATCAGTTCGGCCTTCTTTTGCCCAACCGTAGTAGTAAGTGCGTGAATCTGCCGATTCACATTGGTAATGTCGACAGAATCCTTATCAATCAGAATCAGTCTGCCGATTCCGCTACGAGCCAATGCCTCAACAGCCATACCGCCAACACCGCCGATACCAAGTACCGCTACTGTGCTGTTCTTCATAATCTCCAGACCTTCCGGTCCGATCGCCAGTTCCGTACGTGAGAACTGATGCAGCATGAGGTCAGCCTCCTTCAAAAGCTATGGCGAAGCAGAAATCTGCCTCGCCCGCTTTATTTAATTATTCTTTTTCTTTTTCTTTCTTTGGTTTAAGAGCCAGCTTAATATGCAGTTGCTCCAATTGTGAACCGTCTACTGGTGCAGGTGCATCCATAAGCAGATCCGTTGCACTTGCCGTTTTCGGGAATGCGATGGTTTCGCGCAGATTTGTACGGCCCGCCAACAGCATGATTAGACGATCTAAACCGAAGGCAATACCACCATGTGGAGGTGTACCATATTCGAACGCATCCATCAGGTAACCGAACTTCTCGTAAGCAACCTCTTCTGTGAAGCCGAGAGCTTGGAACATTTTTTCCTGTACTTCACGTTTGTAAATCCGCATGGAGCCACCGCCTACTTCATAACCGTTCAGAACGATATCGTAGGCTTGTGCACGAATTGCACCTGGATCTGTGTCAAACAGATGCAGATCCTCTTCACGCGGACGAGTGAACGGATGGTGTTCTGCTACATAACGTTTCTGATCTTCATCATAACCAAGCAATGGGAAGTCAGTCACCCAAGCGAACTTGAACACGTTATCGTCGATCAGACCCAGCTGACGTCCGATTTTGACACGAAGGGCGCCTAGAACGTCCGCTACAACCTTTTTGGTATCAGCGGAGAACAACAGTAGGTCGCCTTCTTCAGCGCCTGTACGCTCCTTCACAGCGGCAATTTCTTCTTCAGTGAAGAATTTGACAATCGGTCCTTTGAACTCGCCGTCTTTCACTTGAATCCAAGCCAGACCTTTCGCTCCATAACGCGCAGCATAAGGTCCGAGATCATCGATTTCTTTACGAGTCCAAGTCCCGCAGCCTTTAGCATTTAGACATTTCACTTCTCCGCCTTTTTCGATCACGGAAGCGAATACCTTTACGCCACTTGTTGCAACAATATCGTTCATTTCTACAAGCTCTAATCCAAAACGCAGGTCAGGTTTGTCTGAACCGTATTTGCCCATTGCCTCAGCATAAGTCAAACGTTGGAATGGAAGCTGAATATCCGCTCCTACAGTTTCTTTGAACAAACGCTGCATTAGGTTCTCCATCATGCCAAGCAGCTCATCTTGAGACAGGAATGAAGTCTCGATGTCCACTTGTGTAAATTCCGGCTGGCGGTCAGCACGCAAATCTTCATCACGGAAACAACGAGCAATTTGATAATAGCGTTCAACGCCACCCACCATCAAAAGCTGCTTGTAGATTTGTGGAGATTGAGGCAATGCGAAAAATTCGCCTTCATGCACACGGCTTGGCACCAAATAATCACGCGCACCTTCCGGTGAGCTCTTAGTTAGGATTGGTGTCTCTACGTCAATAAATCCTTCACTGTCAAGGAAATCGCGGAAAATCTTAGAAGATTTCGAGCGTAGCAACAGTGTTTTTTGCATTTCCGGACGACGCAGATCCAGGTAACGATATTTCAGACGAAGAGATTCGTCTACTTCCACTCCATCTTCGATGAAGAATGGAGGAGTCTTAGCAGCGTTCAGCACTTCGATATCTGTAATTTGAACTTCAATCTCACCTGTTGGCAGATTGCGGTTAATGGTTTCTTCATCACGTTTAACCACTTTTCCTTTGACAGCCAAAACATACTCACTGCGAACCTTATCCGCAATTTGAAGTGCTTCGCCGGAGTAGTCCGGGTTGAATACAACTTGCACAATACCGCTTCTGTCACGCAGGTCAATAAAAAGTACGCCCCCAAGGTCGCGGCGGGTCTGGACCCATCCGTTTAAGGTTACCGTTTGTCCAATATGTTCTGGTGTTAATTGCCCACAGTTATGACTTCTTTGCATAATTCACCATTCCCCTTTTTATTTAAAAATACATTTCTACTTAAAAAGTCTTCTTCTATACCAACGCCTGAGCCAGCTCTTCGAGCTTCACAGTCTGCTGTTCCCCTGTGCTCATCGACTTCAGCGCAATTACACCATTCTTCAACTCGTCTTCGCCAAGAATCGCAGTATAACGTGCCGACATACGGTCAGCTGACTTCATCTGCGCCTTCATCTTCCGGCCGAGGTAGTCGCGTTCTGCCGAGAACCCTTGGCTACGCAGAAAGTATAGCTGCTTGGAGATTTCAATGTCAGCCTCTTCGCCAAGAGCTACAAAATACACATCCAGTGGCTTCGCAGTCTCCAGCTCTACCTTCTGATCCTCCAGAATAAGAAGAATACGCTCCAGCCCGATCCCAAAACCAATACCCGGTTGATCGGGTCCACCGATTTCTTCAACCAAACCGTTGTACCGGCCTCCGCCGCCTACGGTATCAATAGAGCCAATGCCAGCTGCTTTATATTCAAACGCAGTATGCGTGTAATAATCCAAACCACGTACAAGACGAGGATTAATCGTGAACTCTACACCCATAATGTCGAGATGCATCTTAACCTTCTCAAAATGAGTTATGCATTCATCATCCAAACTGTCCAAAATAGAAGGGGCATCTGTAAATTTATCCTGATCCACCTTGCAATCCAGCACACGAAGCGGATTACGCTCGATTCGACGCTGACAGTCACTACAGAGGTTATCCTTCATCGGTCTAAGGAATCCCAGCAGCTTCTCCCGGTAAGCCGCACGGCTTGATGCATTACCCACGGAATTAAGCTCCACTCTTACATTTTTAAGACCTAGATCCTTATAGAATTGATAGCCCATAGAGATTACTTCTGCATCAATAGCCGGATCCACGGCCCCAAACGCCTCAATCCCAAACTGATGGAACTGGCGATATCTTCCGGCCTGCGGACGCTCATAACGGAACATAGGTCCGATATAATACAGCTTGCTTACATCAGGTTCACCGTATAGCTTGTTCTGAACGTAAGCCCGCACGACACCAGCCGTTCCTTCTGGACGAAGAGCCAAATCACGGTCGCCTTTGTCCTTGAACGTATACATTTCGCCTTCCACAATATCCGTTGTTTCGCCTACTCCACGTTCGAATAACCCTGTGTGCTCAAACATAGGTGTGCGAATTTCCCGGTAGTTAAAACGGCGGCATAAATCTCTGGCCTTCCCCTCAATATACTGCCATTTCTCCACAGCACCCGGAAGCACGTCCTGCGTTCCTGTTGGTTTCTCGAATCTTTCTTTAGCCACAGTCTATCCCTCCTAAAAAATAACCCCTCTAAAGCTGTTCTCTTCATCTGTTTCTATTGCAGAAAAAGCAAAAAATCCCTCGCCCTGTTTTATAAAAAAACAGGGACGAGGGATTATCATAACCAATAATACACCACGTGGTACCACCCACATTCCGGATCAGTAAAAATATACTGAAGCCGCTCAAAGCGGTTAACGCCCGCCTACGCGTAAACGGCTACTGATCGCGGCAATCAACACTGCCCACTTTCGCCGTACGTTCTCGGGGAGGTCATTCATTCGCTCATCAACAGAATCCTTGCAGCCAAGCGATACCGGTTCATCATCCACTTAAGTAGATGTCATCCGAATCGACAAGGGATTCTTCTCTGGAGTTGTGGGTTCTCGAATTACTTGGTCCCGTCATCAAAACCATATGATAAAATCGTATATTGTTAATATTCTACTGAACTACTGCATTAAAGTCAAGGTAGTAAAAAGGATGCCTAGTATAAATTTTGACAGCTTCCGAGTTTTTTATTCAGCAATTATATTGTAACAAAAAAATGACCTGCAGCCGAATGCTGCAGGTCCATCATCATATATTATTAAAAAGGGGGTCATGCCTTTATTATAAACACGCTATATTAAGGAATCATGTACGTAATATTACGATTATATTACATTCCATGAAAGCGGTTTATTTTTAATAGAATACTATTCGAATTGTTCAACATAAGCCCCTTTGCCCCGGAGGATTTCCACAACTTCATTATAATTCTCTTCTGCTATACTTAGCTCCATCACATAACGAAGTTCACTTAAATCCCCATCTTCGAGATCTCCTTCTGCCACGTTCGCACTAACCTGATCTTCATTCACACTATAATGCGTTTCAGGGTCAGCCCGAGTGTCGGAGGCGGCAATGCCAGGAACCAGCATAGCTCCAGCTGCAGGTGTGCTAGCCGTTCCAAGCGTTCCAGTTGTGCCTGCGACTACAGATGCACTATCCAGTGGAATGATTGGAAACAGAATATTACGATCATTGCCGATAGGGTCTGTGAGTGGCCAAACCTCCAAGCCATCCACCTTGTAGCTAATCAATGCTGTTTTTGCGCCTTCTGCTTCATTTTCAGTTCTGAAATACGCTTGGATTTTTCTGCTCATTGCCATTACCTCCTTGGATTATAAGACTCTAATTTAAATATTGCTTATTTATTTCAGGACCTTCAATATTTCACGAACAAATGCAGGCTCATCTTTTGGTGTACGCGAAGTAATGTAATTGCGATCAACCACTACTTCCTCATCCTTAAACTCCGCGCCGGCATTCACAACATCATCCTTCAGCGGAGGATAAGAGGTAATGGTGCGTCCCTTAAGCAAGTCTGCACTGATCAGAATTTGCGGTCCGTGGCAAATAGAGGCGATAGGCTTGCCTGCTTCATTTGCTTCTTTTACAAACTTCAAAATATCGGCATTTTGCCGTAAATTCTCGGGGGAAGAACCACCCGGGATGACAATCGCGTCATAATCACTTGCTCGAACATCGGCGATCGCCTTGTCTGCTGCGTAGGAGACTTCTTTCTTTTTACCTAGCAAGGTCTCCCCTTTTTTCAAACCAATAATGTCAGCTTGATGTCCTGCCTTTATAATTTCATCATAAGGAACCTTCATTTCAGAATCTTCAAAATCATTAGCCAGTAAGAAAGCAACGTTACTCATGTAATAGTTTCTCCTCTCTGTCTTTAGCAATTAATGATGTTCTAATTATTCTTTCTTGTGGTCTATTACCCTTATGAGGATGCTTTCTAACCTTTAATCGGAAAAAAGGCTTCATTCACAACACCGAAAAAGCCGCCTTTTCCACCCGCTTCAGGTACGCGGCAAGAGATTGCGGCTTCTTCCTTTGATTACTAATGGTTCGGTCTCGCCTTCTAGCTTTTTGGCTAATGCACAGGCTTCCATAGGACTCCCAGCCGGTAGTGCCGGGATACTTCTCCATACCCATGCCTTCTGTGATTGTCTCATTCTTAAACTCCCTGCCTTATGCGTGATATCTGCCTGCATTTAGTTTATCCAGCCCGAAGAAGCTCTATCCGCATAAAAAAAAGATGTCGAAAGTTAGCTCCGGCCAGAAGCAATCTTCGACATCCTCTATTTCGTTAGCTGCGGCTATCCAGAATGAGAGTAACTGGGCCCCAATTGGTCAGCGACACATCCATCATCGCTCCAAATATGCCCGTCTCCACCTGAAGACCTCCAGCTCTAAGCTCTTGATTAAAATAATCATAAAGACGCTCGGCCTCCGCAGGAGCTGCAGCTCCCATGAAATTCGGCCGTCTTCCCTTACGGCAATCTCCGTATAAAGTAAACTGGGACACTGAAAGAATAGCTCCGTTAGTATCCGTGACACTATAGTTCATTTTGCCAGCATCATCTTCAAAAATACGCAGTCCAGCTATTTTATCCGCCAAATATTTGGCATCCTTCTCCGTATCTTCATGGGTAACGCCGACAAGCAGCATCAGGCCATTGCCAATCGCTCCGGTCACTGTCTCATCCACGGTTACTTTGGCGTCCTTGCAACGCTGTACTACAACTCTCATCGCACTACTTCGCTCCTTGCCTTATTGCATGATCCGATTCACTGTATATACATCTTTGACTCGTTTCACTTTATCTACAACGGATTGCAGATGCTCCGTATTACGAATAAGGATGGTCATATGAATCATTGCCATCTTATTCTTGTCAGAGCGCCCAGTGACCGCTGAAATGTTCGTTTTGCTCTCGGACACTGCCTGCAGTACTTCATTGAGCAGTCCATTGCGATCATGGCCTGTAATCTCAATATCCACACTGTAGTTTGCTTCCATCGTGCCTTCCCATTCCACTTCAATCACTCTAGCTGCTTCTTCTCCGTCACCTTCACCCGGAATGTTAGGACAATCCTGGCGGTGTACAGATACGCCCCGGCCCCGTGTAACATAACCTACAATGTCGTCACCCGGAACCGGGTTGCAACATCGTGCAAAACGAACAAGTAAGTTTTCAATTCCTTTTACACTAACACCATTGGTAGGTTGATTACGTCTCTCGCCGGAAGACTTGATCTCCTTCATCTCTGAAGTAAGCTCCAAGTGATTAGCAGCTTCTTCCTGCTCCTTGCGCAGCTTCTCCGTCAAGCGGGAGGCAATTTGCGAAGCGGTAATCCCACCAAAACCAACGGCAGACAACATATCCTCTACATCATTAAAGGCAAATTTTTTCGCAGCTTCCAATAGTTTTTCATCAGAAATCCACTCGGAAACTTCGACATTCAGGCGCTTCAGCTCACGTTCAATCGCTTCGCGACCTTTTTCGACATTTTCCTCACGTTTTTCTTTTTTGAACCATTGCTTAATTTTGCTTCTTGCGTGAGAGGATTGTGCAATTTTGAGCCAGTCACGGCTAGGTCCGTAAGAATGCTTAGACGTCAAAATCTCAACAATATCGCCCGTCTTCAGCTTGTGATCAAGCGGCACGATCCGCCCGTTCACCTTGGAACCAATTGTACGATTGCCCACTTCTGTATGAATGCGGAACGCGAAGTCAAGAGGCACAGAACCCGCAGGAAGCTCAATAACCTCACCTTTAGGAGTAAATACAAACACCAGGTCTGAGAAAAAATCCATTTTCAGTGATTTTACGAACTCTTCGGCATCCTTAGCTTCATGCTGCAGCTCCAATATTTCGCGAAAGAAAGGCATCCGATTCTCCGGATTAGCATTATTACTGCTGCCTTCTTTGTATGCCCAGTGTGCGGCTATCCCGTATTCTGCCGTGCGGTGCATTTCCCAGGTGCGAATTTGCACCTCAGTAGGCTCTCCGCCTGGTCCTACCACAGTAGTATGCAGAGATTGATACATATTGGCTTTTGGCATAGCTATATAATCTTTAAAACGCCCCGGCATTGGCTTCCATAAGGTGTGAATAATTCCAAGGGTTGCATAACAGTCCTTGATATTATCCACAATGATACGAATGGCCAGCAGGTCATAAATTTCATTAAACTGCTTGTTTTTTGTGCTCATTTTGTTATAAACACTGTAAATATGCTTCGGGCGGCCGGAAAGATCACCTTCAATGCCCATTTCATCCAGCTTGGCACGAATACGGCCAATTACGCTGTCGATAAATTGCTCACGCTCGGCCCGCTTCTTATGCACCAGATTAGCAATCCGGTAATACTGCTGCGGGTTCAAGTAACGAAGCGCAATATCCTCCATCTCCCACTTAATCGCGGAAATCCCCAGCCGGTCAGCTACAGGACAGAAAATCTCCAACGTCTCATAAGAAATACGGCGCTGGCTCTCTTCAGATTGGTATTTTAACGTTCGCATATTATGCAGACGGTCCGCCAGTTTAATGACAATGACCCGGATATCCTGAGCCATAGCAATAAACATTTTGCGGTAATTCTCGTTCTGCTGCTCTTCCTTTGAGCGAAAGCGAATGCGTTCCAGCTTCGTTAAGCCGTCAACAAGCATTGCGCAGGTATCGCCAAATTTAGCGCGGATTTGTTCCAGTGAGACCGTCGTATCTTCCACCACATCATGCAAAAGCGCTGCAACAATAGATATAACATCCATTTGCATATTGACGACAATATCTGCCACCGCCAGCGGATGCAGAATGTATGGCTCCCCCGACTTGCGGATCTGCCCGTGATGAGCCTGATCGGCAAATTCATAAGCTTCCCGGATGCGGAGAAGATCTTTATCTTTTATATAGGCGCCAGCCTTATCAATTAATCGCTCAATGCCCATTCTCGTCGTATCCGATTCCTTTCTATAATAAAATGAACCCGCAACTGTTCAAAAATCTGCAGGTTCCAATCATTTCATTTGTCCAAGCTTACTTACGCCCTTATTCAAAGTTGTCTATAATTATGAGGCTTAAGGAGGATTACGTCAACACTTGCCATCTCATGGGATTCCAGAAGTAAAAGTAATTAAATTCGGACAAATTAATAACACTTGTGAAAATGTTGTTGTAAAAAAGCCAAGTTCTATTTAATCTAGTAAAGGCGGATTTTCGCCGGACAACATAATATCAGATAAGAAAGAGGAGTGAACTCCATTGCAACGCGAAATTCAAGTTAACGAAAAACTTCCATGGGGCCCAGGCTTTCTATTAAGTCTCCAGCATTTGTTTGCCATGTTTGGCAGTACAGTGCTAGTGCCTAACTTGTTCGGGGTCGACCCTGGAATGATTTTGCTTATGAATGGTATCGGTACATTGCTGTACATTTGGATCTGTCGCGGTAAAATCCCTGCGTACCTTGGTTCCAGCTTTGCCTTTATTGCACCGGTATTATCAGTACTCAGTCGTTACCCAAATGATCACATGAAAGGATACTCGCTTGCTTTGGGTGCTTTTATCGTCACTGGTATTATATTCGTGCTCGTGGCATTGATCATTCGTTATGCAGGAACCAAATGGATTGATGTTGTTTTCCCTCCGGCAGTAATGGGAGCTATCGTAGCTACGATCGGACTTGAACTTGTACCTGTTGCCGCACGAATGGCAGGACTTATTGCTCCTGAAGGCGTTGCAGTTGCAGACTGGACGCCAGATGGCAAAACAATCGCACTTTCTATGGTGACGCTTGGTGTAACTGTAATTGGAGCTGTACTCTTCCGCGGTTTTCCAAAAATCATTCACATCCTTATTGGTATCGTCACTGGTTATGGTTTAGCATATATTTTGAAAATGGTGGATACCGCTGCTATCTCTAATGCAAAATTTTTAGCGCATCCTTCCATTGTTACTCCTTCATTTGATTGGAATGTAATATTCACTATTATCCCGGTATCATTAGTTGTTATCGTTGAGCATATTGGACATTTACTTGTAACAAGCAATATTGTTGGCAGAGACTTGGCTAAAGATCCTGGACTTGATCGCTCCCTGATGGGGAACGGGATATCTACAATTATCTCCGGTTTTATCGGTTCTACTCCAAATACAACCTACGGTGAAAATATCGGGGTTATGGCGTTGACTAAAGTATATTCGGTATATGTAATCGGCGGCGCAGCGGTGATCGCTATTCTGCTTTCATTCTCTGGTACTTTCTCCTCTGTTATCGCTAATATTCCAACCCCTGTAATGGGCGGTGTATCCCTGTTGCTGTTTGGTGTAATTGCGGCTTCCGGATTACGTATTTTCGTTGAGCAAAAAGTTGATTTTTCCAAAGCTACTAACATGATCATGGCTACGTTGGTACTCGTTGTCGGAATCAGTGGTACAACCCTTACCATGGGCAACGTTAAACTTAGTGGTATGGCGCTGGCTACAATTGTTGGTATCGTATTGGCACTGTTCTTCAAACTCATTGAAGTGCTTGGACTGTCTAATGATGGCGGAGAAAGTGATAAAACTGCCCATTAATCGGTTATAAAAAATAGAATTTAAAAAAAGCTGCTCCAACGTCCATTTATGGACTTGGGCAGCTTTTTTTATTGACTCAGATACAAAACAGCAACTCTCCGCCAAAAGGCAGACAGCTGCTGTTATTATCTTACATTTTCCAATTAATGTTTAACTTCCACACTTTGCGTCTTTGCACTTTTCAGCATAATTCGAGAGCCGAATCCCCGTTTATTTCCCGGGAAAAGACAAACTTTACAAGATTAATCCTCGTAATTCACCAAGGAAAGAACTTCAACTCCAGAAAGCTTATTACGTCCAGCAAGCTCAACCAGCTCAATCAGAAAAGCAGCACCTACCACTTTACCGCCAAGCTGTTCTACAAGGTTAACCGAAGTAGCAATGGTTCCACCAGTAGCCAATAAATCATCAGCGATCAATACTTTTTGACCAGGCTTGATAGCATCCGTGTGAACAGCAAGTGTGTCCTTGCCATACTCAAGATCATAACCTACCTCTATAGTCTCATATGGAAGCTTGCCGCTTTTACGAATCGGCACAAAACCTACTCCCATCGCATAAGCAAGAGGTGCTCCAACTACGAAGCCACGTGCTTCTGGTCCAGCGATAACGTCGATTTCCAAGTGCGCTACGAGAGCTTTCAACGCGTCAATCGCTTGGCGGTAAGCCTCCCCGTCTTTAAGCAATGTGGTGATATCTTTAAAACTAATACCTTCTTTAGGGAAATCAGGAATCACACGAATACTATCTTTAAAATCCAAATTTATCATCTCCTATAAGTTTTGTTAGCATAGCTGCTTTGATTCAGATCGACAAAACTTGCTTCGTAAGCATACGTTTTGTTATATTGAGCGTTGCATTTTTATACACCGTTGGGTACGCTCAGCAGCTCATATTTGCATGGATTATGATACGCCTAAACGACGCGATAACATCCAGTCCTGTAACTCTGACAGGCTGCCCTCCATGAAGTATTGCTCCATTTCCGCCATCTGTCCCAGTCGGACAAAATGACTCGATGCTGTCAGACTTTTAGCTACTGGCTGAGTAATAAACGCCACACTTCCCTGACTTCTTTTAATAAAATCAAGCTCCTCAAACACATCAAGCATGTTGTTAAGCATGCGGATACTTAACGAGGACTGGCGGCTTAACCGCAGCAAAACTTCGTTCTCAGGTGTTGCAACTGAGGTGATCGAAGCCAACAGTTTATATAGTATTTTGAAATGATCCCGTGTCGGAGTAATAAGTCGTTCTCGGCCATCCTTGATAGAATGCAATAACGCAATATTATCAGCATTAGGGAAGGTTTCGAGCAGCGCATCCAGTTGTTCAGGAGTCTCCGGCATATCCAGTAAGCATAACAGGGAGACATGCCCTGATTCCTGAAGGGGCTCATCCTTAACAGCAGCGCTAATGCCAGCTTCTTTATCATATACCCATAAAGACATTCCTATCAATTCACTTGCAGGCGTACTACGTCCGTTCTGAAACACTGCAGCAGCTCGATACGGACCCGCACCACTATAAGGAAGAAGTAGTTCTCTAATATGTGCGGCTTGCCGTACGGCGTCAGCAGCACCACGAAGATCGAATAACTGAGCATCCTGCACAGATAAATCCTGCAGCATCAGCTGTGATTTGCGTGAGCCATTCCATTCATTGATCGACAGCTCAGCTAACACGTTGATCGTAGTACCCGCCGGTAGCAGCCTGGATAAAGCGCCTTTACCAAACGCCAAGGCTTCAATGCTGTTTTTCCCCTGCTGCAATACAATCTTCAGGTGTTTTCCATCTTGGCCCATTGTACGTGTCTCTTTCACGGTAGCCCCACGAATAATAAACTTCGGCAACGGATTAGACATTCCGAAGGGTGCAAGCCTTTCCAATTCTAACGCGGTCTGCAGTGATAAATCTGAGATTGACACCTCTGCATCAGCGGAAGCAACAGGAACGAAATGCTCTGGCGTTAACACCCCGGACGCATATTCGTTTAATGCTGCAGCAAAGGCTTCTAATCCATCCCGATGCAGGCTCATTCCCGCAGCGGCTGGATGACCTCCAAAATGATCCATTAAATCAGAACAAGAAGAAAGTGCAGCGTAGATGTCAAGTCCAGGAATGGAGCGAGCAGAACCTTTGCACATTCCGGTCTCTGGATGTATATCCAGAATGATCACAGGCCGATAATAACGCTCCAGCAGTTTGGAAGCCACTATACCTACCACACCTACATTCCAGCCATGATCAGCAAGAACAATGATGTCTGGGATTTCGCCACCCTGTGTCATCTGCTCCAGCTTGGCAGTAGCCTCAACAACAATTCTTTCTACCACCAATTGGCGTTCTTTATTAAGCAGGTCCAGCTCTCCAGCTAGCTGCTCTGCCTCAGCCGCATGCTCGGTAGTGAGGAGGGACACAGCCCGTCCAGCATGGTCCAGGCGACCACTGGCATTGATGCGCGGCGCCATGCCAAAAGCGATATTGACCGCACTCACAGTGCTCATGTTCACACCGCTGACAGCGAGTAAGGCACGAATCCCCGGGAAACTGGAATGCCGCATACTTTCCAAGCCATTTCTAACAATCTCACGGTTTTCGCCAAGCAGCGGCATTAAATCTGCAACCGTTCCTATCGCTGCAATCTCTGCCCATTCTGTGGGAGTTTCTTCCCCTAGAATAGCCTGAGCAAGCTTATAAGCCACACCTACACCCGCTAATCCTTTGAACGGATAAGGGCAGTCTGGCAGCTTGGGATTAATAAGCGTATAGGCCTCTGGCAAAAGCTCAGGGGGTTCATGGTGATCCGTAACGATCACATCGATCCCCAGTTCATTAGCGTAAGCAACCTGATGATAAGCGCTAATGCCAGTATCTACTGTAATGATTAAGGAGACACCTTGCTGTAAAGCCCAATCCAGGGCATGATTATGCAGCCCATAACCCTCATTAGAGCGGTGTGGGATATAAATATCAAAGGAAGCGCCTAAATAGCGCAGCAGATGAATCATAAGTGCTGTGCTGGACACCCCGTCGGCATCATAATCGCCATAAATAAGAATATGTTCTTCATCTTTTAAAGCCTTTCTAATTCTAGGAACCGCTTCAGCCATTCCTTTGAGTAGGAACGGATCATGCTGTTCTTCCTCACTGCCATCCATGAAGCTTAGAGCTTCATGAGGCGTGTTCATTCCTCTATTTACTAATAGTGAGGATAAGAGTGGAGAAATAGAAAGGCTCCGGGCCATATCCCTAACTGTGTCGGGATTGGCTGCCGGAGATTGCCATCTTGTTTTTGAATAAAGCAATAGAACTCACCTTTCTCTCACCTTGCAAACTACTGAAGCAACGTAGGAATATCATTATCCGGCAATTCATAATTGCTTTTGTACGGATAGCCGGGATCATAAGGAACAACGTCCATATGCACCTCACCGACATGAACAAACCGGTGCTGCAGCAGCTTCCTAGCGCATTCCGAAATATCCTGTGCTTCCATCACCGTAATCCGCGGATTCACACTGATCTTCACTTGAAGATTCACATAATTCCCTTGCTCAAGTGCCTTCAGATGTTCTACGCGAATGACGCCATGAACACGTTGCACCGTTTCAATAAAATTAGCGGCTTCCTCCGAAGGAAGCTCCTGCGCATTTTTAGTGTTAATAGAGCTAGCAATGAGTGAATAACCTTTACGAAGAATTAAAACTCCGGTTAAGAGTGCGGCAATAGGATCCATATAAGATAGAGGATGCCAATAGGTGCCACCCATGGATAACGAAATTCCGACTAATACTGTGATAGATGTATATAAGCTGAAACGATGACTATTAACATATGCAGCGTGACTGCCATCACCTATTTTTTTAAAGTAGCGATATTGATATTGAAATACAGCTTCTTTAAAAACTATAGATACTAAGACGGTTACAAACGCCAGCTGTCCGTGTGTAGATGATTTTCCATCCGTTAAGTCGCGGATTGCAGAGAATGCGATCTGCAGTCCCCCCATAAGAATAAATACCGAAAAAAGTATAGCCAACAGCGGCTCCTTAGTGCCCCGCCGTTCTTCGATCCGTTGCTTACTCTTTCTCCCTTGCTCAGAGCGCCACGGAAGAATATCCGCCAGTTTGGCTGCTGCGTCTGCTCCGGAATACAAAGCATCCCCCATTAATGCCTTGCTCCCTGAAATATAGCCAAAACTCCCCTTAGCTACTGCCAAAGTAACATCGCTAATGATCCCTGTCCAAGCAACCGTCTCGCTTTGCGGTGATCGTTCTTTATTCATACGAGGCCCTCCTTACCAATAGCAAGTAATCTCATGATGATTCAATACACATGACATGACCCTAAAGATTTCGAAAGCCGCGTCGCATTTGACGCGGCTTTCTTAAACGTATAAGAAAAGTAGAACTTCGATGCTAATTTCTTCTAACCTTTATTCGGGCTGCTTTTCACTTTAACCTTCTCACGCTTTTTAAGCACTAACCAGAGTGGACTTGCAATAAAGATGGAAGAGTAAGCTCCGAAGAGCAAGCCGATTACCATCGCAAGCGAGAACATCTTAATCGACTCGCCTCCGAACAATAACAGGAAGAACGCCGCAATAAATACGGTAAATGCGGTATAGAGAGAACGCATGAGCGTTTGAGCCACACTTTTATTCACAAGGTGTTTCAAGTCTTCATAAGTTTTCTGTTTACCAAAACGTAAATTCTCACGGATCCGGTCAAAGATAACGATCGTATCATTGATGGAATAACCGATGATCGTAAGCACCGCTACAATGAACGTCAAATCCACTTCCAAGCGGAAGATAGAGAAGAGCGCGACTACGATAAAGGCATCATGGAGCAAGGCCACAATCGATGCCACGGCGAAACGCCATTCAAAACGAATACTTACATAAATAATAATCCCCAGACAAGAAATCAGAACTGCATAAATAGCATTACGTGCCAATTCTTTTGCCATTTCAGTGTCCACGGTATTAATTTCAAATGATGCTTTGTCATCCAGCTTAAGGATTTCAGCTTTTAGGGCTTCATCTTGAGCCTCATCAAGAACTTCGTCATAGCGGATATTCACACGCTGATCACCAAACGAGATCGTTGGTTCATGATCGACATCGATTGCACTAGTTGCAGTCTTAACCTGATCCAAGTTCAAATTCTTGGAAAGGGAGATGTCCACATTAGATCCAGCTTTAAAGTCAACGCTGTAATTCAGGCCAAATGTCGCCAGGAAAATCAATCCTGCTACTGTCAATGCGATAGAGAAAATATAGAAATATTTACTCAAATGTACGAAATCAAGCTCTTTCTTAAAGCGCACGGATTTCACTCTCCTTAACACCGAAGCTCTTCGGTTTGTTCAGCTTACCCGCTTTGACAAGCTGGCTAAGCAACCAGTGGGAGAAATAAAGATTCGTGGCGATACTCAGCACGATTTCTACAATCAGCACCAATGCAAAGCCTTTGACCGCACCTGTACCGAAGGCAAACATAACTGCTGCCACAATAATAGTAGTCACATTGGAGTCCATTACTGTCCGGAAAGAGGATTTATTCCCCGCTTTAACGGAGGACAGTATACTTTTTCCACTGCGCATTTCTTCCCTTATCCGTTCGTTGGTAATGATATTGGCATCGACCGCCATACCTATACCCAGAATAAATGCGGCTATACCAGGCAGCGTCAAGGTAAAGTCTGCGAAGACGAAGACCGCAATTAGCGCCCATGTATGCAAGAGCAAGGCAAAACTAGCCAAAAGACCTGGCAAACGATACATTCCGATCATGAAAATAAGGATAATCACAGAAGCCAGCAGACCTGCTCGAATCGTTTGATCAAGCGATTGCTTACCCAGGGTAGCACCCACACTTTGGGAATATTTCTCCGTCAGCTTCAGTGGCAATGCACCTAGGTTAATAGTGTCTGCAAGTTCACGTGCTTCCTTAATTGTATAGTTACCCGAAATAGAAGCACTGCCATCGGTAAGTACTGCTTGTACCGTAGGGTCAGATAATTTGTTCTCATCCAAGTAAATTGCGAGATTCTTTCCTAAGAGACGTTTAGTAATCTCTGCAAATTTGTCCTTGTCCTTAATCTTGATGCTGATGATTGGCTGATTCAGGTTATCCCGTCCAACTTCTGCAGCACCTTCAACAAAATCACTACCTACCAGTTCGATTTTGCTGTAAGTTCCCTCAGCGTCACCTTCAGCAGCACTACGGAAAGTCAGAACTGCAGGTTCCTTCATTTTTTTACGAACCTCGGCTTCATCCGTTACGCCCGCAATTTTCAAACGGATACGGTCCGTACCTTCAGTAGTTACCTCTGGTTCACTTGTTCCGAGCGCATTCGCCCGTTTTTCTAAGCTTTCCGCTGTCTTCAGCAGAGAAGCTCGGGACAATGCTGCTCCCGCTTCCATAGGCTCAGCATGATACAAAATCTCAAATCCGCCTTTCAGGTCAAGACCAAGTCTAACCTTGTCCAGCAGTCCAGGAGTAGTAAATGCCATAACGCCTGTCAAAACGAGCACGGTAATAAAAAAGCCCATTAGTCTCTTCATGCTCTAGCTAGTTCCCCTTTCATTAACTCAATATTCCTATTATAGCTACACGCGAAATGACCGTCAATTCACAGCATTGATAGAGCTATACTCACACAAAGAAACGGCCGCCCCTGCTTAAATCAGCAAGACATCCGTTTTAATAGGAGATGTGGAGTTATTATTCTCTTACTTTACTGCTTTATCAGGCAGTTCGCAAAAAGAAATATGTGGTTTATTGTTCAGTTCAACCCCCGATAGGCCGCAATAGTCAAATAATTCATGTAACTATTGGCTTTCAAGGAATAAATGTCGTTTACCAGCTTATGTAGGGGAGGCAAGCCTTCCTTATCATAATTACGGCTGATGCAATCCCAAATATCCTTGCTGGTTACATACTCATAGCCGAGGAGCCGGAATTCTTCAGCTTTGCTGCGGCACATGGCTTCGATTTCTTCACTATGTTGATCATGATTCCACTGTTCCGATTCCACGTGTTGACACCTCCAAAGATCGCTCATGTTCGTATGCTCACCATAGATATTCGACTCTTGTTCTTCGCTTTCCTTCTTCCGTCACAAAAAGTTAAAGCTACTAAAACAAGGCATGCCGAGATAGGGGTATAGCATATCCATAAGAATAGACAAGTTCGCCAGCGTTTTATTTCATTTTGGGAAGAAGGCGTGACCTTTGAAGAAACAGAGCTTTATACAAGGAACTTTAATCTTGCTAGCCGCCGGCATCATTAATCGGATGCTTGGATTTATTCCCCGGATTGCTTTACCACGTATTATCGGAGCAGAAGGTGTGGGACTGTATCAGCTCGCATATCCTTTTTTTCTCGTGCTGGTTACTGTGATTACAGGCGGGATTCCACTGGCGATAGCCAAGATGGTAGCGGAAGCAGAAGGAGAGAATCGGCCAGAAAAATCACGGCTGATTTTACGTACTGGACTTGCCCTTAGTGTTGGACTTGCAATCTTCTTTACATTGGTTGCTATGATAAGCGCCTCATGGGTCTCTAATGTTATCTTAACAGACCATAGAGTTTATTATACGTTTATTGCCATGATCCCAATGATTGGGATCGTCGCCGTATCTGCAATCTACCGTGGTTATTTCCAAGGAAAGCAAAACATGATTCCATCGGCGCTCTCCTCCATCTTCGAATCTTTAGTTCGAATATTCTTTATGCTCTGGTTCTCCTGGTTGTTGCTTCCCAAGGGTATTGCTATGGCGGCGGCTGGAGCGATGTTAGGTGTGACGGTAGGAGAAATTGGCGGAATGTTAGCGATTCTGTGGCAATATTATGTCATTACTAAAAAAGATAAAAAGCAGACAAATCCGACTCCAGAGCAACCCGTTCTTGAGTCAGAGGTTATCCCATCTGATCCAGATGGTGTGAAAGCCAACATCCCCATATTACGGTGCTTATTAGGCATATCTATTCCCGTTACAGCAAGTCGGCTTGTGGGCTCTTTTTCATATCTGCTGGAATCTATTATTACAGTGCGCAGTCTCGCCTTGGCAGGTATAGCCACTGCTGCCGCTACAGCCCAGTACGGGTCTTTACAAGGGATGGTTATTCCCTTATTGCTGCTGCCCGGGGCACTGACCTCGTCACTTGCTGTATCTCTGGTTCCTTCCATATCAGAAGCTGCCGCAAGAAAGGACTTGCCTACCATTCACAAGCGTATGCATCAAGCGTTGCGGCTTGCGCTGGTAACAGGTGCCCCATTTGCTGTTCTTATGTATATCCTGGCGGTCCCGCTTTGCAATTTGTTATATGGCAACGCGGATACAGCCCCTATGCTGAAGCTTATGGCTCCGTTCGCCTTGTTCATCTATGTTCAAGCTCCCTTACAAGCTGCGCTGCAAGCTATGGATCGACCGGGCAGGGCACTCATCAACACCTTGATTGGAGCAGTAGTCAAAATCATTCTGATTGTAATACTGGCATCCCAACCTGAATATGGAATTTACGGCGCTATCATAGCCATTATTGTGAACAGCATTTTGGTTACGTTACTACACGGATACAGTGTAGTCAGTCTCATATCATTATCTTTAAGAGTAACCGAAACCGTAAAAACCTTATGTGCAATGCTCATTATGGGAGCGGGCGTGCATTATGTATACACTTCCATTCCCATTGCAGATGTACAATGGATTCAATTTTTATTTGCCTCTGCGATAGGAATGGTCCTGTATTTTGGAATCAGTCTGTTAGCTGGCCTTATCTCACTGCGTGATTTGGACCGTCTGCCGTTTATCAAACGCAGGTTCTAAAAGGTTATCTGTTGTCCAAACGGTCGACATAAATTCTGCCCTTATGATCTATGGAGCATAGAAATACATCTTTGAAATCAGATACTCCCTTTTGGCGAATTTGAGTTCTTAGCCAAAATCTGGTTTTTCCAATCATCTCTAAATTCTGATCCTGCACCTTTCCATCCATAATCAAAGGGATTGGAAGTCCTTCATACCTGATTTTATTCTTCGGCAGTTCTATCTTACGGTTCTTGTTCCCTTTATTATCGTCACTCTTTTTATGCTCAGCAGCTGCACTGCTATTGCCTGATTGGTTAGAGGATGAACTCCCCTTCTCTTTCTCGAATACGGTTAGCTGTCCACTAGGCTCCAGGATCGCAAATTCCACGTCAGCAGGACTGGCGATGTTCTGTCCACGCAATTGCTGCAGCAGATCATCAATATTATATCTCTGCCTACGCATTTCGCCCCGGTGCAGCTTGCCTCCAGAAATGAGTATGCTCGGTTTGCCGTCCATTAAAAGTCTGAGCTTTCTGCTCTTAAGACTGAGTTGAGCCACAATTACCTGTATCAACACCAATGTTGCCATCGGAACGACTCCTTCATAGATCGGCCGATTGATATCCTCAAGCACAAAAACAGCAATCTCGGCAATCATGATGGAGATCGTTAAATCAAATACAGACAGCTTACCTATTTCCCTCTTCCCCATGATGCGCATACACAGGAATATGAAGAAATACATCAGCACGGTCAAGAAAATATGGGTAGAGATATGCTGGAACATATAGCTTCGCTCCCCTCCATTCTCACCCGCAGACTTGTTTCCTCGGGTGGATTAATGTAACCCTATTCTGACCGCTCTGTGCAGGGAACATTCGGAAGCCGGCATATTAATTAATGGTAAAAAGGCTGCAATGCCCTTTCTTGTACTATTGGGGCAAGCCATCCCATACAATGAATAATAACTATGTTGATTCTTTTTTCTCAAAAAAACTTTAGGAGGTTGTACCATGTATTTAATCCGGCGCATGTTCTCGTGGAGAATAGCCAATCCTGTGTTATCTGGCCTATGTCGATCATTCCTTTGGATGCTGATGGGTGCGTTTGTCCTCTCTCTTTTGTTATGGGGCAGCAGTCTGAAGGAGCAGGATCTCTCAATGTACACATACATTGTACACGGCATAGCTGCAGCATTCGGAGGACTAACCGCCGGTCGCAGAGCCACGAGCAAAGGCTGGTATCAAGGAAGTCTTACAGGAGCATTTTATGGGATTATCGTTCTGTTAATCGGTTTTTTGGCACTGGATAGCGCACCATCTGGCGTAGATCTGCTATGGGTTCTCGCAGCTGCAGCAATTGGCGCTCTCGGCGGAATGTTTGGCGTTAATTTACAAAAAAGCTAAAATTATAATTCCATTAAATTCGAAACATTCCTTGAAAATATGTTAAACTGTGATCATCTGACTTCATTAAGAGATCAAGGAGGCTTCGATTGCTTTGTTTTACCAATCAATGAACCATATTGTTTTGTACACAGTTGCATTAGTAGTGATATTAGTATGGATTGGCTCTAAACGTAATCCAATCATGGCATTGGTTGAAATTGGGAAAGAGATGCTGCGATCTTATAAGTTTTTGTTGCTGATTGCAGGAATGTTTGGCGTATTAGCCATAAATAAATATGAACTGCAAATTGAACAAAAAATGCATCTTACCTCTGATTATACGCCATTTATATTTGGCCTAGAGGGTCATTTTGTCCAAGCCGTTCAGGATATATTCTACAGTCCATGGTTAACACCGATCATCGTCTTTTTCTACATTTTCATGCTTCAATCCGTTCTAGCAGCTTCATTAGGGGTCTATTTGTTAGATAAAAACCGGGTGATGTTATACGCAACCTGTTATGCTATTATTATCAACTATGCCTTGGCGATTCCATTCTATCTTTACTTCCCGGTAAACGAGGTATGGTCCTATCTGCCGGCAGGCGTCAAATTTACTATGCTGGATGTATTTCCGAAATTCGAACAGGAATATAGACCGCTATCCGGTCTCAATAACTGCTTCCCGAGTCTACATACGTCCATATCTGTTACAATGGCACTTCTGGCCTTCCGTTCAGGGAACCGCCGCTGGATGGTCATCACTAGCATTTCTGCAGTTGTAATCGTCTTTGGAATCTTCTATCTGGGCATTCATTGGCTTACAGATATGATTGGTGGAACCTTGCTAGCTGTGCTAGCCTCTACAGTTGGCGTTCAACTCGCCAAATTAACTTTGCGGGGACGTGAAGAATCGCTTACCGTTCCGAGCCGCGTAACAAATGTACGTTAAAGTTAAACTGCTAAATCGTAATAACCTTAAAGATCAAAAAAGCGGTGTCCTCTCCAATGAGAAGACACCGCTTTTTATGTACTTAAATAACAAGTCTATACTTTCTCTTCGACATCCGTCGCCACAGCGTGGCTGATGGAACCGCGATCAAAAGTCAGCTTAGTTACATCGTTGACCCGCAGAACCACAATATCATCGGAAATCTCCATGATCGTACCGTGAAGTCCTCCAATAGTAACGATTTTATCGCCCTTTTTCAGAGCTTTCAACATTGCGTTACGAGTTTTGGTCTTCTTTTGTTGCGGACGAATCAGCAAGAAGTAGAATACTACAAACATAAGGACAAAGGGACCTACCAGGCCTAGTATGCTACCTCCACCACCTGCGCCAGTTGCATATTGAAACGATTGAATCATATTTCTCCCCCCTTTCAAAGTACATTAAAGCATAACTCATAAATCAAACCCTAAAAGCCTTTAAGATTATCATATAATCCGTATTTGGCAAAAAACTCATCGCGAAAATCAAGCAGCCGATCTTCCTTGATGGCTTCACGCACTTTACGCATTAAATCCAACAAGAAGTGCAAATTGTGGTATGTCGTCAATCTAAGTCCGAAGGTTTCATCGGCTTTGATTAGATGGCGCAAATAAGCGCGGGAATAATTCCGGCATGTATAGCAATTGCACTCCGGATCAAGCGGCCCAAAATCACGGGCATACTTAGCGTTGCGTACAACGAGTCTTCCCTGACTGGTCATCGTTGTTCCATTACGGGCAATACGAGTAGGCAAGACACAGTCGAACATGTCCACTCCTCGGATTGATCCTTCCAGCAGCGCATCCGGTGAACCCACGCCCATCAAATAGCGAGGTTTGCCTTGTGGCAGCAGGGGAACTGTATAATCCAGTACTTCATACATTAGCTGCTTGGACTCTCCGACGCTGAGCCCCCCAATAGCATACCCCGGGAAATCCATGGAAGTCAAATCAGCCGCGCTCTGACGGCGCAGATCTTCATACATGCCCCCTTGCACGATAGCAAAAAGACCCTGATCGTTAGGACGAGCATGACTTTTCAGGCAACGTTCTGCCCAGCGCGTGGTGCGCTCCAGTGATTTTTTCACATAATCATACTCAGCCGGGAATGGAGGACATTCATCAAATGCCATCATTATATCTGAACCCAGGGAGTTCTGAACCTCCATCGCTACTTCCGGAGACAGGAATTTCTTATCCCCATTTAGATGGGAACGGAAATGAACTCCTTCTTCCGTAATCTTGCGCATGTCGCTTAACGAGAATACTTGAAACCCGCCGCTGTCTGTCAGAATCGGACGATCCCAGTTCATGAACTTGTGCAGTCCACCAGCTTCACGAACAATATCATGGCCTGGTCTTAGAAACAGATGGTAAGTATTGCTCAAAATAATATGGGCATCCATCTCTTTCAGCTCTTCAGGACTCATAGTCTTGACTGTAGCTTGTGTGCCGACTGGCATAAATGCTGGTGTCTCAATCACACCATGTGGAGTGTGGACTCTTCCAAGTCTGGCTCCGGATTGTTTGCACGTTTTGATGTGCTCATAAGTAATTGCTGCCATAAGTTAACCCATCCTCTTACCTTAATAAATAAACATTGCATCTCCAAAGCTAAAGAATCGGTACTTCTGCTCTATCGCTTCTTCATAAGCAGCTAGAATATGTTCCCGACCTGCCAATGCGCTAACCAACATAACCAAAGTAGACTTTGGCAGGTGGAAATTGGTAATTAGCGCATTTACTACACTGAACTTATACCCTGGATAGATAAAAATATCCGTCCAGCCACTGCATTCCACAAGCGGCCCACCTTCACATTGTCTTCCGACCGTTTCAAGTGTCCGACAAGACGTTGTGCCAACTGCAATAATACGGCCACCTCGTGCCTTAGTAGCATTTATGGTATCTGCCGTCTCTTGAGACATTACGAAGTACTCAGAATGCATAACATGCTCTTCAACCTTCTCTACAGACATCGGACGAAAAGTACCGAGACCTACATGAAGGGTGATATAAGCGATATTTACACCCTTAGCCTCAATCTGTTCCAGCAATTCTTGGGTAAAATGAAGCCCTGCGGTAGGCGCAGCGGCCGATCCCTCATGCCGAGCATACACAGTCTGATATCGTTCACGATCATCCAGTGTTTCCTTAATATAAGGTGGCAACGGCATCGTTCCCAGCCTGTCCAGAATCTCCTGAAAAATACCCTGATATATGAAACGAAGCGTACGGCCGCCCATATCAGCTTCGTCCTCGATAACGGCACGAAGCTCATCGCTAAAGATGATCACCGCGCCTGTCTTGAGCTTTTTCCCTGGCTTTACAAGTGCTTCCCAGCGATCATCCCCAAGATTCTTCAGGAGGAGCACTTCCGCCTTAGCACCAGTATCTTCTTTCACTCCAAACAATCTCGCTGGAATGACTCTCGTATCATTTAGAACAAGCGTGTCTCCGGGATTAAAATAATCAATAATATCGGTAAAATGCCGGTGAGCCAGCTCTCCATCCTCCTTATTCACTAAAAGCAGTCTAGAAGCACTGCGATCAGCGAGAGGTGTCTGGGCAATCAATTCTTCCGGCAAATGAAAATCATAAGCATCTACATTCATGGTCTGTCTTCATTCCTTAACTATAGTAACGTTCTTATAATAGTGTTGCAATATTTGCTTGTAATCATACCCGCTGTCCGCCATGCCTTTCACGCCCCACTGCGACATGCCTAGACCATGGCCGTTGCCTTGTCCAATGAACAGAAAGCCCGAGCTGTTAGTGATCACTCTGGCTGCAGAATCTCCACCCATCACTACAGTTCCACTGCCATTTACATTAACCTTCCCCGATGCGGAAAGCACACCAGCACTCTGCGAGCTGCTAATTGTGGCGGTAGCGCCGTCAGCGCCTAATACAGTATAACTTCCGGGTGCCACAATATCAAACAAAGTACTAGGTAATCCATTAAACGCGGAGCGGAACATATCAGGATATTTCACATTCAGAGCCTGACCATTAGCTTTCACCTGAATCGCTCTTCCAGAAGGACCGCGCTGAGTAACTTGCAGGTTAGAGATGCTGGAAGGGAGCGTGCTTGTTGTTTTACCCTGCAAGCTTTTTAGAAGTTCAGCAGAGGTATACGGCCCTTTGATCCAGCTATAGCTGCCAGACTCATATACTTTATCCAGAGCCACAGCGTTCTCACCCGGATTCAGCTTTCCGACTGCACTAACACTGCTCTCAATAACTGGCAGAGGACGTATATTCACATCTTTGGTTGTAGCGGTAACTATATCGAGTCCGGCAGCAGTTTTGCTGCCCGTTAATTTAATATTATCTTCACGTGCATAACCAGAGGTACCATTCGCAAGCAGAACATAATACCACTTCTTAGCAGCAGCAGCCGAAACATCTTCAACGCTTGGAACACTAGCAAATACATCGCCACCATTCGCCCAAACCTCTGAAGGGTCAGCTGTCACACCACCACTATTGGAAGAAAATACAGCCTCTACAACTTTACCACCGCTCATCAGCACTTCACCAGCAGTAGTATCTACAGCTTTGATAATGGAGGGAGCTTCAGACCCGATTCCGTTATATACCTGACTAAGAGTAGTATCTACTACATTCGCTACATCAAAACGGTTGCCTTGCGACAGCGCATAGCTGCGGGCGGCGACAGCCTGAGCTTTTAGCGCTTCTTCCGGCCAGCTGGAGGAAACCTCTCCTCCCACTACGGCATACAAGTATTGCTCCAGCGGCACTACATTAATTACAGCCAGCGATCCGCTCAAATTGCTCAGTTCCAAATTTCCGCGATATGTACGCTTGGATCTTTCCACTAACTGAATCCCAACCTCGCTGCCTGCCGCAAGAAATTTAGCATTGCTTCCAGAAACCAGATAATGATCGGCTTGAGTTTCACTGCTAAAATCCAGCCCGGCATCCTTACGCAGTATTAATCCGGGCGAGGTGGCCACAGAAACCGTAAATTGTGGTGCAGCAGTAGACACAGCGGCCTGAACAGCTGTTAAATCACTATCGTTGGCAGCTTCGCCTACCCATACCTCTAATTGTGCACTGCCGTCGTTTCCTGCCAGAAACACCTTCCAAGCATCTAAACCAGCTGCAGTGAGGCTATTAAGCGCCACATCTGCTTCCTGCTCCGAAGAATAGCGGCCAGCTGATAAATGTTTATTGCCTTTCACCGCTGGGGTTTGGTCAGCAGGAATGCTCAGCCCTGCTTTGACTACACGGGTAAGCCCATCCTTGGCAGTTGCTTCACTAGCATAGACGCCCGTGTACAACTGATACACAGTCGCTCCATTTCTGGAGATTGCAAAAATCTGCGGTTTATCGGAGGTGGATTGGAGCTTTTTAGCTGCATCCGCTGCTGTCTGCCAGCTTGAAGCCTCCATCACCTTAACTCTATATCCGTCCAGACTTATACGAATTTGCTTCTGTCCTGGGACAGATACCAAAGGAGCACTTCCTGCTTGATCCGACAGCAAAGTAAAGCTTTGCGTTGATTGCAGTGTTACTGCTGGCACAGTGGATTTATATTTACTTCCAATATCAGCATAAAGAGCAACTCGTATCGTGCTATTAGAATCGGCATGACTGGCACCCGCAGGGATCAGGAAACTTCCTACAGCAAGCGCAGCCGCAAGCAATCCTTTGCTTAGCGGGGCGACCCCTCTCCATTTCCTCTTCGTATGCTTCATCCAGCATCCTCCTTTATAATTGTAGTGACGAACTAGTGCTGCTCCGGAGGGAGCGGAAGCCCTAAATGATGATAAGCGGCCGGGGTTACAATTCTTCCACGCGGACTCCGCTGCAAGAAACCTATCTGCAGCAGGTACGGCTCATATACGTCCTCAATCGTCTGACTTTCCTCACCAATCGTAGCTGCAATTGTATCCAGTCCTACAGGACCGCCGCGAAAGCTTGAAATCATAGCACTTAACATCTTGTGGTCAATACTGTCCAGCCCACGCGGGTCCACCTGAAGCATCTTCAATGCTTCCCCAGAAATTTCAGGAGTTATAATTCCATCTCCGCGCACTTGAGCAAAATCACGGACCCGCTTCAATAAGCGGTTGGCAATCCGCGGCGTTCCCCGCGAACGAAGTGCAATCTCTTCTGCTGCATCGCCAACAATCTCAATGCCTAGAAGATCCGCATTTCGAGATACAATGTAACTCAGCTCATCTATGTTATAGAATTCCAGGCGACTGACCACTCCGAAACGATCACGCAGTGGCGCAGACAATAGTCCTGCCCGGGTTGTGGCACCTATCAGTGTGAACGGTGGCAAATCCAATCGTACCGAACGGGCACTTGGTCCTTTGCCGATCATGATATCCAGCGCGAAATCCTCCATCGCAGGATACATAACCTCCTCGACCGTGCGGTGCAAACGGTGAATCTCATCGATGAAAAGCACGTCTCCTTCCTGCAGATTCGTCAGCAAAGCGGCAAGGTCGCCTGGACGCTCTATCGCAGGGCCGGAAGTTGTTCGCAGGTTCACACCCAGCTCATTGGCGATAATATTAGCGAGCGTTGTTTTGCCGAGACCCGGAGGTCCGTACAGCAGCACATGATCCAGCGCTTCGCTTCTCATTTTGGCCGCTTCTATATATACTTTCAGGTTTTCTTTCACCTGAGTCTGGCCGATATATTCTCCCAGATAACGAGGGCGCAAGCTTAGTTCTACCGCCTGCTCATCCATCATCAAATTCGCGGATATAATCCGGTCATCCATTTCCTATCGCTCCCTTTCTTTAGGATGTGTACGGCTTTACTTAGCTATATATAGCAGCCCTAGTGCTTTCTTCATCAGCACATCTACAGTTCCTGTTTCTGCTCCCTCTTTCTTCAAAGCGAGCCACACGCGGTCCAATTCGCTTTCGGTATAACCCAGCCCCTTAAGCGCATCCCGCGCCTCTTGCCAGGCCAATCCGTCCGTTGCCTCTTCCGTTGGCACTGCAAACAATCCCGTTTGCATTGAAGCCATACTGAGTCCGTCCAGCTTGTCCTTCAAATCAAGGATCATACGCTGTGCTGTCTTTTTGCCAATGCCCGGCAATTTCGTTAAGAACGTTATATTCTCTTGATAAATCGCTGAAATCAACTGATCCGGTGTTCCACCTGTCAGGATTCCAAGCGCAACCCTAGGACCGATGCCAGATACCTCTATCAGCTTGCGGAACAATTTTTGTTCCTCACGAGTCGGGAACCCAAATAATAGCGTAGCGTCCTCACGTGTTTGGTAATGAATATAGATCGTTACAGGTCCTTCTACTTTGGCAAAAGCATAAGGATTCGGGCAGAATACCCGGTATCCTACTCCCTGCACATCCAGCACCACATATTCCGACTCCAAATGAACAACGGGTCCTCTTAAGAAATCTATCATTTTCGCAATACCTCATTTAATTTAGAATTAAGACTGCTCGAATGGGCATGACATACCGCTACCGCCAGCGCATCCGCCACATCATCGGGTTTCGGAATCGCCGATAGCTTCAGCAGCAGCTTCACCATTTCCTGGACCTGCCGTTTCTCAGCCTTACCATAACCCACAACAGCCTGCTTTACCATCATAGGTGTATATTCCGAGACGGGGAGACCCCGCTGTACTGCAGCTAATATAGTCACACCGCGGGCCTGCGCCACTGGCAATGCTGTAGTAACGTTGCGAGCGAAAAACAGCTTTTCTATCGCCACAGCATCGGGTTTATATTTATCAATGAGCTGACCCATGCCTTCATAGACATGCAGCAGTCGTTCTTCCTCAGGCGTATGAGCCTCAGTCTGAATACAACCATATTGGACGGGGGTCAGTTTATGTCCTTCCTTATCTACAAAGCCAAAGCCGACGATCGCCAGCCCCGGATCAATTCCCAAAATACGCAAACATGATCTCTCCTCTATAACAGGCAGATTATTCCACCGTTTTCATCCATTCCTCCGCCATGAAGCGAACATATGTATTCCTTCTAACCATTATAGCAAAAATCCCCCTTGCGGGAGAAAAAAAGTTTACCGTTTGCAGCGAAATGGCAACTTTAGGCCTACAGCTTAGACTCTTCCCCGTTTCATTTCACACAAAAAAGCTGCCCTCAGCCATTAATAATGACTTTTGGACAGCTTATCAAATCTATTGCTTGTTCTGCATGACATGCTCAGCAGCTTCGCGGGCATAATCACTGAAGGTAGACAGCACACTGTTGTACTCTTCAATATCCTGAACACGAATCCCCTCGTGAAGCTCTTTCCAAATATTTTCCGGCAATGAGGATTTCAGGGAACCCATATCCATTTGAAAAAAAGTCTTCAGTACCTTTTCCTGAACTGGCGGACCTTTAAACAAGGTCAAATTCCCAAACGCATCTACACCAATATAGGCTTCTTTTTTTATCATTGTCGATAAATCATTCACTTTTTGTTCCAGCCACAAATCCCCTTCTGAACTAATCCAACCGCTCCATTCAGGGTGTTCATTGATTATAGTCTTCAGCTGAAGCGGGTTCTTTACGCCTGGCAACGTCTGAATCTCTTCTCCGGACACATAGGTTGTTTTTAAATGAACGGTTCTGCTGAGCCCACTTTGGGAGATGGTTTGCAGCAGTTGTTCGTTATTTAAAGTGCCCTTCTCTTTTGCCTCATCACTGTCCTCGCCTACTTTAAAGACAGCTGCGGCTAACTCACTATCGGCACTATCCGCCCAGCTAGAATTCGTCAGCAGTCCACTGATTTCCTCAGGTACCTGCATACTGCGCCAAGCCAGTACAGTAAAAGCTATACAAGCAGCTCCTACCCAAAGCGCCTTTTTCCAACGTCTCCATCGCCGCCAAAGTTGTTTTTTTAAGCGAAACGCGTTCACGTTAATCCCTTCATTCTGGTTTTTCCCTATTGTGACCTAAGAAGGGAGCATTTATGCGCTTTTCTGTGAATAATCGACATTTCTCCAAAAATACAAGGTTGACCTTACAGTATGGTTCAAGGTTTATGGTATAAGTCTGGAAGGGCGATTCTGGGGAGAGGTTTCACATACCGGCCTTAGGTGATACCTATTTCATGACGATCGACCATTTTTTCCACCAAAGCTTTTGCTTTGCCAATAGACTATTTAGTTCTTAGTGTGCTATGCCATTGAATTGGGCGTTTGGGATGGTAGCGATGTAGGCGTTCTGCGTTTGCGTGATGGGGGGATGCGTTCTACGTTTGCGCGTTGTGCGGAGTGGATCTAAAACTAATTAGGGAAAAACTCCCTGAAAATAGCATAAATTCGCTCTAAATGAATGAAATCAGGGAATTACTCCCTAATAAATAAGCTGTTTTCCTTAATTCCCGGGAATCAGACATATAATTAGGGAGTTTTTCCCCCATTATATGTCTGACGACCAGAATCCTAAGAATTTCAGGGAGAAATTCCCTAATCGCTCTATAAGTGTTTTACTTTTCGCTTCAATTGAAGCATAAGTTCGTTCTTCACTTATTATTTTACCTAGGCCTCACTCGGTGCTCACTCGTTAAGCCACTTGAAGCATCATTGGTCATCAAATGCTGCCTCAGCTTCAAGTGGTAATTTCTTTTACCTTTGTTCAGCATCTTCTTCGTATTAAAGTCATATTTAAGCGTTAGGAACCACCGGCAGCTTCACATGGCTCGGATACTCACGATTATGGTAAACGGTCTGCAGCACAGTAATCGCTTCTGAATCTTCATATGGATTATTACCTGTATTTGTATTAGGGAAAGCAACGAATTTGCTGGACGAAGTAACCGAGAACCGAATTCGGTGTCCAACAGCAAATCTATGGGCTATATTCGGCATGAAAATATCATATTTCTCCACCTGCCCAGGAATCAGCAGCTCAGGTGCTTCCAATCCATGACGGTATTTAGCTCTGACAATATAATTCGATAACCGGATGGAGTCCCCTTGTCCATTCACATCACTAAGCGTAACTACCCAATCCGTATCCTTGCCAGTACTGGTAGCATAGATAACCGCAGACAATTCTCCGGCCACAGTCAGCTCTTCCGTCAGAATATCACTAGTGTAGACAAGGATATCATTGCGCAGCTCGTATTTCCGCAAATTTTCAGGCTCTCGTTCACCGCTATCATTCATAGGATCATGAGGATTATAGACATAAGTATCTTCAGGAGAATGTTCCTCAGGCGCTGCGAGCAGTTGCCCATCCCCATGTCCTGAATTCGCTCGCCCACCGCTGGAAAGGTAGAAGGAAGAAACTGTGGCTTCGGCAGGTGTCCAATCCGCGGACGTTCTCCACTGATTTTCACCAACAACATAATAAGAGGCTCTAGGCTCCTGATCTATTCCATTTGGAATGCCTTTGAGGAAGCGGTCGAACCAGCGCAGCACAGAAACATCGTAATCATAGACTACGGCATCATTGCCGAAGCTCACACCTTCATAGTCTCTGGCTCTGTTCGGCCCGTGCTCCCAAGCGCCCAGACGGATTTTGCGATTAGGCACATCATGTTCTGTCAGCATTCTCCATGTTTCCGATACGCCGGCGCTGTCGCCGTCATACCAGCCTGAGATAACATACATAGGCACCTGCACCTGATCACCGCGCTCGGTAAAAGTACAGTTTTTCCAGAAATCATCATACTCGGGATGCTGGCTCCACAGATCCCATGGACCTGATGTTTTGCCAATCATTTGCTGAGGGATCTCTTTAATCGGTCTTGCATCAACGGCTGCTTCCGGATTCACCGTAATGCCTCCAAAGATATCAAAATCCGTCCGAGTACCCACAGATTGAGCAAGAGTCCAAGAGAGCAACGGCCAAGAACAAAGAGTTCCCCCTTTGCGAACGGTATCAACAAATGGAGAGCCTACATTCACTTCATCCACAACCGCCTTCAGATTCGGGTGCCCACTGGTGGCCGCCGCCACAACAACAAAACCTAGATAGGATGCGCCCCACATGCCGACGTTGCCATCCGACCATTCCTGAGCAATAATCCAATCAATCGTATCATAGCCGTCATCCCGTTCATTATAAAAAGGAATCAGTTCTCCTTCCGAATCCGCCCGCCCCCTAACATCCTGCGATACTACTGCATAACCTTTATTGGCCCATCTCATAAAAATCTCTTTTTTTCCGTTGCGGTCATAACATGTTCTTACGAGAATTGTTGGCAGCTTGGTTCCCGGCTTAATGCCCTCTGGTAAAAAAACATCTGTCGCCAGCCTCACTCCATCACGCATCGGAATCAGATCAGTGCCCAGATCGTTTACACCATATTCTGCCTTAGATAGAAGAGGATCATCGTAGACCACTAACGGAGTCAGCTTCTCATAACCCGCTTTAACCATAAGCTCAATACCATACCGATTCGGTGTAAGAAAAGCGATAATCTCCCCATCCAAAGTCACAATGTCCAGAGCCGTCTCTTTGCGCAGCGCCCATACTTGTGAGGTCAGTTCGCGGCCTTCAATCTGCGCCTGATACTGGATATGCTTTTGATAGATATCGCCATTACTCAGCACTATCTCGTCTTCTGCCCATTCTGCTTTAGCGTAAGCATCCAAATGTTTGTGGATTTTTTGAAGCGGGAGTACGGTCTTGAACTGTCCATCCAGCACATTGTCCTGCATTTGCGTTCTTCTGCGCGGATCGACCTTAGCGAGCATGATCTGTTGCTCTGTAAAATGAATTTTGCCAGTATAAACACCAGAAAAGTAGACGTTAAATGTAGTTGTGTGTAAGTAGGTTGTCATCTGTTTATCCCCTATCCGCAAATTTCTTCAAATACGCGCAGCCAGTTGCCGCCCATGATCTTAGCAATATCTGCATCCGCATAACCGCGGGCAACCAAACCTCTAGTAAAGTTAATAAAATAACTATATTTCTCAAGTCCAGCAACGGTTTCAGTAGAAGGTCCGTCTCCTTTGGCGAATCCAAGCTTGGGTGCGATATGTTCTTTAAAATAAACCAATGACCAGAGCACATCGCTCATCGGCCAATCCGTTCCAATTCCGACATGATCCACGCCTACAAGCCGGATTACATATTCGATATGATCCAGCACATGGTCAATAGTTGTATGTTTAGGATCTTCATGAACAAACCAAGGCATAGCAAAAATACCAATAACTCCACCCGTCTTGGCTATCGCGATAATCTCCTCATCACTTTTACAGCGCATATGCGGATAGATCGCCTCTACACCCGTATGTGAAGCAATCACCGGAGTTGTGGAATAAGCGCAGGCATCTAATGTAGTCTGTTTCCCGCAATGCCCCGTATCTACAATGATCCCCAGCTTGTTCAAGCGCGCAATGAATCTTTTTCCAAAATTAGTGACACCGGCGTTCGATTGTTCTGCGCAGCCCGCCCCAATCTGGTTCTGATTGTTGTAGGTCAATTGTAGAATTCTTAAACCGAAGTTATAAAGTACATCTACTTGATCGAGATTCGTGCCCAGACCATCCGTTTCTTGTGCTGTGATAATGCCCGCTTTATGACCATTACGCTTGGCAGCACGTATGTCTTCGGCAGTTAAGGCTTTGATTAACCAATCTGCGGAATCGAATTGCAGCTGCACCTCTGCCATGCTTGTAATGATGCTGTCCAAGGATTCTAAATGAAGTTCACGGTTCCCTGCTGTAACTCCGGACTTGTACCATTCTTCCTTATACTCGGGAATCTCTCCGCTCGCAGATAGCTTTGTGATGATTTTTGCAGGCATACTGCTGTATACCATTGGCTCATCTTTATAAGGCTCACATAATTCTTTGATTCTGTCAGAGATAGAGTCTGGAATCGCGCTTGGAGATAAGGGGCCTTGAAACAGCAAATCGATAATAATGTTCTGCTCATGCAAGCGTTTAGCCCGCTCCTCCTCTTGCTCCGTCAACTTGAAATCATACAGACCTTCATAAGTGCTCATCGTGTAGTCGCTCCTTAGAATGCAATTTCAGTGCCTTTATGTAATCTAACAGCTTCATTATATATAAAATTAGCTGCTGCTAAATCCTCTATGGCCAGCCCTAATCCTTTAAAAAGAGTAATGTCAGCCGCGGACCTTCTGCCCTCGATAGTGCCACTGATCAGCTCACCAATCTCCCCGACAATATGATCTGCTGTGATTTTGCCTTCGTTCAGCGGGATTAAATAATCCCCAGATTCATTCTGAGCGGATTCCAGCCGATCTACATATAACTTAGCTAATTGGACGGTCTCCGAATCCAGCTCACGATCATTGGGTCTACATGCGCCGACTGCATTGATATGTACACCCGGTTTCAGCCATTCTCCCTTGAGCACAGGTTCGGTGGATGCTGTCACGGTACAAATGATATCCGCTGCGCTGACTGCCGCTTGAACTGTCTCAGCAACAATGATCTGTACATTATATTTTTGGCTCATCTCCGTTTGGAAATCCTGCGCCTTTGCGAGTGTTCTGCTCCATACTTTTACCTCACGGATGGGTCGAACCCGCAACATCGCTTCCAGATGACTTTTTGCTTGTTCCCCAGTTCCAAGAAGAGCAAGGATTTCGGCATCCTCTCTGGCCAGATATCGGGTTGCTGCTGCACTGACTGCCGCCGTACGAATGGCTGTAATCTTTTGTCCATCCACTATAGCTTTCAGAACACCCGTAGATGAATCGAATAGAGTAACAAGACCTTGATGAGAAGGCAGGCCTGAACCGTGATTGCTGGGAAATACACTGATGATTTTGGCACCAGCTACCTCTTCATGCTGCAAATATCCCGGCATTAAGCCGAGCAGATTGCTCTTTTGTAAAGGAAGCACTTGTCTCAAGCTTTGCACGGCTTGTCCAGCAGACAGATCCTTCAAAACAGACTCCATAACAGAGATGCAAGATTCCATAGCTAATAGTTCAGCCACTTCATTTTGATTAATGACTAGCATAAGACGGACCTCCTTCTCCTCATCATGATTGCACGAACGCGAATATAAAATTTTCTTACTATCATAACTTATCCGGTTTAAATATTCATGTATAAAGCTGGAAGGCGAAAATTTGTCCTGACCTCAGTTATTCTCTATACTTAATATAGTACGTATTATATTTTAAGGAGCTGACTATTGATTATGGCTAATAAAATAACTTTAGGAAAAACCAATCTGCAGGTTCTCCCACTGGGTCTGGGTGCCAATGCTGTTGGCGGGCATAATTTATTTCCGGGTTTAAATGATGAAACCGGCAGAAATATCGTGCGCAGCGCTCTGGATCATGGGATTAATTTTATTGATTCCGCCTTTATTTATGGACCAGGAAGATCCGAGGAACTGATTGGCGAAGTGCTGAAGGAAAGAGGCGTCCGCGACAATGTGGTCATTGCTACTAAAGGCGCTCACGTGATTACCGGTGACAAGATTACACTCGACAACTCTCCAGCTTTTCTAAGACAGTCTGTGGAAGACAGCTTGAAACGCCTCCAGACCGATTATATTGATCTTTACTATATTCATTTCCCTGATGAAAACACACCTAAGGACGAAGCTGTAGGTGAACTTAAGAAGCTGAAGGATGAAGGAAAGATTAGAGCCATCGGGGTGTCTAACTTCTCCATTGATCAGCTGAAAGAAGCCAACAAAGACGGTCATGTGGATGTTCTTCAATCCCACTACAATCTGCTGCATCGTGATGCGGAACAAGATTTGCTGCCTTATACGCAGGAGCATGGCATTTCTTTCGTGCCCTATTTCCCACTTGCGTCGGGCCTGCTGGGCGGCAAATATAAGCAAGGCGATACATTCAGCGACATTAGAAAAAATGACCCGCTATTTCAAGGGGAGACCTTTGCCAAGAATCTGGAGAAGGTGGACAAGGTCCGCCAGATTGCCAATGCTAAAGGTGTCGAAGTCGCACATGTCGTACTTGCCTGGTATTTGACCGTACCTTCCATCGATGTGCTTATTCCGGGCGCCAAACGTCCTGAGCAGATCGTTTCCAACTTAGAGACGCTGAAGGTGCAGCTGACCCCAGAAGAGATCAAAACTATAGATTCTATATTTAAGGTGTAATCTAGCCTCATTAGATTAAGGGGTTGTCCCATGGCCACGAAATGGCTGCTGGGGCAGCCCCTTTTGTGCTTTGGTTCATCCGATGATTCAGGTTAGATAGTTCGATTGCCATGATTCGTAAGATTCGTCATTCGTTCGTTTTATTTCCTTCGTACGTTCGTTCGATCGACCTATCACAGCTCCCCGCACAATGCCCTATCGGACACAGTTGACCCGTAACGCAGTATTATTGCACATTTGGAATTCCAACGGACCTCATATCCTCTATTGGCACAAAATACACCTAATATGAACCTTTTTCTAAGCAATAACGTCTCTGGGGTCCGAAACCCTGCTGAAAAGGCGATAAATTTGCATATAACGTCATCTGGGTCCGTAAGCGGCAGCGGATGGCAGTCGATCGTAGTGGAGAGCAGTCATTCTTCTCCAATATCCTAAATTCTTTGTATTAGTAAATATTGTTTGCTATACTTTCTCTGAAGTAACATTGGACTTTAATTATTATAAAAAGGGGAATTCCTTGATGATTATTCAACCTAAAACTCGCGGATTTATATGTACAACAGCCCATCCAGAGGGATGCGCCAAACAAATACAACAACAAATTGAATATGTAAAAGCACAAAAGAAAATTGAGGGACCCGCTAATGTACTAGTCATTGGTGCTTCTACCGGATACGGACTAGCTTCCAGAATTTCAGCCGCTTTCGGTGCTGGAGCCAACACTATTGGTGTTTTCTTTGATAAAGCTGCTGAAGGTCAACGTACAGCTTCTGCTGGCTGGTACAACTCCGCAGCTTTTGAACAACAAGCAGCGCAGCTTGGACTTAAATCTCACAGCATAGTTGGCGATGCCTTCTCCGATGCTATCAAAGAGAAGACCATTGAATTGATTAAAGCTGAATATGGCACAGTTGATTTAGTTGTCTATAGTGTCGCTTCACCACGCCGCACTCATCCGGTAACAGGAGAAACCTTCTCCTCCGTCATTAAACCGGTGGGAACCGCTTATTCGAACAAAACCTTGAACTTCCACACAGGTGAAGTTTCCATGACCACTATTGAGCCTGCCTCAGAAGAGGAAGTACGTCAGACCATCGCAGTTATGGGCGGCGAAGACTGGAGAATGTGGATCGATCAGCTTCAAGCAGCTGGCGTGCTTGCCGATGGAGCTACAACCGTTGCTTACTCCTACATCGGGCCTGAAATCACTCACCCTATCTATCGCGACGGAACGATTGGTCAAGCCAAACATGATCTGGAACAAACAGCGATCCAATTGAATGATCGCCTGTCCACTCAAGGTGGACGTGCTTTTGTTTCCGTGAACAAAGCTCTGGTAACCCAATCCAGCTCCGCAATTCCTGTAGTCCCGCTTTATATCTCTGCATTGTATGAAGTTATGAAGGAAAAAGGGCTGCACGAGAACTGTATTGAACAAATGTACCGTTTATTCTCTGAGCATCTTTACAGTGGGGGCGAAGCTACTGCTGACGGGGGCTGCTTGATCCGAATTGATGACTGGGAAATGCGTGAGGATGTTCAGACTGAGGTTATGAAACGTTGGGACGAGCTGACAACCGACAATGCAGGTGAGCTTGCTGATCTTGAAGGCTACCGCCAAGATTTCTTTAACCTGTTTGGTTTTAGAACAGAGGGTGTAGATTACGAAGCTGACATTGATCCTAATGTCGACATTCCAAATATGTATTAATAACTGACCTATAGACAAATGAGGTTGTCTCTGAAGTAGTGAATTCTACTGATGAGATAACCTCTTTCTCTTTTAGACAGACATTGGCTTACCTCCCCTCTTTATGATATGGTTTGATTGAATACTGCATGTTCTACTAACATTCAAAGGAGTGAGTCACTTTTGGTTAAAAAAATTAGTGTAGCAAACGGCGCACTTGAGGTGTCACAAATTTCGCTTGGCTGTATGCGGATTGCTGATCTATCTGCAAAAGAAGCAGATACACATGTACATAGTGCCCTAGAGCTCGGAATAGACTTTTTTGACCACGCTGACATCTACGCAGCTGGCAAAGCCGAAGAAGTATTCGCAGGCGTACTGGAGAACAATCCGGGTATGCGTGATAAAATGATGATCCAAACCAAATGCGGAATCCGCAACGGTTTTTTTGATTTCTCCAAGGAACATATCCTGCAATCCGTTGAAGGCAGCCTTAAGCGCTTGAAAACAGACTATATCGACGTCCTACTGCTTCACCGGCCTGATACGCTGTTCGAGCCAGAAGAAGTCGCTGAGGCTTTTGATATTCTGGAAAGCAAAGGTATGGTCAAACACTTTGGTGTCAGCAACCAGAACCCGTTGCAAATCGAGCTGCTGAAGAAAAATGTAAAGCAACCGCTGCTGTTCAACCAGCTGCAATTGAGCATTATGGTCACTGGCATGATTGATACAGGTTTCAATGTGAATATGACTAACTCCGGTTCGGTTGTCCATGATGGCGGGATTTTGGAGTACAGTCGCCTGCATGACATGACCATTCAGCCTTGGTCGCCTTTCCAATATGGCTTCTTTGAAGGCGTATTCTTAGATAACGATAAGTTCCCTGAATTGAACGAGGTCATTAACCGCTTAGCAGCTGAAAAAGACGTAACCAATACAGCTATTGCCATCGCATGGATTCTCAGACATCCGGCAAATATGCAGCCTGTCGTTGGCACAACTAATACACAGCGCTTGCGTGATATTGCCAAAGCTTCCGATATAACTCTCACTCGGCAAGAATGGTATGAAATCTACCGTGCTGCCGGCAATGTCCTTCCATAAACACTTAAAGCCACGAGGTACGTTATTAACGTACGCCGTGGCTTTTTTGCCAGAGAGCGATTCAATCTTCACGTTCTAGTTAAACTAGATAGACAGCGTCAAGATATTCGTATACTCACAAAAGAGAAAAAACTTGATTAAGGAGATTTAAATGTACATTAATATAATGAGAGAAAAAGAACTCAACACATGTTTACAAGACCATTGAGCCGGAAGAAACTTTGAGGGATAATAATCCATGGAAGCAGGTTTAACTTTTCCGGCTCTAATAAATTATTTTAATTGTAATAATTCAAGAATACTTCTGCTATTTCATTAAAGTTTACAATTTCAACTTGATTTGGAAATCTATCATACGCCGAACACAATGCCAGCCGATAACCCGAATCTATGATGTACTGCCTAAAAAAGAAACAATTCAACTCATTTTGTGTATTAATTGAAACCTTGTCACCTTTTAGACTAATAGTAAAGGATGAGAGAGGTAGGGATAGCCCTATGCCTATAGCTTTGATATAACTCTCTTTGAGGGTCCATAAATCAAAAAAATATTTTAGTCTATCTTCTCCTTCTTTTTGCATAAGATCGTTAAATTCACACGGTGAAAAAAAGCGTTCAGCAATTCCAATATTTATTTCGCTTATCCTTTCCACGTCTGTCCCCACTGGTGTATCGGAAATTGCGGAGACCACCCACTCACCAGAATGGGAGTTATTAAAATACAGATTCATATTACCTTTTATTAGTGGCTTTCCATAATGATTATATTCCAACTCAATCGCACTGTTCTTAATACTCAGCCTGCGACAGATTAAAAGTCTAGAAAGGATCTCGGCCGCCAACGTCCGTATTCCATCCTCTTTCCTCACAAAACGGTTGATACGTTTTTGTTTTTCAGCAGGGAGAGTGGAGATAAGTTTTAGAACCATTTGATCGTTCATTTTTACGGGTAATTTAACAGCATAAATCTCTACGTCTTTAATAGTTTGTTTAATAAACTCCCTTCCTCCGTTTCCTCAGCATTATGATTACAACAGCCAAGCCATATTTTTTATCATTTCTATCCAAAATAAAATATCCCTACTTTTCCCACTAATTGCTATAATATCACAATCAATAAAATTAATCATGGGATTGCAGACAGACAAAACATCAGGGCGGCCCCCTTTTTTCAACTCATTATTCTCCCTTATAAAATTTTTGTAAATGATATAAACTTTTTCAGCTATCAGTATAGACACATGCTTGATCGAGTAGGAGGCCACCCATAAATAGGGTAGCCGACCTCTCACACCACCGTACGTACTGTTCGGTATACAGCGGTTCAACCGGCCATGATGCCTTGTATGTGATTTCTGTTCGTCAGCCCGAGGGTTGCCTTCGGCTTCCTTCAGATTCTGCCTAGCGGCGGACACCCTTGCCTTTGGCTAACAATTCCTACTACCAAGCCTGTAACGGATTCTCACCGCCAAGTTATCGCCCATGCCGGGCGCACAACACCTAAAGCCACGGCGTACGTTAATAACGTACGCCGTGGCTTTTTTTATGCGATCCTTATGCATTGGCTTTATAGCAACAGCAGTTTCATAACTCGCTAAATTTAAAAGTTAGAATACATTTCGCACTAATCCTCCGTCAATCCGAAAGGCTGAACCATTGATAGCCGATGATAAAGGACTGCTTAAAAAGACGACTAAATCGGCGATTTCTTCTGGCCGGATCAAACGTTGAATAATAGAGGTCGGACGATTCTCCTTCATAAATCGGATCTCCGCTTCCTCAATCGTCAGATTTTCCTCTGGATACAAGGTATTCAACATGGTTTCTACACCTTCAGTTAATGTGGAGCCCGGCATGACGGTATTCACAGTTACCTTGGTACTTTTGGTCAATTCGGCCAAACTGCGGGAGAGTGATAGCTGCATTGTCTTAGTCGCACTATAGTGCGCCATTTCCTGAGAAGGCATAATTGCTGCTTCACTGGCTATGAAAATCACTCTACCCTCATTCTTTTCAAGCATGCGCTGCAGATAATGGCGGCTAAGTCTGACCCCACTCATCACATTAACCTCAAAAAATTTAAACCATTCTACATCCGGAATATCAAAATATTCAGCGGGTTCAAAAACCCCTAAGTTATTAATAAGAATATCGACCATTGGGTATTCCTCGATAAGCTTGCGACATCCTTCCTCGGTTCCCAGATCGGCCACAGCCGGATACAGCGCTGCTTTCGGATGCTCTGCGCGTATTTCTTCTATAGTTTGTTTTACTTTATCCGCATGACGACCATTCACAAGTACAGCGGCACCTTCCCGTACCAGAGATTTTGCGATCGCTTTTCCGATGCCGGAGGTGGATCCGGTAACTAATGTTGTTTTTCCTTCTAGATGAAGCTTCGTATCAATCCCTCCTTAATAAATATGCTCTATTATTTATCACAAATCACTTCCGTATTCATAGGATATGACGGAGAGATTCAATCCTCACATTCTAATTAAACTAGATAGACAGCGTCAAGATATTCGTATACTCACAAAAAGAACACAAAAAATTATAACTACTACCGAAATACTTAAGATCACAGTTGTTCTTTTGTTATGCTTTTTCATAATTCATCCTTCCTCTCTATAGATGCACATCTCTCTTTTCAAAAGAAATTAAAGCAACGCTCAAGCAAACCCCTATGATTACAACAGGAATTAGGATCATACGAATACCCTCGTTTAGGGTATATATCTCATGTGAATTTACAGCAGAGAATTTAAAAATTTGCGTCGTTAGCGTATTTTCAGAAATCACTCGCAGATATACATACGAAGAGTCTTTAAGATAACCACTGAGCAGAAAATCGCCAAATACAAAAACAAAAGTGGCAATTACAGCGGTAGCCGATTTTTTCATCAATACTCCTAACAACAGTACGACAGCGGAATAAGCTGCGAGATACAAAATATTGAATCCAATAGCCCCCATAGCAACGATAAACTTCCCCTCTAAGCTTTCATTTCCGATATGGGAACCCGTAACAAACGCTGCCAGCATGTACAATACATAAAAAAGACCAAAAAATTGAATTACCCACCATACTACAACTTTTAATTCGGTTAGATATTTTCCCAGCAAATATAATGACCTGCGCTGACCCGAAGCGATAATGGTTTGGACCGACCCATACTCAAATCCCTCGGTAGCAAAAAAACAAACGTAAATCGGAATGATGAAATACAGAAAAAAAGATAACTGAATGCTAGTGATTAAAGGCTCTAAAGGACCATCTATATCAAATCCTACTTGTACCCCCATCCAAACCAGTAATAAGGCACTTCCAAACAGCAAAAGAAGACTTATCCCCTTGAAAATAGGATCTTTGGTTACATAATAAGCTTCAGCCTTAAGAAAATTCCTCATTCGTTACCTCCAGCAATTAGATCCATATAATAGTTCTCAAGATTTGGAGCCGACAGGTTAATCCCTTCAATATGGATGCCCTGCGTCAGAAAAAGAGACATCAGCTCTTCCAGATTTGTATTCTCTTTAGGAATTTGAATTTCTCCAGCTTCGGTGATCGTAATGGTTTCTAGTTGGAGTTCACTTTTTAAAATCTGAAGTGTCGCTGCGGGATCAGCCGTTCGAATACAGATCTTTGTTTCCGCCGTATGTAAGAGTTCCTCCGCAGAAGCTTCTTTGATTAACCTTCCTTTATGAATAAAACCGTATTGGGTCGCTAGTAGCTGCAACTCACTTAAAATATGACTGGAGATCAGTATAGTCACTCCTTGTTCTTTGGAAAGCTTCTCCAGGATCTTTCGCACTTCTACAATGCCTGACGGATCAAGACCATTAATAGGCTCGTCCAATACCAGAAATTTGGGATCGTTAAGTAGAGCAATAGCCAGACCTAAACGTTGTTTCATCCCAAGGGAGTATTCTGAGGTTAGCTTAGAACCGGCATCTGCCAGAGAAACTGCCTGCAATACTTCCGCAATTCTGCTCTTATCCTTAATCCCAAACGCACGACAATAAAACGTAAGATTTTGCTTGGCATTTAGATTAGGATAAAGCGCTGGCCTTTCAATTAGAAATCCAACCTTTCGCCTCGCCTCGTGAACAGCTTTTTTGTCCTTTTTTTCAAAAAGAGAGATTTCACCATGTGTCGGATGTACCAATCCGCCTATAATTTTCATTAATGTAGTTTTACCTGCCCCATTTTCGCCAACAAACCCATAAATATCTCCTACCCCAATTGTCATATAGACATCCTGAAGCGCAAAAGACTCTCCGTATTGTTTGCTTAAACCTCTGGCCTCAAAGATCGTTTGCGTCAAATCAAACACTCCTCTTTTCACTTTTCCACATCCTAACATGTTGCCATGGACACTACATTCAAACTGTAACAATCAAGTTAGTTAATGTAATTATTAAGAAGGATTTGTATAATGTGACTTATATGGTCGACAAATTCCCGGATATTTTGGACAATTCTTGTCGAAAGGAATGATAAAGTGATACGTATTGCTGTCTGTGATGATGACTTTCCCACTACTGAATTAATAGAGAGACTTATTCTGGAGACTCAACCTAATTTCACAAGGAAAATAGAGGTCTCGATCTTTTATTCCGGCGAAAGCTTCACTAAGGCCATTCAAGAGGCCTGCGCGTTTGATATTATTTTTATGGACATTGAAATGGCGGATATGGATGGAATAAAAGCTGGGTATGTACTGCGGGGAAATGATGAAAATGATCTAGTGCAGCTTATCTATGTCTCTAGTCATGATGAATATCATCTGCAACTCTTCGATGTTCAGCCCTCGGGATTTATCAAGAAACCTATCGATTCAGAGATATTTAAGCACAAACTGATTTCTACGATTGAAAAAGTAATTCGCAAGCTCCAGCAAGGCAAAAAAAACTTCTTATCACTACAGCAAAAAGGAAAAGAAATTCTAATCCCCTATCGAAATATCATCTATCTGGAAAGCAACCGGCGGAGAATTATTCTTTATTCCTGCAACGATCAACATGACTACTACAGTACACTAAACGAGGAAGAGCAGAAGCTTCCGGTGAGCGATTTTGTTCGAATCCATCAATCCTACATCGTTAACTTTTACTTTATTAAAGAAATCAGGAACCAGGGAGTAATTCTCCTAAATGGCGAAGCCTTACCCATTAGTGCAAAATACAGTGCCGATTTCAAGAAAAAATATCTGAAATTCAGGGGGAGTCTTGTTGGATAATATCTTTCTGGAGGAGTTATTTTATCTAGTAACGCTTCCACTTTTACCTATCATCATTCATTACTTCTACAGTCACTGTTTCGTTAGCCGACTTACCACCAAAGCCAATCTTGTTATCGTGTACTCCCTATATTTCCTCTGTATTGTCTTTCTGCACTATAGCTCACTGCCAGGCTCAATCCTACTCACACTCAATATTGGCCTGATTGCTCTCTTATCCTTTTTTTATAATGGAAATATCAAATGGCGGATCGTTGCCGCTCTTTTTCTGGTTGCGCTTATTACGCTTAGTGAGTTATCACTGCCCCTATTTTACTCGACAAAGGGATATATTCTGAACCAGTTTCTTTCCAAGCTGCTGATGTTTATATTAGCTTTTGTATCCGTGCGCGTAGCTAAAGCCTTTGGAAATGGCGGGTTATCTAAATGGTATTGGGTTCTTTTATTTATTTGCCCTTCTATAAGCACACTAGGGATCTACAGCTTCGCATCCAGCCTTTATATGCAGTCCTTCCCTACCCTTGTTCCAATCCTGTCCACAGGACTACTCATTATAAATTTATTGATATTTATCTTATGCGACCGTATGTTAGTTATCCAATCTGCGCAGAACCAAAGTTACTTACTTGAGCAACAAAATGCTTACTATGTAAATCAATATCTTTTGACAAAAGAAATACAGGAAGAATCTTTTAAGTTCCAGCATGATATTAAAAATATTCTCATAGGTTTACGCGCAAAGGTACAATCCGGTGAAGCTGCCAATCTGAATGAGTTGGACAACTTACTGGGGCAAATAGACAATCCAATAGGCGTTAGTAATAGCGGGAATACGATTATTGATTCCATTATCAACTACAAGCAACAGGTCGCTGAAAAGCATCAGATCCCCTTCAAGTTAGACTTGAACATCCCTGCACAGCTGACGCTCGACACCACAGTTATCAGTGTGATTTTAGGAAATGCACTGGACAATGCCATTGAAGCTTGTTGCGATAAAAGAAATGAAGAGTGCTATATAACCATACATATGCATTATCTTAATGAAAGCTTGTTCATCCGGATTCAGAATCCTTATGTGAATGAAATTCATACGAATCGTTTTGGCGACATCTGCTCCACAAAAACTAATAAATCCGGTCATGGTATAGGCTTAAAAAGTATCCAGAAGGTCGTAGAGGATAGTAATGGCTTAGTAGATATTTCATATAACAATAATCTATTTCAAGTCGAAATTGTTCTTTTTATGGTCGCCTGTAAAAAAAGGAACAGCCTATCGTAAGTACAATAGGTTGTTCTTTTTTAGTTAACAGTGAGATGAATCGAACCTCCACAGTTGGACATTAGAAAGAGAACGAAATGCACTAGGAGAAAACCAACTCTCCCCTAACAAACTTAAGCGAAATTTAATAAAAATCTCAATAAAAATGCAGATCTGTTCTTCTTTTTCTAAATTAGATTTATAAATATGCTAGTTACTCCTCAAACAATGAATCTAGCACGGTTGTACCTCATATCCAACTAAAGTCAATTGCCTCTTTTATATCTACTAATTTATTCCCCCAAGAACTTGTGAACTATTTCTCATATACTATTTTAGGTTGGCGCCAATCTTTCTCATAGAGGTCTTATGAATGCAGTTTAAAGAAATCTATCTAATAATTTGAAAGAAGGAAACCACATTGGTACTGGGTTGTGATACTGCAACAAACGTTACTTCAGCAAGATTGATGACACTTCAAAATAATAACTTTACATTTGTTGGACGATACCTGAAGCGTGTAGAAGGTTCTCATGACGGACTTACAGATGCTGAGATTACACGAATTTCTAATGCTGGGCTGTTCATAGTATCCCTTTATGAAAACAAAGGTGGAACAACTGTCAGTTACTTTACGAATGCACAGGGTGTTAGTGATGCGAAAGATGCTGTGGAATTGGCAAATGACTTCGGACAAACGAATGCCACTCCGATTTATTTCGCCGTGGATCGCGATATGACCACTACTCAAATTACTGGAAATGTTGTGCCTTATTTCCAAGGGATAATGTCAGTTCTAAACAGCAGCACTCAAAATCCTAACGGTTATAAAGTGGGAATCTACGGTTCAAGAGCTGTTTGTGCCTACATCCGCGGCTCCTTCTCAGCTACGACACGTTATACTTTTATCGTCGATAATAGCTGGGCAGGGACTTTCAATGATTGGAACTTACGTCAATATAATTTTAACACCACGCTTGGCTCAGGCAACGGTCAGATTAAGATTGATTACGTAGAGTCATCTTCTCATGGAGGAGGGGGTTGGAAATAGTAACCTATTTTATTCAAATTGAGAAACAAATAGAAGGGATCCTTTAGCCTCCGAATTTTCTCACTGCTGCATGTACCGCTTGATACCCTATAATATCCTATAAGAAGTTGCATCTGTAATACAACATATCAATTCATTGGATTCATGTTATTTTTTAATCAATGAACGTTGCAAAATTGGATCCCTTACAATTCGCTAATACTCTTTTCGAATATTTCTCTCATAGGCTTCTATCCTTAGGCATACTTTAGGATAGAAGCCTTTTTGATTTTAGTTCGGGAATTAGTATTCATCGTATCTATTTTTCCATTATCTGAGATCCCATTGGACAATCAAAAAGCGGCCATTCCAATGGCCGCTTTTTTTAAGGATTTAGAAGCTTATCATAAGCTTCATCATAAACCCAAGTGATTCCTTCATCTTTACTGGTAAGATATATAGTTCCTGCCACACCGGTATCTTGATCAATTAACGAGATAGGGAACAGTCCTTCCTTTCTATTAAAGATAGGAGAAAGGGGATTTTTTTTATATTTATCAAACTTTTCTGGAAGCGATACAGCAAGCCTTTCCCAAGTTTGCCCCTGATCTTTGGTCCAATAAATTACAGGACCCTCATCCATATAATATCTGTACCCTAAAAACCCGATATCCGAACTAGAAAATCCCACGCCGGTCAAATGTTCCGAATAAATATCATTTGGATTGCCTATCTCTTTCCACGTCTTACCTCCGTCAGAGGTTTGATATACATAATTCAGCGCACTCCCAACTCCTTGTGAAGCACCACTGACCAGCCAACCATCATTTTTATTCGTGAAACCGATAAATTTTGTTTCATATCCCATTGCTCCAGGAATAGGATAGTCATTCCATGTCTGTCCCTTATCATTACTGATTAAAACATGCAGCGGCAATGATTTTCCATCTGCAAAACCATAAACAATAGCTGTTTTATCCTCGGATATAAAATAACCGGTGTTCTCTTGCCCCATTCCCAGAACCCCTCCGGTCGTATCCAATTTTAATGGCACATTTGCTTTAACATCTCCATTCCGATATGAAACAGAAACATTCCCCTCTGCATCTATGGAGTACGAATTGCCAGCATCATTAACAACAACTTGCTCCCCATCAAAGCCAATGGAATAGATCGTGCCGGGTTTGATGAATTCGGTGCCTTTTATATTAGTGCACGACGCCAACACGCTGATTACCCCGATCAAAAGCAGGACGGTATAAAATAGAGTGATGCCGTTTCGTTTTTTCTTCGTATTAAGAATAGATATAAATCGCTCTTTCATAGAAATTTCCCCTCCTGAAAAGTTAGTTGATAAAGCCAAAAAGCGGGGATCCGAATTCTGTATGACAGATAAGATAGCCTCACAATATTTTTTACGGTAAGATAAGCTTCGTGTACCCACTACCGTCTCATCACAGTAAATTTCAATTTCACGTCCTGCTTGGCGTACCATGAACCACACGAAAGGATTAAACCAATGAATTGCATGTACAATTAAGAGGAGTATCTTATATATAATGTCATGTCTCTTATAATGAACTAACTCATGCTTGAAGATAAATTCAAGCTCTTCATCGTTATATTGATCATGCGGCAAGAAGAGAATCGGCTTGTAAAAACCAACTAACATTGGATTTGGAACCTTTTCACTAATTAAAACGGTGATGGATAATTTTATTTTCATTTCTTTATAAACTTGGTTTATTTTCAATACCATCTGGTCACTTAAAAGAGAATTACTCCAACGAAGAGACTGTTTTCTGAAAAAGTAGTAACTGGTAAAATGATAAAGCAAAAAAAGTACGAACCCGGAAAACCAGAGCCAAGTTAAGATGTCCATAAGAGATGGTATATGATTTAACGATGCGGCCTGCTGAACAGGATGAGAAATCCCTGACACATCAATTTGTATGCTGTTGGAGGGAATGTCTTGAAACACTGTATTTATCTTTGAGCTATCAGGAAGCGGAATCCGTACGACATTATTGGCAAACGAAATGTTAAATGGAAGTAGCAAGCGTATAGTCAAAATCATCCATATCCAATATTTCCATTTTGCCGAATAGTTTTTGCTTAACCATGGAGACAAGAACATTAAAATGAAAATCATTAGACTTGTCGTTACTGAAATTATTAAAAAATCCAAAAAAAGGCTGGTCATTATCAGGAATCCTCTCTTTCTACCCGGTCAAGCATTTCACGCAGTTCTGCAAGATCATTTTTATCGATAGCCTTGCCATTGTACAGCGACATCACCATATCTTGAATAGAATTACCGAATAGTTTTTCAAGAGTAGATTTCCCTTCACATTCCTTATAATCCGTTTCTGAGATGGCTGCACGATAACTATTGCTCCGTCCCTCCTTTTCACAATACAGAAATCCTTTATCAACGAGTCGCGAAAGTACCGTCATTAAAGTAGCCAAAGCCCAATTTCGTTTATTACGTAATTGATTCGATATGTAGGAAGAACTCACTGGATTCCCAGTTTTCCAAATGACAAGCATAATTTCTAACTCTGCATCAGGTAGCTTCTTAATTTCATTAATCATGAATCAACCTCCATATTATACAGTTGTATAACTGCTTCTATTATACAACTGTATAAATAAAATGCAAGTCATCTTTTCTTTTGTTTCTATAAATTAGAGACGTTGAAAAGTAGGAAAAGGTTTGCACTTTATAGTATCAATGCTAAATCATCGAATGCGAAGCTAACGGTATACACTAGAACTTTGGAAATAGGGTAATTCAGAAGTAGTAGTAGAGGAAAACCTAATGCTCCTATTAGAAATTCAATAAGCTCTGAAAATGAAAAAGGTCTATAAAATCGCTTATTAAGCAATTTTATAGACCTTTTTAGTATACCGGTGAGAGGAATGGAACCTATCGATATTTATTTTGAACGCATCAATAGATATAGGAAGTAAGGCACACTCAGCATTGTTACAATAATTCCTGCGGGAATATCTGACTTAAAGCTGACCGTTCGAGCAATCGTATCCGCTACAAGCAGCAATAGCGCACCAATAAGCGCTGAAGTAGGTAGAAGAACTTTGTAGTCGTGACCTACCAGCTTGCGAGCCACATGCGGACTAATCAATCCAATAAAGAAGATCGAGCCCCCGAGCGCTACACAGCCAGAAGCTATGCCTACAGCCGCAATTGCCAAGCGCAAAAATTTCTTCTTTACAGCGACTCCTAATCCTATCGAAATTTCGTTGCCTAGCACCAAGACGTTCAATGTCCTGAAATTAGAAAGAATATATGCGAATAGCAGCAATACCCAAGGTGCCAACAAGCTGATATAAGACCACTTGTCCCCCCATAAATATCCTGCTTGCCAACGCTGCGCAAACTCATACTTCTGGTCATCAAGCTTTAAAGTCAGGAATAGCGACAGCGCACTAAATCCCATATTGATTGCAACACCAGTCAAGACAAGTCGTGTAGAAGAAATCATACGACGTTTTCTATAGGCTAGAACATAGATCAGAGCTGCTGCCAGCAGACCGCCTAAGAATGCCATAGACGGCAGTAATAATGTTATAGCGGCGCCTTGAATGCTTACCGTTGAGATAATCAGCAACACCATAAGACCTGAACCTGAGCTAATACCAAGCATGCCGGGATCAGCCAGATCATTGCGCAGCAAAGCCTGCATAACTGCACCTGCCAGTGCCATCCCAAATCCAACAAGTATCGCTAATACGATCCGAGGAAGACGAAACTTATAAACAACGAGATTATGCTCCTCTGGACCTTGTCCAAGCAATACTTGAAATACTTCAAGTGGATTGAGGGACACCTTTCCCATATTAAGACTAAGAATAGCTCCTGCAATAAGCAGTATTAAAAGAGATAGAATCCATATTGTAGCCTTATGCGATTTAACAACATTCATTTGAAGGCTCTCCTCTCTTTGCTCGCAATTAGCAAGAAGAAAGGAACACCAATCATTGCAAAAATAATGCCCAGTGCTGTCTCTGCCGGACGATTAATCAGCCTTCCAGCGATATCCGCTACAACCATAAGTGCGCCGCCGTAAATGGCTGATGCCGGAATAATATAACGATAATCTACACCTACAAAAAAACGCATAATATGCGGAATAATTAACCCTACAAAGCCGATTGGCCCTACAAGTGCAACAGCTACACCCGCTAGTAAAAGGACCGCAAGCGTAGCTATCATCTTAACGAGAACGATCCGTTGCCCGAAGCCTTTCGCGATCTCTTCCCCCAAGTTTAAAATAGTGATAGAGCGTGCAATGAATAGTGACAAAGCCAGTCCACCTAAGAACCAAGGTATAACTAGCCTAATTTCCACCCATGTTGCTCCAGCCACACTACCCGAAGTCCAATAAGCAAGGGCACGACCAATTCCATAGTTTAATGAGATAAATGACCCCACAGCTCCAAATAGCATTGTAATTGATATTCCAGCTAGCACCAGTCGTTGAGGTGTCATTCCTGAACGATTCAATGAAGCGGCAAGATACGTTAATCCTGCTCCAAGTCCTGCGCCAATAAAGCTAACCAGCAGGGTTGTTGTCTGCAGTTGCCCTGGAAGAAAAACCAGTGTAACGGCCATTGCAAGAGCTGCTCCTGCATTCACTCCCATTAATCCGGAATCTGCTAAGGGATTTCGCGTATAGCCCTGCATAACCGCTCCTGCTACCGCGAGACACATCCCCGCAATAATATCAGCTGCTGTACGCGGAATACGAAGGGCATGAATAATCTGATGCTCGGTCAGTTCAGGATCAAAATTAAAAATCGCTGTCCATGCCATCTTCAGGCTCATGGAAGCAGAGCCAAATGAGATAGAAGCTGCTACTGAAAGCAGCAGCAGCAGTATCCCTAGGAGTAGAAACAGACCGAAATACGATTTCCCTCTTAAATCAGGGATAACGGTTGTTCTATCATCTAGCCTTCTATTTTTTTTCATACGCTGACACTAGCTTCTCTACTACAAAATCTAGTTGCTTATCAAGAGAGTAGATATCGGAATAATATGAAAAATCAAACCCAATTTCGATCAATCTACCTTCTTTAATTGCTGGAATGCTGTTCCAAATTGGATTGTCCGACAAATCATCAGCACCATCCCATACAGAGCGGAACACGAAGTCTCCTATATACTCTGGTAACACCTCTAAGGAAACAAACCCTCCAGTAGCCTTCTCTCTGCCATCAATCTTTTTCTGAAGAATCTCTGGTGCTTTTAGCCCTAAATATTCATAAATGATCTGAGAGCCCCTTCCATAAAGCTTGCTATCGATCACCGCCATCTCTTTTTTTCCGCCTTCGATAATGGTTACTGTCTTATCCAAAATTCCAAGTTCATCAAGCTGCTGCTTGCTCTTCTCCAACTTCTCGTGGAAATTATCTAATAGAGCTTGTGCCTCCTGCTCCTTACCAAATACCTCGCCAATCTTCATTACACGTTCATCCGTCGCCATTTTTTCATAGGGAATTGGAACGGTCGGTGCAATATCCTTAAGGATTTCGTAAGTTTCTTCAGAAGCAGCTATGATCAAGTCCGGCTTTACTGCCATAATAGCCTCTGGATTAGGCTCATACCATGAACCTAGATCTTCAATCCCCCCCAGCTCTTCTGCAAAGGCCGCTCCTTCAAAAACACTCGAAGTACCTACTGGCTTAATGCCGAGGGCCACAAGATCCCCTTGAAGGTATAAAACGACAACCCTCTTTGGATTAGCTGGAACAACAATATCTCCCTTTATTGTAGAGATAGTTCTTGTCTGAGCCTCCTTATTGACATTGTCAGCTGCAATTGAATTATTTGCTGGTGATGATGTAACTTCAGAAGCTTTGGATCCATTAGAATTTGTGGCATTAGAACCAACGCTTGCAGATCCACATGCACTTAAAAGCAAGGTAAAGCTAAGCAGCATCGCTACAATAAAACTTGACGTCTTTGTTAATCTCATAGGTGAAGACCCTCCGGTTATTTCATTTTGGTAATAGTAATGATAATGATTATCATACTCAATAACATTATATCGGGAGGATATGTGCTCGCCAATGGAGAATTTGGCGGTGGTAAATGGACGATTGTCCGATGAACTCACCTGCCTGCTTTCCTTGCGGAACCGGATGGGAGATTGACCATTGTATTTACTGAACATACGACTGAAGTAATATACATCGCTATATCCAACTTCTTCTGCAATATCGCGAAGTGGAGCATCGGTACATCGTAATAGCTCTTCTGCATGTTTAAGCCGGAATCGTATCAAATATTCAATCAAGCTAAACCCCGTCTCCCCTTTAAAGCGGGTTGATAAATGACGAGGGCTGTAATTAAATTGCTCCGCTATAGATTCTAGTGATAAATTATGACGATAATGCTCCTCAATATAACGGACAACCTGCCCAATGACATCCGGTTGCCTGAGGTTAATTCCATCCTTTGTGAACTGCTTTAATAATTCATGTATAAACTGATAGAACAAGCCTTTAACTTGAATTCTTTCCAATTGGCTTCCTTGTGCCCAAAGTTGTTCCATTGCCATTAGTTGATAGTGCAGTGGTAATGGCTCCAAAGACTCGAAGCTATACTGCATCCGAAATGGATTGCTGCGTTCTAAAAGTCTTGCTAAATCCTTTCTTCCTGGCAAGGAGGCTCTATAGAATAATAAATAGTATTCAAACAACTTCCCTGTCTCTATACTTAGTCTCATGCCCTTGCCACCATGCACAATAAAGTGACGGTCTGCGTCGTAATCTATGCCGTTGAGATTCAAGCTGGCCGTACCCCGCACACAGTAGATAAATCCGCATGCTGGTAATATATAGCCTTGCAGATTGTCCCCAGGCTCCATCACAGCATGTCGAATATCAAGTACTTTAACAGCAGCATAATTCCATGCGAAAATATGATCTTCCAGCTTCATCTTTGCCATACACTCCGATCTGCTCCACAATCTATTTGAATTAATTATATTCCACAACAATGATAATGATTATCAATTAGTATTAGGTAGTTCCTCTATTTTGTCAATCGCTGTTTAGTATCATGCTTGCTTATAGCTTCGAAGTGGAGCTTCCTCAGGAATGCCTCTATCTCATTCACATATCCTCTTACATTAATCATTCTCGGTACAACTAAGTCCAATTTCTTATTCACAACTGAAGGATGTATCAAAAGTTTTCCGGCACAGGCATGAACGGAATTGTAAAAAAACAAACAAAAAAGTTCATCAGATATAGTATCTAATGAACTTTGAGTTGATTTAGTTGGTACCGGTGAGAGGACTCGAACCTCCACGGTTTCCCTCTCGATTTTGAGTCGAGCGCGTCTGCCATTCCGCCACACCGGCAAAGTATTAAGTTAAAATATGGCGCGCCCTGAGAGATTCGAACTCCCGGCCTTTTGATTCGTAGTCAAACGCTCTATCCAGCTGAGCTAAGGGCGCAAAATTTATATGGAGCGGACGACGGGAATCGAACCCGCGACCCTCGCCTTGGCAAGGCGATGCTCTACCGCTGAGCCACGTCCGCACACGGTATGTATTGATGTCCGACTCACTAAAGAAGTGAGCCATGAAGGACTCGAACCTTCGACACCCTGATTAAAAGTCAGGTGCTCTACCAACTGAGCTAATGGCTCATAAAGCAAGAAAATGGCGGAACCGACGGGATTCGAACCCGCGGTCTCCTGCGTGACAGGCAGGCATGTTAGGCCAACTACACCACGGTTCCAGAAGAATAATTGCTTAATGAAAATTGGTTGCGGGGGCAGGATTTGAACCTGCGACCTTCGGGTTATGAGCCCGACGAGCTACCGGGCTGCTCCACCCCGCGTCAGTAAAAAAGTATTACTTTCCTTTGATTCCCCGGAAAGTATCCGGAATCCTCAGTGAAGCATTAACTTCACTTTTGGGGATATGTTATGGTGGAGGCTGAGGGGATCGAACCCCCGACCCTCTGCTTGTAAGGCAGATGCTCTCCCAGCTGAGCTAAGCCTCCATGTAAAGAAGCAACTTAATTATCATAACATAATCAAATCTGTAATGCAACCATTTTTTCTAGAAGTCTAATGCCGTTTCAAGAAGAAATGGTGACCCGTATGGGATTCGAACCCATGTTACCTCCGTGAAAGGGAGGTGTCTTAACCCCTTGACCAACGGGCCGTTTTAAAAATAAATTGTTTTGACAACAAAAAAGATTATATCATGTATTATTAAGTATAGCAATACCTAAACTAATTATTTTTCTTTCTACTCTTCACTAGGTAATAGATTGATATGAAGCTTTTGAGCTATTATCTCAACAATTCCACCCGTAGTTCTATCATTCGTGTCTAGATGCTGCTTAAACACCTCGTGATCAAGCCCTGTGATGCACCTGTCGATCTGCTGAGCAGCCCAAGAGTCTTTTCCTTCACCTCTAACGCTTAATCTCTTAAGCAAGGTCTCTCGGGAGGCACACAAACTAAAATGATAAAGCTCTATACCTCCATCCATTAACTTGCCGATGATTTCCCTGCAATAATCCGAATTCATTAGGGTCATAGGCACGATAATTATTCCATCATATTCGCTAGCTATGTTTTTCTTCGATACATTTCATATGCGGTTTGTGTCTTCCCTGAACCAAAAGCACCATTGATCCATATATCATGATCATTTGCCTCCGTGAACTAATTTTCATTCGAAGAAATCACTCACAATGATTGCCTATCCTTATAATAAGCGGATAAATATCATACAACAAAAAGACCACTGTCGATAACTCAACAGTGGTCTTGCGTGCTTGGCAACGTCCTACTCTCCCAGGACCCTTCGGTCCAAGTACCATCGGCGCTGGAGGGCTTAACGGTCGTGTTCGGGATGGGTACGTGTGGAACCCCTCCGCTATCGCCACCAAACGGGCATTTGCGGTACAAATGCATTATTCAGGTCTCAGCATCGCCAAATGCTGAAAACAAATTCATCATCAAACAGTCACTTGGACTATATAAATCTGAGCTTGATTCCTGAAAACTGAATCCGAAACGAATTTGCATTCTAAGTATAGGATAAGCCCTCGACCGATTAGTATTGGTCAGCTCCATGCATTGCTGCACTTCCACCTCCAACCTATCTACCTCGTCGTCTTCAAGGGGTCTTACTAATTGGGAAATCTCATCTTGAGGGGGCTTCACGCTTAGATGCTTTCAGCGCTTATCCCGTCCGTACGTAGCTACCCAGCCATGCTTCTGGCGAAACAACTGGTGCACCAGCGGTACGTCCATCCCGGTCCTCTCGTACTAAGGACAGCTCCTCTCAAATTTCCTGCGCCCACGACAGATAGGGACCGAACTGTCTCACGACGTTCTGAACCCAGCTCGCGTACCGCTTTAATGGGCGAACAGCCCAACCCTTGGGACCTACTTCAGCCCCAGGATGCGATGAGCCGACATCGAGGTGCCAAACCTCCCCGTCGATGTGGACTCTTGGGGGAGATAAGCCTGTTATCCCCAGGGTAGCTTTTATCCGTTGAGCGATGGCCCTTCCATGCGGTACCACCGGATCACTAAGTCCGACTTTCGTCCCTGCTCGACTTGTAGGTCTCGCAGTCAAGCTCCCTTATGCCTTTGCACTCTGCGAATGATTTCCAACCATTCTGAGGGAACCTTGGAACGCCTCCGTTACTCTTTAGGAGGCGACCGCCCCAGTCAAACTGCCCGCCTGACACGGTCCCCGTACCCGGTAAGGGTACTAGGTTAGAACCTAGATACGATCAGGGTGGTATCCCAACGGCGCCTCCACCGAAGCTTGCGCTCCGATTTCTACGGCTCCCACCTATCCTGTACAGATCGTACCCAAATTCAATATCAAGCTGCAGTAAAGCTCCATGGGGTCTTTCCGTCTTGTCGCGGGTAACCTGCATCTTCACAGGTATTAAAATTTCACCGGATCTCTCGTTGAGACAGCGCCCAAGTCGTTACGCCATTCGTGCGGGTCAGAATTTACCTGACAAGGAATTTCGCTACCTTAGGACCGTTATAGTTACGGCCGCCGTTTACTGGGGCTTCGGTTCATAGCTTCGGGTTACCCCTAACCACTCCCCTTAACCTTCCAGCACCGGGCAGGCGTCAGCCCGTATACTTCGCCTTGCGGCTTCGCACAGACCTGTGTTTTTGCTAAACAGTCGCTTGGGCCTTTTCACTGCGGCCCCCTCGTGCTATTCACACTACCGGGGCACCCCTTCTCCCGAAGTTACGGGGTCATTTTGCCGAGTTCCTTAACGAGAGTTCTTCCGCGCGCCTTAGAATTCTCTTCTCGCCTACCTGTGTCGGTTTGCGGTACGGGCACCTTCTCCTGGCTAGAGGCTTTTCTTGGCAGTGTGAGATCATGACCTTCGCTACTATAATTTTCGCTCCCCATCACAGCCCAGCCTTATCGATGTGCGGATTTGCCTACACATCAGCCTCACTGCTTAGACGGACATCCATCAGTCCGCGTCACTACCCTCCTGCGTCACCCCATCGCTCATAGCGGATTACGGTGGTACAGTAATTTCAAACTGTTGTCCTTCGACTACGCCTTTCGGCCTCGCCTTAGGTCCCGACTTACCCTGAGCGGACGAGCCTTCCTCAGGAAACCTTGGGCTTTCGGCGGATCAGATTCTCACTGATCTTTTCGTTACTCATACCGGCATTCTCACTTGTGTAGTGTCCAGCGCTCTTTTCAGTACACCTTCAACCCCTACACAACGCTCCCCTACCCCAGATACATACGTATCTAGCCATAGCTTCGGTGGTGTGTTTAGCCCCGTTACATTTTCGGCGCAGAGTCACTCGACCAGTGAGCTATTACGCACTCTTTCAATGGTGGCTGCTTCTAAGCCAACATCCTGGTTGTCTGTGCAACTCCACATCCTTTCCCACTTAACACACACTTGGGGACCTTAGCTGATGGTCTGGGCTGTTTCCCTTTTGACAATGGATCTTAGCACTCACTGTCTGACTCCCGGCAATAAGTATATGGCATTCGGAGTTTGACTGAGCTTGGTAATCCTTGCGGACCCCGCACCCAATCAGTGCTCTACCTCCACTACTCTTATACCGAGGCTAGCCCTAAAGCTATTTCGGGGAGAACCAGCTATCTCCGAGTTCGATTGGAATTTCTCCGCTACCCCCACCTCATCCCCGCACTTTTCAACGTACGTGGGTTCGGGCCTCCAGTGCGTGTTACCGCACCTTCACCCTGGACAGGGGTAGATCACACGGTTTCGGGTCTACGTCCACATACTAAATCGCCCTATTCAGACTCGCTTTCGCTGCGGCTCCACCTTCTCGGCTTAACCTTGCATGTTAAACGTAACTCGCCGGTTCATTCTACAAAAGGCACGCCATCACCCATAGATCGGGCTCTGACTTTTTGTAAGCACACGGTTTCAGGTTCTATTTCACTCCCCTTCCGGGGTGCTTTTCACCTTTCCCTCACGGTACTGTTTCACTATCGGTCGCCAGGTAGTATTTAGCCTTAGCAGATGGTCCTGCTGGATTCATACGGGGTTTCACGTGCCCCGCACTACTCGGGATCCGTCTCGGAGAGAACACAGTTTAGGTTACAGGGCTTTTACCTCTATCGCGGGCCTTTCCAGACCTCTTCACCTACCATATTCCTTTGTAACTCCATGTGAGACGTCCCACAACCCCAAGAGGCAAGCCCCTTGGTTTAGGCTGTTCCGCGTTCGCTCGCCGCTACTGACGGAATCACTATTGTTTTCTCTTCCTCAGGGTACTTAGATGTTTCAGTTCCCCTGGTCTGCCTCTACACACCCTATGTATTCAGGTATGAGTAACTGCGAATTACCACAGCTGGGTTTCCCCATTCGGACACCCCCGGATCAAAGCTTGCTTACAGCTCCCCGAGGCAGTTTCGTTGTTCGCCACGTCCTTCGTCGGCTCCTGGCGCCTAGGCATCCTCCGTGTGCTCTTATTAGCTTAACCTTGATTTTTCCGTCGGAAAATATCATACGATGATATTCTCTTTTGGAATCATCTCACTAATAACATTTACTTGTTTGCACAAGTTGCTAAAAGATGTTCTAAAACGCAAATTCGTTTCGGTATCCAGTTTTCAAGGATCAAGTCTTACTTGAGAGCTTAAACTCTCAAAACTGAGCAACGAGTGAGTAACAGGCCTAAACCTGAGTTTTGGAAGCTTAGCTTCCGATTTGAATGTCTTCATTGCAGAAGACGATTCTCCATAGAAAGGAGGTGATCCAGCCGCACCTTCCGATACGGCTACCTTGTTACGACTTCACCCCAATCATCTACCCCACCTTCGGCGGCTGGCTCCCTTGCGGGTTACCCCACCGACTTCGGGTGTTGTAAACTCTCGTGGTGTGACGGGCGGTGTGTACAAGACCCGGGAACGTATTCACCGCGGCATGCTGATCCGCGATTACTAGCAATTCCGACTTCATGCAGGCGAGTTGCAGCCTGCAATCCGAACTGAGACCGGCTTTGATGGGATTGGCTCCACCTCGCGGCTTCGCTTCCCGTTGTACCGGCCATTGTAGTACGTGTGTAGCCCAGGTCATAAGGGGCATGATGATTTGACGTCATCCCCACCTTCCTCCGGTTTGTCACCGGCAGTCACTCTAGAGTGCCCAGCATTACCTGCTGGCAACTAAAGTTAAGGGTTGCGCTCGTTGCGGGACTTAACCCAACATCTCACGACACGAGCTGACGACAACCATGCACCACCTGTCTCCTCTGTCCCGAAGGCCGCCACTATCTCTAGTGGATTCAGAGGGATGTCAAGACCTGGTAAGGTTCTTCGCGTTGCTTCGAATTAAACCACATACTCCACTGCTTGTGCGGGTCCCCGTCAATTCCTTTGAGTTTCAGTCTTGCGACCGTACTCCCCAGGCGGAGTGCTTACTGTGTTAACTTCGGCACCAAGGGTATCGAAACCCCTAACACCTAGCACTCATCGTTTACGGCGTGGACTACCAGGGTATCTAATCCTGTTTGCTCCCCACGCTTTCGCGCCTCAGCGTCAGTTACAGCCCAGAAAGTCGCCTTCGCCACTGGTGTTCCTCCACATATCTACGCATTTCACCGCTACACGTGGAATTCCACTTTCCTCTTCTGTACTCAAGCCACCCAGTTTCCAGTGCGACCTCAGGTTGAGCCCAAGGTTTAAACACCAGACTTAAATAGCCGCCTGCGCGCGCTTTACGCCCAATAATTCCGGACAACGCTTGCCCCCTACGTATTACCGCGGCTGCTGGCACGTAGTTAGCCGGGGCTTTCTTCTCAGGTACCGTCACTCCGGTAGCAGTTACTCTACCGAACGTTCTTCCCTGGCAACAGAGCTTTACGATCCGAAAACCTTCATCACTCACGCGGCGTTGCTCCGTCAGGCTTTCGCCCATTGCGGAAGATTCCCTACTGCTGCCTCCCGTAGGAGTCTGGGCCGTGTCTCAGTCCCAGTGTGGCCGTTCACCCTCTCAGGTCGGCTACGCATCGTCGCCTTGGTGGGCCGTTACCCCACCAACTAGCTAATGCGCCGCAGGCCCATCCCTCAGTGACAGATTGCTCCGTCTTTCATTCTTCTCTCAGGAGAAAAAAGAAATTATCCGGTATTAGCTACCGTTTCCGGTAGTTATCCCAGTCTGAAGGGCAGGTTGCCTACGTGTTACTCACCCGTCCGCCGCTAAGTTATTTTGAAAGCAAGCTTTCAAAATAACTCCGCTCGACTTGCATGTATTAGGCACGCCGCCAGCGTTCGTCCTGAGCCAGGATCAAACTCTCCAATTAGTATTGAAAAGAGCGATATGCTCATTTTGAAACATCTGACGAGAAAATTAATTCTCTAATTTTGGATATCACTTACGTGATTTCCTACTCACTCGTTGTTCAGTTTTCAAAGATCAAGTTCTCGTTGGCGCCGTTTAATGTCTCAGCAGCAACTCTTATAATATATCATGCTTTCTGATTTATTGCAACTCTTTTTTTCAAAGTTTTTTGCAATCTAATTCAGATTAACATTCACCAACCGAAAGCTTTATAGTTCCTCTTTGCGACTGGATTTATAATGTACCATATATCCCTATATAAAAACAATACTTAAAAATTTATATTTTATAAATAAGTGCTTTTGCCCCACTTAATTTAACATCTTTTATCCCTATCTACCTATAAAAAACGTGTAGATTCTAAGGATACAGAATCTACACGTGAGTCCGGACAGCGGCTTGTTTTATAAATTTATTAGTTTGAAATCCAAGGATTTCTACGTTTTTTAGTACTCGCTGCTGAACCTTGAGATTTCGTAGCAGCTTTGCTTTTCTTGCTGCTAGGTTGACCTGAGGTCTTTGCTTTTTTGCCTGTTGCTGTTTCCTTTACTACACCCCCTTATTCTTGAGAGAAGCGTTAGAAGTTGACTCATCAGTCTCTGTTCTAGCCGCTTCAGGAGATTCCTGCACGAACGCTTCAGGTTCTTGAATTTCCGGCACCCGATTATGCTGCGAATAATTACCTATCCCTGGATACTGCGGATTGGATGGAATATTAGAGTTATCCTGTCCGCCAAATGCTCCAAGCGTAGAAGTAGGAACCATTCCCTGATTAGGCATTCCTGCTCCATATGCAGAAAAAGCGTTTGGATTCCCATATTCAGGATAGGTGTTGTATGCAGGCATGTCATATGAATAAGTTTGCACTGGTTGAATATGCACGCCTCCGCACCCACAAGTTGGCCAAGGAAGGTTCGGCGTCTGTCCTCCATATTGAGGAACAGCATACGGGGAGAAATCCCCGCCTACGTTCATGCCAGCAACATTAGCCTCCATCGGATTCCACTGTCCTGGACTCATATTAGGGGCAGCATTGGGACTCCATTGTTCTGGGCTTATGTTAGGCGCTGCATTGGGATTCCATTGTTCTGGGCTTATGTTAGGCGCGGCATTGGGACTCCATTGTTCTGGGCTTATGTTTGGCGCGGCATTGGGATTCCACTGTTCCGGGCTTATGTTTGGCGCGGCATTGGGATTCCACTGTTCCGGGCTTATGTTTGGCGCGGCATTGGGATTCCACTGTTCCGGGCTTATGTTTGGCGCGGCATTGGGATTCCACTGTTCTGGGCTCATATTAGAATACATATTGCCCGAAAAATAACATGGGGAAATACATTCTGGTGCATAAGCCATTGGCTGAACATAACTTGGTGCCCAGTTCATGTTCATATTAGGGCTATTTTGATATGAATCATAGAGATAAGGATTTCCTCCCAAGCCCGGGTATCCGTTGGAATTATCCCATGAGCAATCATTGTCTGCTTTCTTCTCAGCTTTAGGTGCTTCTTGTTGAGCAACCGGTTCTTGATTTGGAACCGTAATCTGAACAAATAAACTCTGCATTTCAATTTCTTGCACTGGAGCAACTTCCATTTGCATATTAGGCGCAGGATTTGGTGCAATATTTTGTGTATTAATAGGGGCGATGTTTAGCGATGGGTGTGGTGCAGAATTAGATTCAGGTGAGATATTTGTCACTGGTTTAGGTGCTGGTTTAGGTGCTGGTTTAGCTTCTGGCTTTATTTCTGGTTTGGTCTCTGGTTTGGTCTCTGGTTTAGTTTCCGGTTTAGGTGCAGGCACTACTTCAGCAGCAGGCTGTTCTTTGGGACCTGTATATTCCTTGCCACCCACTTGTGTTTTCTCTGAGGCGTTAGAAGGTGTATACCCGGGCTGTGTGGGTGAGGTATTGGATACTTTTTTAGGAATATTAACTACTTCCCCTAGCATAAGTACATTTGGATTCTTTAATTGGGGATTGGCCTCAACCATATCCTTTAAAGGAATTCCCCAGGCTTTAGATAATTTCCACAAGGTATCTCCTTGTTTAACGGTGTGCTTGTAGTAAACTTCACTGTTCTCCGGTACGGATACTGGGGCCGTAGGTATTTTTACTTTGTCTCCAATCGCTAATACGTTCGGATTACTGATCTGCGGGTTAGCTTCAATAAGTTTTTGTAACGGCACTCCGTACTTTTGCGATAATGCATACAAACTATCGCCTTGTTTGACAATGTGTATTTTCACGTAGCATTAACCTCCTAAAAGTTTTGTGGAGTATTGCTTTCTTTACAGCTACACAGCAAAACTGACTTCGAAAGCAAACACCCTTTTCATGGAACATTGCTCTCTTACAAAGTTATATGCGGTACAGCCGCCTCCTTCGTTACTACATCTTATGCAGCCCATGGGCGAATGACATCCCCGAAATAAAAAAAATCCTTTCATGATCCATGAAAAGATTAACCGGAGACTCCCGTTTTCTTCTGCATGTATGCATAAAAGGACTTCTGATGCGTATTCAATGCTATTTACGTTGTATGATTAGTCTTTATTCCCAAACCTTATAGCCATCTTTATCAACCACATTACGGAACTCTTCGAGCAGCTTCAAAGTGATTGGACCCGCTTGTCCCTCACCAATGATCCGGCCGTCAATTTCACGTGCAGCAATAACTTCAGCAGCTGTGCCAGTGAAGAACACCTCGTCCGCTATATAAACATCATGCATTGTGAACGGTTCTTCTTTCAGTTTAATACCTAATTTCTCACAAAGCTCAATGATCGCCAGACGGGTAATTCCTTCAAGGGCTCCCAAGTAACATGGAGGAGTGAAAACTACACCATTTTTGATGATGAATATGTTATCGCCCGATCCCTCAGTAACATAACCTTGAGCGTTCATCATGATTGCTTCGTCAGCTTCTGCCAAGTTGGATTGGATTTTTACTAGGATATTGTTTAGGTAATTAAGCGATTTGATCTTTGGATTGAGTGCATCCGGAATATTGCGGCGTTGGGACACAGAAACTGCACGAAGTCCGTTCAAATACGCTTGTTCTGGGTAAATAGCCAGTTGCTCAACGATAATAATTACACTAGCTTTTGGACAACGGCGTGGATCAAGACCTAAGTTCCCTGGTCCCCGGGAGACGATCAGTCGAATATAGCCGTTACGCATGTCGTTAAGACGAATCGTTTCAGCCATAGCTTCCAGCATCTCATCATACGTTAGCGGAATGTCCAGCATGATCGATTTTGCCGAATCATACAGTCTGTCCAAATGCTCTTTACATTTAAAAATATTGCCGTTATAGATACGGATACCTTCAAAAATACCGTCTCCATACAAAAAACCGTGATCAAAAACGGATACCTTTGCATTTTCCTTCGTTACGTGTTGTCCATCCAAATAGATCCATTGCTCAGCCATGAATTTACTGCACCTCCGCTTTCTCTTCCTCATAGGTATATGTGGGATACGAGCCCAGAATCCTTACCTGACAGCCTAAAGCACTAATTTCTTCAATAGCCCCTGGCAGCAGAACAGATTCTATCGGTTCCAGCACATCAATATAAAAATAATAAGTACCCAGCTTCTTCTTCGTTGGTCGTGATTCAATACGCGATAAATTCAGTTTCCGCCAGGAAAAAGCAGCAAGCACCTGATGCAAGGCACCTGGAAAATCCTCTGGCAGCGTTACTAGAACACTCGTCTTTACTCCTGTGCTGCTCCGCGGAAGATCTATCTTCTGTGGACCAACCAGGACAAACCGTGTGTAGTTGTTGTTGTGATCTGTGATTTGCCGATCTACAATCTCCAGCCCATGAGTAGCGGCGCCAAGAGCGGTACCGATAGCAGCCCAGCCCTTACCGGGATTGTTTTTGACGATTTCCACAGCTTCAGAGGTACTTCCGACCGACTCCAGTTCAGCCCAAGGGGCATGCTTACGAACAAATTGCATGCATTGTGCCATTGCTACTGGATGCGAAAGGATTTTTACCATCTTGGTGAAATCCTTGTTGCCGTCTGTATCTGTGAATTCCCTTGGGTTACCGATAAGATTCTGTATCGATGGAAAAATCCATTCCGTCTGCATTGGCAGATCCACTTCATTGATGAGCCAATCGATGTGAAGACTAACTGAGCCTTCAATGGTATTTTCAATCGGAATCACGCTGTAATCGGTGGTACCATTCGCCGTAGAGAGAAATACATCGGAAATTAACTTGTGATGCACAAGCTTTACAGGTTCACCGTTAAACAAATGCAGCAGAGCTTCGTGGGATACCGAGCCCTGCGGCAATACCGCTATTGATTTCATGACCGTACTCCTTTTATCATATCCAAAAATGATACGTTTTGCATCTCGTTTATTTCGAGCAGCTCTGTAGTAACTCCAGAAGCACAAGGTGTTAACCAGCAGGTCCGAGCGGAAATGCCATGTTCCTGCATCGTATTCTTCAAGAAGGCCTCAAGCTCACTCTTGCGGGTCTCTTGGCGATCCACTAAACATAGCAGAGTCGGTCCAGCACCGCTAAGTGCGATCCCTAAAGCACCGTGTTCAGGAGCTTCTGCAAGCAGCTTCTCCATGCCCGGTATAAGCGGTGCACGATACGGCTGATGCAGGCGATCCTGCATCGCTCTGCTAAGCAGATCAAGCCGACCTGATGCCAGCGAAGCCGTCAATAGAGAGGTTCTGCTGATGTTGTACACAGCATCACTAACTGAGATTTCTGTTGGAAGCAATCCCCGCGCTTTTGTGGTTTCCAGTTCGAATTCAGGAATAACCACCAGCACCTCAAGATTTTGTGGTGGTTCTAGCCGAACATAATCCGCATGTTCACCATCCCACACAGCAGTAATAATGCCGCCAAACAAGGAGGCACCCACATTATCGGGATGTTTCTCAAGCTGGGTAGCCATATCAAACAGCTTGCCATTATCCAGCGGAGAGCCAATCATTGTATTTGCTGCGGCCATTCCGCCAATAATAGCTGAGGCACTGCTGCCGAGTCCACGCGTAAGCGGAATCTCCGAGTACATCGATATCGATAATTCAGGCACCGTAACGCCTGCCTCTGCAAATACCATTTGAGCGACCTTATAGAGTAAATTGCTCTTATCCTGAGCCACTCCATTCATCTCATCACCATATAGATGAAAAACAGTCTCCTCTGCTTCCTCCATCTCAATCCAGGCATATAGCGGCAAAGCCATACCTAGAGTATCGAAGCCCGGACCAAGATTGGCAGTACTAGCAGGCACTTTAACCCTAGCTCTTCCGTAAATACTCATAACAGGTACAATCTCCTTACTATGTTTTGAAATATGAAAGTATTAGTTCAGTGACGTGGTTAACCTTCCACTCGATAATGGCTCTTGATCCGGCGGATGACTTTCAGCTCCTCGAAATGGCGCAGCACTTTGTTCATGCTTGCTTTACTAGCGTTATGAGTGACAATGATGATCTCCGCATCAGGATTATTGGGATTGGCTTGCTGAACTACTGAATCCAAACTCACATCATATTCGGCAAACACTTGAGTAATCTTAGCCAATACCCCTGCTTTATCATCAACATGCAGAAGTAAAAAGTTTTTATAAAAGATAGCTTCATCACTCTTAAGCTTTTTCTGTTTGTAAGGTACTTTTTGCTTCAATCCATTAACACCTAGTTTAAGGTTCTTAATGACAGCTACCAAATCAGCTACCACTGAGGTTGCAGTTGGCATAGCGCCCGCACCCGCACCGTAGAACATGGTTTCTCCCACTGCTTCCCCGTATACGTAAACTGCGTTGAACACGCCATTGACGGAAGCCAAGGGATGACTAGCCCGAATCAAGGTTGGCTGAACACTGATGCTGAATTCTTCATCCTGACGTTCAGCGATGCCTAACAGCTTAATTTCATATCCGAGACGTTTCGCAAAGGCGATATCCGCCTTACTCACCTGAGAAATCCCACTCACACTTACATCATGCAGCTCCACGTTAGTACGGAAACCTAAGGTTCCGAGAATCGCCATTTTGCGGGCTGCATCCAGTCCTTCCACATCCGAGGTTGGATCAGACTCTGCGTATCCCAGATCCTGCGCTTCTTTTAACACATCATTATAGGATGCGCCTTCTTGGCTCATTTTGGTTAGTATGTAATTAGTCGTTCCATTCACGATACCTATAATTTTCATAATCTTATCCGAGGAAAAGCCCTCGATAAGTGTGCGGATAATCGGAATGCCTCCTGCAACGCTAGCCTCATAAAAGACATCACATTGCTTCTCCTGCGCCTTAGCAAGAATCTCTGATCCGTGCAGCGCCATCAAATCCTTGTTCGCAGTTACGACATGTTTACCGCGTTCCAAAGCTTCAAGAATATATTCTTTGGTTCCCGCGATTCCACCCATAACTTCAACGATGACATCAATTTCAGGATCACGAATCACATCCCATGGATCTGTCGTTATTTTAGCAGGATCAACCTCGATTTCGCGTGGTTTATTAGAATTATTCACAGCTATACGTTCAATGACAATTGAAGAGCCTACCTGGCTGCTTAAATCCTCTTGATTCCCTTCCACGATACGAACTACACCTGTGCCTACTGTTCCCAGGCCCAGCAACCCCACTTTAACCGGCTTCATCTGTCTCCTCCTAAAAGTTTACGAATATAGTTCCTATCCCTGTCCAACGATTAAAGCTCGCTTCACTCCTGGAATCTCTTTCAGACTATCCAGCATCTCCCCGAGTTCCTCATTTAAGTGTGAAATTTCTACGGAGATCACCACATTTGCCCGCCCTTGCAGCGGAATACTCTGGTGAATCGTCAGCACATTAGCCCCATGTCCCGCTACAGAGCCTAGTACCTTGGAAAGCATTCCAGATTCGTGCTCCAAATCCATGGAAATCGTAACGATCCGCTCCCGTTCGAGCTGATGGATCAAATGAATTCCATCCTTGTATTTATAAAAAGCGCTTCGGCTTAATCCCACCTGCTCTACACCTTCATTTACGGTCTTCGCATCCCCGGCCTCAAGCAATTGTTTAACCTGCATAGTCTTAAGTACAGCATCAGGTAATATGTCCTCCCGGACCAAATAATAGCGTTCTTTCACGAACGTCCTCACCTCAAAGACTTTTGTGTTTTCTTAGTGGACATTATATCGGAAAAAGCCTGTAAATTGCAATAACTTTATCTGGATACTCTGAGGTCGGGGAGTTAGACGCAATAAAACCCCCGGATTCCCGGGGGCAGTTGGCAATCGTATGTACACTAACTGTATGGAATCGTCGTCCCGCAATAGTCACAGATTTTATCCTGCCCTGGAAGTACTCTACTCTTAGCACCGCAACTCGGACAAACGATGGATTTCGGCAGTTGGACAGGTGGTTTAGGCCTATTCTCCGGCAATGACTGCCGCCCAGATGATGGCTGGTTCTCTGATGCCGCGGAGGGCTGTGCCCGGTCAGGATGCACAAGATTGGGCGGTTGTTTATCTAAGAGCTTAACACGTCCTTCATAATAGACAAGATCAGAAGCAAGTAACCCCCATCTCACTAAATACCGTAGGTCTCTACGTACATCATCTTCACTTTGTTTCGTGATATCAGCTAAATTACCGATATGTCTAACATCATCCACTATGATCAGCATGAGATACTTCTTGCACAGAAAATCAAAGTTTTCTGTTGCGAAGGTAGCCCTCCCTGCAAAGCTGTCCGCCGGAATTATAAAGATCAAGTAGAGGACCACCAGAATGATCAATAAAGTGAACCACTTAAAATCCCCTTTGTAGGTCCCCACGGCGAAGAGGACGGCAAGTTCCATAAAAGCTCCCATACATACATGATAGAGCAATTTATAGTTAAATGATTTCCGCTCATTCTTATAATGAGTGCTTACAAAACGAAGCATCGCAAGTACAAACCCAAGCGGAGCAAACAAATAGGCAATCGCCATGATGATTCGATCAAACACTGTCCGGTCTCGCTTGTTACGATAGCGAAGGTTATTCTCAGGCGCACGCACCAGTGCTTGTGCCCGTTTAGAATAAATAAGCTTCGGCGGCAATTTTACAAATGGGTTATCTACACGTCCTTCATAATAAACAATATCTGGAGAAAGTACTCCCTGATCTTTTAAATATTCCAAAACCTCGCGGACGTTCTCTTCACTGAATCCGCGAATATCGGATAGGCTGCCGATATGCCTTATGCCGTCCACAAGAACCAATGCGATATAGTCATTGCAAAGATAGGTGAATCCCTCTCTCCATCCTACGGCCCTAACGGATAATTTAATGGCGGGAATTCTAAACAATGCGTAGGTAATCACCAGCCTGATCAAGAGTGCGACATAATCGATTTGACCGAGTAGCTTGCTAATAATGAAATAGATCGCCAATTCTACAAAGGCACCCATAAACGCATGATAAAACAGGTTAATATTGCTTGCTTTGCGCTGTCTCTTGGAATGTGTAGATAATAACCGGATGGCAGCCAATATAAAGCCAACCGGAGCAAATACATACGCAAACACAATAGTCGTATAATCAAACGCCGTCCGCTCATATTCATGCTTGTACACGGGTTTTCCCGATGTCGGCGGCTGTCTGCGTATATCCAATCCACTCATTTTGTCTTTAATCCCCTTATTTATGTAATCCTATATGCGATGCAGCTAATCTGTTGGTTGACGGCATTAATTGTACGGGATCTTCGTTCCACAGTAATCACAGCTTTTAGATTGGCTTGGGAGCACAGTATTCTGGGCTCCGCACCCCGGACAACGGATAGACTTAGGCAGTTGCGGCGGAGACTGAGGCTGCACAGGTATCTGCTGCCCCGATGCTTGGGTTCTCCCCGTTCCTTCGAAGCCCGAAGTACTTCCAGGGTAACCTTGATTAGCTGCTGATGACTCTGGCGTCTGGCGCCCTTCGGATAATGCAATATCAATATTAAGCAGCCCTTTATCCTTCAGATACTGGACATCTCTTCGTACATCACTTTCACTTTGGCCTATTCGTTCAGATATACTGCCAATATGCCGGATATTCTTATTTTGAATCAGCTCTATATAAGAAGTGTTAAGCTTAGAAAGGGTATATTTAGCTTTCGCTGTCACACTGGCCAGTATAAAAGCTGGAGTCAAAAACATGATTGCAATTAAAATAAGCGTTGATACTAATTCAGAAGTTCCAAATTCCCCATTGAGCGCACTAGAAAACATGGCAATAGAAAGTTCAACAAACCCACCAATAAATACATGCATCAGCAGGTTGAGGTTAGTCGGTCTGCGGTAATTTTTGTAATGCGTTGTCATCAAACGCAACAAGGCAAGTACAAGTCCAACTGGCATCAGCAGATAAGCAGCCGCGAGAATAACATAATCAAACCCGGTACGTTCGTATTTAAGCCGGGGAACGGCTGCATTTCCTCCCGGGAGCGGTGACGGCTCTTGTAGGTTCAAACTGTTCATGTAGTAAACTCCTCCTATTTAAGTGCCGCTAATTCACGGTTACGCCGCTGAAGTGTAGACTTTATGCTCTCTGACATCTCATTTATTTCTACCTGCCAGCCCTCATGTGGCTCTTGGGTCGCCAGCAGTAACTTCACGTGATCATGTAACAGGGAAATCTGCTGCTGCAGAATATCCTCTGTAGCATATAAAGACGGTTCTGATATCGGATCACTGTACTTAAATTTTTCCTCCAACATATCTAGCACGTTCACTAGCTGCCCAGATTCGGAATTCTTCCAGCTACTAGCCAGCTCACTCATTTCAGTTAATTCGTTCTGATACCGCCGAAACTTTTGTAAAGACTTTTGGGCTTGCTGCTCCCCTGCCCCGGCATTCCACCCGTAAAGCCCTATCGCGGCCAAAGTGATCGCCCCTAACACAAGAATCAGCAGTTGTTCGGCTGCGTACCACAAGGCGGGTAACTCCAGCAGCCAATCGAATAATAAGGCCGATACAAATACGATGGCTGCATAGATTCCCGTAATGATTGCACCGCTGATAAGAACAGGCGGAGTCTGCTGAATGTTACTTGCAGTTCGGAGCCAAAAAATACAATAGCCATAGATTACACTCTCTGCTAGCAGAACCGCGGATAAAGAAATTATGAACCGGAACAGTGAGTCGGAGAAACCTAATCCAATAAACGAGAACACTGTCAGTACTATAGCTACCGCATAAATGACGGTAATAATGTATATATATCTCCTGCTTTTGTTCATTAGGTCCTCCTTAGCCTGCTTTTGTTCCGCACTCTGCACAGAATTTTTGTCCAGCTTTCAGCTCATGTCCACAGCCGCTGCATTTAATCACCATGCTGTCTCCACAATGAGGACAGAATTTCACCCCTGGCGCTACCATAGTCCCACATTTACCGCAAGCTTTAGGCATTTCTTTTCCACAGGAGACACAAGAAGCCGCTCCCTCAGGATTATCTGCTTTACAGGATGGGCAAGCACGATAAGGATTTCCGCAACCTGGACAGAACTTAGCTCCCGCATTTAGTTCATGCCCACATTCAAAACATTTGATCTTGTTCGCAGACGGAGAACCTTGCGGGTTGCCTCCAAGCGCCTGCCCACAACCGCTGCAGAACCGTCCCTCTACTGGATTCATAACTCCACACTTAGAGCAGGAACGCTGCTCTTGACGTATAACTGTAGTCCCTGAATCCAAATTCATCCCTCTAGTCATACGGTTCACCATATCCATAGCCGGTCCAGCAAATCCCATTCCAAGTCCAAGCCCCATCCCGGTGTTCATCATGCCCACTCCAAGATTGCCGGGATTACCTGCCGCTTCTTCCATCGTGTCAAAACCACGCTCCTGCTGATAGGTGAATCCGATGATATCCATTTCTGCTTTTTTAGCCAAAGCTTCCTTCAAACGAATCGTTGCCGGATCATCCTCTGGAATATTGATCGAATCAATATAGAAATTATTCAGCTCAATGCCATTATCCAAGAAAGCCGAGGCTAGTCGGCCCTGAATATGTTTGGAGATCTCTGCAACATAAGCATTAATCTCCAGTATGCTGATTTGCTTGTGCACAAGGTAAGAAGAAATAAGTTCATTTATATTCGACATCAGCAGTCCGCGGAAATAACTGATAAGCGTTTCATGATCAAACTGCGGGAGTGTCCCTACGAGCTTCAGCAAGAATTTTCGCGGATCATCGATTTTTACACCAAACTGCCCAAAAGAGCGAACAGAAATCATGATTTTGTATTTAGGATCCTGAAGCTGTAAAGGCGAGCTTGTTCCCCATTTGACATTCATCGAATTCGTCTTATTCACATACCATACTTCAGCCGTAAATGGTGATTTTCCACCAAAAGGAAGATTAACGATATTGGATAAAATAGGTATATTAGCGGTATTTAGAGTGTGCCGCCCAGCTGTAAAGGAATCAAGCGCTTGTCCGCCCTTGAATAGAATCGCTTCCTGGGATTCATTAACGATTAGTTGTGTCCATGTTCCCAGCTCCTGGTTAGGATATTTCCATGCAAATATACCTGGAGGACCGTCATACTTCACCACTTCTATAATTGCCATCTGCTATTCCTTCTTTCATTATCTTATATATAAATAACGTGTATGCTCCCAAATGGGAATTAGTGTATTTCGATATTTATTGTATACGATATATATCGTGTTTTGGGTTCTTTTATTGAAAAAAATTACTGATCTCCTCACAAAAAAAGCGCCAACTATGCCATCCCTTTACAGGAAAACCATAGTTGGCGCTTCATAGTCAGCTAAATATTAATAGTAGCTGCTGTTCTCAACGAATTCGAATTCGAAATCAGCGATACGGACAATTGTTCCTTCTACAGCACCGCGTTTACGAAGCTCTGCATCTACACCCATATGACGCAAAGTCCGTGCCAGCTTGAGAATCGCATCATGTGTGCTAAGCTGCATGCGCTTCAGCATACGTTCGATACGTGGGCTTGTGACCACAAATGCCTCGTTATCACGTGTAATAGTAAACGAATTATCCTCTTCTGCTTCCAGCTTATACACCTTACGTTCAGTAGTTTCAGCAACTTCCTCAACCACCGGAGCAACCGGAATACTGTCGAGAATATCCGTTGCACGATATAAGAGCTCCTGAACACCCTGACGGGTAAGGGATGAAATTGGCATGATTTCTAAATCCGGCCGCACCTCAGCTACGCGTTCACGGAAAGAAATAAGATTCTCTTCTGATTCAGGCATATCCATCTTATTCGCCGCCACAATCTGCGGACGATCGATTAGACTAGCATTGTACTGCTTCAGCTCATCATTAATTAGAACCCAATCCTCGAAGGGATCACGACCCTCAGAGCCAGACATATCAACTACATGAATGATGATACGCGTACGTTCAACGTGACGCAGGAATTCGTGACCCAGACCTATGCCTTCACTAGCTCCCTCGATTAATCCTGGCAGATCCGCCATCACAAAGCTTCGGCCATCCCCAACATCCACTACCCCTAAATTCGGTGTAATTGTTGTGAAATGGTAAGCTCCGATTTTGGGCTGAGCTGCGGACACAACCGACAGCAACGTAGATTTACCCACACTCGGGAAGCCTACAAGCCCTACATCAGCCATTACCTTAAGTTCCATAACAACATAACGCTCTTGGCCTTCTTCACCGTTCTCCGCAAGCTCTGGTGCAGTATTATTAGCTGTGGCAAAACGGGTGTTACCCCGGCCTCCACGGCCTCCACGTGCAACTACAACCTGTTGTCCATGACGCGTCATATCGGCAATGATCTCTTGCGTATCATCGTCAATCAGAATGGTTCCTGGCGGAATACGAACGATCATATGATCCGCATTCGCTCCATGTTGGCTTTTGTTCCGTCCTTTAATCCCTTTGTCAGCTTTGAAGTGGCGCTGATAACGGAAATCCATCAACGTGCGCAGTCCCTCATCTACACGGAAAATAACGTCGCCTCCACGGCCTCCGTCACCACCGGCAGGACCACCCTCAGGTACATATTTCTCCCGGCGAAACGCAACGAGACCATCCCCGCCGTCACCGCCTTTAACATAAATCTTAGCTTTATCTACGAACATAAATGTTCACCTTCCTCACATTTCAAGCGGTAATCGCAGCTCTACATAAGCCCTGCTAGGCTTAAACTGCTCTGCTTTCATGATTTTTCCTTGTACTATATTATAAATTTGCCCTTTGAGCAGCTCGGGATTGCCATGCTCCCCCTCGCCTTCGAAGGAGATAAGAATGTCTCCTCCATCCTGAAAAAAGCCAAGGCGCAGCTTGCGCGTCTCCCCCTGAGGAGCCAGCCCGTTGTACTGATAAGCCCGTATGGTCTGCATAATCACTGAAGTCAGCTCATCTCCTGCTTCTGGATTTAGCTTGTCCTCTAGCTGCAACCCTTCCTCCACCTGAACTTCCAATTCCAGACTAGACCTGTTAGTTCGGAAGGATTGGATATAGAAAACCAATGAAGGAATGCCCAACTTAGCGATATGACTATCAAGTGCTATGCGTTCCTTTATTCTTTCCACACACTCCACGGATTTATTAGGCTTTCCAAGCTGAATATATCCGTATAGAATCTGCAAATCGTTCATCCAATCATGTCGATGATGATTCAGTGTCCGAATCGCCGCCTGTTGCAGAGTGTTCTCTTGTATACGCAGCTCCCGTTCATAATGACGCTGGCTCCAGATAAAACTGAAAGCAACGATTGCCACTACCCAGATTCCGAGTAATAGACACGTCAGAAGAGAAGTATGCCAATACAAAAGACCTAAAGGAAGCATTACGGATAACATGACTGCCCAGATTGCACTTTTCCAGGATTTCATTCTTTCTCCCCGTCCCTCAGTTCGCAAAATTCATGACTTCGTTTAGATTATTTGTTTTGTTAGTATCATTTACCATTTCCTAGTATAACACACGCGTTCACTGTAGTTCACCAGAGATAATAACGAGATTTTCACATCTATCTAACCATTCCAACTTTGCAACACAAATAATTATGAATATTCTACAAAAAAGCCTCCGGCACTCATGCCGGAGGCTTCTACTTGCTCATATGGTCCGTAAGCTTACGCTTCCAGTGCCGCTGCTACCGGAGCGACATCAACTGGGTACACGCTCACTTTTTTGCGATCGCGGCCCCAACGTTCGAACTTCACTACGCCATCCACCATTGCGAACAAAGTATCATCTTTACCGATGCCTACGTTAGTTCCTGGGTGAATTTTTGTTCCGCGTTGACGAACCAAGATGTTACCGCCGGTTACTGCTTGACCGTCAGCACGTTTCACGCCAAGACGTTTGGAATGGGAATCCCGTCCGTTTTTTGTGGAACCTACACCTTTTTTCGATGCGAACAATTGAAGATTCAATTTCAACATGTTGTCAACCTCCTTCTTTAAATATTTACTTGCTGTATTTGAATATACTTCCCGTATGATTCTGCGATATCATTCAGCATCACGACCATGGATTCGAGCAGCAATTGTACCTTCGCGGAAGTATCAAAATCTTCAACAGAACTTAATGTTCCACTTAAGAATCCGTTCTTCATGGACGTGTCCATGGAGATTCCGGTCAAGGTCTCAATCGAATTGACGGTTCCAACTGTTACAGCGGATACCCCGGCACATACGATATCTTCGCCACGCTTCGCATAACCCGCATGCCCCTTAACCTCAAAGCCAACGATAGTTCCTAGATCCGATAATCGTGTAATCCGCACGCTAATCATTAACGCACCTTCTTACGCTTGAATCTTCTCGATAGTTACTTTCGTGTACGGTTGACGATGACCTTGTTTCTTGTGGTAGTTCTTCTTAGGTTTGTATTTGTAAACTACAACCTTAGCGCCTTTACCATGTTTCTCGACTTTAGCTGTTACAGACGCGCCGCTTACTAGCGGAGTTCCTGCAGTCAGACCACCATCGTTAGAAACAGCCAATACACGGTCAAAAGTTACACTTGCGCCGTCTTCAGCTTCCAACTTTTCAATGAACAAAACGTCGCCCTCTTGGACTTTGTATTGTTTACCACCAGTTTCGATAATTGCATACATTTTACTTGCACCTCCTCATGTCTCAGACTCGCCTAGTCTAGGTGGCAGAATTCCCGTAGGAACTGCACTTATGTACCCGATCGGAGCGGTTACAGCATGTGCAGGATCAACTGCATCAAACACATACTTGAAGATAGTATCATACTTATGACTTATCGTCAACTCATTCCAGCCATTCTCCAACTTTTCCGGTTCCCCCGCAGCACTGGCAAATCACAGGCGCAAAGCTGGCTGAATCATGCCTTGCCTTCTTTCTGGTCATCTCGAGCAGCCCGAGTCTTGTCCACCCCAAAATATGTGTTTTGGTGCGATCCTTGCAGATCACTTTCTCTAATCGCTCTGTGACCATCTTGCGGTGAAGCTCTTGTTCCATATCAATAAAATCGACAATAATGATTCCACCAGTATCGCGTAACCGGATCAAACGACCGATCTCCTCAGCTGCGAGCAAATTCGTATTGGTAACCGTTTCTTCAAGCGATGCTCCGCCAATGTATTGAGCGGTGTTGACATCAATTACGGTTAACGCCTCTGTCTCATCCCAGATCATTGTTGCTCCGCCCTCCAGCGTGATTTTGCGGCTGAAGCTCTTAAGCAATTGATCCTGAATACCATAAGCAGCGAAAATAGACTCCGCTCCATTATAAAGACAGACTGGCTTGTACCCTTCAGGAGCCATGTCGTCCAGAAAGGCTGTTGCTTCTCTAGCTGCGGCAGATGAATCAATAATCAACTGATCCCGTTGCGGATTAAAGGCATCTCTTATAAAGCGTTGGACAATACTAAGATCACGATGTAGTAAAGCGGGAGCCTCTACCGTCTGTGCTTTACGTGTAATATTCTCCCATTGGGCACGCAGAAAAGAAAGATCGCCCTCCACAGCTTCATGTGGCTCGTCCTGAGAAACCGTCCGCATGATAAGCCCTTCTTCTTTCATTCGCAGACGTTCTCCGATTCCTTTGAGACGGCTGCGCTCTGCTTCCCGGCTTATTTTTTTGGAGACACCGACGTATTCTGCAAAGGGCATGTACACCATCCAGCGCCCGGGCAACGTATAATGAGTCGTTACACGCGCGCCTTTTCCGCCGCTTGGCTCTTTCCGCACTTGAACAACAATATCCTGTCCCGGCTGCAAAAGCGTCTCGATAGAGGGCTTCACATCAGGCTGTTTATCCAAATTAGGGTGCAATACATCATCAACATATAAAAAAGCATTCTTCTTCTGTCCGATATCAACAAAAGCAGCCTGCATACCTGGAAGTACGTTAATCACACGGCCTTTGTAATAACTGCCGACCAACCCTTGCTGCTGATCGCGTTCAGCCGCGTACTCCACCAGCCTTCCGTTTTCCAGAAGAGCCATTCGGGTAATGTGCTGCGTGCAGTGAACGATCATCTGTTTCATGGCTTCACCTCTGGTTTCGTTCGTTCATTCCTTCACATTCTCTGCATAAATACACTATATTCCGAAGTAGGTTGATATTAAGCGCTGTTCCGGCACAACAGCAACAACATTTCCTTTACCGTTTAACACATAGATAAAATGATATTGATTACGTTTAAATAGACGCAATATATCATCTAAAGGTTTCGCAGATAATGCAACTATTGGACGAGCTACGCTTCCTGTTCGCAAATGATACTCATAAACAGCCTCCCGATTCATCAAAAAAGCAACAAACCGGTACGGTAAATTACGATGGTCGGTAAAATTCGAATACAGCAAAAAAGCTCCGATCATGACCATATTCAGCCTAAGGCCTCCACCCGCTCCAAGAGGCAGCAGCGCATATATAATCACAAGGACACTTGCGGCTACACTCACCCGTCCAGTCCATAACAAAGTGTAGTAATAAGAAAGCACTAAACTAATAGTGGCCTGAAGCACTTTACCTCCGTCAAGCGGCAGCACTGGCACTAGATTAAAAAGTCCAATCATGGCATTGGCATGAATAAAATAGGTCAGAAATTCCTGATTGCCATAACCGGCTTGTTGAAGTCCCAAAGCAATTACGATCATAATTCCATTTTGCAGTGGACCGGCAAGGGCAATTCCGATCTCACGACTGGCTGTAAGCCGCCCATGATCTTCAATAACAGCCACTCCGCCAAACGGAAGAAGCTGAACCGACTTAACTGTAACACCAGCCAAAAGAGCCGCAACGACATGTCCCATTTCATGAATGAAGACAATCGTAAATAAGGTGAGCAGCTCTAGAAATTGTCCCGTGATCACGGAGAATAACATAATGATCACGAACAGTGGATGTAGTGACAGTTCGATACCAAAGATCCTAATCAAACGATACCACTTCTGTAGGATCAATATAAGTCTTGTTTTTCATCACTGCGAAAAACAGTGTGGAAGCTGAGGATACGTCCTTCTCCATCATCCAACCGAGTGAATCCCCGCTCTGCACCCAGTCATCAACCTCCAGCTTGGTGCCGCTCAAATGTCCGTATTCTGCGGTGACACCGCCTGAATGCTGAACAGCAATTCGAATGCCCCCTTCCAGCTCTTTAGAGATGGAGAGAATACGTCCCATGTCTATACTTTTCACCGTCACATTTAAGGTTGAATCGATTTGAGGCATAATTTCCACCCCTTTTAGCGTAGAAGCAAAAGGCTGGACAATGCTCCCAGCAATCGGCGCAGTGAGTTGATGATGAGCGGCCACTTTTTGAGCAGGCTCATCTTTATCTCCAAACATCGGAATGAACGCTGGAGCTCCGTTAAAGTTCTCCTCATACCAAACTCTCACAGCCGTGAAATCCATGTCATTGCTTAACGCATCACTAATAAAAGCTTGCATCTTATACGACCATGGCTGATGTACCGCAAAAATCCCCCACACTGCTCCAAACACAAGAACACTAGCAACAAAGCGCCGAATAAAACCGGCAGTAAAATTTGAGCCTCCACCGCCATCATCCTCCCAGCCTCCACGACTCTTTTTCCACATCACCTCTGGATCGGGCTCTACAGAGGATTGATCCGCATTCTTAAATCCTGTTCCCCATTCCTTAAAGCTCGTACTCTTATCCGGCATAATAAATAAAGGGGGAGTCTCCGCTATTTCTAGTTCTTCGACTTCCGAAACTCCTGAGACTGCTGAGACTTCCGGGAGTTCCTCCAATAAACTACGAATACGCTCCTTGCGGCGATTCTTGATATCTGATTTCTGATCCATATTTATCCCTCCGGACGGGCTTGTTTTACTTCCATTTTATGAAGCACGGAAGTCTCTTTAGAACAAGCCCCTCCAAGACAGACCATTTAAATCCCGGAAATGCCATACATTCATATTTATTCAAAAAAAATAAGCCCCACCATAGATTTCTCTACTCGTGGGACCCGTGCATGCTTCTTATAATAGGATTGCTTAGTAAAAATTAAGCCATACCGAAAAATTTCTTAAGTTTCTTAAATGCTCCCGGTTTGCGGTCAAGCTGCATCAGGGGTACAGCATCACCTAAAATTCGGCGTGCAATATTGCGATAGGCAATAGCTGCTGACGAATCGGGATTCATAACTGTAGGTTCTCCGTTATTTGCGGCTTTAATGACTAGTTCATCATCCGGAACAATTCCGATAAGATCAATGTTCAGCACCTGTAATATATCCTCAATATCAAGCATATCCCCAGACTTCACAAGACCTGGGCGAATACGGTTTACCACCAATTTCGGCGATTCCACACTCGACTGTTCTAATAGTCCGATAATACGATCGGCATCCCGCACAGCGGCATGCTCTGGTGTGGTAACCACAATCGCTTTATCCGCACCGGCAATCGCATTGCGGAAGCCGTGCTCGATTCCTGCCGGACAATCGATCAGAACATACTCATATTCCTTCTTTAGTTCAAGAATGATATCTCTTACTTGTTCAGGAGAGACAGCCGTTTTATCCTTTGTTTGAGCTGCAGGCAGCATATACAATTCATCAAAGCGCTTGTCTTTAACGAGCGCTTGATTAAGGCGGCAACGTCCTTCCGCTACATCCACAAGATCATAAATAATACGATTCTCAAGCCCCATAACTACATCCAGATTACGCAGTCCAATGTCGGTATCGACGAGACATACTTTTTTGCCCTGCAGTGCAAGTGCGGTTCCAATGTTGGCTGTTGTGGTTGTTTTGCCAACTCCGCCTTTGCCCGAGGTTACGACTATCGCTTCTCCCATGGAGGCTACACCCCTTTAAACACATTTAAATCCTGACGTAATTTGACCAAATTATGAATCTTATCGATCTGCATAGCTCCGTTTGTTAAATATGCAAATTCCATACTGCTTTCTCGGGTTTCCCATTCATCGGGCGGACGACTAATAATATCGGCAATTCGCAGCTGCGTTGGAGACATTAAGGAAGCAGCTATAATTGCTTCCTCATTCCCGTCAACTCCAGCATGCGCCATCCCTCTTAGCGAACCTAATATATAAATATCGCCTGAACAGGTTATGGTCCCCCCAGGGTTCACATCCCCCAGATATAGAAGATTTCCGTTATGGTGCAGCACCTGACCGGAACGTAGAATTCCGCTCATCAAAAACAATGCGTCATTATCCTCACTGCCGGGCGCTGGAAGCGCCTCTATAGATCGAATCAACAGATTTCCCTGTCCCTTAAGAATCTCCAGCACAGCTTCCTTGTCTTCCTCAGTTACGGTACGATTGCCCAGCTTTATGTCCACATGTACAATCGGTCCAGTTAAAATATTTTGATGGCTGTGCTCCAGTTTATAGCGAAGCTCGCTCAGAAGATCTTCAAAGGGACATTTGTCGTCTAGCAGGAATATCAGGCCATCCTTGATGCCCTTAATCCTTACATGCTTGGATTTTACTGTCATATGCCTGGCCCCCTATCCTCATTCATTCGTGCCGGGCCCCTTAAATTCCTGCTTTGTATAGAAAGAAAATAGAAGCTCTTTAAGCCGCTTCTTCCTTATTCGTTTCTTTCTTGATTAGCTCTAGCTGGCGCCGAACCGGTATGTAGAAGAGTAGCCCGATGGCAAAATGGAAAAGCATCGTCGGCAGCATGTGATTCAAAATCGCCCAGCTATAAGGTTCTTGATTAAGATTAAATACACTATAGATACCAAATAGTATACTATCCTCAAGTAGACTTCCAAGCAGAACCACAGTCATCATAAGGGGCAGCGGAGCACGCGGAATCTGAAATAAAAGGCCGATTAAATAAGCCGACAATCCCATCGCAAAAGAGTGTGCTCCAAGAATTCTGCCGTAAAAAACGACATCATGCAGCATTCCAAAACATAATCCCAATATAAGTGCAGTATGCCGATGATGATATATAGTCACGAACAATAACACTACAAAAACCAGATTCGGAATGATTCGCATCTGCCACACATCTGGAATCAGCCAAGGTAAAATGGTTCCCTCCACAATAAATAAGAGGAACAGTAACAGAACAAGAACTGATCTGCGCATATTCACTATTCAGCACGCTCCTCCGTAAACACAACAATCAACTGCTTCCAGTCCTGAAATTCTGCTGAAGGCTTAATCACTGCTGTGGAGGTTAATCCAAATTCACCAACATCGACGCTTTCAACTGTGCCTATTGTCAATCCCCTTGGATACAATCCTCCAATACCGGAAGACAGAATAGTATCCTTCGCTGCAATAGGATCACCCGGAGGAATCTTAGTCATCAGCAGTCTGTTCGTCTCTGGATTATAACTCTCAATCATCCCAAAGGATTTACCCTCTTTATTTAAGGCAGTTGCCGCAATAGGCGGCTGGGAATTAGGATCATTGGTGTCCATCATTGTCATCAGCTTCACTGTGGAGGTGAAATTGCTCACCTTACTGATAACACCAACTAGACCATCCACTGAAATTACGGACATATTAGGTCTAACCCCATCTTTGGAGCCCAAATCGATAACAATCGTACTATTGCTTGGCTCTGTTGTCTGGCTAATTACCTGTGCAATACGATATTCATATTTATACAATTTTTTCTGTTCTTCAGTGAAATTCCAATTTTTCTCCAACTCGTCATTCCGTGCCTTGACGAAATTATACTGGGCTTTATCACGTGCATACTGGGCAGCCATAATTTTAAGCTGTTCATTTTCTTTAGCAAGATCACTCAGATTTCCAATATCTTCAAACAAGCCCGCTACATATCCAGCGGGCTTGTAGAACATTTTTTGCACGAAACCAGTCGAATCTCTGAGAAAGTTCTCCGGCCAGGACAAGTTTTTCCTTGTTGCCAAGCTGAAGCCCATTACCACAATGAACAGCACCAGTGTAATCAACAGAATAAACAGACGTTTATTGCTTAAGAGTTTAAACAGTTTCAACACCCTCTAACAACAGTATTTCTCCCATAACAGGGGTTGACTTACACAAGTGGTAGAACATCATCTTATCTCTTCGAACGAAGACTGGATCCGCTGCGGCTCTTGAACAAATGAATGTTCTCAAGTGCCTTACCGGTTCCAATAGCTACACAGTCCAGTGGATTCTCAGCAACAATAACCGGCATTCCCGTCTCACGTGCAAGCAGCTTATCCAAGTTGCGAAGCAAGGCTCCCCCACCTGTCAAAACAATTCCACGATCCATAATATCTGCTGCAAGCTCTGGCGGACATTTTTCCAATGTTACTTTAACCGCTTCAATAATAGCATTCACTGTGTCAGACAAAGCTTCACAGATTTCATCAGAAGTAATTGTAAGTGTTTTTGGCAGACCTGTTACGAGATCACGGCCGCGAATTTCCATGGTTTCAGCCTTTTCAAGAGGAAGGGCCGAGCCAACATCCATTTTGAGCTGCTCCGAAGTACGTTCACCGATCATCAGATTGTATTGACGTTTGATGTATTGAATGATGGACTCATCCGCTTCATCACCTGCAACCCGCACTGATCGGCTAGTAACAATACCGCCGAGCGAGATTACAGCAACTTCAGTTGTACCTCCACCGATATCTACAACCATACTACCTGTAGGCTCCCATACTGGCAGATCCGCACCGATAGCAGCAGCAAAAGGCTCTTCGATAATGTAAGCTTCTCGAGCGCCAGCTTGTTTGGTAGCATCTTCTACCGCACGTTGTTCTACAGCAGTAATGCCAGATGGCACGCAGACCATTACATTAGGGTGACGCTGGAACATAGAACGCTGTTTCTGTGCTTGACGAATAAAATATTTAATCATCGTAGCCGTTGTATCAAAATCAGCGATAACGCCATCTTTCATCGGACGGATCGCACGGATATTCCCAGGTGTACGACCGATCATTTTTTTGGCGGATTCACCCACGGCTTCAATCGTCTTAGTATCAGTGTTAATCGCTACAACGGAAGGCTCTCTTACAACAACGCCCTTACCGCGTACGTAGACAAGCGTATTCGCTGTCCCCAAGTCAATTCCTAAATCTTTTGTGAAACCACCCAACATGCTAATTTCTCCTTTTCCTAAGTAAATCTACATTTATATTACATATGTCCTTTTTCTTTCAAGCTTACGAAACTGCTATCTCCGATAATTAGATGGTCCAGCACATCTATTCCGATAATCTCACCTGCCTGAAGCAATCTAGCGGTTAGGGAAATATCTTCCGGACTAGGTGTTGGATCACCACTAGGATGATTGTGCGCGCATATAATAGAGGCGCTACTGCATTTTATAGCTGCTCTGAATACCTCACGAGGATGAACGATCGAAGCATTCAGGCTGCCCATGGACAATGTTTCTTGTCCAATCACATGATTCTTCGTGTTCAGAAACAGACAGACAAAATGCTCCTTTTGCAAATAACGCAATTGCTCAGTCAGAATCTCTGCAGCGTCCCCCGGACAGCGGATAATGACCGGCATATTGAACCTGGAATTCGCAAGGCGCCTTCCCAGTTCGATGCCTGCTTTTAGTTGTACGGCCTTGGCAGGACCGATACCGTTGATTTTGGTCAGTTCTTCGATGCTAAGGTCAACTAGCCCACGCAGGCCACCGATCTTCCCCAGCATCTGCTGTGCAATATGAATAGCCGACTCGCGGCGTGTTCCCGTACGCAGCAGAATGGCTAACAACTCCGCTTGACTTAATGATTCCGCCCCATAATGCATCATGCGCTCTCTAGGTCGTTCTTCATGGGGGAGGTCCCGCAGCATAATTGGTTGCGACTCCATCCCTATCCCTCTTTCCCCAGGCTTCCTACCGGCTCAATACAGTTATGCCGAACTCGGATAGCATTTCGCCAAGAAGCGACAAAGGCAATCCGACTACATTGAAATAACAGCCTTCAATTCGTTCCACCAAAATGGACCCAAGCCCTTGTATCGCATATGAGCCAGCCTTATCAGCAGGCTCCCCCGTAGCTATATAAGCAGCAATTTCCTCTTCAGTCATTGCCCTCATCGTTACGGAAGTAACACGGTGCTCCACTATAGTCTTCCCATTCGGGAGTCCGAGGCAGGCTACACCCGTGTATACCTTATGAGTTCGGCCCTGAAGTCTGGTAAGCATCGCTTTGCTGTCCAGCTTGTCCACCGGTTTGCCTAGCACAGTATTATCTAATACAACAATTGTGTCGCTTCCTATAATGACTGCGTTACGCTCTCCGGCTGCAGCTACTACGGCTTCTGCTTTTCGCAAAGCTAGACTGCGCACGATTCTCTCCGGCGTCCAATCCGGCGGTGTGCTCTCATCAGCTTCGCTGGTAATGACCTCAAAGGGCAAACCCAGTAAGGATAACAGCTCACGTCGACGCGGTGAACCTGAGGCTAGAATAATGAGTGGTGAGTTGTCCACGTTGTAAACGTCCCTTCTTGCTCAGTAACGAGAGTTACAGTCTGCGGTACAGCCATACAGCTGTAATAATACCGGCGAGACTAAGCATGCACAATTTCAAATGAATAGTGATGTCATAGGTTATGATGTCTAAATCGGCTCGCGGAGACCATTTGAGCACAGTCGATGTTGTTAGAAAAGACAGAGCCTTTACGGGCTGCAGCAGCTTGGCGATCCAGGCTCCAGCCAGCCAGCCTAGAATTAGAAATAACAGCAGTGTTCCTACATTTTTCTTCTTCATCTCAGTCTTCCCTCGCCATTTTTTGACACCCTAATTATTATACGGTGAAACGGTGATCAATACAAACGTAAAATCCCCTACGGTAATGTTTACCACCTTTTGCCCTAAAAGTTGCGGAACGATACCCCTCTCCGAAAAAAACAACAAGCCCCCAATTCCCCGGAGACTTGCTGTTATTTTGAATCCGCAATCCAAGCATTCAATTCATAGCAGACAGCAGCTGTTTTTGGCTGGTCAAGAAGCTCAGCATGGATTCCTGCACTTCCCAAAGCAGGGCTTGCGCCTTGTTCTTGTTATATTCACTCAGTGCTGAAATTCCTTGGCTCATAGATTTCTCTAGCGCTGCGCAAATGCTTTTGGCTTCTGGCGTTATGCCTTGCTCCAGAGCTTTAACAGCTTCACTCCATTGGAGATGTAGATCACTCACAGCTGAGGTATTAGCTGCCGCATCCGTTTGTCCGCCACTGAGTAAAGAAGCGGATTGACTGCTTAGTTCACTTAGCAGCTGTCCACTCACCGCAAAATAACTATTCACAGCCTCCGCATTTCCGGCAAATCCTAATCGTTCCACTCCGGGAAGCTCCACCTCTCTTACATAAAGCTCAATCCCTTGATTCTTCAGACCACTGCTGAGCAGCTTAGCTTGTTCACGGTCAGAGGACATTCCGGCATATACACGATTTCCGTCAGCAGGGTCCAAGCCCGCAGCCAAGCCAGCGTCCAACAGCTCTTGTCTAGCTTGTTCCGCGCCTGCCGGCGTACTGAATACGCCATACTGCAGCAGGTAGTAGCTTTGCGCAGCCACTTGAACAGGAATAGTGTTTTTGCCGGTATCAGCTGTGCCCGTAACCGGCAATCCCGAGGTTCCTACACCTGCTGGATCATTAGCTCCGGAAGTCTGCCCTGAAGTAGCCAACGTATCTGTTATCCCGGTTCCTGAACTACTGTCCATGTTTCCTCCATAAAAAAAGGAAAGTGCCGCATATCCTAATAGTAGACCCGTGCCGATCGCCCCCACCACAGACAGGGATAATTTCCACCAATACGATGGGCGACGAGTATGGTATGAGCCCCCATAACCTCCCGTGTAAACCTCTGATGATTTATCTCTGTCATCCAGTACCAAATCTGAAAGCAGATACGATTGCTGCGTATTTCTGAAATCTCTATCCTGTTCGTCCCATTCTTGCTGGCGTGGATCTACAGTTCCTGAGTAGTAGTCGTAAGCATCCTCCGGTGGTGCCTCACGCGTAGAGCGTAAATTAGGTTCATGCACCCAAGTATGCTGCTGTGCTGGACCGACCTCCTTGCGCAACTCCTCTGCATATTCTTCAGCTGTGCCCAGTCCGCCACTGGACCAGCGCTCCACTACCTGCGGTTTTGGCTTAGGCTCGTCCTTATTCACGTCAAATCGGAATGTCATTCTTCCGTTATTCAACAGTAACACCTCACCTCATCTAATCTATATGGAAATATATGATAGACAATAGAGAGATATGCTATTTTTATAGCCAAATGAATAATGAAAGTTATACGGATTCAGTTTACATTACATGTAACTTTTATATACTATATAAAAAGAGCTAAAAGTGTGCACTATACTAGTTAAGCTAGAAATAGGATTTTAGTTCATTACAGTTTAGGAGGGCTTTTTCTGAAACAAAAAATTCAAGCAGCAATTGTGGGCTACGGTAATTTAGGAAAAGGTGTACGTAAGGCTATTAACCAAAGTGAAGATATCGAGCTGGTTGCGATCTTTACGCGCAGAGAGCCTGGACAACTGGAAGCCGGTGAAACCGGTGTGAAATTCGAGCATATCTCTGCCGTCGAACAATATAAGGGAAAAGTGGATGTTATGATTCTGTGCGGAGGATCGGCTACCGACCTGCCAGAACAGACACCAGCTATTGCCCGGATGTTTAATACCGTGGACAGCTTTGACACTCACGCCAAAATCCCTGAGTTCTTTGCGACCGTTGATGCCGCAGCTAAACAAGGCGGAACACTCAGCGTAATTTCTACGGGCTGGGATCCAGGCCTGTTCTCCATGAACCGTCTGCTAGCTGAAGCTATTCTTCCACAAGGTAAAGAATATACTTTCTGGGGTAAAGGCGTCAGCCAAGGTCACTCCGATGCCATTCGCAGAGTAGAAGGCGTTAAAGGTGGCGTGCAATATACGGTTCCAGTACAAGAGGTTATCGAGGCTATCCGTGCGGGTGAAACACCAGAACTTACTACTCGTGAAAAACATCTTAGAGAGTGTTTTGTAGTAGCTGAGGCAGGTGCAGATCAAGAGCGCATTCGCGAAGAAATCGTGAATATGCCGAACTATTTTGCAGATTATGATACTACGGTTACTTTCATCACTGAAGAAGAACTAGCAGCTCAGCATAGCGGTATTCCGCACGGCGGGTTTGTTATTCGCAGTGGTGTAACAGGAGAAGGCACGAAACAAATCGTTGAATTCGGCCTGAAGCTGGAGAGCAATCCTGAATTTACGGCTAGTGTGCTTGTGGCTTATGCCAGAGCTGCTCAGCGTATGAGTCAAGAAGGTCAAAGCGGAGCGCGTACTGTATTCGATATTCCACTTGGAATGTTGTCTCCGAAATCACCAGAAGAACTGCGCCGCAACTTGCTCTAAAATCCTGTCAACAAATAACCCGCGTAGGACTTTTAATGGTCCTCGCGGGTTATTTGTTGTCCAGAGCAGCAAGCATCTTGTCAGACAACCTTCTATACAAGACTAAGAATCTTACTCTTAACATGATTCATTTCATAATTCTTTAATAAAGTCTCATGCGCACGATCCGCAATAATAGCGCCAAGCTCAGGATTTTTCAGTAAATTCAATACACTTCCAACAACCTCAACCGAGGTATTAGCCAGCAAAATATTTCGGTTATGCTCACAATTCAGCTTCTCACACATGATAGAGCTAGTAACCACCGGCGTTTTAAGCGCCCAGGATTCCAGTATATTTCTAGAAACTTCGCAGCCTTCAAGGATAGGCACCAGAACAGCTTTAGACCGTCGTATGTATTCAGTAGAGGAATTTACTGGTCCAGTGACTATGACCGATTCATCTTCCTTAATCAAAGTCATGACCTCCGGGTGAACCTCTGAGCTGATAATATAACTTTTGATATCTGGCACTTGCTCCTTAATCATGGGATAGGTTTTTTTAAAGAATACTCGGGCTGCATCTATTCCCAGTCTCATATTCATATTCCAGTGCAGCACAATTGAATTTTCTTTAGTCACAGGCTCTGCAAAAGTCTCATACTCATTCATCTTGATGAAATGGGGGACAACATGAACCTTACGGGCATCTGCAAATGATAGAGATTTGAACGCTAGTGCATCCCATTCCGAGGTTGCTAAAAGCAGACCCGTTTTATTCATTAATCGCCGTTTATTCCTACGATCCCATGCAGCATTGAGTTTATTATAAGGATTCTTCCTGCTTAACTTCCCTGTCTCTCCGGAAGATCCTCCGCTTCCGTTTGCAAAACTATAGGTATCTGTGATCACACTGGCTTCTGGAAGCAAGTTCCTCACCATATCAATACATTTTCCCAGTAGGACATGCGATATAAATACATGCTTATAATTATTGGAACGGCAAAGCTCCAAAATAGTGTTTTTCATATCTTTATCTATATGACTTAAATTTGAGAAATTCCGCAGTTTATGTAAGGGGCGCAACATTGGCCTCCAGGTCGTATAATCTTCGTTAATGTTATGAACCGTAAGTGCCGTCCGCTCATTTATAGACACGGTTTGGTTGGCACTTCCGTACGTCAGCAAATCTATATCAAATTTTCCAAGCAAAATCTCGAGAATACTCCCTGTTCTCATTTCTCCTTCTAGATCCTCTGCGCTTTGATTCTGGGCTGATAGGAACAGCATTCTTTCTCGCATGACTCTGGCTCCTTGTATTTTGTAATAAAAACCCCCATCTACCAACTGAAACTTTAGATGCAGTTCAATAGTAACTCATTTCACTTAAAAGTTTTGTCGATTTATAGGGGAAGTCTAAATTTTTTTAAGTTTTTTTCTGGTTCCTCAGAATTCTATTACAATTTCCCCTTATAAACCGCCGCTTTTTCTAAAAAACAGACTAACCCCCCTTTTTTCACGACATACATAATCATGAATTGCTCTATTAATAGAAGTTGTAATCGTTAGGTATTATGTACTAATCCTCTTTGCATACAAAAAAAGCGTCTCCCTCGTATAATGTCGAAAGGAAGACACTTTAGTTGTCGTAGCTTCTAACTACACAGTTCCGGCCCTTTTTCTTAGCCTGATACAATGCAATGTCACTAAGTTTGTAAAGAGTGCTCAATGAGTATCGTTCACCTGAATCCACCGTGATGACTCCAATACTTATTGTGTAAGGCAGAGGTACACCATGAATGATCGCCCCTGTAACCGCTGTGCGCATCCGCTCTGCAATCATATCACTGTTTTGTTCATCGGCTCTATGCAGCAGCACAGTGAACTCCTCACCGCCGAATCTTCCGAACAGATCGCCATTGCCAAGCTGCTGTTTTATTTTATGAGCCAGATCCTTCAGAACGTGGTCGCCGGTATTGTGGCCGTAGGTATCGTTTATACGTTTAAAGTGATCAACATCCAGCAGTAAAAAAGAATATGGCAGCTTCTTCATCGCTGAGGCAGCTATTAAAGGTCGGACACGCTGAACAAAGGATCTGCGATTCAAAATACCTGTCAGCACATCATAAGTGGCCACCCGCTCCAATTCTGTAAAGGAATCCTCTCTATATAGCAGCATGATTCCCGCAGTTCCTAAAAACATAAGCAAATAAATCCCCAGATAAAAAAATATCTGCAGCCAGTGAGAGGTCAGTGCATTCAGTCCTAACATCGAATAAAACGGTTCAAGTCCCTTGCCAACCAGCGTTAAAATTACAACACCGTACAACAATCCCATGGTTTGCTGGAGAGAGGTCTCTCTAATCTTCACAGCTAATATGTAAGCAGGTAAAGCTATGATCATAATCCCAAATAGACAAGTTGCAGCCATAACGAACCGCTCATCTGGCATAATTAAATGCAGTAGGACTACAACGACAATGGACACTCCGAACAGGATCGTATAATATCGTTCAACCCAGCTCCCAAAAACCCTGAGAAGCATCAGAAGCGCTAAGCTTTCCAGCGTACCTCCAGCTAAAGCAAGCAGCATACTGATTGGAATGGGAAGTCGCGAGTCTGTGAAATCGTTCAGCAAAAGGAGAATTAAAGCTGCCAGCTGCAAATATTTTGCCGTGACAAACAAGGTTGAAGTCCGTTCCTGCGCGTAACGCAAACGATAGACAACAATAAGCAATACCGTGAATGATTGCCACATAAAGAGGCAGACCAGCAGTGTCTTGAGATCCAGATGCATGTTAGTGAATTTCACCCCCTGTATTCTCTAAGCTCAATAAATATAATTGTATCTGACCACTCGGTTTCTTCCTTCTTGTTTGGCTTGGTATAACGCTTTATCGCTCAGCTTGTACAGCTTATTTATCCAGATCTCCTGATCCGGCATGATCGTAATTACACCTATACTAACTGTATATCCTTGTGAGAGTTTTTGTGTGGACGTCATCATTACTGCCTCTCGTAACGCTTCAGCTTTCCGGTCACAGCTAGCTTCATCAAGCCCGCAAAGTATAACTGCAAATTCCTCGCCGCCAAGCCTGCCGAATAAATCGCTGTTTTCGAGGTTGTCCTTAATCGTCAATGCGAATTCTTCCAGAACAACATCACCGGTATCATGGCCGTATGTATCATTGATTTCTTTGAAATGATCCAAATCCAGCAGCATAAACGAAAAGTACTCCTGCTCAGCAACTGCCTTCTCAAGCCGTACCTCAGCTTCCTGAAGAAATGCTCCACGGTTAAGGATTCCAGTCAGATCATCGTAGCTAGCAATTCGTTTCAGTTTTACAAAGGAATGCTCGTTAGAAAGTAGAATAAAGCCTGCGGCTCCCACAATCAATAATAAATACATCCCCAGGTAATATAAATACTGCGAAAGATTAGTTGTGAACACGTTCATCTCTGGCTCCCAGATCAGTGCAACAATCGCGCGGAGCAGCATAATCCCTGCAAAAGCGTAAAATAATATTCCGAGTATCTTCTGAAGAGGGGTGCCTTTGGGGTTCACCGTGAGGTGGTAAGCTGGATAGACAATAAAAAGTATCGACCATAGTGAGGTGCAGGCTATGCGCCAGCTGGAATGATGAAAGAAGACGGCAACAATACTAAAAGTAATCGAACTAAGTATGGAAAGCGTTATGTAATACAACTTTATCCGCTGCCCAAGAATGCCCATCATCAGCAGTAAAGCAATAATCTCCAGACAGCAGCCTAGAAGAATCAAAGCGTTGCTAAGTGGAATGGATAGCGCACGGGGAATATGGCCCCATAATAATAATGAACACCAGAAGAGCAGCTGCACCGCCTTAGAGCGTATGAATAATGTGGATGCCCTGTCTTTCGGAGCGCTCCTCCGGTAATTGGTTATCAGCACCAATATAAATAGGTTTCCAAAAATAAATAAATACACTAACGTTTTGATATCAAGCTGGGAGTCCATGAGTCACCACCTACACGGAAAAATTGATCCTCTACTGACAGCACTATAGCACTCAATGGCCGGTTCAGCAAATACCCTATTTATTTCATTTTTTAGAATGTACTACACCGCTTAAGTATACAAAAAAGCACTTCCCCCTGCACGGAACTCGGGGGAAGTGCTATGGTCAAGAGAATATGAATATTCTCGTGTAGGTCTGTGTTTGTATTAACGCTTCTTCAAGCCGTCCGCCAATGCGTATCCAACCTTCCAGATATCGCCTGCGCCCATCGTAATCACCAGGTCACCTGGGGCAATACGAGGTTTCAGATCAGCAAGCACATCTTCTTTGGTTGGCAGATGTCTTGCACCGGCGTTACTGTTCTGCACAATAAGCTCAACCAGCTTCGCAGAAGTAACCCCCTCAATCTGCTTCTCACCTGCGGGAGAGTAGATGTCGGTGATGATCACCTCATCTGCTTCGCTAAAGGCGCGGCTGAAGGCATCTAGCAGGAAGAACGTACGTGTATACCGCTGAGGCTGGAATACGGCAATAATCCGTTTCCCCGTTGCCTTAGCAGCACTGATTGTCGCCTGAATTTCAGTTGGGTGATGCGCATAATCATCGATGACCAGAATATCATCGACTTCTCCGAGCACTTGAAAACGGCGCTTCGCACCATGGAATTTCACAATCGCTTCAGCGATTTTCTCAAAAGAGATTCCTGATTTCAAACAAGCGATAACCGCAGCCATTGAGTTATACAGATTGTACTGACCTGGCACGGACAGTTCAATTTGTCCCAATACTACGCCATTATGGTTCATCGTATACGAAACCTGACGGTCGCCAAGAACGATGTCTGTTGCAATATAATCTGCTGTCTTCGACTTGATGCCGTAAGTAATCACCTTACCTGACACTTCAGGCAATAAAGAAATCACGTTCTCGTCATCTGCACACACAATCGCAGTGCCGTCTTCACGGGTCTGGTTCATAAACTGTACGTAAGCAGCCTTGAGACGGTTAAAATCTCCGCCGTAATTTTCCAAGTGATCTGCTTCCACATTCGTGACAATTCCAAGCCAAGGATGATAGTGCAAGAAAGAGCCATCGCTCTCATCCGCTTCCGCCACTACATAATCGCCTTGTCCTGCCTTTGCATTCGTACCGACATTCATAATCTCTCCGCCGATAATATACGTAGGATCAACTTCACACTCTTCCATTACAAGCGCGATCATGGAGGAGGTAGTTGTTTTACCATGCGCTCCGGCAACGGCTACCCCTTTACGTTCGTTCAATAAACGAGCCAGCATTTGTGAGCGGTGCAGAATTGGAATCTTAAGACGCTCTGCTTCCACCCATTCCACATTATCGCTGGACAAAGCCGTAGAGTACACGACCAGATCCGCACCTTTTACTTGTTCTGCTGTATGCCCAATATAAATCTTGGCACCTTTAGCAATCAATTTATCCGTCAATTCTTGGGCAGCCACATCGGAGCCCGTAACCGTATATCCCATTTCTAGCATTACTCGGGCAATCGCGCTCATACCGTAGCCGCCGATCCCTATAAAATGCACACGTTCAGTAGTATCCAACAGTCGTCACCAGCCTTTTTCAGTATCGGGTTGCTGCAAAAGTGTACCGCGCACGTCAGAAATCAAATACAGCGTACCAGATACGACGGCAAGGTCATCCTCCGCTGTAATCGACTTCAGTTGTTGCAGCGCTTTTCCCCAATTATGTTCTACTATGATTACCAAGTTTTCCTTGGCATATTTATCCCGCAGACTTTCTGCGATAACCTGCAGATGCTCCGCGTCCATTTTGTTCTGGAAATCCGGTTCGGTCAGGATGAGCGTATCCACTATAGGCAGTATATGCTTAAAGTAGGATTCATGATGCTTATTTGCCATCATTCCCATAAGTAAATTTAATTTACCGTATTTATAGAGCTGTGGCAGGCTTTTGGCAAGGCTCTCCGCGCCTTCCGGATTATGTGCTCCATCCAGTACGATCCTCGGAGATTTACTTACCTCTTCCAGCCTTCCAGCCCAAAATGCATGACGCAATCCTTCCAGAACATCTTCATCCTCTAACATGAACGCCATATACTGGCGCAAAACTTCAAGAACCATCATGGCTCCCGCCGCATTGCTAATCTGGTGTTCGCCTTTCATCACAATCCCAAGTTCAAGCGAACGGAAGGGACCCTTAAAGTTAAAGGTCTGCACATCCCCATGAATTCCAGTAGCTTCATAGCTAAAATCTTCTCCGGTAAGATAAAGAGTAGAGCGGCAAGCCGCCGCTTTCTCCTTGAGTACAGCCACGACTTCCGGTTGATTTACGCAGCTAACAACAGGTACACCGGGTTTGATAATTCCGGCTTTCTCCATTGCAACCTTCTCAAGCGTATCTCCCAAAATATCCATATGGTCATGGCCAACATTTGTAATCACCGACACGATCGGAGTAACGATGTTCGTTACATCCAGCCTTCCCCCAAGCCCAGTCTCCCATACGACAACATCCGGACAAGAAACACCCGCAAAAAATAGAATGGCCACAGCTGTAGTTACCTCAAACATCGTTGGTGAGCCAAATTCCGTTTCTGCAATCTCATCTACCAAAGGACGAAGGGTATTCACTAGCTCAAGAAGAGTTTCTTCAGGAATGTCCGTATTATTATATTGGAACCTGTTCGTGAACTTCGTAATATACGGAGACGTGAAGGTGCCGACAGAATAGCCGCTTTGCAAAAGTGCGCTTGTCAAAAAGGCACAGGTAGAGCCTTTGCCGTTCGTACCCGCCACATGAATAAATTTCAGCCGACGGTGCGGGTTTCCCAGCTTGTCCATCAACATCTCAATTCTGTCTAAACCTGGCCGGATTCCAAAAGGAATCCGGCCCTTGATCCAGTTAACCGCTTCGGTATATGTCGCAAGAGGGGCGGTGCTCCCGCCCCGATTTAGGTCATCCATGTCTCTTATCCTCTCAGCTCTGCTATGCGGGCAAGTACTTTCTCACGTTTGGCAGAATAATCTGCCTGCTTCGCCTGCTCCTCTTCGATAACTTTTGCGGGAGCTTTGGCCACGAAGCCCTGATTGCTCAACTTTTTCTCTACGCGTTCTACTTCGCTGTTCAGCGTCTGCACTTCTTTTTCCAGACGAGCGATTTCTTGTTCAATATCAATCAGCCCCGACAAAGGCAGAAGCAGTTCCGCTCCCGTTACTACAGCGGACATTACCTTGTCTGGCGTTTCCGGATTCAGACCAGCTTCGAAAGAAGAGGTATTGCAGAAACGTCCAATGTAGTTGTCGTTACGAGTAATGATGCTCAGCGTTTCTTCATTGCTCGCTTTAATAATCAATTCAACCTTCTTGCTCATCGGTACGTTCACTTCAGCACGGATATTACGAACTGCCCGGATTACATCCATCAGCAGGTTCATTTCCGCTACCGCTTGCGGGTTCTCCAGAGCAGCATCATACTCAGGCCATGCAGCCAGAGTAATTGTCTCTCCTTCATGCGGCAGATGCTGCCAGATTTCCTCCGAAATAAACGGCATAAACGGATGAATCAAGCGCATCGTGCGGTCGAGTACATAAGCAAGTACGGACTGTGTCTTCGCTTTGGCTGCGGCATCCGTTCCGTAAAGCGACAGCTTCGCGAACTCAATATACCAGTCACACAAATCGTCCCAAATGAAGTTGTACAGCTGGCGGCCGGTCTCGCCGAACTCGTACGAGTCAATTAGACGCGTAATTTCACGAGAAGTTTCGTTCAGGCGGTGCAAAATCCAACGGTCAGCCGTACTTAGCTCACCAGTAATGTCAATATTCTCGAAGCTAACTCCTTCAAGATTCATAAGGGCGAAGCGTGACGCATTCCAGATCTTATTAGCGAAATTACGCGCCTGCTCTACCTTTTCCCAGCGGAAGCGTAAATCCTGACCCGCTGTGCTGCCGGTAGAAATCATATAACGCATAGCATCTGCGCCGTACTTCTCGATAACCTCGAGCGGATCTACACCGTTGCCGAGTGATTTGGACATTTTTTGTCCTTCAGCATCCCGTACCAAACCATGCATCAATACGTCGGAGAATGGTTTCTCTCCAGTGAATTCCAGTGCCGAGAAGATCATCCGCGCTACCCAGAAATAAATAATATCGTAGCCCGTTACGAGCACATCGTTCGGATAGTAACGTTTGAAATCTGCGCTGTCTTCATTCGGCCAGCCTAGGGTTGCAAACGGCCAGAGGTTGGAGCTAAACCAAGTATCCAGAACATCCTCGTCCTGTTTCAGGTCGGTTAGGCCGCTGATCCGGCGCGCTTCTTCCTCATCATTCGCCACAACCAGCTCACCGGTAGATTCAGAATACCAAGCCGGAATACGATGTCCCCACCAAAGCTGACGGGAAATACACCAGTCGCGTACGTTTTCAATCCAGTTCAGGTAGGTTCTTTCGAACCGTTCAGGTACAAAGTTAACCCCATTACCATCCTTCTGTGCATTGATGGCAGCTTCGGCGAGCGGCTGCATCTTCACGAACCATTGTGTGGACAGGTACGGCTCAACAACCGCTCCTGAACGTTCACTGTGTCCAACTTGATGCACATGATCTTCAATGGAGATCAGAACACCCTGCTCTTTCAGATCCGCCGTGATGGCCTTACGGCATTCACTCCGGTCTTGACCTTGGTAAGGTCCTGCTTCTTCGTTCATTGTGCCGCTCTCATCCATTACGTTGATCTGCGGCAGATTATGACGTTGACCTACCTCGAAGTCATTTGGATCATGAGCTGGCGTGATCTTAACCGCACCGCTGCCAAACTCTTTATCTACATACTCGTCAGCGATAATTGGAATCTCCCGGCCGATAATCGGCAGGATCAGCGTTTTGCCAATCAGATCTTTATAACGATCATCCTCAGGATGAACAGCAACTGCCGTATCACCCAACATCGTCTCCGGACGTGTGGTCGCTACAGTGATATGTCCGCTGCCATCTTTAAGTGGGTAACGCAGATGGTACAGATGACCGTTAACTTCCTTATATTCAACCTCGATATCCGACAACGCCGTACGAGCCGCCGGGTCCCAGTTGATGATACGTTTACCGCGGTAGATCAAGCCTTTATTATAAAGCTTAACAAATACCTCGCGAACTCCCTTCGACAAACCCTCATCGAGGGTAAAACGCTCGCGGGAGTAGTCAAGGGAAAGTCCCATTTTAGCCCACTGCTCATGAATGGTGTTTGCGTATTTGTCTTTCCAATCCCACACCTGCTCCAGGAACTTCTCACGTCCGAGGTCATGTCTAGAAATCCCCTGCTCGCGCAGCTTCTGCTCTACCTTCGTTTGTGTTGCAATACCTGCGTGGTCCGTACCTGGCAACCAAAGCGTATCGAAGCCCTGCATCCGTTTGGTACGAATCAGGATATCCTGTAATGTGAAATCGAGCGCATGCCCGATGTGCAGCATTCCTGTTACGTTTGGCGGCGGGATCACAATGCTATAGGCTTGAGCATCCGGACGCTGGCCTGCACGGAAATATCCGCCCTCTGTCCAGTAGGAATACCATTTCTGTTCTGCTGCCTTCGGATCATACGTTGTTGGCATCTCGTTTTTAGATTCATTCGTAGCGGCAGCATCTGCCGCTGTTAGATGGTTTTGGTCAGCCATTCTCTGATACCTCCACTAGTTTACTTGTAGTTGCTTATAGTTGTTAATAAAGTTGCTGTATAGAGCGCACAGGTCTCTGAAAAAAACAAAAAGACCCCTCGTCTCAAAGGACGAAAGGTCATTCTTTCGCGGTACCACCTTTGTTTCGCGCCAATGAAAAATAAAACTACACTTCTTACCCAACGGATTCAGAAGCTTAGCGCGACACTCGTACAGATAACGGCTGCTACCGGCCACAACCTAACTTATCCTTCATAGATATGAAGATAAGCTCAGAAGGGCGACTCCGGGGCGACTTCGGGGGCTGTTTCCTACGGAATGTCACAGCACTTGCAATTCCGCTCTCTGAAGGGCTGACCGCCTACTCTTCCCGTTCCCAGTCTTTACTTAGATATTGCTTACTCCATAATACATTTTGAGCCCCCCCTAGTCAACCTGGATACGCCTTTGCAGCGGGACTTTAGGCTGAATTTCGACTTATTTCTTCTGAAGCATTCATTCCAACAATGAAACAGCAAAAATCCCGACCCTAAAACCTGATCGGGATTCACCTATTCATGTGTGTACGCATCACGATTCGATTACGGGATGTACAACACTTGGCCTTCCTCTACACTCTGCCCGGACAAGCGATTATACATCACCAGCTCCCGCGCACTTAGCTGATACTTCTCTGCAATGGTATCCAGTGTTTCTTCACGCTGTACAATACACAGCCGAACTTTGCGGAACATGTTAGCTCCGTCCGCGCTGGCAATGAATCTGCTCTTCCATTCCGTATTATTACCAACCTCTGGAACGTCCACTGCTGCAGATGTGTTTCCTTCCGACTGCAGAGCTTCCTGCTCTTTACGGACACGACTGGAGCTTAGTAAAGAGGAGAAGGTGAGATGTTCTTTTTCCGGAACCTCTGCTTCTTTTTTACTGCCCAAGGCGATCTTAAGATCTTGTTTCTCTTCATGAGGAAGCACACTTTCCTGTGAAACAAAAACTTCGTTCGCATTCTCATGGATGGGTTCAGCATTCTCATCCTGTTCATGAAGCTCATGATTAGCCTCACTCTCAGAAGCAAATACAGGTATATCTTGATTCGCTTCTGCACTAGCCGTTGGAACAACGGTCTCTCTAGAAGCAAAAGAATATTCCTCTTCCGGCTGCTGCTTCTCTTCGCTCACATAACTTGCTTGATTCAGCTGGGACACTTCAGCTTCCTTGATCTGTGGCTCGGCTTTAAACCAGTAATCGGATAAACCCGCTTTGGCATCCTCTGCTTGTGACTCTAGACTATGTGTCCGGGCTTTTGCGCCCTTGTCCTTCTCCTGAGCGGATGAGAAATTGACTACAGGGGACGTATGAGCCGCTCCGCTTGAGACTAGTAACTCCTGTGCGTCCTCAGCCGCATCGGCCTGTTCATGTTCTTCTACAGCAACCTGTGATGCATCTTCACCAAAGGTCCACTGTGAATTTTCATAAAGGGTATCATTTTCGTGTTCTTGGTGCTCAGCAGTTGCTTCTATCACCCTGTCATCATTAACAGGAGAATAGGCGACTGTGTACTCCTCTTGCTGCCAGGCCGGTTGAGGTTGAGGATCCGTACTACCGATCCCCCGCAGCGATAGTACGCCTGTTATATTCACAGTGCGCATCGTGAGCAGATCAATATCAAAATTCTCGATCTCCACCCCAATATCTTCAATCGAGCTGACGCGTGTAAGCGGAACAGTGATTTCGACGGGAATGGCATGCTCCAGACGTTGTGTTCGGTCATCTTCACTCCGGTAAAGCCCGGTAAGCAACAGCTGACCATATAACTCGGCCCGATCCTCCCGCTGAATCACCTGAATTTCCGGAAGTAGTTCAACCTCCTCCAGCTCAGCTATTCCCGGAAGCTCTTCCGAAAGGTGAATGCGTTCGTAAATATCAAACCGCAAGCCGTGGGACTGATCAAACACGGGATATGTCCTCCTTCTTGGCATAATCTAACCCTGAGACAGGCCCAGAGCATAAGCCCAAAATGTTACTCCCCACATGTATATGCTTCAAACAGAGAGGCATGACAACTTTGGTAGTACTAACCGGACAGGATGCTAATAAATTTCATGAATTTAAGAGCTCATCAAACCTTCAGCCTGCTGATAGATGCACTACTTCGTAAGAACAAAGTATTATATGCTGCTTTTATTAATAAGACATGGATAGATGTTTTTTTTCTGAAAAAAATAGAAAAAGAACAGCAGAACCAGCTTTTGCTGATTCTACTGTTCTTTAGTTGCTTACGTATCCGTCAGGGTGCTTCAGACAGCAGCTCTCGCAGCTGCAGCATATCCTCCGGCCACGGATCGCTGACTTCCAGCTGTTCTCCGCTCCAAGGATGGCGGAAGGACAACGACTCGCCATGCAGGGCATGGCGGCCGGCAGCGCTGGAAGCCCAAATCGGGCCGCCATATAGTTCATCCCCATACAAGGGATGACCCATATGGCTGAGATGGACGCGAATCTGATGCGTCCGCCCGGTCTCCAGCTGCACATGCACCAGGCTTCCGCCATGCAGTGCCTCGCGCTCGATGATTCGCGTCACGGCAGATTGTCCGCCGGGCGAGACCCGTCTGCGCGCAGCGTGATGCCGATCGCGCCCAATCGGGGCATCGATCACCTTAAGCACAGGCGGCACTGTGCCTTCGACGATCGCGGCGTAGTGCCGTGATATGCTTTTTTCACGCATATTCTCGTCCAGAACTAACTGTGCGAACTCATTTTTCACATACATCACCGGACCCGTTGTATCTTTGTCCAAGCGGTGAATATGGCGCACAGCCACACTCTCGCCGGAAGTGATATAATGTGCAGCTACGAGGTGATCCAGAGTTACACCTGTTCCACTGCCATCTGGATGAACCGCCATCCCAGCTGGTTTATGAGCTACCAGGCAAAAATCATCCTCGTACAGCACCTCAAGCTCTTCCCATATCGGTTCAATCCCCGCTTCACGATCGGGAAAAAGTGCCAGCCGAAGCCGGTCACCTTTCCACTGAATACCTCCCTCGCGGCGTAACCGCAGATGAAGTTTCTCGGGCATGCCCACAGTTTCTAGCAGCCACTTATCAATCGTCGCCTGCGTATCCTCAGCTCCAGTAATGATTTTGCCGGGTGTTACCTCCAGCCATTCTCCACGCCGAGTCCAAGCGCCACCACCGGTTGTTTCTCCGGCTCCGATGCTCAAAGGGCCTTCAGGGCATTATAATGGCCCTCAATGGTATCATCAATATCCTGCTCACTATGTGCAGCCGATACGAACATCCCCTCAAACTGTGAAGGTGGCACACTGATGCCTTGGCTCACCATATGACCAAAATAACGACGGAAAAGATCCGTGTCACTCGTCTTAGCCGTTTCAAAATTGATTACAGGTCCTTCAGTGAAGAATGGGCAAACCATTGATCCTACCCGGTTGATCGTGAGCGGAATGCCAGTCTCGATTGAATTCTTTCTCAAACCCGCTTCCAGACGTGCACCCAACTGTTCCAGTCGGTCATATACTTCCGGTGTCAACAGCTTGAGCGTAGTATATCCGGCTGCCATCGCTAATGGATTACCACTAAGTGTGCCCGCCTGATAAATCGGTCCAGTAGGAGCGATTTGCTCCATGATCTCTCTTTTGCCGCCATAAGCACCCACTGGAAGTCCGCCGCCGATAACTTTGCCAAAACAAGTAATATCCGGAGTAATCCCGAACAAGCCTTGAGCACAGCCGCGATTAACACGGAAGCCTGTCATAACCTCATCAAAAATAAGCAGCGAACCATTGTCAGAAGTTAATTTACGCAGCCCTTCCAGGAAGCCTGGAAGCGGTGGAACAACGCCCATGTTGCCGGCAATCGGCTCTACGATCACTGCCGCAATCTCATTGCCAAAACGTTCGAAAGCAATCTGAGTGGACTCCAAATCATTGTAAGGAACCGTAATAGTATTCATTGCAACGCCTTCTGGGACACCCGGGCTATCCGGCAATCCCAATGTAGCTACACCAGAGCCAGCCTTAATAAGCAAACTATCCGCGTGACCGTGGTAGGAGCCTTCGAACTTCAAGATCTTGCTGCGTCCAGTGTAACCACGTGCCAAACGAATCGCGCTCATCGTAGCTTCCGTTCCGGAGTTAACCATGCGCACGATATCTACAGATGCCACACGTTCAACAACGGTTTTTGCCATTTCCGTTTCGAGTAGAGTTGGGGCGCCAAAGCTTGTCCCTTTTACCGCCGTCTCCTGCAATGCCTTCACAACCTCAGGATGCGCATGACCCATAATCAGTGGTCCCCATGAGAGCACATAGTCGATAAAGCTGTTGCCGTCGATATCAAAAATACGCGAACCGATCCCATGATCCACATAAATCGGAGTCAGACCTACGGATTTAAACGCCCGTACAGGGCTGTTCACCCCGCCGGGAATATATTGTTTTGCTTCATCAAAAGCCTTCCGGGACGCTTCCTCTTTACGCGCCATTGGCACATTACTCATGTATCTTCACTCCTATTCTCTTCTTGGTTACACAAGCTTGTACAAACATATATTAGCTGCCGCGATGTTGGTGTGATGAAGATTAGCCTCGCAGCCAGCGGGCTGCATCTTTTGCAAAATAAGTAATAATAATGTCCGCACCAGCGCGTTTCATGCCCGTCAGCATTTCCAGCACAACGGCTTGCTCGTCGATCCAGCCTTGTAATGCCGCTGCTTTTACCATGGAATATTCTCCACTCACATTATAAGCCACCAAAGGAAGATCAAACTGATCACGAATCGTACGAATCACATCTAGGTAAGCCAGGGCTGGCTTCACCATTAACATATCCGCGCCTTCCAACACATCGGATTCTGCTTCACGGAGCGCTTCGCGCAGATTGGCAGGGTCCATTTGATACGTTTTGCGATTCCCGAATTGTGGCGCTGAATCCGCTGCTTCGCGGAAAGGGCCATAAAATGCCGAAGCATATTTGACCGAATACGACATAATCGGCACATGCTCAAAACCGTTCTCATCAAGTCCCGCACGAATCGCGTGAACGAATCCATCCATCATGTTGGAAGGGGCGATAATATCTGCTCCAGCTTTTGCTTGGGATACCGCCGTACGAGTCAAAAGCTCCAGCGAAGCATCGTTGATAACATCGCCATGTACCACACCATTCACCGTATGCGTATGCACCATTCCACAATGTCCGTGATCCGTAAATTCACAAAGGCAGGTATCTGCAACGACCAACAGCTCTGGGTACCAGTGCTTGATCAAGCGAGTAGCCTCTTGCACAATTCCATCCTCTGCAAAACCGGAAGAACCGATAGCATCCTTCGTCTCAGGAATCCCGAACAACAATACAGCCGGGATGCCTAGTGCGGCGATCTCGTCCACTTCTGCTTTTAACGTATCCAGCGAAAAATGATACACGCCCGGCATCGAGCTAATCTCATTCTTCACACCTGTTCCATAAGTCACAAAAATAGGCTGTACCATATCCAGCACATTCAGTATCGTCTCCCGCACCATGCCACGAATTCCAGCAGAACCGCGCAAACGGCGGTGACGTGTAATTGGAAAGCTCATTTGTTCATCCTCCTGAAAAATAAAATATAAAACCAAATTATGTGTCTGGCAGCAAACCACAACTAGCCGCAGCCAAGTCCAAATTAGCCGCAACCAAACCGCCGACCACTGGCTAACTGCGTATAGTTGTAGTTTGTGCAACTATCTCGATGTTTTGTCCTAATTGTAAGCTTTAGTTGCATTCTCTACAGTTATTTATTACAAAAGAGCGAAGATTCCTCATTTAGCGGATATTTAATTGTACATACTACAACTAAACTCGACTTTAGCTGATATATAGGAAATTTAATTGTATGAAGTACAACTAAAACTAAAATTCAAGCAGATCTGGTCACATTAACCTACTGCATATTCTCTACATACCAGTTAGTTTACAACCAAATATTATACTCCGAACTCCATAAGTAACTACTTTCGGAGTTCAATTTATATGTTACTTGAAGGTTGCGATGTGGCACTTTTGAGCGTAGATATAACGGCGAGCAAACCAACACATGCAATTAGTAAATGTAAGCGCAGACTCAACTACCAATTCACACGTAAACCCAACTATTTAGCAACTACCAGCTCACATGTAACCACGAACTATTTAGTAACTACGAACTCACATGTAACCACCAACTATTTAGTAACTACCAACTCACATGTAACCACCAACTATTTAGTAACTACGAACAAAACTCTAGCCTGTAATGTAACTAATTATAAGCTGAGCGCTATATTTCTAAGCAGGCACTGCCTTTCTCCGTTGAACAGCTACTACTCTCCCCGCAGAGTAATCAGCTTCTACCTTCCCACCAGAAAGTAAGCTAAACAAGTCAAGCTCACCAGTAAACTATTGCTTCGTTCTATCCTCGATCCGAGCGCTACTGCAGCTGAGTCTCCGCATTCCAGCGGCAGAGCTCCTGCACCAAACCATCTATGGTTGCCTCTTCAGGCAAGAGTCCTGGTGTCAGTCCCGCGTCTACCGCAGTCTGCTCCGTTAACGGGCCGATACAGGCGATTTTCACGTTTGCAAGTAGCGGGAGCGGATCTACAAGTCCCATCCGTTTCAGGATGTGTAAGAAATTACGCACGGTTGACGAGCTGGTGAAGGTTACCGCGTGTACGCGACCTTCCTCTAGCAGCTTCAACAACTCGTCGTCATCCTCACCAGTGACAACCGTCTCATAAGTATCCACGTCTGTCACCTGAAGGCCAAGCTCTCTCAGCTTGTCCGGCAGCCAGTCCCGCGCCAGATCGCCGCGCGGCAAAAGCACGTTCTGCCCCGGCAGCAGCTGGGGACCGAACGTCTCAATCAGACCTTCCGCCTGAAACTTCGCCGGAAGTTCCTCAGCGATCACCCCGCGCTGCGCCAGCGCGGCGGCTGTGCCTGGCCCCACCGCTGCAATACGCGCGCGGTGTAGCCCGCGAATGTCCGCCCCCAGCTCCGCCAAGTGGCGCCAAAAAAACTCCACGCCGTTCGGGCTAGTGAAGAATACCCAGTCGTACGATTCCAGCGCGCCAAACGCCGCTGCAATCTTCGCCTTCTTCTCTGCCCCTTCCGGCATGATCGTCTCGATCACCGGGAACTCGTAGGGTTCCCCGCCGAGTTCTTCAATTCTATCCACCAGCTCGCTTGCTTGGCTGCGAGCCCGTGTCACCACGATGCGTTTGCCGAATAACGGCATCGCCTCGACCCACTTCAGCTGCTCACGCTGCAGCACCACGTCGCCGACGACGATGACTGCCGGCGGCTGAAAATCCGCCGCCTTCACCTTCGCCTCAATATCGGCGAGGGTTCCCGTCAGCGTCTCCTGATCCGCGCGGGTGCCCCAGCGCACAAGTGCCACTGGTGTTTCTGGCGGCCGCCCGTGCTTGATCAGCTGAGCGCTGATATAACCTATTTTAGCTACGCCCATCAGAAACACTAACGTTCCCGTGGCGTTCGTTACTTTATCCCAATGTATGGAATGATCCAGTTTATCCGGACTCTCATGCCCGGTGATAATCGACAGGGAAGAAGCATGATCGCGGTGCGTAACAGGTATACCCGCATAGGCAGGTACACTGATCGCTGACGTGATGCCCGGTACGATTTCGTAATAGATCCCATTTTTGCGCAGCAGCTCCGCTTCTTCACCCACTCGGCCAAAAATCGTAGGGTCCCCACCCTTAAGCCGCACCACTGTTTTCCCCTGTAAAGCCAAATCAACTAACAATTGATTAATCTCTTCCTGCTTCATCGTGTGGCGATCCGGGAGCTTGCCCACATAAATCTTCTCCCCGCCGGGTTTCATGCATTTTAGCAATCTAGGACTTGCCAAGCGATCATACACCAGCACGTCGCTTTTTTGGATACACTCGAGGCCTTTCACAGTAATCAGCTTTGCGTCCCCGGGACCTGCACCTACCAAATAAACCTTCCCCGTCAATCCACTCATCCCCTAACGTCTGACAGTATCTTCTCCGCTCCTCTTGCAATCAGCTTTTTAGCGACTTCTTCGCCGAGCTGTACCGGGTCAATCCCCGTGCAAGTTTCTTTCAAAATCGTTGAACCGTCCGGTGTTCCCACCATCCCCGTTAACGAGATTACTTTGTGCTCAGCGGTAGCAGCTTTGGCGGCTGCGTCAAGCACCGCATGAGCACCAATCGGCACTTGGCAGCCGCCATTCAGCACGCCAAGGAACGTGCGCTCCGCCGCTACCGTCAACGCCGTATCGGCATCGTTGTATAACGCCAGCAGCTTCCGCAGGTCAGCGTCATCTGCGCGGCACTCGATGCCGAGTGCGCCCTGCCCTACAGCGGGCAGGCAAACCTCCGGCGGCAGGTAGGCGCTCACGCGATCCTGCCAGCCCATGCGCGACAGCCCCGCCGCTGCCAGCAGGATTGCGTCGTATTCGCCGCTCTCCAGCTTGCGCAGCCGCGAGTCAATGTTGCCGCGCACGGGCTCAATGACCAGATCAGGCCGCAGCGCAGCAAGCTGGCTGGATCGGCGTAGGCTGCTTGTGCCTACGCGTGCACCCTGAGGCAGCTCGTCTAGCGAGACGCCTCCGTTAGAGATCAAAACATCACGCGGATCGACACGCTTCGGCACAGCACCATTGATCAGCCCATCCGGTAACTCGGATGGCATATCCTTCATGCTGTGCACCGCCATGTCGATTTCTTTTTCCAGCATCGCTTGCTCGATTTCCTTCACGAACAACCCTTTGCCGCCTACCTTGGATAAAGTAACGTCAAGAATGCGGTCACCTTTGGTGACGATCTTTTTCACTTCAAAAGTAAATCCAAAACCATGCTCTTCGCTAAGTCGCTCCAAATCAGCAATCACATGTCCCGTTTGCGTCAACGCAAGCGCGCTCTGTCTACTTCCCACTATAACCTTACGCATTGTCCATTCCTCCTGGTAACGTTCGCCTCTTACTCTTCACCACAGAACCTTGCACTAGAAATCCAAACCCAAACTAACCAATTAACTACTCTCACTCTAAAAAAGGCATTATTGCCTTTGAATTCGCTACTTCGGATGATTTCCACCAACCTGAGGCATTCTTGCCTTTCATTTGGCTCCTTCGGCGACTGTGGCTCGTTTAGAGGGCATTGTTACCGTTCATTCCGCCATCACAGCTACTTAAGTCCAATTCAACGGGATTTATACCGTTCATTCCACCCTCTAAGCCACTTCAGCCGAATTCAACAGTATTTATACCGCACATTCCGCCATCCTAGCCACTTCATACCAATTCAACAGTATTTATACCGTTCATTTCACCAAACTAGCTACTTCAACCCAATTCAACGGGATTTATACCGTTCATTTCACCATTCCAGTTACTTCAGCCCAGTTCAACGGGATTTATACCGTTCATTTCACCATTCCAGTTACTTCAACCCAATTCAACAGTACTTATACCGTTCATTTCACCATCCCAGCTACTTCAACCCAATTCAACGGGATTTATACCGTAGATTCCACCATTCTAGCTACTTCAACCCATTTCAGCGGGATTTTTACCGTACATTCCGCCATCCTAGCCACTTAAACCCAATTCAACGGGATTTATACCGTTCATTTCACCATTCCAGCTACTTCAACCCAATTCAACAGTACTTATACCGTACATTTCGCCATTCCAGTTACTTCAACCCAATTTAACAGTATTTATACCGTACATTTCGCCATGCTAGCCACTACGAGCCAATTCAGCTATTCATTATGTTTACCCAAACAACCGCTCATCACTTCATATCTTAATCTAACCCAATTTTCTAATCTTTACAGTGTCTATGCGCACTTTTACTCCAACCGCTGCTCAGCAATCCAAGCGTCCATATCCTCCGGGCTCCACGCTATGAAGGTACCCTTGCTCATCTCGTTCAACACATCCAGCGCCCCAAGCTTCCGCAAAAGCCTTCCACGAACTTCAGCAGAAGGTTCTTTTTCCTTAATCCGTGTTCGCATGGCATGCACAAAATCCAAATATGGCTCATACGCCGCATCCAGCGCTTTTTCAAGCACATTTTTGATCTTCGTTGCCGCAAGCGGGCCAGCACCCGAAGTAGATACAGCTACCGTCAAACGTCCCCTCCGAACCACTCCAGGCGTGATAAAGTTTCCCGCTTCGGCATGGCTGGCCACATTTACATGAATTCCAAGCCGTCTAGACTCCCGCGCAACCTCTTCATTAACCGCCCTATCGTTAGTGGCTGCATATACGAGAAAGGCCCCACGGAGATCTCCGGGAGCATAAGTACGGTCCATCCAGATCAGGAGACCTTTTTCAGCTAGAGAATCAAGCGAATCTGTCAAAGAAGGACTAATCACCTTAACCACCGCTCCAGCTTCCAACAGCCCACTCACCTTACGTTCAGCCACGACACCACCGCCAATAACCACACAGTGCTGCCCTTCACAATCCAGCATTATGGGTAAATAACGCGTCATGCCCCTCACTCCCCGCTCCAACCGTGAAAATCAGACCAAGAATTCAACAGAAAATTTAAGATAATAAAAGCATATCCTAAAATCGCCCAGCGAGCCATACTTACTCCACTTTTCCGCCCGGACTTCTTAAAGATAATATAAAATATGTAAATCCCAAGACCGATAAGAGTCGTTAATACTTTTAAATCCTTCAATAAAAGCGTCCGTCCCTCAGATACTATAGATAAACCAGCCACCACCAGTGATATTCCCAGCAAAGGAGTGCCCACCAAAATAGCGGTGTAAGAGTATTTATCTGTAGTCTCCAGGTTCGGCAAACGACGGATCCGGTCGCTCCATTTCTTGCTTTTGAGTCTGGTGTGCAGGAACAAGTACAATATTGCAAAAACCGTCCCTAACGTCAGTGCTGCAAAACTCATATTTGCCAAAATCACATGCATCGTCAGCCAGCCATACACCGCACTCCAAGTCTCAAGCGTATGCCCACCCGCCGTCAGCCACACCCGATTAAGCAGAAAAACACTAAACCCGGCCATACTGAGCAGCAAAATCGTAAACTCGCCTCCACGTGTAAAAGCCACCGCAAGCGAAGTCAGCACAATACTAAACGCAAACCAAAACAAGAAATCATAAGGTGTGAAAATAGGCAGGCCTTTCTCCTGAGAGAAACGAATTCCAAGTCCTGCAACTTGCAAAAGACCCACAACAACAAGAAGCCCCGTGCCTAACCGCTTCCCACCCGGACTCCTCTTAAGGCAATCCGAGAAAACAAACAGCAGGCTCAGGGCATAGACCAGCAGAGCGGCATCATATATTCCGTTCAGCAGTTGCATATTATTCACCCACCCAGCAAGCCTGCCGGAGCAAGCGCCGTCTTAGGCACAGAAAAATCAGCGCTGCCAGCCGTACGTTCTCCAGAACTAGACTCCTTAACCGAGGCAATATCTCCATCATCTGAATCGGATTTGAGCTGTTCCTGCAATGCAAAGATTTTGGAAAAATAATCAAGAGCTTCATTCCCCTGCTTACCGCCGGACAGCTCTTTAATTACATTGATCGGATCATGCATCATCTGGTTCACGATACTTTTAGTCAGACGGCGGATTACTTTCCGCTGATGCTCGTCCAGCTCGGGCAGCTTATTGAACAAACTCTCCATCGTTTCTTCATGAATCGTATTCGATTTATCCTGGAGCGCCCGGATCACCGGTCTTACCCCAAGCGTCTTGAGCCACAGCTGGAACTCATCCATTTCCTCGCTGATCATCACTTCAATCTTCGCAGCTTCACTTCGGCGCATTTCCAGATTGTTCTCCACAATGCCCTCCAGATCATCAATATCATACAAAAAAACATCCGGCACATTTGCCGCCGCAGGATCAATATCACGTGGTACAGCAATATCAATCATAAAAAGCGGCCGCGAAGGGCGGCGTTTCATAGCATGCGCTACCTTATCAGCCGTAAGCACATACCCATCTGCTCCTGTTGAGCTGATCACGATATCTACTTCATTTAGAGTTGTTAACGCATCTTCAATCGTACTCGGCTTACCCGAGAACTTCTCCGCCAATTCAATCGCACGCGACAGCGTACGGTTAGCGACAATCACTTCTGCCGCACCACTACTGTATAGATGCTTCACGGTAAGCTCGCTCATTTTGCCGGCGCCGAGAATCAGTACTTTTTTCCCAGTGAACATGCCAAAAATCCGCTTGCCCAGCTCCACAGCCGCATAACTGACAGATACTGCACTCTCGCCGATTGACGTTTCACTATGTGCTCTTTTGCCCAGCGTCACCGCTTGCTTGAACAACCGATTGAACCAAGTTCCAGTTACACCCTCAGCCTGAGCTGTGAGAAAAGAACTCCGCACCTGTCCCAGGATCTGCGTCTCCCCAATCACCATGGAATCCAGACCGCAGGTCACGCGGAACAAATGCGCAATCGCCTGTTCGTCTTCATAAATATACATATGCTGAGCAAATTGCTCGCTTTTCACACCAAACCATTGCTCCATAAAGCCGCGGATGAAATAACCAGCCATATGAAGGCGGTCCATCACCACATAAATTTCCGTACGGTTGCAAGTAGCTACTAAGACCCCTTCTAGCACACCCTTCGTCTTCATCAGTTGATGGAGCGCTGCCGGAAGGTCACTTTCCGCAAAAGCAAACTGTTCCCGAACCTCCACGGGAGCCGTACGATAATTCAGGCCAACGACGACGATGTGCATCGATAGTTCACCATCCTAGTCTCTATAAGTTACTGAAATCCAGTTATATAAATTAATATCTTACATACCGTTCACTTTCACAACATCTCAAAACACTGTGTTAAGTATATCACACGAAAATAAGACTTTTTACAGATTTTTTGAACGCTTTATGAAATCCAGATAATAATTATTATAAATAAAAAACCGTAGGTTCGCTACGGTTAGGATGAGTTATTTTTAGCTAATTTATAAGGTTGTGGAAGTGAGAATGAAATATTATGGCCTACTAGTTCTTAAAATCGTCAAAAAGTCCGTTCTCCAAAAAAAATAAGTCACTGCTAAGTGACTTAAAACTTCTCAGGTTTCTTAACTTTTATCGACGCTACTTCTCCACACCTTTTGCAAAATGTGAAGATAACTGGTGAGCCAAAAGAGAAGGCTTTCCCAATAGGCATGACGTTAGCATATCCGTTGCTCATTTCGCCTTTAGCGAATGTAGTATTCCCACATGATTTACAAACTAAATTGTCTTGACTCATGAGATCACCTCGGAAGTTGGACAAAAATATTAATTATATAGTAGACTCTACTCTTTTTAGAAGTCGCCGATGCTTAGACCAAACTTTAACCCAAACACGATTTTCATCATCTAGATAAAAACGAATATTCACTAATTTTAAAGGCGTCCATATTTCTTTAAAATAGTAATTTGGCATTTGGCGTCTCTCCCACGAGAATAATATTGATATAGTTATAAGTATAAAACTATTAAACAATATTGTTTGTCGTAAATGCGCCTTAAGCCAAGATAAGAAAAAAACTGTTTTTGTCGGATTATAGTGTGAACGTTCTACAGCAGATTAGCGAAACCAGTTCTTAATCTGATCAAGGGTACTTTTTGCCTCCGGACCATTGTAACCAAAGGTGTTGCCGATCATTTTTACATACTCATTGAACGTTGTTTCTCTACTCTTTCGGTCACTCCACCAGCGTTTAGCGTTATATCCTGATGCAGAACCCACATACGTCAGCTCAATCTCCGATTTTTTGTACACACGACCAAAAAGAAATTTCACCCTCCGCATGTGAAAGTCAGAGGAAACAACAATCGCAGATTTAAAACCGTATTCTTTCATTATAGGAAGAGTGTACTCGGCATTCTGATAAGTGCTATCCGCCGCGTTCTCGGTATAAATAACGTCCTGTGGTATGCCTAAAGCTAGGGCGGTTTGGATCATATCACCCGATTTACTCGTTGACTCTTTAGCATTGGAAAGAATTATATAAGGCGCATAGCCTGCTTTATATAACTCAGCTGCCTGCTCCACACGACCTTGGCCTCCGCTTAGGACGATGATGACATCGGCTTGCTTGGGAGGTTCAGATAGAGCTAAGAAACGGCCTGCACTGAATAAACCAGTAATTAGCAATAGCAAGCATACGAAAAGGACAAATCTTTTATTCATTAAATTACCTTTTCTTTTCTTAACCGTTAAGTCGTGCATAAATCACTTATGCAATTCGTTACTAAGGATTTGTTGCCACCATTCAGCATTATCAATATACCATTGGATCGTCTGCGCAATTCCGGTCTCAAAAGTATAAGTTGGCTTCCAACCTAAATTCTCAAGTTTCGTTGGATCAATGGCGTAGCGTTTATCATGTCCTAATCTATCTGTTACAAATTCAATCAAATCTTCAGATTTCCCCAAGGTACTGATAATCGTCTTAACTACTTCAAGATTAGTTCTCTCATTATGACCACCTACATTATAAACTTCACCGCTTACTCCTTGGTGCACGACAAGGTCAATGGCCGCACAGTGATCCCAGACATGGAGCCAGTCGCGAATATTTTTTCCATCTCCGTATACAGGAACCTTCTCTTCGTTTAATACTCTTGAAATGGTTAGTGGAATCAGTTTCTCAGGAAAATGATAGGGGCCGTAATTGTTCGAGCAGCGTGTTATGTTCATTGGTAAACCAAAGGTCTCATAATACGCACGAACTAACAAATCAGACGCTGTTTTGCTAGCACTATAAGGACTGTTAGGCTGCAAAGGTGTTTCTTCGGTAAAAAATACAGTAGGATCAAAATCGAGTTCGCCATACACTTCATCCGTAGAGACATGGAGGAATTTAGTAATGCCGAATTTTTTAGCTGCATCCAGTAGTACCTGTGTCCCCATAACATTCGTGCGAACGAATATCGCAGGATCAGTAATTGAGCGATCGACATGGCTCTCCGCAGCGAAATGAACAACATAATCGAATTTTTCCAACTCAAAAAGAGACAATATTGCCTCCCGGTCAGCAATGTCAGCTTGAACAAACCGATAATTGGATTTAGACTCAATATCCTTATGCTTCGTTAGATCACCCGCATAAGTTAACAAATCCAAATTCACAATATCATAATGCGGATATTTATCTACCATATACTGTACAAAGTTGCCTCCAATAAATCCGGCACCACCCGTAACCAGCATCTTTTGCTTACTCAATGAACGCACTCCCGATCTATTAGCTTTATTAGTTATTGTAAAAAAAATTCAAATTAGCCTCTTTTAATAAAGGCGCCTTCTCATCCTTGGCAGATAATACAGGTGTAATATGAAGAGGCCATTCGATGCCAATAGAAGGATCATTCCACAGAATACCCCCATCACATTCCGGGGCATAAAGCTCATCGCACTTATACTGAACCTCTACGTCTTCTGTTAGCGTCATGAATCCATGTGCGAATCCTTTTGGGATCAGCAGTTGCTTTTTGTTCTCAGCATTCAGTTCAATGCCGAACCATTTACTATAGGTAGGACTACCTTTTCTGATATCTACGGCTACATCAAAAATAGCACCACGTGTACAACGAACCAATTTCGTCTGTGCCTTGGGATGTAATTGATAGTGCAAACCACGTAATGTTCCTTTAGTCGCAGAGTAGGATTGGTTATCTTGTACAAACTCCATATCTATTCCATGCTCTTTAAACTTAGCTCCGCTATACGTCTCCATAAACCAACCGCGGTGGTCCCCAAAAACAGCCGGTTCAACGACTAATACGCCTTGCAATAAGGTTTCTGTAATTTTCATCACTGCCACACTTTCAGTTATTAGTATTGTATTTTACCTGTAGCTACTTTCATCAAATACTGACCATACCCCGTCTTACTTAACTTCTCCCCGCAATTCCACAAGTGTTCTTTAGTAATCCATCCATTAATATATGCAATTTCCTCCGGAGCGGCGATCTTGATTCCTTGATGATCTTCAATAGTCCGTACAAAGTTAGTTGCGTCGACAAGACTTTGATGAGTTCCTGTATCTAACCAGGTGAATCCCCGACCTAGAAGTTCCACATCAAGCTCACCAAGATTTAAGTAAGCTTCATTAATGGAGGTAATCTCCAATTCTCCACGTGAAGAGACCTCAACGTTCTTAGCAATCTCAATAACTCTGTTATCATAAAAATATAGACCAGTAATTGCATAGTTAGATTTTGGCTGAGCTGGTTTTTCCTCCACGCTCAACACTTTGCCCTCTTCATTAAATTCTACCACACCAAATCGCTCTGGATCTTGCACATGATATCCGAATACTGTAGCTCCTTGTTCTTTAGAAGAAGCGCGTTGCAACATCTTCCGCATTCCATTTCCATAGTAGATATTATCTCCAAGGATCATGGCAACTGAATCATCACCTATAAAAGATTCACCCAAAATAAAAGCTTGAGCTAGGCCGTCAGGACTTGGCTGAACTATGTATTGTAACGAAATACCAAATTGTGAACCGTCACCTAATAAGCTTTCAAATCTAGGCGTGTCCTCTGGAGTTGAAATAATAAGAATTTCTTTAATGCCCGCTAGCATTAATGTGGATAGTGGATAGTAGATCATTGGCTTGTCGTAAATGGGTAAAAGCTGCTTACTTGTGACCATTGTTAATGGGTATAGGCGTGTACCGCTGCCGCCTGCTAGGATAATGCCTTTCATAATGTCGTCACTCCTCTTGAATAGTTGTATATAAGTTTCATATCATATCTTTATAAAGTTTTTTACATTTTTAATTGTGCTAGAAATATCTTTTCTTTTCCTAACTAGATAAAACACATATGCCATGGCATATATTATAACTGATAACCATGAATTCAACATCCATCCAGACAACACAAATATAATGGTCATAGATAATTCTAATAGTATATCCTTATAGATTGAAATCCTTAGTATTTTAGATAATAGAATTTCAGAGAATATACATTTAAATGCTAAGAGAATTACGATGGACATTATTGCTAAGCTTAAATTTTTAAGTACTATTGTAGTTAAAATGGTAATTATAACGCTAAGTACTAGTGTTATTATATTAACTTTTAACATTAATTTTTCTTTTCTTAATGTCTTTAGATATGTATTTATCAATAGTGACGTTTTACCTTCGTAAACACACATGGGGAATACAATAGCCATGAACTTTAAACTATCTGCATACTGTGGAAGCCACGCTGTTAGAACTACCTTAAATGGATAATATATTATTAGAACACCCAACAAGCATACCATTAAAAGGGTTCTCATAGTCTTATAAATCTTTGACAGTTTCTTTTCATCAGTTCTCCGCAGAATCGGAAACATTATTATCCCGAGAGCATTAATAAATAACATCAAGAGATTAGACACACTTAATGTAAGAGATACCTTTCCAAAAGTTGACACATCCCAAGATCGTTCTATTCCAAAACGGATTACCCCTATAATAAACATGCTCGCTATAGTCGCAAACATTAACTTTATCCCAATGTTTATATTATTAGCGGTTTCTCGCCAGCTAAAGTAGAAAGTTGAAATTCTACGAAATACAATATCCCTGCAACAATACATTGCATACAATAAAGAGATTAATTTACCTATCAAGTCAGCTACTATCATTAATTTATAATTTCTTACACCAAAAACTAAAAATACAATTATGAGAAAGCAGTATAGTATTCTATCCATCGTTGTTATCTGTGCATACTCTTTAATTCTGTTTGTACCTTGTAGGATATAAAGTAACATAAATCTAAGGTTGACTAATAATAAACAAGCTGCCACCATTCTAATGATAAATACTCTGTTTACATCCAAAACGTACAAAGTTGAAATACTAATTATTACTACTCCGATTATTAATTGGAGTGAAAGTAGCATATAAAACTGCGAGAAAAACAATCGTTTATCCAGTTCATTATATTGTTTACCACTGTACCTTAGATAAATCCCATCGTTCCAACCAAAATGCAAGAAACCAACGTATGAAGAATAAAACATATAAAGTTGCCAATAGCCGTACTCGTTTATCCCTATAAGCTTTGGAATTACTAATATTACCAAAGTCGAGACGATTAAAGAAACAAAATTTGATGATAGAGTATAAGAAAAATTTTTTATGAGATTCACAACTTTATAATTCAACTCTTTGCCCTCAACATTCTATAACAAAATCATCACACTATTAACTTTAAATTACATAATGGTTATTATGGTTTTATAGAATACATTAGTTAAATGATTTTGTCCTTTTATATTGAATTTCCTCAAATGATACGTTCTTTTAAATCGATTTTTGTTCTCAACAGACAAAAAACAGTCTAAGACATCTAAACTCTCCTGATTCAACTCAGTCTTATAAATTTCAAAAAATTCTTTTGCTTGTTTAAAGCTCTTTTCCATCATATTTATATAATCATGGTAAAGTTTGTTGAAATTATTTCTTTTTAGTTTCATCATAGAATTAATAACATTAGTTTTTTTTGCACCAATACTGTTATTACTATGCTGTCTATACTTAATTAATGGTCTATCAATGAATACAATCTCACCAAAGCAACTTGCTAGTATAGCTAACCACCAATCATGCATTACTGCATTATTAGGAATATTTTTCACTAGATTTCTTAATTCATTATTTATCATCATAGTACAACCTGTGACAATATTTTGAATGACTAAATAATTAATTTTATTAAATTCGAAATTAACTTTCTGATCTAGTTTCATCGATTTACTAACCAATTCAAGATTCTCATTAACAACTTCTAAATCACTATGAACTAGAATTGGTGTACCAACACCTATCTTATTTTCAGAATCTTTCATCACCTTAAGCGAAATATCAACCTTATTCTCATCCCACACGTCATCTTGATCACAAAACATAATGTAATCAAAAGATAAATCCACTTGTACTAATAGTTCTAAGAAACTTTTACATGGTCTTAAATTGACTTCACTAGTAATTACTCTCTGAAATCTATCTGGATATTCTTTAGTGTATTTTTCTATTAAATCAACAGTTCTATCAATCGAATAATCATCTCTTATAAAACAAACCCATTTCTTATAAGATTGTTTCAATAAAGATTCCAATTGAGCCGCTAAATATTTTTCTCCATTATATGTGGACAACAATATCGCAATGTTGTCATTAAACATCTATCTCCCCTCCATTTCCATTATGATACAATTCATTCTGAGTTAATGAGTAATGATTTATAATACCTATCGGCAGTAAAAGTAACCAAACATAATCAAATTTGAGTAAATACGGATTAGTGGCATTTGCAATCAAGAATGCTGATAATCCAGTCAATATTGGTATTACAACCATTGCAGATTCATCATCTCTTCTTGCAATTTTAACTAGTTTATTTATAATATAAAACCCAGACAAAGTATAAATAAGCACTCCAATAATCCCAGTTTTAAAGAGTAAATCAACATATTGCAACTCATAAGCCCATGGCATTTCTTCTGAACGAATTACACTTGCAACCGATCCAAGCCCATTCCCAAAAATAGGTCTATTCATCCAACCGTTGATTAATGATTCAAGTTGAGATTCTCTCTCATAACCCATATCAAGATTAAATTTATCCCATAAGGAATTTATATTTATATCAATATACATATTAAAAATAGGTATAATTACTAATCCTAATAGTAAAATTATAACAGCATACTTACTTACTTTTTTTAAAAATGACTTATTATGCTTCATTATCATTAAATATAATATGAAAGATATCAAGGTTCCGATAACTATTGATAACCAAAGACCTCTTCTCCCTGATAATAAAGCAGATATCAAACCTAAAATAGTTATAATTAAAACTACGTTTTTTGATACTCTAATAGTGTTATAGAACCTTTGGTTCCAAACCAAAACGCCAGAAATACAAAAAGGAATTAAAAATATTAGAGAGTTAAGTGAATAAAGACTATATTCCATAAAACCATTATAAAAGCCTATAGATTGACCTAAATCAAAATCTATATACAAGAACTTTGGAATCACCCCTAATTCGTTTCCTATATAAGTAAATGAATATATTGAAATAAATAACAGAGAAAGTATAAATACTTTAAATAGACTAAATAGAACCTGATCGAAAAACAGCATCGAAAATAGAACTAAATATACTATCGGCCAAGCAATAAAAACCGTCGCAGAATTAATAGCTCCTGGAGCATTCAAAAAAACACCTAAGGCTATAAATAAAGAAGACGCAATTTCTACAAAAAGTACAAATAAAATCCATTTCCTTTTTATTAATATTGTTTTCCTTATTAAGGTCCAAATTAATATTTCAAAAAAAACGCATACAAGCAAAGCAATCTTTATATTATAAAGTGATGTAGGAAATGCAAGTATAAAAAAGAAAAGCAATAATCCAGGAAATAGGAATACATAATTTATTTTTTGGCTTTGGTAATGTAGCACAAATCACACTTCCCTTGAATCGATATATATGAGTAATCCTAGATTAATAAACCCAATAAAAATTCACGATTAATTTCAGAGTTAAAATCTTCCAACCATAGTTCCCTTGATAATAATGATTTCTCTTCCCAGTTCTGAAAATTTGAAACGATAGAAATTATTGCCTCACCCCAACTAGAGTTGTCATTTATTAGAATTCCATTACCTTTCTTAATTACTTCCTTATTCATACCAACATTTGAAACAACTACAGGTAAACCACACCCAATTGCTTGAACTGCTTTAAAGGCACATTTACCTAATGTAATTTCATTCTCAGGCAGAGGCATTAAACCAATATGTGAATTTAACATTTCTTTTAACGCCAATTCTCTGTTCCATTTAATATTTTCAACAATCAAGTATTTAGTTGTGGTTTTTAATTGGATATCACTAATAACTTTAAGCCTAACTATTTTATTCTCAACCTGCTTAGCCAATACTTCTAACTGAGGTATTATATTTTTTAAAAACTCGATGTTACTTTTTGTTCCTACCCAAATCAAAATAATCTCTTGTGAAAATGATTTTTTTCTTTCTTTATTTATAATATTTAAATCAATATTCTCCATCATTGCATCTGTGGTATTTAAAACAACCACTTTTGTTTCACTCATTATTTTACTCTTCAAAAAATAATTTCCTACAATAATGGTTTTGGCATAATTATTTAAAAGTACTTCTTCATATTTGGATATTTCTTTAGAATCAAAAATATTATCATCCAGGTCCCAATATACTTCACATGCATTTTTCAGTATTTTAGTTAACAACAATTTTCCTAGTGGTGGAATTATTCTGGGAAAACATTCCCTTTGAATTATTATTTTATAATCGTCTCTAATATTAGAGATTTTTATAAGAGCTTTTATTCTACGAATATATCCTGGTATTAAAGAATATATCAGCATATAAAACAAATTCACAATTCGGATTTTGTTTTTTTGTTCATAGAATAAATCCGATTCATATTCTATCAGTTCATAATCATTAAATTCAGAATGATCCAGATATTGAAATACTCTGTAAAAAGTACTTGGACGGTACTTTTTATTCCTTACAAATATGTAAGTTTTCATTTTTCCCCCAATAAGTAAAATTATTTATATACATTTTTTTCACAAGTTCTCCTTATACCAATTCACTGCCAATTCAATACCAGAATTAAAATCATACTCCGGATTATATCCTAAAAGATCTTTCGCTTTAGATATATCAGCATTCGAGTGCTTAACATCACCAGCCCGGTCTGGCCCGAATTTAGGTTGGATATCTTTTTCTAACAATTCAGATAGCTTATTATACAAATCTACCAAGAACACTCTACCACCAAAAGCAATATTATAAACCTCGCCAGCAGCCTCCTTAGGAGCAAGCATCCCTTTTAAGTTTGCTTCTATTACATTTTCGATATAAGTAAAATCTCTTGACTGTCCTCCATCACCATTTATAGTAGAAATCTCATTATTCAATAGTGCTTTTACAAATTTAGGAATGACAGCAGCATAATAACCGTGTGGATCTTGTCTTCTACCAAAGACATTAAAATATCTAAACCCTACTGTTTCTAGACCATATATCTGAGTGTACAGTCTTCCATATTCTTCACCAACTTTTTTAGTGAGTGCATAAGGAGACAATACCTTACCTACCCTATCTTCCACCTTAGGAAGATTTGGTTCATCACCATAAACTGAGGAACTAGATGCATAAACAAATTTCTTTGCTTTATTTTGTCTTGCTGCTTCCATCATATTTAGTGTACCCTTTATGTTAATTTCCTCATAAAGAAGCGGCATTTCAATACTCCTTGGTACACTTCCCCATGACGCTTGGTGTGTAATAAAATCAATACCCTTGCATGCTTGCATACAAGTATCCAAATCTCTAATATCCCCTTCTAAAAGTTCAAATAAGGGGTTTTCTAAGAAAGGAGCTATATTCTCTCTCTTTCCTGTAGAGAAATTGTCTAGACATCTTACAAAGTATCCCATATCTAAAATAGCTTCACATAAATTAGAACCTATAAATCCAGCTCCACCAGTAACTAAAAATCTACTACCTATAGGAAACTCCAAATTTTTATATCCCATTTTTATAATCTCCAATATCGGTAATTTAAGTTTTCTGTTTCTCTTCGATCTAGTACTGCCTTTACATCGATAATTATTTTTTTGTTATTGTCTACCTTTTTAAATAGTTTATCAAAATCATTTAAATTCATATCCAAAAACTGTTTATGTGATACCGCTATAATAATTGCATCCATATTATTTATATCTCTAATATCCGTGAATTTTATCCCATATTCTCGTTCTGCTTCTAAACTATCTGCAACTGGGTCATAAATAACCGGATTTATTTTGTATTCTTTTAATTCATTGACTATATCAATAACCTTGCTGTTTCTTGTATCAGGACAATCTTCCTTAAATGTAAAACCTAATATCGCAACCTTTGCATCATGTATGGACAAATCTGCTGTAATAAGGTTTTTAACAACGTTCTCGGCAACATACTTACCCATTCCATCATTTATTCTTCTCCCAGATAATATGATCTGTGAATGATAACCCACTTCTTCTGCTTTATAAGTCAAATAGTATGGATCCACGCCAATACAGTGGCCCCCTACTAATCCAGGACTAAAATTCAAAAAATTCCACTTGGTTCCTGCTGCCTTTAAAACAGCTTCCGTATCAATCCCTAGTTTATTAAATATTATTGATAGCTCATTCATAAAGGCTATGTTGATATCTCTTTGTGAATTTTCGATTACTTTTGCTGCTTCAGCAACTTTGATACTTTCCGCTTTGTACACTCCTGCTTCTATAACCATGCTGTATACATTTGAGATTTCTTCTAATGAATTCCCATCCATCCCTGCGACTACTTTTACAATTGTTTCAAGCCTATGTAATTTATCTCCTGGATTAATTCTCTCTGGGGAATAGCCAACTTTAAAATCAACACCACACTTTAAATTGGAAGTTTCCTCTAATATTGGTACACATATATCCTCCGTTACACCTGGATATACAGTAGATTCAAAAACGACAATTGAGCCCTTGATAAGGTTTCTCCCCAACGTTCTACTAGCAGAGATAAGTGGTGTTAGATCAGGAGTTTTATCCTTATTTATAGGTGTAGGTACTGCCACTATGTGGAACTTTGCATTTTTCAAGTATCTTTCTTCCCATGTGAAAAATGCTGATGTTTTGGCTATTTCTTCATTTCCTACCTCTTTGGTTACGTCGATTCCTTGTATGTACTCCTCTACCTTACTACGTGAAATATCAAACCCTATAACATCTGCTACTTTAGCAAAAGCTATGGCGAGCGGCATACCTACGTAACCAAGCCCAATAATCGATATTTTTTCTTCCTTGCTTCTAATACCCTCGTATAGTGAAGTCATATAAGTCCTCCAAATAATTTTATAAATCGGTCAAGATTCCAGTCCTAAATGTTTTATTATACTATCATTTACTTTATTTACATCGTACTTCTGTCTACATATATTAAGGCTTTCCTTTGCTTTGCTCTTCAGATCATTTTGATTCTCTATCAAATAAATCATTGAATTAGCAAGACTTTCGACATCTTTAACAGGAACCAGAAAGCCATTTAAACCATCAACTACTGTTTCACGACAACCAGGAGCGTTCGTTGTTATAATCGCTCTTCCCATTGCCATTGCCTCCAACACCGTTCTAGGAGTTCCCTCTCTATAAGAGGGGAGGACAAATACAGATGATTGCTCAAGAAATGGTCTAACATCCTTAGTTTCACCAAGATAATTAACAATGTTAGAAACTATATATGGTTGTATGTCATCATAAGCTAACGCATTAGGATTCACATCAAATGGTCCAACTAAAGAAAATTCAACTTTAGGATAAGTTTTTTTCACTATTTCAGCAGCTTTTAAGTATTCTATTACACCTTTGTCTTTAATAATTCTACAAATCATTAAGAATGATATATTTTTAGGTAATGGTACAGGATGAAAATGAGATAAGTTCACGCCTGAGCCATTAATTAGTGCTGTTTTCCTACTACTAACAAGTTTACCAGATACAAATTCGTTTAAATCATCTGGATTTTGAAATAAAACCTTATCGCAACTTTTCAATGCGCTCCGATATAAAAATTTACTTATAGTCTTAACGATAAAAGCTTTAAAACCTCTAGCTATAAAAACATAGCCTAGACCAGTTAGCATTGAATAAATTTTCCCCACACCTGCTACACGCGCTGCGATAGAACCAAATATAACCGGTTTAATAGTGTAACTAAAAACTACATCCGGTTTTTCTCTCTTAATTAATTTATAAATTTCCTTTATAAGAACAATATCATTTAATGGATTAGTTCCAGTTCTTACAATTGGAAGTTGTACAAATCGGGCTCCTAGTTGCTCTATTTCTGCTTCAAATCCAGTTTCGGGCCCTACACCAACTACTTCATGTCCATTTTTCACAATCGCTTTTATTAAGTCTCCCCTAAAATTAATTAGCGATGGTGTATAACCAGCAATTATTAAAACTTTCATTTAATAAGTACAGAATCGAAAACTTCACTCAATATATTCGCAACTCTTCTAATATCATCTTGAGACATCCCAGTTCCTGAAGGGAGACAGATACCTGTTTCAAAGAGACTTTGAGATACATCTTCAGTATGTCTAAAATAATGATAATTTTGAAATAGAGGTTGTAGGTGCATTGGCTTCCAAACAGACCGGACTTCTATGTTGTTTTTTTCAAATTCATCTAAAATAACTTCTCTAATGCTAGGGTGCTTGGAAAAAATAGTGAACACCGACAACCAATAATTTGGTTCACCTGCATCATCTATAGGCATAAATGCAATCGGTAAGCTTTTCATTAATTGGTTATATTCTAAATTTATAGATTTCCGATTCCTTATAAAGCTATCTAGAGCTTCCAACTGCCCCCGCCCGATTCCCGCACAAATATTGGACATTCTATAGTTATAGCCAACTTCTTTATGCTCATAATACCTTGAAGCTTCTTTTGACTGAGTAGCCCAAAAACGCATTTTCTTTATAGCCTCTTCGTCATTGGAAACAACCATGCCACCACCTGAGGTAGTAATAATCTTGTTACCATTAAATGAAAAAATACCAATATGACCAAATGAACCACATTTTTTCCTTTTGTACGTTGCCCCTAGCGCTTCAGCTGCGTCCTCTATAACTGGAACATCATACTTTTCACATATCGGAAGTAGCAAATCATAATCAGCACTCTGACCATATAAATCAACTATAATAACTGCCTTAGGCATTTTATTTTCTTTTTTAGCCCACTCAAACGCTTTCTCTAAAGCAATAGGGGACATATTCCAAGTTTCTGGTTCAGAGTCAATAAAAACTGGATTAGCATATTGATATAGAATAGGGTTACAGCTTCCTGCAAAGGTTAGGTCTGAGCAAAACACATAATCTCCTGGACCGACACCAAAATATTTCAGTGCTAAATGAATACCTGCTGTGCCAGAAGATAAAGCCAATCCATGATCTACGCCTACGTACTCGCATAATTCTTCTTCAAATTTATCAACATTTGTACCCAGGGGAGCTATCCAGTTAGTATCGAACGCTTCTTGTATGTACTTCATTTCGTTCCCACTCATATGAGGCGGGGATAAAAAAATCCTTTCCGACATCGCTTTTCATCTCCAAGTTTTTCTTTATTTTTGCAGGCACTCCTGCCACCATTACATTGTCCGGTATATCCTTTATTACTATGGTTCCAGCAGCTACAATTACATTAAATCCGATAGTTACATTATTTAGCACTTTAGAACCTACACCCAACCAACTACAGCTTTTTACATGAACAGTTCCACAAACATTAACACCTGGAGAGATGTGTACCCCATTTTCTAATATACAATCATGGTCTATGGAAGAAGAAGTATTTAGAATACAACCTTTACCAACTTTAGTACTAGCATTTACTACTACTCCAGCCATAATGACACTGCCTCTTTCTATCTGGCTGAATCTGCTTATTGTACTAGATGGATGAATGATACTCGGAATTTCATAGCCTGCACGTTCAAGTCTTTCCAGCCATATCATTCTTGTCACATTATTTCCTATGGCTACAAACGCTGCTGAATAATCTTCTCTATGATCCATATAACTTTCAAATCCACCCAATACAGCTTTCCCCAATACATCATTAAGCTCTTTATTATTATCTAGGAAGGCTATTTCATCCCAATTGCCAGTACTCAATGCCGCATCAGCAACAACCTTGCCATGCCCACCTGCTCCCAAAATCAATAACTTAGACACCCATATTCACCCAGCTTTCGCTCTTTCTACTTAGATATCTAGAGTACTTCCAGAGAACATCGGCATTGTATCGTTCTGAGAATTATTTATTCCTTCTCTTACTAGAACGTTCTTTATGGTTTTAAAGACAATTTTAGTATCCAAACTGAGGCTAATATGATCTACATACCAAACGTCATATTGAAATTTTTCTTCCCAACTGATGGTATTCCTACCGTTCACCTGGGCCCATCCAGAAATGCCAGGGACCACTTCATGTCTACGATTTTGTTCAGGAGTATAATGTTTAAGATATTGCACTAGTAAAGGACGGGGACCAATAAAGCTCATGTCGCCTTTGAGAATATTGAATAATTGCGGCAATTCATCTATACTACATTTTCTCAAAAAGGAACCTACTCTAGTCATTCTTAGTATGTCAGGTAATAGATTTCCATCTTGGTCAGTCTCTAATGACATTGTTCTGAACTTATACACTGTAAATATCTTTCCCATCTTACCAGGTCGCTTCTGACGAAATAAAACAGGACCTTTCGAACCAATCTTGATAGCTATAGTTGCTGCTAACATGATAGGTGAAGATAAAATGATTAAAAAACAAGCAGTGATCCAATCAAGTGTTTTTTTTACAACTAAGTAAGGCTTCATCCATCACTCAACCTCTGCATATATATTGATAAAGAAACAGCGGATATTTAATCCGCCATTCCCGCAGCCAGATCTTTCCCTAACTGAAGCTGTGATTCAAATTCACTTTTATATTGACTAATAATCTCCGTGCTATACCCATTGCTGTTCAGTTTTTGTTCAGCATCAGCAACTATACTATTGAAGCTAGCAGTGAATGAGGCTAGTTGTTGTACCCCTTTAGCTTTTATACTTTTCTTACTCGCCTCATCTGTTGCTCCAACATACTCAAATGCAATACTCATTAATGTCGATTGACTTTGATTTTTAAGCGCCGTAAGCTTAGCTTCTGTGTCACTAGTGATAGTTTCATATGAAACCTTTCCAGTTCCTGCAGAACCACCACCTGTTGCACCTGTTGTATCCGTTGGCGCTGGTGTCGCTACTGGAGATGGGCCCTTGCCATTGTCATTGTTTGTCAATCCATTAGTGGTTTGTTCCTGATAAGCCTTGGAAGCTGCAGTAATGGTCTTCGTCTTCTGATCCCAGCTAATGTTATGACCTACAGATTCCGATAAAAAACGTAGAGGCACATATAAGGAACCATTCAGGATGAAGCTAGATTGACCTGTAGGCAAAGCCTTGGTTGCATCGTTAAATACATAACTTGCCTTAACTTGATTGAGGACAATATTCTTCGCTGCTGCTGAAGTACTATTCCCGTTCTTTGCATTCATTAGATATTCTTTAATCACAACTAGCTCTGAGCTGCTAGGCTCTGCTACGGTAACTTTAACGTTTTTAGCATCCCAAGCTACGCTCTTCTGTAAAGCATATGACATAAACCGTAATGGAACATAAGTTGTATTGTTGTACATGAATACATACTGACCTGCGGGTGGCTGAATACTCACACCGTCAAAAATCAAATTCACGTTCATACTTTGTACTTTAATCGTATTAGTTGCAGCCTTAGGCGTTGCACTTGGTACTGCCGCTGCTGATACTGATATAGGTGCTGATGCTGTTAAGGGTGCTAAACCAATTGAAGCAATTAACGATAAAGCCACGACTGATAATGTTGCTTTAGACATATTTATTCACTTCCCTTTTCTTTCGCTTTTAATTGTTCTTCTTCAGCAATGATTTGGTCATGTGTTTTCCCTTGACTGACTCCGTACTTCTTAGCAATCTGAGAAAGCTCATTGTACTGCTCTGTGGATACTTTACCTAGGATGATACTGCGCGCCTCACGCTTCTCCTCAGTCGTTAAGCCACCCTTTGCCAAATCTTTAAGACGATTAATATCGGATACGCTAAGTTGACCAAGAACAATAGAAGCAACATCTGCTTTATCCTTAATCGTTACATTTTCTTGAATTTGCTTAGCTTTATCTGTGGAGACCTGTGCTGTGTAACCATCTGAAGAGCCATCTTTTTGATCTGATGATGGAGCTTTGGTCGGTTCAGCAGATTTATCATTGTTTCCTTGATTACTACTTCCCTTGTCATTTGCTGGTGGAGTAGTAGGTGCCATGGACTCTACAGGTTCAACATTACTATCACCAACTGTATCAGTTGGTGCCGATCCTTGATCTTGACCACCACCAACATTATCCTCAGACTCAAGATCAAAACCATCTACCATTGAATTCATCAGCTTATCGACAGCGTAATTCGCGGCGAACAAGCCGCCAACACCCAGCACTACAATAACTGACAGCGTCCATAAAAGGATCTTTCTCCATCGTTTGTTGAACACTTTATATCCCCCTTTATGAATAGTTAGCTAATAGCAACTTGGGCAACGGGCTGCATTGGTACAATCTGATTGATTATTTCGCGGATGACTTCTGGTTCCTCAGCGAGAACACGTTCCAAACGTTTAAATTCCAGTTCTAACTGGTTCAGACTTATGACATTAGGTTTACCGATAAAGATTCTTCCATGATCGGTAGAGCCTAAATTCTCTTCATCTGTAAGCAACTCTTCATATAACTTCTCACCCTCACGAATACCGGAGAAATGAATATCAATGTCCTTATAGGGTTCATATCCAGAGAGCGTGATTAAGTCTTCCGCCAACGTTAGAATCTTAACCGGCTCTCCCATATCCAGAATGAATACTTCTCCGCCTTTGGCGAAAGAACCAGATTGGATGACAAGCTGTACTGCTTCCGGAATCGTCATGAAATAACGCACCATTTCTGGATGTGTCACAGTGACTGGACCTCCGGCAGCGATCTGCTGCTTAAAGGCTGGAATTACACTACCACGACTGCCAAGAACATTTCCAAAACGCACAGCAGAAAACTTCGTTTGACTTGTAGTGTGCAGGCTCTGCACATACATTTCCGCAATCCGTTTAGTAGCACCCATTACACTGGTTGGGTTAACCGCCTTATCAGAAGAGATCATTACGAATCTCTCGGCACCATATTTATCTGCACAATCCGCAACATTTTTGGTGCCAAAAACATTATTTTTAATGGCTTCCGAAGGGTTCCGCTCCATTAAAGGAACGTGTTTATGTGCTGCTGCGTGAAAGACTACATGCGGTCTATGGCCACTGAATATGTCCATCATTCGACTGCGATCCTGCACATCTGCTATCACGGTTACAATGTTCAACTCCGGAAAACTCTTACGAAGTTCCATTTCAATCGTGTAAATACTGTTCTCACCGTGTCCAAGTAACAATAGCTTGTCCGGACCAAAAGGAGCAATCTGCCGGCATAACTCCGAACCAATAGAGCCGCCAGCCCCCGTAACTAACACCGTCTTATGATGTACATAACCTAAAATACTGTTCAAATCAGCTACGTTCGGTTCACGTCCTAATAAATCTTCTACACTAACATCCCGAAGTTTCTTAACTGATATTTTCCCAGCGATCAGATCGTTAAGAGCCGGGATTATCTTCAGCTTAGCTCCAGTCTTTTTGGCAAGATTAATAATCTCAGAAATCTCAGTACGTGAAACAGAGGGCATGGCAATAATAATCTCATGAATTTCTCTTTCTTTCACAATAGCGGGGATTGCATATCGATTACCTAATACAGGAACACCCAATATATACATATGGTATTTATTCGCATTATCATCAATGAAACCGACTAATTTGGTATGTGCAAAAGAGGGTCCCATCATTTCCCGAGCAATTAATAACCCACAATCACCAGCACCTACAATTAGTGTATGGGTCTTAGTGTCTTTGTAATTGATTCGGTCATTATGAAGTACTCTCCATAAAAATCGAACTCCACCTACTAATAAAAGAATAGTCTCCATGGACCGAACTTCTATGGCAAAAGGTACTCTATCCGGCAAAATTAGATACGCCAGTGCAAATGAAAATAAAGACCCTACTACAATAGCTTTAGAAACCGATATAATCTCACCGATACTGGCATATTGCCACATTCTTCGGTAAAGACCGAAGTATATCAGGCTTCCACCAAATGCAAATGTTGCAATCAAACCAAATTGCAGCATCTGTACAACATATTCCTGAAGAGCATGGTTAGGGTACCGAAACAAATAAGATGTCACAATACTGAACCAAATGATCGCAAGATCAATGAAGAATAAAAGAATCACTCTAGATTTCGCTGTCATTTTCAGTGCCTCCAAAAATAACATTTTTAATTATGAATAAATCAATTTCCATAGTAGTAGTAATAGTACCCTTCACTAGCTTTACGTTTTACATTATTGAGAACAACGCCGAGCATTTTTGCACCTACACGATCTAGATTAGCTTTAGCTTTTACTGCGATATCGCGTTTTACCTTACCATAGCTGACAACCATAATAACGCCATCACTCTTCGAGGCCACAATTTGTGCATCCGTAACCGCTAATAGTGGTGGAGTATCAATAAGAATGACATCATACCGCTGACGCAAATCCTGTAAAAGAGTGCTCATCCGATTAGATGCCATCATTTCCGCCGGGTTGGGCGGGATTGGTCCAGAGGTCATGATTGAAAGATTATTAACACCAGAATCTTGGACAGTGTCCTCAAGAACTGCCTGCTGAGACAGTAGGGAGGATAAACCAAAACGGTTACTTAGTGTAAAAGTCTTATGTGCCGTTGGCTTCCGCAAATCGGCATCAATCAACAATACTCTTTTATCTGCTTGTGCGTAAGCTGCCGCCAGGTTAGCAGATACCGTAGATTTACCTTCTTCCGGTCCGGATGAAGTGACCATAATCACTTGAATAGTCTGATCTACAGAAGAAAAATCAATATTCGTGCGCAATGCGCGAAACGCTTCAGAGACAGGAGAGCGTGGGTTCGTAACGGTGATCAGATGGCGTTGTTTATTTGGAAGCTGTGACATGTTCGAGGTCCCCCGCCTTTCTGGATGATTGTTTCTGTGTTTGTGCGGCACCTTGCTTGCTTTCATCTTGACCCAATCTTGTAATCATAGCTATGGTAGGCAAACCAAGATACTTCTCAATATCAGCTTCTGTCTTCAGGGTGTCATCCATATATTCCAGCAGGAAGGCAATCCCTAATCCAATCATCAAAGAGACGATAAAAGCAATAGCTATGTTCAGTAAAACATTTGGTTCTACCGGCCGGGGCTCAACAGTTGGATTCACTTTAGCTTCATTCAGAATCGATACATTTTCCACATTAAATAGACTTGGAATTTCTTCCTTGAACACAAGTGAAATGGCATTCACGATTTCAGCAGCCCGCTGATAAGAATTATCTCGAACGACAAGTGTCATCACCTGCGTATTATTTACGGAACTCACATTAACCTTTTTTAATAGCTCTTCCGCAGTAATATTGAATTGCGGATAATCCTTTGTAACAATATCAAGGATGGCCGGAGTCTTAATAATTTCCTTATACGTATTAATTAATTGAATATTGGTATTAATCTGGTTTAAATCAAGCTGCCCCACCGCTGACTGCGTCGGTGTTTGGTTAACGATAATCTTCGTGGATGCCTCATATACCGGGTTTTTAATATACAGACTATATACACCAGCAATACCGCACACCAATACAACTATGCTGAAAATGAGCCATAGTCTCTTCCTGACGATCTGAAAATAATCGCGAAGATCCAATTCTTGTGATGACAAGTGAAATTACCCCCAAGCTATTTCTGAAATATTTCGATGCCTGTTCAAATCTTCCCTATTTGCAAAAAAATCGCCTCCTCTCACCTACATGAGAGGAGGCTGTATACTATAAGTTTTATTTACTTGAAGTTAATAGTACGGTAGATAATTACTGCTGCTTCAGCACGGGTAGCTGTATCGTTCGGGTTGAACTTGCCAGCATTTCCGATAACCAGGTTGTGGCTTGCTGCAAACGCTACGCCATCTCTTAGGGATGCACTGATCTTAGCAGCATCAGAGAATTTGCTGATTGCAGTAGAATCGGTTTTTGCATCAGGATTGATAGATTTCAACGCACGGGAGATCATTGTTGCCATTTCTGCACGTGTAATAGTTGCATTAGGATCAAATTTGGCCGCACTGCGTCCAGTAATAATCCCTTTTTCTGCTGCAACTGCTACATATGGTGCATACCAAGCAGTTGAACTTACATCGCTAAAGCTTTGTACAGCAGAGTTGTTTTCCAGGTTAAGCGCACGAATCAGCATTTTGGAGAACTCAGCACGAGTTACGTTGCTCTTCGGTGCAAATTTACCTGCTCCGACTCCTTCAATCGCACCTTTAGCAGCGACGACTTGAATTTGTCTGCCAGCCCATGCTTGTACAGCAGCAATATCATTAAAGGAGACTTTATTCTCAAGTACTGCGTAAGAAGAGAATGTATCACGTGGTTCTACGATGAAATCTCCATCAAGAACTCCACCTTGGAATTGCAGGTCGCCGTATACAAGCTTACCAACGGAAAGCAATTCTTTATCAAGACCATCTGTATTCTTAAGTGGCAGTTTGATAGTAATTGGTTGTTTAAATGTACTTTGTACTACACCGTTCACACTAAGTGTGAATTCATACACATCCGAAGCCAATTTCAGCTTGGTAACGGAAGTTACAACTTCTGGTTTAGCTGTAGTTACTGTCAATGAAATTGCTGTGCTGAATTGGCTTACAGGAATCGTTACAGTTACACCGTTGAAAGTAACGGCGATATTCGCAATACCTTTAGCTTTTGCAGCTTCAATAATGGCTTGGGAAAGTGGAACTTCAACTGTAGTAGCGTTTACTGTTCCCAGATTTAAGGTCAAAGTAAGACCAGTTTTACCAGGGTTCGCTGCAACCAGCTTATCAAATTCTTTAATTACATCAGCATCAACCAATTTCAAGGTTGCTTTACCGTCAACAATGCTTACGAGCTTGGATACATCGTAGATTCCTGGAGTTTGAACAGGAGCTACAGGAGTTGTAACACTTCCATTCCCGCTTCCACCGTTACTACCACCATTATTACCACCATTACCGTTGCCATTATCGCCTAATCCGTAGGCTTTAATATAAGCAAATGCAAGTGATTTCGCCGCAGGTTTTGCGGATTTAATATTATTGTTCAGGTTCTTCAGTGTTTGCTTCACATCACTAGCAGTAACTCCAAGCTTGTCCAACGCTTGACTTACTGTGAGTGCTCCTGCTCCTGTTGTATGGCTCAATACTTTTGCAATAGCTTCATCCAACAAAGTATCGTATCCAGATTCAGAAGTTAGGATTGCCAACAAATCTGCAGTTGACTTGCTGCTTACCAGTGCACGAAGTTCTGTTTCAATGCTGCTCAAGAATTCAGAAACACTATCAACAGTAAGTCCAGACACACCCGCTTTCTTTGCAATTTTGCTCAGCAAAGCAATGTTTTTGTCGTCGTTACGGATCACTTGAATTTCGGAGAAGTCATTGCCATAGACGTCGTATACTACACTAGTAACGCTTTGGAACAATTTAAGTGATGTTTTTGTTTCTTCTGCATCCAGTGAAAGATTCTTCAGAATTGGAGCAAAAATTTCTACGAATTCTGCCTCATCCAGTGCTGCAACCTCAGTCTTCAAATTGTAGAGATAAACTGCATCTGTTGCGGTCAATTGTTTGTAAACAGCAAGAACCTTATCCTTAACTGCTGTACTGCTACTAACTGTAGCCGCAGATGCTGTACCTACTGCTCCAAGGCTTCCCAACGGAAGACCCGCTACGGATGCTGCTACCATACTTGCTGCTAATGTTGATACTACTAGTTTCTTTTTCAAAGTCACTAAATATCCACCTCTTCTTATGTATTAAAATACTGTACTACCATAGACCTAGAACAATTCGCCCAAATGCTACGCTATTACGAATAGCATTAAATCACCCAATAAAACCCATTCTACCACTATAAGGTAGATTAGTCAGCCCTTTCGGAAAAAAAATCCAAACAATTTTTGTCGGTTTCTCCTTGTTTGTACGTGTTTTCCATGAATAACCTCGCCATTGGTCATAATTTGCTGAGCATTGCCGCGAACATAGTCACGCAGCTCAGGGCCTAATTCTTTCTCCATAACCACATAAGCAGCGTTTAATCCAAAAGGACGATGAACACTGTCATGTGCATCAGAGGCCAACACATGTACTGCATTTCTACGGCATAGCTCCAGCGACAATTTCTGTAGCTTATTCCCGAAAACGCCTGCAAGACTCTGTGCGGTTACCTGCCCAAGTGATCCTAGCTCTATCAATCTCTCTAGTTTAGAAGGATCAGCAGCTATTTCAGCATTGCGCTCCGGATGGGCGATGACCGGAACGAACCCTTGAATGATCAGCTCGTGGCAGATTTCTTCCATGTTACGTGGTACTCGTGAAGAAGGCATTTCCAGTAAAATATACCGCGAATCTGCAAGACTCAGCAGTTCCCCCCGCTCCAGATCATTCAGCAGCTCCCCGTAGATACGGATCTCTTGACCTGGAAGAACAAGCAGTGGATTACCAGCCTGACGAAGTCTCTCATTCATCAACTCCACAGCTTCTTTAATCTTGGGGGCGTTATTCATATATTGACCGTTGGCATGATGTGGCGTGGCGATGACTGAAGTAATCCCTTCTCTGTGGGCGTCTTGCGCCATGGCAAGAGCAGCTTCCCAATCAGAGGCTCCGTCATCCAAAAAGGGTAAGATGTGGCAGTGAATATCTATCATATGTTATCTATCGGTCCTTTTCCATAGAAATTTTAGTTTTATCAACAAAAAAAATACAACCATTCCCACCAGGAATGGTTGCTTGATTGTAAATGAGTTCATATCTTACGCTTCGGTTGACTCCTCTTGCTGAGATTCATTTGCTATCATTTCAGCATCCTCTGAATCCGGAGATTCATTCTCAGAAGGGCGAATATACCCATCAATTAAGCCCCAAAGCTCGTCTTTGCCGAGACCAATTTCCGAGGAGAATGGAATAAAATTATCCCCTGGCAGCACACCCAGCTCCTGCTTCATGGTCTTGATATGTTTTTGCCAGCGTGTCTTCGGAATTTTATCCGCTTTGGTCGCTACAACACACATAGGAAGATCATAATGCTTCAACCAGTCGAACATCATCTTATCATTGCTGGTAGGCGAATGCCGCAGGTCCACAATAAGCAGAACCAGCTTTAACGTATCGCGCTCAGAGAGGTATTTCTCAACCATTTTCCCCCACACCGCACGTTGCGTCTTGGAGACTTTGGCATACCCGTAACCTGGAAAGTCAACAAAATACATGCTGTCTTCATTGATACGGTAATAGTTCATGTGTTGTGTCTTACCAGGCGTGGAGCTTGTCCGAGCCAGATTCTTACGGTTAATCATTCGGTTAATGAGGGAAGACTTCCCCACATTGGAACGCCCTGCCAGAGCAACCTCTGGCAAGGAATCATCAGGGTACTGATCAGGGCCAACGGCACTGATAATAAATTCGGCAATATTAACTTTCATAGGACTTCCTTTCTAATGCACACTACTCGGTGGCTCACTGCTAATTTCATTATGATGCTCAACTAACGCATGATGCAAGACCTGATCCATATTAGATACCGGTACGAACTCAACATCATTACGTACGCTCTCAGGAATATCTTTCAAATCCCGTTCATTGTCTTTGGGAAGAAGGATCTTTTTATATCCAGCTCGGTGAGCGGCAAGAGATTTCTCTTTCAATCCACCAATTGGCAAAACACGTCCCCGCAAGGTAATCTCACCTGTCATCGCCACATCCTTGGAAACATAACGTTTCGTGAGTGCGGAGATCAATGCGGTTGCGATCGTAATCCCTGCAGACGGACCATCCTTCGGAATTGCACCTTCCGGAATATGGATATGAATATCAATCTTCTCATAAAAATCGGGCTGGAGTCCCAGCTCCTCCGCCTTCGAACGAGTATAGCTGAATGCGGCCTGTGCCGACTCCTTCATTACATCGCCCAGCTGTCCGGTGAGGGTTAGTTTACCTGTTCCCTGCACAACCGTAACTTCGATCAGCAGTGTATCCCCACCGACCTCAGTCCAAGCCAGCCCAGTGACGGTACCAATCTGATCTTCAAGCTCGGCCATACCGTAACGATATTTGGAAGCCCCAAGATAATCCTTGATGTCGTCAGGAAGAATGATCACTTTCTCTTTTTCCTCAGACACGATTTGTTTCGCAGCTTTGCGGCATAATGCTGCAATCTGCTGCTCCAAATTACGCACACCGGATTCACGGGTATATTCGCGGACAATGCGTAATAAGCTATCGTCTTCGATAATCAGTTGATCTTCTGCAAGACCATGGTTTTTCTTCTGCTTAGGCAACAGATAACGGCTGCCGATTTGCAGTTTCTCCAGTTCCGTATAACCTGGAATGAACAGCATTTCCATCCGGTCCAGCAATGGACGCGGAATATTATGCACTACGTTCGCTGTTGTTACAAACATTACGTTCGACAAGTCGAACGGCAGCTCTACAAAATGATCACTAAACGTGTTGTTTTGTTCTGGATCCAGTACCTCAAGCAGCGCTGAAGATGGATCTCCACGGAAATCCGCAGCCATCTTATCGATTTCATCCAATAGGATAACCGGATTAATCGTACCCGCCGTCTTCATGCCTTGGATAATCCGCCCCGGCATCGCACCTACATAAGTCCGGCGATGACCTCGAATCTCCGCCTCATCACGTACACCGCCTAACGAGATACGGACGAACTTGCGGTTGAGCGAACGGGCGATGGAACGAGCCAGTGAGGTTTTGCCCACACCTGGAGGACCTACAAGACATAGAATAGGACCCTTAAGCTTCTTAACCAGCTGCTGAACGGCCAAATATTCCAATACCCGTTCCTTTGGTTTTTCCAAACCGTAGTGATCCTCATCAAGTACCTGCTCGGCCTTTTTGATGTCAAGATCATCCTCTGTCTGTTCACTCCAAGGGAGACTGAGCAGCCAATCTACATAGTTGCGAATGACGCCGCCTTCCGCAGAGCTGACTGGCATTTTTTCCAGACGATCGATTTCTTTCTCCATCTTTTCCTTCACACGTTCTGGAACATTTTTCTCTTCCATTAGCGTCCGCAGCTCTTCCGCTTCTCCTACCCGGCCTTCCTTCTCGCCGAGCTCTTTCTGGATCGCTTTCATTTGCTCACGCAAATAATATTCCTTCTGCGTCTTTTCCATTTGTTTTTTGACACGTTGATTGATCTTACGTTCAAGCTCCAGCACTTCACGCTCATTATTAAGAATATCAAGAAGCTTCTCCAACCGTTTACTAACATCAATCGTCTCAAGAATTTCTTGCTTATCCTTAATTTTTAGCGATAAATGACTCGTAATGACATCCGCAAGTCGACCAGGCTCTTCTATATCGGATACAGCAGCGAGGGTCTCTGGGGTCACTTTTTTGGATAACGTAATATAGTGTTCGAACTGATTGAGTACTGTACGCATCAGCGCGTCACATTCTTGATCGCTATCTACATCTTCCGGCAGCTCACGCGCCATAACCTCATAGTACTCATCATTATCGATATAATTAATAATTTCGGCCCGTTCTACACCTTCAACCAGTACACGTATCGTACCGTTTGGAAGCTTCAACATTTGCCGCACATTGGCGACAGTACCGACCCGAAAAATATCGTCCTGACCTGGCTCTTCAATATTCACTTCCGACTGGGAACAAAGAAGAATCAAATTATCTTCAACCATAGCTTTCTCTAACGCCCGAACTGACTTCTCACGGCCCACATCCAAGTGAAGAACCATGCTTGGGTACACAAGAAGCCCTCTTAGCGGCAATAAAGGAAAACGACGACCTTTTGTTTTATTTGTCATCATCGCTTTCGCACCTCCCATGGCTCTCAATTAATCTCATATGCATTCATTCTAACAAAAGCAGCCCCAAAACACCAACAGAGTCCTTAGATTTCAAGAAGAACCGACTTGCTTTTCCTTAAATAGAGACAACGTTTCTTGTAGCATTTAAAAAGGAAGCAGCAGAATTGCCTGCAGCCTCCTTTATTTTACAGCGACAAATCTCACCTTATTCTTCGAATTAGGGATCAATTTTGTTTAACCCTTTGCAGATTCACCAGCGGCATCGGCCTTTAGGAGTGAGGGTGCTGCAGAGAACAGCTCTCCAGCAACTGCAGGCAGCCTTACATCTGCTGTATCGGCACCGAACAGGTGACGGAACACCTCTTCTACTGTTTCCATTGGAATAACGCGTAATGGCGCAAGGTCAGCGAAGAGAGACTGCCAGTTTTCTTTTGGAATAAGCACTGTAGTGGCTCCAGCTTGAAAAGCAGCTTCCACTTTGGCAATTACACCACCCACTGGCTTGACTCGTCCATGGATGCCTATCTCACCTGTGATCGCTACAGTGTTATCCACGGGAAGTCCACGAATAGCAGATACGATTGCTACTGCCATCGCCACCCCTGCCGAAGGCCCGTCAATCGGTGTTCCACCTGGAAAATTCACATGTAGATCATAACGATCGGGCTCCAGATTCATCGTACGCAGTACGGTCAATACATTCTCAACCGAGCCCTTTGCCATACTTTTTCTCCGAATCGTGCGGGAGCCTCCACCGATCTCTTCTTCATCCACCACACCTGTCACGTTCAGTCTGCCCTGGCCGTTCACAGCAGGCGCTGCGGAGACTTCGATTTCGAGCAGAGTACCCATCCCCGGTCCATACACGGCAAGACCATTGACTAATCCAATCTGCGGTGCCGAAGGAATCTTGCGTTCCGTACGCAGCGGAAGCTGGCTGCTGCCCGCTACCCATTCCACATCAGCAGCATTTAGTGTATCTCTCTGTTCAGTTAAAGCTAATCCGGCAGCCAGTTGAATCATATTAACTGCTTCCCGGCCGTTGGTTGCATACTGCTGCACCACAGTGACAGCTTCCGGACTTGGTTTAAGCCCGATTTTCTGTATCGCGTCACGCGCGATGACGGCAATCTCATCCGGCAGCAGCGGGCGGAAATAAATCTCCATGCAGCGCGAACGCAATGCAGGTGAAATCTCATCCGGAGAACGCGTAGTAGCGCCAACTAGCCGGAAATCAGCAGGCAATCCATTTTGAAAAATATCATGAATATAAGCCGGAGTATTATTATCCTCCGAATTATAATAAGCGCTCTCTAGCAGTACCTTCCGGTCCTCAAGCACTTTAAGCAGCTTATTCATCTGAATGGGGTGAAGCTCTCCTATCTCATCCAGAAAAAGAATCCCGCCATGCGCCTTAGTCACCGCTCCCGGTTTCGGCTGTGGCACGCCCGCCACCCCCATGGCTCCTGCACCCTGATAAATAGGATCATGCACGGATCCGATCAACGGGTCAGCAATACCACGCTCATCAAAACGAGCGGTTGTGGCATCAATCTCTGTGAATTTGGCGTCACTTTTAAAAGGAGAAAGCACATTCTTTTTCGCCTCTTCCATGACAACACGCGCTGCCGCAGTCTTGCCGACTCCCGGCGGACCATAAATAATCACATGCTGCGGATTAGCGCTGCAAAGTGCGGCTTTCAGGGCGCGCAGCCCATCCTTTTGCCCGACAATATCTCCAATAGAAGCCGGACGTGTTTTCTCCGACAATGGTTTAGTTAATGTAATCATCCGCATTTTCCGTAACTTGTCCAGTTCCTTGCGCGACTCTCGTTCTACCGCTGACTTATTTGTCTTCTGACCCCGCAGCAGATTCCAAAAGTATACGCCGATAACCAGCGCGAAAAAGAGCTGCACGATCATCACAACTATACTTAATTCCATAGGTCATCCTCCTGTTTCGTTCAGTCTACCTTTCCACCCTTGGCTACTATTAGGTAGTATAGCCGTTTCGGTAATTAGTAAACGCGAATTTGAGGATTTGTTGAATTGTTGCAGTAGGATAGACTCTGATAATTAACTATAAGGGCAATAATGAGTGTGGGGAGTGCAAATGTAGCTTATGTAAATTTTAAAAAGGAGATTGTTGAGGTAGTTAGAAAGGAGATTGGAGAAGAAGGAATGCGGAGGAGTGAGGAAGTAAAGGAGGGATGAAGAGGAATGCGGAAAATCGCGGAGAAATACGGGAGAGATTAGTGGAAAGGGAATTTGAGGAACTGTGGTGATATGTCGAGCCGTTGAACTTAGTAACTGAGGATCGTGATCGATGCTATGTAGGGTGAGGAACCTAATTCTGCGACTTTACAGCTAAGGGTGAGGAAGTTGGGAGTTTCCTGTAGATGTTAGTTAGTTGAGTTCGTTGAGGTACTTTTAGAAGCTGAGTTACTCTAGAAACTGAGTCAGCTGGGAATGGTGAGCTACTTCTAGAGGCTAAGTCAGCTGGGCACGGTGAGTTACTTCTAGAGGCTAAGTCAGCTGGGCACGGTGAGTTACTTCTAGAGGCTAAGTCAGCTGGACACGGTGAGTTACTTCTAGAGGCTAAGTCAGCTGGACACGGTGAGTTACTTCTAGAGGCTAAGTCAGCTGGACACGGTGAGTTACTTCTAGAGGCTAAGTCAGCTGGGCACGGTGAGTTACTTCTAAGACGCAGAGTTAACTTAGTTTGCTGAACGTATGAGTTTTTATCTTCTATGTTCGTAGAAACAACCTATTTAGTACAAAATCTAAGTATCATTGGTACCCAGCCAAATAATTAGGGAAATACTCCCTATTTATCAGTGATTCACGACCTTTCAACTGCTAATTAGGGAAATACTCCCTGATTATCGGTCGAATCACACATAAATGGGAGAAATGCTCCTTTTATTAGGGAGTTTTTCCCTAAAAAGCTTGATTTCGAGCCATAATCGGCTTATTTCAGGGAGAATTTCCCTAATTGTTGGGTTTCAATTCATAACCGATTTCACATCAAGCTCCTTCACATACCTTCTTTTCAAATTCCCACCTTCAGCAAAAGTCATGGCCAAAATTGTTACGCCTATATGATCAGTCCCATCAAACTACTTCAGCTACACCTGCTCCATCAGCCACTTTTACTACTTTATCCATTTCAACATTAGCTACGTCATCTACACCAGTTACATCAGCTACAATAGCACCAACAACTCCATAAGTTCCACCAGATACATCAATTACATAGGCTAAACTGTTACATTAATTACTCCTACATAAACTACTTCAATAATATAGCCTCCATCAGCCATTAGCCACCAGCCACCAGCCACCAACCACCAACCACCAACCACCAACCACCAACCACCAACCACCAACCACCAACCACCAACCACCAACCACCAACCACCAACCACCAACCACCAACCACCAACCACCAACCACCAGCCACCAGCCACCAGCCACCAGCCTTTACAATTATCAATCCCAGTAATAAAGAACATCACGAGCCAGCTTATACTCAACATTTTTGACGCCTATCCCCCTTCTTATAGGGGTTAGCCAGCCTTTTTCACAGAGATTCTTTAGCATCATGCGTACTGTTTTGGGATCTAGCGTGAAATAATCAGCGACTTCTTTAGGGCGTATCACCCCAGCTTGACGCACCACTAAACGCATGATTTCCTTCTCAGCGATTAGCAGTCTGTCACGTGGCGCATCTAAAATTTGGTAGCGGCTTAACGCCAAACGCAGCAGTGTAACACATAACTCAGGGCGCTGTTCAACATCATCATAGGCAAATGAAATTACTTGATAACCCATTCCGTACAGAAAAGTTTCACGATTTAGCTCATTACAATACTTCAGCCTATCCATGTCTCTTACATGAGCTGCATACCCTTTAATCTCAAACAAGAGCTTGATCGGCCCCGGCAAAAAAGCAAAATCAGCAAAATAAGCCCGTCTCTGTAAATCCAGCACCTCATACTCCGGATGAAGATCATTGAAGTCACCACGAAGCGGCCACCAGACGTTCTGCAAAAATAATTTTTCTGCGTGGCCATGACCTCTCTCCAGCCTCCCCCGCCGTTCGCCCGTTCTGTTTGCAAGATGATGCGCAATAAATTTTTCATGGGCTTGTTCATAGTTCATGTTTACTCATCCCTTCCTCCAAAATAAGAATAAACGCAAAAAAAACGCCCCATGGGCCCCGGATTTACCGGAGCTGCACAGGGCGTTCTTCGCCACGTATTATTAACGAATTATATATTCGTAAAAGACCAAGTTACTTCGACTGCACCGGAGGTGCAAGGTTAGCGTGGGCGCGGCCTGGGATTTCGCCCGTTGCCTCGTAAGCCACCACGATCGCATCAATTTCCTTTTTCAGCTCGTTCACGAGTTCAGCTTCAGGCACTTTACGGATCATTTGTCCGTAACGGAAAAGCAAACCTTCCCCACGAGCGCCAGCAATACCGATATCTGCTTCACGTGCCTCACCAGGACCATTAACAGCACAGCCAAGGACAGAAACTTTAATAGGCACCTTAAGCTTCGAAATATATTCTTCCACCTCATTAGCGATGGAGAAAAGATCGATATCCAGTCGTCCGCAAGTCGGACAAGAGATCAGCGTCGCCGCGTTAGAGATCAGACCAAACGTCTTCAGCAGCTCACGCGCCACCTTAACCTCTTCAACCGGATCGGCACTAAGCGAGATACGCAGGGTGCTGCCGATGCCCATAGAGAGCAGTGCACCGATACCAGCGGAGCTTTTCACTGTACCCGCAAACAATGTGCCGGATTCTGTAATCCCCAAGTGTAGCGGATAAGGAATGACTTCCGCAGCCTGACGATAAGCTTCGATGGCCATTGGCACATCTGATGCTTTTAGAGAGACGATAATGTCGTGGAAATCCAGTTCCTCCAGAATACCAATATGGTATAACGCACTTTCTACCATGGCTTCTGGGGTTGGGTATCCGTATTTCTCCAAAAGGTGATTCTCCAAAGAACCAGCATTTACACCAATACGAATCGGAATCCCTTTTTCTTTACATGCTTTAACTACCGCTTCTACCTTTTCGCGGCGACCAATGTTCCCCGGATTAATCCGTACCTTATCGATGCCGTTCTCAATAGCCATCAACGCTAGCTTATAGTTGAAATGAATATCCGCTACGAGTGGGATATGAATCTGTTTCTTGATCTCCTTGATTGCGGCAGCCGCCTCTTCATTGTTGACAGTTACGCGTACCAGCTGGCAGCCTGCTTCCTCAAGCCGCAATATTTCAGCTACAGTAGCCTCCACATCAGCGGTTTTGGTTGTACACATGCTTTGAATCGCAACCTCGTTGTTTCCCCCAATAATGAGCCCGCCAACATTGACAGGACGGGTTTGGTGTCTCAAGAACATGATTTTTCTCCCCCATAACGCCAAAGCTCCACCCCTTCGCTCCCGCTAATGTGAAGCGGGATAAGCGGAAGAAAGGTGGAGACTGTGACATGTATTGTTAAGGAAAAGCGGCTTACGCGCTTTCCTCTTTCTTCTTGTCTTTCTTAAGGTTGAGCTCAGGCAAAGCTTTCTCCTGAACGACCTGTTCCGTGATCACACAATCTTTAATATCATCGCGTGAAGGAACTTCATACATCACATCGAGCATGATGCTCTCAATAATCGCGCGCAGTCCACGGGCTCCCGTATTACGTTTGATCGCTTCCTTGGCAATTGCTTCGAGTGCCAATGGTTCGAATTTCAACGCTACGTTGTCCATTTCCAGTAGCTTGATATATTGCTTAGTGAGAGCATTTTTAGGCTCGGAAAGGATACGGACAAGCGTATTCTCATCAAGCGGCTCTAAAGTCGAGATGACTGGCAGACGGCCTACAAATTCAGGAATAAGACCGAATTTGAGCAAATCTTCAGGCAATACCATCGACAAATATTCGCCAGGCTTTAGATCCTTTTGTCCTTCAACTGCTGCGTTGAAGCCAATGATTTTTTTACCGATACGGCGTTTAATCATTTGCTCCAGACCGTCAAAGGCACCGCCAACGATGAACAGGATGTTCGTCGTGTCGATCTGAATAAACTCCTGGTGAGGGTGCTTACGTCCGCCCTGCGGAGGCACAGAAGCAACAGTTCCTTCCAGAATCTTCAGAAGCGCCTGCTGTACACCTTCGCCGGAAACGTCACGAGTTATGGACGGATTCTCGGATTTACGTGCTACTTTATCAATTTCATCAATATAGATAATGCCGCGTTCGGCTTTCTCCACATCGTAATCTGCAGCTTGAATGAGTTTGAGCAGAATGTTCTCAACATCCTCGCCGACATAACCAGCTTCCGTCAGGGAAGTAGCGTCTGCAATAGCAAAAGGAACGTTGATAATCTTCGCCATCGTTTGTGCTAACAAGGTTTTACCAGAACCTGTTGGACCAAGCAAAAGGATATTACTCTTCGTCAGTTCAACATCTTCGATCTTGCTTTGGCTGTTCACACGCTTGTAGTGGTTATATACCGCTACAGAAAGAGATTTCTTCGCTTGCTCTTGACCGATTACATATTGATCCAAAATATCGCGAATTTCCTTTGGTTTTGGAATATCCTTCAGATCAAGCTCTTCCTCATGACCGAGCTCTTCTTCCACAATTTCCGTGCAAAGCTCGATACATTCGTCACATATATAAACGCCCGGTCCTGCTACAAGCTTACGAACCTGCTCTTGTGATTTACCGCAAAAAGAACATTTCAATTGCCCTTTTTCATCATTAAATTTAAACATCTAACCACCCCTTTAAGATTTCATCGGTGAAGAAAGAACTTGGTCAATAAGCCCGTATTCCTTGGCTTCTTCCGCGCTCATGAAGTTATCGCGGTCTGTGTCCCGTTCGATTTTTTCAAGGGGCTGACCTGTGCGATCTACATAGATTTGATTCAGCTTCTGTTTCGTCTTAAGGATCCAGTCAGTGTGAATCCAAATATCAGACGCTTGACCCTGAACACCGCCGAGCGGTTGATGAATCATAACTTCGCTGTTGGTCAGCGCATATCTTTTGCCCGGAGCCCCAGCTGTTAGAAGGAGCGATCCCATGCTTGCTGCCATCCCTACACAAATGGTTGAAACATCCGGTTTGATATATTGCATCGTATCGTATATACCCATGCCGGCTGTTACTGAACCACCGGGTGAGTTGAGGTACAAGTGAATGTCCTTCTCGGGATCATCTGCTGCCAAAAACAGCAATTGAGCAATAACCAGATTGGCGACATCATCGTCAATCGCACTGCTTAAGAAAATGATGCGATCCTTGAGCAATCTGGAATAGATATCGTATGAACGTTCTCCACGACTTGTTGATTCCACAACCATTGGTACCAGACTCATGCCACCAACCTCTTTTCTCTGTACAGATTAGTCTTATCGTTTCAGAAATATTTTAACACGTTCAAGGCGCGATGTCATTTTTTCACTACAGTCGACTGTCTGCTGCTTGTGAATTGTGACGTTACTACCCCTATTACCTTATTGCCATACGTTCATACGGATACCTATGTAGTCACATATATTTGCGGCCGAGGATAAAAATAAGGCACGTAACGAAACTTACGTGCCTTATCATATCTGTATGGAGGCCGTGTAACTTGGCCGTTCTAGGTAGTGTTTAAAATATCCTACTCAGCTTTAGTGTCTTCAGCAGCTGGTGCTTCTTCTACTGCTTCAACTTCTACACTATTGCTAACAAGGAAATCAATGGTTTTACGCAACGAAAGCTCTTCGCTCAAGCTGCCCAGTGAACCGTTAGCTGCCAAGATGCTGCGGATTTCTTCTGGAGTACGTTTGTAAGCTTCAGCCATAGTAGCCAACTCTTCGTTAACTTCTTCTTCGGAAACTTCAATGTTCTCTTGTTTTGCGATAACTTCCAATACCAGGTTGTTGCGAACGCGTTTTTCAGCATCGCCTTTCATTTGGTTCTGCAAGTCTTCACGAGTTTGGCCGGAGAAGCTAAGGAACATATCCATGTTCATGCCTTGTTGACGAAGACGAGTGTCGAAGTCACGAACCATGTTCTCAACTTCACTGTTGATCATAGCTTCAGGGATTTCAACTTCAGCGTTAGCTGCTGCTTTATCAACAACTGCATTCTCACGAAGGCCTTTCAGTTCTTCCTCTTTACGGGATTCGAGCTGAGCTTTCAGATCTGCTTTGTACTCATCCAAAGTTTCGAATTCACTTACATCTTTAGCGAACTCATCATCGAGTGCAGGAAGTTGTTTGCGTTTGATTTCGTGCAGCTTCACTTTGAATACTGCTTTTTTACCCGCAAGGTTCTCTGCATGGTATTCATCAGGGAAAGTAACTTCAACATCTTTGAAATCTCCAGTAGCCATTCCTACCACTTGCTCTTCGAATCCAGGAATGAAGGAGTTGCTGCCAAGCTCAAGAGAGTGACGTTCAGCTTTTCCGCCTTCAAACGGTACATCATCTACATATCCGTCAAAATCGATTACAGCGATGTCGCCGTTAGCTGCTGCTTCTTCTTCAACTACTACAAGCTCAGCATGACGTTCTTGCAGACGAGCAAGTTCAGCACTCAACTCTTCTTCAGTCACTTCAGCTTTTTGTACTGGAACTTCCAGACCTTTGTAATCGCCGAGCTTCACTTCAGGTTTAACCGTGATCTTCGCTTTGAAGATAAAGGATTGACCTTTAGCAAATTGCTCAATATCAACTTCAGGACGGTCTACAGGGAAGATGTCAGTTTGTTCAACTGCTTCACCGTAAGCTTCAGGAAGAAGAATGTCGATTGCATCTTGGTACAAGCTTTCTACACCAAAACGGGATTCAAAGATCGGCCGAGGTACTTTACCTTTACGGAAGCCTGGTACGTTAGCTTTTTTAACGACTTTGTTAAAAGCTTTATCAAGTGCTGCTGTTACGCGTTCTGCGTCTACTTCTACTTCAAGAACTCCAAGGTTCTTCTCTATTTTTTCCCATGTTGCTTTCATATTATACTTTTCCCTCCAAAATATAGGTTCACAAGTTTACTTCAAATAATGATACAATCCACGCACAGAATAACCATTATATTATATACAACATTACTTTATTTATCAAGTAGAGAAGTCTTTACAAAACCCTTGAGAGCACGATAAGCTCCCTCAAATTGAAAGCGCATGCCGTCTGTGATGCCATACATTCCACGTGTCTCTTCCTCTTGTCGGGAGCCGTTTAAACTTTCAGAAACAAATTGGTGCAAAGCTCCTGCCCAAATATCCAGCAAAACGTCTTCGCCTTCCAGCAATTTCCGATATTCGTCCGACCCATAAATCGACATGATGAACTGACCCCAGAGCTCTTGTGCAAAATAATACAGCGTAGGCTCATGCACCTCTGCCTGCTCGGCTACCCGCTCCAGCACATGACTCACCTCCGGAGGAAAATCCTCCGTCTGCAGTGGCACGCTCTCGATCTCTACGAGTACCGTTTCATGTCCGCGAATCAGCTTCACTGTTCCCTGCATCCCACGCCGCTTAAGCGTCTGCAAGGTCCGAAATTGCAGCAGTGGATGAACATTATCCCCCTGCAACCAAGTGGTCAGCTCCTCGTCAACGCCGCCACCTTCCAGATAGGATAGCTGCTCTAGTGCAAGTATTGTCGCCTCAGACAGAGGTTCATTCATCACCCGCTGCAGCAGCTTTTTGGGATACCCCGCATCCTCGTTCATTTTGGATTTGGCCAAAAAGCGGGCCATATCCTCTTCCCTTAAATCTTCGTCTTCGGGGTGAACAGTTCCCTCCGCATCTCCATTCTGGGACGCGTAAGGAAATGCCGTTTCGAGCCATTCCAGCAGGGACCGCCATTCCTCGTAATTTCGCTCTTCCTGTCCTTGACACTGCAGCAAAAAACGAAGCAGCTCCATCGCTTCCCCGTAGCGTTCACTTTCCAGCATCACCGTAAGCTGGATTTGATAATAGTCCAGTGTCTTGGGGAACAGGACGATATTCTCTTTGGTGGCGGGGGAATCCGAATGTTTAATGAGGGCACCTCCTTATGTCTACTTATGTGAATGGAATCCTAACCATTATAAAAGTTATTAATACCTTAAGCTTCTTCCGAAACTTAATAATTGTAGATTATAGCATACCCCGTACTCTTTTTAAAAAACAGCTTGAAAAAAAACACCCCATATGATATGATAATTCCTGCTTGCTTTTCTGCCAGCAACCATGTCCCGGTAGCTCAGCTGGATAGAGCATGCGCCTTCTAAGCGCACGGTCGGGGGTTCGAATCCCTTCCGGGACGTCATATAGAAACAGCCTTCCTTCGGGAAGGCTGTTTCTATGTTCAGGGGAGGGGTTGGGTGGAGCTCAGGGAGTCACTGGGACGAATAGTCGACTGAACGACTGAGCTTAAAGATTCGCTGCTCTGGATTAGTTGAGTTTCAGAGATTAATGGAGCTTGGATTCGAAGCTCAGAACCTGATGAAAACTTAGCCTCGTCGGAGCTCAGGGTCCGATAAAGCTTAGCATTCGAAACTTAGAATTTGGTGAAAACCTGGGCCTCGTCGGGCTATGAGTCGATGGAGCTTAACTTTTGATGCTCGCTCGGACTTGGTCACACTTAGAACTCATTGGGGCTCAGGGTTCTGTGAAGCTTAGCAATCGATGATCAGTTTCTATGAGTCAGTACCACATCATACCCCGCCGCATTAGAACATTACGGCTGCTTTTCCGGAGAAACGCAGCTACATGCTATCTAATTGCATTTTCTGCAACTAAAAGTACCCTTTTACCTCCAAAAATCGCTTTAATTGCATTTCATACACTTATATTCTCAGATTTACGCCTAGAATGGTCTTTTCACCATTTTTAACTGCACAAAGTACAATTAAACCCAAACAAACCTATCACCATCAAAAATAAGTGCATAAAGTGCAATTAAAAACCACTCTTATCACCACTACTCATCACTTATTACTCACCATCCACCAATCATTACTCATTACTCATTACTCACTACTCACTACTCACTACTCATCGAATATTAATCTTCACATTCCCATTTCTGATTTTTAAATATGGGAACATTTTTAGCTCTCTATAAGCGTGGCCAATCTAATTACTCAAAAGACACGCGCATTAGCAATATTATCGAAGGATGAGACTATCCTGCTTATTTAATCGAGAATAAAAAAACTGTTCACGGCGTTTTCTTCCGCCGAGAGACAGTTTTTTATGCATGTTCTTCCTTTATAAGCGAATCAGCGCCCTTTGCGGCGATTTCCAAGCCAGAGCGGAAAACGGAAAGCAAAGTTAATAAACAAAACTACAAATACTAGTACTGCCGCTGATTTGTCAGCGATTTGCCGCGCATCTTCTACAATTGCCTCAGATTGTACATACCAAAGGTGTACGGCCAGGGTTTCTCCCGGCGAGAACAGATTAAAGTCCCACATTTCGCCCGAGGTACTGAGACCAGCGGTAAGGATAATAACCGCAGACTCCCCGAAGGCGCGTCCAGCAACGAGACAAATCCCAGTAACAATGGCAGACATTGCAACGGGTAGGACAACTGTGCGGATCACGTGGAATTTAGTCATGCCCAGTGCATATCCAGCTTCGCGCATCTCCCCAGGAACAGCACGGACCGCTTCCTCCGTCACACGTGCAAGCATAGGCAGATTCAAAAGCGCCAAGCTTACCCCACCGCCAAGAATCGTCAGACCGATCCCAAAATATTCAGCAAATATCGCAAGACCAAGCATACCGAATACAATCGAGGGAACCGAAGAGAGCGCCTCTACACATATACGCAGGCCACCTGTAAAAGCATTATCCGGAGCGTATTCCGCCATATAAATCCCCGCTCCTAAACCGATAGGGACGGAAATAAGCAGCGAGATGAACAAAATATAAAAAGAGTTGAAAAGTACAGGACCGATCCCGCCACCAACGTCAATCTCTTCAGGCTGTTTGATCAGGAAATCAGGCCGCAGCGCTGGCAGACCTTTACTAAGAATCGTGAAGAGCAGCCAGAAGATTAGCAGCATGACTAAAGCCCCAAGCGTATAAAACCCAATAGTCGCGAGCTTATTGCGTCTCTGAGCACGCGCTGTATGCTTTGTACTTGCGAATCCGTTCACGCTGCATCCCTCCTTTTTCTACCCAGCACGCGGATGATCAGAATCAGTACAAAGGAAATCACCAGCAGAAGAAAGGCCATCATATGTAGGGCATAATTCCAGGTTGACTCAAACTCTACATTCGAGATTTGCATAACGATGTTACTAGTCAAGACAGAAGCAGGTGTAAATAAGGTTTTCGCCAACTGTGGTGTGTTTCCGATAACCATAACTACAGCCATTGTCTCCCCCACAGCACGAGTCATCCCGAGGATGACTGCAGAGATAATCCCTCTGCTAGCCGCAGGCAAAACAACACGCATAATGACTTGCAGACGGGTAGATCCAAGAGCGTACGCAGCATCCCGATATTTGCGTGGAACAGCGACAATAGCATCATCACTGATTCGACAAATTGTTGGCAGGACCATTAATGCGAGTACGAGGGCCGCAGCCAGCAAACCATCACCCAAGCTCTCCCCACTAACTCTACGCAGGAAAGGAAGTAATACCGTTAAGCCTAAATAACCATATACTATAGAAGGAATACCAACGAGCAAATCGAGCACCGGGCGAATGAAGGTCTTCATCCACTTCGGAGCAATCTCCGCACAGAGAACGGCCATGCCTACCGAAATAGGAACTGCGATCAGCAGGGTCAAAGCTGTCAGTGAAAGTGTATTTACAATGAAGGCAGCAGCCCCAAAGGAGTCCTCTTCAGGCGTCCAGTTAAACGAAAAGAAAAAGTCCGCAGGCGAGAGATGACCAAACAGAAGCAGCGCCGTTTTGCCGATAAATAGGATTACAAGTCCAAGCACGAAACAAAGTGCAAGAATGCTGAATAAGAAATAAAAGCGGAATAATCGGTTGCTAAACATATGTCTACTGTGACGTTTGGAGTTGGCGCTAACTTCTGTAACGCCCTCCTTAACCTTAGTTGCCAGGTTGTGGACTGGTGCCCCCATACTTTCCCTCCTGTAAGCGGCCAACCCCGTATCAAAATCGGGGCTGGCCGCTGTTACCATTCAATATGATCTTCAGATGTTATTAACCCTTCATTGCTGCGATCGGAATGAATTTAAGCTTTTTCAGAGAACCTTGTTGGAACTTTTTGCTTTGTACGTATTCGATAAATTCTTTAGTTGCGCCAGTAGGCTGGCCTTTAGTCATGTAGTAACCATAAGCCCAAATCTTATAAGAACCGTTAATTACGTTGTCTGTAGTAGCTGCGATACCGTTGTGTTTCACTGCTTTTACGTCGCCACTTACATAAACAAGGTCGATATAACCGATGGAGTTAGGAGTAGTTCCTACTGCTGTTTTCATGTCGCCGGATGAACCTGTTTCTTTGTAGTTCTTAGCTTTTTTAACGATATCTCCGCCATCCAAAGCTTTAGCCTGATAGTTAACGCGGGTACCAGAACCGAATGAGCGAGTGATGACAACGATATCTGCATCTGCGCCGCCTACTTCTTTCCAGTTGGTGATTTTACCAGCGAAAATACCTTTAAGCTGCTCTGTTGTAAGGTTATCTACACCCACATTTTTGTTCACGATCGTGGCAAAAGGAATGACAGCCACTTTGTTTGCTACCTGTCCGTCAAAAGCTTTGAAACCTGGTACGTCCATGCTAGCATCCCAGTCGCAAGCGCCGATATCAGCGATGCCTTTTTTTACAGCTTGTGGTCCAGTTACAGAGCCTTTACCAGATGCTGCGATTTTCACTTTAGGATGCAGCTTTTGGAATTCTTTTGCCGCTTGCAACGTCAATGGAAGAAGTGCGGTCGAACCGTTAACGGTGATTTTGCCACTAAGTGAATCTGCTGCTGCTGCAATCCCTGCAAAAGATGCGGTTACCGCGATTACGGCTGTTAAAGCCGTTACTGTTAATTTCTTGAAGATTTTCATTGTACTATTTTCTCCTCTCGGCTCTAGGCCGTTAAAATATGTTTGAAATAATAATTATTTAGTCAGTTGCAGCCCTTTACCGCCTTGGATAACCCATACGCTGTCGCCGCTCACAATCGCAAGCTTGCTTCCGTCTTTAGATACAGATACTTCAGATACATCTTCAGCCGTACGGAACAGTTCGGTCTTTGCACCACTACCATCGATAGAATAGATCACTGTGCTTCCGTCTGCCGTAGTACCTGCCACTACCAAACCATTGCTAACGCCAGTGGACCAATTCACTTCGATATCAAGTGCAATATTAGTGCTGGTTGCGTCCGCTTTTACAAGCTTCAGGGTATTCTTCGCATTGCCGTCTGCATCTGCGCTCAGGTATGCCACATTTCCATCAGCCAAAATCTCAGGGTAAAGCTTGTTATCTGCTGTAGTTGTTAGTGCAGCTGGTTTAGCATCTTTTGTAGCCAAATCAAGCTTGTAAAGCTGCTCTCCTGCCGAACTAAAGTCAACCGTAAGAGAATCTTCTGTGCTGTCTGCATCATTTTTAGCAACACCCGTCAAATTAACGATATAAACGGCGCTTTTTTCGTCAGCAGAAATACGCAGTTCGGATTTATTCTCAACCTTGTCAGCCAGCACGGATTTAACATCACCAGTCTCTACTGAGATTTTAGCGATTTTTTCTTGCTTGTCTCCTTGGATGAAATAAATGCTTTTCCCATCTTTGGACCAAACCAGATCTGTCTTCACACTATTGTCGGTGCCTAGTGTTTTAACAGCTCCGCTAGACAAGTTAATCAGATTCAGCAAACCTTTCTCATCATTAAAAGCTCCCCACTGCTGATCCGGCGATACTGCAAAGTCCACTGCACTGTCATTTGACGAAAACACTTCATAGTTACCTGGTTCTGTACTGAATTTGATAAGCTGAGTAGTTTCAGCATCACTTTTGTTCGCAATCAGGTTGCCAGCTGCCGTCCAGTGCAAAGTATCAAACAAACCTTCAGGACGTGCAAAGCTCAAAATCGTGCTAGCATCAGCGTCCAGCTCTCCACCTAATGCGGTAACTAACTTAGTAAGCTCTACATAGGTTTTACCGTTATAAAATACTGGAGCCACTGTGAACGATTGGGAATTACCATCTACTTGATAGCTCTTTGAGCCTGTTTTGAGTTGCACATTATGTAGTCCTTTGCTGTCGTTAAGTTCAAACCCGCTTGTTCCCAGTACTACCTTAGCCCCAATTTCTCCAGCTACCTGAGTCAGCGAGTAAAGCTTGTAACCACTGCTGTTAATGGTGTTAAACACAATCGGCGTTCCGTTTACATTCCAAGTAGTTGTACCTTCTTTAACTGCTGTTGCAGCAGCGACTTGATTGGTAGCTACAGATTTTACATTACTGCCGGTGCTAGCTGCAGATACACTTCCAACGCCTACTGTTGCAAGAAGTGCTGAAGCCAACGTTGCGCTAATCCATTTACTGTTTTTCAATTAGATTCACCCTTTTCGTATAGGTAACTGCTAATGTCATTTTCGTCTACAATTGTCAATTCTGTTGCAGAGGAATGTAATGGAAATATTAACTAGTATTCTTTTTTTAAAAAAACCAGGTAACCAAATGAACTAAGCAGCAAAAACAGCCTCTTTTCGTAAAAAGGTGCTCGGTGCAGCTGCCTTATTTAGTTGGAGAATTGTTTGGGATCTTGGGGTGACGTAGAGACTAATTTGATATTGCAGGCGCGTGGAGGGAACTTGTTGCTGAGGTGGATGGAGTATATTGCGGAGGTCGCTTGGGTGTGCGGGGAAGCTTGTTGCTAAGGACGATGGACACTTGGAGTATATTGCGGAGTTCGCTTGGCACGTGGGGAAGCTTGTTGCTGGCGAGAGTCTGCTATCAATGATATGGCTGCTGCTTACGATTTAAAAACTAACTGGTCTGTTGGGCACTTTCTGCGTAAGGGTCATAGTAGGAGATTCGGCTGATTGTAAGGGATTTATACCGTTCTTTTACTGACTTTAGCGGGATTGAGCTCTTTCTACGGGATTTATACCGTTCTTTTGCTGACTTTAGTGGGATTAAGCTCATTGTGCGGGATTTATACCGTTCTTTTGCTTGATTTATCTAGATCATACCTATTAAGTGGCATTTATACCCTTCTTTTGTCTGGTTTAGGTAAACCCGTGCTATTTTGAGGCATTTATGCCTTTCTATTACCTAGTTTAGGCGGACTGGCGCTATTTAGTGGCACTTTTGCCTTTCATTCAAATCATCTCTATATACATAGTAAAAGAACATGTTGAATTAACAAACGTCAATAGGGTTTAAGCTAATACTGTGGGAAACATTTGTATAAATATATGGTTTACAATTCCTAACTTTTGATGCAGAATAATGAGTGAGTACTCACTCATTTTATGGTTAGAGTGTTTAACGCAATGCAGTTCAACATCAACATCAACATCAACATCAACATCAACATCAACATCAACATCAACATCAACATCAACATCAACATCAACATCAACATCAACATCAACATCAACATCAACAACATCAACACCTTCTACACTTCTACACTTCTACACTTCTACACTTCTACACTTCTACACCTTCTACACCTTCTACACCTTCTACACCTTCTACACCTTCTACACCTTCTACACATCTACACCATCAACACCATCTTCAACTCAAGTATCCCAGAACATTCAGAATCGAGGAGATAAACATGGGTTCAGAGGTTCCAGTTATTTCAGTGAGCCATGTCGGGAAAGCGTTTGGAGAGAAACAGGTGCTCGAGGATATTTCGCTTCAAGTGGAACGTGCGGAAACCTTTGGTATACTAGGGCCATCCGGCTCAGGAAAAACAACATTTGTAAAGCTGCTTACTGGTATCGATGAGGTAACCTCCGGCGAGGTGAAGATACTTGGCGTTACGATGCCGAAGCTGACTATGCTGCAACAGATTGGGTATATGGCTCAGTCTGATGCCTTGTACACGGAGCTTAGCGCGAAGGAGAATCTGGAGTTTTTTGCAGCGCTATATGGTCTAAAGGGGGAGCAACGCTCCAAACGCATCACAGCCGTAATGGAGATCGTTAATTTACAAGATCATTTGCGAAAAAGAGTAGACCAATACTCCGGCGGGATGAAACGCCGCTTATCATTGGCGATCGCGCTGCTGCATGAACCGCCGCTGCTTATTCTTGATGAACCTACAGTTGGTATAGACCCGGTGCTGCGGCTATCCATCTGGAAAGAACTAAAAGCTCTGAACCAGAAAGGCACCACTATTGTGCTGACCACGCATGTCATGGATGAGGCTGAAAAATGTGACCGGCTCGGAATGATCCGTGATGGCAAGCTACTTGCCGCCGACACGCCTGCCGGACTGCTGCAAGCCACCGGTTCAGCTTCTATTGAAGAAGCCTTTTTATATTTTGGAGGTGTGCGTTCATGAGAATCCGAGCAATCACCTTAAGGATTTTGCGACAATTTATTCATGATAAAAGAACGATGGCGTTAATGTTCATTGCACCACTCCTCGTTCTAAGCTTAATGAGCTTGGTCTTCAACGGTGACGCCTATGAACCAAAAATCGGTGTGTCCGGTGTACCGCTAAATATGTCAGCTGCGTTAAAAGAACAAAATGCCACCATCAAAGAATATGCCAGCGTAGAGCTGGGAAAAGAAGCTTTAGTAGAAGGGAAAATTGACGCTTTGATCACTTTGAACGGAACCGCCGGAGATTCGCAAGTTACGCCTCAAGTGCTGTTAGAAGGTAGCAACCCTACAGCCAACAAGGCAGTAATCATGACGCTTCAACAAATCTCCCAGAAGCTTCTTCCAAGCACAAAGGAACAATTACAGCCGCAGATCAGCTATCTTTACGGTTCTGAGAATATGAAGACGATCGACCGTTTCGGTCCCATTATGATTGGCGTATTTGTTTTCTTTTTCGTATTCTTGATTGCAGGTGTATCCTTCTTAAGGGAACGAACCACAGGCACTCTTGAACGCCTACTTTCGACTCCATTAAAAAGATGGGAGATTGTGCTCGGGTATGTATGTGGTTTCGGCATATTTACCGTTTTTCAGGCGCTATTGATCTCATGGTATTCCATACAGATTCTTGGCATTATGATGACAGGCAGCTTTGGTTACGTATTGCTGATCACATTACTCCTATCGATGACAGCGCTGACGTTGGGCACACTGCTGTCGGCTTTTGCAGCCAATGAGTTGCAGATGATTCAGTTCATTCCGCTCATTATAGTGCCACAAATCTTCCTCAGTGGATTATTCCCGCTCGATACCCTTCCACTGTGGCTCCAGCGCGTTGGCCTCGCTACACCGATCTATTACGGATCAGAAGCTCTGATGGACATTATGGTCCGTGGCAAAGGATGGAGCGCAATTGCACTGGATGTCTATGTACTAATAGGATTTTCGCTGCTATTTATGCTGCTGAATGTATTGGCACTGCGCAAGCATCGCAAAATGTAACTTTACAAAAGCTATTATCATTGAAACAAAATGAATCAAGCATGGAGGGTTATTGTAATGAAAGAGCAAGTTTCTACGGAACAAAATATAGAAGAGCAGTGGATAGAAGAGCTGCTGACCCTTGGCAAAGACGAGAAACTGACACCGAAGCAGATTTCTATTCTACAAGCGGCGATTGAGGTATTTTCCGAAAAAGGATACTCTGCGACTTCAACGAGTGAAATTTCTCAGAAAGCGGGCGTGGCGGAGGGAACGATTTTTCGCTATTACAAGACTAAAAATGATCTGCTGCTTGCCATAGTAGGTCCTACCATGAGTCGCATGCTTGCGCCTTTTGTGCTGCGGAATTTCAACGGCGTGCTCGATATGCCCTACGACAGCTTCGAAGAGTTCCTGAGGGCATTTATGATCAATCGGCTGGATTTCGCCCGCAAGAATTTTAAAATTCTTAAGATTCTTATTCAGGAGATTCCTTTTCAGCCAACAGTTAGAGCTCAGTTTGTAGAGAATATTCTTAGCAAAATACTGGAGCGCGTGATTGATATTGTTGAACATTTTAAAGAAAAGGGTGAAATCATCGAGGTGCCTACACCCACACTTATACGCTTCACACTCTCATCTGTCGTAGGTTATTTGATGAATCGCTTGCTGCTGCAGCCAGATAAGGACTGGAACGACGAGGAAGAAATCAACCTGACGATCGCTTTTATCATGCATGGAATAAGTAAAGCAACACCCCCTATTTGATGCGCACGCCCGTTCTGTTATCATAAGTACTATATTAAATTCGGACTTTTCGAGATCAAGTTATGAGGAAGGAATTATGTTATGGGCTTTAGTGTATCAGAACGGGTAATCAAACTGCTGTGCGGCAAGTCTATTTTTGAAAAAGGATTAGCTTATTACCAAACTGAAAGTGTCGATATAATTGAAGTTGAAGAATACAATGTCTCCATTCCAGATTTGCCCCGCTCTCGATATGAAGCCATTGTTCAGGGGGCGATCGACTATGAAGTTATGGTGGTCATTGATATTGATGGGGATGTCCAGGCAGAGTGTAATTGTCCAGCCTACTCCCATGGGGGGCCATTCTGTAAACATATCGCGGCTGTGCTGATCAACGTTGACGCCCTTAAAACTGGCCGAGATCGTTCAGAGCTTACCGGAGCTTCGCACCTGTCTTCTATAGAAGATACTGAGATTCTAACCCCACGTATTTTTACAGATACTGCGCAAGACAATGGGGGAAAGTCCAGAGATCAACAGCTCGTGAGCAGCCTGCTGGGGATGTTCAGCAACCATACACCGCGTCCTAGCGGTACGGGGGCTTTTGTAGATAACAGACTTCCTCTAAATATAGAGTTTACATGCAAGCCCTTTACTTATAGTTACAGTCACACCATGCTTGGTATAGAAATGAAAGTCGGTCCAAAACGTCTATATATTGTTCAGAAAATAAGGGGATTTCTAGAAAGCGTACACCGCGGAGAATCCTTTGAGTTCTCGAAACATTTTATCTATGATCCTGCCATTTACAGCTTTCGGAAGGAAGATAATGTTGTTCTACAGAAGCTGATTGATATTGTATTAAATGAAAAAATGTACCGAGACAACGTCACTCCTTACTCACCTTATGGGGGGAGTATTGGGGGAGATCGGTTACTGGCCGTCCCTCCTTTTTTCTGGGAGTCACTTCAGCCTGCGCTTTCAGAGGTCTCTTCGGTATTTTTGCAACAAGAAGAGATGCTATACGAAGGCATCCATGTGTCTAATGAGGCGCCTCCACTCAGCTTTGAATTTGAACAGGCAGAAGAGGATGGATATCATCTGGATATTCAAGGACTTGAGCAGATTTCGGTCTTAGAAGATTACGGGATGGTACTATCGGAAAGTAAGTTGCTGAAGCTATCCCCTCAAGAATGTATACGCCTTGCTGAAATGAAAAAAATGCTGGATTCCTCCCGCCGAAATGGTATCGATATTGCCCCCGAGCAAATGGAGTCTTTTATGGACAAGGTTATTCCTGGTCTGAAAAAGCTGGGCAACGTCCATATCGCCGACTCCATTGCGGATCGGATTGTTCAACATAGGCTTATCGCGAGACTTTATCTGGATCGTGTAAGAGATCGGCTGCTCGCCGGACTAGAGTTCCAATATGGTGACATTGTGATCAACCCTTTAGATGAAAAAGCCCATGTTCGCGGGACGAATTTGATTCTTTTACGAGACGGGGAGGGGGAAGCTCGCATTCTGGAGCTGATGGAGCACGAATCTTTCGCTAAAACCGAAGGCGGATTTATTATGACAGACGAAGAGGGCGAATACGATTTTTTGTACCATACCATTCCGCTGCTGGAACCGCTACTTTCGGTTTATGCGACCTCCGCAGTCAAAGCAAGACTGTTCACGAGCACTACACCCCCAAAGGTGAGCATTAGTTGGAATGAAAAGACGGACTGGCTTGATTTTAAATTCGATATGGGCGGGATTCCAGAAGCTGAGATTGTTATGGTTCTGAAATCCCTGCAGGAAAAACGCAGATACTACCGCTTGCCTGATGGAGCCCTGCTACCGCTGGAGAGCGAGGAGCTTCAAGAAATCATTACCTTTATGAATGATATAGGCATCCGGGAAGGTGAGATCAAAGGGGTGGAGTTTTCTCTGCCCGTTGTTCGTGGGTTACATTTGACCTCCACGGATGCTAAGAGTGACTCCATTAAGCTGGGCAGATCCTTTAAAAGGTTACTTGCGAACATGCGGAATCCTGAGAATCTTGATTTCCCTATACCTGACAGTCTGGTTCCTGTGCTAAGGGATTATCAACAGTATGGGTTTCAGTGGCTGAAGACGTTGGCCCATTACCGTTTTGGTGGTATTTTGGCGGATGATATGGGGTTAGGCAAAACGCTGCAAAGTATCGCTTTTCTACTGTCAGAACTTCCAGAGATCCGCCAGAATGGGCTGCCTGCCCTAATTGTCGCTCCTGCGTCTCTCACTTATAACTGGCTTAATGAGCTTAAAAAATTCACGCCAGAGATCAAAGCTGTCATTGCAGACGGTAGTCTAATTGAGCGCGGGCGGATTTTAAAAAATACAGCAAAAGCTGATGTAATCATCACCTCTTATCCGCTGCTCCGCAGAGATGTTCAGTTGTATGCCAAAAAGTCTTTTCATACCCTGATTCTCGATGAAGCACAAACTATAAAAAACCATACTACACAGACAGCCCAAGCTGTAATGGCGCTTCAAGCCCGGCACCGTTTTGCACTTACGGGTACTCCTGTGGAGAATGCGTTGGAAGATTTATGGTCCATTTTCGGCACCGTGTTCCCTGGGTTATTTCCAGGCAAAAAAGCTTTTCACGATTTACCAAGAGAAACGGTTGCGAAGCGGGCGCGTCCCTTTTTGCTGCGGCGCTTAAAGAGTGATGTGTTAAAGGAACTTCCGGACAAAATTGAGTCCGTACAAGCATGTGAACTGCTGCCGGAGCAAAAAAAGTTATATGTAGCTTATCTTGCCCGTTTGAAAAAAGAGGCGCTTAAGCATTTGACCCAAGATAGTTTCGGCAATAATAATCGGATCAAAGTTCTGGCGGGACTAACTCGTCTGCGCCAGTTGTGCTGCCACCCTGCTCTTTTTGTCGATGGATATGAAGGAAGGTCTGCTAAATTCGAGCAGCTGCTCGAAATCATAGAAGAATGTCGCAGTTCGGGTAAACGTATGTTAGTATTCTCACAATTCACAGAGATGCTGGGCCTGATTGGGCGTGAACTAGGATATCAGGGCATTCCATACTTTTATTTAGATGGTCAAACGCCTGTTTCTCAACGAGTAGATTTATGTAATAAATTTAATGAAGGAGAGCGGGATATTTTCTTAATCTCCTTAAAGGCCGGCGGGACCGGGCTCAACTTAACTGGGGCAGATACTGTAATCCTTTACGATTTATGGTGGAACCCTGCCGTCGAGCAGCAAGCAGCGGATCGGGCTCACCGGATCGGACAGAAAAATGTAGTACAAGTAATTCGTCTCGTCACCCAAGGCACCGTAGAGGACAAGATGTATGAGCTGCAGCAGAAGAAAAAGAACTTGATCGATGAGGTCATCCAGCCAGGTCAGGAAAGCTTGTCTACCCTCACAGAGCAAGACATCCGGGAGATTCTGATGATCTAAATAACAATGTTTGAGAAAAAATCAGGGATATCCTGCAGCCTCTATGGCTATCGGGATATCCCTTTTCTTCAGATTATGCAATTGTAACTCCTGCACTAGCGTAGCCAGCAACAGTAGTTGCAACGTCAATGCCAGCCGTGACCGTCGAAGTGAAGACCAACAACAAGCGTTCTCCCACAGTTACAGGAATGCTTAAGCCTGTGGTATTACCACTGCTAATAGTTCCAAGAGCAATTAATCCTGTAAGCGGAGGACTTAACGTAACTAAAGCCCCAGGTACTGCTGTGAAGGTATTGTTAGGTGTAGTAGATCTGTATAATTGAGCCGTGATTGTTACCGTAGAACCCACCAAACTAACGGAAGATGTCGCACTGAAATAGGCTGCCATAGACGTAAGCGTTCCTGTTCTAGGAACTGAGAATGCAAAGTTCAGCAAGGTTCCAGCCGCTCCAGTAAGATCTATAGTACCGCCTGTAATACTGATATTGGTCGCACTGCTACCAAAACCAACTGCACTTGAAGTATTCAAAAGACCCCCTAATACAGTGGTCATAGCAACTGGAAGTCCAGAAGAATATGGAATGATTGCGCCTGCGCCAGCAGCACCTGTTGCTCCGGTTACACCAGCACTTCCTGTCGCTCCCGTTACGCCAGCACCTGTCGCTCCCGTTACGCCAGCACTTCCTGTCGCTCCCGTTGCTCCAGCGGTTCCTGTCGCTCCGGTTACACCTGCACTTCCTGTCGCTCCCGTTACGCCAGCACTTCCTGTCGCTCCCGTTGCTCCAGCGGTTCCTGTTGCTCCCGTTGCTCCTGCACTTCCTGTCGCTCCCGTTGCCCCTGCACTTCCTGTCGCTCCCGTTGCTCCAGCGGTTCCTGTTGCTCCGGTTGCTCCAGCGGTTCCTGTCGCTCCGGTTACACCAGCACTTCCTGTCGCTCCCGTTACGCCGGCAGTTCCTGTTGCTCCCGTTGCTCCAGCGCTTCCTATTGCTCCCGTTGCTCCAGTACTTCCTGTCGCTCCCGTTACGCCAGCACCTGTTGCTCCGGTTACGCCAGCACCTGTTGCTCCCGTTGCTCCAGCACTTCCTGTTGCTCCCGTTGCTCCGACGCTTCCTGTCGCTCCGGTTACGCCAGCACCTGTTGCTCCCGTTGCACCAACGCTCCCTGTAGCCCCAGTAGCACCTGTAATTCCTATATTTTCTCCATATAATTCAGAGTAGACAAGGCGATGAGCAGTCACTAGTTGGCCTGTGCTGCTTTTTCCCCAAACTGAAATTTGAATGGGATCATCAATCATAGTAGGTGTTGTGAATAAAAATTCAAATGAATCAAAGTTTGCATAATAGTCATTAGTAATTACTTGATTAGGAGCTACATTAACCAGCTCACTTACATATAAAGTTCTTGTCCCATTCATATAATAACCTTCGACTTGAACCGTTGACGGAGTGTCATCGCTCTGATTAACAATTTTAAGAGTAATAAGCTGAGTAGGTCTTACGCCGCCTACCAGATTATTTTCTATGGGACCAGTAGATAGTTGACTCAATTTTCAACACCTCATTTTTTATGAAATTATAATACTCGTATTATTTGAATTTCGAAAATCAACTCACCTGAACAAAACTATCCTCAAGAGTTTCGTATAAACTAGGGTTTTATCTATAATCATTCCTCCCACCTGCTCTAAGTTGATAATCTATGAGCCTACAAATCAGTTCATATTTTTTGGCTCTTTATAGTATTATTCTTATTTTGAATTAAGGTGTGGACATCCATTTAAAAACTACCAATATATTTTAGAAACATTGAAGTCGCTTGAATTTTCATAATGGTAGTACAGTAAGATATAATTCTAAAAAACATTTTTTCGCTCCAGTCGACTCGCGACATATCCTTAGCAAAAATAGAGATAACCCGGAAAGCCATACTAATAGCTACCGAGTTACCCCTATTGTATACATCTAACTTAGAGATAATTTAAGTTAATTCATGAATAGACCATACAATCCCTGATGTGTTGGCACCACCCAGATTCAAATTTAAGGTCAAGCCATTCGCTACATAGAACAATCCAATAACATCCCCAGTCGTCAGTGAAAATTCTCCAGCTAGCGTTACTGTTCCGCTTCCTAATATTGCTCTTAAACTCAATACAAGCGCAACATTCACGTCCAGTATAGGGAACAAACCAGTTATTAAGTTTGTTGCTATAGGGGTAGTTCTCTGAACTACGAAAGCAGGATTGACTCCTGCCCCAAGACTTATCGAAAGCGCAGCCGTTGTGGAATAGCTGATGGTCGCTTCAATAGAATATCTGCCTGTTGTTGGAACTGTGTAATTACCCGAAACTGGATTGAAGGACGGACTAGTAAAAGAAGGAGAAGTCACAGTCCATCCCGTAAGTTGAGAAGAAGTAGCAACTGCCAAAGATGACAGACGTGCAGAAAATCCCTCAGCTTGAACGTTCGGTCCGGTTGCTCCTGTTGCTCCTGTTGCCCCTGCTATCCCCGTTGCTCCAGTTTCTCCAGTTACACCTGTTACCCCGGTCACTCCAGCTACTCCTGTTGCTCCGGTTACTCCGGTTGCCCCTGCTACCCCAGTTGCTCCAGTCGCACCTGTTGCTCCAGACACTCCCGTTGCTCCATTTGCACCAGTCGCACCTGTTGCTCCATCTGCTCCTGTTGCTCCAGACACTCCCGTTGCTCCATTTGCTCCTGTAGCACCCGTTGCGCCAGTTGCTCCATCTGCTCCGGTCGCTCCTGTTACCCCCGTTGCTCCGGTCTCTCCTGCTCCGGTCGCCCCTGTTGCACCTGTTACTCCATCGGCTCCTGTTGCTCCAGTCACTCCTGCCCCGGTTGCTCCCCTTGCTCCATCTGCTCCTGTTGCTCCAGTCGCACCTGTTACTCCAGCCGCTCCCGTTGCTCCAGCCGCTCCCGTTGCTCCAGTCACTCCTGCCCCGGTTGCTCCTGTTGCCCCCGTTACACCTGTTACTCCGGCCGCTCCCGTTACTCCGGCCGCTCCTGTTGCTCCAGTCTCTCCTGCTCCAGTCGCTCCCGTTGCACCAGTCGCGCCAGTTGCTCCATCAGCTCCTGTTGCCCCTGTCTCTCCTGCCCCGGTCGCTCCCGTTACTCCATCCGCTCCAGTCGCTCCAGTCCCACCAGTTGCTCCGTCTGCTCCTGTAGCTCCAGTCACTCCTGCCCCGGTCGCTCCCGTTGCTCCATCCGCTCCAGTTGCTCCAGTCCCACCAGTTGCTCCATCTGCTCCTGTTGCTCCAGCCGCTCCTGTTGCTCCAGTCGCACCAGTTGCTCCATCGCCTCCAGTTGCTCCAGTCACTCCTGCTCCGGTGGCTCCTGTAGCACCCGTTGCTCCAGTTGCTCCATCTGCTCCTGTAGCTCCGGTCTCTCCTGCTCCAGTCACACCTGTTACTCCAGCCGCTCCCGTTGCTCCAGTCGCTCCAGTTGCTCCATCTGCTCCTGTAGCTCCGGTCTCTCCTGCTCCTGTAGCACCCGTTACTCCATCCGCTCCAGTTGCACCAGTCGCACCTGTTACTCCATCGGCTCCAGTTGCTCCTGTCACTCCTGCCCCGGTAGCTCCCCTTGCTCCATCCGCTCCAGTTGCACCAGTCGCCCCAGTTGCTCCATCTGCTCCTGTCGCGCCAGTTATACCTTGCGTTGCACCAAGTAACTCTGTATGCACAAGTCGATGAGCAGTCACGATTTGGCCAACGCTATTTTTTCCCCAGACTGAGATTTGAATCGGATCATCTTCCAGACTTGTAGTTGTAAATATAAATTCGAACGCTTCAAAATCAGCATAATAATCACGTGTTATGACTTCATTAGGTGCTACATTTACCAGTTCACTTACATATAAAGTTCTTGTCCCATCCATATAGTATCCTTGAACAAGAGCCATTGATGAATCAACGTCACTTCGGTTATCAATTTTGACAGTAACATGTTGAGTAGGTCTTACACCCCCTACCATACTATTGTCTATCGGTCCGGTAGATAAATAACTCAATTCCTCATCACTCCTTTAACGTTAACTGTTTCACTAAAAGAATTATTAAATTAATACTGCCTGCTTCTCCCATGCAACTATGCGATGAGGATCTACCAATGCTCCGGAATTCTGTTTTCCCCAGACTGAAATCCCAATCTCTGCTTCAACTTCTTCTACTGTTGTAAACACAAATTCAAATGCGTCTAAGTCGGCAAAATAGTTCTTAGTTAAGACTTGATTGGGTGCTAGATTTACTGTTTCATTCACATACATCGTTCTTACTACATCTAATACAAAACCTTGAATTACAAGGTTATAAGGATTGATAGCATCGCGATTTACTATGTTCACTGTTACGATTTGTGTCTCTCTAACTCCCATAAAAGAACTGTTATCTATAGGTCCTGTTGTATATATTGCCATCTTTTTTGTTCCTCCCCTCTATTACAAATTGAAAGTTTAGTACGGCAACATTAGTTCTATGATTCGAAATGATTAGCTATATACTGCTCTATACAGCTCTATACAGAAATATTCGTAGCTTAAAGTTACGTGTGGACGTTTTTACATAGAATTGTCAGATTTTTTTATTGAAGAACTCATTTCCTATACCCGCAATCTACTAAACTGTTAATTTACATGCTGTATACATTAGACAAGCAAGCTCAAAATCCACTGTTATTGTATCGCTATCCTTACAACGTTGCCGGAAGAAAGCAGCGCTGTTAAGATATACTGACTTTTGCAATCAATCAAAAGATGTGCCTTATAGCTAAACCAGAACATGTCTTCAGAGCTATTCTTCACTTATATTAATTTTCATGTCACAAAAATCCTCAGACGGAATAGAATAATTAGATAAATTCTTTTGAAGTACATCTTTCCAAAAAACTTCTAAAAAATGTGTAGCTCACCTATAAAAAGGTGTACTGCTCAGGTTGGTGAAGCTAGACAGGTTGTACAACAATTGTCTGGATCATGAGGGGGTAAATAATGATTAACAGGAATAGTTTGTTTCAAAGAATTATGGAAATACAAACTGATTCTTCCTTACATGATTTTGGAGGGGGGAGCCCTCTGAATAAATGTTATGTTATGGCATACTTAATCAAGAAATTCGACCTTAAGAATTATGTGGAGATTGGTGTTTATAAAGGAAGAAGTATCTTTTCTGTATCACAAGCTATTAAAGATAATACTGGAACTGCTTATGGAATAGACCCCTATGAGCTCAGTGAAGCCATGCAATACAATATTGATGAAAACTTAAGAGATCAAGTAAATCACTTTGTTGAAAAATTAAATTTCGAAGATCTATATATAAATTTTATTTTAAAGCGAGAAGCATTTGGACTTAAAAATGTAATTGAATTAATCAGAAAAACCTCATCCGAAGCTGTTATAGATTTACAACATATCGAAATTGATATGCTCCATATAGATGGCAATCATGAATATAAGCATGTTCTTGAGGATCTCACCAATTATGCTCCGCTTATTAAAGACGGGGGATTCATTGTTTTTGATGATATCCATTGGGATTCAGTAAGACAATGCTATGACGATATTAAACAGGATTATATTGTTTTATTCGAAACGATGTATTATGGAATTCTAATGAAAAAAGAAAAAACTCAAAAAAATGTAGACCTTGCAAATTTAACCTCAAAAAAGCTAAAAAGTCTTTATACTAAGCTTCGTAATATTGAACAACAAATACAAAAAAAGAAACCTACGGTTAACGTAGGTGTTCTTGCATATAACCATGAAAAATATATTCTACAATGTCTTCAATCTATAGTGACTCAAAAAGGTGACTTTAATTTAAAAATCGTTATCTGTGACGATAAATCGACAGACAAAACAGCCGAGTATATCGAGTCGTTTATTAAAAGCTCTCCGATTCCTAATGGAGTAAACCTTGTATTCTTAAAGGGTGAAGAAAATGTGGGAATGGTTAAGAATTTACAACGCCTATTGGAAGCTTGCCACGGGAGTGACTTTTTAGCATTAATCGATGGTGATGATTATTGGAATGAAGAACATAGGCTGCAAGAGCACATAGACTTCTTAGGAAGCCATCCAGAATGTGCACTTTCGTTTGATAGTATTATTTTATATTGGGAGAACCAAGGTGTATTTGGACCTCATCCCTTACAGTACGCTAAAACTAAAGAGATTTATACTACTGTAGATATCATTCAGTCTAATATAATCGGAAATATCTCCTGTTGTTTTTACGATGCGAGCCACCTGAATCAAATCCCAGATGATCTATTTACCTCCTCCTTTGTTGGGGATTGGATATTAAATATATTCTATTCTCAGTTTGGAGACATCGGTTATATTAATAAACCTATGACCGTTTATAGAAAGCACGATGATGGGATTTGGACTGGAAATAAGACATTTAATCAATTTGAGAAGAAGAAATATCTAATTGAAAGTGTAGATAAATGTAACCAGCTTTTAGATTTTCTTTATGATGAAGAGTTTACTAAAGTGAAAAATCAACTACCAAGATATCTTTGAATCTACCTAACACTTTAAACCAGTGATATGACCATAGGCATATCTCAAATCTAAGAGATATGCCTATGAAACACATTCAGGTGCACATCACCGGATCGATTGTATCGTGAGAAATTTGTCCGAGAAGCTCAAACGCCCCTAAGGTTCATAATAAGTTGAGTTAAATCTTTTCTTAACGACTGCAGGGATACCAGCAGCCAAAGTAAAATCGGGAACGTCGTCTTTGACAAACGCTCCTCCACCAATCGTAGACCAACAACCAATATGGCGTTTCTCACGGACCGAAGCAGCGATACCAATATAAGCGCCTTCATCAATGGTTACATTACCGGCTACATTAACACCAGGAGATATAGTTACGAAATCACTAATTATTACATCATGACTGAGACTAACGCCTTGGTTAATAATAACATGCTGGCCGATCCTGATATTTCCAGATAAGATAGCCCCTTGAAAGATCATACTTCCTTCTCCGATGATGTTACTTTGAGAGATTCGAACATGGGGATGTATCAAAGGGGATGCAATACGGAATCCTGATTGGATGGTTTCATGAACGAATCTTTTTTTCAAACTCGTATCACCCACCCCGGCGCATACTAGCTCTACCTCGTTTTTTAATAGCTCAATATCAACCAAAGTTCCCAGAACGGGAACGCCATCGACAATCCGGCCTTTGAACTCAGGTCGTTCGTCTAAAAATCCCATTACCTGAACGTCTAATTCTTCGCATAACCAGTTAATCTCTCTGGCATGACCACCAGATCCCCAAATGACTAGTTTTCTCATCGGTTAGCTTCTCCCAAGTTTCCAAGAAATTTAGTAATTCTTCGAATCTTAACCTCATCCAGTTCCTCCCACAAGGGTAAGCTGACAATGTGTTTGGCGGTATATTCGGTAACCTTCACGGATGCTCTGGGATAACCTTGGAATTGCTTTTGTTGATGACATGCCGGAGAAAAGTAGGTTCTGGCTTCAATGGAGTTAGAGGATAACCTTTCGACTACTTCACTGTTGCTTTGGGACTCCGGACTGAGGATAGAAATAAATTGATGAACAACAGATCCTTGTGATTTATGCATGGACCAGCCTTGTTCAAATAAACCTTCTTTGTCCAGTTCTTGAAGATACATTTCATAAATTGCCTTTCGATTCTCCTGTATGGAGGGGAATTGATCTAGAGTAGCTAAGGCAATAGCTGCGGTGTACTCCGACATCTTACTGTTTAACCCTTGGATAACGGACTCTCTGTTGCTGGAGAAGCCAAAATTCCCTGCTTGACGTATTCGCTTAATAAGCTCCTGGTCCATACTGTAGACCAATCCACCTTCTCCAATTCCGAATGATTTGGTGGCATGAAAGCTGAACACTACCGCTCCTCCGAAGCCTTTGCCAAAATGAGTGGCCTCCTCTAAGGTTTTAGTGCCAAAACTAGAAGCAGCATCAATAACTACTGGAACACCTTGCTGCATTAGCCTATTATATAACGATAAATCTATGGCTGTACCAAATGTGGCATAAGGAACAATAACCGCAACCTCATCTCCAAGCTGTTTGACGGTATGTTCTAATTGCTCCCTATTCATTTGTAAATTGTCCGGTTCAATGTCTAGGAAATAAGGTTCAAGTCCACACCATTGTGCGGCAAGGGGGGTGGCAGCAAAAGTGAAGCTTGGCATAATTGCATATTTTCCTTTGGAGCGCTTGGATTGAGAAATTGCTACCATAAGTCCGACAGTAGCATTATGAACGGTCACAGCCGAACCGGTTCCTCCGAACATTTCCGTAATGACACGTTCTTCAAATAGGTCGTTTAAGGGTCCATAATTAGAATAGATTCGGGTTGCCTCAATTTTCTCATAGTAAGTAAGAAATTGTTCTTTTTTTACTAAGTTAGGTCGTAAAAAGGGGATTTCAAACATGAACGGACCCTCCTTCATTTGTAACAATTAAATCTAACTATAAGGTGGTTAATATCATTTCAATTCGCTTGATATCATTAAAAAATTGATGATGATCTTTTACACGATTAAGATAAGAATGGAGTGCAGCTTTATATAAATCTTTTGTCTCTAGAAATCCATCATCTCTAGCGGCGATAATAATATCCAACCATTCAGAGAATACATTAGGACCAAGTGTTTGATTATTTTGATTAGGATGTATGCGGAAATAGCTTAGAGGTTCTGGAATATACACTGCTTTTCCTTTGGATAGTAAGTTTAACCAAGAGGCTAAATCATTGAGAAGAGAATACTGTTTTCCTGAATACACTCCAAATCGATCGATAAGATCGGCTTTTTTGAATAATACCGTTGTAGGTTCACCTATTACATTTAAGCAACGACTTAATGCAATATTTGCAAGCTGCTTACCGTCCATGATCCTTGTTTCTTGATATAACCTATTCGTTGCATAGAGAGGAGGGATAATTACACCTGATTCATTAATCGTTTGTCGGTATGAGGTAACCAGCGTAATGTTTTCAAATTCTCGAAAATAGCAGATCATCTTTGCAATTTTTTCTTTATGAAATACATCATCATCCATTAAGTAATTGATATATTCCCCGGATGCCAAGTTATAGCACTTATGCCAATTTTCAAGAAAAAGATTTTGTTCATTTTTGAAATATTTTATTTGAGGAAACGCATTTAAATAGGGAACTAGCATCTCTTGTACATTATTATTCGAGCTATCATCACAGATGACGATTTCTATATTCGGATAGGTCTGTTCGAGTACACTATCAATGGCGATTTGAAGCGTATGCGGTCGGTTATAAGCAGGTATTACTACACTCACTAAAGGGTATTTCACATGAATCCACCTTTCTAATTCGGCAATGTGGATTTTTTTCATTTGCTAACATACACATAAACACTCCCATATATATATTAATGAGGCATCGAAATGATGATAAAAATGTCTTCACAACTAGTAAAGGGGAATGTTCATGTCACTCGATTTCACTCCATTATTGACAGCTCATCTTTTTGTAGCTGATACGGTGTTAAAGAAAGAGCTTGAAAGGTTTGTAGAGAGAATGGAAGAAAGCCATATTACCGTAAATCAGTATGCAGCAGGCCATCCTTTACAAGAGACTTTTTTCCAAGGACCTCACATCTATATTTCTTTGGGTGAGGGTTGGGGCGCGTTTAGTGCTCTTATTGAATTGCCTAAGCATGAAAAAAAACGCTGGTTGCACTTTCATTCACCTAACGAAATTCAGCCTGAACATTTATTTTTCTGCTGGCTCAAAGCTACAGACCCTCTCCCAGAGAATCGGATGATTCCTCCAACTCGTTTTTCATCAGGCACACCCTTAATATCCGTATTTACTGCCGCCTACAGATCCAAAGAGAAAATTGATCGGCCTTATCAATCCTTATTGAAACAGACATATACAAATTGGGAATGGGTAATCGTAGATGATTCCGGTGATGATGATGAGACATATAGACAATATTTACTTCCACTAAATGACTATCGTGTTCGCAGATATCGTCAAGACTCACGTAATGGTTATATCGGGGCAAATAAAAGGTATGCTGCAGGGCTATGCAGAGGAGAAATATTAGTAGAAGTCGATCATGATGATGAGCTGACAGCTGAATGCCTTGAGAAAATCGTCAGTGCGTTTAAGCAAAATCCAGATTGTGGGTTTGTATATGGGGATTGTGCCGAGGTGTTTGCAGAAAGTAACTATGCGCATTGGTACGGTTGGGACTGCGGCTTTGGTTACAGTATTCATTACCGGGTCTGGCTGCATGACATGAACCGGTGGCAAAATGCTCAGAAACATACAACTATTAACGGGAAGACCATTTCTCACCTTGTCGGTTTGCCTAATCACCCTCGTGCTTGGACAAGAGATTGCTACCATCTAATCGGAGGACATCGAGATGAATTATTGGTAGCAGATGATTACGACATGCTGGTACGTACATTTCTTTGTACTAAAATTGTACAGATCCCTGATTTGTTATACATCCAATATCGCAATGAACATGGGAATAATACCACTTTTTTAAGGAATAAACAGATTCAAATTCTGGTTCGGCAATTAATGAGAGCATACAATCAAAGAATTACAATGAGATTAATCGAGCTTGATTTACCGGAAAAAATACCGTATAACCGCATATGGGAGACCTCCGTTAATGATCCTGCCCGGAAATCTGCGCATGTGATTCATGAGGATTCTTCCCGTTACTCAATACTGTTTCCGATTCCATATAGTTGTCCTAAAGAGCACATCCAATTAATGAAAACACTCCAAAGGGCTGTTGAAAACAATTTTAAGAACACAGAGATAGTGGTTGTTGGAAGAATTCCGGAGGAAGTTGAAATCTATGCCTCTAAAGCTCCTACCGGTGCCATACGATGGTGGCCGATGCAGCAAAAGGATTCACTCGAAACTTGTATACAATATGCCAAATACATTGCTTCGTGTAAGGAAAAGGTGGTTGTATTACCGTAAGCCGGAGCCTGTGTTTGGCGATATAAAGAATAACCGTGGTTTTAAGAGATTCCTACTTCGTCGCTTACCAAAAGTAAGTATAGAAGTCGGGTGGCTTTCTCTTGCCCACAATCTACTAAAGAAGGCTTCAGTGAACGCAAAAAAAACACGAAGGAGCTAAGCATCTACAAACCGCTTAGCTCCTTCGTCCATTCGTATTTCAGTAATGTTTGGCACTTAGGTTATTCCAAAGATACTTTTGGGACAGCCCCATTAAAGTACACCATTAACTTGAATCCCTCAGGATCTATTATAACACTGTAGGTCCTTGAGGTCCTTGATCTCCTTGTGGTCCTTGTACGCCTTGAGGTCCTTGATCACCCTGTGGTCCTTGTACGCCTTGTGGTCCTTGATCTCCTTGTGGTCCTTGTACGCCTTGAGGCCCTTGATCACCTTGTGGTCCTTGTACGCCTTGAGGTCCTTGATCACCCTGTGGTCCTTGTACGCCTTGAGGTCCTTGATCACCTTGCGGTCCTTGTACGCCTTGAGGTCCTTGATCTCCTTGCGGTCCTTGTGCGCCTTGAGGTCCTTGATCACCTTGCGGTCCTTGTACGCCTTGTGGTCCTTGATCACCTTGTGGTCCTTGATCACCTTGTGGTCCTTGATCACCTTGTGGTCCTTGTACGCCTTGAGGTCCTTGATCACCTTGTGGTCCTTGTACGCCTTGAGGTCCTTGATCACCTTGCGGTCCTTGTACGCCTTGAGGTCCTTGATCACCTTGCGGTCCTTGTACGCCTTGAGGTCCTTGATCACCTTGTGGTCCTTGTACGCCTTGAGGTCCTTGATCACCTTGCGGTCCTTGATCTCCTTGCGGTCCTTGATCTCCTTGTGGTCCTTGTACGCCTTGAGGTCCTTGATCTCCTTGTGGTCCTTGATCACCTTGAGGTCCTTGATCACCTTGTGGTCCTTGTACGCCTTGAGGTCCTTGATCACCTTGTGGTCCTTGTACGCCTTGAGGTCCTTGATCTCCTTGTGGTCCTTGTACGCCTTGAGGTCCTTGATCTCCTTGCGGTCCTTGTACGCCTTGAGGTCCTTGATCTCCTTGCGGTCCTTGTACGCCTTGAGGTCCTTGATCACCTTGTGGTCCTTGTACGCCTTGAGGCCCTTGATCACCTTGTGGTCCTTGATCACCTTGTGGTCCTTGTACGCCTTGAGGTCCTTGTACGCCCTGAGGTCCTTGATCACCTTGCGGTCCTTGGTCTCCTTGCGGTCCTTGATCACCTTGTGGTCCTTGTACGCCTTGAGGTCCTTGATCACCTTGTGGTCCTTGATCACCTTGCGGTCCTTGATCACCTTGCGGTCCTTGTACGCCTTGAGGTCCTTGATCACCCTGTGGTCCTTGATCTCCCTGTGGTCCTTGATCACCTTGCGGTCCTTGGTCTCCTTGCGGTCCTTGCTCACCTTGTGGTCCTTGATCACCTTGCGGTCCTTGATCACCTTGCGGTCCTTGTACGCCTTGAGGTCCTTGATCACCTTGCGGTCCTTGGTCTCCTTGCGGTCCTTGATCACCCTGTGGTCCTTGATCACCTTGCGGTCCTTGTACGCCTTGAGGTCCTTGATCACCTTGTGGTCCTTGGTCCCCTTGAGGTCCAGTATCACCCTGAGGGCCTTGAACACCTTGCGGCCCTTGAACGCCTTGAACTCCTTGAAGTCCTTGAACGCCTTGAGGTCCTTGGTCCCCTTGAGGTCCTTGTACACCTTGCGGTCCTTGGTCTCCTTGCGGTCCTTGGTCCCCTTGAAGTCCTTGGTCACCTTGCGGTCCTTGATCACCTTGCGGTCCTTGTACGCCTTGAGGTCCTTGATCACCTTGCGGTCCTTGGTCCCCTTGAGGCCCTTGAGGTCCTTGGTCTCCTTGCGGTCCAGTATCACCCTGAGGGCCTGCGATCTCGGTTCCTAAAAGTTCATCAGAGACTAATCGATGGGCAGGCACGAATTCCCCAGCAGCATTTTTACCCCATACAGAAATTTGTGTTTCATTCTCAGCTGGTCCACTTATGGTAAAGACAAACTCTATTGCATCGAAATTAGCGAAATAGCTTCTAGATAATACTTCATTAGGACCTATGGTTACTAATTCTTGTACATATAATATTCTGGTACCATTTAAATGAAAGCCCTCGATAACAACATTAGAAAAATTTACAGGATCACGATTATCCAGTTTGATTAACACGGTTTGAGTGGACCTAACACCACTAACCGGATCATTAGCAATAGGTCCTGTTGATAGTACTGCCATTACGGCACTCCCTCCTTTCTGGAAAATACAGTTAATCAAGATTTCTTGTTAAACTGCTCTTTTTTATAATATGTTTCAACTATCTATTAAGAATGTGGTTATTACCCTGCATATATGTTGAATTTATGTTTCTGACTGCTCCTCTGCAACAACTCGTTGAACATCGATAATTGCACCACTTTCGTTTCTCCCCCAAACTGAAATCTCAGTGCTTATTTCAGCAAAACCGTCTGTGGTGAACACGAATTCATATGCATCAAAGTCTGCTCCAAAATTTCTCGTAATAACTTCATTGGGTGCAATAGATATTTCTTCTAGTACGTAGAGTGTTCTGAGACTGTTTAATTTGTAACCTTGAATATGAACAGAAGAAAAATTGATAGAATCACGGTTTACAATTTTGATAATAACCGTTTTAATTGTTCTGACACCACTAACAGGATCATTTGCAATGGGTCCTGTTGATAATACTGCCATTGAGCTATTCCCTCCTTTATTAAGTATTTTTCAAAAATTCAGATTAAAAAAATACAAAATTTAAAATTGGGAAAAGGTTAATAATTCCCCTTGTATTGTATTAATGATTGGTTTCATTTGATTGTTTGAATGCCCAAAAATTTTATATTGATTTAGCTATGATTTGATAGTTTTTGAGACTTCTAAATCCCTGCAAGATGCTCAAGGAAATTGGGATTAGCTCCACCACCCTTGCTTTTTTCGAAATATTAGTTATACTGATAAAAATTATTCAAGCATCGATGAGCGGGAGAGTAGTTAACGAGATCTAGTCCTCAGCGAGCCGGGAGAGTGTAAGCCGGTACAGATCCCTTTAATGAAGCGCACCCGTGAGATGGACTTCTGAACCTTAGTAGGAAGTCCCGGCTGAAGGCCGTTATCCCGTAAGGTGGCTGAACAACTTGTTCAGCAACGAGAGTGGTACCGCGAGCGCTAAAGCCCTCGTCTCTTTTGAGACGAGGGCTTTTTTGTATTTTCAAAGGAGGGTATACCATGTTAAATCAAATCATCAAAGACGGAATCGAGCACAGTGTACAACGTGTATTCAATACCTTAGGAGCTGACTATCCAGAGGACATTGCCGTTCTGATCGAACAGCCAGCAAATCTAGAACATGGTGATTATTCATGCAATATCGCTATGCAGCTAGCCAAAACTTTACGAAAATCCCCAATGGTCATAGCAGAATTAGTGAAAGCAGAACTTCAATTCCAAGGGCGCTTCGCCGGTCTTTTACAAAAAGTTGAAGTCGCTGCTCCCGGATTTATCAATTTGTATATGAATTGGCAAAGCTGGGCTGAACATTCCTTTGAACTGCCTGCCAGCACTGGGGAAAAAGTCATTATCGAGCACACTTCTATCAACCCCAACAAAGCCGCTCACGTAGGTCATCTAAGAAACGCCTGTATCGGCGATACTCTAGTCAGAATTATGAAAAGAACTGGGTATAACGTAGAGGTTCATAACTACATTGATGATCTCGGCAATCAGCTGGCGGATACAGTTGTTGGATTATTAAATATACCTTTAGAAGGGGAACACCCACGTTTCGGTGATTTTTGCTGGGATCTTTATGCCAAAGTGAACAAAGAATATGCGCTGAACCCAGAGATGACACACAAGCGCACAGATATACTCCACTCACTTGAACAAGGGGGCGGTAACGAAGCCTGGCTGGGCAACCTTGTAGCTGAACGCATCGTTAGAGAGCATGTAGAGGAAATGAAACATTTTGGGATTTATTATGATTTGCTGGTATGGGAGAGCAGTATTTTAAAAGAGGGATTTTGGGCAGCCGCAGCTGAGCTACTGAAGCAGACAGCCGTTTTTGTACAAGAGACTGAAGGTAAACTCGCAGGCTGCTGGGTGCTGAAGCAAGGAACAGAGGCTAACATTGGAGCGGATTCAGAGGAGCATCATCTCGATAAGGTGCTGGTGCGTTCGAATGGGATTTTAACGTATACAGCCAAAGATATTGCCTATCATCTCTGGAAATTTGGTCTTTTGACCAAAGATTTCTCCTATAGCGAATTCTCGTCCGGTTTATGGACAACTGGATTAACTGGAACCCAAGAATCTTATGGGCAGGCGGACAGAGTCATCAATGTGATCGATTACAGACAGGAATATCCACAACAGATGGTTAAGCAAGCCTTAGGGGCACTAGGTTATAACGAGCAAGCAGACAAACTCCATCATGTGAGTTATGGTGTTGTATCTCTTAGTCCCGCCTCGGCGGCCGAGCTGGGTATAGATATTTCAGAAGGCAAAACTTCTTATGCTATGTCCGGACGCCAGGGAATCGGGATTAAGGTAAGCGATCTGGTGGAGCTTATGGAACAGAACATTGAGCACTCACGTTCCGATAAAGACGGCCTCTCCAGCCGATTGATTGCCACTGCTGCGATTCGCTACTATCTGCTACGGTTTAATTTGGGAACGGAAATCGTGTTTGATTTCAAACAGGCTACCGAAATATCCGGCAATACCGGAGTTTATCTGATGTATACTTTTGCGCGTGCGACAAGTGTTTTGAGTAAAGCTACGATCCCAGTCCTTACAGCTGCCGCACAGCTTCAGTTCCCTTCCGAATTGGAAAAAGCAGAGCTTGCGCTGCTAAGACAGCTAAGTCTCTGGCCAGAGATATTACATTCAGCAAGTATAGAGTTAACGCCAAATACGCTCTGCACTTACGCACATACCTTAGCTACACTGTTCAACAACTTCTATTCTGTATGTCCGATTCTAAAAGGTGATCCAGCTACGATCGAATTCCGCCTCTGGCTTACTTCAAGATTCAAGGATACCCTGGGAGATGTGCTCGAAGTGCTTGGGTTACCGACACCGAATCGAATGTAGAAGATACAAAAAAAAGGGCAATTTCCGCGCTTAACGCGGAGATTGCCCTTCTATATATAATGTTACTTATAAATCTCTATCACATTTCCAGCTTCCGTGCTGAGACGATCAAAGTCCGCACGTTTGATGCGAACACCACCGTTACGATAGCGGTTAGGTGTACCTTCTGTTTGCACTTCCGTACCGTTGATAGTAATTCGACTGATCTCACGACCTGTAAGGTGATAGATAAAATCTACCTTAGTGCCTGCATATTCAAAGCTAAAATGCATTCCATCCAGCGATTCTGGCAGGATAGGGTCAACAATTAAGTCTCCACCTTCCGTACGGATCCCCAGTGCATTCGAGATTAACTGGTTCATATAGATCCCAGGACCGCTGGAATAGATTCTCCAGCCACCTTTAACAGCTACGTCACCATTGCGCAGTTTATCGAAATTCTCCTGTGCCTCATAACGGGTGTTAAATTTACCATCCGAGCTACTGAAATAGGAGTTAGCTTGACGTAGTTCAGCGTTTGGCACCACATCGCGGATTCCGATCGGATTAATCGCTGCCAGACCCTTCCAGACCTGATCAGTTTTACCGAGCTTGGCCATAGCCTCTACATAACGGATATGTGCATGCACATATTGAAGTCCAATTTCCCGGCCAAAGTTAGCCGCTTGCTCCGCACGTTTGAAATGAGTGCTGACCCCGCCAACATATTGAGCTGGACGATTCATCAGACGTACACCGTCAGGACAGAATAGTTTATCCTGAATGACATCATAGTGTGCTTCGGCCTGTTCCGGAGTAAGCAGCTCACTGATCATACTGCGCGTCATTGGCAGCAGACGGTACTGAATACCTGTTTCTGTGTCACTTGGGTGCACCATAAGCTTAATCTGCTCAGGGTCCTCCATATACAGGAAGCCAGGAATCACTTCGGATTGAAGCATATGAGTATGGAAATCCTTACGGATTCCTTCCACCATCGCCTTCAGCTCCTCTGCCTCAGCTTGATCAACTGAACGAAGTACCTCTGAGAACTGATTAAGTGTCTGATAGGTAAGCGCTACTGTCCAGCTGCTAACCATATACTGCTTCAGCTGTGGATTTGCAGGCTGGAGCGTATCATCCCAGTCTCCATCACCGTAAGAAGACAGATGTGTGTCATGCAGGAAATGATCCTTAATATAAGCAATTTCCTTCCGTGCGTGATCCAGCAACGTCGCTTTTTCTTCTGTAAAGTCAAAGCTGTGCTTACGGGTATACGGTACTGTTGCTCCCAAGATGCTGTAATCCTGAGTTACTGCCAAGTAGTCTCCAAGCACCTTAAGCGGCCATACAATAATATCTCCATGACTTTCTTCTTGTTGTATCTTCGTGTATTTATCAAACATGAACCACTGTGGCCAGTTGCCATCATCTTCATATTGATGACTGTACAGCGTCAGCAAAATTTCACGAACCTGTTCGTATTTTTGCGTAGCCATGAAATATTCCACAGGCCCCTGACATACATCCCGTGTTCCCCAAGCAGCGCCACCATATTGCTCTAAACCATGTGGAACCGAATAGTGAACCAGCATGTTATGTGTGTACCACCAAGTCAGAGCGTTAACCTTAAACAGTTCACCCTCTGTTCCGTCCCCAAGCGTCAGGCGGAAGCCATTCATCACACCAGCATAAAATGCGCGATAAGCAGAAATCTCTTCCTCAGCTGAACGATTTCTTGGAGCAAGTGACTTACCATCCAGAAGGCCTTGAATATTCAAGGTCCATTCACTGCTGGCAGACAGCTCCAGTACTGCTAACGGTGCTTCAGTTGGTTGAACAGGAGAGACAAGTCTACCTTCATCCTGCAGAGTTAACTCCGCACCCTGCACCTGTAATTTATACTGTAAGTCAGGATATTCACCAGCACTTAGTGCGCTTCTGTCAGCCGAGAAGATTACTGCTCCACCTTCTTGCTTGGATTGATATGGAAGCTCGTATTCATTAACGTTCATGGTGATTTGATTAGTGACTAAATAACGATAAGCTCGTCCGCTTTCCGAACGCACATTCAGGAATATCTCTGGCGAATCTTCGGTGGTGTAGTTCGTAATAATGAAGCATTCACCATCTGTTCTGTAATACCAACGAGCATAGTTGAAACCAACCTCAAATAGAGAAGGCATAGTCAGCAAACGATATTCACCGTTCCACTCTACATAAATGCGTTGTCCTGAAGCTTTTGGAATGTTAAGCGCATTTCTTGGATTGGACATTAGCTTGTTGAAATTGGTATTTCCAATTACCACTTGGGAGTTAAAGATCCCGTACATATAAGAAGTTGTTGTGATGACCTTATCATTAAGTCGAGCGTTATCCCCACTCATCAGGATATGGCCGTGTGGCCGTTCTACGCGCATTTCTTTCTCTTTTAATACTACGTGCTCATAATTCTCCGTGAAAAAGGAAAGTAGTGTGTCTCCTTCTCTCTCCTCCTGATAACGAACCGGAAACAAGACCCCGATCTCTTTCTCTGTCAGCGAATCTGCAGCCAGCGGTGCTCCCAGCTCCTTCGAGAAGAAAGAACGTTCAAGTGCTGCTTCAGCTTCTAAAGGTAAATCTTTAACAGCATCCCAAGCCGCAGCAATATCATTAGCAAATTCTAGCGCAGTGATCGCTTCTGGATGATCTTGCTTAAACAATCCGTAGAACACAAACCGTGTTTCACCGCTCAGCTTCACCCGTTCCGATTGCAGCGCAGTATATGCGAATTCATATTGATAGATCTCATTACTTAATTGCTCACGACCCAAGCTCTCTGGTTGATTGGTTTCTTTATAGGACAGTCCAAAGAATTGAAAACCGTCTGTTGAGAAGCTTGTTGCCTTGGTAAGTGAACCCTGTTGCAGATATGGGAATTTCCCGCCCTGCGGCTGATTCTGTCTAGAGCAAACAACGTACCCGTTGGATTGATCCTCAAATACCGCATGATCGATATACTGTGACAGGTAAGCTTCATTACTGCGGACAGCGGCGATATCAGCAATCCCTACATCCTGTCCGTACACGAGATCTACCTCTGCATTTTGTCCAGTAAGCTTCACATCCCAGAACCAAGCTCCTCCTGCAGTAGGGGTGAAAATAACTTGATATTCTATATTTTCCGCAGTACCTTCCCAAACCAAACGGTTTCCAGCCTTACGTACAGTGCTTGAAGAATGAATGCCAAGCAAAGGAATGGCTTGAATGTTTCCATCATTGTGCACTCGCAAATATAGATTGGATAATGAACCATCCACAATGCTTGGCAGCAATTGATTGATCATTGTCCGTTCGTAGAGGACTTGGAACAAGTCCCCGCTGTTTGTAAAAGTGAAGGATAGATCCCCGGCGTTTAAACGGATGTTAGTATTCAAATTAGTAGTCATATTATACACTTCCTCCATTACGGCGTTACTGCCGTATATATTCTACTTATGCTAATGTTAAGCAAAAATCCCGTTCTTTAACCTCATTGCTGTTCGAACCGACGAATAATTTAAATCGTCCCGGATCGCTGCTAAAGCTTAGATCGCTATGATAGTAACGAAGCTGCTGTTCGGTAAGGGTAAAGGTCACTTCACGACTTTCCCCTGGTGAGAGGTTGATCTTGGCAAAATCCTTCAGTTCCTTCATCGGTCTGACGACTTCTCCGGAAATGTCTCGGATATACAGCTGCACTACCTCTTCCCCATCTACTTCTCCAGTATTGGTCACCGTAACTTTTATTTCAATAGGCTGATTTTCAGTCATGATTTCACCGGACAGAATTGGTTCACTATAGCTAAATGTCGTATAGCTCAATCCAAAACCAAATGGCAAAAGCGGCTCATTAGGAATATCCAGATATTGCGAGACATAACGTTTGTCGGCACCCGGAGCATGTAAGGGGCGTCCAGTGTTGAAATGATTGTAATAGACTGGAATCTGCCCAACGGATACCGGGAAAGACATCGTTAATCTTCCTGAAGGATTCTCATCTCCATAAAGTAGACTGGCAATTGCCGCTCCGCCTTCACTGCCAGGGAACCACGCTTCCAGAATAGCATCTGCATGCTCGTACACACCGGCCAAGTCTAGTGGACGTCCATTAAACAACACCACCACGATAGGCTTATTCAGCTGTTTCAGACGTTGTAAAAGCTCAAGCTGCGCTTCCGGCAAACGGATATCTGAACGGCTGCCCGCTTCTCCACTCATCTCTGAATGTTCACCAAGCGCCAGTACAATCACATCAGCTTGCTTAGCAGCCGCTTCCGCCTCCAGCCACTGTTCCTCTGTAAAGCTATCGACTCCAGAACCTTCTGCAACAGTAATCTTACCCGCACCTGCGCGAGCTTGAAGTGCCGGTGCAAGACGGCTTGCCTCTTCCGTTGAACCCAACCACGACCACGGTCCAAGAATATCTCCGCTAGTAGCAAACGGTCCAATTAGCGCAATCCGTTGCTCTGCAGCAAGCGGCAGAACCTGATCATTCTTGAGCAGTACGCAGGATTTAGCCGCCAACTCACGCGCCGCATTTCGATGATCTTCACAGAAGATTACCTCACGCTCTTTCTCGACGTCAGCTCCGCGGAACGGATGCTCGAACAAGCCCAATCTTTGCTTCAATTTCAAAATACGAAGCACAGCTTCATCAATAATCTTTTCATCTACTTGTCCATCTGCAACAAGCGCCGGAAGCTGATGAACGTAACAAGCCGTCATCATCTCGATGTCTACACCAGCTTTGATGGCTTTAAGTGCTGCCTCAGCCTCATCCTCAGCGACACCATGTGGGATCAGTTCCTTCACTGCACCCCAATCCGAAATCAATACGCCATCAAATCCCCATTCTTCACGAAGCAGCTGGCGAAGCAGCTTGACGTTGCCGCTTATCGGAATCCCATCAATCGTATTAAATGAAGTCATGACCATTTCTGCACCTTCATCCAGTGCTGCACGATAGGCTGGCAGATAATATTCACGCAGCTGCCGTTCCGATAAATCCACCGTATTATAATCACGACCGCCTTCGGATAGACCATAGGCAGCAAAGTGCTTGATACAAGCCGCCAGACGATCCACATCACCAGTCAAGTCGCTTCCTTGAAATCCGCGCACAAACGCACGGGCAAACCTACCATTCAAATATGGATCTTCTCCTGTAGATTCCATTACTCTTCCCCAACGTGGGTCCCGTACAAGATCCGCCATTGGCGCATAAGTAACGTGCACACCGGAGACTGCCGCTTCTTTAGCCGCAATCTCGGCGCTCAGCTCTGCGCGATCCATATCCCAAGAGCAGCCAATTGCCAGCGGGACCGGAAAAATCGTCTTGAAGCCATGCACAATATCCGCCATCATCAGCAAGGGAATGCCCAATCTATTTTTGCGTAAATGGGCTTCCTGAACCGCAATGACTTGCGCTGCACCTGATAGACCAAGTACAGAGCCGCTGCTCTCGATCATGTGGACCGTAATTCCCATCGATGCCATAGGGCCAGTGATTTGTCCTCCATCCTCTGCCCCTTCATAGAAATTAGCGGCTAGCTGCTGCAATTGTGCAATCTTTTCTTCAAGCGTCATCTGGTTCAACAAGGTAGTCAGTTGCTGCTCATTCATTTCAAATCCTCCATTGTTCAATTCTGCCGATGCCTATGAATGGAAAAACCCGTGTGCAAGAATTGCACGCGGGTCCTGTAGGTTCATTCCTACATGCATAGGGCGAAAGCTATTTTTTTAGATTGTTTAGTTCATCTAGAACCGGCTGAACGAGGGATTGTTTGCTCTTAACCCATTCTTTCCAGTTCGTCTCTAGATCGCCTGGTTTCAAAATCAGGTTAGTGTATTCTGTAGCATAGTCAAAGGAAGCCTGATTTTTAGCCTTGGAATCATACAACTGGTAATCCCAGTCATATTCAGCCGTTGCTTTGTCTTTTAACGCAAGCTCAGCTTTTTCTTTGAACAGTTCTACAGAACGATCGCGATATTCTTTTTTGATCGCAGGGTTCACGACACTAAAGTCATCCGCCAAGACATACAGTCCTTCAAAACGGTTCGGATATTTCTTATCCAATGTTGTTCCTTCAGGGAGTAGGCTGATTAATTCGCCATTTTCGCCTTTTTTCCAATCTGTTCCTTCAAAGCCCAAGTTAACGGTCAATTGACCTTCTTTACTTGTTGTATATTCCATGAAGTCCATAATCCGTTCAAATTTCTCTTTGCTAATATCTGGCGAAAAGATTACAGCAGACCAGAAGTTAACTTGATCAAGGTTACGATATTTACCGTCATCGCCAAGTACAATAGCTGTGTGTACTAGGTCATCACTATTTACACCTAGGTTATCTTTCATTTTAACGTCCATGTCTTTTCTGTAAGAAGCCAAACCACCTAGACTCGTAATACCGGAAACACCGTTAACTGTGAACTTTTGGCCAGATTCGCCATTTTTCCAAGTATAAAACTCAGGGTGCAGTAATCCTTCTTTATAAGTAGTTTGAAGTTCTTTCAGTGCCGCTAACGTTTCATCGTTGGCTGGACCCCATTGGTATTTTCCATCTGCATCTTTATAGAATGCTGACTCTACTCTGGAGTGCACGCTATTAGCCATTACAATATTAGTCAAAGCATCGTTGATGTCATAAGAAATAGGAATGAGTTTATCTCCTACCTTGCCAGGGTCTTTCTCTTTAAGCAATCTAGCAAATTCCATCAGTTCTGTAGTAGTGTAAGCATCCTTCAATTCAAAACCAACGGCTTTAGCCCAGTCAGAACGCAGAGCAATTACTCCGATTTGGTTAATGAGCGGATCTGCCGGCTTGTTCTCAAAGTATACCGGTCTTGGCAGAACATAAGTGCCACCTACCGCTTTCTCCAATTCATCGCCAAGTCCTGTCAGCTTATAAGCGGCTGCCACATTCGGCCAGCGTTCTTTCCAGTCATCTGGCAGCTTGTACAGGAGCCCTTGATCAATGTAATTAAGCGCATCACCGTGAACATAGTTCCAGCTTGCTACGTCAGGAAGATCACCAGAGTTAATCCATAGGCGAAGCTTCTCAGCCCATGAATCCCATTCAATATAGTTGTAATCCCATTTAATATTGAACTTATCCGTAAAATATTTATGATACACGTTATCAAAATCAGATTCTGTTGTCTTAATGGTACTGGCTAACGAAATCTTCAACTCATCTTTATATCCATCTGTTGGATTGCCTGAATTTCCGCTATTAGCATTGTTGTCTGAGCTTGAGCATGCTGCCAACATGATTGGAGTAAGACATAAAACACCGGCAAGGATTGACTTTACAGATTTTCTTTTTAAAATATTCATTTTGTCCTCCTTAAATTGTGTGACTGACCCTCTTTTATATGGATAAATCATAAACCACTAGGTCTTGATAGCCCCTGTAAGTACCCCTTTGGCAAAGTGCTTTTGGAGCATTGGGAAGAAACACATAATAGGAACCATGGTAACGAATACTGCCGCCATTTTCATACCCATAGAGAATGATTGCTTACCCACTGCGTCAACACTTGTGGCATTCGATGCATTCACTTGGGCTTCCATAATGATAGATCGCAACACGTTCTGCAGTGGCATCTGATCCGCTTTCCGCAGGAAGATCATGGCGTCATACCATCCATTCCAGAAGGCTACTCCGTAGAACAATGTGATGGTAGCTACGATTGGAGCAGATAATGGCAGGACTACAGAGAACAGGATTCTCCATTCCCCAGCACCATCAAGTCGCGCAGATTCCATCAGGGACTCAGGCAGACTGCTAAAATAGTTCGACATCAGAATCAGGTTAAACGCACTGAAGCTTCCAGCCAGAATAACTGACCAAAGGTTGCCTGTCAGATGCAGATCCTTCATCACCAGGTACAAAGGTACAATCCCGCCATTAAAAATCATTGTGAACAGGACAAGCATAAAAATGAGCTTTTTACCCGGGAATTTATTGCGGCTAAGGCCGTAAGCCATACTTGTCGTTAAGAACAAGCTAAGCGGGAGTCCTAAGATTAAGATCTTAAAGGTATTCCAATACCCTGTCCCGATCCGCCCATCAGCAAAGAGTGCCCGATAGGATTCCAGTGTTGGGTTCTTCGGAAATAACATCATAGGGTTATCAGCGTATTCCTTTTGCGTAGAAAAAGAAATCATAATGACATTCCAGAATGGAATAAGAATGGCCAAAGCGCCTACACTCAGAATTACGAAAATCACATAATCCATAGCGGTCATTTTTTTATGGTCTTGCATAATGGTCAGCTTTTTTTTACTCATACATTTGCACTCCTTTCTTACCGGAATAAACCGTCTCCGCCCATAAGTTTGGCAGCTCTGTCTGCCAGAATCAGCAGTATCATATTAACAAGTGAACGGAACAAACTGACTGCAGTGGAGAATGAAAAGTCTGTTGAAGACTGGAACGTGATTCGGTAGATATACACATCTAGTACTTCCGAGACGTTTTTCGTTGCAGCGTTACTCAAGTTAAAGATTTGGTCAAATCCAGATGACATCAGGCCACCGACGGAAAGGATAAACATAATCGTAATCGTCGGAAGAATGTTAGGCAGAGTAATGCGGAACATTTGCTGCAAGCGTGTAGCACCATCAATCTGTGCGGATTCATATTGGTCTGTATCAATACCAGAGATAGCGGCCATAAAGATAATGGCTCCCCAACCTGCTGATTTCCAGATATCCGTAAGATACAACATCGGAACGAACATTTTTTCAGAACCCAGGAAGTTAATGCCTGTCCCGCCAAACATTTGAATGAGGCTGTTAACCAGACCATCATAGGAAAGCACATTGATAACAACCCCGGATACTACGATCCATGACAGGAAGTTCGGAAATGTGAACACCGTCTGTAAAGCTTTTTTGTAACGATTCATGCGCAGTTCATTCAGCAGCAATGCCAATATGATCGGAAAAGGGAACTGAATAATCAGCTTACCGATGTTAATGGTTAACGTTCTCCATACGGCGTCAATAAAAGCCGGGTCACGGAACACATAGGTGAAATTCTCGAATCCGCTCCATGGGCTGCCCCAAATTCCTAAATTCGCTTTAAAATCTTTAAAAGCCAGAGATAGGCCACCCATCGGCAGATAAGCGAATAGGAAAAGCCACACTAGTCCAGGAAGCACCAGAGTATAGACCATTCTGTTCTTCCAGACTTCTCTTAGGAACAGTTGGAATCTGCTGTCGTTCATTTTTTTAGCCGGTATTGCAACTTCGGATTTCAATTTGCATCTCCTCACTCTGCTTATGTCTTTTAGTTGTACAAGAAATCAAAGGTTGTCTTCAGATGTTCCTCCCAGAATCGCCATTCATGAGTTCCAGGGGTCTCAACATACTGAAATTCATAAGGGGTCGTCTCCAGGTAAGCTGCGAATTCCCGATTCATCTCCACAAACGGATCTTCCGAACCACAGCAAGTCAGAATCGAAGGCAGGTTACGTCGATCGTCGACCAATTTAGCGGCTAAAGCGAACAGATCCTGATCCGGCTTAATTTGTAAGCGTTTTCCAAAAGTACCCGCCATCTCCCTCGCCATGTCCTTGGACATTTGCGGATCGTTTAATCGTTTCTGGAGATCGGTAACTCCTGATAACGAAACCACTTTGCTGTAACGCTCGGGATAGGTAAGTCCACATTTCAGAGCGCCATACCCGCCCATCGATAAACCAGCGATATACGTCTTCTGCGGATTATCATCCAACCTCATCATTCGGCCACAAAGCTCGGGAAGCTCATGGGTCACATAGTGGAAGTAATCCAGTCCGTACTCCATGTCTGTATAATAGCTCCTGTTTACTTGGGGCATTATGACTGTACAACCATATTGACTTGCATACTGCTCAATAGTAGTCATCCTGTGCCAAGTACTGGCGTTATCACCAGCACCATGCAGCAGGTAGAGCGTTCCTCCAGACATGTTGCCTGAATCGACGGGGGAGATAATACTGATGGTCGTTGTCATTCTCAAAGTAGGAGAGCCTGTCTCAACTGTTAATAATGCCATGAGTTATCTCCTTTTCGTTCTTATTCATTTGTTTATTTTCTTGCAAGATCCCCGCTTAACCAGTACGGATTCGAATACCATATGTTTGTTTTGCGAATCACCTGTGATCAGGTCAAACAAAATTTCAACACTGGCCTTCGCCATATCCACTCCGGGTTGGCTGATCGTATCCAGAGATGGATGATAATATTCTGCCATTTCAATCCCGTCGAATCCGATAATCGAAACATCATTTGGAATTGATAAGCCCAAGGACAATAACGCCTTAGCCGCCCCAATGGCAATCGTATCTGATGCAGCAAAAACAGCAGTGATATCTTTTTTCTTATTGAGCAGACGTTTGGTAGCTGTAAAGCCAGAGCTGGGACTATATTCACAATCCTCTACCATTGAAGGGTCGTACTCAATTCCATGCTCCTCAAGCGCTTTGATATATCCCATAAGCCGCCGGTTGCCTGTTGTATTTTGCACCAGAGGAAATCTGGCCAAAAAACAGATATTGCGATGTCCTAATGAGATTAAATAGCTGACAGCCTTATAAGATTCCTGAAGGTCATCAATGATCACGCTTGAAAAAACAGCAGGATCGACTTCTTTTGTAGTCGTTATGGTAGTCAGAACAAATGGAATTTTTAATTGTTTGAATTTATCTTCGGAGTGATCATACGTTCCGCCCATAAAAATTACGCCATATAGATTTTTTTCTTTTACAAGCTGTAGAGCGATATCGATCTCATCTACTCCATCTTCTACATGCTGGATCATTAGCGGACATCCCCGCAGGTTCACCTGGCGTTCAACTTCCTTGATCATGTCTGCAAAAAACGGGTTTGATATCCCTTTTACCATTAGCGCTATGGTATTGGATCGCGTTTTTTTCAAGTTGCTCGCATTACCGTTTGGAATATAGTTATGTTCTCTAACAACCGCCATTACTTTAGCTCTAGTTGTATCGCTTACAACACCGCTATTATTGATTACTCTGGAGACTGTGGCGATACCCACGCCTGATAGCCTTGCAATATCTTTGATATTCATATTTACCTTGCTCCACTCCTATGATGAGTCCCCCCTTCACCCGATGAAAATCAGGTTGTGGAAACGCATGAAATGATGGGAAACGTTTCCCACGACATCATTTTGAGTCCTTAGCGCGTTTTTTTCGCTTACTTCGTCCATTATGAACAGGTAATTTTTATAAGTCAACTAAAAACACAAAAAAAATTGTGATTCATCACTTTTTATTTGGTTAAAATTACAATAAGTCTATAGTTACTCAATCCAGAAATTAGAAATAATCGGTATTTATATATCAAACAATAGTTTTTCTTGCTTTATTGACTTTGAAATAAGAATGGAATACCATCAATTTAGCGATTTTTATCGTTTTAACAGAAAACGTTTCCACTCATTTTTCTAGTTTTTCTTTTTGTCACTTCGCTATCCTAGCTAGGAATATCAAGAGAAAGAAGGACTCTTTTTATGTTGAACATGGCTCAATTCGCAGCTAAGGCTCGTGAACGAAACCTGAATATCTTTAATGTTCGTGTGCTTCAAAACGGAAACCTTGTGGGAAAACTGGATCTCACGGAGGATATTCGGCGCTTGCAGCATTCCGTCAGCAAGTCTTTTACTTGTATGGCAGTAGGTCTTGCCATTGATGAAGGGAAGCTGACACTGGAAACAACGCTTAGAGATGTTTTTCCGGAGTATGCCTCTCCTCTTAAACAAACACTTCCTTCCATGCAGCCCGGAGATATAACTTTGTTCGATTTGCTGCGAATGAGTACAGGGCACGACTCCCCTCCATTTTGGGCTGAAGAGAGATTAGCCTTGAAGGATAAAAATTGGGTGCAGCATTATTTGTCTCTGACTTTAGACAGAGCTCCCGGAGAGAAATTTTCATACAGCAGCGGAGATACCATTATGATCTCTGCAATGGTGCAAGCCCGCGTCGGGCAAACCGTAAAGGATTATCTGGTACCTCGTTTGTTTGCACCTCTGGGCATAAACAATGTCGATTGGGAAACAACGCCTCAAGGGATCACCCTTGGCTGTGCCGGACTTCAGATTAACACGGAAGAGTTAAGCCGGTTTGGACAGCTGCTTTTACAGCAAGGAAAGTGGCAGGGCCAGCAACTGATTCCCGCAGCATGGATCGATTTTGTTACACAAAAACAGATCGACAATGATGGAATCGGCGACTGGGGAGAAGGATACGGCTGCCAATTCTGGCTCTGCTCCCACGACGCTTACCGTGCCGATGGCGCTCATGGACAATTCTGTCTTGTGGTGCCGGACGCTCAAGCAGTCATTGCAATTAACAGCATGGAAGATAACATGCAGGGAATCCTGGACACCGTCTGGGAGGAAATCTGGCCGCTTCTTTAGGAGCGGTCTTTTTTATGGCTTGAGGTTAGCGTGCGCATAATGGGTAATTTACATTCTTCGGCGATTAGTACATAACACCGCCAAGTAACCAGCGCTTTCTGTTGCTGAGGAGGCTCGCGGACTCAGATGACCTTATTTGCTCATTTATCGCCTTTTGAGATACGTTTCGGACTCCAGTGCAGCTATTCCTGAGAAAGCGGCTCTTTTGGGGCACGTTTGATACCAATAGCGACGATGGAGTCCGATAACATCGAAAATTCCGCACTTTTCTGCATTTAAGGTCCTCTGGGTCCGATAGCTGCTACATATGTGCAAAATAAGTAACTCATCACACCAAGTAACCAGCATTACTCAGACCGAGGAAGCTTGCGGACTCAGATGACGTTATTTATTCTTTTATCGCCTTTTGAGCAACGTTTCGGACTCCAGTGCAGCTATTCCTGAGAAAGCGGCTCTTTTGGGGCACGTTTGGCATCAATAGCGACGATGGAGTCCGATAACATCGCAAATGTGGCACTTTTCAGCATTTAAGGTCATCTGGGTCCGATAGCTACTGCGTATGTGCAAATATGGTCTAGATGTTCGAAGTTTGATGTTCAACGATGATTAGTAGCTAAACACGCCCAAGCGTTCACACCAATCGATGCTCAAACCGTAAGTCCCCACCATCAAACTCGCCATGCAGTCAACAACAATAGATGCACAACACCAAGTAACCAGCATTACTCAGACCGAGGAGGCTCGCGGACTCAGATGACGTTATTTGCTCATTTATCGCCTTTTGAGATACGTTTCGGACTCCACTGCAGCTATTCCTGAGAAAGCGGCTCTTTTGGGGCACGTTTGATACCAATAGCGACGATGGAGTCCGATAACATCGAAAATTCCGCACTTTTCAGCATTTAAGGTCATCTGGGTCCGATAGCAGCTGGGTATGTGCAAAATAAGTAACTCAACACACCAGTAACCAGCACTTGCTGAGACTGAGGAGGCTTGCGGACTCAGATGACGTTATTTACTCATTTAACACCTTTTGAGATACGTTTCGGACTCCACTGCAGCTATTCTTGAGAAAGTGGCTCATTCGGGGCACGTTTAGCACCAATAGCGACGATGGAGTCCGATAACATCGAAAATCCCACACTTTTCAGCATTTAAGGTCATCTGGGTCCGATAGCTGCTACGTAATGTACAAATGTGGTCTAGATGTTCGAAGTTTGATGTTCAACGATGATTAGTAGCTAAACACGCCCAAGCGTTCACACCAATCGATGCTCAAACCGTAATTCTCCACCGCCTACAAGTAACTCAACACACCAGTAACCAGCACTTTCTGTTGCTGAGGAGGCTCGGGACTCAGATGACCTTATTTGCTCATTTATCGCCTTTTGAGCAACGTTTCGGACTCCAGTGCAGCTATTCCTGAGAAAGCGGCTCTTTTGGGGCACGTTTGGCATCAATAGTGACGATGGAGTCCGATAACATCGCAAATTCCGCACTTTTCTGCATTTAAGGTCCTCTGGGTCCGATAGCAGCTGGGTATGTGCAAATGTGATCTAGTCGTTCGAAGTTTAATGTTCAACGATGACTCGAATTTCGACGTTTAGTTCAAGAAGGAAGACAAAAGTACCCCGTGTGTGACCTCGAACTAAAACTCGCGCACGCAAAAACAGCCTTCCCGAAGGAAGGCTGTTAATTGACGTCCCGGAAGGGATTCGAACCCCTGACCGTGCGCTTAGAAGGCGCATGCTCTATCCAGCTGAGCTACCGGGACATATAAGAAATAAATACTATGTATTGACGCAACGATATTTATTATACCTTATTCAGCGGATTTTTCAAGTCAAAACAACTTAGAAAAATAATAAAAGAGTTTTCGGTGCGGGTTTTTCACACGTCAGCGTAACCACAGGAAATGAAAAGAACGGCATTTCTGCCGTCCTTTTCAGCGATTCCAGTGTACACTTTACAAGCCTTCGTTATTTACTCCAGCTTTCGAAAACGCTTCTCCAGCTGCTTTTTCAAATCCCCAAAAGTGAGTAATTCTCTTTGAAACTTGGAATGCTCATCTTCTGGCGACATGAAGTTGCTGCCTGTAAATGCACTCGAGGTCACATCTTGAAAAGCGTCATGCATATTGTTATCAAACCAATCGGTAGAGGTATCAGCATCATTAGTCAGAATACGGACAATCTCATATCCCTCTTCACGCCGATCCTCAACGATATACACCAAAAGCGCAGGATCACTAACAGCACCCGGCAAAACACCCACTTCTGCACAAGGCGCACCATCGTACTCCATCATTCTGCGAATTTTGGCGTCTTTAATATAATACACCTGTCATCCTTCCCTCCTGGCAAATTCCCCTCTCCCCTAGTGTTCGGATAAGGACATACATTTTATGCCTTCCTTCGGCATATATCTGTATTACTTGGCAAAAAAGTAAGGACAACAATCGCACAAAAGAGAGGATGAACCATCATGTGCGGAATAACCGGATTTATCCAGTGGCGCGGAGATCTCACTCAGCACTCGCAGCTGCTGGTCAAAATGACTGAAACTTTAGCAAACCGCGGCCCCGATGCAGCCGGAACCTGGATCTCAGGCCCCTGTGCTTTCGGTCACCGCAGACTTAGCGTTATCGATCCGGAGAACGGTGCCCAGCCCATGATCACCCGCCATGAGGAACAGGTATACGCGATTGTTTACAACGGCGAATTATATAACGCCCTCGAACTCAAACAAGAACTTAAACAGCGAGGGCATCAATTCCGCACCCAGTGCGATACAGAAGTGCTACTGCATTCCTATATCGAATGGGGGCCGGATTGCGCAGAGAAGCTAAATGGAATCTTTGCTTTTGCAGTATGGGACGGTCTTCGCGACCAAGTCTTTTTTGCACGTGACCGTTTAGGTGTGAAACCCCTGTTCTATAGCAAGGTTGATGATGTGCTAGTTTTTGGCTCAGAGCCTAAAGCGTTGCTGCAGCATCCTAAGGTACAACCAATCGTGGGTCCTGAAGGTCTCGCAGAAATCTTCATCATCGGTCCAGCGCGTACACCGGGTCATGGTGTTTATAAGGATATGCAAGAGCTTCGTCCAGGTCATGCTATGATCTATAGCCGTGAAGGTCTGCGCAGTTATGCCTATTGGAAGCTGGAGAGCGCAAAGCATACTGACAATGAAGCAGAGACAGCCGCTAAGGTGCGTGAACTGCTCCAAGATACACTCGAACGCCAACTGGTCTCAGACGTCCCTGTTTGCTCTCTTTTGTCGGGAGGGTTGGATTCCAGTGCGCTGACGGCACTTGCAGTGGATTACTACAACCGGAATGGTCAGGGACAAGTGGATACTTATTCCGTAGACTATGTAGATAACGACAAACATTTCAAAAGTCATACTTTCCAGCCGGGAGCAGATGGGCCGTGGATTAAACGAATGGTCGATGAATTGAATACAAACCACCACTACATCTCGTTCGATACCCCGGAGCTTGTAGAAGCGCTGGATAATGCTTTGTACACTAGGGATTTACCAGGGATGACCGATGTAGACTCTTCTTTGTACTTATTTTGCCGGGAGATTAAAAAGAACGCGACAGTAGCTATTTCCGGTGAAGCTGCGGATGAGATTTTTGGCGGATACCCTTGGTTCCACCGTGAGGAAATGCTCTCCTCAGGCACTTTTCCTTGGTCAGTTGCTCCGAAAATGCGTGCAAGTCTACTTTCCCCAGAAATTAACGAGTGGATTCGTCCACTGGAATATTTGGGTGACAGATATAGCGATGCGGTGGCTGAAGTTCCGAAGTTGGATGGAGAAACGGGAAAACAAGCACAAATGCGCGTAATGTCCTATCTGAATATCACCCGCTTCATGCCTACTCTGCTAGACCGTAAAGACCGAATGAGCATGGGCGCAGGGCTAGAGGTACGTGTTCCTTATTGTGATCACCGACTCGTTCAATATGTATTTAATATTCCGTGGGAAATCAAAAATCTGGGGGGCCGTGAAAAAGGGATTCTACGTAAATCTCTTGAAGGCATTCTTCCAGACGATGTGCTCTACCGCAAAAAAAGCCCTTACCCCAAAACTCATAATCCTGCCTATTTAAATGCGGTACGAACTCAGGTATTAAACATTCTGGATGACTCTACTTCACCCCTGCTTCCATTAATTGATGCTGCCAAAATCCGTGAGATCGCCGCTTCTCCGGAATCCTCAACCAATCTGCCTTGGTTCGGCCAGCTCATGTCCGGTCCTCAGCTGTTTGCTTACCTCGCCCAAGTGGATCTCTGGCTACGTAAATATAACGTCTCCATCCAATAAGCGCGTAGAGAACTGAGATAATCGACAAGCCAAACAGCAAGTCACCGGATACGGGGACTTGCTGTTTGGCTTGTATTTGCAATAATTACTCTACGATCTTATCTGAACGATCCTTAAAAGTTAAAGTTGTCCGGGTCCGGGCCAAATCGATGGTCTTTGTTCAAGCCCTCGATAGCTTTGACATCCTCATCACTAAGCGTAAAGTCAAAGAATCCCGCATTCTCCTTGATTCGATCCGCATGTACGGATTTAGGTATCGTAATGACACCTTGCTGCAAATCCCAGCGAAGTACAATTTGAGCAGGGGTCTTGCCATACTTCTCAGCCAGCTCGTTTAAGAGCGGTAGATCAAGATTCCCTTGCATTAATGGACTCCATGCTTCAAGCTGAATGCCCTGTTCATTGGCATATTTCAGCAGCTCACGCTGAGTCAACAGCGGATGGAATTCCACCTGATTCACCACTGGTACCACTCCGGTATCCTCGATGATATCTTTCAGATGATGAACCTGAAAATTGCTCACGCCGATAGATTTGATGAGGCCCTCTTTTTGCAGATGAATTAAGGCCTTCCATGTCTCACGATATTTTCCTGCCACCGGCCAGTGTATGAGATACAGATCTAGATAGTCCAGACCTAGCTTGCGCCGGCTATCCTCGAACGCTTTTAGCGTAGACTCATAACCTTGATCAGGATTTCGTACTTTAGTCGTAATAAACAGCTCATCCCGGGCCACTCCACAATCACGAATAGCTTGTCCTACGCCTTCTTCGTTATTGTATCCGGCTGCCGTATCAATACTTCGATATCCTAATTCCACTGCGGTTTTGACCGCATGAATAACCTCTTCGCCATCTTTAGTCTTATACACGCCAAGACCCAGCCACGGCATGGTCACCCCATCATTTAAAGTAGGACCACCCGAGAACGGTGCATTCAATTCACTCATCACTTAACCCTCCAAGCTTATTGTTATTTCGTTAAACATACTTAACCTTTTTACCCACTTAAGAAGCAAACGCTACCATAAAAAGTATAGCAGATGGCTTCATCATTCCCCAAATCCTTATAAAAAAACGGAGGCGTAAGCGCCCCCGCTCTTCTTTATTTCTCAATTAGTTTGAAATCATCAAAATGGAATTCAGGAGAAACAATACAGGATACCAGCGTCGGCTCTTTGCCTAACGAACGCGCGGCCTGCCATACTCCCGCTGGAACAACCACTTGTGGCTGCTGGCCTGCAGCAATATCGAGACCCAGAATAACTTCCTGCACATCCTCAGGTTTATCTCCATTACCTCCGAGACTAAGCACGATTGGACTACCGTAATGCCACAACCAAACTTCATCGGACAATACAGTATGCCAATCAGATTGTTCGCCTTCGTGAAGCAGAAAATAAATTGAAGATGCCGAATGACGTGATCCAGAATAGCTATCGCCTAACACTTCCTGCGAAATTTCAAATTCCGAATTCCAAAGTCTTTTGTACCAACCACCCTCAACGTGAGGCTGTAATCCAAGCAGTTCAACTAGCGGTGAAATTTCTTTTTGCGTCACAGTAGCTTCTCTCCTTCAAAGTTAGCATGAACAACAATAGCTTCATATGCATAAGGTTGTTTTTGCCTTTTACTTTAACGGAATAAGCTCGAATTGTAAAATCTATTTACTGTCCTTGCTCGCTTTGAAGACTTCCGCAATCGCTCCAAGACTTCCCAGCGTTTCAACAGCGCTAGTTGGCAAGAACACTTTATTAGCAGGGCCTTTGGCAATCTCAGCCAGAGCCTCGAAGGAACGATAAGCCAGCACCTGCTCATCCAGACCTGCTGAACGAATCAGCTCAATACGTGATTTTTCTGCTTCTGCCACGGCTTGAATCGCTTTAGCCTCACCGTGTGCTTCCAGTTCCTGCGCCTGCCGTGAACCCTCAGCTTGACGGATACGCGCTTCTTTATCGCCTTCTGCTTTTAGAATCTTACTCTGTTTATCCCCTTCAGCGCGCAGGATCATATCCTGCTTGGCAGCTTCCGCTTCCAAAACAATGGCACGTTTGCTCCGCTCTGCTTTCATCTGCTTATCCATCGCTTCCTGAATATCCAACGGCGGTTTGATATCGATAACTTCCACACGCTCGATCCGTACGCCCCACTTCTCAGTAGCTTCATCGAGAGCAAGACGGATATCCGTCGAAATCTTTTCCCGTCCAGACAAGGTCTCATCCAATTCCAGCTTACCGATGATTTGCCGCATCGTTGCCGTCGAAATGTTTCTTACCCCATAAACATAATCAGAAATACCATAAGTAGCTTCCTCTGGTCCAACCACCTGGTAGAAAATAATCGTATCAATCTGCACCTGCACGTTATCCTTTGTAATTACCGTTTGCGGAGGTACATTTGCTTGTTGAATCCGTAAATCATGGTAGGTGCGCACCTGATCAATTACAGGAATCAGAATGTTCAGCCCCGGTGTCAGCAGACGATTAAATTTACCGAGCCTTTCCACTACGCCTACCCGCTGCTGTGGTACGATTTTGACTGTTAATGCCACAAAAACTACGACCACTACAATAATAATTGCGATAATTGCCCATTGCATTAGTTCATTTCCCCCCATCGTTCTACTTCGATAATCGTCGTGCCTCTTTTCACTACTCTTACAACCTCATCCTTGCCCAGAGACTGTTCAGAGGTCGCGCTCCACGTATCTCCGCCTACCTTCACTTGCCCGTAACGTCCCTGCTCTATCGGCTCAACAACTACTCCTTGCCTACCGATGATTTCTGTACCTGTATCCTTGAACCCACGTGAATGGCGAAATCTAGAAACCAGTGGTTTCGAGAATATAGTCAGACCAAGTGCGACCAGTGATCCAAGGACCACCTGAAACAAAATGGCTTCGGGAACAATCAGCGACACCAAACCTGCGGCCAAAGCACCAATACTAAGCCACAATAAATAAAAGGTAAGCGTCATCATCTCTACAACAAACAGGACACCGGCTGCGATCAGCCAAAACACCCACACAACCATCGGTGAGCCCACCACCTTCCGTATGATACTACTATAACGAAAAGAAACATCGATGCGTTGCATAGTTCCATAAAAAAATATTTCAGGCATGTATATAATTTATATTCATTACATCGGTGGTTATGTGTTTCTTCATGAGTTTCTTGATAAAAGGCGAGTATACAAATCCAAAAGGGTTCACTTTTTGACAAGTCACTATAAATTAGAAAATTCTCCCCCTATATCACCTGATTTTATCCCTAGCGCAATTGCAAGCTATGCTTGAGAATAAGAGTTACCATCACCCATTTATATCTAATTCATCCTAATTATCCAACTTCCAAACATCCTCCTCTATTCATTCAAACCATACACAGCATGTTACATCTTTTAAAATCAATGAAACAGCAGCACACAAAAAGCATAAAAGAAAGCGCTTACTGATTGGGTAAGGCTTGATTTGGACCGCTGCTTTTTTGCTGCTGAATCTACGAATTGAACTTCAATAGAATGATAGGGACGCCAAGGGTGATGGTGCACTACAACCGACGGGAGGTGAAGGTCAGGACATCTTGCCGAAAAGAATTTCGAACTACACTTTGAATCTAGGAGGTAGAAATTCAATGATCTTCACGAAAAAAGCTTCACGCAAAACCTTTGCAATTGCGATGATCGCCGCGCTTGTTCTGACACTCTTTTCCACCCTGGGTGGCAGTCCCAAAACAGCCAACGCCGCACAGGATTACAAACTGGTTGGTTATTACGCTTCATGGGCCGCTTACGGGCGTGCTTACAATGTAACAGATATCGATCCTACCAAAATGAATGTCATTAACTACGCTTTTGCGGATATTTGTTGGAATGGCATTCATGGCAATCCCGACCCCACTGGCCCTAATCCGGTGACCTGGTCTTGCCAGAATGAACAAGGCCAAGCCATCAGCGTTCCGAACGGTACGATTGTTCTTGGTGATCCGTGGATTGACACTGGAAAAAGCTTCGGGGATGACAAATGGGATGATCCCATCAAAGGTAACCTGAAGCAGCTATGGAAGCTGAAGGAAAAGAACCCGAACCTGAAGACCCTAATCTCCGTTGGGGGCTGGACCTGGTCGAACCGTTTCTCGGATGTAGCTGCGACAGCTGCGACCCGTGAGGTTTTTGCCAATTCCGCGGTTGATTTTATTCGAAAATACAAGATGGACGGCGTGGATCTCGACTGGGAATATCCAGTAAGTGGTGGACTCGCAGGCAATAGCTACCGTCCTGAAGATAAAGAAAACTATGTACTGCTGCTGCAAAAAGTTCGCGAAAAGCTAAATGCAGCCGGCGCGGCGGATGGAAAAACCTATCTGCTGACCATTGCTTCCGGGGCAGGCCCAACGTATATCAACAACAATAACCTGGCCGGCATTGCTTCCGTTGTCGACTGGATCAATATTATGACCTATGACTTTAATGGGAGCTGGAACACCACCACCGGACATAATGCTCCGTTGTACTATGATCCCGCAGCTTCCGCTTCGGGCTTAACCGAACCGCAAAATTTTAACATCGATAAAGCGGTAACCTCCTATCTTGCGAATGGTGTACCTGCGAACAAGCTTGTACTTGGCATGGCTTTTTACGGTCGTGGTTGGGGCGGAGCTCCGGCTTCAGGAAACGGCCAATATCAGGTATCCGCTGGCATCTCACCAACAGGAACATGGGAAAAAGGCAGCTATGATTTCTATGATCTCGAAGCTAATTATATCAACAAAAACGGCTATACCCGCTATTGGAATGATACATCCAAAGTGCCTTATCTCTATAATCCAACAAATCAAACCTTTATCAGCTATGACGACGTAGAATCCTTTGGCCACAAGATCAGCTACCTGAAGTCCAAGGGTCTTGCAGGTGTCATGTTCTGGGAAACAAGTGGTGACCGGAACAAAACATTAACCAACAAACTAAACGCCGATCTTGGTGGCGGAGTGGTGCAGCCGACACCGACACCATCCACATCACCAACACCTACGGCAACTCCAACTCCTACGGCAACAGCAACGCCAACGCCAACTGCAACCGTGACGCCAACCCCAACGCCTACACCGGGACAATGTTCGGCAGCGGCCTGGGGTGCAACAACCGTATACACTGGCGGACAGCGTGTCTCCTACAATGGCTCAGTCTATGAAGCCAAGTGGTGGACGCAAGGGGATCGTCCTGATCTTAGCGGACCTGATGGGGTCTGGAAATTCATCAGCGTATTCGGAACAGCGACACCAACGCCAACTGCAACTGTGGTCCCAACTTTAACACCTACGGTAGTACCAACGCCTACCGCAACCGTTGCACCTACGCCTACTGTCGCGCCAACGCCAACTGCAACCGTTACACCTACGCCAACTCCTTTGCCTACCGCTACACCTACTTCGGAAGGGTCTAGCTGGGGAACAGGCGTTGCGTACAAAACAGGTGATGTCGTCGCCTACAACGGAAAAACATATACCTGCTTGCAGCCCCACACTTCACTTCAGGGCTGGGAGCCAGCCACCACACCTGCTCTTTGGAAGCTCAATTAAAGTCATGCAGGAAGCAGCGTTCCCTAAATAACATTATCCCCCCTTGGAGGTATATTAAATATGATTGCAAAAGCACGTGCTAAGCGCAAAATATCCATAAGTTACCTTGCTGCGCTAATGAGCCTAATCGTTCTGGTTCCACTTTACACCGGGACAGGTGCATCCTTACCAGTGGCCCATGCAACGGAAACAACACCTTCCGCTCCCGCTCCAGCAGCTGATCATCCTCGCAAAATCGTTGCTTACTTCCCAGAGTGGGGCGATCAGGAGAACAAAGGATTTTACACCGTAGACAAAATTCCGTGGGATAAAATTACCCATATTAACTATGCCTTCGCCAAGGTAAATCCTCAAACGAACAAGATTGATCTCATGGACCGTACAGCCGCTATCGAAAAAGACTACCCCGGCCAGCTGACCACCCTGCCTTTTAAGGGGCATTTTAACCAACTGGTCAAGTACAAACAGCTCTATCCTGATGTACGCACCCTGATTTCTGTTGGCGGCTGGTCGGGTTCCGGAGGATTCTTCAACATGGCGAATTCGGAAGCCGGGCGAGAAGCTTTTGCCAATAGTGTTGTGGATTTTCTGCGTACCTATCAGTTCAACGGAGTGGACATCGATTGGGAGTACCCTTCTGGCACTGGGCAGTCCGGTAATCCTAACGATTTTGCCGTGGCAGAACCGCTGCGTACAGTTAATTACAACAACTACGTTCTTCTTATGAAAAAACTTCGCGAAAAGCTCGATCTGGCAGGTTCACAAGACAATCAGAAATATGACCTGACTATTGCGGCCACCGCCTCTTCCTGGATTCTTGGGGGCATGAAGCTTGGGGAAGCCAATCAGTATTTAGACTGGGCGAACCTTATGACCTATGATTTCCATGGTGCGTGGAATGGTTATGTAGGGCCGCATTCTGCACTGTACCCGGATTCCCGCGATACTGAAACTGCTGCGCTGGGTACTCCGGTTCTGAATACCGACTGGGCGGTCCGATACTATCTCGGTACGCTTCCTCCGGAAAAAATCGTGATCGGAGTTCCTTATTATTCACGAGGCTGGAAAAATGTGAATGGAGGCATCAACAATACCGGCCTTTACGGCACAGCTCCGACAACCGGTGGGGGAGCAGATGGCCAATACGGCATCTGGAATGATCCCGCACCAGAGCAGCCTGCTGGTGCAAATCCGATCTGGCATGTGCTAAATCTGCTCAAAGATCCAGCGAATAAACGTTACTTCGATCCTGTTACCAAAACACCGTACTTGTTCAACGCAGACAAGAAGGTTTTTCTTACGTATGAAGATAAGGAATCTCTAGGCTACAAGCTGGATTACATTAAACAAAAAGGCTTGGGAGGCATGATGTTCTGGGAATTAACGGGCGATTACTCTGAGCAGAGCGATGGCACTTATACGTACGGCAATTCTCTGACCGATTTTGCCTATGATCAGCTGAAAACAGCCACGCCGCCGGGCGGAGCTCCTAAGCCGCAGTTGCCTGAACCTAAAAACTTCAACCTCAGCTTCAGCGGCGCTTATGATCATCCGAACTATACCTATTCATTAAAAATAACGAACAACACCGGTGCGGATATTCCCGGTGGCTGGAAGCTAGAATTCGACCTGCCAACAACTACAACCCTAACATCGGCATGGGGAGCCGGTAGCGTTGAGCAAATCTCCACGGCCTGGGATTTCAACCGCTACCGTATTACAGGTACAGCTACTCAAACCATTGCAAACGGAGCTTCACTTGAAATTCCGGGTATGATGAAGCTGAATTTTTCAGGCGGTCCACAGCGAATCACCCTGAACGGAAACTCGTCCCAACAGGAATACGATAAACTGTACGGTGGCATTACGCCAACGCCAACACCAACACCGTCTGCATCACCGACAGCAACACCTACTCCGACGACTACACCAACAGCAACACCAACGGCAACACCTACAACAACACCGACTCCGACGGCAACCGTGACGCCAACGCCAACTGTAGCGCCAACACCTACTCCTACGCCGGGACAATGCTCGGCAGCGACCTGGAATGCGGCAACCGCATATACTGGCGGACAACGCGTTTCCTACAACGGTTCACTCTATGAAGCCAAGTGGTGGACACAGGGAGATCGTCCCGATCTTAGCGGACCGGAGGGTGTCTGGAAATACATCAGCGTGTGTGGAACAGCAACGTCTACACCAACGGCAACTGTAGCTCCAACGGTAACACCGACTTTGACACCAACGGTGGCACCGACGCCTACAGCAACCGTAACACCCACGCAAACTCCATTACCGACTGCTACACCTACTTCGGGAGGGTCTAGCTGGGTAACAGGAGTTGCTTATAAAGTAGGTGATGTCGTTGCCTACAGTGGAAAAACGTATACCTGCTTGCAGCCTCACACTTCACTTCAGGGGTGGGAGCCAGCTTCTACACCTGCTCTTTGGAAGCTGATATAATCGGGTGCTCTCTTTGATTCCAACAAGAAGATTGTCCCATTACAAGGAGAACATCCCATTATTAGTGCAGAGTCATACTCATTCTCTGGGGCTTACGTTAAGGACCCAGTTGACGTTATTTACAAATTTCAAGCCTTTGGAGCTATGTTTCGGACTCCAGTGCTGCTATTCCTTATGAAATGCTTCTTTTGGGGTGTTTTTCGTGCCCATAGCGACTTTGGGGTCCAGTAGAATCTCAATTATCGGAAATAGCTACGTTTAAGGTCAGCTGTGTCCGGGTGGCAGCTTCATACGGGTAAATGTGTTAGAATCGAACGAAGTTTGAGGCTTAGTTCAAAGGGAAGGTATAAAAAACGGGGGTGTCCAGCAGCCATTTCGCGGCTTTTGGACACCCCCACTTTTATAAAAAACTCTATTCCGGCGATAGGCCGCCTTCAGCCGCCAGTTTCTTCTCCAGCTTCGCCGTCAGCAGTCGCAGTGCAGTTCCTCGATGGCTGATCTGCTGCTTCTCTTCCAGCGTAAGCTCGGCCATAGTTTTTTCATGTTCCGACAGGTAGAATAGCGGGTCGTAACCGAAACCACCGGCACCTGATGGTTCTGAAGTAATCCAACCTTCGACCGCACCTTCTGCGGTTAGCTCCTGCTTGGAAACTGGATCGTACAGCGATAAAGTACAGACGAACCTAGCCGTGCTCAGCAAAGGCTGATCTGTGTCTTCCCCCTGTTTCAATCTCTCTAGCTCGCTAAGCAGCTTTAGGTTATTTTCCCCATCCGTAGCATCTTCACCTGCAAAACGTGCAGAGTACACACCAGGTCTGCCATCCAAAGCATCTACACAAAGACCCGAATCATCAGCGAGTACCGGAATTCCAAGTGCGTCACCTACGGCTTTGGATTTTTTAAATGCGTTTTCTGCAAAAGTAGCTCCGTCTTCTACCACATCGGGCAGATGCGGATAGTCATACATACTCTTAACTGTCAGGCCCAGCGGGGCAAAAGCGTGCTCGAATTCGCGCACCTTCCCCTTATTCTTCGTAGCGACAATGAGAATATTGCCCGTGGAATTCATGTTACACCTCTTGGCCCGGCTGGCCGGAAGGGATTTTCAGAGCAATCGCTCCGAGCGCTTCTTTTTGTGCGGCAATCAGTTCATAAATCCCTTTCTCACCTAGACCCAATAAAAGATCCAGCTCTTGACGCGAGAATGGTCTTTCTTCGCCAGTTCCTTGTACCTCAACAAAAGCACCGCCGCCGGTCATGACTACATTCATATCCACTTTGGCTTTGGAATCCTCTTCATAATTCAGATCGAGCAGTGTTTTATCCCCTACAACACCTACACTAATTGCTCCCAAAAAGTCTGTTATAGGAAAAACAGCCAGCTTGTGCTGTAGTGCAATTTTATTAATAGCAAACGCCATGGCAACAAAAGCGCCTGTTATCGAAGCCGTCCGAGTTCCCCCATCCGCCTGAATCACATCACAATCCAGCGTAATGCTGCGTTCACCTAACGCTTGTAAATTCACCACGGAGCGAAGCGCACGGCCGATCAGCCGTTGGATTTCCATTGTACGTCCGGTAAGTTTACCGCGTGCAGCTTCACGTTGATTACGGGACTGAGTGGCCCGAGGAAGCATCGAATATTCAGCAGTTACCCAGCCTTTTCCTTGTCCTTTAAGAAACGGAGGCACTTTTTCCTCTACAGTAGCCGTACAAATAACTTTGGTGTCTCCCATCTCAATGATCACGGAGCCCTCAGCATATTTATTCGTTTGGGTCGTTATTGTCAGCGGCCGTAATTGGTCGTCAGTTCGCCCGTTTGATCTCATCTTTTCTGCCTCCTACATCGTATAGCTAATAGTTTAGTGTGAGTCCCGTTTCCCTGTTGTTCATTGCGGCAGTTCACCGTTCGGGACGTTGCGTCTTTTTGAGCAACTTTTATTCTACCAAAGAGGAGGCACAAAAGCATCTTTTAAACCTTAGAAGGTCATTCTATAACGGGAGCTCGTTCAAAAATTCAGGTGCAGAAACAGGTTTGCTATAGTCCACATTGTCAGTGTCGGTAATCGATTGTTTGCCGTTCAAACGAATTTGAACTAAAGCATCTTCCGTATTTTGCGCAACAGTCAGAACAACCGATTCCAGCAATTCGGCAGGAACTTCCTTCCCATCTGCGAACATATCGTCAGTCAAGGATACAGTAACAACACCGTTTTGTCCGGCTTCAACCGAATCAAGTGATGTGCCCTGTGTCATAACCATTTCCAGACCGTCTCCGGATTCAGGTCCCGCAATCAGTTCATTGATAGCAGCAGTCAGCTGTTCTTGCCCTGCGGGTACAAAGCGCGTAACCGGAACATAATATTGGATACCGTCAGAAGATGTTGTGGAAAAATAAACAGTAACCGCACTAGAGTTCATCAAAGATGGACCTTGTTTAGGCAGGTTAATGCCCATTGTGCGGGACAGCGGGCGATCCAGCGGAGTACCTTGAAGCGGCATTTCCGTAAGCTTTTTACCATCTACCCAGAACTGTACACCTTTAATGTCATCTTGACCGGTCAGCGTCCAAGTGATCGCTTCAAGGATTTTGCGTTCATCCGCAGCATCGTAGTTGTTAAATTCCGAATTGAACTCAACAACTGCCAGATTCGACTTGTCTACCGTAATGCTTTGCACCTCAGTTCCAGCTGGTAGAATGCCTTGGAAGCCTTCTGGCAATGAGGACGCATATTCTCCCTTATTCACTAATGCCATTAAAGAGTTCTTGAGCGTGCTGGAATCTTTGCTTTTTGGCAGATTTAGCGACACTGGAGCGAGTAAGCCGTTTCCATCTTCCAAATATACGGTCGTCCGGTCACCGGAAGCCGTTGTTTTATCCGTTGCTTTAGCGGTTTTGGTGCTGTCCTTAACAGCTGTTTGTGCATCATCCTGAGCCACTGGACCAAATACACCTGAATCCAAAGTGTTATTTCCCTCTGTCTGTAGCATCTGCGCTTCAACCTCAGGTGGCGGAGCATCAATCGATGCTGATTCCGAACCGAACAAGCCACAACCGGACAGTGCCAGTGGAACTGCGAGTAGGCAGACCGCGGAAATCCCGCGGATTTGTTGCATTGTTTTCATCATTTATTACCCCTTTCAAGGTTAGATAGCATTTGTACTGCTATGTATACGAGACCTTTGTCCAAAAAATAACAACTGCTTATCCTAAATTGTTGGAAAAGCCTGTGTACTTTATTTTCAGGTTGGGTTGGATCTAGATTTTAATTCACATAGACTCCGCTTTCTGGACAAATACTTCTTCTAAACGTACAATCTGAGATAACACCAGCGCTTAACATCATGCTAACGAACGTTGTAATGCAAAGACTTAACTTACGAGGTGACTAATCATGGCTGATGAACCAATCGCAAAAATACCTTACAGTCTGAACAGCAAGGCAGTCGCAGATGCGACCAAAGTGTGGTTGAATAAGCGTGGAGTGAACCTGCAGGAAATCGCAGAGCTCGTTATGTTTCTGCAAAAAAAATATTATCCAAACTTAACAATGGAAGAGTGTGTCCATAACGTTGAGATGGTACTCAGCAAACGGGAAGTGCAAAATGCAGTACTTACGGGCATTCAATTGGACATGCTCGCGGAGGAGGGGAAGTTGTTTCCGCCGCTTCAGGATATGATCGAAAATGATGAGGGATTATACGGAGTGGATGAGATTCTGGCTTTCTCCATCGTAAATGTATACGGCAGCATTGGCTTCACCAACTATGGTTATGTGGACAAGCTTAAGCCAGGCGTTCTTGAACGGTTGAACGACAAAAACACCGGGCAGATCCACACCTTCCTCGACGATATCGTCGGAGCAGTAGCCGCTGCAGCTAGTAGCCGAATCGCACACCGTAAGCAAGCGGAGCGTGAGATAGACCTCGAACTTCCGCATTCACCTGAGGATCGCGAAGAAGCTGCAAGGAAACTTGCAGAACATGAAAAACAACCGGAGTAACCGGTGTTTTGGGTACACTCTGAGAATTAAAAAGCGATTGTTTCGTAGCCCTTGCGGGTTATGAGACAATCGCTTTTTTTGAGGTTGGGTTGGGTTGGGTTGGGTTGGGTTGGGTTGGGTTGGGTTGGGTTGGGTTGGGTTGGGTTGGGTTGGGTTGGGTTGGGTTGGGTTGGGTTGGGTTGGGTTGGGTTGGGACCGTTTTAGGGAAAAACTCCCTAAAAAATACCGAAAATCGTTCAAAACCTAAGGTATTAGGGAATTCTTCCCTAATAACTCTACGAAAACCTTAATTTATAGCTACATTCGTAGAATATTAGGGAGAAATTCCCTAATATCCGCTCTACACCTCAACAATCCTCAAAAAACAGGGAGGAATTCCCCAATTAGTCAATACCAACACTTAGTTACTCGGCAAGATGTGTTTCTACCCACGAATAGCGGCATCTGAGTCCGAATGATCTGTGTGACGCATGAGTTAAGTAATCAAATGTTAGTTTGGTAATGCGTTCGGACTCAGGTGACACTATACTCACAATCCCCTTAGATTTGGACACTTTCGGACTCCAGAGTCGCTATTCACTCAAAAATGACCAATAACTACCCTCTGCACTAGCAATAACGCCTCTCCGGTCCGATACTAACCTCAAAAGCCCCAAAACCCACGAATAGCGGCATCTGAGTCCGAATGATCTGTGTGACGCATAAGTAAAGTAATCAAATGTTAGTTGGTAATGCGATCGGACTCAGGTGACACTATTTCCATAAAACACCCTTGATTTAGTCACTTTCGGACTCCAGAGTCGCTATTCACTCAAAAATGACCAATAACTCCCCTCTGCACTAGCAATAACGCCTCCCCGGTCCGATACTAACCTCAAAAGTCCCAAAACTCACGAATAGCTGCATCTGAGTCCGAATGATCTGTATGACGCATAAGTAAAGTAATCAAATGTTAGTCCAAATGATCAGCCTAACGCATGAGTATGTAATCAAAGGTTAGTTTGGTAATGCGTTCGGACTCAGGTGACACTATACTCACATATCCCCTTTGATTTGGACACTTTCGGACTCCAGAGTCGCTATTCACTCAAAAATGACCAATAACTCCCCTCTGCACTATCAATAACGCCTCTCCTGTCCGATACTAACCTCAAAAGTCCCAAAACCCACGAATAGCGGCATCTGAGTCCGAATGACCTGTGTAACGCGTAAGCAAAGTAATCAAATGTTAGTCCAAATGATCAGCCTAACGCATGAGTATGTAATCAAAGGTTAGTTTGGTATGCGATCGGACTGAGGAGCTCAATATTCATATAAATAGCACCGAATTATACTCTCTCCTTAGTCACTAAAACCAAAACCAAAAAAAGAGCAGTCCCAATAACACAGGACTGCTCTGTACCTCTACTCGATCATAACCTTCACATCTCAATTCATTTCATCAATCATCATTCATCATTCATCACTCATCACTCATCACTCATCACTCATCATTCATCACTCATCACTCTTCGAGCCCGCTAGAAACTCTAACTAACATGGTCTCCAGCACTTTCAGATGCTGCAAACAATATAGCACCGTCCGCCTCTATCATTACCGCTTGCTCCCGGCGCATCAGCTCCGCTAAATGCGCCAGTGTCTCACTCATCGCAAAGCGCATCTGGTGAACGGTGGTTACCCGTCTGCGAAACAGAATTTCGCAGACGGCGAAGCCGCTCAGCGGGCCGTTTGCGAGCAAGGCTACCGTGGTATCCAGCCGCTCCTCATGATGAGCGAGCAGGCTGCTGACCCGGTGCGCAAAACCCGTGAACGGTTCCCGATGGCCCGGGAACGCCATGCTGACCGAATAGCTGCCCAGCTCCCGCAGCCCCTGAAGAAACGTCTGCAGCGGCTGTGGATCGCTGCCTGGAAGCAGGCTGACATTGGGCGAAATCTGCGGCAGCACAGCATCGCCGCAGATCATTTGCCCGCTGTCCGCATGATAAAAGCTCACATGTCCCGGTGCATGTCCGCCAGTTACAATCAATTGCCATTCACGGCCCCCCATCCCGAAAGGCTCTACCTCATTCAGATAAGTTACAACCGGCTGCGGCTCCACTTGAGCGTCAAAGCTCTCCAAATGCGCTTTTATTCCACTCGACCATTCTTCCGACATTCCGTGTCCGATGAAATATAACGGCAAAACTTCATTGATATCCGTGTCACTGCCCCACATCAACATCGCTTCGGCATGAGCACGTTCAGTCATCCATACCTTACATCCGGTCTGTAACTGCAACCATCCCGCCAATCCATAATGATCGGGATGATGATGTGTTACGACGATATCCCGCACGTCCTTCCACGACAATCCCAGCTCCTGCAGGATCGCCTGCCAGCATTTTTCTGTCTCCGGGCTACGCGGACCGGGATCAATAATAGTAATTCTGCCATCCTCATCGGGCAGAATATAGCTGTTCACTTGACGAAGCGGCGAGTCCATGGGCACCGAGACCTGAAGAATGTTCTCGTCCCATGAAGTGATATCCGCCTTAGACATGGTGCGATCACCGCCTTTGAATCTTTTTCCTGATACCATTACGATCGAATTCCACTAAAAATCATCCGCGTGGAGCTTTCTGCATTATAAACCTCATCTTCATAGCTGCCATGCACAGCTTCGAGCTGTAAACCCGCTTCCTCGATCATCCCGCTGAATTTCTCCAAGGAATACAGCTTCACACGTTCATGATATTGGCGAGGTGTAGAATCATTTTTAGAGGTTAAAATGATGTCCTTCTTCACGTACCCATCCTCGATCCGCCGCGACTCATCAATCAGATTTTTTCCATCCTCGCGGGTAGAATGCGGCACCAGATGACGAATCACATACGCAGGATTCAGATAATCAATAACAAACTTGCCACCCGGCTTCAACATCCGATAGATTTCACGCAAAACCTTTACCTGCTCCTCATCCTCTTCAAAATAACCAAAGGAAGTGAATAGATTAACCACAGCATCGAAACCTCCAGTTAACGGTAGGTCACGCATGTCAGAACGCAGCCAAGTTACCTGCTCCGCTCCTGTTTGAGATCTTGCCTCACGCAGCAATACCTCTGATAAGTCCACTCCAGTTACCTCGTACCCTGCTTCCGCAAGCGCCAGTGAATGACGTCCCATCCCACAACATAAATCCAGCACTTTGGAGCCTGGCGGTAGTCCCAGCCACGAGATCATTCGTTCAACTTCTTTACGAGCTCCACCAAAGTCTCGATGTTTGTATACGACCAGATAATCCTCTCCGAAGCTCTTTTCATACCATTCAGTCATGTTGTCTCTCCTCCCACAGGCGTCTTCCTGTAACTCCACTCTATGTATGTTAATGTATCGCCATTGTACAGTCTTTTACTCACAAACTCAAAGAAGAGTTGTCACAGTGAGCGTTCAGCCCCTTCATGACAACTCATTCCTACAGCTTCCTTTACACAAGCTGCTGCAAATATACTCGTGCTTCATAAGGTCGAAGTTTAAGCGGTTGGATCTGCTCATCTTTTTCCACGGAATAATTAGAAATTAACAGCTCTATATTTTCTGGTTGGAACTCTGCTGGCCATTCGAATACAGGCTCTCCATCATAAAAATTCAGAATAACCAGCAGCCGCTGATCTTCCAATGTCCGGGTATACGCATATATCTCTGTATGCTCTGCAAGCAACAGCTCGTAGGCTCCATAAACGATGACTTTATGTTTTTTTCTCAGGGCAATCAGCTGTTTATAGTAGTTGTAGATGGAATCGGGATCTTTAATCGCGTTGCCAGCGTTGATTTCCATATAGTTGGAATTCACTTCAATCCAAGGTGTCCCCGTCGTAAAACCACCTGCGTGACCATCGTCCCACTGCATCGGGGTGCGGGCATTATCCCGGCTTTTATGATGAATGGCAGACATAATCTGCTCTTCTGGAACGCCGTTTTTTCGCTTTTCCTCATAATAATTAAGCGTCTCTACATCCCGGTAATCATCAATGGATTCGAAACAGACATTCGTCATTCCAATTTCTTCGCCTTGATAAATATAAGGTGTGCCTTCCAGCATGTGAATGAAGGTCGCCAGCATTTTAGCCGAAGGAATCCGGTAAAAAAGGTCGTTCCCAAACCGGGACACTGCGCGCGGCTGGTCATGGTTGCAGAGATAATTCGCATTCCAGCCTTTGTCATGCAGAACCGTCTGCCAATTACTCATAATCTTTTTCAGCTCCAGTAGACTCCATGGGACGACATCCCATTTTCCACTACCTGCCGAAGCGGCATCCAGAAACATATGCTCAAACTGAAAAGTCATATTCAGCTCCCGGCGACCATCACCTACATAATCTAGCGCCTGCTCCGGTCCAAGTCCTGAGGTCTCTCCTACCGTCATAATATCGTAGAAATAAAGCACTTTATCATATAAATTCTGTAGCAGGGTATGCACATCTGCCAGATTGGAGAACATTCCATAAGCCCGTACGGTAGGTGTTCCACCTGGATTATCCGCATCCGGGTAACCTTTCGTCTTCACGATATGTGCAATGGCATCAAAGCGAAATCCGTCCACACCCTTCTTCAGCCACCATTCCACCATCTCATGCAGCTTATCAATGACCACGGGATTCTCCCAGTTCAGATCAGGCTGATATTTGGAATAGAGGTGAAGGTAATATTCATCGGTCCGCGGATCAAGCTCCCACACCGAGCCACTGAAATAAGACTCCCAGTTATTCGGGGGACCTCCATTTTTTCCTTTTCGCCAAATATAGTAGTCCCGTTTCGGATTATCCTTCGACGATCTGGATTCAACAAACCATGGGTGCTCATGTGACGTATGGTTCAGAACCAAATCCATCATCAGCTTCATCCCACGTGAGTGCATCTCCCTCAGCAAATGGTCAAAATCATCCATCGTGCCAAATTCCTTCATAATGTCACAGTAATCACTGATATCATAACCGTTATCATGGTTTGGCGATTTATAAATAGGGCAGACCCAAATCACGTCTACACCTAAATCCTGCAAATAATCCAGTCTGGATATGATTCCTTGCAAGTCTCCAATCCCATCTCCGTTACTATCCATGAAGCTAATCGGATAAATTTGGTACACGACACTTTCTTTCCACCATTTCGGGTTCATTTCTCGGTTACCTCCTATTTAGCTATATGTAGAGTTTAACCACACAAAGCCTAGTAGATAACAATTTGCTCCTACTTCCCTAGTCCCTTTTGATATTGTGAGGGCGTAAGTCCGGTCCATTTCTTAAAAGTAGCACTGAAGTGGCGTTCTTCCCCGTAGCCTACTAACTTTGCAACAGCGTACATTTTTAAGTTTTGGCGGAGCAGCTTTTTTGCCTCTTCTACCCGGTATTGATGCAAATAATCGAGAAAATTCACACCCAGCTCCTGGCGGAACAGTGAACTTAAATAAGTATTAGATACATAAGCTTCCTTCGCAACATATTCCAGAGACAGATTGGTATTATATTTGTTACGGATGATCTCGAGCGCTGTAACTACTGTTCGATGCAGAGGGCGATGTTTAGAAAAAGCCTCCACCACATTCTGCATGATCTTATTCAGGATCGTAGACAATTCTTCCAGCGTCTCGATCTGCGGTGCCTGCTCCATCCAATTGACCAAATGCTGTTTCCATTCGAATCCAGCTACTTGTTTTTCCTGCGCAAGCCTCTTAAGGCGAACGACAAAAGCTGTTGCCCGAATATTCACCTCCTGCTTGAGGCATCCGGGGTTTCCGCGAAAGCGCTCCAGCCATTGCTCCAGCAGATCGAGGGCAAGCTCATTACTTCCTGCACCGACTGCCACAAGCATCTCATCCTCCAGCACATTTAATTCAGGATCATCTAAAATCCCGATCTCCTGTGCGCCACCCCCAATAACTCCCGAGCCTTCTGTATAAAAATAAACGCCGCCTTTCCCGTTCAGAAAGCGGGATTCCATGGCCTGAAGCGCTTCTTTATAAGACAGGTGAGCTTCCGAAATATCCGCACGACAGGAGCCTACAGCAATACTGATTGACAGCTTGAGGTATTTCTCCAGATTGCTTTGCAGCATCCCGATCTGCTCTTTTAAATAGATGGGGGTTCGGTAAGACTTGCGGGAATCCGTTCCAGCTAAACCACTGCCGATCCAGAGCAGGAGATTGCCATCATGAAAGGTCTCGATTTTTCCTTTATAGATAGGAGACAAGGTTTCACTAATAATATTTAGGGCCGCGTAACGCAAAAGTACAAAATCCTGCCCAGACCCACCAGCAGAGGGAGGATCAAAATCAAAGCTGACCAGCCCAATCTGCGGACCTTCGTGGCTAATAGCCATAGCTAACTCACCGATCAGCTCCTGCCGCCGCTCCAGCGGAACCGGAGGATGATGAATCCATTGGGACAGCACTTGGCTTTTGACAAGCGGTGCATTTTTATGCCAGGAACGATCTCTTTTTAGCTGCTCATTCTCCTGACAACGCTGCCTTTCAATTAGCTCCTTAGCCTTTAGTACCGTCTTCAGAATTTCTTCCGGCCGGCACGGCTTCAGCACATAATCGACAACCCCCAGCGCAATCGCTTGTTTCGCATAAGAGAACTCATTGTATCCAGATAAAATAATCGAGCGAAAGTCGTAACCGCGACGCCGTCCAGCTTCGATTAGCTCCAGACCATTCATCTGCGGCATGCGGATATCCGTTAACAATAAATCCGGCTGTTCAGACTCCATCAGAGCCAGCGCTTCACTTCCGTTCCCCGCCTCGCCCATTACCTCAATCTGATGCGAATTCCAGTCAATCATATTGACGATACCCTCACGGATGGTGTCTTCGTCTTCAGCAATCAGCAGCTTCAGCTTCATCATTTAGGGACCCTCCACAGTGATATGAATGATAATACGTGTGCCTGCTCCTTCTACACTCTCTACTTGCAATGAGGCTCCGGCAAAAAACAAAGCTAAACGTTCCTGTACATTCGAGAGTGCAAACCCCGAACGTCCAGCATTCTCCTCTTCCTCCGAAATAGAGCTTCCTCTCGCTAAACGCTGATGTAGCTCCTGAAGTCTTTCCGGCGTGATTCCCACCCCGTTATCTTGAACCTCGAGCACAATAGTTCTATCTTTGCGGAAGGCGCGAATCGAGATGAGTCCACTTCCAGCCAGTGGCTCGATCCCATGAATCACTGCATTTTCCGCCAGTGGCTGGAGCAGCAGTTTCGGAACTGTGAAATCCTTGATACTCTCATCCAAGGCAATTTCGAACTCAAAACGTTCTCGAAACCGATTTTTTTGCAGGAACAAATAATTCGTCACAAGCTCTACTTCCTGTTCCAATGTAAACGTATCCCGCCCATCATTTAAGCTCAGCCGGAATACTTGAGAAAGCGAATAGACCATATCGGCTATTTCTTTGTCGCCCTTTTTCTCAGCTTCCCAACAAATCGTATTCAGCGTGTTATATAAAAAGTGCGGCCTGATCTGTGCCTGAAGCGTTTTCAATTCTGCTTCCTGCTGCTTCAGTTTGGAGGCATATACATCATTGATGAGCGATTTGATCCGCTGCACCATTAGATTATAACCATGGCCCAAAAGACCAATCTCATCATTTCCTTCAAAAAATACGCGCTGCGTGAAATCCCCTGTCTGGAATCTGCGCATGGAGCGGGAAAGCTTTTTCAGCGGTTTCGTTATTGAGGCGGCGGCGAGCCAGGTAACCATTAAGCTAACTGCTAAGCACAGAAAAGCGATCGTCACCGTGACCTGTGAAATCTGTCCCAGCTCTTTGACAAGCTGCCGTTTGGAATGCACCACCACTACATACCAACCCGTCGTTTCTGACTGCAGATGCGAGACAATCCACTGTTTGTGATCCGCTGTAGACTCCAGTCTCTCCTTTAGGCTCAACTTAGGATCGCTGTCCGCAAAATACGGAAGATCAAGATCTCTTTTGCCGATCCAGCTCTTGTTAGAAGCCGTAATGATGAGCCCGTCTCGATCTACCACAAACATATCTACATCATCTTCAGAGTTGTCTAGATATTGGCTTCCAATCTTACCAGCATCGACCCCGATCACCGCAAGCCCTGCCGGTTTTAAAGTATATACATTCTTGATAATTCTGGAAAGTACAATCTTATGATAATGATCACCAACAAATATGCCATCCGTGGGTCTGGACAATCCAAAGGTTGGACTACCTGCGGCTTCAACGGCTTCCTTGTAGTACGAGGTTTGGATAAAGTTAGAGAACTTCATGCCAGTTGTCAATCCGGCTTGGTTCGCAGCAAAAGGCTCCGCCCCGTTATTCTGGTCTTCCAAAGAGTATAGAATCAGGGATTGAATCGAGTTGCCAGCGACCATCAGGTTGGTGACCGTTTTAAATACGGAATTTCGTTCTTTTTGTGCTTCTGACGACACTAAGAGCCGCTGCACACTTTCATCCAGAAAGAGTGTATTGGAAAAAGAAATCATTCCCCTCACCATCTCATCAATCTGCTCTGCTGTTTTTCGGGTCAGGTGATCCTGTGACTGTTTCATTTTCTCCACCACCTGCTGCGAAGAGATCTGATAGGAGTTCCACCCCATAGCGAATATAGTCACGAGAAGCAGCGGCACAAACCATAATAACAGCTTAAACTGGAGCGGAAGATGGCGATAACGGCTTAATAAGCGGATGTTTCGATTCATGAGAACCACCTTCATGTATAATCAATAAATGTGTAAACCAAGTATAACTGAAATCATTAAACCCTGAACCAGCTTTTTACAATCACTGAAAAATGCCTACATAGTTCTTAAATATGGACCATGTTTCTATCGGTCATAAACTCTTAAGATGGGGATGCAAGAAGAAACGACATTGTCGTCCTCGTTTGATGACAGCCGTTCTCGTGGAAATATATCTCATAAAAAAGGTGGGTTTTTGATGAAAGGTAAAGGAATAAAGCTAGCACTTATGAGTCTAATGCTACCAGCTCTGCTCGCAGGCTGCGGTGGCGGAAATAACAATGCGAAAGCTACCAATGCACCTACAAATGACAAGGCCGAAGCTACTGCCGAAGCAACAGCAAGTGCAGGGGAAAACACACCCGCCGAAAAAATCACACTGAAGTTCTTCACCGCGCTCGCGGATCGGGCAAATGGTTCAGGTAAGGTAGAGCAAGACATTATCGATGCTTACATGAAAGAGAACCCTAACGTCAAGATTGAAGTGGAAGCGCTTCAAGATGAGCCTTACAAATCAAAAATCAAAGTGTATGCCTCCAGCAATCAGCTGCCTGATATCATTCAAGCCTGGGGTCAGCCCTCCTTCCTGAGTCCCCTGCTGGATAACGATCTGCTGCTTGAACTGAACAGCGCTGACTTCGAAGGTAATCAGTTTGTGTCCGGATCCATGGACGGCTTCAGTAAAGATGGTAAACTTTACGGCTTGCCGCGTGGTGCCGACTACATGGTCATGTACTATAACAAAAAAATATTCGCTGACAACGGCATCGAGGTTCCAAAAACCACAGATGATTTGCTTGCCGCCGTCAAAACACTTCGTGCCAAGAAAATTAACCCGATCGCTATGAATGGTATGGACGCTTGGACATTGCCTATCTGGTATGAATTTGTAGCCCAACGTCAGACTGGCGATTTCAATACAATGGATGAAGCTGTTGCGCGTAAAATATCCTTTACAGATCCTAGTCTCGTTGCAGCCGCAACTGAAATGCAGCAATTTGCCGATGCTAAAGGTTTTGCCGATGGCTGGCTGACTGCCGATTACGGTGCTGCACGCAACTTGTTCGGACAAGGGCAAGCTGCCATGTTCTTTATGGGCGCTTGGGAGTCGGGTCTGGCAACAGACGAGAACTTCTCTGAAGAATTCCGCAATAACGTAGGCGCTTTCGCTTTCCCTGCTTCAGATAAAGGTAAAGCAACCGATGATGCCGCTTGGTATGGTGGTGGATATGCAGTCAGCAAAAATTCCAAACATGCTGAAGCCGCTGTTGATTTCTTGAAATATTTCTTCGCTCCAGAGCATTGGTCTAAAATGCTATGGCAAGCCGGCGCGGGTACACCTGCGCAGCAATTCGATCAATTCCTAACGGGTAACGAAACCCAGCTGCAAAAAGAATTGATTGAAGTGTTCAGCTCGATGACATCCTCCAGCGGTACTCCACTGCAGGATGTGGGTGACGATGAGTTCAAGCAAAAGGTAATGGAGGCGCATCAAAGCCTGCTTTCTGATGCAATTACCCCTGAAGAATTCGCCAAAGCACTGGATGCTGCATCCGATAAATTCGCTGGTAAATAAACCAGAGACTACAAAAAACATGAACCTTAGCGCTCCTGAAGTAACCTTATAGATGGCAGTGCGCAAACCCCGGCTTCCCCCAGAGGCCGGGGTTTTGTTTTCGAAAAAATGTATACACCGATCTGAAATTTACGGCATGTTCCGGTGCCTGGCTTCCCGTTACGATGGTAATAGATAGATTACTCTTTAAAAGGACGGAGATTTCCATGCACAGAGTGTTAAGCGACAAAAAAGCGATATTCTTACTCATCGCACCTGGACTGTTCCTATTTGCTTTTATGATCTGCATCCCTATCTTCATGAGCGCTTATTACGGTTCTACGGATTGGGGCGGAATCGGCAAATACAATTTCATCGGCTTTGATAACTACCGTGAAATTCTATTTCATGACAAAGTGTTCTGGAGATCGCTAGTCAATGCCCTGCTCCTGACCGCCGCCACTGTATTTTTACAACATCCCTTTGCCATTCTCATGGGGATATTCCTAACCAATTCCGGCAAATACGAAAAAATATTCCGGACGATCTTTTTTATCCCCGCTGTAATTTCCGTCGTCGTTACAGCCAAGCTGTGGACCGGAATTTTCCATCCAAACTACGGACTGCTCAACAAGCTGCTAAGCGGAGTTGGATTGGATGCACTTACGCATGATTGGCTCGGTGATCCAAAGACGGCCATCTGGTGCATCATCATTGTTGTTATGTGGCAAGGCTTTGGGTATGCACTGCTGCTGTATTATTCAGGTCTGCAAGGCATTCCGGAAGATTTAAGCGAAGCCGCAAGAATCGACGGCGCCAACAACTTCACCCTCTACACGCGTATCATCATTCCGCTGCTTTCGCCGATGATGCGGGTTGCCATCATCATCGCCGTCACCACCTGCCTTAAGCAAATGGAAACCGTATTCTTAATGACCAACGGTGGCCCTGCAAATAGCACACAATTCCTAGGGAACTATCTGTACAAAACCGCCTTCTCATCATCGTTATACGGCTATGGTAATGCCATTTCGATTCTGTTTATTGTGTTCTGCCTGATCCTAACCGTTATCCTCAACAAGATTTTAAAGAAAGATATCGGAGAATTTTAAAGAAACCCTGTAACCGGAGGAAATCCTATGAATAATTCCTTATCGCCTGCCGCTTCACCCCCTAAGCTAAACCTTCACAAACAAGAACGCAGAAAGCCTACAACGGGCAAAATCCTAATGATGGTGTTCCTGTGTATCATGGCGTTGATTCAGTTATTTCCGCTTATTTGGTTGATCGATTATTCCCTGCTCAAGAGCGGTGAGTTCTTTGGAAGCTCATTTCTGAAATGGCCCTCTCCACCCCAGTGGGAGAACTATCGAAACGCTTTTACCTACGGGCGTGTGCCACGTTATTTTGCCAACAGTCTTATCATTACAGTGATTACTGTTATGCTCTCTGCGCTGGTGTCCCTGATGATGGGATATGCGTTTACCCGGATGAAATGGAAGCTAAGTGGCATCGTCCTCTCTCTAATCATGTTAGGCATGATCATTCCCATTCACGCCACATTGCTGCCAAACTTCATTCTGTTTAACAAGCTTGGGATGCTGAACAATATGTACACATTGATTTTGCCTTACTCAGCCATTGTCATCCCCATGAGTGTCCTGATTATGACCGGGTTCCTGGAGACCATCCCACGGGCTATTGAAGAGTCCGCCGTTATTGATGGCAGTGGCATTTACGGGTTAATCTTCCGTATCATCCTACCCATCACCAAACCGGCGCTGGCAACCATCTGTGTACTCAATTTCATCAGCACTTGGAATGAATTCATTATGGCGAACACCTTCCTCACCTCGGAAGATCTTAAGACGATTCCCTTCTCCATTATGAAATTCACTGGTGAGTATTCATCCAACTATGGTGCACAGTTCGCGGTTATGACGATCATCGCCATCCCAACCATCCTGATCTACCTGCTCTTCACAGAACAGATGACCAAGGGAATTACCGCCGGGGCGGTTAAGGGCTAACACAATAAACTTAATCATAACAACATAAAAAGGCTGACAAGACAGGTTTCGTACCCGTCTTGTCAGCCTTTATTCATTCTTACTGATATCTCTTACGGTCGTTGCCAATCCTCCCTCAGCCATTCAACCAAGAGGAGCTCTGGCACATTCACTTTATTAACTTCGGCATAGTCTCTCACCCGTTCAAGCAAACGTCCCGCGGTTCCCGCACTAACCTCTAAACCATGTGCGTTCAGAACATGCATGATTCCACCACTTCCGGAATGTTTACCTAACACAAAATGATGTGCTCTCCCCACCTCAGTGGGATCAAAGGTCTGGTAGGTGGCTGTTTCTTTCAACAAACCGTCAACATGTATCCCAGATTCATGTGTGAAGGCGAGTGATCCGACGATTGGTTTGGCATCGCCGACACTTCGGCCCGAGGCTGCGATCACCCTATCCGCCACCCCCTTCAGACACTCTGGACGCACGCTGCTCTCCCCGCCATAAAGATAACGCCAAGCCATCACTACTTCTTCCATTGCTGCATTCCCGGTGCGTTCACCAATCCCTGCCACCGTAGTGCTTGCCCAGACCGCACCCGCGGCAATACCGCTAAGTGTGTTTGCAGCCGCAAGACCAAAATCATTGTGGCAGTGTACCTCAAGCTCTACATCTGCAGGAACAGCACTAAGTAATGTGCTTACCCGCTCTGCCATTTGACCCGGATGATGAGCAGATACCGTATCTGCATAACGGAACCAACGAATGCCTTCTTTATATAATGTATTTACCAGTTCAACCAAGTACTCCATACTCGCCCGTGAAGAGTCCTCCATCCCCACCGACACAGTCATTCCTAGCCGTTGACCATATTCCGTCGCATGAAGTAATCTTGTCAGACCTTTGGCAGGTGTTAAACCTAGCTTACCTTGTAATTGAATTTCCGAGACAGGGATCGATACATGACTCCAGTTCACACCCGTCGCCCATGCTTTGTCGATATCACTTTCCAAGGCCCGATTCCAGGTCATCATCTTCATAGGAAGACCTAAATCAGCGATAGCCGCAATATCTTCTTGCTCTTGCTTGCCCATGGCAGGAATTCCTACCTCTGCTTGCTCCACTCCGCATTCCGACAGCAACCTTGCGATTTCCAGCTTTTCTTCCCTCGTGAATGAAACTCCAGCCGCCTGTTCACCATCCCTAAGTGTCGTGTCACATAGCCTGAGACTTTTCACGGTTTACCTTCCTCTCCGCAGCAAGTGCAATTCGGATTACGGGTAATATGGACGCTGTAACAGGCGAAGTCGAGTGAATTGAAGCGATGCATTACGCCCGCATAAGTCGTCCCTACCCTTGTAACCCATTTTACGGCTTCCAACGCAGCCAGACAACCCGCAATTCCGGAGGTTGCTCCCAATACTGGAAAGCCAAACGGTTCCCATTCTGGATTAACATCCGGATAAAGACACTCTAAGCAAGGGGTTTCACCAGGTATAACCGTTGTTAGTGAAATCTCAAATCCATACATCGCCGCCTCTATCATTGGCGTGCCGGTTTCTACACATAGGCGGTTCAACGTATATCTTTCCGGAAAATCATACCGTGCATCAATCACTATATTAGCTTGCTCTACCCAAGGTTTTGCCATATTGTATTCAATCTTCGAATTATATCCTTCAATTTCAACATTTGGATTCAGACGTTTTAGCTGCTGAATTGCTGTGCTCATCCTTTCCATACCCAAATGATCACTGTCCATCAAAATCTGTCGATTTAAATCTGGAGGCACAATGTTTCCTTCATGCGCCAAGATCAGCTTGCCGATTCCGGCAGCAGCTAGATAAAGTGCGGCAGTGCCTCCAAGCCCACCAATTCCAGCAATCATCACTGTAGCTTCTTTTAGCGCTTTCTGCCCGCCTTCTCCAAGCAGCTTCAATTGGCGTGCGTATCGTTCCAGTTCGGTGCCGCCTACAAGCTGCTCCATTTTGCTCCCTCCCTGTGGCTGAGCTGCATCATTGGAATCTAACCCTCCAGACCATCCGTTCCATAGAGAGCTGTCATTTCATTAAATTTATCCATAAAGGCTAACCCTTCTTCCACACAAGCAACGCCGTAGCGAATTACTTTCTCCTCAGAGGTAAAAGGAAACGGAAAACCTGCTCTCAAGCTTTTTAACACAAGAATAATCCGATCACTATATAAAAGAGCACGCCCAAATCCTTCCCCATTTATTTCAGAAGAGCTTTGAACCAGAACCCCACTTTTCTCCTCGATCACGCCCGCCACCGCCTGAAACAAGAGAGGAACCTGCAAACGGACCTTTGGAGAAACCGCGCAGTTAAAATCAGATTTGTTCTTGTCTTCAGGGGAAGCGAGAAACAATCGTTCGATCTTCTTCTGTGGTGAAAGAGAAGCATGCCTTCCAAAAAAGTCTTCTGTATCAAGCAATTGACACAACCGGCGTATGAGCATCTCTGCTATATCTTTATCCAGCTTTTTCTCCGTGGTTCGACAACGGCGTTTTAATACTGCCGCTTCCGGAGCAACCCGGCCCATTAATGCAGAACTCTCATTAGCTATGGGATCCATCTACACTCGCCCCTTCCGCTTCATTTTCAGCATGTAATACCTTGGCTAGCCACATCGGTGGTTTGCCCTGTAGCATTTCAACAATCCGCTTCACTTGCTCATCAATAGGACTGCCTGGTGGAACCTTTACCGGCATAATTTTACGACGTGTGACTCTTGCCGCTGCTGAGGCTCCAATCTGCATGATGAATATTAGCGTGCAATCCTCTACCACCTCCAGACGACTCTCTATTTTGCCTGCTTCATCCTGATTGAGAATCGTTGGCAGTTTACGAAGACCTATAAGCTCCCCGCCACCTTTGGTAACTTTATAAATTGCGAACATCGGACTCTGCCCAAAATGGGCATTCACTCTAATTCCATCCTCTGTAGCGAATGCTACTTTCACGATGTTCCTCCTCCCTTCGCATTAACAGATTCGCCGCTTTATTCGTCCACTCCATCGCTCCCCGATACCCTACAGAGGTGGCCATATAAGCACCAAGCTCATTCCAAACGGGAAATCCAGCCGCCATAAAAGCAGCATCTAACCGCGCCGCTCCATTTATCCCATGTGAGTTACCGATCCATAAATCTGCACCTTTGCCCAAAAGCTCAACATCATCCAGATCACCGACCCATACCTCTCGTTCCATCTCAACCACCAAAGGAGTTTCATAGGAGGTGACCAGGGCCTTTTGCTCCACCCCCAGCTCTTCGAGCCAAGAAGATACGGTATACAAATGATCTGGCTCCAGCGCGACAAGTGCAGACATCCCCGCAAATTGAAAATGAGCATCCAGCATGCTATCCAATAAATTCTCCCGTTGCCAGCAATAACGAAGCTGTACCGGCTCCCCGCTAATTTGATGCAGGAATTGCAAAATATCATCCGTTGCTTTAAGCCCCATCGCACTCTCGAATACTTTGTAGGGAGTTCCCAGCGCATTATGCAGTCTTCTAGCTGGACGCTCCATACTTCCGCCGATGGCAATGGTTAGACCCGAATGCAAGCTTTGCAGCATCGAATCCAGAGGCACCCCACCTCTTGTCAGCGGTGAAAATCCTGTCAGCAGATGCCCAGACAAAGAGGTCGAAATATCAGGTAGAGCGATTACCTCAAAACCGAAGGAGGATATCATTTCTTTCAGCTCCATCACATCACCCGGCGTCAGAAACGATCCCGGCAAGAGGGTAATCTGACGTGTATTTACACTCCTTGAACCCCGATGGCCTACCTGCTGAATCATCTCATCAAGCATCGCCTCCACGGTAGAGCTGAACCCCGATTCCAATGAACCACGAAAGTCTGGTAAGGTGACGGAAAAAGCAAGCCCACCCCGCATGTTCCGCTCCCTTTTATAGGTCTTGAGCATGGATTGATAATCCACTCCTGCCACATCCGTCAGCTCAGTCCCAATAATGCCTATAATGTCTGGTCGGTGTTTACTGAGTATGGTATTTAGAGCTTCCTCTAAATTACGATTCGCATCAAAGATTACATCCATCTCCTGCAAAGCAGAGGTCTGTACGGCTATAGGCTCACGAAAATGCCGGGTAAGCAGTGCCTTCGGAAATGCGGAACAACCTTGCGCACCATGCACAATAGGCAATGCCTTGTAGCAACCCTGAAATGCCAGTACGGAACCAAGGGATTGGCCTATTTTCATTGGATTAACCGAAGTCGGTTTACTCCTTTTGTTAACGGTCATAGGAAGGTTCCTCCTTATCCCAGGGAGCGGCACTGGCAGCCAGCTTCCAGATTGGATTAGCAAGAGAATACGTCAGCTCCTTTGCCAGCCTTAGTAAACCTTCGTAACCAGCATAGGCCTTGTGTCTTTCTTGATTAATATCGATAAACGGAATCTGCTCTTTCATTGCCACATACATATTCCGTCCGCCAGCAATCATAATATCTGCCTTACGATCCCGGACGGTTTTGATAATTCGGCTTGCCCCGCCCTCCGGGATATATTCGGTGTCATCACCAACACGATCCGCTATACGCCGTACATCATCTTCCGTGCTTTTGTTCGTGCCTACACCTACCACCTGAACGCCTAACTCCTTCAGTGCGGAAATAATCGACCAGCTTTTTACTCCACCCGTATAGAGAACTGCTTTCTTTCCTTTAAGCAGCTTGCGGTAGGGCCGCAGCTCCTGAATCAGTCTGTTTTCCTCTCGTTCCGTCAACCGATCCACACGCCGCTCCATCTCACGGTCATTCAGCAAATAAGCCATTTGACGTAAGGAATAAGTTGTCTCTTTGGCCCCATAGAAGGAGCCTTCGAAATAGGGAATGTGGTATCTTGCCTCCATTTCTTTTGCCAGACCTAACAATGCACGGCTGCACACAACCATATTCACTTTTGCATGATGTGCCCATGTAATTTCCTTATATCTTGCATCCCCTGTAATTCTGGACATTAGCGTAATTCCAACACTCTTCATTAATTTCTCGATATCCCACATTTCACCCGCGATATTGTACTCTCCAATCAAATTCACACCTAAAGGAATCTCAATCTCTGGTTCACCTGTGCCAATGACATATTGTAGCAGCGCTTCACCAGCCAGCCGATTTCCAAGATTCTTACTGCCTACGAATCCAGGGCTGTTCACGGGGATCACAGGAAGCCCCAATCTGCCTGCCGCTTCCTTGCATACCGCATCCAAATCCTCGCCAATCAATGCTGTCACACAGGTCGCATATACAAATATTGCCGGAGGCATAAAGCGCCCGGCAATATAGTCAATGCTATCTTTAAGTTTCTTTTCTCCGCCAAAAATAATGTCGTTATCGTTGAGATCTGTAGTAAATCCGTATTGTGAAAGTGATGGCCCGCTTGATAAAGCCCCTCTACTTTCCCAGCTATTCCCGGCACAAGCAGCCGGCCCATGGACGAGATGCGCAGCATCCATGATCGGCAGCAGCGTGATTTGGGCTCCGTCGAAGGAGCAGCCCCCAGCCGCTTCGCCCGGCTTGGGGCGTGGACATGGCTTCGATTTCGGAGTTAAGCTCCCGCAAGCTTGCGCGTCGAATACATCGTTTCTGATGGACTCCATCGTACCACCTCCCGTAACTGAATACTCCTTACTCTTAAAATGCTCAATTATTCAGTGTCACTACGATAAATATTGGACTAACGAACAAGATCGTGGTTGAAGCCAGATGAATCCTCATCCAACCCCTGCAGGATTGTATTTACTATAGTAGTTAACAAGTTCAAGGCACCTTGATAACCGATAATCGGATAACGATGCAGATGATGGCGGTCAAAAACAGGGAAGCCTACACGGATCAAAGGAACGTCGGCATCTTTGGCAGCAAATTTAAGATGAGAGCTTCCAATGGCCAGATCCACAGGATCATCAATCAGCAGAGAGCGCATATGCCACAAATCATTTCCGATATGAACCGTTGTTTCTGCTCCGTAGGGACTGGCAGCAAGCAGAGCTTTCGCTTCTTCTTTAAATCCGTTTTCCCCATTGGAGCACACAATATGAATAGGCTCTATACCGACTTCCAGACAGAATTCAATCAGGCCGATCAGCAAATCCGGATCGCCAACTAAAGCCACTCGTTTGCCATGCAGATAAGGGTGGCTATCGAGCAAAGCATCCACTACCCGGCCACGTTCTTCCACAAGCTCAGGCGGAATGGGCAATCCCGTTAATTCACTGATAGACTCTATTAGCCGATCTGTGGCATGAATGCCCAGCGGAGTCGACATCGCAACGGTCTGTTGTTTCCATGTGCCGCTGATGTATTCCAACGTTTTTTTGACAGAATATTTCTGAAGAGAAAGAGTTCCCAACGCATTAGCTGCCTTCGGCACATCTGCCAGCTTCGTTCCCCCATAATAATAGGAATATTCTCCTGTAGCCGGGGAATCAAAATTGCCGCTGTGGTCACCAAGGAAGGTGTAGCCTGTATCAAACGCGGCAAGGATTTTTCGAATTTCTGCAAAATTCCCCGTATAAGGCTCAAACCCTATAATGACATTCAGCTTCTCTCCAGTTCCCTCTCCACTGCCAGGGGTAGCTTCAATCCCAGAGCGGATGAACAAGGTACTGAGGATGGACTTTAACATGGAATCGTAACCTGTAATATGTGATCCGGAAAAACTTGGCGTGTTGGCGTAGGGCACTGGAATTTCGTTCGAAATTGCACCCTTCTGGCGGGCATTGGATATAAAAGCCTGCAGATCATCCCCTATAACCTCAGCCATACATGTAGTGGATACAGCTATCATCTCTGGCTTATAGAGCGCCACACTATTTTCAAGACCATCAATAAGATTGTTCATCCCTCCGAACACCGCACCATCTTCTGTCATAGAGGAAGAAACCGCGGGGGTTGGCTCCTTGAAATGACGGCTCAAATGACTACGAAAATACGCAGTGCAGCCTTGGGAGCCATGTATAAACGGCAGAGTTTTTTCGAATCCCAGCGCAGCCATCAAGGCTCCTAGGGGCTGGCATGCTTTATGAGGATTAACTACCAGTGAGGTGCGAGCAAAATTCTTATCCTTATATTCAGACGACTTCGAGTAGGCTAATGCTTCCGCTGTCTCTTGCTCACTGCAGGGTGCCTCGAATGCTTTTTTCCCTTCACGTTGCTTCACATAGGGTTCAGTTTGAAATAATGTATTGTAATCCGGGATCTCCAGTTTGTCCTTCATACGCCCGCCTCCTTTTTAGGGAGTGATCCTGTTTTCCCTGAATTGATCAAGCTCCACACTGGGCTGTTAATGGTCATGTCCATGTCCTTAGCAAAAATCTTAAACCCGTCATAGCCATGGTAAGGACCACTATAATCCCAAGAGTGCATTTGCCGGAAAGGAATACCCATCTTGTGATACACATATTTCTCCTTCACACCCGAGCCCATCAGATCAATATCAAGTCTTTGCGCAAGCTCTTCCAGCTCGTAAGCGGTTGGATCATCGTAGATAATAGTGCCTTCCGGCAGTTCAGGGAATGTTTTCTCGTAATCATCCTTGTGAGCGAACTCATAACCTGTGCCCACTACCTCCATACCCAGATCCTCATAAGCCCCCAGTGTATGGCGGGCACGTAATCCGCCTACCAGCAGCATGACCTTTTTACCTTCCAGCCGGGGTTTAAATTTAGAGATAATCGCCTCCATTTGTGGCGTGTATTTAGCGATGACTTTCTCGCAATTTTCCTGAATATACTCATCAAACCTTGCGGCGATGGCTCGAAGGCTTTCAGCTGTTTTGGTCGGCCCGAAAAAGTTGTATTCCAGCCAAGGAATCCCATATGCTTTCTCCATCGTCGTTACCATATAGTTCATGGAGCGATGACAGTGAATCAGATTGAGCTTCGCCTTATGCGCGATCGCCAATTCATTGATGGTTCCATCCCCAGACCACTGCGCAATAACACGCAGACCCATTTCCTCCAGTAAAATGCGTGAAGCCCAAGCGTCCCCACCGATGTTATAATCTCCGATAATATTAATATCGTAAGGACCACATTCCGCAAGCTCCTTCTTCCCCATCAGAAAATCACGGATCGCATCGTTAGCAATATGATGACCCAAGGATTGGCTAACCCCACGGAATCCTTCACAACGAACGGGAATGATCGGGAGACCTAGCTCGATAGACATTTTTTTGGACACCGCTTCAATATCGTCTCCGATTAGCCCCACAGGACACTCTGATTGGATCGAAATTCCTTTAGCCAGTGGGAACATTTCTTTAATTTCACGGCAAATGACTTCAAGCTTCTTGTCACCGCCAAATACAATATCTGTCTCCTGAAAATCACTCGTCACCTGCATAGCCGTAAAATTATCAATGCCCAGTGTTCCGTTGGCATAATTCCGTCTTGTTCCCCAGCTATATTGCCCACAACCTACAGGACCATGGCTGATATGCACCATATCCTTGATCGGGCCCCAGACCACGCCCTTCGAACCGGCATAAGCACATCCTCTTTGGGTCATAACCCCCGGACGGGACTTCATATTCGATTTGATGGCGCATTTGCCACAGTTTATTAACTCTTCATTATTGATTTCAAAATGCTTCTGACGATCCTTCCGTGCCTTTTCCGGGTAAACCTCAAGAATCTCTTCGAGCATCTTTTGGTTATCTTCGATATTCAGCCCCATTCTGAATCCTCCTCATCCCTTAGAGTGATCCGGTGAACAGCCGTCTCTCCACTCCTGTTCACCGGACGAACCTAATTATTGGCCAGATGCCTTCAGCTTTTTCAGCGCCGTCTCTTCATCCTCAATCACACCAAATTCCATGAGTAAATCCTCCAGCTCTTCCATAGAAATCGGGGTCGGGATTGTCATCATATTGTTATTCAGGATCTTTTCTGCCAAAATCTCATATTCTCTCGCTTGCTGATGATGAGGATTATATTGGGCCACGGTCATTCTTCTCAGCTCTGCATGCTGAACCACATTATTCCGCGGGACAAAATGGATCATTTGCGTATTCAAACGGCGTGCCAGCTCCATAATGAGCTCATCCTCACGGTCCGTATTACGACTGTTGCAGATCAGACCGCCCAATCTTACGCCACCGCTGTTGGCATACTTTAGAATTCCGCGCGCAATGTTATTGGCCGCATACATAGCCATCATTTCCCCGGAGCATACGATATAAATTTCCTGTGCTTTATTCTCACGGATCGGCATTGCAAATCCACCACATACCACGTCACCAAGTACGTCATAGGATACAAAATCCAATCCTTCATAAGCCCCTTGCTGCTCCAAAAAATTAATCGCTGTAATAATCCCGCGGCCGGCACAACCCACACCCGGTTCAGGTCCACCGCACTCCACATTAAGAATGTCGCCATATCCCAACTGAACTACATCCTCAAGCTCCAAATCCTCAACCGTTCCTCTTTCAGCTGCCAATTGGAGCACTGAATTCTGAGCTTTGGTGTTCAGAATCAACCGTGTGGAGTCCGCTTTAGGATCACAGCCTACGATCATTGTTTTTTGACCAAATTTAGTGGCGAGCTGCGCCAAAGTGTTCTGCGAAGTTGTGGATTTACCGATACCGCCCTTACCGTAAAAAGCAATTTGTCTCATCATTCATCATCCCTTCGAAATCGATATATTTTCAAAATAAGAGCTGATCTTCACACTTTCGAGAATCACATCCTGTATTTCACCTTTACGCACCAGAGGCAATACCCCGGCTTTATTTAAGCTGGCGCGAGGGACATCGCCAATACCAGAGCAGAGCAATATTTGACAGTCCTGTAATATAGAAATAATTTCTTGTAGCGTGGTATTCTTATCCCCATTACAATCCGCTTTACCGTGGCAATAGGCCTGAATCTTTCGGACACCTAGCAGCTTCACGCTTACTCCATCTGTTTCATAAACCATGAACTCTGTCGCGTGGCCAAAATGTTGATTGACCTTATCCCCACCACGTGTAGCAACAGCGACTTTGGTGGTGTGCTGCCCTTGCTGGAAAGAGTTCTGCCTTAGCTCTTTGGCTTTGACACGCTGACGGATTTTGGCATCGAGTTCACGTTGAAAGAGCGCTCTAGCTTGCTCATTTATAACTGGATTTGCATCCATCTTTTCTAATATAAAATCCTGATTACGATCCTGACCTAGCAGCCCAATGGCATCAGCACGGCATTGTCGACAATGGCGCATGACCTTCATTCCTTCGCGCCCAAGCACTTCCTGTAGGTTGTGCAGTTCTTTAGGACGCGGCGCCTTGCGCCCATCCCGTTCATACTGACTTCCCGGTGCGATAATTAAAGGCGTCACATTATGCAGAGTTGCCCCGAGCGCTTTAACTGTTCGCGATACTTCAGGGAGATGATGATCATTGACCCCTGGAATCATAACGGAATTAACTTTAACAAGAATACCTTGCTGTGCCAGCAGCTCCAAACCTTGAAGCTGGCGGCTGATCAGCAGCTCCGCTGCTTCTTGTCCTTCGTACCGGATCCCTTCGTCAACAACCCATGGATAAATTTCACGGCCCACATTGGGATCAATGGCATTGATGGTGATCGTGACATGACGGATACCTAGCGCTAGTATGGCGTCTACATGCCTGTAAAGGGTCAATCCATTAGTACTCAGGCAAAGGGTAACATCAGGGATCTGCCGCTTGACTCGTTCGAACGTGTCAAAGGTTCGTTCTGGATTCGCCAGCGGATCACCCGGACCTGCAATCCCAACTACCGACAGTTGCATCAGCTGTGCGGCTACACCTTTCACTTTTCTTTCAGCTTGCTCTGGAGTTAGCACTTCACTAACTACACCAGGCCTGCTTTCATTCACACAATCGAATTTTCGGTTGCAGTAATTACATTGGATGTTACAGGCGGGAGCAACCGGGATGTGCATCCTAGCAAAAAAACGATGAGCTTCCTCGCTGTAGCAGGGATGGCGACTGAGCTCCTCCTCTGCTTCAATGGATAACCTCGATGACGTCTGCGGCATTTCCCCACCTCCTAAAAGTTTTATGCAGCATGAACTTCTAGTACTTCTTCGCAGTAAAACTCACTTCAACAGAACAACTGATGTAATTTTAGTTAACACAAATCATGTTCGATTGCTTTGATTAGTTTCATCATATTTTCATCAACCTACATCGTCAATCAAGTTTTTCCTTTTTAAGTCCTGTTTTTCCTTATGTTTGCAGTTTCGTCAAATTAAATGTTAGTTTATATAACCTAAATATATCATGTTTCCGTTTCCATTTTTATTCAATCTCTGTTGATTTCCGTCATCATGTCATGTTTCTGGCCATTTTAATGATTCTTAAAAGATAGAATCCATTTATTTCTGCAACTTTTATTGACAATGACTTTCATCTCGTATATGATCTCTTTAGGCAAGAACACATTGAATAATCTTAAAAATTTAATATATCCCGTAAAGGGGAGTAGCTGTTAAATAAAGTCGTCAATACGAGAATATGAGGATATTCTCCGGCTTTATTGGCAATTCACATTGTTAGCGAGACCTTTACCAATCAGGTTAGACCTTTATTCCAAAGGCTAATCTGTTTGGTAAAGGTCTTTTTTATATAAATTTGGTTAAAATGGTAGGGTAGATATCTTTTGGTAGATATTTGCATTCAAAAAGGGAGGACAACAGTAATGGATTGGGGATTATTATTAGAGTACGGTTGGGTATTGCTTGTTCTGGTAGCACTAGAGGGACTACTCGCCGCAGATAACGCATTGGTATTGGCAATTATGGTTAAGCACCTTCCTGATGAGGAAAGAAAAAAAGCGCTGTTTTACGGATTAGCGGGGGCCTTCGTGTTCCGATTCGGTTCGCTATTTGTCATCTCCTATCTGGTCGATATCTGGCAAGTACAAGCCATCGGCGCGATTTATTTATTATTTATCGCGGGTAATCATATTTTCCGAAAACTGTTGTTTAAGAAGCCCGTCACAGATGAAGCTGCTGAAAGCGGCACTGACGGTGCGGTCAATAAAAAGAAATCCAGCTTTTGGTTTACTGTTCTGAAGGTAGAAGTCGCTGACATCGCCTTCGCGGTCGATTCCATCCTAGCCGCAGTTGCACTCGCGGTTGCTCTTCCTGCAAGTGGTCTTCCAAAAATCGGAGGCCTCGATGGCGGACAATTCCTCGTCATCTTTGCCGGTGGATTTATCGGTCTGGTCATTATGCGTTTCGCAGCTTCCTTCTTCGTTAAGCTGCTGCATTCCCGTCCAGGACTTGAAATTGCAGCCTTCTTTATCGTAGGTTGGGTGGGTGTTAAGCTGTCAGTCATTACATTGGCGCACCCTTCACTTGGTGTTCTGTCCGAAGATTTCGCTCATAGTACCTGGTGGAAAGCCACCTTCTACGTTGTGCTCGTACTCATCGCTGTAATCGGCTGGTTTATGAGTAGCCACAAGGTTGAAGAGAATGTTGGCGAGAATCCGGTTAGAGAAGTAGACAAACAACTCGGTAAATAATCGTTAAAATACAGCCACAAACAATACCCCGTAAGATGCACCTTCTGAACAGGTGTACGTCTTTCGGGGTATTGTTATTTATCCTCGTTTTTGCTCTCGATATTCCTGCGGCGTACAGCCAACGGTTTTTTTGAAGAATCGAAAAAAATAGTGCTGATCACTAAACCCGAGCTGGCCGGAGATCTCGTGCATTTTTAGAGCAGTTCCAAGCAGCAGCTCCTTACTCAGCTCCACTTTTTTCTCCAGAATATAATCAGAAATCCCCTTCCCTGTCGTTCTTTTATACCAGCGTGACAGATAGGACGGATTAAGTGAGACTTCCTGCGCAATCCGGGTTAAGGACAAATCATCGGCCAGATGGGATTTAATATATTGGTGGATCATGGACAGGATATTCGATTCATCATGTTTATAGGTAGCGCTTCTGTTCGAGATAATCCATTCAAAAAACGTGTGATAAAAAGAGATGACGTCCGACCAGTGTGTATTGATATTAAAATATAACATACGTGATAAATTCATACCGCTATGGGCTTTTTCCGTTAAACCTAACTCTTGTAAAGTCTGCAGCAGGGTGTTACTGATCCCAGACATTAATCTTAATCTCAAAAAAGGATCCTCCGGCCCACCTTCCCCCGAGAGCTCCACCCATTTGCGAAAAGATGTGCCCCAATCGAGATCACCTTCAAGCAGCCGTTGTTTTAAATAGTCGAGCAGTAGTTCTGCTGTTGCATTTCGATTATGCATAGAACCTGGACTTGGGCTCACTTCCTTGGTATTTATCCTCAGCAGCTTTTCCATCCCAAGTCCGGGGCTATCAAAAATGGCTAATCGTAAACGGTTCAAGGCATAGTTCAGCTCATGCCAATGCACTTCCTGATCACTGGCGATAATAGACACAGATAGTTGCAGACATTTGCCACAGGCTTGCTGAACGGATTCCATGGTTCCATGGACGAAACGGAGCGTTTTTAACCAGAGCTCTTCTTCCTTGATTGAGGATACACTTTCACTTTTAGGCTGAACAAAACAAGCTATCGTCCCCGGGTCCAGATCCACAGCCTTAACTTCAACTTTGTCGCTGAGCAGCTCCTCCGCAATATTGGCTACCGCATAACGAATTAAGCTCCGGTCTGAAGCCGTTTCATAATTTCGCCAAGCCTCCATTCGCAGAATAATAGGCAGGACGGGTCCATCCGCTTTGAACGGGAGCTGAATGGCGTCGAATTCAACCTGCAAGCTCTGCCGGTCTATCCGTTCGGTGCGTCTTAGAATATCGTGTAATAATTGCTGCTGTAACTGGGGCAGCGCGCGCGGGAGCTTATCGCGAAGCCACTGGCTTTTATAGAAATAATCCTCTTCTGAAGATATTTTCTCCAAAGTCAGCTCCACAGCGGCACGAATTTTATCCATCCCCTCTGTCTTCAATAAATAGTCGACTACACAAGGATTTCGGATCGCCTGATGGGCAAAATCGAATTCATTATGTCCTGTCAGCAGAATTACTTTACAACGCGGCCAGCGGTCGACAATTTCCTGAATTAACGCCATCCCATCCATTCCTGGCATACAGATGTCACTAAGCACAATATCTATTTTTACGGTATTAAGCCAATCTATGGCATGATCCGCTGAATGAACCTTTATGATCTCCAAATCTTTAAAATCTGCCTTTACAAAAAATTCGTACAACCCATCCAAAATATTAGGCTCATCATCAACTATCATCATTCGTTGCATCCTGCACATCCCCTTTAAGCGGTAAATTGACTCTTACACAAAGCCCGCCCAAACAACTTCTCTCTGCCTGCAAGCCATAAGGAGAACCAAATTTGATCCTCAATCTCTGATTCACATTTAATAAACCCGTGATTTCCCCCTGAATAGCATTCTGCTCGGAGAACTGGCGCTGCAAGAGATTTAACTTGTCCTCACTAAGCGAGTCACCGTTATCTTCTATTATAATAGTCAGCGTATGCTCAACTTTTTCATAACTCATTTTTAATAGGCCATTGCTGCCTTTTTGCTTAAGCCCATGCTCGAATACATTTTCAATAATGGGCTGCAGGAGGACCCGTGGGACTTTGATGTCCCGGCAATCCGCTGCAATCTCATCTACTTCAGCTCTAATTCTCGCGCCAAAACGAATCCGTTGTATAGCCAGATAGACCAAAGCATGCTCCTGCTCTTGCCGCAAAGTAACCTCCTGGGCGGAATCCCGGGTCATGTACCGAAAATATTGCCCTAAATAATCAGAGAACTCCTTGATCAGCTCTACATTTTCCACCTCAGCCATCTGTTTTATGCTAAATAGACTGTTGTAGAGAAAATGAGGTGTGATCTGCGATTGTAAATGTTTAAGCTCCGCTTCCCCTGTCCGGATACGCTGCACGTAGTTCTCATCAATTAGTGTATTTAAATGCTTAAGCATCTCATTGAAACGAGAATATAGATACCCAAACTCATCCCTGCGGGAGTGAGTAATAAAGATCCCCGTCTGCCCCTGCTCCGCTTTCTTAAACCCTCTGATAAGAATAGACATCGGTCGATGAATCATCCTGTACGTCCATAAAGAGAACAAGATAATGATCACTATCGAGACAACGAACAACAGCCACAGCAGCAATGAGTACACATGAATCGGCTTCATGAGCACCGTGTTGGGAATATTTGCGGTCAGCCTAAAGTTATTGCTGTGATCGTAGAGCGAATAATAAAAAGAGTCATCATAACGATACCGCTGCACACTTACAGTATCTTCACTATTTAGCGGTTTCTCTACTGGGAATAACCTGGGCTTCTGGTCAGAAGTTGATATCACATAATCGTTATTGCCGAATGCCAACGTAATATCGCTCCCCCCTGATACAGCAAATTCTTTCAAACGCAACTCAAGCTCAGGCGACGAAAGCTTCACTCCCAGCAAAAAATTAGGTGAAAGATTGCGATCCAGGTTATAGGGATTACTGCGCAGTAAATATAACTCGTCTTCGTATTTAGATAAAGCGCCCTTCAGATTGCCCATAGTGGCCAGCAGACTTTGCCATTCCTCATTGGTGACATCCCTAACCCCCACCGCAGCGCTAACCCGCTTATTAATTTCCGGTACATAATACACAACATCACTAATATAAGGACTGGTTTCTTTGATTTGTTTTAGCTTGGTGTATATATTGTTCAGATTAGAATCCACTTCGTACCGGCTCATAATTGGAATACGGGTACTGAAGGTAGCCAGCGTTTCATCCTGAGAGTACTCCGTGACTAAGCCCGTTATCCGTTGCAGCTCAAATTCAAGATGGCTATAGTAAAAATGAACCTTCGATTCGTTCGCCCTCTCCACTTCAGCTTGCATTTGGTTGGAGCTATAGTAGGTAATAGATATACTCAGCGCACAGAGTGGAAGCATGACCAATAGGAAAGCTCCGATCAGCTTGATCACAATGGAATCGGGGTTCCACCCGATGGAGAATGATTTCATTGGAATTTTCTCCCTCTTCTATCGAATAATAATAAAGAAGGAGCCATGTTCAGGCTCCTTCTTATATTTAGGTCCAGTCCAGTTTACCCCTTTACACTACCCACGACTAGTCCATGCACAAAATATCTTTGCAGGAACGGATAAATCGCCAGGATCGGAATGATAGACAAGAAGATCTGGGAGGCTTGCGTTGTACGGTCTGAGATTTGATTTAATAACGCAGCTTGTTCAAAAGTAATATTTTCAGTCTGGATCGATACCTGCTGAAGTATGGATTGTAAATAGGTGGCCAGCGGATAATGTTCCGGGCTTCTCATATAAATCATACCATCGAACCATGCATTCCAGTGCCCCACCAAAGCGAACAACGTAATGGTCGCAATACTTGGCATAGATACCGGCAGATACACACTCCATAACGTACGTAAGTGTCCTGCGCCATCCATCCATGCGGCTTCCTCCAATTCTTTTGGCAAACCTCTGAAGAAATTGAGCATAAGCAGAACATTAAAGATCGGCACCGCGCCCGGTATAACAAGCGCCCAGATGCTATCCAGCAGCCCCATTTCTTTTACAATTAAATAGCCAGGAATCAGACCCCCACTGAAGAGCATCGTGAACACAAAAACCCAGGCATACACGGTCCGTGAGCGGAAGGACTTTGCCTCTTTAGACAATGGATAAGCTACTAGAATCGTAAACAACAGGTTAACGGATACGCCAAGCACTACCCGGAGCAGACTAGTTCCGAAGGAGTGAATGAACTGGTTGTTCTGAAGGATATATTTATAGGAAGAAAGTGTGAAATCCACAGGCCAGAAGGTTACGCTACCCGCGTTAACAGCTGCGCTGGAGCTGAAGGAGATCGCCAGAATGTTCACGATCGGAAAAAGACAAAGCACTGCGAGCAAAGTCAGAAATACATAATTGCAGCGGAGAAACCAACGATAAGCAGTTGAAGTATGGTGCATTTAGTCCACTCCTTTCTCTCTAAAAAATCCGATATTTAGCAAAACGATACGCCAGATAGTAACCCAGCCCGATAAATACGAAGGAAACTACAGATTTTATCAATCCTAATGCGGTCGATACAGAGTACTGAGCATCCTGAAGACCAATTCGGTAAATCATCGTGTCCAAAATATCGCCTGATTCATACACTAGCGGATTGTACAGATTGAACACTTGGTCAAATCCCCCGTTCAGGACGTTGCCAAGACTGAGTGTAAGCATCAGGATCATAATCGGGCGAATGCCCGGAAGCGTAATATGCCAGGTCTGCTTCCATCTTCCGGCACCATCGATTACAGCAGCTTCATAAAGGGAGGAGTCAATGCTGGTTAAAGCCGCCAAATAAATGATCGTCCCGAATCCAAACTCCTTCCATTGATCTGTGATCACTAGTACGTATGGGAACCAGCTATTGTCGGCTAGAAATTGAATAGGCTGCATGCCTAGTGCTTTTAAAAGCATGTTAACAATCCCGCTGCTCGGAGACAGTACATCTACGATAATCCCGCCCAAGATAACCCATGAGAAAAAGTGCGGCATATAAATAATCGTCTGAATCGAACGTTTGAAGCCGTTTACACGAACCTCATTAAGCAATAAAGCCGCTATAACCGGCACGGTCAGCCCAGCAATAATTTTCATGACGGAGATAAATACAGTATTCCATACGACCTGTCCAAAACCGGGAAGCTCAAACAAATAACGAAAGTTTTCGAGCCCTGTCCAGTTCATATTCTTAAACCCTGAAATCGGGGAAAAATTCTGGAAGGCAATTACAAGGCCAGCCATCGGAATATAACTGAAAATAATGATTACTATTAAGGCAGGTAAAATCATTAAATGGAGCGGAATATTACGTAGAAATTGCTTAGTATTAAAGTGCATATGCTTTCTCCTCCTTGTATCTCAATTATAGAGCAGCCCCAAATTGCCTTAATAGTGTAGCGTATTGACTTTAAGTATCTTTTGTTGACCTGGTTATCGAACCGAATAGCTGTTCAGCCAAAAAAAGAACTACCCGTTTGTCATTATCATGACTAGGGGCAGTCCTCTTCTGCGTCGTTTTTACTATTTAGCTTTTACGATATCATTTACTTCTTTCGTAATTTGATCTCCACCGAGCTTTTTCCAGTTGGCTACGAATTTGTCGAATTCATCGATAGGAAGACTTCCGTAAATGATTTTGACGAAGGTCTCTGCACGCAGTTTATCCAAGGTAGCCGCTTTGCTGTTCATCGTTTTGGTTGGGGCATAAATGAACTCGTTCATCAACACCAAGTCATTGTCGCGGTAGTGTTTGATAACCGATTGTGAGCTAAGCGGCCCAAAGATCCGTTCCATATGCCATTTATCAAGATCTCCGCCGCGGTAGCTTTGAATATCATCATAGAATAATTTAGCTTCAAGGCCCATGTTTGAGGTATCCCCCGATTCAAGGGCTTTTTCCACTTCATCCTGTGCCTTTACATTTTTGTTCGGTGGCAGGTTGGATACAACCGCGTTTTGGAAGCCCAGACCTGTGTCCCCGTTCAAATATTTTGCCCGTTCTGTTTTAGCGGACTCCCCAAACATTTTCTCTGCTTGGAAGTTAAGCAGCTTGATCAATGCCTCCGGATGCTCGTAGCCCTTACGGACCGCGAATACGCCACCAATTGTAAGATGGTTTTGAGTTTTGGCAGGTTGGTCATCAATAGATTGTACTGGATAAGGCACCCAGTTAACATTTTGATCTTTTTTAATCATGTCCTTTACTTGGAAAGGTGCCCATTGCGGCAAAAATAACATACCGGATTTACCAGCATTCACATCCTCCATCGCTTTGGCAAAGTCTTTTACCCCAAACTCTGGATCAATGACTCCTTCTTTATACAATCTTTGCAGCTCCGCAAGTCCAGCTTTTACCTCCGGTTGAATCGTACCATTCACAACCTCGCCATCGGCATTTTTGATCCAAGTTTCCAGGTAGGCATGGTACCCGAGAAGAAACGCATTGATTGGCAAGTCCTTGTTCAACGAAATGCCGTAAGTGTCCTGTTTGCCATTTCCGTCTGGATCTTTAAATGTAAAGTCTTCTGCAATCTTAATAATATCCTGCATGGATGTTGGTTCTGCCAGACCCAGCTTATCCATCCAGTCTTTTCGAATCCATATCATATCAGAGGAATCCAGCGAACCCGGGAAGCTTACCATCGCCATCAGTTTTCCATCTTTCGTAACCGGCTTTAGACCTGCTCCGTCCTCTTCAGCGTAATATTCTTTCACAAGATCCGAAGCATATTTATCAAACACCCCGGTCAAATCCTCCAACATGCCAGCTTCATAAAGCTGCTCGAATTGCACCGTGGACACCTTTAACAAATCAGGCAAATCGCCGCTCGCCAAGGTAACGTTCATTTTATCGTTATAGTTGGCATCAGCCACAATCCAGTCATAGGACACTTTAATCCCAAGTTCTTCCTCGTATCCTCTGGTCCAGATGTTATTGGAATGTGTATCGCCCTGCGCCAACGTCTCTTTGCCTGTTTCGTTCATCGTGGAGCGAAGTTTGATCGGCGGATCATATTTGGTTAAAGGACCGCCTTCCATTTCCGTTTGCGCACTAGTGTTTCCCTCTGCGGAACTACTACTGTCTCCACTATTATTGCTGGAGCAACCACTGAAAACTAATGATAAAACAATGGCCGATGCCATTAAAGGCAAGCCTTTAATCTTACTTTTCATCTATTGAACCTCCCTTATTTTCTATATCCTAATTGTAAGAAGAAAGCGTTAACACAGCGAGTGTGAACCGTTTACATTCGGTATCTTTTCTTTACCTATTCATGTTCGCCTAACAAAGCTTCGCTTTAGGATCACTCTGATTATCATAATACTGTGAGATTGTAAGTGTCTATGTATTGGTAATTAATTACACAAAAAGAGGCTGATCCTTATGCTATCCCTTAAGAATCTTAGCCATCAAGATTACCTATAATGAGCCGGCGGTGCATAGTGTAGGAGGATTGCGCTGAGGATTGCGTTGAGGATCGCGCTGAGGATTGCGCTGAGGATTGCGCTGAGGATTAAATTAAGCATTGAATTACGCGGCATTACGCGGCATTACGCGTTTAATTGTATTTAGTACACTTATAATGCATCAAATCACTCGGCCAAAGGATATAAGTGTATTTCGTACACTTATATTCTTGCTTTTCTCGCCGATAGGTGAATTCTCTAGTTTTTAGTTGCAGAGAATGCAATTAAAGATTCACATTCACCTTTTGCACAAGAAATAGCTGTATAGAATGCAGTTATTTTACGGATTCCAGCAAGAGTCGGCGCACAAAAATTGCTGGGTGGAGACCGAAAACTGCATCTGCTAGGAAGTGATGCTTTAAGCAATCCGCCGCGCTGCAAACTGAAAAACCAGGCAGCGATTCTCCAATCGTCGGAGAATCGCTGCCTGGCTGTCTTTTTAACACTTATTGACCTATGATCTGATCAGTCTTTCCTTGCAGCTCCACTAGCTTCATGATCACCGAAGCCGCCAGCGCTTTTGTTACATTCTGCTGCGGATTAAACTTGCCGTTGTCATCCTTTAAGAGTCCCAATTTCACAACAAGAGCCACCGCCCCCTTATTGTTTATAGCTGAGCTATCACTAAACTGACTTACAGTCACATCTTTATCAAGATAAGCTGTGAGTTTATTATATTTCAAGAAATTAGCCAGATGAACAGCAAGCTGTTCCCGGGTTAACTTACTCTCTACTTGCAGACTTTCATCCTTATTGATCCATTTACGATCCGCTGCAAAAATAACAGCATCATAATATGAATTCTCTGGCTTCACGCCTGCTACAGTTTTCCGTTCATTATTATTATAATAATTGGTGAAATTTGGGCTAGAAGCTTTGGCAAGATAGGTTAACCAATCACCGACAGTTATTTCTTGATCCGGGTTCACTTTGCCATCGGCATCCGGTGTAATCACATGGTGGTTTACCAATTCTGATAATTCCCGCTCTGCTGTATGGCCTTTGATATCCGTTGCAGATAGTTGAGCATCCTGCTGACCGAGATAATCATAGACCGCAATCCATTTTCCAGTGACTGCATCCAAAACCTGATTCAATCCGTTAGATTCATCAAAGGTTGTATCATATACCAGCTTCACCTTCGGTGCGACATAGTTTCTATAAGTATTGTATCCGCCAACCTGAGTATACTTCAGCTTAGTCTGATATTTAGGTTTATAACTTTCGAGCGCTTCTTTCTTGGAAATTGTTGCATCAGGCGATAATGTGATTTCATCGATACTGCTTATCCGATTCCCCATGTAAGAAGTCAGTCTGCCGTAAAGATCCAAGCTTACCGTAATGGTGCTGCCACTCACAGGAATTCCTTGATGATATCTAATAAACTGATATCCATATCCTGATCCGTCTGAAATCAAACTCGAATTATCCCCGTATTCTACCAGCTTTAGCTTCTGGCTCGCCTGAGGATATAGACTATTAATTATACTAAGCGCTTTCACCTTCGCTTCAGCCTCACTAAGCTTCTTACCTCCAGCAGGTGCTGGCTCTTCCTTCTTCTTATCCTGAATAGCACCATAAGCTTGAACCTGGTACTGCAATACTTCACCGGTCTTTGCATCGATCTCGGCAGAGGATTGTTCTGGAAAGCCAGCACCAATGTAACGATCATTTCCATTACTGCCCCAGTATAGCTGCCAGATTTTTCGATCTGAATCCTGATAGTCATTTCTCAAGGTTTGCGAGATCAATTTACGATCTGCTGGAATATAAGCAACCTTCTCTACAAGCTGTGCTGCTTCTTTTGCAGAAAGCTCTGTACTAGAACTTCTTGCCTGAAAAACATCCTTACTCTTCGCTACTTCTGAATACACGACTGAGGTGGATACGGATTCTTTTCCTTCATAATCTATCCGCTTGCCCGTTAATGCATCGATAGGATATAGAGACTGATCTATTGGACGCCAGCCTAGAATCCAGTTGTTAGGTTTTCCGTTCTTATAAATAGGAATGTAAAATAGGCCCACATCAAACTGTTCCGCAAATTGCTTCTGTGCTTGCTCCAAGGTAATCTTGGGCTGTGCAGACGGGTACTCAAGCCCTTGAGAAGACTTAGAGAATTGCGTTACATTTCCGTTACCATCCACAACTATGTTAATGCTGTCCGATCCAGAAGGAATACCATTCTTCAGAATACTGAAGTTATACCCATATTGAACAGGACCGAATAATGATTCCGAAAAATAACTATAACCGACATTCTCATTTAATTGCAGCTCACTGCTCTTAACTGATGAGGCTGCCTTAGCCACAAAAGTCTTGGCGATCTCCAATGCCTGAGTCTGCGATACTTTCGGTGGATAATAGGACTCGTTCTTTTCCTGCGAGAATGAGAGATAGGTATTGATGATATCACCATTAATGGCGTCTACCTCACTGCTAAAACCATATCCCATATTCCCTTCTTGAACCTGCCACTGAATATGCCAGATCATTTGATTTGCTGGTGCTGGGTAGCTTTGGTTAGATCCCAGTTGAACATTGTTTACAGTTGCATCTTTTAGGGATGGGAATAGTTCTTTTAACTTTGCAATGGCTTGCTCCTGCGTGAATTTCACTTTTGTAGGATCAGCCTCAGAGTTCGTAGTCGTAGCTGGAGCCGCTGATTGCGTACTAACCTGCGTTACGGAAGTGTTGCTGCTAACAGATATAGAATCGGCTGCGGCTAAGCCAGGGGGTAAGAGTAACGCGAGTGCAACTGAAGTGATCAATACCGTTTTAGCCGTTTGATGAACAAAAAGAGTACTATTGCTTTTCAAAAGAATTCATCCTCCTCTAACACGTGATTCATATTATTATACAGATATTTTCTTGTATTTTCCATAATTATTTAACGACAGGAAATTACGACATTTTGGTGATGTGAGCTATAATGGTAAACAGTTGCAGCTATAATTCATCTAGAAAGGGGGTCACCGACATTACTGACTGGAACCTTCAGCCGCTTATTGACGGTATTACTAGCCTAGACATTCGCAGTTGTCTAATCGTTCAACATGGAGAAACCATACTGGAGCATTACCGTGATCCACAAATCGCTGCAGAGCTTGGCAAAATCAACTCGTGCACCAAAAGCGTACTTTCTGCCTTAGTTTGCATAGCCATAGATAAACTAATCATTCCACCTCCAGACACACCTATTTCTTTATTTTTTCCTTCATTAAAAGAAGATCGTGACCCACGTAAAAAAGAGATCACTATCGAACACTTATTAACGATGACCGGAGGCTTTAACTGGACAGAGTTCGGTGGGCAGAATTCTTTTCCGGCCATGACTAAAACCGCGGACTGGATAAAATACGTGCTTGCACAGCCATTAGCTCATACACCAGGAACCGTGATGACCTATAACTCAGGCTCCTCCCAGCTTTTGTCCGCAATCCTGCGTGATTGTTCTGGACAAGCGGTTGCAGAATTTGCCGAAGACCAGCTGTTTCAACCGCTTGGTATTCAAAGCTATCACTGGGAGAGCGATCCGCAAGGCATACATACCGGTGGGTTCGGACTTCATCTGAAGCCAGAGGATATGCTGAAATTCGGCTTACTTTATTTACAGGAGGGACGCTGGAAGAATCAGCATATCCTTTTTTCGGATACAATTCAGCAATCCACTCGCCCTTACGTTGAAGCCAATCATCCGCAAAAAGGATTCTACGGCTGGCATTGGTGGGTATCCCAGTTCAATGCAGGTTCAGAGCAGCAGCCGAACGAGATCCCTTATTATTTTGCACTCGGCTTCAAAGGTCAGCATATTATTGTAGTTCCTGCTTACGAGCTGGTTGCCGTTATCACCGCGGATAAGTACAAAAAAGGCTCTCCTGCAAATGTTTTCGGCCGATTTATTGTGCCGGCTCTTCTAGGACAATAAGAACCAGGAATCACATGCAGTTCTATGTGTGGATGCCACACAATCCATAAAGCAGCCGCAGCCATAGACTGATAAAGTCTTGGCTGTCGCTGTTAGATTTGCACAAATGATTGCTATTAATTTTTCTTCAACTCGTTTGCTGCATGCTTAAATGACACCAAAATTCTTTAATGCGTAGGCTATCCCACCTTCACTTGCTTTTTTTGTAACAAAATCGGCTTTTTGTTTTAACTGTTCCACACCGTTTCCCATCGCAATGCCCAATCCCACATACTCCAACATGTCGATATCATTTCCACCATCACCAAACGCGATAGCTTCTGACCTGCAAATATTCAGATAATCCAGCACTTGTTTAATCGCAATTGATTTAGAAACTTTTGTTTCTTCAAGCACATTCATAACGTATCCGTGAAAACGTTCGAACCGTAATTCAGGAAATCTATCTTGGAATTTTTGCGCTTCATTTTCGTCCGCATACAAGCATATACAGTAAACCTCCTCTGGCAGAGCGCTCATTTTTTCGGGATATTGTGTAAGACTCAAAGTCTCCTTTAATGCCTTCATAACGCGCTCATCCTCGGAACCCATTCCGTTCATGGTTATAAGTTCGGTGAAATAGGACATGCCATGTCCGTTTAACTCAGCAAAAGCCGAGACATCCCGCACGGTTTCTGTTGAAAGCATTGATTTATAGATAACGTTATCCTTACATTTGATAAGCGCACCGTTAGCAGAAATAAAGGTATCAATGCCCATAGACTTGAACTCTTCACATAAGTTATGCGGTCTCCCTGTTGCAACTACGACATTAATTCCTCTCTCTATCAACTTCTCAATTGCTTCTATCGTGCTAAGCGGGATGCTTCTATCAATTTCACTTACTAGAGTACCGTCCACATCAAAAAATACAATCTTATACATATTATGAAATAAGCCTCCCCGTTCGAACGTAACTAGATAGATTATATTTCATGGGATCTAAAACAAGAAGGAAGCCGATCACATGGATCGGCTTCCTTCTTGTTTTCTTATTCAGCTTCGGCACAACAAACTTACGTCGTTAATTTTGCATATACCACAAAAAATAACATCATTTCACCAATGATCAGGTAATTAGGTATAAGGAACAACAAATCTACTGCGAAAAAAACACCAAGTAAACCTAATAATAACGCCAAATGGAATATCCCTAACCGTTGCTGTATACGTCTATATTTATGGAAGACCAGTGAGGTAGAGAAGAAGTAGAGCAGGACCGATCCAAAAATAAAACACACCATAAATATATAATTTAATTGATCTAAAAATAACAGTTGGATCGAAGCTGCAATCATACTCAAGGATACATAAATAAATAAATGCCCATAAATTATGGTTTGCCCGGCAGTCTCTATAGTCTTGTCCACTTTCTTTTCAACATTATCAAAATATTGCCACCACATAGCTATAATTAATAGAAAAGTTAATAATGCAAATACAATAGATTGCCACGTCCAGTGGCTAGACTGTAAAACCGCAAGGATACTGACCACTGATTCCCCAAGCAGAATAAGCGTAAACAACGAGAAGCGTTCTAATAAATGATGAGTATTGATCGGACTTTTCACCAAGTATTTCCGACCGACTAATGGAAGCAAAATGTCTACAGTAATTCCCGCATACAAAACTACATAACGCATCCAAGAGTCAAAGAAAAGTGATAAAGAAGAGATCACTAATCCAATCCAAAATCTGCTTCCCAGATACCGGGCAGTGCCCTTTCTATCATCCTCTTCATTCTTATTTACCGTAAGATATTGAATGGCTGTCATAGCTCTTAAACCAACATAACCTATTAAGAATGGCATATAATATTGATCAAAGTTAACCGATAAGCTCGCCGTCATTATTAATACAAAAAATAATTGTAGAATCAGAAATATCCGATGTGAAAAGATGTCTTGCCCAAACCGATTCACAAAAAGAGATTGCCCTACCCAAGCCCACCAGATCGGAACAAATATCAAGATAAATTTGGATAAGTATTCAAGTGGGATTGTACCCGCCTCTACATGCAATAGGACATGGCTCGCTTTTGAAACTGCTGCTACAAAAAGCAGATCATAAAATAGCTCCAGCCAAGTAACTTTCTTCTCAGCAATGGATGCTGTACTGTGCTCAAATCCCGATGTGCGTTTATTCATCGTCTGACTCCCTTGGTTTGGATGTGTATTTCTAATACAGTTTATCGAATACTTATCCATCTTAACCGAATTGATATACTAATTTGAAGCCCCTTTGCCTAAAATAAAACCAGCAAGCCCCCACATACGGGAGGCTTGCTGGTTTTTTCTGACTAGAGCTTTGTTCTTATTCCCCGGCAATACCGGAGCGTTCCACACTTTCTACGAAATGACGCTGTACGAACAAATACAGAATCAGAATTGGCAGAATAGTTAGAATACACGCCGCCATAACCTGATTCAGTCCAGTTGGGGCCATCCCAATAGAACCCGAAGTCATTTGCGACATCGTCTCCGCTGCCTGATTATTGGAACCATAAAACATCGCTAATCGCTGCGACAGATTATAGAAATCCGGTGTTGTTAAATAGGTATTCGGTTCAAAGCTGTCATTCCAGTGCCATACCACAGAGAATAAGAATACGATCAGCATTGCCGGCTTGGCGATAGGAAACATGATTTTCCAGTACGTTCTGAATGCGCCCGCACCGTCGATACGTGCTGCTTCCTCCAACACTTTAGGCATTCCGCGGTAGAACTGAATAAAGATCAGTACGAATAACGCCCCCTTCAACCCGTGCCCAAACATAGAAGGAACCACAAACGGCAAATGTGTATTAATCCACCCCAAGTCACTAAAGAACAAATACAGTGGCACAACAATCGTCTGCGGTGGAACTAGAAAAGTAAACAACAGCAGAACGAAACACACTGCGTAGCCTGGAAAACGGTATCTGGCAAAGCCATAACCGATTAAGGAACAGCTTAAGATCTGCAGAACCGCACTCCCGAAGGAAATAATCGCACTATTTGCGAACCCGGCCCAGAATTTAAGCGAATCCCATGCCAGAAAATAGTTGCCAAAACTAATCTTTTTCGGAAGCCATTGCACTGTGGCATCGGCCACGTCTGTTACTTGCATCATGGATTTGGATACCATGTATAACAAGGGATATAGGAATACGAACGTTAAGCTGAGAATAACCAAGTAATAAAAAGCGATATTCAGCACCTGAAGCGAACGTTTCACGACCCTGTCCAGCTTGCCGCTTGCTTTTAGACGAGTTGTCAGATGTTCCATGTTCGTTGTCCGAACCTGCTTTACGGATTCCTTCAACATCTTCTACTTCCTCCCTTCGGTGGCACCGAGCGACTTGCTGAATAACAGGAAGACCAAACCCAGAACCAAGAAAATAAACACAAAATAAATCCAACCCATCGCTGAGCCATATCCAAAATCATTATTCTTAAAGACGACATTCAAAATATGACTCATGATTTGATTATCTGCCTTCGTGAATGAGCTGACGATACTAAACAATGTGTTTACGAGCATCATCGGCATAATCATCGGGAAGGTGATTTTCCAAAAGCTTTCCCACGCGGTTGCTCCATCACATTTGGCCGCTTCATACAGTGAAACAGAAATCGTCTGTAACCCCGCTAGAAAAATCAGAATTTGCACGCCAGAATCCCACATCACCAGCGTTAAAGATTCTGCATATTTCAGCAACGACTTCAAAATGTCGCCGGGGATAAAGTTATGGAGCTTATCATATAAATCCTGATTATAAAAAATCGGTAAATTTGCGGCACCCTGATCCATCAATTTGCCCAGGATCGCCCCTGAAGCAATGATGACCGGCAAAAAGAACACGCCACGAAAAAAGGTTTTTCCTACGAGTCCTCGATTTAGCAGAATCGCACAAAAGAGCGAAAAGATAAGAATTAACGGAACCTGAGTCACCGTCGACACCATCGTCGATTTGAGCAGAGGCAAGAAATTAACATCTGTAGTAAAAGCGGCGCGATAATGCTCCATCCCAACAAAAGTGGCCAGTAAGCCGCTTTTGCTCACTTGGAGATCCTGAAAGGAATAATACAAGGAACGGCCCAGCGGAACAGCCATAAACACCAGAAATCCGACCAGCCACAGGCCGATGAAGGAATATCCTTCAACGAAATAACGCGCTCGCATCGATAGCTTTGATTTTTTCACTTCATCATCCTCCTGTTACCGCATAGCTGAATGCCTCGACGGTCTGACCAGACACGTCAACAGACTGCTCATTATAGTTGACTATAATGCTCACACCGTTTGCATAAGTCGTCCGAAAGACCTTACTTTGCAGCTGCTCATGATTCGTCATTTGCTGGTTACTAATGCTGTCATAGACCTCTTTCAATGCGAGATAATTCTGTACAGAAGGTGCCAGCCAGTTCTCAAGACTAGAACTGAACAGCCGGTCTGCCATGGTTCTCTGAAGATCGCTAGTCGGAGCATAAGTTAATTCATAACTTGGAAGGGCTCCATATTCCAGCGCCCGTAAGGTTTGGTTACGGGAATCATCGTACAGATTAACCGGGCTTGCTGTATAAGGCACTAAGCCGTGTAACACTAGTTGATAGAAAGGAATCGCCCGATCTGTATAGACAAATTGACTGGAGTCGAGCGGCACTTGATCAATCCGGTTCACATGTCCTAATGTATAGGCAAAACCATAATCTACTGCCGTGTTAAGCTCACCCTTACGGAAGTTATCCAATGCATTAACATAAGTATCTTCTGTAAGCTGGCGGTCCGTATTGGATTTATTATCCTCATCGGAGTATAGCAAGCTTCCAAAGTGTTCAAACTGTACACCCTTCACACCCAAATCCTGGAACTTGCTCAGCTCAGCATTACTGCGTTTTGCGATAACACTAGGTTTCATTAAATAGAAATAATCATCCGTATTCCACCGGGTAGAGAGATAATAAACGTACTGCTTCAAGACTTCACGATTAATGCCGCGCACAGCATCTCTGCTTGCCTTCACGCCGTTGCTATCTTGGTAAGGTTTCACGTAGTTAGCTTTCAAATAAAGATTTACGCCCTTGCCTGCGGCATATTCCTGAAGCTCTTTAAGTCCCTTTTTACCTCCCAGCTTCTTTTCAACCGGAAATTGTTCTGGCTGGTTTCCGTATAAACCATTTTTGGACCATCCCTCGATCGTAATCTCTAGCTGAGTAACACCCTCTGCCTGATATTGATCAATCATGTCCTTGATTTGTTTAAACGTAGCTGCTTCTATAAAAGTTGAACCGATAACTTCATCACGAGAAATCCCACCGAGCACTTGAAGATACAATGGCGTTTTCTCAAGAACTACTTCCTTGACCTTTTTCTCTTCCATTAAGTAATTACGGTATTCCTTCGCCATCCCAACGTAGTTGGCTTCCTCGCCTTGGAGCAGAACATAACGTACGCTACGATCGGTTTTGATCATCTCACCCTGATAATAAGGAATTTGGCCGGAATTGCCGACAAAAATAACATCATCCTTGCGCAGGGTAAATTCACTTGATGCTCTATAAAGCGAAATAGCGCGAATGCCTGATGGAACACCGTTTATTTTAGCGTCGGTATCTCCCTTAGTAACAATTGCTAAATATCCGGTGTCTCCCTGATAGATCCCAAACACTGGCAAAGCGATAGCTTTTTTAAGAGGTGCCGCCTTTTGCCATGAGTTATCCGTAATTTCATGATTTTGTTTCACGAAGGTTTCGTCCCCGCCGTAAATGTACTCAGAATAACCTTTCAAATAAACGGGATGTTCTTTACGAAACTCCAGCAATGCCCCTGAACCATCTGGAAGCATCATTGCCCCCTCTGCATCTTCTCTAGCCGCATGAAAAAATGGCAGAACCTCCAGACTCGTGAATTTCGCATTCCCCTCTTCCTTCAAATACTCCTGTGGAATGGAAGCCTCAAATCCATTAGCCGTCAGTCTGTACTCCAGAGCAAAAGAAAGCTTCAGGCTAATAAAAGCAAACTCCGCGCGGACGACATCTTGCTCAATCGTTACGGTAACCGTGGAGTCCTCATCTTTAAGTGGGTAGACCTGTGTAATGTCAGCCCCCTGTGTGTATCTTGCATAAATCGGCGCGGTCGTGTATTTCTTAATATTTGGCATGGCTGTTCGCTCCAGCTGTGGAGATCCAAGCCACTCCTTGTTTGTGATTTTGTCTGTGATGCGAAGATTTCCCGATTTCTCATCTACATACAAAATATAGCGTTCGTTCTCCAGTGCTTTTGTTCCAGGCGTGACCGGCTGCAGCTCAACCTTCTGAACAGGTGCTGCTAAGACGGCTGGGGTCTGCTCTTCTGCAGGAACCACAGTCTCCTTTTCTTGCACGGCTGGGGTCTGTTCTTCAGCTGGTTCAGTTACCGCCGTTGTTTCCTCTTGCCCAACCTCTTTGCTTTCTTCAGTCTGAACAGACTGCGCAGCGGTAGACGGATCGGCGGAACTGTGTAGGGGTTGAACATTTATCACTGCGAACAGCATCATCACAACAATACAGAGAATGCCCCGCACTTTAACTTTTTTTCTCATCGTGTTACCTTTCCCTCCTTACGCGCGCAATCTCAACTCTTTGAGCAGATCGACAATAAATGAAACAAATTGATTGGAAATACCAAACAGCAAAATACCTACGAACCAGATAATGGCGATTCCTATTACACTGATTATGGTGATAAAAATAACCTTGCGAATCTCAAAATCATGCAGGATCTTCACCTTCATTAAAATCAACCAAGCCACCCAAAGAATCACAAACTTGTGCAGCAGATTGAAGGTTGAAGCCTCATCCAGCGAAAGGACCAACGTTAACAGTGTGACTGGAAGGATAAAGAGCATGTATGGAACAAGGGCAAAGGCACTGCCCACAAAAATCTCTTTGAATTTCCCCTCACCATCCATAATCGTACTGACACCCCAGTTCGAGACACACCAGGTCAACCAAGGAACGATAAGCCAAATAAACTCATGAAACATGGAGATTTCATGCGGCTCTCTTGTTTGAAAAGCATACCCTGTAATCAGAATCGAGATCATTCGTGCCACAAAGGTCAGTAGAACGATGGCAATCCCCTGTATCCAGCGGATACGCTGCTTTCCTTGAATATCGTTATAGAACTGATAAGGATGAACTACAACCTGATGAATCATTCGCAAAGTGTTCATCCAATCTCCCCCTTTGCCGGATCCAATACTGCCTTGTTTCCTCTATACAGCCAGGCATGGAATCTCCGGTATAATCTCGGCGCACTCCAGAGCAGTACTAAGAACAGCCCGATTCCGCCGGCAAAGAAATAAGTAAAGTGCTCCCGGATATACAATTTACGATATTCGCGGAAAGCGGATGAATAGTCAGCTTTGGAATTTGAAAGCTTGAAATAGCTCATAGATTCCTTATATTGCTCTGCTTTATAAAGCGCTTTGCCGATAGCCTGATAAGCCATATCATAATTGGCGTTCAATCGCAGCACCTCTTGCCATAAGGATTGCGCTTCGTCATAGCTGCCATCTACATATAGCAAAGATGCCTGATGAACCAAATCCGCAAACGGCGTGGTCCGGAAGCGATCGATTCTGCCCCGTCCTTTATCCACTACATAGATCAGACCATCAGCGGTTTGATCTACGGCGGAAGGAGTCACGAAGAGTCCATTCTGATCCCCGATCCCGCCGAAGCTGAATAACAAATTCCCCAGCTTGTCATATTGAAAGACTTTACTGGACTGCAAATCCAGCGCGGTTATAAATCCGTTCTTATCAATACTGATCCCCATAAAGGAAGCCATACTGAATGGACCCTCAGAGTAATAATCGCCGTACCAGCGTTTACCAATGTTCAGCGTATCTACGCCTACCGGAGATAACCGTTTGATCTGGTTATACTCTTCGCCCAGGGTTGTGCTGTAGATAAATCCTTCTTCATCCAGATCCACGTTGGAGAACTCAGAAGGTTTAACGGTCGCCAGCTGGTTCTGCTGCTCTTTGGTGGCCACCAGCTTAATTAAGAGTCGTGTCCATGAGAAGCCTACATGGTTCGCTCCATAGAACCCCTTGAACTTACCGCCTGAGTCAATTTGCAGCAACCCCTGCGTGTTACCATCGCTCACCACATACATATAATCACGCTTATCTACGACTAATTTAGAAGGAGAATAAGAGAAATTAGCACCCAGTAATGGGCTATCCGGTTTTAGAAACTCTTTTACGAACTTGCCATTTTTATCAAAAATAGCAATACGCGCGTTTTTTGTATCTGCTACATATACCGTTCCATCCTCTTTCACGAATACACCCTTCGGCTCTTGCAGCTTGCCGCTGCCTTCCGTATCGCCGATCAGATTTAGCAGACGACCGTCCTTATCCATATGAACAATACGGCTATTGCCCGTGTCTACTACGTAGAGTGAATCGTCATCACTAATAAAGAGAGATTCCGGATTTTTGAAGGACCCCGTATCTGTTCCTGTTGGATCGATAGAAGAATCGTAGAGATAACCATTAATCGAGCGGACCTCATTGCCGGACTGATTCCACGTATACCCCTCATATGGGGCTTCACCAGCTAGCGCCTGCCCTGGAAGCAGCAACACTGGCAGTGTCAGCGTCACCAGTAGCCCTGTTAGCAGCATTTTTTTCATATTACGTCCTATCATCATGACTCCCCCTATTCCTTCAGCCCCGAATGGGCCATTGTCTGAAGCACCATCCGCTGCGTTAATATAAAGACAAGAATAGTCGGGAGAATCATCAAGAAGCTTGCTGCTGCCAAAGTGCCTACCCTAGCAACGACTCCGGCTCCACCACTGATAGTTTGGATGGCGAGCGGCAATGTCTTCATTTCCTGAACAGTCGTATAGACCATTGAAGGATACGGATCATTCCAAGCAGAAATGAAGCTAAATAAAGCAAAAGTTGAAATCGCCGGCTTAAGCATTGGCATCACAACCACCCAGAATACCTTCCATTCTGAAGCCCCGTCTATGCGGGCCGCCTCTAATAAAGCGTCTGGAAGCTGCCGCAGGAACTGGGTCATAAGAAACATTCCCATGGGTGCAGCCAGATAAGGTAAGATCATTGCAAAATACGAATTCATTAATCCGCTGCGGCTAATCAGCAGATATTGCGGTATTTGCAATACTAAGGGTGAGAACATCAGCGCCGCCACAATCATACTAAAGATAGCGCTTTTAAATGGCATATTGTGCTTGGCAAGCGGATAAGCCGCCATTGCTGAAATTAAGACACCCCCGACCACAATCCCCGATGTAACGACCACGCTATTAAAAATAAACCGTGAGAACGGCACCGCCGAGGTTCCGGTAATTAACAACAAATCACGAAAGTTCACCAACGTCGGATTCACTACGAAAAACCGCGGTGGGAACAGGAATAGTTCGCTTGTTGGTTTTAAAGCAGTCACTGCCATATAGACAAGTGGCAGCAGCATAATTAGGCCAAACACCGTTAAGAACAGATATAAAAAGATGCCGCCATAGTCAATACGCCGTAAATTTATTTTGTGCATCCTAATCCCTCCCCAGCACTTTGAAGATGAGACGGTTGAGCCCAAGCATCAAAGCGAACAGTAATACAGCAATCGCTGACGCATATCCCATCTCAAAGCGGATAAATGCGTAGTCGAACAGATGCGCCATAATCGTATGGCCTGCATAAAGGGGACTCGGAAATCCAACAAGCCGCATACTGACGTCAAATACGGTAAGCGAACCGACCACCTGCATCACCGCACCGAATAACAGCTGCGGTTTGACGCATGGAATCGTAATGTACCAAAGCTCCTGCCAGCGGTACTTGACCCCATCAATTGAGCCAGCTTCATATAAATCTGTCGGTACATTTTGAAGTCCGGCCAGAAAAGCAAGGAAACCTACCCCCATACTCATCCATAAGGAAACTATGATGATCACCGGTACGATCGAATCTACATTTTGTAGAAATAAATAAGGTTCATTGATAATCCCCAGCTGAATGAGCCAGTGATTGAGCAACCCCTTGCGGTCGCCGGCGAACAAATACAACCAAACCACGGACATTGCTACTGCACTTGTAATCGATGGCACATAGTAGCATAGGGTATAGAAAAAGCGGAACTTCTGCGGAATCTGGCTAATCAGCCAGGCCAGCAAGAAGGCCATAATATAACCTATCGGACCTGTAATAATGGCAAATTTCAGCGTAATCCCAACAGCTTTAAGAAAGATATCATCGTCTACAAACAACAGCTTATAGTTAGAGAAGCCAATGAATCTCGGTGTCTCAATAATGTTGTAATAGCTGAAGCTTAGAACGACGGACATGATAATAGGAACAATAGTAAAAACGGTGAACAGAATCAGGAAAGGGGCCAAGAAATAATAGGAAACTTTATTTTTCTTGATATCTAACCATAGCTGAGCCCATTTTCCGGGAGTTTTCGTCGGCTGCATCTGTACGGCTTCATTCTGTGCCGGTGTAATCATTTCACTACTCATTTCTGACCTCCTTCCTCTTTAGCACTTGAAGTCTGGGAAGTTTCAATCCCGAACTCTTCGCGTTTCTTACTAAGCTCTTTATTGATTTCACGCACACCTTGCTCCATCGCCTCCCGCGGGAATTTACCGTTCAGCACAATTTCATTCCAGATGTTGGCGATATGCCGGGTCGTGTAATATCCTCCAAGCACCACTTCGCGCTCTTTAAACCACTCCCACTGTTCCATAATGGCGTCGATATCATCCTGCTGCCACGGAAGACGTTTGAGCGCTTCAACATTGGCTGTATTCCAGCGAGCTTCAACACCCAGCAAAGACTCAAGCTCTGAGCCGAAGTTCTCCTGTGCATCCGCACTGGTCCACCATTTCAGGAACTCCCAAGATTCTTCTTTCATATCCGTATCCTTAAAAATAATTCCTGTCTGTGCAAGCCCGCCTGTAGAACGGTTAATCTGTCCATCGGCTTGTTCAATACCCGGCATTGGTTTCATGCCCCACCAGCCTGTCAATTCAGGTGCGGCAGTAGATAACAGAATGTATGTGGAATAATCAGCAACGCCGATTGGCATCTCTCCAGAACGGAAACGGTTATAGAAATCCGCTTGTTTCTGCAGCTTGTAGTTCGTAAAGAGTCCCGTCCACATTTTCATAGCTGTCAGTGCTTCTGGTGAATCCAGATCAGACAACATCCCATTATTCTTATAGAAATCTCCACCATACTGGAATAAGAACGGCGCAAACTCATTAATGGCTAGACTCGGATTGTTCGGGGCATGTGGATAGTAGAAGTCCATCCCGTTTTGTTGCAGCACAGGAATCAGTTCCATAACCTCTTGCCACGTATCCGGAATATCCTTCTCGCTAATGCCCAGCTGTGCCATAATATCTTTCCGGTAAAAGAGCATCGTGAAGTTCTGATTCTCCGGCAATGCGAAGTCTCCGTTATCATACTTATAAGGAATCAGTGCACCCGCTCTGAAACGTTCAGCAACCTCTTGATAATCTGAGAATTCATTCAGATTCACGAGTGAATTCCGCACCGCGAAGTCAATCGGCACTTCACCCTCAACCCCCAGTGCCACATCGGGAGCAAGTCCGGCAGTATTGGCTAATAACAGAATCTGCTTCTGATCCGCTGCAAGCGTAGGAATAATATTGACGTTCACCTTGATGCCCGTGTTTGGTGTAAAGTCCTCATCCACCATTTGCTTAATGATCTCCGCCCAATCACGTCCACGTGAGATCCAGACATCCAGCACCTTTTCATTTTTGTACGTATTTCCTATGCCGCTGTAATCCTTTGTAAAAGAACTAAAGAAGTCATACGTCATCGTCCCTACACGGGTATACCAAGGAGCCGCGTCTTTAGGCCATGGCTGATCTTCCGACTTCACTTCAATATAGTCCATTACAATACTCTGCTTCATTAATCCGTTGACCCATAAGCCAAGTGATGACTGCAGGTCCGTAAATTGCTGAAGACGACCTGGAATACTTGAGGTATCCTTCGCCATTTCCAGGAACCGGTCACGTGCTTCATAAAGCGTACTCAGCTCAGAGCTTCCATCCGCAACGCCAAAAGCATACATATCCTGCACGGCATCATCCAACGTCCGCGCCATCAAATGTAAACGTGGCACAAGATTAGGAATGTTCTGCTCCAGCTGCCAATCCCCGTTTGGATCAGGGTTCGTTCCCGTTACCTGCGTGATTTCACGTCCCAAAAGAGACATTTTATGTGTAGTGTTCAGCACAGCTTCAATCATTCCGCCAACGCCCGATACTTGAACTTCCATCCGCAACGTATGCTTACCTTGTTCTAGATAAAAGAAGTACTCTCCATCCTCATTCCCTAGCTTGTTTACTTGCCATTCCGCTTTGTAAGGGAATTTCAAGGCATTCAGCTCTTGGAACGGTACCTCGCCATCAATCATAATCCGGCGTTCCACCGGTATCCCGTTTAGGAACCACTGGCCGTAACGAATTGCGATATTGTAGAGCCCTGACTCAGGAATCTCGAAATCCCATTCCGCCCATTGTCCACCCGTACGCCAACCGACACCCCCAAAACTATTAAGCACAATAGCATCTTTGTTAAAAGGTTCGGTGAGTGGCTCCCGGTCCTCGATCCGCTTCAGCGTTGGATCTGAACGAAGGGAGGATTCTTCTGCCTGAATTTTAATCACTTGATTCTGAACAGGCTTGTAACCCTTATTCTCATACTCCTGCTTCACTTCCGCATAAGTCGGGAGCGGTTCTGGAGAAAATATTCTCAGTTCACTAAGTGCAGCCGGTTCCCGGATGGCTTCCAGCTTCACCGTATGCTCCCCTTTGGTCAGATAAAAGCGAAAGGGATCCGCAGTTCTGGCCTCGGCATCTCGAAACTCCCGATATTGCCAGCCTGTTACCTCTTCCCGCTTGGGATTAAATTCATTCCCTTGATTGTCCAGCCATGGCTCTGCACTTTCCTTCCACATCCGCTGGAATTCCATTTTTTTTACTTGAGAGAATAAATACTCCCCATCAATCTTTACGCTTCGAATGATCGAGGATCGTTTACCAGGAAGGGCATAATACTCCATCCCCATCTGATACAACCCATCTGCCGGAACCGTAAATTTATATTCCACCCAGCTATCCTCTGCTTTAAGCGCTAGTACCTTGCCGGGTTTTCCACCAAGATCCGTCATTACCTCTGTACCTTCAGAACTAATGGCCTTATAATCCCCCGAAGGAATAGCAAGCGTAAAATCCGATGAGTCCTTTGCTCCATCCTGCTGTTTTTCCTCGTAATAGCTTAAGTAAGAGGCTTCGAGTTTTGAATTCACACTATCGCTTTCTAAAATAGAGCTTTCATCAACATCCGCATAAACGGGGATGCCATCCATCGCTGAATTATCAAACCCTCGTGATTGATTCCACCACACTAGGGAGACTCCTAAAAGTACCAGTAACAACAAACTAATCTTATATTTTCGCAGTATGCGTAACACGCATCGGTCTCCTCCCATCTTTACGGGCCTCTCGGACTCAAGTGAATACAAGCAGGGCAGCTCTGGCAATTGCAGGCTGCCCCTCCTGTTATTAGATTCCTTACGGCTGCATTCCCATTGCCTTTTTAAAGCCAGCAATTTCTTTGGAAGCTTGCTTCAATACATCATCGCCAATTTTTTGAATAGCCGTCTTGGAATCTGTGTTCTTAGCAAGCGCATCACCGATCGCCGCTATAAAGATTTCCCAGCCCTTGTTATCTACTGGTGTAAGGTGTTTGACTGGAATATCGTTACTTAATTGTTCATATAGTTTAAATTCCTCTTGCCCACCCAGATATTCATTTTTAGTGTTTGCGTACCAATCAAGACTGGAAATATCCTTGTAACCCGGCTGAATGGAATGTTTTGTCCAAATTTTCCAAGCATTTTCACTTCTCATGCTCCACTGAATGTAAGCCCATGCCGCTTCTTTATTTTTGCTTTGCGAAGGGATAACAAAGCTTGATCCGCCCATTCCCACGTTAATTCCTATTGGCAAACGGGTTACCTTCCATTTTCCGGCAAGCTCAGGGAATGTTTCTTGAAGTCCGCGCGCTCCGAATGAACCCGATACGACACCAACCAAATCACCTTTTAGAACTAGCTGTTTACCTTCGTCTGAGCCATAACCGATATGTGGTGCCCAGCCCAGCTGTTGTCCACGTTTTGTAATATCGAGAACCTTCACCATTTTGTCCGTATTACGTGTCCAGTTCATATCCTTATCAAAGTAACCGACTTCATCTCCTGCCCATACGATCGGGCCATCGCTCCACTCCATAAAATATTTACCGTTAGCTTTCAAAATTTGAGCCAAGTTCAAGAGATTCTCTTCATCTTGCATGTATTCGCCAAGCTCAGCAGGATCACTTGGCAATCCAAGCTCTTCAAAAATGTCTGCACGGTAGTAATAAACCCCCGGGGTCATATCCCAAGGCATACCAAGCAGCTGTGAGCTGTCTGGTGTCATCCAACGTTCCCAGTTATATGGAACAACCAGATCTTTATATTTTCCAGCGTTATAAGGCTCTTCCAAAAGATTCTCCAGCACATTGCCCGCCATATAGCGATTCAACTGGTACATTTCTACTTCTGCTACGTCCGGTGCCCCGCTACCTGCGGCGATTGTCGTTTGCAGCTTGTCATGCAGGTCGCCAAAGGGCATAACTACCGTCTTCAACTTGATTCCAGGATATTCAGCCATAAATGCAGCGCCGACTTCATCAAATACTTTTTCATTAAAGGCCCAAACCGTAACCTCACCTTGAATGTCTTTGCTTGGCAGGTCGTTGGCAGGATCTATTGCTTCCGTGCCCTCAGTAGCTGTTGCATTGGTTGGCTCACTAGCATTATTGGTTTTTTCAGTGTTCGTTTTCCCGTTGTTAGCTGCATTTTGATTCGTTGTTGAGCTTCCAGCGCTGCTACAGGCTGACAGAATAAGCACAAAAACCATTAACATACATACGACTAAACTGCTCGTTTTTCTTTTCGAAATCATAACCTAACCTCCCTCTTAAATTGAACAAATAAATGCTTGTTTATAGTGAAGGAGTGAACCTCCCTCCATGACCGGCTATTTCCCCCCTTCCTTTAGTCTTAACACGGTCACGGAATATTTCGGGAATTCAAACTCCAGACTACCTTTGTCTACACTTACCTTTTGAGTTACAGGTGCCACCTTGTCAGGTTCAGCGAAGCTATTCTCAGCATTTAAATCGTCCGACTGAAGTACGGTAGCTGTTCCTTCCAGGCTTGATGTGGCAAGTCCGGCAAAAGAAACATCCGTGCGCTGAGCAGTGTCACCCGCATTAACGACTTTAACGATCAGCTCACCTGTGGCAAGATCACGGCTTGCAGTTTGGAACAGCGGCCCTGCTGGACTTTCATCGTTCACCTCTTGTATAAGCTCATCGTCGAGATAGAGCCGGATATTAGCACCTGATAATTCAATGCGGATATCATACAATTTCCCAGGCTCAATCCTTACAGGAACCGTTCTTCCGATGACTGCTCTTGTTCCACCTACTGATTTTTCAATCGCGCTCTGCGTATTTCCCCAGCCGCCAAGATTCCACCAATAGAAATTGCCTTCATCTTTAGAGCCGAACATAATGAGCATGCCTTCTGCTCCGCCAGTCTTTTTCGCCTTAAGAGAAAGTGTATAATCACTCCATGAAGCCTCACCGGCAACTGCGCGAATATCAATATCATTAGAAGTCTGCTTAAAAGTACCCTTGGATTGTTCCCAGTCCCCATTGTTTAGAGTCCAGGCTCCGGAATCCTTCTTGAAATGATCTTCAAAAAGAACGTCATCACCTTTCGCTACTCGTACATCGCTGTACTCTACCTGGGTGGCCCAAGTCCCCAAACCAATTCCACCTTGAATGGATTGCTTACCGGAGGTTTCTTCTTGTCCTAGAGCCACAAGTGAGGTTGGAAGAACTACATCCCCCTTATTGCTTCCGAACATCTGCTGCACATGATAAGAAGGTGTTCCGTAGCTAGTCGATGAATCAAACACAATAGCATCCGGGTTCCAAGTACGATCCTTCGTATTCACAAACAATGGAGCATAGGAGGACATTTTCACGATATCAGAATTCCGTTCCATGCCCATCATAAAAGCGGCCTCGCCGATTGCAGCGTTCAGATTGCCTTCTCCGGCACCCTTGGTCACCGCATACTCACCAACATAAATCTCAGGACCACTCCGGTCATAAGTATCGTATCTGTTCGAGTTGCTGAGGAACCATTCAGAGGTTTCATAGTAATGCTCATCAACCATTTCGATAGGTTCTCCTTCAACTGCCGCATTAGCAATGAGATGAATCTCTGGATACTGCTCTTTAATTGCCTTATAAAACAAGCCATAACGCTTAATATATTCACTCATCTGGAAATTGTTTTCGTTACCAATCTCTACATATTTCATATTAAAAGGCTCTGGATGACCATTGGCGGCTCTTTGTGCCCCCCATTTGCTAGTAACCGGTCCGTTTGCATATTCAATGGCGTCCAGCGCATCTTGTATCCACGGCTGAATTTCACTGACTGGAACGGTATTCTGCTTGGCTATAGGATCTCCGTTATGTGAAATCCCGATATAAGCTACATATAATGGTTCCGCTTTCAGATCTTCAGCCCATTGCAGATATTCGTGGAAGCCCAGCCCATCTGAGGAGCGATAATCCCAATATCCCTTATGACCGGGACGCGTCTCAATCGGTCCAATGGTATTCTTCCATTGATAAGCATCTGTTGGCGTTTTTCCTTCCACAAAACATCCCCCCGGAAAACGAACGAATGCGGGTTTCATCGCAGCTACCTTTTCAGCCAAATCGATGCGAAGTCCATTCTCTCTGTTGTTCCAAGTCTCAGGAAACAAAGACACCATATCGAGATAAACAGTACCTACATTTGCAGCAGAGATTACAATTCGTGCGTTTGCTACAGTACCTGTAGAAGTCAGTGTGTATGTATATGGATTCCATCCTTCTTTTAACTTATCAACGGTCTGTTCTGCATATAGCTCTTTGCCATCCGGGCTTTCTAACGTTATACGCAGTGGCATAATGTCCCCTGGCTCTGGCCGCGCATAGAAAGACAACTTGTAACTGGCATCCTTCGTCAAAGCGATCCCCCAGTAACCGTTATTCACAGCAGATACCGAACCGCCCTCGGCAGCAGATGATACTGTTAAAGCCATTGCCTGGGTCTGAGCATCGTTCAAAAGCTTAGTGCCGGTCAGAGCAAGCTTCCCTTTACTGCCTCCTTTTTCATCAATCCACCAATTGAACAATGTGACCGAACTATCCTCAAAGGAACGATTGGAAATCAGCTCTGCATATAGCCCTCCATCTCCCGCATGATTAATCTCTTCGAAAAAGGCTCCGTACAACATCGGGCTTATCTTAGCTCCCGGATTTTCCGTATCCACGGTCAACGTATACGCGGGTCCACTACTTGTATTAGCTGCTGTCGCCGGTGGAACAGTTTCCTTTCCCGCTTCACCCGTTGCTTCTACGGCAGATTCCTTAGACTGAGACAGTGGCGCGGTGTTTTCTCCCTTAGAAGCCCAATAATACGTCAGACCGCCAACTACAATCACGAAAATCAGCACCGTAAGCCATAGTTTTCGTCCATATTTATTCAAAGATATTTACCCCCAACTTTTTATTAGCATTTTCATTTTCTTATGAAGCGAACAAATCCTTCCATTCGTAAAAACTTAAAATCATTCCGTAAAACCTAAATGAATCCGTTTCCATTGATAAAATACCATACTAAAATCCGGTTGTAAATAAATTAAACTAAACCTTTTTATACTTTTATGAATATAATTTCCAATAGATATGCAAGAAATTAAGAGATTTATTAGTTTTTTTAAAATAAATTCCCTCTTTTCATCTCACCATCTTTATATTCCTCTAAAATAAACGGGGGTTTACAGCCATAAGTAAGTTTATTTTTCATTTTTCCCTCCATTTATTTTACTGTTTTATTTTTCCATTCAAATAATAATGAAATTAAAATTAATTTTTTTCTCACCAAAAATCATATAAAAAAAGCTCCCCTTTGCCTAAACTCGGGCAAAGGAAAGCTATAGTTATATCTCAACTAAATTTAATTCCGCCACTTCATAAACTTGTAATCAAGAAAATCAACAAGCAAGAAGAGAATAAAACCGACCAAGCTGAACAACATAATTCCCGCATACATCTCCGGATAATCTAATCTTAACCACGCATCCATGATGAAAAAGCCCATGCCGTGCTCTGTTCCATAAATCTCCGTAAAAAACAGTACAGATATCGCTGTCCCTAGCGAAATACGAATCGTACTCAGAATCACTGACAATGCACCCGGCAGTGTCACATGCCAGAACTTCTGCACAGCGCTGGCACCTATACTAGTTAAGACATCATAGGTATTGTCCGGAATAGCCTTAACCCCATCCCTTACCGAGATGATGATCTGAAACAATAGAATCAGCATGATCATTAGGATTTTGGACGTTTCCCCAAGCCCGAAGAACAGCATCACTACTGGAAGCAGGGCAATTTTGGGAACCGGATAGGTCAAGTAAACCACAGGGTCCAGCAGTTTGTTCCAGGTCAACGAACGTCCCATTAGAAGACCTATGAGCAGTCCAATAATTAACGCCAGCACCACACCCGCAAAAATTCTGAACAAGCTATACCCCACATTTATAGCAATATCCTGCGCCCCTAACTGAAACATCGCTTTATATACAGCAAAGGGACTTGGCAAAATCGAATGATTCATAAGTAAAAATGCGATATACCAGACTACATTCATACAGACAAATACAAATAGAAGCCTTACTAGATGATGAAGTCGACGTTTGTTTACCATATCTCCTGCATTACCTTTCTAATCCGCTTAGTCTGCTCAAAGAAATCTACACTGTCCCGCTTATCCTCATGCTTCATATGAAACACCAACTGATTATCAATAATCTCAGGTGTAGTTTCTTTGTTGGAAGGCATGACAATAATCTTTTGCCCCAGCAGAATCGCTTCTTCCACATCATGAGTGACAAATAACGTAGTCGTAGGGTTAGCCAGCCAGTTATCTAAAAAGAGGACCTGCAGCGTTTCCCTTGTTATCGCATCGAGTGCAGAGAATGGCTCGTCCAGCAACAGAATAGTAGGCAAAATGGCAAAAGCTCTGGCAATCGCCACTCTTTGCTGCTGGCCTCCACTAAGGGATAAGGGATAACGTTCTGCTAAATCAGAGATCGCCATCGACGAAAGCCACTGCTTAATCTGCGTCTCCCGTTCTTGCTTGGATGAACTTGCCGTATGCGTAATCTTCATCGCTATCTGAATATTATCATGTACAGTCTTCCAAGGAAGAAGCCCGTAGTTCTGCGGCACCAGCCCGATTAACGTTTCTTTCTCATGCACAGATTTCTCATTAAAAAGAATGTGTCCCTGATAGCTAGGCAGCAAGCCCGCAATCGCCCGTAATAAAGTTGATTTCCCGCTGCCGGAGGGTCCGATAATGGTGTAAATCCCGTGCTCCGGCAAAGTTAAATCTACCTGACCCAAGGCCAATTGTCCGCTCTTATATTCTACTTTCAGATCCTTTATAACGAGTCCTTTATTTCTTGAATTGGACATCAGAAATCACATCTTCGGCCGAGATATTTTTGCTGAGCAAACCTTTTTCCCGTGCCCAAGCAAATGCGGCCTCTACTTCCTTCACATCCACTTGATAAGCTGGTACATAATCTGGTACCTTGATTTCATCTTTTAATGTTTCCGGATATCCTACTTCTTTGATTACAAGATCGATATATTCGGATTGCTCATGGGATTTCATATAAGCTACTGCTTCATCATATGCAGCATACATACTGCGGATAGCCTCTGCTTTGGCATCAATTGCAGTTTGCGGGAAAGCTAATACGAACGGATTTACTCCCGCAGTTAGCGTTGAGCTCAGTACACGCAGCCCTGAGGTTTTGCCCATCGTTACAAAAGGTTCCGGCAAAATAGCCGCATCCGCCTTATTATTCTTAAGCAATTCTAAACGGGTCGGAATCTGTGGAACCTCTGTGACTGTAATATCATCTTCGGTCAGGCCCGCTTGTTTCAGCATCATTGCCACTGTATATTGTGTGGAGGTATTTTTGGACAAAATCACGGTTTTACCCTTCAAATCCTTCACATCCTGGATGGATTCATTTCCAGTCAGCAAATCAAACTCTCCAAAAGTTGTACTGGCGATCTTCACATCCAGTCCAGCCTCATTGTAAATGGAGATCGCAACCAGGTCAGCGCTTAGACCATCCAGCTTGCCTGCTTGAAAAGCTACATCCCGATCTTTGGCGCTTTTAAATGTTTGGATATCCAGCTCCACACCGTGGTTTTTATCGAAACCTTGTTCATGTGCGATGATAAAAGGAATAGCATCAATCGAGGGCAATAAACCTAGCGACAAGGAGGTAACTTCTTTTGCAGCCTCTGGAGCAGCTCCCTCTGACGATTCTGTATTTGTATTATTTTTCGAACCACAACCGACTGCAAGTGCAGCGATGACAACAACCATCATAGATAACAACAACATTCTCTTTAGACCTTTATTCTTCATTTAACTCTCCTGCCTCCATTATTCTTTCTATAGTGTAATTCTCTGTAATATTCTTTGCTCACTCATAAATGTGCATGCAAAAAAATCCTTAAGCTCTACAAAAAAAGCTTTAGGCATGTTAAGTTTACCACCAATCTTTATATTTTGTATATTTATAAATTTAGATATAAGTAAATAGAAGCGACGCAAAAAAGCTGACAGCGGAATGGTTCCGCTACCAGCCTCAATTTCAATGTTATGGAGTTAGTAGATTTGTGTGGATTTTAATGACAGCTTTTTTAATCTGCTGCCCCGGTTGACCCATACCCGGTCTGTGAACATCATGAGGGAAAAAGACCGCGAACATGCCAGGCTTCAAAGATAACAATATTTCATCTGCTGATGGGGGATAAAGCGCATATTCTCCTTCGGCATCGTAAGGCTTAATGGGTTCGATCCCTTCTTGCAGGGTTGCCCAGCCAATCGTTTCTTCACCTTCGATCAGATAATGCACATCAATATAGGCCTCATGCTTCTCTGCGACTTGTTCCTCCAGCGATTTTGCCTCAAGAGCCATAATCGAAGCATACATTTCGTTCCCGCGAATTTCGATTCGTCCAAGATCAGGATCATGTTGTAAGATTACTTTCAATTCCTCGATAGCCTCAACAATGACAGGATTCTCATACTTGATATGCTCTTCCCAAGATGACAAAGAACCTAAGATCATAGCTTTCCATTCCCCTCACATCTTAATGTACTAAACCAGTTTCTCACTGACTGCTGAAGCTGTTGTTTCTTTATTAATTATGGATTGCTCACTAGTCTTCTTGAAATATTCTACATATAAAATATCAAGCAGATAGAGCTGCGATATCTTTGCAGATAATGAACCCCCTTGCAGCGGTCCTTCATTAGCACCACATAGCAGGGTCAGATCGGAGTACGAGGTTAACGGTGACTTTTCAAACCTGGTAATGGATATTACTTTGGCTCCTCTTTCCTTTGCTTTTCTCGCAACCTCAATGCTATCCTTGGTCGAGCCGGAATAAGAAATCACAACAGCGACATCCCGGTTAGACATCAGTGCTGCCGACATCATCTGCAGATGTGAATCCATTAAACATTCCGTTTTGTTCGTAATGCGCATAAATTTAATTTTGGCTTCCATAGCTGTGACTAGAGAAGAGCCCACACCGAAAAATAATACACGTTCTGCATTAATCAAATACTCAATAGCCTCACTGATCTTCTGTATATCAATTAAATTATAGGTCTCGTTGAGTGCACTTACATTCGTGGTCAGCACTTTAGAAGCAACAGCTTCAATCGTATCATCCATCAGAATTTGATCGGTAAGCTGCGGGATCTCATTCTCCACAGTGATGCTATGTGCCAATGCGATCTTGAACTCTTGATACCCTTTATAACTTAAAGATTTGCAAAATCGAAATATACTTGATTCCCCAACATCACATGCATCTGCAAGATCAGTAATCGACATGTAGACTACACTTCTCGTGTTCTCCAGTACGTAGTCCGCTACCTTCTTCTCCGTATTCGTCAAATTATTGTATTTAGAATGAATTGAAGAAAAAATACTGATTGTCCGCAAAAAAGCCCCTCCTTTTCAATAAATTAATGTACGAATAAGGAGGAAGCTCCCAGCAGACCTGCCTTATTCCCTAATGAGGCTTTAACAATTCTCACTCCCGCAAAGCTTTCCATAAGCAAAGACTTCGTTCGTTCTTCTACCCTTCGAACCAAATCTTCTTGTTCCATTACGCCGCCACCAATAATAATCGCGGATGGATTGAAGATATGCGTGATAGAAGCTAAACCAACAGCCACTTCAGTAATCCATAGATCTAAAATACGTTCAAGCTGCTCATTTCCGCTCTGTATTTTATCAAATAAGGCTTTTCCATCCGTGCATTCGGGATCTGCCAGTTGAGCCATCTTGACTAAAGCTGTGGTTGAAGCGTATTTCTCATAATATGGCAGTCCTTCTACTCCGGATGTGGCCGACAATGGGTGAGTAAAGATATGGCCAAATTCAGCCGCTACCCCATTAGCCCCTTTATAGATTTGGCGATTAATGACGATCGCACCGCCAATGCCTGTGCCAAAGGTTAGACATAAGAAATTGTTAAAGCTCTGAGCAGCCCCAAAATAAGCCTCGCCTAATGCTGCTGAATTCACATCGTTCTCTACCATAACAGGTTTATGAAAATGATGGGTGACAATATCCTTAATTTTCATTCCAGTATATCTAGGTATATTTTCGTTAGCATAGACAATAAATCCTTCTTCTGCATTAACTTGGCCCGCGGTGCTTATGGCAATGGCATCAAAATGATCGTATTCTGCAATCTTTTCCAGCATTCTTGAGATTACATGAGGTCCCCCCAAGTAGCTTTCTGTTGCATACTCCTTGAAGTCATGTACATTCCCCTGTTTATCGCATATACACATCTTGGTATTGGTACCGCCAATATCTACGGCTACAATCCTCATTTCCATCTACCCTCTCTGGCGTTCTACTGAATAGCGTTCACAAACCGTTTCGTAATCTCCATCGGTCTCGTGATCGCAGAGCCAACCACTGCTGAATACACACCTAAATCAAACATGGTCTTTAATTCTTCAGGAGTGGAAACCCCACCTTCAGCTATAACGGGAACAGAGAAGTTGTTGACGATTTGTTGAACCAATTCAAAATCTGGCAAGTTGCGCCCTTTAGTAGCCTCTGTATAACCGCTCAAGGTAGTTCCAATCAGATCAAATCCCAGCTCAACAGCCTTCGCAGCTTCCGCAAATGTAGAACAATCCGCCATAAACAGTTGATCTTTGTAGGTCTCTTTTAAAAGTGGAAAAAGTTCAGAAATAGTAGATCCGTCCGGGCGAATACGGTCTGTAGCATCCATAGCAATGATATCTACCCCTTCGCGGTACAGCTCATCGACTTCCTTTTGAGTGGGTGTAATAAAGACTTCAGAGCCTTCATACACCTTTTTGATTATCCCAATGATCGGCAGATTCACTTGCTTTTTGATTTCTTGAATATCCGCTACGCTGTTTGCCCGAATTCCAGAAGCCCCGCCTAAGTAAGCAGCATAAGCCATTCTCCCCATAATAAACGGGCTATGCAGCGGTTCTTCTGGTAAGGCTTGACTGGAGACGACTAATTTATGTTTTATTTTTTTAAGTACATTATTTTCAGTATTCATCAGTAACCCACTCCACATTTTTATTTATTCTTTAACTGCTCCTGCCGTAATCCCATTGGTGAAGAACCGTTGGAATAACATGAACACTAGCAACATCGGAATTGCAGCGATGGTAGCTCCGGCCATTTTATAAGCGAAATTAGGATTCAAATCCTGCATTAAGGTCGCAGTACCAACCATTAATGTTTTCATTTTGTTCTCTTGGCCTATAACCAGCTGCCACAAATAATCATTCCAGACTTGCACGAAATTTAGAATAAATAAGGCTCCAATACCAGGTTTGACAATAGGCAACATGATGCGCGTGAAGATTCTCCATTCATTTGCACCGTCTATTCTCCCGGCTTCTCTTAAGGCATTAGGGGTTAAATCGAAGAATCCCTTTAATAGGAAGACTCCAAATGCACCCGCCACGTTCGGCCAAATCATACCGTTATAACTATTTACCATTCCAAATTGTTGGGTGATCCGGAATAAGGGTACAATCATAATTTCTTTAGGAATCATCAAGCTTGATATAAAGATAATGAAGATTATATTTTTACCTTTAAAATTAATCTTTGAGAATGCATAGGCGGCCATAGAGCCTACAACAATAACCAAAATAGTAGAAACACCTGATACATAAATACTATTAAACGTCCATCTTAAAGCCGGCTGGTTCTGAAATACATCCACATAGTTGGAGAATGTAATCGATTTGGGCCACCAGTCTGGAGGCATCTTCACAACATCCGAGCTGTTCTTGAGTGAACTTGTGAATAACCAATATAGTGGAAAAAGATTAAGGAGTGCGAAGAGGATAATGATCACATTCGATATCACATCAAACTTCTCTCTCTTTTTCTTGTTTTTAATCTTCGACATGTTGTATTCCCCCTCACTTCACCTTAATCATGCTTCGTAGCTGTGGCACAGACAATATCAATGTAATCACGAACATGATAACCCCTACCGCAGAAGCTACGCCGAGTTGGTTATATTTAAAGGCATTATTATAAAGGTAGTACATCAGTGTTACGGAGGAATTGTTCGGTCCGCCACCGGTCAGTAACTGAATGACTACAAAGATTTTTAATACGGCAATAATATTGATAATCGTAATATAAGTTGTTGTAGGTCCTACCGAAGGAATCAGGATCTTTGATATCACTTGCCATCTGCTAGCACCGTCGATTTCGGCTGCTTCAAAAAGCTCTTTCGAGACACCAATCATCGCAGCTATATACAGAATAATTGCCTGGCCCACGTTAGTTGCGAAGGTTACAAATATCACGACTGGCAGAACCGTCTTTGGATTTCCCAGCAGATTAATCGTCCCTAGCCCCATGTCTTTATATAGATAAGAGATAAGTCCGTTAGCCGGATTCAGCAAAAAGCTCCAGACCATACTCATAACCACCATGGACACCATTACCGGGATATAATAACTTCCTCTAATAAAGGAAACGTACTTAGCATTCTTATCAAATACCGCAGAGGCTACGAACAATGCAAACCCCACTGTAAGTAGAACGATAAATATTACGAACACAACGGTGTTGATGGTAGCCTTAAAAAATACCGGATCATTAAACAATGTGGTGTAATTGGCAAAACCCACAAATTTCTCACTGTCATAATTAATCTGGTATAGACTCAGCCGCATCCCTTCTAAGATCGGATAGACAAGAAAGGCTAAGAATACTATCATCTGAGGTAAAATAAACAGATAACCTGTAATATTCTCTTTTAGGTAATTACTACGTAGTTTCATATCGTTTACCTTTCTAATTAACAGCCCCAGAGTCTCTTCAGACCCTAAAGGCTGTCAATCGTGTATTGTTTATCTGGTCTTAGATTATTGGAAAATTACAGAGCCAGCTTTATTGGTCTCAATCACCTTGTTGCCACTTGCCTGATAATCTTGCACAAACTGTTCCGGTGTCTTAGCTCCCATGTAAAGTGCTTGTAGCTCTGGATATAAGACCTCTCTTAATTGGCTGTATCCTGGAACGTTGCCTGTGAAGTTGAACAAATATTTAGAGTTTGCATCGTAAGCTGCAAACAGTGGATTCTCCGCTTTAAGTGCTTCGGCTACAGAACTTCTTACAGGAATACCATTCTTAGAGGATTTAACTAACTCAGGATCGCTTGAGAAGAAGTTCACGAAATCTTTAGCTACTTCAGTCTTCTTAGCATCTTTGGACTTGAATACACTAGCGCCTACTACATAAGTAAAGGATAGAGGATCGCCGCTTTCCGACGGAATATTAGCAAGTCTCATATCAAATTTCGCTGCCGTACCATCCGCCATATTAGCTTTCGTACCATTAAACAGAATCGGGTTAGTGAAACTGATCGCTAATTGCTGATTTTGGAACATAGCATTGGCATCATTAGAAGAAACAGATTCTGCTCCTGGATTTGTATATCCGCCGTCATATAGGTTTTTCAGCCAAGTTGCAGCTTTAACTCCGTTCTCATCGTTCAGGACAATGTTGCCTTGATCATCAAAGAACTTATTGCCGAACATTCTCATATAGGCAAGGTTCCATGTATCGCCCTGATTATTTACAGCGAATAATGCCATTGGATATGCATTCGAATACTTATCCTTCGGCAGATTGTTTTTCAGACCCTCAAGAATTTGTTGATATTCATCCAAGTTCCAAGTTTTGATTTCGGATTCTTCACCCACAAACTTTTCTAAGCCTGCTGCTTTAAACATGTCCGCGTTGTAAACCAAGGTGCCTGGGTTGTGCTGGAATGGATAGAAATAAATATCTTCTCCGAACGTTACAGCGTCCCAGTAGTTTTGAGCAATATCGCTTTTCGCGTCTTCATCAATGATGTCGGTCAAAGGAACCAATGCTCCACGGTGAACGTAATCCCCCATCGGGAATACACTCTCAAAGAACACATCTGGAGGTGTTCCTCCGCTTAAGTTAACGTTAAGCAATTGATCGCGCTGATCTCCAGCAATGACCTCTATTTGAATATCCGCATCATATTTATCATATTGTGCTTTGAATTTCTCAGCGGCGTGCTTTAGGAAGCTATCATAGTCCGCGCCTGCCTCCGTGGCATCCACAACACCCTTCCACTGTGGAGTCAGCCATACTCTGATCCCCACTTTTTCCTTCCCAGATGCAGAAGAATTATCGGATGTATTAGAGCTAGCAGCATTGTTACCTGAGCAACCTGAAATTAAAGAAATAATCACCATTAGCGCAACCATTGTCGAGAGTAAACGTTTTTTCTTCATTTATAAACCTCCCTAAAAGTTTTGTGAGCATTATCTTCTCTGAATCGCTTCGTACAAAACTTGCTTCGAAAGCATAGAACCTTTAATTTAAAATCCGTTTGGCATGGTATTGCACTAAATCGGCCATGCTACGATGTCCTTGCGGATCAAGATGCATATAATCAATTTCATTCATCGATACATGATCTCTGGAGTCTATAAAGTGGATGCCAGTTTCCGTTAGCAAAGCTGCAAGATGCTCAGCGAGCTCCATAGACTTCTCACTACATCCGCTACCCATTGGTTTGCCAATAGGGGTATGAATATACTCTGCTCCAATCGGAGGGGGCGCGATTACTAGAACCTCTGGAGCCTTCCCCTCAGGTCCTGCACCGCTACTTTTAGCTTTAAGAGCCAATCTAACAATACCTTGTGCGATGTTATAAGAAGTTAATCCAAACCTTTCTTTTGTATCATTGGTCCCAAGCATGATTACAACCAAATCTAATGGCGAATGTGACATCAGGCAGGGATAGATATAGGAAATTCCAGAAAGTCCTTCAAATAGAGGGTCCTCACTGACACTTGTTCTGCCGGGAAGTCCTTCTTCGATCATTCGGTAGGTGTCACCCAGTTCTGTATGAAGAATTCCCGTCCAACGAATATCATCCTTAAATCTGCGGTCTCTCTCTGCGTCGTAGCCCCAAGTATTAGAATCGCCAAAGCATACGATGGATTTCTCCATTGTCTTAACCGCAATATCTTTCAATAGCTTGATCAATCAATTTCATAATGTCTACGATCGGACCAGCATCTTCAGCGGCTACTGCCTCAAGCGGTGCTCTTACGCTACCAATGTTTACGCCTCTTAATTTTAGAATCTCTTTTATTCCGGCATACATGGCACCTTTGAGCGAACAAAGGGCGATGATAATATCGTTGATATCGCTTTGAATTTGTCCAGCTTCTTCGAACTTACCAGCCTTAACAAATTCATTTGCTTGCAGGAACAGCTCAGGCATAACCGCATAGGTTCCACCGATTCCCGCATCCGCTCCCATGATTCTTCCCGCAACATACTGTTCATCCGGTCCATTAAATACCACTACATCTTTTCCACCCACTCTTTTGAATCTTTCAATATCCATAGTCGGCATGGAGGAGTTCTTCACACCAATCACCTTTTTGTTCGCAAGCAGCTTCTCAAATAGGGACGGAGTCAGTGTATATCCAGTAGTCTGAGGAATGTTGTATATGATGAAGCTTAGAGGGGTTGCCTCCATAATCTCGCTCCAATATTTATAGACTGCACTATCAGGTAACTTGAAATATATAGGCGGGATTGCGGATAATGCATCGTATCCTAAGGTTGCAGCATGTTTCGCTAACTCAATGCTATCTCTAGTGGAAGGGGCACCCACGTGGGCAATCAGTGTCATTTTACCTTTCAGGTTACTAGCTACGTAGCTTAGTACCGCTTTGCGTTCGTCGAGACTCTGGTAAATACATTCTCCTGAGCTGCCTCCCACATATACACCTTGAACTCCTTTTTCAAATAAGTAATCACATAAAGCATGCGTCCGGGATTCCGAAATATTTCCTTGATCGTCATAGCAGGCATAAAAGGCAGGTATAATTCCGTGGAACTTTGTGAGTGTCATTGTTAATCCCCCTTAAGTTGTGAGCGGTTTCTTTTCTACATAAACAAAATATCATTATATTTTGGTTTTGTAAATTATTTTCTCTATTTTTAGAAAAATAAAATTTATTTCCACCAATCTTATTTATGATTAGCAAAATAATGGTTTTCAGTGCAACTCGCAGCTAATAATCATTTATTTTTCCATATTCATTAGAAAATAATCCTGTAAATATTCCACCCTAAATTTATTTCTTCAGGTTAGTATTTGTTGGATATACGGATGTAAAAAAAATTAAAAAAGTGGTACTAATGAGTATCCTTTCAGCTCCACTAAAAATGTCTCCTACAGGGAGACACTTCTCTCCACATGAAGCACAAAACCTAAATAACACACAATGTTCACTGAATAATCTGTGTTTTTCAGACGGACACACCTTTTAAAAAATGGAGTTTAGGATTATAATGAAAGCGTAAACAAAGAACTACAAAATCTATTTTGTTTCTTCGCCAAAGGAGGCTGGAGGAAATGCTAGCAGGACTTAAAGAACTTAAAAATTGGGTGACAGAAAACTGGAATCCAACATTGAATACAGGTAATGAGGACTACCGGAAAATGGAGTACTCCGTGGAGCGTCATCTGCACACTCCGCAATCTCCGAAACCACTTAGCTATGAAGAAGAGGCTCGCATCAAGACCGTTAAATTTCATTAACTAACCCTTCAGATAAAGATTGATTCATAACTAAGACATCAGACCGCCAGTTCCGGAAGCAATTCCAGTGGATGCGGTCTTTTATTATGCCTTATAGTTGTGTAACGAAAAAACCTTCCCCACCCTAAAGGGTGAAGAAGGCTAATAGGTTACTTTCGAGGACATGGCAGTAGGTTATCAACCCAAACGCCTTGTTTAATTCATCCTTCGATAAACCTCAGCGCGCGTTCCGATTGATAATCAGCTAGACCTTGGGCGAATTGTTGATCAGGAAATCCTCTATGCAGCAGCTTTAATCCACCTGAAGTTAAGGAGACATGATGGTGGAATTGATAAAATAACAGCCTATCATGATCCAGAGCATCGTTCTTTAAGTACCGGTAGAAATCCCCAAATCTCATCTGCAAAAAACTATGCTCATGCTCAATATCATAAAACATTGCCCCTTCGATATCGATCAAAAAGGGTTCCAGTTTATCATTAACCATAACATGGTCAGGCCCCAGTTCCCCGTGAATAAACCCATATTGCTGTCTGGGTTGAATTTTTGATTCAAGCTCGTACAACTTATCGAGCAGTTTGCTTTGATTAGACCTGATCTTCTCAATATGTTGGGAGGCATAAGCTAGCTGCACTTTCGCATTTTCCATTTGTAATAAATGGCATTCCCCCTTGCTCTCGTTAGCATTTGCTTTCCCAAAAACATGCCTCTCGTTGGTATGCATAGCAGTAAGCATTTCCCCCACACGCTGAAAAACTTTATCTTGAACACGTAAATCGGGATGATAAAAATAGGTTTCTGCCATTCTTCCATCTATATATTCAACTAGAGCATAATCGAAAGAGTAACGATCTCTTTCCTTATTCAGATCATAAAGAGCAGGGGTCTGAACTCCATGTTGTGTTAAGTACCTGTTATTTAATTCGAATAAATGACTTCCATAGGATTGTTCATTTATATCTTCATTTGCTTTTTCTTCTTTAAAATAATTCATAGAAAGATCCCACACATACAAAACGCAGGAAAATCCATTACTGCACTCAATCTTGTAGACCACCTTTTGTGCACCGCCATGCATGCGCGAAACACGAGCAACGAAATAACTGCTGCCAAAAACCCTACTAATATAATCCTGTAAGTCAGTCTTATCGAGATGACAAGTAACGTCCATTAACAACACTCCATTTATTAGGTTTTGCCGGCTTCACAATAGTAAATAAAATCCAGCCGAAAGTATAGACTTATTCTTTCTGATCAATTATGATGTTGAATAAGGTCTTGAAAAAAACAAGCATACAAAAAGCCGTTGGAATCAATTTCAACGGCTTTTTTTTATGAAATATCTAAACAAATATAGAGGAGTACTTTCACAACATGTTCAAACGACTAACTGCACTATTTTCGATTCCCTCTTATGGCTTACTCTTTTTATGCATGTTACTGCAGGGGATGGGGATTTCACTCAGCGCACCCTTTTTATCCATTTATTTTACGGAACAGCTTGGAGTATCTGTCGGGCTGTTTGGTGTTTTTCTGGCCACCACGTTAATTGCCGGAATATGGATCAGTACACTAATCGGGAGACGCTCTGACCTTGGCTTAAATCGAAGAAACATTTACCTTGTCTCCACGCTCTGTAATGCCCTTGCTTATAGCGGATACTTGCTCATTGGGGATTTTACGATCTTATTCATTTACATGATTGTGTTCACCGCACTCGGTGCACCAGGGATGCCTCAATTGTTCGCCATAGCTAGAGAAGCAGTGAATAAGAGCGATTTTACGGATACTGCGTTTGCAAATTCTACCTTGCGTTCTGCTTTCTCTCTCGGCTTTATTACAGGTCCTTTAATCGGTACTCTGCTAATTGCTGCTGTTGGGTTTAAGGGGATTTTCTCGGGCACCATTGGAGTATTCCTGCTGGTTGCCTTACTTATTTCACTATTCCTGAAATCAAATACAGAAGTGAAAAGCAGTACTGCAGAAGTAAAAGTAAAAAGTTTCCGGTTGGGTCAGAACCGTAATGTTCTGCTTCCTTTTCTGATTATGATACTCATGTATGTAGCCCACTGGACGAGTAGCATCAATACTGCCCTCTTTATCACCAACAATCTAGGGGGAACAACAAGCGATGTCGGTTTAGTCAGCAGTATTTGTGCTGCGCTGGAAATTCCTTTTATGATCATGCTGGGACTACTCAGTGCGAAATACAGTAACCGAATCCTGATGATGTGCGGAGCCATTTTCGGAGGAGCTTATTATCTCGTTGTCATTACTTCAGGCGCGATGTGGCAAATGCTTGCAGCCCAAATTTTGCTTGCCTTTTTTGTTGCCGTTATTTCAGCGATTGGCATTAGCTACATTCAGGATCTGCTTCCAAACATGCCTGGGTATGCATCCACGCTCTACTCTAATTCATCCACGATCGGCAGACTGATTGGCAGTCTTGTTGGCGGGTTATTAGCTAGTGTTGTTGGGTACCGGTATTCATTTGTGCTCTGTTTCATACTCGTCATTATTTCTACAATCATGCTTGCGGTAAGCGGACGTTACTCTGTAGATGATCCACAAAAACTAGCGATTTAATCTAGCGGTTTAATCCGCTTTTTCGGGCTTCATTCAGCCCTTAAAATTTCTCCATATCTTCTCGCGACTTACTAACATATCCTCAAAAAAAGGTGGGGGTTAGATGTTAAAAACTATTGCAAGAATGGTCATGTTGATGTCTTTAATCTTTCTGGCAGCATGTGGAGGGGACGTTAAACCAATCGAGGAGCCGAGCATAGGAGCAAATACGCCAACCCAAAGTTCAGCGATTAGTACGCAGAAGCCGCAAAACACAGAACCTAAGCAGCCAAATGAAGCCAGCTTTAAAGCAGAATTGTCGATAAATCTGAAATCATATTCAGATCAATTGACAGAAAATGATCTTCCCGCACTTGAAGTGCTGGAAAAAAACCTAACTGCTTTGGTTGAGCATGACCACACACTTTATCAATCCGGGTTCGTAAACAAAAAACTAGCAGAGGCTATGGAGCCTTATTATAACGAACAATATCAGTACAAATTCACAGACATTGAAAGCATCGATTCCATGTTACCCAACGAACATCAGGTGAATATAACGGTAATCGGACAACGCTTGGATATGGCCGCAGAGACCGTTGAAAATGTAAAAATGCTATACGCTATTCGGCCAAACGATCAAGGGGAATGGGTCATTTATATTATTGATTGATTGACTGACTGACTAGCTTATGAAAAATCGTCGTCCGATTCCTGACAGGGAATTTGAACGGCGATTTTTTTGTGAAAAAAACCAATTTCTCACCTTGCTAGCTCAGTTACACATTAATCGTTCGGAAGAGCACCGTGAAATGCCTTCCCATTATGCGAAGGATACCCTGCTACTAGCTACAGACAGCAAAAGTAATCTTCATCCTTTGCGAGATGCGGAGAATGGAATCATGTTTGTGGTAACCTTCTAGCTACCTACCCGATCTAATATTTAAGTAACGTTACGAACATCCTAAGACTTCTAGTCAAGAAAGCAGGTAAATCTTTGCATATAGATCCTATTGTCGTCAAAGCCAAAGCTGGGGACCCTGAAGCATTCGTGAAGTTGATGCAGGAGATAGAGTTACCTTTATACAGAACTGCAAGGTCCATCGTCAACAAAGAAGAAGATTGTGCAGATGCCCTGCAGGAGACGATGCTAAAAGCCTTTAAGAACATCCATACACTCAGAGAGCCCGCATTTTTCAAAACGTGGATCTTCCGGATTCTGATTAATGAATGCAATAAAATGCTCAAAAACAACGCAAGAACCCTCCCATATGGAGAACTTCCCGAAGTCCCTTCCACTTCCAAGGATTATGAGAAAATCGAATTATGGGATGCCGTTCAACATCTTGAGGAGAACCTCCGGATTGTCATTCACCTTCATTACCTACAGGACATGCCGATCAATCAAATTTCCGACATTCTCGAAATTTCTACGGTAGCCGTGAAGACCCGGCTGCATCGCGCCCGCAAAAAGCTAAAGCATTCATCTCAATTCAATCAAGAAATGAGGTTGCGACATGGTAAACACTAAGTTAGAAAAACAATTAAAGAACTGCCAAAGCTTACTTCCCGATCAGTTATCGGATATTGCCCGCTCCAAGCTGAATGAGACTTACCAAATCATCAGGGAGACCGATAATTCTATTTCCCCCATTCAGAGAAAGATAGATGTATCAAGAACTTTTAATAAATGGTGGGTTTCCACTGCAGCCGCTGCAATCCTGGGAGTTACACTCCTTGCTTCCGGCTTTGTATCGCCCGCAATAGCTGATGCACTCAAGCAAATTCCGGTTCTGGGACAAATCTATTCATTATGGGGCGAAAAAAACTTAGATCCCGGTGTTCAACAAGCCGAGGATTTCATCACAAACGTAAACCAAAGCGTGACCCATGGCGATGTGACGATGAATATCCCAACATTGTTATTTGACGGAACCCGAATTCTTATGAACCTAACCACTCCTGGAAACCGTCTGGCTTCGGAGCCCAATTCGCCGCCTTCCGATGCCAATAAAGGGGCGGTGGATAAGTTTGAGGTTCTCTATAAAGGCCAACCTCTGCTCTGGAGTTACGAACACATGGATGGTGAGACTGCTTCCAGCATAATGGTTCAGGTTTTGAACACTTATTATGAGCCGAGCACAACAACACAGACTGTCCAGTTCCCTGATCAGTTTGACTTGACTGTAAATATAACGTTAAAGGGTTACGATGTCCCGTTCGAATTCGTTCTGCCTGTTACCACATCAACGCCTGTTACCGCCCTAACTTCAGAGGAGACCAAGCATCACGATAACATTAACTTGCAGATCAGTAAGGTAGAAATCACCCCAATCACAACGCAGGTATCCATTGAGTACAAAACCAAACCGGGCCAGAGCGTAGAAGAAATGCTCGCTTCTATCCCTTCGAAATATAAGGGTGCTAACGGGGGCGTCATCGCTCTTCAATTTGACATTGTGGATGAACGTGGCGTTCAACTGAAGCCTGTCGGTGCTCACCCCGTAAGCGAATCTTATAATGTTCATTTTGAACCCTTCAAGACTATACCGAGTACCGTAACCATCAAACCGTACTTAGTCGTTTCCGAAGGTCAAGCCCCAGCTGGGACTAAAGGACTGTGGGAAGACAACAATATGGTCAAGGAATATATCCCTGAGCTGGAGACTGTACTTTCGGTCCAATAGTTCATTTGTAAAAGGGACCTTATTTTCTAGGATGAAAAGGGTATGCAAAACTACAAAAGACGAAGCCATAATAGGCTTCGTCTTTTATTTAGATGACTTCAGGTAGGTTCAATCCAATAAGGTTATTTTGATGAAGCCAGCTTCGATAATTTGTCGGCAATATCTTCAGCTTGTAACAAGGAGGAGTATGAATCTGCTGCAAAATATTTTTCCATATCAATCTCAATAATTCGATTGTTTTTGACCGCATCCAACATCTTCCATGTTTTGTCAAATGATAGGTGGCTTGTCGAACACATTTGAATGGATCAAATCTGATGCCCCCGGAGAGTCTCCAACCAAGTCGATATAGCCAAGCCACCTCAGCTCTTATCTGCGGGATTTATCCCGTACATTTCACCGTCCCAGCCACTTCAGCTCTTTTCTACGGGATTTATACCGTACATTTCACTATTCCAGCCACCTCAGCTCTTTTCTACGGGATTTATACCGTACATTCCAGCATCTCAGCCACCTCAACTCATTTGTAAGGGATTTATCCCGTACATTTCACTATTCCAGCCACCTCAGCTCTTTTCTACGGGATTTATACCGTACATTCCAGCATCTCAGCTACTCATGCAAAATAATTGTGAAGTAGGCACGCTACTCCAGTTTTCGTTGCTCTATATAATAAATTCGGCCTCTTGAATGGGAGTCCATTCCCATAGATAACCTACGCAAATTATCTATACCGAAAAGATTTAGGGCCATCCTTTTATAGGATGGCCCTCTCATTGATTAAGTTGCAATTTTGCTTACCTTAATACTCTCCTTTAATTACAAAAAACGAACCCCGAATTGTTCCAGCTAGCTTGGACTTCTGCCTGGCAAACTTAAACTTCTCTTCTAGCTCCTTTGGGATCTCCATCCCCTCAGAAAGCTTAAAACCAACAGCACGCTTCTTAGGGTCATCCACCGTATACATAACGTTGACTGCAAGACCATCCTCATAAAAGACATAAGCAAATTTAATATTTTCCACTTGAAAACGCGACGTTTCTAAAGGATTGGCCGCAAACTCAATATCACGTTCTTCTTTTAAAATTCGGTTCACATAATCAAGGGTCTCCTGGCTTTCGCTGGCTTGTACAGCCGTAAATTCATGCTTGTATTTATTCATAAAATAACGGGCCTCATTAGCACGCAGACCAGCAAGCGCATCTACTACTGGTGAAGATTCTAAACCAACCGTAGACACATTTTTAAAATCAACGATATAGGACATTTCCATCTCTCCTTTTCTCTCATTATTCCCAAAAAAACTTATCGTTACTTAGGATACAGTTCGCGTGCTGTCTGTAACGGCAAGTTTCTGTGTTAACTGCTGTGCTCTTTTTCTACTAAAGTGACCATCTCACGCTTCCACTTTTCTCGCTCCTGTGCCGGTATCGGCTCCCCTTTGTCATACAGAAATCTAATCATATAGAACCCATCCTTCGTAAGCAGGCTGGTAACAAGTTCATGCTCTAATACATTATTGTTCATCAACTGCGTCTCCACTACAGAGCTATTATCAGTCTGATGCAGTACTTGAGCGGTCAACAAGGTCTCTTGGGAGATATAATCCGCTGTATGCTTCTCTACAGAAGATGCCTCTATCTTATCAAAATAATTAATCGTGAACGTATGCGAAGGTTCGTACCGATGGTATTCTCCTAGCGGATAATATCCGATAAATTGACTGTTACTGTAGACATGGAATGTTGCAGGTACATAGCTATTAAGCTGAAAATACGGGATGAATCGCACAATACCTGAATTGATCTCTTCTCCAGGAGGAATGACCGCATCCACACCACTAAGGAAATCACCCTTCTTATCTACAAAAATCGTGCTATAAGGGCTGTACCTCGTAATCCAAATTGAACCATTCTCCTTCACAGCCTCAACGTAATAACTGATAATTTGATTTCTTTTTTCCTCACGTTCATCGGCGGGGTTGATACAGGTATGAATATGCTTCCGAGTGTATGTAAAGACTGCTTTAGTAGCATCCATTGACAGCAATTCAAATTCGAGAATTTCAGATTTTATATTATAGATTTGAAATGTCATCATTAATTGAAAGTGATTTAAAAAGGACATTCCCCTCTTATCTGGATGAAATCTTTTGCTCAAACCTTCTTCATCCTTATCCATATAAGCCTGCTCCAAGCCTTCAACCAGGGCCTGCAGTTCCTCTTTTGTGATGCCTTTATTTTTCTTAAAGAAAAACATGTCTTCTCTCCCCTCATCATCAGTCTACTTCCAATTACTTACTCCTATTTATTATACGGGCACACCTGTGTACTTTTCTAGGAATGGTTTCTTTGAGTAGGTATACCTTACAGTCATCCCTACATTTTAAAATGTTCACGAACTAACCTAAATTGTTCTTCTACGCTCATATTTAGTTTTCTTTCTATGGTTTTGATGCCCAGCTTAGTGCAAGCGTTCTTTATTTCATTGGAGAACTTAATCATAGATTTATTACTGTGTTTAATTGTTTCTTCTGGATTTAACTTATAAGCGTTAATGCAGTCCAGAATCATCTTATGGTCTTCTCTAAAGTAATATAATCTCTCTATCTCCGCATCGGACGTATAAAAACATATCATTCTCTTTTCCGGGATAAACGGTATCTCTTCGACCACTTGAAATAACCATTGGCAATGTTCATCTACAGGTTTATTAAACCACTTATTCCAATCTAAACTAGGATTAGGGAATTGAAGGGCAGGATATTCAATAGGACTAGAGAATGGTCTATATTTTAAGAGATCATCCCCTAATGTTTGAAAACCTAATTCCTCTACAAACTTCTTGGTCATAGTAGTCTTTCCAGCACAAGGTCCACCATTTAGCCAATATACATGTTTTAATTGTTCTTTCAAATAATTATTATTTATCTTCATCCAACACACCCCGTTTATATTTAAAAAGCTTACTCTGACACGTTGGTTGTGAGGGGTTGGCGGATTCTTATCTTTCTAGACAAAAAAAGCCTTCCCCACCCTAAAGGGTGAAGAAAGCTTAAATGTGTATCCCCAAATTATGGGCAGCTATATTAGGTTTTCGTACCCGAGGGTGCCTTAGCCAACTGCTCCTCCAGCCACCTTATCGCCTCAGCCTCTCCGGAGAAAGCACCTCCGGGGCAGCCGTAGGTTCTTTTAGTGGACAACGCTGTAACTGGCTTGTAGACAGCAAGCAACTTAGCATTCTGCATTACGACCGCGATGCCTGAACAATATTGGGCGATTTCCCGCTTGTTCATCTTGCACCAGTTCATATACAGCTGTGTGACCGCACGCTCTGGACGTGTGTTTTTCTCTGCGGAATGCACCATCAGCAGGCCGAAGGCAGATCGGCGCGCGAGCAGCTCTTCCCAATAAGCGATATATTCTTCTACTGTCTCCTGATCAAACGCCTCCCCCAAACTAAGGCTTATGATCGGCCAAGTGGATTCATCCTTTGTTATAGGCATACGTTTCCCTCCTAAAATGTGCTGAGCATTGCCTAAGATGTGATGCGGAATCCAACGGACTGCTGTTGCAGCTTCCAGAGCCGGTCGTACAATCCGCCGCGCAGCAGTAAGGCATCATGTCGTCCCTGCTCTACCAGCTGACCGTCTTCCAGTACGATAATGTTGTCCGCACCGCGTATGGTTTTCAGCCGGTGAGCGATAACAATGACGGTCCTGCCCGTAATCAACGCATCAATTCCTTTCTGGATTTCGGCCTCATTCTGCGGGTCAAGCGATGCAGTAGCTTCATCCAACAGCACAATTGGAGCGTTCTTGAGAATCGCACGGGCAATGGAGATCCGCTGCTTCTCCCCTCCGGAGAGCGTGCTTCCGCCTTCGCCTACCGGCGTATCATAACCAAGCGGTAATTTCATGATGAAACCATGGCAGTGAGCCATTTCCGCTGCCTGCTGAATATCCCGCTGCGACGCCCCCGGCCGCCCAAAAGCAATATTGTTCCCAATGGTATCTTGAAACAGGTACACATCCTGAAACACCACCGATACGGATCCTAGCAGATGTTCTGGATCAATCTCCTTGATGTTGCGCCCACCTAGCAGAACACTCCCTTTTTCAGGATCATAGAAACGTGAGATCAGGCGCAGCACTGTACTCTTGCCGCTGCCTGACGGACCCACAATTGCAGTCAGTGAACCTTGCGGCATTTCCAGACTTAAATTTTTGAGAACAGGCTCTCCTCCATAGCTGAAGGTTACATTGTCAAACCTAATGGTGCTGCTTTTAGGAAGAGGACTCGTAGCACCTGTCATTACCGGCTGGCGCAGCAGGTCTACTATACGTTCACCCGCTTGTTCGTTGTAGCGGAATTCGGCATAATTGGCTAGCGCCGTGGTCAATGGATCATAGATTCGTGTGCCGACAATAAGGAATACTGCCAACTGCAAAATACCGAGCTCCCCGCCTAATAATAGATGAACACCTACGTATATCATTAAGGTCAGCCCCGCACGGAGAAGAGCCATAGCGGTTAGAATAACCGGACCGAACATCCCTTCCAGCTTCACACTTTCCTTCATCAAAGTTTTAAAAGAGTTATCCAGACGGACAAATCGTTCTCCCGTCAGATTATAGGCCTTCATCACCCGTATGCCGTTCAAGTATTCTTGCAATCGGTTCGCAGCGTTCAGCTTGGCCTTCATATGATCCGCTCCGAGTCTCCGCCGCAGCTTGCCCGATATATACATGATCAGAAGAGCAACCGGCAGCGCTACGAACATGGAAATCGCCATCCGCCAGTCCAGAAACAGTAAACCAGCAAGTGCAAATATCGGCAGTACAAAAGCCCCCGCAAGCTGTGGCAGCAGATGTGAAATGCCCGTCTCAACGAGCGTGAAATCGCCCATCATCATATTGGCTAAATCACCTGGGTCCCGGCGAGTCAGGTAACCCAGCGGAAGCTTCCGCAGATGTTCTGCTAATTCCGCACGTCCCTGTGCAGCAACATTGTATGCCCCGCGGTAAGCGGTGCGATAGGCGGGAATCTCACTCAGGAACATCAGCACCATGACGGCGACAAGCCCTGCGCAGATCCACCAAAGGCGTTCTGTCTGAAGTTCTGCGCCCACAGTAATATAAGGAGCAAAAATCAACCGCACCGCCTCAATTACAAGCGCGAACGGAAGCACACTAACTAGATTAGCCAGCAAGGAAAAAAGTACAGGCTTCAGCAACTGCTGCGGTTTGCCGGCAGTAATATTATGCAATACCTTCATAGCTGATCCCCTCCTTTTTCCATATGCCAATCTCCGGCGTCACTGTAGGCATGCCACATTTTGGCGTAAAGCCCGTCCGCCTCAATCAAACCTGCGTGCTCTCCACGTTCCACGATTTCTCCATCCCTCAGCACCAGAATTTGTGCAGCTTCACGTATAGAGGAGAGTCGGTGAGCAATGACAATAACCGTCTTGCCGCGCATAAGCTCCGTAAGTGCTAACTGCATATGAAACTCATTTTCCGGGTCGGCAAAAGCAGTCGCTTCGTCGAGCACGAGCACTGGTGCATTTTTGAGAATAGCCCGAGCTACCGCAATGCGCTGCTCCTCACCACCCGAGAGATAGACACCGCCTTCACCAATTAACGTATCGTATCCCTGCGGCAGCCGAGTAATGAACTCGTCGCATTGTGCCGCTCTGGCTGCAGCCTGGACTTCCTCCAGAGTCGCTCCCGGTTTGCCGACAGCAATATTCTCATACAAAGTGTCATAGAACAGGAAGGTTTCCTGAAATACAAAAGCAACTGTATTCATTAATTCATGGATTGCCATATGGCGAATATCGACTCCACCGATACGGATCGCACCCACTTGCGGGTCCCAGAACCGCGGCACCAAGCTGGCCACCGTCGATTTTCCCGAACCTGACGGCCCTACCAGCGCTGTAACCTTCCCTTGTTCCGCACGGAATGAGACTTCGCTGAGCGCCGCTGCAGTCCCTGCATCTTCACTGTAGGAGAAGGTTACATCCACAAATTCAACGTCAAAAGTATGCGGGGATAGCGGTTCTGCTATTTCTGGTACAGGCTGCTGTGCCAAGAGACGGTCCATCCGCTCCACGCCTTCGCCAATATCCCGAGTGCTTGAAGCCAGCAGAAGTAGCTTGTAGAGCGGAGATGAAACGCCGGGCGCCATAATTAGAAAGAACAGCAGCACAAGCGCAAAAGACATGGAATCCGGTCGACCGCTTAGCATGAAGATGCCCACCGGCAAAATAAAGGTAAACGGTGACGCCAGCAATGTTTTGAATAAGATATAACCTGTTTGATAACGGTCCGTATACTCCAGACAATAATCGCAGTAGCTGGTCATATCACTGTAGAACTTTCTGAAAGAATGCACCGTCTGCCCGAACACCTTAACCGCCGGCATCCCCCGTACATACTGCACCGCCGAAGTATTGATCTGCTCCAACGAATCATGATACTGCTTCACACTGGCCTTGCCTCTGCTGCTCATCATAAGCGCTGACTGCACACCTAATCCTATAATTATCGGCAGCAGGCAAGCTACCGCCAACGGCGGACTAAGCCAAAACATCGCCACGATCATCAGCACCGTAGAAGCCAGCACGCTGACTAAATCGGGAAGCTGATGCGCTACGAAATTTTCCACCTTGTCGACATTCTGCTCTAGCGTTTTCTTGACCACGCCAGTTGATGTCCCATTCAGGAAACCGAGCGGCAATCTGCCCAAATGCTCGGTCATTCGCACACGCAAATTATATTGAATTCGAAAAGCCGCAATATGCGAGCACATAATACCACAATACGAAGTCACCAGCCCTCCGATTAACCCTCCAAGTGCAATCCACCCCCAGCGGATCATATACGCACCGTCGACCTGTCCAGGCGATGAAGCATGGCGCAGCAGCTCTGCCAAAATGAAATAAACAGACAAAAACGGAATCAGCATTAATACAGCGCTGACAGATGACAATATTCCGGACAAGAGCAGCAAACCTCGCTTCTCTCCGGCGATCTCCAGCAGCCTTGGCATGCCGGTTTTGGTTTTACTCACAGCTGTTCCCCCACTCTTGGTAATTACGCACAAAAAAAAGTGCACTGAGAATGATTCTCTGTGCACTAGTGTATAGGAACGTTGTTCACGATTGCTACCGTTTAAGGGATTATAATTAACCAAAACAGGAGCATCTGTGCAGGAGGATACGGACTTACAACTTAATACCGAAGAGACGCTGCCTGCCGCTGATCAGATATTCTCCTGGACGCACACCGAACTTTTTGCGGAAGGCTGCCGAGAAATGACTCACATTACCGTATCCAACCCTGGAGGCTGCTTCACTTACAGTCATACTCCCTTGTTCCAGCAGCTGCTGCGCTCTCTGCATCCGTTGTTCGATAACGTAAGCATGCACGGTATAACCAAACATTTCCTTAAAGCCCTTTTTCAGCTTAAACTCATTGAGGCATATAATGCGAGAAAGGCCTGCAAGCGTTGGCGGGTGCAAATAATCACGCTGCAAAATCTCCTTAGCGAGCCGCAGGCTCTCCATATCCTCTCTGGACAGCTTGACCGAGCACGGAATCCGCTCTGCTTCATATAAAGATTCATTGAGATAGACAGCCATTAGCTCCAGCATTTTGCCCTCCAGATAAAGTTCACGCATGCCATGGCTATAGGAACAATCCGCAATCTGCGACAGAATGAAGCGGATGGATGGTGTGATGTTATTTTTTCCAAAAAACAAACCCGCACCAGCTCCAATGCGAAGCCGTGTATCTTCGGTCAGACCACTGGTCATCCGCTCAAATTGTGCCGGGCTCATATCTATGCTGATGAATCGGTACCCCGCCCCACTCAGGTATGTGCAGTTTTCACTTCTTACCCCGCCATGAAACAGCGCAATTTCTCCCGTATCTATAACAAAATAGTCCGATTTCAGCGAAGTCCCCCACTCAATGCCATGCCCTATGCAGAAAGCCAGCTCCGTACGCGGAGTGCTAAAATTGCCCTTTGCTTCGATATCCCGATTAAACCGGAGATTAAAATCTGTCATCTGGATATACCCATGGCTAAGCAGACTGCGGCAACTGCCTTCCCCTATTTCGACTGGGGGTTTAATCTCAAAATGAGCCCCATTAAAACGGTAATTATAATCTACCTCTTCACATGTAAGCGTCTTATGGGCATCAATCGTTTCTGCTTCTTTCAGTCCATTGCTTCGCTCCATGCTCATCCCTGCTTCCTCTTACTTTGGGTTAATTATATATGCAATGAGAATGATTATCAATTAAACAATACGATTTCCTCTTCGTTCAAACTGAGCAGTTGGGCAAATAAGCTGGAATATAAACAAAAAACCTTCCCCACCCCGAAGGGTGAAAAAGGCTTACACGCATCACTTCCGAAGACATATCTAGCATTCCTAGCTATTCTCGTTTCTTGCCAACTGCACCAAGATAGATAACAAATTCTTCATCGCCGTCTAATTCTAAAATCTCATCTATCAACTTTTGATCATAGATTCCAATCGCGCAAGCACCTGCACCGATGGATTCGCTGGCTAAATATAGGTTCTGGCAGACATGTCCAACATCGATGAGGATTTTTTTGTGAGCAGAAATATCGTACTTCCATTCGGAGCGGTAGGGTGTGGTACTCCAGGCAAACAATACAGAAGCCTTTTTGGCAAAGTTAGGGACAAAGGGCTGATCCAAAGTAATAGCATCAATCTTTTGTTCAAGTTGATCTAATTCAAACATAAATAAGAGCTTATGTTCCACAGGCAGATATCTGTAGATCCCTTGCCCAATACCCTCTACCAGCATAATCATTAAATAGGTTTCAAAGGTGTGCGTCGCCCCACTGCAGGGTACAGTCCGCAGCGTAAGTCCGTTCTTATTCATACCGCTAATCCCTTGGGTAGCCCATAATAAATAGGATAACTCCTCCAGACTCATAGTTTCCTCAGAATAGAACCGTGTACTTCTTCTTTGATCTATACAATCAAAAATATTTTCTTTACTCACAACGTCTTTGCTGACCTTGGGCAAATCAATAATTAGTGAATCTGAATCAAATGGCTTAACAATTGGCGGTTGTGCAATTCCCTTGATCTTATCTGTTTTGATATGTTTGAATTCATGAAAATTAGATTTCAGAAAATTTCTTTGTTGTTCATATCTGGTCATAACAGATCCTCCTGAATTCCCTTAATATCTCTAATCTATCATGTCATAAAAATCATACGGTGATCTAACTCACTCTTCAGTTGCTTTTGGTGCGTAAACAAAAAACCTCCCTTTGCCCCGAAGAGCAAAAGAAGGCTTAAACGCGTCACTTCCGAAGACATGGCCAGCTATATTTTCAGCTCCCCAAGCTTGATCAGCTCGACAACCGCTTGTGAACGGCCTTTAACGTTTAGTTTTTGCATTACATTGGAAATGTGGTTTCGAACTGTTTTTTCGCTGATAAATAATAAGCCAGCGATATCACGAGTCGTTTTGTCCTGCACGAGAAGCTCAAAAACTTCGCGCTCACGATGAGTCAACAGAAATTTGCTGTGGTGTTCGTTCCCCTTCAATGGTGTCACCCCTCCTTGCCCTGGGTTTGTTTGGTATAACAAGGTAAAGGGATACAGTCAAAACATATTATGTATTGTTGATGTTAATGGTGCTGTAACAATTATAAAATGGGCTTAGTTCATTCAAATGCAAAAGCCTGAAATTTTCATGAATAAGAACATCTTTTTTCAGGGCAAACTACGGTTTGTTGTTCCTTATTAAAGGAGGTGTATGTATGAGCCATTCAAAAAACAATCAACCCACCAAAGCAGAAGTACAAACAACGAAATTAAACAAATTACCACTCGTAGGTAAATTCGAACCTGAATTTTCTGCAGAGGAAGCTGCAGAAGTGTTCGAAAACCAACCCTCTGCCGATCATGAATCCCATAATGAACGATAAAAAGCGGATGACCTTTGATCTTATTCTTAAGCAGATCAAACCTTCAAAGAATGGGACTGTCGCATTAACAGCTTAATTAACTATAAATGAGACGGTTCGCTTCATTTAAACATCGTAAACAATATAGAGCAGCGATTCGCCATTAATGGGAATCGCTGCTTTATGTTGTGGACCGTCGGCTGCCCGCTCCAATAGTGTATTCATCAGCCCCAACTGAGGCCTTCGGACCCAGATGGCGTTATTTGCAAATTTATCGCCTTTTGAGCGAAGTTTCGGACTCCATGAAGCTAGAATAAAAAGTGGACAGTAGTTAACAGACTGGCGATAATGAGTCCACGGAGGTGTGTTCACATGGGAGAACATCGACAACGGTACAACGAAGAATTTAAAAAACAGACAGTGCAGTTCATTCAAGAGCAAACAAAGACAGTGGGCGACTTGGCGGAAGAGCTCAACATCCCAAAAAGTACCCTGCATCAATGGATGAGCCAGTATCGAGAACTAAAGAATGAACCGGCAGCTAGCGTGGATCGAGTACGGGAACTCGAGGCACAGTTGAAAGAAATGAGCCGTCAACTTCAAGAAAAAGATAACAAGATTGCCGATGTGGAAGAGGAATTAGCGATCGTAAAAAAAGCAGTGCACATCTTCAGCAAACCAAGGAACTGAGATTCCAGTTTATTGAAAAACATCGCTCCGAGTTTCTCTTGGAGAAGATGTGCATGACCCTACATGTGTCACGGAGCGGGTACTACAAGTGGCGGACAGAAAAAAACAGTACGCATATGCTTCGTAAGGCTGCGATAATGAAGCGAATTCAGTATCATTTTGCAGACCATCAAAAGCGGTATGGGAGTCCGAAGATCACCCGCCTGTTACATCAAGAAGGTCATACCGTTACCGAACGCACGGTGAGTGTGTACATGCGACATATGAAGCTTCGCTCCATTGTCTCCAAAACGTATCGCGTACAGACCACTGACTCCAATCATGACCATCCGATTGCCCCGAATACGCTGAACCAGCAATTTAAAATACTCAAACCCAATTCAGTATGGGTTACCGACATTACGTACATTCCTTGCCGGGGAGGGCGCTTGTACCTGGCTAGTGTAATGGACCTTTGCACGCGCGAAATCGTGGGGTGGCGCTTGGAGAACCATATGGAAACTAGCTTAATTTCGGGCGCCTTACAAGATGCTTACGAAGCTAAACAACCGGAAAAGGGTCTATTACATCACTCCGATAGAGGTTCTCAATATACTTCTCATGAATACAGGCAGCAGTTGAAAGCGTATGGCATGGAGTCCAGCATGAGCCGCAGAGGTAACTGTTATGATAACGCCTGTATCGAGTCGTGGCACAGCATTTTGAAAAAGGAGCTCATTTATTGTAATCCACGATTCAAAACTAAGGAGCAAGCCTACCAGACACTTTTTCAATATATTGAGTTTTATTATAACCGCAAGCGAATGCATGGCGCGCTGGGGTATCTTTCTCCAGTTCGTTTTGCTGAGCAATTGACTAGAATGTCTGTTGCGTGAGTGTCCACTTTCTTGACAGAGGTCCACCAGTGACGCTATTCCTTAGAAACAGGCCCATATTCGGTACTTTTCAAGTCAATAGTGACTATGCGGTCCGATAGCGACTCAAATATCGAATAATGCTGCATTTAGTGTCATCTGAGTCCTTTAGTTACTGCGTATGCCCAAAGATCAACTTGTCGGTTACTGCTGACTACGCATAAAGGTTCGCTGGGGCCTTTACTGCTGCGTACGCGCAAAGGTTCGCTGGGGCTAGAGCTGAGTTCGTTGTTGCTGAATATGCGAAGAGAATAGTTGGGCCGATTACATAGTACTGTGTACGTTCGCTTGTTCGCTGGGGCGGTTACTATTCTGCTTTTTCAATTGTAATCGGATACATTACCACAAACCATACTCCCAACCCTGGGAGTTTTTTGTCGGGCAATTATTACAATGAGATACATCACATTTTTATATTGACAGTAATTGTATACGGACTTATGATAAGTCCAGCATAATTGATAACGATTATCATTTAGATATAAAAAAGGGGTGTTTTTTTAATGAAATTTACTTATGCGGTGCCTGCAGGTCTGCTTGCAGCCTCCATACTATTTACCGGATGTGCCAATAACAACAATTCTACAAATACTGCTACCAACAGCACTACAGCCACCAACACACCGACGACTGCTGCGGCTACCAACACACCGGAGACTGCCGCCGCTGACTTCACGTCAGCTATAGATCAATATCGCACATACGTCATCCAGCAATGTGATGAATTTGTTAAGCAAACAGAGAGTTTCACCAACGCTGTAAAAGAGGACAAGATTGATGAGGCTAAGGCGCTCTATGCTCCTGCCCGCATGTATTATGAACGGATTGAGCCTATTGCAGAAGCACTTGGCGACTTGGACCCAAATATCGATGCCCGGGAAAATGATGTAGATGCGGCAGAGTGGCGCGGTTTCCACAAGCTTGAGAAAGCACTCTGGCAGGACAATACAACTAAAGATATGACAGAAGTTGCTGACCAATTGTTGAAGGATGCACAGCTGTTACGTGCGAAAGTTGAGACCGTTGAGATCGACGCGAATCTGCTCGTAACTGGTGCTGTTGAGCTTTTAAATGAAGTCTCCTCCTCCAAAGTAACCGGAGAGGAAGAACGTTACTCGCACACAGACCTGTATGATTTCGTCGCAAACGTTGAGGGCGCGCAAAAGATATACGAGCTGTTAAAACCAGAACTAGCTAAAAAGGATGCCGATCTTGAAAAAACCATTGGTGAACGATTCGCTGCCTTGCAAGCTGAGCTTGCCCCTTTCAAATCCGGAGATGGATATGTTTCCTATGAAGAGCTGAAAGAAGATGAAGTACGTAAACTGAGTCAGAATTTGGACGCCTTGGCTGAGCCATTGTCCAACATGGGAACTATTCTAGGAGTGTGACCCTCATGAATAAACATAACAAGTTCACTGGAGTACCAGGTAATCCTGAAAGTCCCCCTCTTAATGATCAATCGAAGAATCAGCCTATATTTGGTAAAAAATTAAGCCGCCGCGATATGCTGCGGCTTACTGGCGCCACTGGCCTTGGTCTTTTGTTAGGGGGCGGAGGTGTCGGTGGAATTATAGCTGCGCGTAATGCTGTAGCTGAGCCAACGAAAGCCGCAGAAGGTGATTCCAGTTCCATTCCTTTTTATGGGAGCCATCAGGCGGGAATTTTGACACCTGCACAAAACTTTATTTATTTTGCTGCCTTTGATTTCACCACAACCAAACTGGCCGATGTGAAAAAACTAATGCAAGCATGGACCACTGCCGCTGCCGCTCTTACTACTGGCGAGCTTATTGGTGACGTAAATGACAATCCCAATCTTCCGCCCTCAGACACCGGGGAAGCGGACGGGCTAAACCCTGCACGGTGTACGCTGACCTTTGGTGTTGGCCCTTCCTTTTTTGATGAAAGATTCGGCTTAGCTTCGAAACGCCCAGCCCTATTGGCCGATCTTCCGGCATTTGCGGGTGACAATCTTGATCCGAAATGGTGTGGCGGGGATATTTGTGTGCAAGCCTGTGCCGATGATCTGCAGGTTGCATTTCATGCGATCCGCAATCTGGCTCGTATTGCCCGGGGGACTGCTGTACTACGCTGGACACAGGAAGGTTTTCAACGCACTGGAGCAGCGGATCCCAAGGGGGCTACGCCACGCAATCTTTTGGGTTTCAAAGACGGCACGGGCAATCCCGATACAACTGATAACGCTGAAATGAACAAAGTGGTCTGGAACAGCAGCAGTGACGGTCCTTCTTGGATGAGCGGCGGCACTTATATGGCGGTACGCCGGGTGCGTCTGCGTATTGAAGTCTGGGATCGGTCTTCGCTAAGTGATCAGGAGGCTACCTTCGGGCGTTATCGTCACACCGGAGCTCCACTCGGAGCTAAGGATGAATTCGATGAGTTGGATCTTTCAGCGGCGGACGCTTTCGGGAAACCTGTCATTCCGGCGAATTCACACTCCGCATTGGCGCATGGTGACGGTACAGTCAAAATGCTGCGCCGCTCCTACTCTTTTTCCAGCGGTTTGGATGTCACCACGGGCCAGCTTGATGCAGGTTTGTTATTCATAAGCTTTCAACGTGATTTAATGAAACAATTCGTTGCCATTCAGCAGCGCCTCTCTAAGACTGATCTCCTGAACGAATATATGACTCACACCGGCAGCGCGGTATTTGCCTGCTTCCCGGGTATCCGCAGTGGCGGCTTTATCGGGGAAACACTACTAAGCTAAATTTATGGCTGTCCATTATTGAAGGGGGATTATCCCGATGTTATCTCTTACGCATCCTAAACGGCAAATGCCAAAGGTTGCCTTGCTGATTCTTTTTGGCTTTTTGTGTATGCTTTTGCTCTCCAGCCCCGCGGGGGCGGAGGGCGATGGCACGGTCGACGAGCTCCTGCCGCCGGTCGGCAGCGCGCTCGTCGAAGCCGGCCAGAGCCGCTGGGACGCGGCCGCCGCCGATGTAGAAGTGTTCGCTGCGCTGTGGCGCACCGCGAACACAGGCACGCCGGACCCGGCACTCGCCGGTCCGGCTGCTGCCGTTGACGCCGCGCTTGCAGACGCGGCGAAAGCCCTTGCAGCGGGCGGCGGCGAGCCCGCCAAAACCGCACTGTCCACGCTCGCGAGAAGCGTGGACGCGTACGTCACCGCCGCCTCCGGCACGGTCGGCGGTGATACTGGAGCCGCCGGCCGCGAGACGGCGGCGAAACTTTTGCCCGCGGCGGAACGTACGCGGGATGCGGCGCGCAGCTCCGACTGGAGCGCGGCAGCGGCAGCGTACCGCGACATCGTCAGCGGATGGAAGCCGGCGGAGCGCAACATCCGGGCGGACGATTCCGCCGTCTACAGCCTGCTGGAGACGCGAATAAGCCTGCTGCGGATTGCGCTGCAGGCTGAACCGCTCCGTGAGGCGTCGGCGAAATCGGAAGCAGAAGCACTATATCAGCTGCTGGCTGATTACAGTGAAGGCAAAACCATTGACGCTGGGGACACTTCCAGTGAACCAGCTTCTATAGAGGGATTAATCAACTACCTGAACAAAGCATCCTCCGCTGCCAAAGACAATAACAGCACAGAGGCCGCTAACATCATGGAGCAATTCATCGTAGCCTGGCCTTCTGCCGAGGGGCAAGTCCAGATCGCCTCACCAACAGTCTACAACAATATCGAAAACGAGAGTGTGGCTGTCACAGGTTACCTGCTCTCAAATCCACCTAAACTGGATCAAGCTTTAACCATCATGGACAATATGCTTAGTGAACTAACGCCCTTGGCTGGTGAGACCACTTATAACGCTTGGGATGCCGCTTTGATTCTGTTGCGCGAAGGACTTGAGGCTATTCTCGTCTTGTCAGCTCTTCTTGCTTACCTGAAACGTGATGGCAACGCCAAAGCGCAAAAATGGATCTGGTCCGGTGCAGCTGTCGGCCTCACTGCAAGTATCGGATTGGCTGTTGTGCTCACTTATACCATTTCTCGGGCAGCTTCCGGGGGAGCGCGGGAGATGATTGAAGGGATTACTGGTCTTGTCGCGGTAGTTATGATGCTCACCATCGGACGCTGGTTGCATAGCAAATCAAACACTGCGAACTGGAACAACTACGTGGGTAGGCAAGTTGATGGCGCGCTGGCCAAAGGAAACCTTTGGTCACTGTCCTCCGTTGCAGCGCTTGCGATTTTACGTGAAGGTGCAGAGACTACTATTTTTTATGTGGGCATGGCTCCATCCATCAAGCTGTCTCAATTACTGCTTGGGATTGGATGTGCTCTGATTATTCTTGGTATTGTAGGCTATGCAATGATTGCCTTGAGTGCAAAATTGCCGATTGCCGCCTTCTTCCGTACAGCTACAATTCTTATTTATTACCTAGTATTCCGCTTTCTTGGGGAGAGCATTCACTCGCTTCAGGTCGCTGGCAAACTTCCTGCGCATGTACAAGAGGGCTTGCCTTCAATTAACTGGCTTGGCATGTATCCAACTTGGGAAACCTTGCTTCCACAGCTGCTTGTCCTGCTGTTTATTGTGTGGGAGCTGCTTCGGAACAGATCGCCAAAAGCTTCACGAACAGCTTAGTTTTATTAATACAATAGATCTACCGGTCCGTCACGCCCTTGTGGTTACGCCGGTTTAGTCCGGTAATCTCTTGCATTTACAGTCTAATTTATGAAATGGATTCCATAGCAAGCTTTTTATTTGGGAGGTTATTTGCGGACAATATGATAAAATAAAATGATTATACACAAGCACCAAAGGGAGGCTGTTGTACTCTAATGGCTAATATTAAAGAAATTGCCCGTATGGCTGGTGTTTCCGTGACAACAGTCTCGCGGGTGCTCAATAATCACCCTTATGTAAGTGAAGTCAAACGAACCGCAGTTCTAACTACAATTGAAAAATTAAACTACACGCGTAATATGAACGCTGTGCATCTGATCACTGGGCGGACTCAAGCTATAGCTGTTATTATTCCGTATACCAACTTATTTTATTTCTCAGTCATTATAGCAGGCTTGGCTCAAGAAGCACTGCTGGCTCAATACCGGCTCGTTCTGTGCCAAACCGATTATCGTACTGAAGAAGAAATTAAGGTGCTTGAGATGCTGCGCAATAAAGAAATTGACGGTGTGGTTATGGTCTCTTCAACAATGAGCTCAGAAGCTATTGAAGAATATACAGCTTATGGCCCTATTGTGGTATGTCAGGATAGAGGAGAACGCCAATTTTCTTCTGTATATATTGAGCATTATTCTGCTTTTCGCAGCGGCCTTCAATATTTGAATGATAAAGGTTACCGCCATATTGGCTACTGTGAAGGAAGACCATACGGCAGCAGCAGCTCTATCCGACAAATTGCCTTTAGAGACTTTCTGGCGGCTACAGATCAGCCTTACATTGATGAATGGATGATCTATAACTGTGTGACCGAAGAGGACGGTGCCCGCGTACTACACCAACTGCTGCAGATGAAGAATCGTCCTGATGCCCTGATTATTTCAGCAGGCGATCATATAGCGGCCGGTTTAATCATCGAAGCTTGGAAAAAGGGTATCCGCATTCCTGAGGATCTGGCCGTCATCGGATTTGATGATCAGCCTATCGGCCGAACGTTAGGTCTGACCACTGTAGATAATCAGTTAACTGAAATGGGCATATCCGCTTTTCGGATTATCTATGATCAGATCCAGCGAAATGATGGACAACCCGTTCACCGCAAGCTTGAGTACCGTATTATAGAACGCAATACAGTATAGCATCCCTTTTATCTTAAATCTCCGTCGTAATTACATCATTTAACGGTCCACTTTGCAGCCTTCTGCGAGTAGGCCGTTTTTTATTTTTGCATATTCCCCTCTAGTATTCATTTTTATCCCTTGCTTCCGAATGGAATTTGTTTTATCCTAAGTATGAAAATAATTTTCTACATTTAGTTAATAATTATAAAAATAATTTCAATACCCCATTGAAACGAGGTGGATGAATGGATGTCCCCAATACTGCATGCACTCGAGCATGAGAAGGCCAAGCTCTCTCAAATGGAACGAAAGCTGGCTGAACGAATTCTCTCCTCACCAGGCGAAATCGTTCATATGGGCATTACAGAATTAGCAGAACAATGCGGAATAAGCCCGGCAACGATCACACGTTTCTGTAAGGTGCTTCATTTTAAAGGCTTCCCCGACTTCAAGGTGAAGCTGGCAGCAGAAATTGCTCATAGTGATGCCGCGCCGCAGGATGGTGGCTCTTCTTATCAAGATATTGTAGCAGGCAACCCACTCTCCGTGATTGTGGAAGCGATGCAGACGAACCATCTGACCTCCATCAGGGACACTACTTCCCTGTTAGATCTGGAGCGACTGCAGGCAGCAGTTAATTTATTGTGCCAAGCACGCCGCGTTGATCTATACGGGATGGCGACCTCTTCCATTGTTGCTCAGGATTTCTATCAGAAGCTGATCCGCATAGGCGTAAATTGCACTGCTTTTGCTGATTCCCATATGCAGATTACCTCTGCTTCATCACTCTCCGAAGGTGATGTCGTGTTCGCAGTATCCTATTCGGGAGAGACTCCCGAGACCATTGATGCCTTGATGTGTGCGAAGGCTAGCGGAGCAAGCACTATCGCACTAACCTCTTATGGCAGCAGCACCTTGGCTACTCTGGCGGATATCCCCCTATTCTCCTCATCTTTGGAGAAAGGTATGCGCCGGGGAGACATGGCCTCACGCATAGCTCAGCTTCACATCATTGATATTTTGTTCACTGGAATGGTCAGCACCCGTTTTGGGGATTTTATTCCTAGACTGGAGCAATCTTATCTCAATGTCCAACAATACCGAAACAAACGAGGAGGACAATCCTAATGAATATTCTAAAGTTCCATAGTGATGAAGATTTCGTACAAACGGGTGCGAATCTTATCGCCAGCCTACTGCAAAGCAATCCTAAAGCCGTGCTCGGTCTTGCGACCGGAAGCTCCCCAGTTGGTGTTTATGCCAAATTGGTTGAAATGCACCAAAAAGGACTTGTGAGTTTCTCTAAAGCAACTTCCTTTAATCTGGATGAGTATATCGGCTTGCCTGTCGACCATCCACAGAGCTATCGCAGTTTCATGAACGAGCAATTATTTAACCATATAGATATTGATCCAGGACAGACACATATCCCTAACGGAAACGCAGCGGATATGGAAGCAGAATGCCTTGCATACGATAAAATGCTGGAAGAAAACGGACCCGTTGACTTGCAGATTCTCGGTATTGGCAGCAACGGCCACATTGGATTCAACGAACCCGATGCTAACCTCAGCAGCAAAACCCATGTCGTTGACCTGCTTGATGATACCCGGGAAGCGAATGCCAGATTCTTCGACAGTTTGGACGAGGTACCTCGGCAAGCGATCACAATGGGCATTGGAGGCATCCTAAAAGCACGCCAAATTCTCTTATTAGTTCGTGGTGCCGGCAAAGCTGAAGCCATCCGCAATGCTGTTGAAGGCCCGATTACAACCCAATGCCCTGCATCCTTGCTGCAGAGCCATCCAAATGTAATCGTTCTCGTAGATGAAGGAGCAGGCAAATGGCTGAAATAAAAAAAGAACTAGAACAGTTGCTGTTCGGTAAGGTACTGACTCCCCAAGGTTTAATTGAGCATGGTGTGATTGCCGTATCTGGAGAGCAGATCCACTATGCTGGCGATGCGGCTTGGCTCCCAGAGCGTTACGCTCATTGGCCTGCCAGTGGTCAAGCAACGGATCTTCTGATCCCCGGATTTGTAGATGTACATGTTCATGGTGGAGCTGGCCACGACTTTATGTACAGTGATACTGAATCGCTGAATGCCATCACTAAGTTCCATAGTTCCCAAGGAACAACAACAATGCTGGCTACAACCATGACCGCTTCCAAGTCTGCTATTGACCAAGTATTCTCCGAAGTCAGCGCTTATCGTGCTGCTGAAATGCCTTACACACAAATTGCAGGCATGCATCTGGAAGGACCCTTCATCAGCCCGAAATGGTCCGGCGCACAAAATCCAGAGCATATTGTTCCTGCCAATATTGAGTGGCTAGCACAATGGGAGAACGATTATCCAGGAATGATCCGGCAAGTCACGCTTGCTCCGGAACGTGAAGGTGCCCTCGAAGCTATTCTCTGGCTGCGCAAGCACGGTATAACTGCAGCGCTCGGGCATACGGATGCTTCCTTTGAAGAGGTTATTGCCGCAGCAGATGCTGGACTTAACCAAGCTGTGCATATGTTCAATGCGATGACACCCCTACATCACCGTAAACCTGGAGCGGCTGGAGCTATTTTGTTCGATAAACGCATTCGCGCAGAGATTATAGCCGACGGGATTCATGTTCATCCCGCAGCCATTTCTATATTGACCCGTCTCAAGAAAGAGAACAATTTATTACTGATTACTGATGCCATGTCTGCAACTGGACTTAGTGATGGTGAATATACAATTGGTGATTTACCTGTACTCGTTCAAAATGGCATCGCCACCCTTAAAGATAATCCTGCTGCTCTAGCTGGAAGCACACTAACGATGATTCGCGGCTTCCGTTATCTGATCCAAGAGGTAGGACTCAGCTTGGAAGAAGCCTCCCGTGCTGCAAGCCTTACGCCAGCGGCGTCCATTGGAATGGAGCGTAGCATTGGTTCCTTGGAGGCTGGAAAACGCGGCGATATCCTGCGCCTTGATGCTGAATTTAATATTTGCGGCGTATGGATCGGCGGACGTCCAATCACCACTTCATAAAATTAGCTCCAAACAAAAAAGCAACAATTCTCTCCAGATGGTGAGATTGTTGCTTTTTTATTTAGATCACAATAATCATTAATAATTACGTGTTGGGAAAATTCGTTCAACCATGGTACGGAATTCATCCACAAATCCTTTTATCGGATGACCAGCACGAGCCTCTTCAGCATAAACATTAGCGCGTTCCACGAAGTCAGGATTTGCTGATACGTATACATCCTTAATTCTCGCATCATGTTTTTTAACTTCTGCAGCAATTTTATCTTTAATTGCTTTGGTAACTGTTTCTGTTTCTCTTGTATTTATGGTGTTATTTGTGTTATTTGAGTTATTCGTGCTATTGGTGTTGTACATATGCGTCGAATTACTTCTGTAATTCGTGTCATGGGTACTAGGAGTGGTACTGCGCATGCCCATGCCCATTCCAGTTCCCATACCTTTTCCCATCCCCATATCTACATCATGTTTCGAGCCATCGCTGTTCAGCAGAGGACCATTATTATAAGTATGGTTTCTTGTCGTACCTGTTCCCATAGTACCTGTACCTGTACCCAACATACCCGCTCCCAAATTACCCATACCATTGATTCCATTTCTGGTTGCCGGTCCAGTACTTGTTGTACCAGGAACTGTATTTACAGTACCTCTTAAGGCTCCGTTCATACCATTTGTTACAGCTCCAGTATCATTCATTCCATCACGGCCAATTTTCACTCTTCCTGTACCAGACATTACGCCAGTCGGTCCATAATTGTGAGGAGTGGTTGAAGATTTTGCCCGATACGATGGAGTCCCTTTGGCACGCAGGCCAGCAGTTGCATCATTTAAAGTTACTGCTACATACGCGCTTTTACCTGCAAGCATTACATTCGCTGAACGGACTTCAGGCATAGCAGCAATCCGGTCTGCAAGCTCCTGACTAACTTCCATCTTAGTGATGTTATGCGTGCCACCGCGTACGGAATTTACACCAATACGCCCATCATTTACTCCCCGGACACTATTGGTTTGCACATTAGATTTTTCTGCCGTATTGGTTCCACACCCTGTAATACTCACCAAGCCGAGAAGCAATGCAGCTGAGACTGACATACTGATCTTGGATCGCAACATGAATTCATCCTCCATCTCTAATGTTGTATGTGTGCAGTGTACGATCGTTAGGATGACCTTCTGAAGAACAAGCTATCCTGAAAGGATTTGGAACTATGCCACTTTGACCGTCACCCGCGAGTGCAGATCGGCGTATCTTATAAACAGTAAGCCATATCTCAACAAGTCGGTATTGCTCCGCAAAAGTCAGGAGGCTTGTGCATGAAAGTTCTATTTACGTTTTATGTACCGAGTGGCGGGGTGGAGACATTAAATAAGCTGCGATGTGAAAGTCTCCAGCGAAGTGGGATCGAATGCCATGTTTTATATCTAATGCCGGGTTCAGGCCAGAATACGACCAATTTTCCGGTATTTGTCTCATCTTCAGATGAAGAAATTAAAAATTTGCTGGATACCCATAATTACGATGCTATTATTGTTACATCAGATTATTTATTACTGAAACGTCTGCGTGAACTCGGTTACCGCGGTATTATGATATACGAATCTCAAGGCCTTGGAAAACGCAGTCATGCGGAAACTCTGATCAGAGATGCTGTCCCTTATTTACGTTCTTATTGTAATGCGGTACTAATCCCGCCAACCGATCATTTGTTGGAGCTGTTTATTGAAATCTGTCCCTGGCTGCATCGTTATGTAATTCCGAATATTGTTGATGTCCAGTCCTTTCAGCATATCCCTGCTGAACCTCCGGCTAATCCGGTTATCGCTTGGGTAGGCCGGCTAGAGAGCAATAAAAATTGGCGGGAATACTTGAGAATCGCCCATGAAATTCGCCTTTATAAACCAGATCTTCATTTGTGGATGTTCCATGATCCTAATTTAGCCGCAGAGGATCAAAAACAATCCTTTCAGGAGGAGCTACACGCCTTAGGGCTGAATGATCGTCTAAGTACTTTTACCAATATTCCTAATCATGTAATGCCGATTTATTATTCCTCGATAGCCAATTCTGGTGGATTCCTGTTAGCCACCTCCATTACAGAAGGATTTGGATATGCTGTTGCCGAAGCGATTTGCTGCACTTGTCCAGTACTTAGTACAGATTCCGATGGTGTTAGATCCTTTATTGTTCATAATGTCACGGGTAAATTTTACCCGCTTGGCAATATTCCAACTGCCGTCAACGAAGGACTGGAGCTTATGAACAATATTCCTCTGCGAGAGGGTCTCCGCCAGCAAGGAAGAGGATATATGGTCTCACGCTTCGGAACCGAGAAGTATGCGCAGTCTTTTCGTGAAATGATGAATTCATATGCCATCTTCTAACCGAAATCAAGCAAAAAAACCTTCAAGCCACTTCTCAAGTGGTACTGAAGGTTTTTTATATTTTAAGGACATATTACTAAGAGTTCCTCGCTACGATCTCAAACAGTGCATTCTGAAACAATTGTGTGCTTTTTTCCCAAGTGAAATGCTGTGAATCCTGCTCCCCCTTACGAGCCAGCCGCTGGCGTAAATCCGGGTCATTAATTAAGGTTATGATATCATCCGCGAGCCGATTCTCAAACCGGTAGGACATTAAGCAGTTGTGGCCATGCCTGCCATATTCCATATTCCCACCGGAGTAAACAGTAACGAGTGCTGCTCCACAACGCATAGCCTCGATGCCTGGTAGCGATCCCGTATCATACGTACTTGAGCTTACAAAAATATCACTCTCACTATAATGGTAACAAAGTTCAGTATCATTTGCAGGAGTCCTTATATGATATCGTTCATCCATTAATAAAGTTTGCAGTGTAGTCGACTCAGCAAATTCACCAGGAGGAATAATCAAATAAAGTTCAACTTCTGGATGAAGTCTTCTGACCCGATTTAACTGTTCAAGCAAATAATCTTGTTCACGATGACCTGAGAATCCTCCCTCCGGCTTTCGCATAACCGCGGAAACTACAAGCTTATTTTCAGGTTCACGAATGTTCAGGTTTCTAAAAACAGGATTCACACCAATGGGCACGATTGTCCCCTTAATGCCATGATTCATCTGGACGATTTCTTGCTGCCAGCGGGAAAGTACGAGCAGATTGCTGGTTAAACTATAAGATGCAAAAGAACGGCTATTGTCAGGTAAAAAAGTGGGCTCGTAGCAAAGTGCTAAGCGAATATGAATCCCTTTCCCCTCATTACTTGCCTGCTGCGATACCTCGACTGTGGTATAAAAGTTGGAGACAATCACGTCCCCCACTGGAAAATCGCTGGCCGACAAATCATCATCTGCCGCATAACGCAATTCACAATTTATCTCGTATTCAACGACACCATCGCTGGGCAAGAGGATCGTAATTTCATGACCGATCTCTGACAGACGATTAGCCAGTTCTGCCAGCATCCGTTGTGCTCCGCCCCTAGATAGAGTTAGAACAGGAAATATTAATTTCATTCCCCTCTCTCCTTTAGCAGCAGATGCGATAGAACCCCGTGATGTTTTGCTTGTACCAGTTCTATCTCTCTTTTCTGCGCCTCACTATGAATCACTGAGCCCATCTCTTGATGCACTCGATAATCAAGCTGCGGATGCTCAATATAAGACCAGCTAAAATGCGGTAAAATACGCAGCCATAAATCATAATCTTGAGTATATAACAACATTTCATCGAACGTTCCTACAGCACGAAATATATCCATATGAAGAAGAACTGTACTCCCATTCACCGGACAACCCAACATCATAGTCTCAATAAAATGGGCCCTGCTGCTAAAAAGCATACTTACCGTATCTGAGATCCGTTCTCCCTGCTCATTTATATAATAATAGGCTGTATAGTTAAACAAAGTGCCCGTACTTTTGAGCTTTTCTATTTGGTTTTTGATTTTATCCGGGTGAAATTGATCATCTGCACTGAGCCAGGCAAAATACGTTCCGGTAGCCACTTCTATCCCTTTGTTCAAAGCAGAGGCCGTCCCGCTATTATCCTTTTGTATATAAATGATCCTGTCACGGAAGGGAGTCAACTTCTCCAGCCATAGGGTAGAACCGTCGTCGACTACAATGAGTTCTACATTCGGATAGCTTTGATTCAAGACACTTTGGATGGCGAGATCCACATACGAACAGTTATAAAATGGGATGATCACCGATACTTTAGGTTCTTCACTCATACGCGCTCACCTCCTTCACCCGGAGCTCAACTTTTTATACTGTTTTACAAGCAAGCAAGGCATCTACTGGTGCATGGTCTTCACCGAACGCTTCTCGAAACGATGGGTTTTGGGCATGATGGAAGCCTTTCAGTACCGTTACCTCATACCCCAGTGCAATAAAATCCTCCGGCTCCCATCCGCTCCGGTGCTTTTGATAATGCTCCCCCTGCAAATGATAATGATCCATACCCTCCTGTGGAAAAAAGCCCCGAGGGGTAAATACAACTACTCGGTTATTGGCGATTCTTTCGGCCATCCCGAGCAGTGTCTTTGCTTCATTTTTATTAAAGTGCTCTATTGAATCAATAAAGGTAACCGCTGAAAATGTTTTGGGGAGGAACAATTTATCCATATGACTGGCATCTGCATGTACCGGAATAATATGAGGTGACTTATATTGACGATGCAGCAGGTACGGCCTGTGAATTTCTAATCCAAGCACTACTGCGGCTTCATATCGTTCAAGCAGGGTACCGGTGCCGCTGCCGATATCCAGAATACTCTCGCAGAATTTCAACTGTTCCAGTAAGACTGGCAGAAAGTCATTCACTTCAATTTCCCGGTACATTACCTTCAGCCCCCCATAGAAGAAATCAAGTGCTGCAGCGAATTCTTGTAGCGGGCATTGGTCGCAGCTGCCTCTGCCATAATTACATCAAAATATTTGATCGTTCCCATGCCATCATGAGTCCGGTAAGCTGTAAGTGATTGATTCAACATCACAGGTGGATATCCGTTCAGAATGGCGCGGAACCATAAGTCATAATCATGTGTGTAAGGAAGTGATTCATCAAAAATCCCTATGGCTCCAAACACCTCTCGTTTAAACATCACCGTACAGCCATTAATGGGATTACCGTGTAAAAAACAACGTAAGTAATCCAGGTGACTAGGAAACAATGGCGCAGCATTCAGCTGAACCAGCTGCGATTGAGCGTTAATATAGTTAAAGTTGGTATAGGAGATTAACAAGTGGTTCTGCTCCATGAACAGAACCTGATTGTTGATCTTATCCCGATAAAATAAATCGTCTGAACTAAGCCAGACCACATAGTCCCCTGTTGCATTCAAAATGCCGTGATTCAGTGCGGAGGCGGTTCCCCCGTTGCCTTTGCCCAAATAATGAATTCGGGAGAGATACGGTGTAATTAGATTGCTATGAGCGTGCGAGCCGTCATCGACAATAATGATCTCGTAAGGTTCCCAAGACTGGGAGAGCGCACTTTGCAGGGCGTGTTCAATATAAGGACAATTATAAAAAGGAATCACTACCGAAACCTTCGGTCTCATAACAACCTCCCCTCCCCGTTAACTCGGTAATAATTCAAAATATCCATTAACGATTGGCTAAGCCCAATCTCCGGACGCCAGCCCAGTGAAAACACATCAGCCTCAGGGGTTGATGCTTCTGAATGAACCTTCTTATCCGCTGTGGCTGCGATCTCTGAAATAGCCCGTTCAGCATCTGCAGGTCCCCAGTCCATTGGCACTGGTCCTACAGAATGACTGAGCAGCTGCTCCGCGATCTCCCCGAGTTCCCGCTGCTTCCCCGAATCGATGCGATAGATGGTTCCATTTGTACCTTTACGCAAAATGTAGTCATAAGCTCTAACGGCATCTCTAACATCTAAAAAATCACGCAGCGCATAACGAGAAGAGAGCTTAAATGGAGGTATTTCCTCATCTGGCTGGACTTCACTTCGAACAATGTGCTGTGCTAATAAAGAGCAGAAGCCGGTGGAAGGACCGGGACCAATCAGATTACACGGTTCAGCCAGCAGAACCGGCTGTTTAAATAAGGTGCCCCATGCGAGGGACACCAGCTCTTCTATTGTTTTGCTAAGGCTATACGGGTGTGGTGGCCCAGCCACCACACCCGGTTTGAACTTAAGTCTGGAGCCTGCCACTAGAATCCGACTGCTCGGCAAGCTTCGCATTGCCTCTAGTAAATATAAGGTGGCCATCACATTTGTCTCCATATAAAGCAAGGGATTAAGCCATGACTCGGGTACGGAGTTCTTCCCAGCCAAATGAAGGACAGCGTCCGGCGCAGTTTGCTTGATCATCTCAGCTACTGCTTTCCGGTCACTTAAATCACAAACATATATCTTTACTCCTTCTGGAAAAAGAGTGGAGGCAGCTGTCGATTGCGGCCGCAATACAGCGATAACCTCAGCCCCTCCTGCCGAAAATAATCGAACCGCATGTTGCCCGGTGAATCCACCGGCTCCGGTAATCAGAAGTCTTTGCCCTGTCATAAATACATCTCTGACTGTTTCATCCAGTCAGCCAGTTCCTGCAGCATTAAAGGATATGAAGGCAGCGGCAAGAGGACATCCGCTCTTGTATTCACTAGTGTACGATCCTGAATATGTTCATCCTCAGGGATGATCTCCACATTTTCTTTATGAAAAGCCGCCTGAATATGCTGAAGCAGCTCATATTTACTTACTGGCTCTGGATGCGCTAAATGGATCAGCCCCGATACGGAGGAATCCAGCATTACATCCACTGCTTTGGCTAATTGGAGCGTTGTGACCCCGTTCCACATCACCCGCCGGTATCCTGAAACTTTACCACTCTGCGCCAGGAACCAATCCATCAGACCAATACCGCCTGAGCGGATTTCGGGGCCAATAATGGAAGTGCGAATCGTAAGATGCCCGGGTTTTTGCACCTCACCGAGGCTTTTCGAAATTGCATATACAGAGGTTCCATCAGGAGCATCCTCTTCGGTGTACCCTCCGCGTGTTCCTTCGAACACGCAGTCGGTACTGATATGGATGAGCCTTGCCTGAACATCCTCCGCCTTTCGCCACAAGTGATGAGGGAGAAAGCCATTCACGTGGTAAGCCCCAATTTTGTCACGCTCCGCGAATTGATTGAGAACCCCCATTGCATTGATAATGCAATGAGGGGAAACGATATCGACCAGCTTCTCAACTCCGGCTATATCGTTCGCATCTACATACAGCCCGCCAAGATCGCTCTTATCCCGGGTTGTATGGAAGACGTGATGCTTGCCCTGGCGGCGAAAATAATCCGCCAGCATATGCCCCGCCATACCGTTTCCACCTAGGATAAGCAGCTTCATTGCAGGAACCCTCCCCGGATCAAGATGCTTTTGATCTCTTCCCGATCCATCAGATTCGTCTCTGAACTGAAGCTATTGAAAGAGACATGAGGATAAGCGCTATAATGTGCCTTTAATTCCGGCATGTTCAGCGTAGGGAGAATTACTAGATACTGTTCATCGTAGACAACGGTAGTTAAGCTTTCGAAATCGCTCATCAGAATCTCGTGGATTTTCTCCCCCGGACGAATCCCGGTTTCGACAATACTCACATTGGACTCTCCGGAAGCTTCAATCAGCACCTCAGCAAGATCTATAATTCGGCAGGTAGGCATAGTCATGACGAAGATTTCTCCACCCAAGCTAACCTCAGAAGCTTTAAATAATAATGTAATAGCATCGCGTAGGGTAAAAAAGAAGCGGGTCATTTTCATATCCGTAATGCGTACCTGACCCTTATCCTTAATCTGCTTCATGAACAAATGCACGACGCTGCCGTTCGTTCCGAGCACATTACCTCCGCGTACAGTAACGAACCGGGTGTTTGAGCCAATCAGATTGGCATAAACGAACAATTTTTCCCCGATCGCTTTGGTCATTCCATAGAAGTTGGATGGGTTCGCAGCCTTATCGGTAGAGATGTAAATTGCTTTTTCAACGCCATTTACAATGGCAGCTTCGATCACATTTTGAGTTCCCACTACATTGGTTTTGAGTGCTTCATAAGGCTGATCTTCACAGACTGGAACATGTTTGAGCGCCGCCAGATGAAAGATGTAATCAACGCCACGGCAGGCTGCAATCAGCGCATCCTTGTCACGGATATCGCCAATGATAAAGCTGAGACGTTGATCTTCAAACTCCCGGCTCATCGCCACTTGAGCGGATTCACTGCGGGAGAATACGATGATTTCCTTAGGATTTTGTGGCAGAAGTTGCCTAATCAGCTCATGCCCCCAGGAACCAGTTCCGCCTGTGACCACAATCCTTTTATTATTGAACATGCAGGTTCCCTCCAAGCAAGAATTTAACTACCTTGACCGAAACATCCGGAGTCATGTATCCTTCCGGTGCCTCCCAATCCCGATTGAGCGCCGTCATCAGCTTGACGCTGCGAAGAATACTTTTCTGATCTACACCTGAGACTACATTGCTGCCACAATCCACTGTTTCTGGACGTTCCGTCGTTCTGCGAATCGTAACTGTTGGCACTTTCATCAAGCAGCATTCCTCCTGTACAGTCCCGCTGTCGGTGATGGCACATAAGGCGTGCTGTTCCAAATAGACAAAATCAAAAAATCCGAAAGGTTCATGAAATTCAACTAGTGGGTTCATTGGAAGGGAAAATTGCTCGGTAAGTTTGGAGCGAGTGCGAGGATGAATGCTGCATATTAAACGAATTCCAAAATGCTCAGCCACTGCGTTAAGACCCGACATAATTTGTACAAGGGACTCTGGATCATCTACATTCTCAGCACGGTGGGCCGTGACTAGGAAATACTGTCCTGAGGTAAGCTTCAGCTGCTCCAGAATGTCGCTAGTTTGGATTTTGTGCTCAAAATGGGTCATGACCTCATGGATCGGATTTCCTGTTAACACGATACGCCTGCTGGGGAAACCTTCGCTGATTAGATGTCTTTTGCTCTGCTGCGTATAAGGCATATTAATGGTCGAAACGGCGTCGATGACACGGCGGTTTTTCTCTTCTGGTACTTGGAGGTCATAGCAACGGTTGCCCGCTTCCATATGCACCACCGGAATTCCCATACGTTCAGCCAAAATCGCGCATAACGCGCTGTTCGTATCGCCCAGAAGCAAGACACGATCTGGCTGTTCTTTTAGTAAAATGCTTTCTAACCCTCCGAACATGGCGGCAAGCTGACCGCCTAGTCCTGCTTGTTTATCCTGCAGCACATAATCCGGTGCCCGCAGTCCCAGCTCAGCAAAGAAAATGCCGCTGAGACTGGCGGTGAAGTTCTGGCCTGTATGCACCAGGATGTGCCGCTCAGCATGTTCGTCGAGAAGCGGAATGATTACACTGAGGCGAATGATTTCAGGCCTCGTGCCTAAAATCGTCATGATCTTCATGAGTTCACTCCCCTGCCTGTTTAATTATGGTCTGACTTGGCTCAGTCAGCGGACTGTGCTCTGGTTGCTGGATTGAGCTCATTTAGCGGGATTTATACCGCTCATTGCGTTCAGATTGCTGGATTGAGCTCATTTTGCGGGATTTTTACCGTTCATTTGGCTCAGGTTGCTGGATTGAGCTCATTTTGCGGGATTTTTACCGTTCATTTGGCTCAAGTTGCTGGATTGAGCTCATTTAGCGGGATTTATACCGTTCATTTGGCTCAGATTGCTGGATTGAGCTCTTTTTGCGGGAAATGTACCGTTCATTTGGCTCAGGTTGCTGGATTGAGCTCATTTAGCGGGATTTATACCGTTCATTTGGCTCAGATTGCTGGATTGAGCTCATTTAGCGGGAAATGTACCGTTCATTTGGCTCAGGTTGCTGGATTGAGCTCTTTAAACGGGATTTTTACCGTTCATTGCGCTCAAGTTGCTGGATTGAGCTCTTTTTGCGGGAAATGTACCGTTCATTTGGCTCAGGTTGCTGGATTGAGCTCATTTTGCGGGATTTTTACCGTTCATTTGGCTCTGGTTGCTGGATTGAGCTCTTTAAACGGGAAATGTACCGTTCATTTAGCTCAAATTGCTGGATTGTGCTCAATGAAGAGCATTTTTATCTCTCTTTGTACTCAGCTTGCCACTTCGCTGCAATCGAGGCATTTACGCCGCGCGCCGCCGTCCACCGCGGCGGGCCCGGCGGCGCTTGCCCCCGGCGGTGCTGCGCCGCCGGGCAGAACCTTTACGCCGCTTGCGAGCAACGCGGCGCAAAACCAACGGGCGCCCGCTTCGCCGGCGCGCCCGGGCTTTGCCGCGCCGCTTGCGGGCGACGCGGCTTGGCAGGCCCTTGCTTCGCGGCGGCAAAGCCGGCGACGCTGCGGGTAAGTCAGGCTGGACAGCGGGTGGTTCCACCACCACCACGCTGTCAGCCTCGCGCACCGCGGGTGCGCTGCAATAGCGGAGGTTCCACATCTCCGCAAGACCCTGCAGGCGGCTCCGATAAGCCGCCGGACCATAGACGGCGTCGACGCGCTCCCGCGCTTGACTGCCTATAGTTAACGCCATTCCTGGCTGCGCCAGCATGACGTTGACTCTTTCTGCCAGCGCGGAAATGTCCGATGCTGGCACGAGATTTTCGCCGCAGCCCGCTGCGTGCAGAATTTCTCGTAAACCCCCAGAGTCGTAAGCGACCACGGGTTTTCCAAAAGCCATTCCTTCCAGAGCAGTCATGCCGAAGCCTTCGCGGATCAGACTAGGAACCACTAGCACATCCATGGCGCAATAAGCGGATGGAAGGCATTCAGCATAACCAACAAATTTAAACCGGGTGTACAGTCCCTCAAGCTTCACCTTGCGGACACAACGCTCATAGTAGCTTTTATCACCAGCAGACCCAATGACAACAAATTTCGAGCTTGGATGAACCGCGTGCACAAGCACAGCCATTTTCACAAAATGTTCTAGCCCTTTTTCCTTGTTGATAAAAGAAGAAATATAACCGACCAGCTGTTCATGCGGTTTAACCCGCAATTCCCGCCGCCGTTCGCTCCGAAGCTTGCTCCAAGCCTCAATCATCATCTCTTTATCATTCCAAGAGGGAGGCAGCTGGATCACTTTTTCCGCTCTCACGTCCTCTGGAAAGCAAGCTGCAGCTGTTTGTGAAATAGCTAATATCTCATCACTATTCCGATGAATCAGCCCTACACTAATAGGTGTATATTCATTGTCTGTTATCGTCTCTGATATTTTCCATATCACCGGAATGCCCAGTGACTTTGCAGCCATTGCTGGCAGAGCATGCACACAGGTACTTGTAATAACAAACGCCGGGCGCAGGGAATTCAGCCAGTCTGTTAACTCGTGATACTCCCTGCTTTCCTGGAATTTCTGAGCATCTGCCTCCAACCCTGCATAAGGAGTGTACATTCCATATAAAAGAGGAATCGAAAGCAACTGTACACTTATTCCACAGCTTCGAGCCTGAGAAGTCAGCTTGCCGTCCTGAGGCGCAACGAGGATACAATTAAAGTACGGAGAAAGCTCCTGAGCGAAAAACAACAATAGCTTCTCCGCTCCCGTAATACTGCGTGTATTGGATACATGTGAAAAGAGGACGATTGTAGCTTTGTCAGCCATGGCGTTTCGGCGCTCCCTAACGAGGGGCCTGGAGCAGCCATTCACCTCCTTAAAAAATTTACAAACTTTGCGCTAAATTCTATCCTTCGCAGTAAAACTCTCTTTGAAAATGGTCGCTCCTGTGACTCGCAACATCGCTTCCGCTTAGCTCTAGAATCTCGTCAGTCAATTCACTTCGCTCCCGAGCTTCGCCCCTTCGCTTCCACTCTGCTCTCGAATCTAGCCAGTCGCTTCCGCTCCGCTATACAAGCCCGCTCCAGACGTTGCTTCTTTTCATCAGGCCACAGGCATAAGCTGAGGTTCGGTTCTACAGTATATCGAGGAAAAACAGATGCCGGCACGACACCTGTCCCCTGGTAAGCGCACATTTCCATTCCATTTTCGGGCATATGACCTAGCCGTAAATTACTGTTAACAGCTGGTGTATACGTTTAGTGTAGGTGTGATCCTTAAGCGTCCGTTCAAAAGCGCGCAGTGCTATCGCACGGCGTTCTTCCTCATGAGTCAGGTAATAACGGATTTTATCCATCATTTCTTGAGGGCTTGCAAAAGTCTCAATTTCTTCACCAGGTTTGTAAAAGGATCCCATATCATCTCTGGCATCCACTAATTGCAGCGTACCCGTTGCCGCGATTTCAAAAGTACGCGGATTAGGAGATACCGCCGGAATCGAAAGCGTATTGTTGTTCACTACTTCATCAATGTGCGAGCGGTGGAGGTTGATGACGATTTTGGATCCGCTGTAAGCTACCGCGGTTTCTTGTGGTGACATCCATTTGCCAATCTCAATTCGATCTCCATAGAGTGCCGCCTCAGGCAGACGGTCCCACCAGATGCCATTAATCACCGTGTTATAGTTCATCAAATCCGGAAGAATCTCACGGAAGAAATTAACCCGGTTCCAATAGGCAGAGCCAATAAAACTAACTTCGCGATTCAATGGTGAACGTGTTGTAGTTGGACGGTAATGCTCGCGGTGAGCGGCAAAAGGAAGATAATGAACTTCAGGGCAGCCAAGTCCCTTATAAAAATCAATACAATTACGCTCAAGCGTGAACACAAAATCGTAATGTGCCACAATTTTAACTGTAAAATCAGTGTAATAAGGATCATCTGTAAGCCAAATGGCTGTCTTAATCCCGCTAGCCCGAAGAACGGAGATCTGCTCAAGCGGTAAATCCATACCGTCCAGCACAAGTACCAGATCCGGTCTTTGAGCGGCGGCTAACTCCACTAAGTTTTGGCGTACATCCGTTATCGTGACTTGTGCGGTTAATTTTTGCAGCGCGTAGAGGACTGCATCGTCTAATGGAGAGTAGGGATATCCTTTACCAGAAGCCACATACATTACATGAATATTCCGTACAGGAAATACTTCTTCTGGCCGACCATCCAAAATCGCAAGCCGCCCCCGTAAATATCCCTCATCATATCCGCCCTTAAAACCACTCAGACGACCACGAAGCTTTTCTTCCTCTGGAGGTGTCAGAGGTAGCGGTGGTGCAGGCATAATAAATTCATTGTTGTTCATCATCATCCTCGCTCCTTTGTCCCGTTATAGATTTCATACACTTGAAGCAATCACATTCAGCAAATGAGGCAAACGCGCAGTGAATGTATGGTTGCGCATGGTTGTCTGTAGTCCCCGTAAAGCGTAAATTCGGCGCTCTTTTTCATGCTTCAGATAGTACTCAATCTTCTCCTGCAATTCCTTAGCAGAGCCAAAAGTATCCAAGTCATAACCTGGTCGATAATAATTGCCCAGATCCTCACGAACATCCGTAAGCTGCATAGTACCGCAGGCACTGATCTCATAAGTACGCGGATTGATAGAGCGTGATGGTAAACGGAAGCTATTCCGGTTATCCTGCCCCTCCTCCCACGGACGGTGAATATTAATGACTAGCTTTGCGCCACTGTAATAGTTCGCAGTTTCCTCAGGCGGGATAAAGCCATTGCTAATAAAAGGGGCAAGCTGGTCATAAGTCGCAAGCCGTTCCCAGAACCCCCCAGCGATCAGCACCTTCTTATCCTTTAGATAGGGGGCAAGTTCATCAAACAGCGCTGTCCGATTATGAAATGCATTGCCAATAAACACAATGTCGTACTTATACTGCGGTGCCGTACGGCGTGGATAGAACATCTTTGGATTGACGCAAAGCGGTAAATAATGAACGGATGGAACCCCAAAGGATTGATAAAACTCCACACAACCGAGCTCATGCGTAAAGACGTGATCATAATGCCGGCAAATCACTGAAGTATCCTCTGTAAAATAAGGATCATCCACAAACCAGATCGCAGTCCGAATGCCCAGCTTTCTGATTTCTGTAATCTGTTCTAAATGATTTTCCGGAAAAACATGCAGTCCATTCATAACCAGCACTGCCCCGGGCATCTCCCGAGCCGCGGTCTCCAGCATAGCTTCTGGAGTGCTTATCACAAGCTCACTTACAAGCTGCTGAAGCGCCTCAATTACCCCAGTATCGATTGCATGGAACCCTTGAGGAACATACATTAGCTTAAATGGCCGACAGGCTTCGACCTCTACAGTACTCCGACGCTGCACAGCCTCACACATGCCGAGACGATATCCTTCGTGATAACCGTCGCGATAATCTCGCGGACGCTTGTGTTTTCTCCTTTTTGCTTTCACGGCCTTCACCCTGCCCCGTTGTATTCTCAAGACAGTATAACTATATGCGGAGTCAGCACTCGCCTCATGGACATCTGTCATTACTAGAACTAAATTGGCAGATGTACCCTGTCTTTTGCCCGGCTTGCCCGAACCCCGTCAAGATTTCATCCACTCGCTGGATGCTGTTATACTATAAAGGTCTAGCTAGAGGCACTAAACTTGTCATCTCTGTCCAATCTGTCCGAAGATGATTATTTTTTGAAATTCACAAGGGGGGAACTATGAATAACACCACGTTGTATTTGCGACACGCGGAGCTGCTGCGTGATCTGGTGCCATCCTTTCAAACCTATCCTTTTCATCTGCCTGCTGTTCGAACGCTGGATCGCCTGACTTTTCAAAAACCAGTGACCTTTCTTGTTGGAGAGAACGGCACGGGCAAATCAACCTTGTTAGAGGGAATTGCTGCTGCTTGGGGCTTTAACCCTGAGGGTGGAACGCTAAACTTTTCTTTTAACACTCGTTCCTCGCATTCGAATCTTTATGAGTATTTTAGAATTGCTAGAGGGGTTAGACGGCCGAAGGACGGCTTTTTTCTACGTGCGGAGAGTTACTATAATGTGGCTTCTTATATTGATGAGTTGGATGAACAACCCGGTGGCCCACCGATCAAAGACTCCTACGGAGGCAAATCTCTGCATGAGCAGTCCCACGGAGAGTCTTTTTTAGCTACATTCGTTCACCGTTTCGGCGGCCGCGGTCTTTATATCCTCGACGAGCCTGAAGCAGCGCTTTCCCCCTTACGTCAAATGTCTCTGCTGGTGCGTATGCATGAGCTGGTCGGGCAGGATTCACAATTTATTATTGCTACCCATTCGCCGATTCTGATGTCCTATCCCGGTGCTGAAATTTTTCTCTTGGAGGGAGAGGGAATACGTTCCGTCGCCTTGGAGGAAACTGAACATTATACCGTGACCAAAGCGTTTATGAACGATCGTCAAGGGATGCTGCGTGAGTTATTTGAGGATGAACAAGCATAAACGCCTTCGACGGCTATAAGGACGGTAAGCGTTTAAGCGAGAAATATAAGGATAATTTACAATATGGAACATATAAATTCTTATATTTTAATAAAAACAGCAAGTCTCCATAATCGGAAACTTGCTGTTTGATTTGTTCCATAAGCTAACGTCTTACAAATCCCACTACCTTGTGAACAATCCACCCAAACATGACCACGACCATCATATCGAAGCACACATTAAAGAGGAATAAATGCTTGCCAATATCAGCCCTTCCGTCTCCCAGAATCGGAACCAAAAAGGAGAAAATCCCTATTAGCCCTAGCAGCATCAGCAGCTCGCCGGCAATTTTGCCGCGAATATCTCTGCTGCGGAAATACTGGAACAAGGCTCCCGCAAAATACACCAGATAGAATATGGAGAGAAATCCGAGCGTATGCGGAATATGTTTATTTTTGAATTGGCTCCATCCACTGTAAGTATAGGATAATGCACCTGCTGGTTTATTCTCGCTTTTCTCGTAGTTTCCTAGATAATACGGGCGAATCGCCATGCTGTTACTCGCAGCGTATTTCATATTATCTATCAACCGGTCCGGATGCTTCAGATAGAAGAACAACACATCTTTATGAGATACACGGTCATAGAAGTCCGGAACCAGCGAAGGATCATCCTGCTTAATCGCTGTATCGGTCTGAAAATAATTCGTACCCGCCAGTACCTCCAGCCGCTCCGGTAATCCGAGATCCTGCAAGTCTCCCTTCACATCCGGCGATTCGTTTAAAATCCCAAAAAACACCGTTTGATACAGATTAATATGCTTCAGATCTTTTGGCGCTGCCACATACAAAACGATGGATACAAGAAAGATGGCAATCGAAAAACGTAAAGCCAGCTTCCTCCATTTGCCCTCTCCGTCAAGCATCATAAACCGCAAGAAAATCAGAGCAAAGGCAATCCCAATCGGTGCATTCTGGATTTTGGAGGTGACCAGAAACAGAATCGCGATAAAAAACAAAGTTAATCCTTTAGTGGTTGGCTTCTCTTGGCTGGTTAATCTTAATCCTAATGCAAATGTCAGCAGCATAAACACCAGCGACACCGGTTCTCCAAACAAGGAGTTGAAATAGGCCACATACCCGATATCGTAAAATACAAATAAGATAGCTGCTCCCAGCAGCAGCCCTGTAACATAAGAGCCACGAGCATTATACTTCACCAGCAGCCAAGTTGCCGCCAGTAAAAGAAGCCCATAAACTGCACCCAGCAAACGAACATCAAAAAAGCTGCCATGGATGAGCCCGCCGATCAACCTCGGCACAAGCACTATAAAAATCTGTGAGGAAGGATAAAAGCCCCTAAACAAATCCTCATACGCAAAACGAGAATGGCTAAAGCTGAAAAACTGATCGGCATACGATGCAGCAGTATCGTAGTAGTTCAGACCGATGGTATTCATCATACGCAGAAAATCTCCATTATCGGCAACACCAATAAATGGCCCTACGAATAGCAAATAAATAATGATACCGCAGCCGGCAAGGCCTACGAGATACTCCGGTTTCCAGAACTTTTTCATGATTCCCCCTATCTCTGTGGTAACAGCTTCACATATTCGTCGGACAAATTCATTAGCTTCAAAATATAATCATAATCAGTCTGATATTTTGTAAAATCCGATACTGGCTTAAGCGTATCCAGCGACACAGCTTCACCATCAGCAAAATCTTTACCAGGCACATAGAGAATATCATCATTAAAAAAAGAACCGGAAGGTAAATAATACCGCATCCCTAACACATTACGATCAATGTTCAAGAGATCATGGCCAAATGCTGTATAACCTTCTTCCTTTAAAGAAACCCCCAATAGGTTAGCTATTGTAGGAAGAATATCCAACTGTCCACCTGTTCGCTCTACTACCTTCCCTTGCTCCATTCCTGGTACATGTACAATCAATGGAATATTAAAGCGACTGATCCGGGAATCGTATGGAATCCCCAGTGCACTTTCCACTTGCTCCGGTGGAACATCCTGCGGCTGCAAGCCAAAATGATCGCCATACATCACCAGCACAGTGTTATCCCACATTCCGTTTTTCTTCAAACCCTCTATTAAAGTTCCAATGGCATAATCAGTATAGTTAATAGCAGTCAAATAATCGCCAAGCATCGTGTTTTTTAACTCATCAGGCACTGAGATCTTCTTAAAAGAGTCCGGAATTTGGAAGGGATGATGGCTGGACGCCGTCACCATTTGTGCGTAGAAAGGAGTTCCTTTCTTCTGCAATTCTGCCATTTTCTCGACACCCGTAATATAAAGCTGTTCATCGGAAGCACCAAACGCATTAAAATGATCATTAGTAAAATAATCTTTGTCATAATAACCGTTAAAGCCAAGCGCTGGATATAGCTCGTTCCGATTCCAAAAGCCTACTTGATTCACGTGAAAGGTGTACGCCTCATATCCTTTATCTCTCAGCAGACGTGGTAGGCTCGGCAGTTCTCTGTCCCCGAATCCAGTGGACATTGCCAACGTCCCGATTGGATAAATCGACGTGTTGCTCATAAATTCAGCGTCAGAAGTATTGCCCGGACCAATCTGTTGGTAGACATGGGGGAAGTAAAATCCCTCATCTGCCAACTTGTTCAACACTGGAGTCAGCTCTTGACCCTTCAGGGATTGATGCAACGGGAAGTTTTGAAAAGCTTCCATTTGAATGACAATTACATTTTTGCCCTTTTGCGAGCCGAAATACTCAGGTGCTGTGCCCGCGGCTTTACTACTATAAGGATAGGAAGCTTGCAGCTCATCAATCTTCGCGATTGTATCCTTAATATCTCCGGTTCCAATGAGATTGTTATCTTCCTTGACCTTGATTGCGGCAACGACCTCATAATTCAGGAATCCGGCACTTTCTGCCTGCACAAGTTCATTTGTAATTCCCCGCGCAGAATTGACAGAATTGGCCGAAAAAGCAAAACCTCCAAGAATAGCCACCAGAATCACCATCATATGTGCCAATCGTGTGTTCCGGGAGCTGAATCGCTCACGCTCATGCGGATAGGCTTTTCCATGCTTCCATCTGCGGATCAAGACATAGATCACCATGATCACAAGATCAGCGAAAAATAAATAATCAATAGTCTGTATCGTTGATTCTACGCTTGCCTTCACTTGAAATACCTGATTCAGTTCATATAAAGCCAGATACGTCGGAACAGAACCAAAGTGATTGAAATATACACTGGCTGCGAACAGCAGCAGCGATAATATCCCGTTAAATGTCCAATAGACGGCTGTTCTCACCCGCGAAGGAGTAATGACCGTCAGAATCCCCATGATGAAGAGGACTGGAGCAACATCTGCTGCAATCCACTCCCAAGCAATTCTATCAAAGAACAGCACTCTCAGCAGGAGCAGCTTCAACCATAGCAGCAGGACAACAATATAGAACTGAGCTCGATTCGGCCCGTGCTTTTTCACGTTTTAATCCCCTCTTACCTTTTCATTTGTTCTGATTATGAAATCTATTCATCTTTTCTGTAAAATATCAGATTGTTCTAGTATAACAATACTTACTTTTTTTATCAAAAATGTGCACCGTTCGCTCCCACTACAAATAGGGAAACCCCACGCCTTTTCGGCTGTGGAGCCTCCCTATTTAAGCCTATTATGTTATGCCTTTCAATCTAAGACTGGCTTGCTGGCGAATCCTCTTTCACCTTCCAGATCGTTAAATCACTATCATAATATACAGTGATCTCAGGACTGCCAAGCTTATGAAAGGTGAGATTCCCGGGCTCCTGATCTCTTTTAAGCAAGCTATATTCGCCCACATCAGCAACGCTAAATATCTTAGTCAGCAGAGGTGCGGCCTTCTCACGTAGGCGATCCCCATCAATTAGAGACAGCTCACGGTCTAATACCGTTAGTTGTTTGGGATCTGTTTTATCACTAGCACGAGGATTTGTATCACTAATCTGCTCAATCCTTCTAGTAACAGTATCGAGCGTAACCGAAACCTTTGATCCGTATTGCAGCGTAAGTCTATCCTGATCCTTGTCCATAGCCCGAAATACTAAACTAAGCTCTTCATCACCTCCGTTACCTCTCAACATCTTCAATGCCTCTTCCCCAGCTTGACGCGTCTCTTCTGATACCGCCGAGGCCTCAAGCGTGGCTGATGCGTAATCGAATTCACCATTTACAAATCCGATACGCCATTTCTCCGCCCTAAAGTTATTTTCAATTTTCACGCTAGAATGTTGTGTAGCATCATATTCAACATATCTGAGCACATCATAAGCTGAATCATTCGCATAACCCAGTTTGCCCTTGATCTCTTCCGCACGGGTTTTCATTTCAGCGTCGATCTCTGCAGTTGTCAGCATCGCGCTCATCTTCGTTTGCACCAGTTCTCCTGTCTCATAATCGATCCAGATATATGCGGAGTCCTCATCTTTCTGGTAAGAGTAAAATATCTGCTGTTGCTCCTTAAGCCATTCCCGGTGATCTAGCGGATAAGTCTTTCCAAGTAAACTCTGCATCACCTGATCTGCGTTCCGCTGTAGCTCAGCCTCCGTGAAATGCGACGAAACCTCAGTTTGCGCAGGGTTGCTTGATTCATTACCAAGGAACCTTCCGTTCAGAAAGAATATGCCTAAGCCCAACAGTACAATAAAACTTGCCACAGCCCACATTTGCACAGATAGTCTTTTTCCTGAAAAAGATTTCGTTCCCTGTTGATCTTCTTGAATTCGGCGAATGACGTTGTCTGCATGCCTCATAGTAAACTTTTCATTTCCAAAAGGTCCTTTTCGGGCCTGAGCATACCATTCCGGTTGATGATCCTCCATCATTCTACCCCCTTTAATTTGTTCTGAATTTTTTGCCGCGCTCGGTGCAATCTTGATTTTACCGTTCCGTGACTCAAGTTCATCAGTTCAGCTATTTCTTTTATAGAGAGCTCATATTTCAAATCCAGGACCAATACTTCGCGCAGCTTGGGAGACAATGCCATAATTAAATCCCATATCTCACCAATGGACTGATTACCCAAATACTCCATCTCCGCAGATCGGGCTATACCAAGAGGTTCAATAGTTTTTTCTCGCTGCTCCACATCAACCGTGGACAATGGCTGTACACCACCCCATAAGCCCGAACGAAAAAAGCGCGATTTCCGGTGCGAAAAAACAGTATTCCTGGCAATCGTAAGCAACCATGCTTTAAATGAAGAATTCCCCCGGTACGTGCCAATCCGGTAATAACATTTAATGAATACTTCTTGGGCCAGATCATCGGCCTGTTCAGAATTTTTGGTAAGATAATAGATATAATTCCATATATCCTCTCCGTAACGGCTCATGATTTCTCTTAGTTGCTGTTCATTCATCGTCTCGCTATGCTGAAGACCTTCCAGTTCCAATTAGCTTCACCTCACTTAATACGACCTCATAAAAGGCACTTTAGTTCCCTTATGTTCATATTTTCTCATAAAAAAACAGGGGGTCCAGTGATCCCCTGCAAATGATAAGATATCCGAATCGACCTCTCTCCTCAAACGATCGAGGTATGCGTAAGTAATCTTTTAATAGAACGGTTAGCTTCATTTAGTACAATTTCTTTATCCACAGTCTTTAGCAAACCTCTTTCCATCACGATCTCCCCGTCGATTATCGTTGTCTCCACATCTGCCCGCGTAGCGGAATATACAATTCTAGAGATGGGATCTACGTCATAAGAGGGAAAAGTATGAAAATTGTAGAGATTGAGGAGCACTAGATCTGCTTTTTTGCCTACCTCGATACTCCCGATCTTATCCTCCATCCCTACGGCCTTCGCCCCACCAATAGTAGCCATACGGAATACACTGCGGGCATCCATGGTTGTGGGTCCGTGATGAGGCTTTTGAATAATCGCCGCCAATCGCATCTCATTAAACATATCCAGATTGTTATTGCATGGAGCGCCATCCGCTCCCAGACTAAGAGAAACATGCTCATGAAGCATCCCTGGTGTGTCCGCAATTCCGGAGGCCAATTTCAGATTGGAACCCGGGCAATGACTTACATGCACCCCTCGATCCCGCAAAATCCGCCGCTCCTCAGCATCCAGCCACACGCAATGCGCCAGTATAAGCCGTTCATTGGCTAATCCTAGATGATCCAGATAGACGATGTTACGCATGCCAGTCATGGCCTGCACAATCTCAATTTCCCCTAAATTCTCAGACGCATGAGTATGCACCTTCACATCGTATCTTGCGGACAGATCCCGCACCTCGGTTAATAAAGGCTCTGTACAGGAAATCACAAAACGTGGAGAAAATGCATACTGAATCCGGCCGTTTCCATAACCATTCCATTTTTCCAGTAAATCGACACTTTCCTGCAAAGAAGATGCGGTATCCTCCTGCAGCGCCTCAGGCACATCTCCCCCTTTTTGATCCATCATCACCTTGCCGGACAAGGCCCGGATTCCACTTTTAGCTATAGCCTGAAACGCAAAATCCGTATGATGGACAGTCTCCATATCCACAATCGTCGTCGTGCCGCTGGTGATCAGTTCGCCGATGCCAAGCATAGCCGAATAATATAGGGATTCTTCATCATGCGCGGCCTCTAATGGCCAGATTCGTTTGCGCAGCCAATCCATCAGCTCCAGATCGTCCCCTTTACCACGGAATAACGTCTGGCATAGATGAATATGAGTTTGGATAAAACCCGGAATTAATGTACGGTTCGTAGCATCAATGATCTTCTCGTCACCCTGCGGGATCAGGCCAGTGCCGATTTCAACGATGAGATCATCCTTAATCCGGACATCCCCGTGTAAAATTTCCTCTTGCTTGTTCATCGTAATGATTTCGGCATTTTTGATCAAAATATTTCCCATAGCCCTTCTCCCCCTCATTGAGTTAATTCCAGCACAACTTCACGCCTGTAAAGCAAAAAGGCCACAAAAATATGCCTGAGCATATTTTCGTAGCCAGAAATTTACGGTTCCCGGTAGAGACCCTTAAACCAATTATTAAGGATATACGAAAAAAGATCTATTCATTTGTAATTTGAATAGTCCAATAATAATCTAAAGACAGGTTACATGTCAACATACATGACACACAATATCGATTTTGTATTTTAAATAGTGATTTATAAAAGGGAATCAGTATTACATGTTATTTTAAATAACACATAATACTTTTTGATCACGATTATTCTGTTTGAAAAGATTTGTGATTACGCTACCTTGTGAATCGTGTCATATTTACTGTCATAAAAACATAGAAAATAAGCTATCCGAGAGCTATTTCATGGCTTAAGAGACAGCCGTTTCGTACGATAAGGTCGAACATTTCGAATGATTAGATCGGCCATTTCGGACAGTATCTCTGCTTACTCTAACGCGTTGTGCTAAACCGCTGTGCATATAGCGCGGTATGGTGGACTGGTTAGAGCCCGAAAGTGTACGTCTAGCTCTATTCATACTTTTGAACCTATGCCTTCCCTACTGCTACTCAACTGCTACTTCAGCACTGCTACGGCTACTACACTACTCCTACTTCCGCACTTCTGCGTTCCCCTTGTGCCTATTCCACTGCTACGTCTGGAGCTTCTGCTTCTGCTTCTGCTTCTGCTGATCTCGCTACGTCCACACCACAGGCGAGTCATAATCCTCCCAAGTACTTTCGGACCCAGATGACGCTATTTGCACATTTATCGCCTTTTGAGCAAGATTTCGGACTCCAGTGGCGCTATTTCCTCGTTACAGGTCCAAATGCAGTGTGTTTTATACCAATAGCTGCTCTGGAGTCCGATAGCATTCCAAATGTGGTGAAATGCCACGTTTAAGGTCTGCTGGGTCCGTTACTGTCGAGTCACACTCAGCCACTGATGCTTTCGGACCCAGATGACGCTATTTGCACATTTATCGCCTTTTGAGCAAGATTTCGGACTCCAGTGGCGCTATTCCCTCGTTACAGGCCCATATGCAGTGTGTTTTATACCAATAGCTGCTCTGGAGTCCGATAGCATTCCAAATGTGGGGAAATTCCGCATTTAAGGTCTGCTGGGTCCGTTACTGTCGAGTCACAATCAGTCACTGATGCTTTCGGACCCAGATGACGCTATTTGCACATTTATCGCCTTTTGAGCAAGATTTCGGACTCCAGTGGCGCTATTTGAACATTTTCGCTTATTGATCAGGGTTTCGGACTCCAATGACGCTATTTGCACACTTATCGCCTTTTGAGCAGGGTTTCCGTAAGCGCAAATTGCTACCTAATCAAACAAAGTTTTTGTTTAGAAAACGGTGTTATTTCCACAAAAAAAGGATATCTCAGTAGCCATTAGATGGCTCATGAGATATCCTCTGGTTCTCTCGCTATGTTAAGCTTCCGAATTCCCGTGTTTTTCTAGAACCTTCTCGAACACCGGAAAATTAGCGGTACGCCCTGGAAAAGTTACCTCACCCCTGAGGTCATAACCCAGCTTGGGATATAGGGCGAGTGCCCCAGTGTTCTTAGCATATGTGTCCAGACGGATACTTGAATAACCATTCTGGCGAGCATGTTCTTCTGCATAAGTGCTAAGACGGCGTGCAATTCCCTTCCCTTGAACTTCAGGATGCACAGCCAATCTATGCATAATTAAATGAGGCCCTTGCGTTTCTGTCCAGTCAATCTTCCCATACTGCTCGGATTGGTGCTCGTCCAACACTAGAATGCCGGCCACCGCATTGTTCTCCTCACATACCCATAGATTGCCACGTTCAATATCAAGGGAGATGATCTCCCGGTTCGGATAATGCTCGTCCCACTGATCGCTGCCACCTGCTTGCATCACCTGTACGCATTTGGCAATCAACTCCATAATTTCATCAATCTCATCTTTGCGTGCTCTGCGAATCTCAGTATCCATGAATCATCCCTGCCTTCATCTTAACCTCATATTATTTTCACTTTCATTATGAAGTTTATCACATCGGCAGCGCAGCAAACCAGTCCGCACGAAAACCCCAAGACCCGCTCACGGGCGGAGCGGATCTTGTCATCTGTGTCCCCTAGCTGAATTCCAGCTTATGCCCGTCCTCGAAGCCCTTGGCGAAACCGGCGTCGAACCCCACGTTGTATGCTTCGGTGTAGCCCTGTTGAAAGGCGTCTGCCGGGGGCGTTTCCGGCGAAACGCCCAGCTCCGGGGGGAGCGGAATTACCTGTGGAGCAGGCGGAGCCTCACTCACGGGTACCACAAGCACCGGTGGCTGTGAAACCCTTACTTTACGAACAAGCTTACGACGAAGTCTTCTTTTCTTGCGTAGCAATAGGCCTTTTTTCGACTTCCCATAACGAGCAGTTTTCCGGGCAAGAACTCTGCGGGTTTTACGGGCTAGCCCTTTACGAACTTTTGCTCTCCGCGAGAGCAGCAATGTGCGTCTACGGGTTCTGCCTGAACGTAGCGTTCTACGGCTTTTCTTCTTCATGCTTCTACTCCTCCTGTGCTCCATGTTCTCTGGAGGTTCCTACGGCGTATGCCTTACTCAGCCATGGCGCAGCAGGAATTCCCCGTTTAGGACGATGTAGTGAAATCCCGGACATCATCCGGCACATCGCACTCTGATACCCACTTAAAATCCTGATATTGTCGCTCAATTTGCGGGCCGTCAACTCAGATTGCTCCGTCAATTCGGCGATGCTCTCCAAGATGGCCGCCAAAGCAGCCTGACTGCGCGAAATGGAGCGAATCATCTCCAGCTTGACGGCATGTTCAGAGAGACGGTCCCCGCTCATTTGCTGTCTTCTCCAAAACTAAAGCCATCACCTGACATGTCTCCAAAACCTTCCCCGCCACCATCGTCTTCGCCACTGCCCAGCACTGCTTTTAAATTGCTGTAGAGTCCGTTCTCCAGTTTGGTCAGCCCTTCGACCATCTCCACGATGACCTCGTGTATAGAGAGGGACTCCTTCAGTTGCTCACTGTGGGAATCAAAGGCTCTAGCGTGGATATGATGCTGTGCCCACTGCTTTACCTTTTCAGCTTCAACCGCCTTAGCTTCCAGAATCAACGCAACGTTCCACTGGATGGCGGCGGTGGACTCCAGCATTTGCAGATAAGCCTTTTCTCTGCTCATCTTCCGCCTCCCGCTCCTATAGCGTTACTCTTCTTCTTGACCGTTCAATTCCTTAATCACTCTGCCTACCCCATCAGCCATCGCTTCTTCCAGATCTGCAAGTGCATTCAAGTAAGCAATAATATTCTTGTTTACCTGAGTTGAGCTTTCGATCATCCCGCTGATCCCATCAAAATCAGGTTCCGCATCTGGCAGATCGTGGACAATTTGCGACATACGGACAGCCACATGGCGCTCAGCGTCTAGAATCCGCGCCATCTGTTCGTGCGTATGGGCCATGTGCTGCAGGACTTTAGTTATTTTACTCTGCACCTTCATGTCTCCTTTGCTCAAACGCCCTGCTACAGCATATGCGGCAGGAGCCGTTACGGTGCCGGGGATCCTCGACAAGTTAAGGCTCTATAAGTGACTGGATGACATAAAGATTACGTTATTGCTAAGTACATTTAAAAGGATTAAAATGTGAAATGCGCAATCCTGAGTTTACCAATGATTGGTGGGGAATATATGAAGCTTGAAAGCCAGAGGATCGATCTAATACCTTTAACTGCCCCAGAGCTCTCACTAGCAATAGATAACTATTCGGAGCTACAGCAACAATTAGGCTTAGCTGCCATCAGTGCGGCGCTTGATGATGAAATGCAATATGCTATGCAGATCAGGCTAAAAAAGGTGCAGCAGGACCCCGACCATTACCTATGGTTAACGAACTGGGCCATCGTCCATCGGGAAGATCATTGTATTATAGGATTCATTATCCTTAAAGGTTACCCGAATGAGAAAGGCGAGGTTATTATAGGATATGGGATTGATGAGAAATATAGAAGAAAAGGGTATGCAACAGAGGCACTACGCACAATTACTGCATGGATTTTCTCCCATCCCCAAGCTGTCTATGTAATCGCTGACACTGAAAAAGATAATACAGCCTCCCACAAAGTATTGGAGCGTCTAGGCTCTGAGAGATACAAAGAAACTGAGGATTTAATCTGGTGGAGGATTTCCAACCCCCGAGCCCTCTGAGTAACGCGTGATTTCAAAGCCCTTGCGGCTATCTATAGCAAGATTACAACAAAAAAAGCACTGCCTTATGGCAGTGCATCCTTTAACTTTTCCCCCGCCTCGTGCAAAGACTGGAACGTCCCCGCATCACTCCACCAATCTTTAAGCACATCATAACTAAGTCTGCGATCAGCGGCGTATATATTATTTACATCGGTAATCTCCAGCTCCCCCCTTTTGGAAGGTGATACCCGCCGGATGATATCAAATACAGCTTCATCGTACATATAAATACCAGTTACACAATAATTGGTCTTCGGATGCTCCGGCTTTTCTTCGATATAAGCAATCCATGCCGCATCTTGACTATCAAACACAGGTACACCGTATCTGCGCGCGTCCTCCACCGGCTTCAGCAACACCTTTGCTGTGCCCGCTGGCTGACGGAGATAACTCTCCACATAAGGCTTCAGATCATCCATAAAAAGATTATCCCCGAGCAATACAACAAATCGTTCCCCCGGGAAAATGAACCCTTCTGCTAAATCAAGCGCCTCGGCAATGCCTCCGGCAGCTTCCTGAATTTTATAGGTCAGAGATACACCAAATGCAGCACCGCTACCTAAAAAATCCGTGTACAGGCCAGCAGACTGCTTGCTTATGACCAGAAGAATGTCGGTAATTCCTGCCCGGCGAAGCCGGTCTATGCCGTAACAGACCATAGGATATTTGCCGACCGGAAGCAAATGTTTGTTCATAAGCCGGGTCAGCGGTTGAAGTCTAGATCCTGTTCCGCCCGCCAGTATGACTCCTTTCACTTACTTTCCTCCTCTTTATCTACGTCCTTTGCCTTCGGATCTGCACTTCATATGAAATTTATAGGGTCTACATTCCATTTATCTATAAAAATCTTGCGATTTCGTTCCACCAGTTCTTGCAGTCCGGTATTGTAAACTTGCTTGAAACTTGCACTTCCTTCATGGTGCACCAAGCAATCCCCGGCGATAAGCAACCGATATCCCTTTATCCTGGTACGGTAACAATAATCATCATCTTCGTAATGTCCAGGTGAGAATCTCTCATCCAGTAGACCTACGGAAGTAAGCAGCTCTCTTTTGAATAAAAAACATAATCCTACCAGCCGTCTCGTCTCCAACCATTTCTGGGGATTTGGAAGGTTCGCCCTCTCAGCAGCCTGATGAAAATCTATCAGACCTTCATAATCAGTCTTCACCTGTTGACGTCCACTAGCATAGTTTGTGACTGGCCCAACAATACCAACATCAGGAGCACTATATAGAGCTCTCTTCAGATTAGTTAACCATCCTTGAGATACCACTACATCGTTATTCAGCAGCAGTAATTCATCACCTGAAGCTAGCTGTAGCCCCATATTGCATGCAGCTGGAAAGCCGCGATTGTCAGGCAATGAAATAAACGTTATATGATTCGCACGGCAATAAGTGTCTGTTCCGTCCGTTGAAGCATTGTCCACTACGATAATCTCATAAGGCGGCGGAGTGTAGGCAAGAATAGATTCCACACAGGCCCGCAGCAAGGGCAGCGCATTGTAGGTTGGAATAATAATACTCGTCAGCGTCATATGCGATTCCTCCAAGCGGCTACCTGTCTGCGGTACTCGCGCTGAGTCTCACTACTTAGCAGACCGCCAGCTTTTCGCCGCGAAAGAACCTCATGTAGAGCCTCAGCATGATCTCCTATGATCAGTTTTTCCACAGCATTTCCAACCCCTGTATTTGCCTTGCGCAGCCGATTATGTTTAATAACATTTACCGTCCCAGCCTTCTCCACCCGTAACTTTTCTAATACAGAACGAGCTTGGGCTTTAGGTGGAACCATTAATTCACGGTAGCCTATGGTCTCAAGCGCATGCCGCGAAAGCGCATGAGGAACAGCTGTCATAGAGCTAACTCCGAGATCGTACCTATCCAGAGCATAATTCAGAAACAGTTTGCTGCGGGTGACATCATCACATAATCCAAAAGAGGGCATCAATGAGTCTAAATCATTAAGAGCTACATCAATCCCACGATCTACAGCCGCCGTGAATGAAACAAGCTGAGAGGCCGGAATGACCATATCTCCATCCAGAAAAAGCAATATATCCCCGCGACTCAGCTTCGCACCGATAGCCCGACCCACATCATGTCCGACAGACTCTGGGCAGTGTACTACAATGGCTTGACGATGTTGTCTAGAAATAGGAAAAGAGTTATCACTGCAGCCATTAAGTACGACGATAATTTCTGCAGGTTCAAGCCGTGCAACCTGATGCAGCAGACGTGACAAGGTCTGCTCCTCATTACGCGCGGAGATAATGACTGACAAAGTCCCGCGTAACTTCGGTAACTTCAGAGTCTCCTTGCCTGCCTTCGATTGCCGAGACAGAAGCGGGCGAGTAGCAGCGTTGCCTTTTACAGAGCGATTGGCTGACCTGTGACGGATTGGGCGTTTCTTTGCCGTTCGAGCTGCTGTGCCTCGTAAAGTTGCAACCATCATCTCACCATCTCTCTGCGCCGGGCTCCGTCGCCAAAGCCCGCTCTGATCCCCCGATGTTCCAGCAACAGGGATACAGCCTCCATATGATCCGCTGTAATCAACTGCTGCAATGGATCTTTGCCGTCTTCCTTGCGTCTTACCGCATTCAATTTCCCTACAGGCACTTTGTGAGCGGCTACCACATGCAGTCCACTAAGAATTGCCTGGGCATGCGCCAGTGGAGGACGTGATAATGAATCGCTCCCTAAAATATCAAGTGCTCTGCGGCGGATTGCGTGCGGAACTGCCGTCATCGAACATCCCTTCAGATCTGGACGGCCAAGCAGAATATTCAGTGCATGTTTAGACAGCACCACCGGATGGGGGGACAGCTTCCGGACCGGACCGGAATAATCATTAAGCGCTATGTCCACTCCACCACTAACAGCAGTGACGTAAGGACGCAGCCCCGAAGCAGGTATCACCAAATCTCCATCTGTAAACAATAGGATTTCTCCCTTGGCTGCCTCAGCTCCCACACTACGGCCAGCGTCGTGTCCAAGTGGCAACTCATAGGAAATAACACGCGCACCCAGCGATTGTGCAATCCCTGCCGTTTGATCAGTGGATCCATTCACTACCACAATTACCTCGCAGCGCGGATGGACCCCTCTGGCTCCAGATATCACTCCCGCAATGGTCTGAGCTTCATTCATGGCTGGAATAATAACCGAAACATAGGGATTAGGATGGTTAACTATAGGGACTACAGCGACTTGCCGCACTGGGCGTGTAGTCCGCCGCTTCATCCGAGAGACCCGCCGTCCTGTGCGGCGGGCAGAAGTTCGTTTGGGCTTCATGCTCATCCACCTTCCTTACAGAGCCAATTCTTCAGGCTGAGGGTTACATCACAGTTTATGTACTACAACGCACAGGGTAACGGCAATTGTCTCCTGTCGTTCTGAAAACAGGACAAATGTACTCCCCACCAAACTTCAGCTTAGATACATTGCGCATAGCCAGCTGCCGCGGACAAAACCTGCGATGGTAACGAACGCAGTACCGCAGCAGGTTGATTAGGTTAGGGCGGTATCGGACAAAACCGAATCTGCAGCGGATGTTTAGACATTAGCGCTATCGGACACAGTTGCTCCTATTCGCCGCATTATCACACTTTTAGATTATTAACGGACTCCGTAGCAGCTATTGGCATGAAAAGAACTCAATAATGCTCTATTTCTATACAATTGCTTCACTAGAGTCCTAAACCAGCCTCAAAAAACGACAAACCTGCAAATAACGCCATCTGGGTCCGTAAGTAGCAGCGGATGTTTAGACTACCAGGTTATCGGACAGAGCAGCAGCCACAGCGAATGATTAGAACCCGGCGATGCTGACATGTAACGTCCCCCCCAAAAAAACAGAGCAGCGATCTCCAATATGGAAACCCGCTGCTCTGCTATTTTTAAGAGGAACTGCTTAAGGTTCAATCAAATACGCGATCATCTGCTGCCGGCTTAGCTAAGGGAGCGCCTATAGCAATCCAAGAGATAACCCCATAGAAATGCGGAGTCTCGCGCAACCGTACTACTTGAATCACTGCTTCTCCATTGGCTCTGCTCTTTAAGGAAGCGTAGAAGTAAGGCTGATTGGTCATGGCAACAAGCACATAACCCGTATGCCCAAAGCTCTCATCAAACGATACGGTCACCTCTACACTCTCTGCATCCCCATTGAACATAAATGCTGTCATTCCAAACTGCTGTAGTGCTTCTCGCTTCCCAGCTGTTTGAATCGGACTGAAGGACAGATGATCTGTATTTACAGAGTTCGGTGCCAGATGAGTCCCGTTTACTGCACCTGGGGAAATATGATATTCCTGAACACTCTCTTCTTCCAGATGGCGGGCTTGAATCGCAAACGAAGAGATTTTGGATGCTACTACCGCTTCATCCTGAAGCTCTGTTGTCCCTACTGCACCTTCTGTCAGATGAGCGGACTCGATACTGCCTTCCTTCAGCTTAGCTCCGTTGATACTGCCATCCGGGAGCAGTGCTGAGCTGCGTGTTTCATCCGCAAGATGCTCTAATTTGATGATGCCAGGCTGCAAATGCCGATCTGCCACGATCTTGTCAGCAAGATGCTCTCCGTAAACACTCCATGGTTGTAAATGTGAAGAACTCACGGAGCCTTCGGCGAGTTTTTCTTCAGTAATACTGCCATCTGGCAACAAATCCGCACTGCGTACCTCTTCTGCCAAATGCTTCAGGGTGATGCTGTCCGATCGAATATGGCGGCCATCCACCGCATCCCCGGCCAAATGACCTCCAGAGACGCTGCCTTGGGCTAAATGGAAAGACTGAATCGTCGCGACTTCAATCTTCTCGCCTGTAATACTGCCTTCCGGCAACAAATCAGCGCTGCGCACTTCTTCTGCCAAATGATTCAGAGTAATGCTTCCAGCACGGATATGGCGGCTATCTACCGCATTCCCCCCTAAGTGTCCCCCATAAACACTGCCAGGAGCCAAGTGGTAGGCAGTAATAGATCCACCCTCCAACTTTTTACCGGTAATGCTGCCATCCGGCAGTAACTCGGAGCTGCGTACCTCATCCGCTAGATGTGCTAGCTTGATCTCACCTTTTCCAATATGGAGACCTTCTACTGCAGACGGACTCAGATGAGTTCTATCCACACTGCCAGGCACTAGATGAATTGCTTCTACGGAGGCTTCCGCCAGCTTCTCCCCAGTAATGCTTCCGTCCGGCAGCAGCTCGGAGCTGCGTACCTCATCCGCCAGATGCGCTAGCTTGATCTCACCTTTTCCAATATGGCGTCCTTCTATTGCAGACGGACTCAGATGAGTTCCCTCCACGCTTTCAGGTACAAGGTGATTTGAATTTATGGATGCTTCCGCCAGTTTCTCCCCAGTAATGCTACCGTCTGGCAGCAAATTGGAGCTGCGTGTTTCTTCGGCCAAATGAGCCAGCGTGATCTCACCATATCGGATATGACGTCCTTCTATTGTGTCCGGACTCAAATGACTGCCATCTACGCTTCCAGGCACCAGATGATTAGAATTTACGGATTCTTCCGCCAACTTCTCCCGAGTGATGCTACCGTCTGGCAGCAAGTCAGCGCTACGTGTTTCTTCGGCCAGATGAGCTAACGTAATCTCACCTTTTCCAATATGGCGCCCTTCGACAGAACCTGAACTTAGATGAACGCCTTCCACACTGCCAGGTACTAGATGATTTGAATTTACGGAAGCATGTGCCAGCTTTACACCAGAAATACTACCGTCTGGCAGCAATTTGGAGCTGCGTGTTTCTTTTGCCAAATGAGCCAGCGTGATCTCACCGTATCGGATATGACGGCCTTCTACTGTGTCTGGGCCTAAATGGCTGCCATCCACACTGCCAGGCACTAGGTGAATAGAACTTACGGATTCCTCCGCCAGCTTCTCTCTAGTAATACTACCGTCTGGCAGCAGATCAGCGCTTCGGGTTTCATCGGCGAGATGAGCCAGGGTAATCTCACCTTTTCCAATATGACGTCCTTCGACGGAACCTGAACTCAGATGTCCGCCTTCCACACTTCCAAACACTAAATGAATAGAATCCACGGATGCTCCCGCCAGCTTCTTCCCGGTAATACTGCCTTCAGGCAGCAAGTCGGAGGTATATGCATCTGCAGCCAGATGAGCAAGCGTGACCTCACCCGGTAGGATATGTCGACCTTCGACAGAACCCGAATTCAAATGGCTTCCGTTCACACTTCCAGGCAGGAGATGGTTGGAATCTACCGATCCTTCAGCCAGCTTCTCCCCAGTTATGCAGCCGTCTGGCAGCAACTCAGAGCTACGTACCTCTTCCGCCAGATGAGCCAGCGTGATTTCACCAGGTAGGATATGACGACCTTCAATCGTATCGGTACACAAATGGCTGCCGTCTACACTACCAGGTGAAAGATGCTGAGAATCCACGGCACCTTTTACCAGCTTAGAGCTATTAATACTGCCCTCTTGGATTTGAACCGCAGAAATAGAATTCGGAAGGATATGACCATTCCCTATAGACAACGGCCGGATATGCGCCCCACTGACACTGCCGGGATTCAAATGTCTACTTTGAACGGCACTTTCGCTTATGGTTTTCGAACTTACAGCATTTACCGACAAATGCTCAGCATGAACTGCTGACGCTGCCAGTTTACTGGATTCTATGCTGCCGTCTGCAAGCTTAGCCGAAGTGACTGCTAAATCACTGATTTTATCCGTTGAGACACTTTCCGGTGAAAGCTTCAACGAGGTCACTGCATGATCGGCCAGATGATGAGGCTGCACAGCTCCTGCTGCCAGGTGAATTTCTCTCACCGCAGCGGAAGCCAGCTTATCTCCTGAAACTGAGCCCGATTGAATCGCAGCGGAAGTCACACTATTTTCACCAAGATGTCTTCGTTCCACGGCTCCCGTGGCCAAATGATCCTTATTTACCACAGCATCCTGCAATACACGGCCGCTCACACTGGCATCCGCCAGATGCTTTTCCTCCACTGTACAAAAAGCGATATGTTCACCACTGACTACTTCACGCGCAATCGTGCTCCCAATCACTGCACCTGCTGCCAGCTTAGCTGCATTTACACTTCCATCTGCCAACTTGGCAGAAGTAACGCTCTGTGCACGAAGATGCTCCCCGCCCACAGATTCTGAAGCCAGCTGTTCTCCAGTCACAGCACCGGAAGATAAATGTTGAGTCTGAATAGCTTCTTCCTTAAGCTGCTCCGAGCCGACCGCTTCCGCCGCTATATGCGAATGATTCACTGCTTCGCGTTCCAGATGAATAGAAGTTATGGCTTGCATAGCAATTTGCGGTCCGCGAATGGCGGATTTAGCAATATGTCTTGTGGTCACTGCTTCGTCTGCCAGCTTATGTGGGAGAATGCTTTGGTCAGCAATTTTGGACGAGGTTACCGCTTGCTCCACTAACTGTGCAGTTCCTACTGCACCCTCAGCCAGCTTTAAAAAAGAGATGCTGCGGTCAGCCAAATGCCGACTCGATATTTCGCCATCACCGATATGATTACCATTCACACTTTCTGGGCTTAAATGGACGCTTCTCACGACATCTGCACCAAGTTGCTTGGAGCCTATAGCTCCATCAGCTAAATGCCCGCCTTCGATAATACCCGACTGCAGCTGTTCCTTACCGATCAATTTGCTGGCAAGCTGATCAGAACCAATCGCTCCCGGGGCCAGATGTCTGGCGGTTATCAAAGCGTCGCTAAGATGGCGGCCTTCAATAACAGCATCCGCTAGCTTTGAACTGCTGATTTCACCATCAGCAATTTTATCGCCAGATACCGCTGCATCGGCCAGCTTGGAACGGTCAACACTGCCGTTAGCTAGGTGGCGACTTGTGATGCTGCTGCTTCCTATTTTGTCACTAGTAACGGCTCCATCTTCCAGTAAATCCGCAGTAATAATCAAATCGCTTAAATGGCGGCTCTCAATGGCTTTATCTGCAATTTGACCGCCGCCTATAATCCGATCAGCCAGCTTCTCTGGACTAATACTGCCATTTTTCAGCTTCTCTCCACTAATCGAATGATCCAGCAGCTTACCGCCACTAACGCTTCCTTCTGCTAAATGCTCGCCCACAATCGATTCTGGTGCGATTTTTGCAGAAGTGACTGCCTTGTCCGCGATATTGATACTCTGTACAGCGTAATCTTGTAGCCAAGGTGTACCAATAATGCCGAACTTTAGCTTAGAACCGTCAATGGTACGTGGAGCGATTTTGGCTCCGGTCACCGCTGCATCCGAAAGATCATCTGTATAAACGGGCTGAAAACGTTCTTTCTCTGGAGGAGCGAACCATACGGTTTCAGGAAGATTATCCGCCTGTTTCTGAAGCTGCGCTTCCTCTATAAGCTCCGGCTCCAATTGTAGAACTGGAGCAGAAGTTGGCTCCTCTAGAACGACTTCAGCTATTGCTCCCCCACTTACCTGAACTTCCGCGATCTCTGCTTCACTGACTCCGTCACTGTTATTCCCCGAGCTTCTAGAGCTGCTTTTGGTATCCAGCATACTCAATTCCTCTTTATTGGGATTATCTACAAAATAGAGTCGTTTCTGTGGACTGCGCGGCTGCTTTTTTTTGGAACCCCTCACAAGCAGTCTCCTCCTTCCATCTAATGTTTCTCCTAGGCATCATATGCAGCGGTATGGGCTTATGACACCCTTTTGCGATGAGGCCTTCATAAGATTATGTGTAAAAAAAGGCATCTGCCTTCGCGCATTCGTCCACCCTGACACGCGGGTACAAACATACTATGACAAGAGTAGAAAAAGCAGGGATCATGTAACCGATGAAACAGGAGGAACAAACATGGGGCATAAGCTCGTTGGAATATTACTAAATGCCGATATGCACCGGGGCGTTCCCCGGCTAAAAACAGGACAGGAGTCTCTATCCAACTATGAAGAGGCCGCGGCGGCATACGGTTTAGTCCCTTGCTTCCTGAAGCTCGCGGACATCGATACGGACACAGGCTTTAGTGCCGCCTATATAAAGGGAGCCAACGGATATAAAAGCGTAGTTGTTCCTACGCCTGCTGTTATCCATAACCGGGCAATATACAGCAAAAACAGCCCTGGGATGCAGCGTCTGCTGAAGCACTATCCCCTGATTTTCAATACATGTAATCGATACGGCAAAGATGAGATCCATCAGCTGCTTGAAAAAAATACGGAGCTTCGCGAATATTTACCCGTAACAACGAGAGTCTCAGGCCTAAAAGAAATGATGAATCTTTATCCCGATCTCATTCTTAAACCTTGCCGTGGAAGTATAGGGAATGGGGTCATGCGGCTGGTCCGCAAGGGATCTCAGCGTTGGACCTTGAGCTACCTCTCCCCTTCGATGCAGCGCTGGAGAAATATTCCCGTAAATCAGGCGGCGTTGCCACAAGCGCTCCGCGCACGCCTAACCTCCGTGCCTTATCTTGTTCAAGAACGTATTCCCCTTGCTGAGATTGGAGGACGTCCCTTTGATCTACGCGTCACCGTTCAGCGCGGCTGGGGAGGAGATTGGCAGGTCACTGGGCTCTTCGCCAAACTGGCTGCCCCAGGGGGCTTTGTCTCCAATATAGCCCGCGGAGGAGAAGCGTTAAGCTCCTCCCTAGCGCTCGAAAAAGCCTTTTCAAGATCCACAGCGGCCCACATCCGTATGTCTGTCGAAATACTTAGCCTTGCAATCGCACGGTGTCTGGAGCAAGACCTTCCCGGACTGGCCGATATCGGACTGGATATAGGCATTACTAAGGACGGACGACTCTTCTTCATAGAATGTAACGGTCGCGACCAACGCTACGGATTTCATAAAGCCGGCCTTACGGAAATTTGGAAAGACAGCTATCGCAGACCTATGGGATACGCGCGTTTTTTAATAGAAACGAACAGTACGGTATATAACAGTTATTGATTTGTCTCCTATTCTATGTCAATATAATGCAGAGCAGAGACGACCCGTATACAACCGTACTGCTGCATTATGGAAGGGAGATGGGCATGGTAAAACAATTGCTACGGCTGATGACCGAGCTATCCTCACACCGGTGGCTTTCACGGTTAATGGGATCTTTTTCTCATAGTAGAATCAGCCGTTTTCTTATCCCGGCATTTATTAAGACTTATCAAATCCCCTCCGCTCAAGCGGAGAAAAATCCTGGAGAATATCTCACTCTTAATGAGTTTTTCAGCCGCCGGCTGAAGCCGGGCATGCGGCCTATTGCAACCGATGCTGACGCTTTGGTTAGTCCCGTAGACGCAACGATTACTGCTATGGGTGACATTACCGCCGGTACGATTATGAATGTAAAAGGGCAGGATTATAAGATCGAGGATCTCCTTAATCACTCCCCGCATCTGGAGCTGTACAAGAAGGGTTTTTTCTTCGTTCTTTATTTGAGTCCTACCGATTATCACCGGATTCACTCTCCCCTTACCGGACAAAAGGTGGAGAGCGATTATATTCGCGGACGGGCCTATCCTGTCAACGATTTCGGAATGCGACATATGAAGGGTGTCCTGAACCGCAACGAACGTCTCATTACGTATATTGCCGGGAGTTACGGGGAAACCGCGGTAGTAAAGGTAGGCGCAATGAACGTCAGCAGCATCCGTTATACGGATGCTACGGCTGCAGAGTGGCAAATAGGCGATGATCTGGCTTATTTTGAGTTTGGCTCCACCGTAGTGCTGCTCACGGAAAGCGGTACCTTTACCCCGAGACCCAAGCTTGAGGTCAACTCGAAGGTAAAGATGGGCGAACTACTGGGAACGTTGCATCGACCTTTGTAGGGAGAGTTGGGCGAATGTCAAAAATTAGAGGGTGCCTCAAAAGCCATGAAATGGCTGCTGGGGTGCCCTCTAATTTTGGGGACTTAGTGTGGAGCACAGTTGCGGACACGAACCCTCTAGCTATCGTATACCTATCGTCTAACCATCGTGTACCTATCGTTAGCTATCGTATACCTATCGTTAGCTATCGGACCCAGCTGACCTTATACGCGGATTTTTCACACATTTGCGATTCTATCGGACTCCACCGCAGCTATTGGCACCAAAAACGCCTTATTAGAGTCGATTCTTAGGCAATAGCGGCGCTGGAGTCCGAAACTCCGCTCAAATGGTGATAAATGGGCAAATAGCGGCTGCTGAGTCCGTAAGCATTTGCAGAGCGTTGGTCGAGGTTGGTCGAGCGTTAGTTGAGGATGGTCGAGATAGTGGAGGGCTGGTCGAGCGTTAGTGGAAGGTGAACGCTCGGCGCTATCGGACCCAGCTGACCTTATACGCGGATTTTTGACACATTTGCGATTCTATCGGACTCCACCGCAGCTATTGGCACCAAAAACGCCTTATTAGAGTCGATTCTTAGGCAATAGCGGTGCTGGAGTCCGAAACTCCGCTCAAATGGCGATAAATGGGCAAATAGCGGCTGCTGAGTCCGTAAGCATTTGCTAGAGCGTTGGTCGAGGTTGGTCGAAAGTTAGTTAAGGGCTGGCCGAGAGTTAGTTGAGGGATGGTTGAGCATTAGTGGAGGACTAGTCGAGAGTTGGTGGAGGGATGGTCAAGAGTTAGTTGAGGATTTGAGGGCTAGTGGAGCGTTGGTCGAGGATCTACGGAGCGTTGGTCGACGGTTAACATTCAACGCTTTCGCACCCAGCTGACCTTATACGCGCCATTTTCGCACATTTGATTGGTCACAAACACACTAATAGCAAAAAGGACAGCCCCGAGGCTGTCCTTTTATCTTTTCATGTAACCCACCTAATACGCCTGTTACGCTTATTAACCTGCTACGCCCTAATGTGATTATTACGCCGCCTGTTTTGCTTACTATACCTGTACACCCGTTATACTCAATACACCTGCTACGCCTATACGCTTATTACACGCCAATTACACATGTCCCTGCTTAGCAACATCAAGCGCCTTGGCCGCTACCTGTTCCGGATCTCCTAGATAAAAGCGACTGATAGGATTCATGTCCTCATCCAGTTTGTACACGAGCGGTACTCCGGTAGGAATATTGAGCTCCAGCAATGCCGCTTCATCAATATCCTCCATAAATTTAATCAATGCACGCAGCGTATTGCCGTGGGCTGAGATAAGCACCCGTTCTTTTTTACGCAAAAGAGGTACGATCCGGTTTCCCCAGAAATCGCCTACACGATGTACAGTGTCCTCCAGGCTCTCGCCACGCGGGATATCTTCCGGACGAACACCGCTGTAGCGAATATCGTTTCTGGCATACCTAGGATCATCAAGCTCCAGCAACGGGGGTCTCACCGATAAACTCCGCCGCCAGATATGCAGCTGCTCATCTCCATATTTTAGCGCTGTCTCGCTTTTACTTAATCCCTGCAATGCCCCGTAATGGCGTTCATTCAATTTCCAAGACTTTTGCACGGGTATCCACAGCAAATCCATCTCTTCCAGTACATAGTTAAGAGTTTTAATCGAGCGTTTGAGTACCGAAGCAAAAGCCAGATCAAATGTATACCCAGCGTCCTTCAACAGCTTGCCAGCAGTCTTTGCCTCTTGGATACCCTTCTCAGTTAAATCCGGGTCACTCCAGCCTGTGAACAAATTCTGTACATTGTACTGGCTCTCACCATGACGTATTAGTACGATTTCGTACATTTTCTCTCTCTCCTTCCAACTATGGACCTTATATATTCTACCGACGAACAACATTATGCGAAACGTATCGCGGAAAGCTCTCACCTTAGTAATAACCCAATCGTAGAAATAAATATCTACCGCTACCTCATAGTTAGACCAATTAAACATCCTCAAAGGTACGTGAATGAGGCGTACATGGACCGTGAACGGCGTGGATAGTGCGGTACATGAGCTTACGCTTCATTGTAGAATGTGCAACAGAAAATCTTAACTCTCACTTGAAAATACATTACATTGTACTTCGCGCAATAGATTATCGTGATGATCTCTAGAAAGGCTGCTTCTCCTGAATTTGAATGTGAGATGTGCAACAGAATTCAAATCCGACTGCTTTTAGACTCAATCCATTGTACAAAATACAACGTGAGGCACGATGTAATGTCCATCAGTTACTCTAGTCTTCGACTTAAGTTCATTATATATATCAATTTCTAACAACACAAAAAAACCGGATGCCTCATGGCCCCGGCTATTTATATTTTTAGTCATATCATGCGATTGTATGCTTGCTTGTTCCGTTTAGAACCAGCTGTCCACGACAAAAGCGTTCGCCTGCTTTAACCGTTTTAAGCGGTTTCTAAAAATACCTCCGCCTCCACTCTTACAATCCGTGTTGCAGATTCTTCGTCTGATGATCATGCCAAGAGTCTCCTTCCAAGAAGTTATGTAAATTCTCTGTAAACTAAACTGCAAAGTATTTACCCTTGGTTGAACAAACTGAAACAAAAAAAGTGAATCAGCGGATCTCAGATGGACTTTTTCCGGTATATTGCTTGAACTGGCGGCTGAAAAAGAAAATGTCACGATATCCGAGCGCATCTGCGACCTCAGTAACATTCATTCCTGCGTACAGCAGTAAATGCTGCGCACGCTCAATCCGGGCTCGGATGACATAAGACTGCACAGAAGAGCCCGTAAGCTCCTTAAACTTAATTGAAAAGTACCGAGGCGAAAGCCCCGCACGAGCAGCAAGATCCTCTACACGATGTGCAATCCCCGGATGCTGGCTCACATAGTTCGCTATTTCGTGAATGATTTCTGTCAAATGGTTGCTAACATAACGTTCTACTGGCTTCACACGGTCCTCCCTCAGCAGATGAATCATCAGCTGCTTCAGTACAAGCTGCCCTTCTTCCTCAGCGGCGTAAGTATCCACCAGAAATAGTCGAACGTACCTAGCAAGCAGATGTTCAAATTCAACGGTTTCTGTAAGCTCACGATAGGGCAGCGGAATATCCGTCACCTCTTCGGAGACATCAAAATGAATATATGTAAGTACAAGTGGCTTTTGCGGATTATGTGTAGCACTTGTATGGTCACCCGGACGAAAAAGGAAGCAGCTTCCCTTACCTACTTGAAAGGGTTCATCGTTACGCACAACCGTCCCTTCCCCGCTCCATACATAAAATAAATCATAATTTTGCAGCGACTTCTCTCTTTTTTGCCATTTCCAGCCCGGCTCGCATACAATCTTAGCCAGAGCCGGCAAAATAACAAAAGAGGACGGCGATGCATGCAGCATAACGTTCCCTCCTAAAAGTTTTGTTAGCATAAACTACCTTGAACCACTTCGCAAAACTTGCTTCGTAAGCATCCGCTTTGTTTTGTTAGCAAACCTACTTTGAACTTCTTCGCAAAACTCGCTTCGTAAGCATCCGCTTTGTTTTGTTAGCAAAACTTGCCTCGTAAGCATCCGCTTAGTATTGTCAACAAAATCTGCTCTGACTTCGCAGCGTCCATATAGTTTTGTTTAGCTTAATCTACTCCGAGTTTCTTCGTCAAAATTCGTAAGCATTCGCTTAGTTTTGCATTTCATCTTCTTTATCATACCTTGTCATGTTGCATTTTGTACATCTTCCCACGCCAGATGCAGGCTTGTTATCCCTTCCTCCAGCTCCGCGGCATTCAGATGGGCAAAAGAAAAACAAGCGGCAGGCTCTCCCGGTGATAGCTGATATAACGCGGCATCTCTAAAATTCGTGCCGCGCCTAAGCGCTGCCGCTCGGAAAGCAACAAACTCTTCGTTGCTGCGCAGCCAGCGGGCATATACATGCAAGCCCGCATCACCAGGCAGTAGCTCGAAGAGCTCCTTAAGCCGTTCCGACAGCAGCGTCCTGAGGATGCGTCCGCGTTCACCATAGATGCGTGTCATCCGGCGCAGATGACGGCCATAGCCGCCTGTATTCATGAACCGCGCCAAGGCTCGCTGCTCCAGCAGCCCTACCGGCAAGGGCTCATATAGCGCCTTGGCGGCGATAGTCGGCTTTACCAGAGAGGGCGGAAGCACTGCAAAGCCGAGCCGAAGGCCTGAAAACATCGTGTTTGAAAAGGAGCCCACATACACGACCCGCTCTTCGCGATCCAGTGCTTTTAAGGGCTCGATGGGACGCCCAGCCCAACGGAACTCACTGTCATAATCATCTTCAATGATTACTGCATTATGCCGCTGCGCCCATTCCAACAAGGTCCGTCGTCGTTCCAAAGGCAGTACCACACCCGTAGGAAATTGACGGCTCGGCGTAACAAACAACAGCCGGGCATCCCAATCCTCCGGAATAAGGCCGTTGCCATCCAGCTTCCCTGCCAGCAATCGGCCTCCAGTGATCTCTACGGCTCGCCGGATCCCGTGAAAGCCCGGGTCCTCTACGACCGCTGAGCCCCCTGCATCCAGCAGCAGCTGCGTCAAAATAACGATGCCTTGCATCGAACCGCTGAACAATACGATATGCTCTGCATCCGCGCGAATCCCGCGGGTAATCCGCAGATGTGCAGCGATAGCTTTCCGAAGTCCTTCATCGCCTTGAGGTGGACAAGTGCTTTGCAGCAATCCACCTTCCTTCCCTCCGGCATAAGAGAGCGCACTGCGCCATTCGGAGTAAGGAAAATGTTCCATCCGCATACCACTACTCTGGAAGCTCACTGCTTTCTTATTACTCTTTTCATAAAAGGGTATCGGGCGCGCAAGCAGCCGCTTTCCCCATGCTGAAATAGGAATCGTAGTCTCGATTTCACAATCTCCTCCAGCAGCATCTGTGGCTTCACCCAAAGCCTGATTCTCACCGTCACTGCGACTGGCAGCTGAAGCAAAGCTATCTTCCGATACGAATGTCCCCCGCCCCGTTTCAGTCCTTACATACCCATCAGCGAGCAACATTTCATACACCTGCGAGACCGATCCGCGCGACAGCTCATAGTGCTTAGCAAGACTTCGTGTAGACGGCAACGGAGTGCCTCCCGGAAGTGTTCCTTCCAATATTCCTGCACGAAGCGCGTGATATAACGCTAAATATTTGTAGCGGTGTATCGCCAGATATTGATCGTATGCCAGCGTGATATTCATCGTTATCCTCCTTGACCAGCAAGTGGTCCATTAAAAACTATCTTAATTGGTCCTTTTTAATTGTCAACCATTCTACTATTCTTTAAAGAACAATTACATTGGAGCAGACGCTCTAGACTAAAAAGAAAGAGGACGTGATCCCTATGCGCAGAAAAGAATTTAAAGTAGATCAGGAGGAAGAATTGGTCTCTTTTCTAAACGGAATGAGTTTTGGTTTTCTCGGGACAAGCGATGAACAGGGGCAACCGCGGGTGACACCGCTGAATTTTGTATATACAGATGGTTGTTTCTATTTCCATGGCAGTCATGCTGGTGGCAAAATGAAGTCGATCCGCAATCAGCAGAAGGTCTGCTTTACGGTAGCGGATGAGTATGCTCTTATCCCGTCTTATTTTAGCGATCCCGAGCTGGCATGCCCTGCAACCGCCTATTTTAAAAGTGTGACCGCCTACGGCACAGCCGAACCTGTCGAAGACATTAATGAAAAAGCCGGCGTACTCTCCTTATTTATGAAAAAGCTCCAGCCCGAGGGGGGGTATGATTCCATCGATGCAGAGGACCCTAGATACCGTCCCCGTCTAAAAGGAGTTGCCGTTGTGCGCATTACCCCCGAGGAGATCACTGCGAAGTTTAAGTTTGGGCAAAACCTAAAAGAAGAAGAGCGCTCCGGCATCATTTCCGGCCTGTCCGAAAGAAATAATCCACGTGATGAAGAAACGATAGAAATGATGAAAAAATACTGCCCTTTCCACGCCGAATGATATTTTTTAAAAATCGTATCTTTCCAAGTGACGGTTGCAATTGGCGGTGATATAATGTTAGGCAATGTTAACAGTATGTTATCCCCAAAGAACCCTGGAAGGATGAAACTGATGAATCCACTAGCTGGACAATTAAACGAAAGTATCAAAGCAGGAAATGAACATGTGTATGATATGCTCTCTACGCTTGGCAAAGAGATTTACTTCCCAAAAGAGGGCATCCTGAGCCAATCCGCTGAAGCAGGAGCTCACGCCAAGAAATACAACGCAACCATCGGTATTGCTACTGAAGGTGGCGTACCTATGCACCTCGGCGTCATTCAGGATAAACTCTCCGCTTACAGTCCTAAGGATCTTTATAGTTACGCCCCTCCGGCAGGTAAACCAGAGCTGCGTACTGTATGGCGTGAAAAGATGCTGCGCGAAAATCCATCGCTAGAAGGTAAAACCATCAGCAATCCCGTTGTAACCAATGCCCTGACTCACGGGCTTAGCATTGTCGCCGACCTCTTCGCAGAGCCAGGTGACGCGATTATCTACCCGGACAAGAACTGGGAGAACTACGAATTAACCTTCGGAATCCGCCGCCATGGGGAGACCGTTAACTATCCGCTGTTCACAGAAGAAATGACTTTCAACAGTGCAGGTCTGGAAGACGCGCTGCTCGCTCAAAAAGAACGCGGCAAAGCGATTGTGCTGCTGAACTTCCCTAACAATCCTACCGGATATACTCCAGGAATTAAGGAAGGCGATGAGATCGTCGCAGCTATCCTTCGTGCGGCTGAGGAAGGCATCAACGTTGTTGTTGTAAGTGATGATGCATACTTCGGGTTATTCTTTGAGGATTCACTAAAAGAATCGCTGTTCGGCAAACTGGCTCATCTGCATCCTCGTGTGCTTCCAATCAAGATTGACGGTGCGACCAAAGAAGAATTTGTCTGGGGCTTCCGTGTGGGTTTCATCACTTATGCCTCGGAGGACAAAGACCTGCTGGCAGCATTGGAGCAAAAAACACTAGGTATCATCCGTGCCACCATTTCCAGCGGTGCGCATCCTTCGCAGACCTTCGTACTAGACGCCTTGAAATCTCCGGAATTCGAAGCACAGAAGGAAGAGAAGTTCCAGATCATGAAAGGCCGTGCGAATAAAGTAAAAGCACTGCTGGATAGCGGTAAATACGGCGAGGATGTATGGACGTATTATCCTTTTAACTCCGGTTACTTTATGTGTCTGAAGCTGCACACAGTTGCGGCTGAAGATCTCCGGCTTCACCTGATTCATAATTACGGACTAGGCACTATTGCTTTGGGTGAAACTGACCTACGTATTGCTTTCTCATGTATCGAAGAGGAACAGCTCGAAGATCTTTTCGATCTTGTATACGCAGGTGTTCGCGATTTAGAAAAAGCCTAACTGAACTTTATATAGCTTACAATCAGCTCCGTTTTCATGGAGCTGATTTTTTTTGTACACGACTCCGACATTGGCCTATACACGCCCCTCTCTCCGCACATACAATACGATGTACTCAAGTACAACACACACACCGAAAGGGGAATGAACATGAGCGAAGAAGTTAGAGGCGGATATGGATGTTGTGGAGGTGGCCCATTCACTAGCACTGGCGCCATCCTGGTTCTCTTTATCTTGCTGGTTATCATCAGCCGTTCACTTTTTGTCTAACCATTAATGACAGTCTCGGGAGAGAGCTTTAAGCTCTTTCCTATTTTCAATCCCTTTTTTTCACAATAGACGTGGGTGTCCAGTAGGTCATGATAATGGCTGCTGTGACGTCCGCGTCTTTTTTTATTCCACCTTGGTCTAAACACCAACCGCACCAACCTTCGTTACCGCAGATCACATTTGCCCGCACAAAGCAGCTATCGGACACCCCTGACCCTAAAGGCAGTATAATCCCATATTTTACTTACTTACGGACCCCAAAGCCGTTATTAGCATGCCAAACCCCAAATATGAACCTCTTCATAGGGAATAACGCCACTGGTGTCCGAATTTCCCCGATAAAGGTTATATATTTGCAAATAACGTCTGCGGGGTCCGTAAGCCTCCGGGGATAATTATGATCGGCGGCGAAGTTGCAGGCTTAATGTAGATCTAGCTAATGCGAACTTCTAAACTTAGATACTCACCCAATAACCACACCTAAAAAAGGCTGTCGCAAACGTAGAAGATCTACGGATGCGACAGCCCAAAAGCTAAAAGTATCTTTACAACTGATGTATTACAGATTGTACAGGTTGTAGATCAAAACCGCTGCCTCTGCACGGGTGGTAACACCTTGTGGATGAATCCGCAAGCCGTCTCCCTTGATCAGGCCAGCACGTATTAGTGCTGCCACACTGTCACGTGCAAATGCTGATACTTGCTGGCTATCCGTGAAACTGGACATTGAAGCTCCGTTGCCGGCTGGAAGCTGTCTGCCGGCTGCTGCAATCGCTTTTGCAGCCAGTGTCATCATTTCCTGCCGCGTAACAGAAGCGTTAGGATCAAAGCTTCCATCTGGACGACCAGTGGTGATCCCCAACTGCTTCGCCATAGCCAACGCTTCATATCTGTAATCGCCAGGCTGCACATCTGTGAAGCTTTCTGCACTATCTCCTTCCAAGCCAAACGCTTTTATAAGCAGGAGCACAAAATCTCCCCGCTTCACTTCCGCTTGAGGCACAAATTGATCCTCTGTCATTCCGTTGATGATGCCTTTAGAGCCAAGCACCTCAATCGCATTGCGGGCCCACTCAAATTTGCCGATATCCCGGAATGTCTTCTCCGTAAAGGTGATACTGTACGTACCAGAGAGAATTCCTGTAAAGGAAACCATCCCCGTAGCAGCGTTATATCTGCCACTTGGAACAACCGTTAGAATCCCCAACGAATTCAGACTATGAATCGTTATATGTCCTTCTTTACCACGTTCTTCTGATTGTGGAGTATACGGCAGGGACACCTTAACCCGCATGTCAGAACTGTTCCATACGGCTTCCTTGCCATTGATAGTTACGCTCAGTTTAAATTCTGGGCGAGAATCTGAATCCACCTTGGTTATCGTAATTACCCATGGGGTTCCTGCCTCTTTTGCCGCTTGTTTCAGCAGACTACCTGGCAGCTCCAGCACACCAAATTCAGTATGAACGACCAATGAAGTCTTATCATCTGCAAAGATTATACCGTTTGGCAATTGCAGCTCATAACCCTTAGCTTTAGCTACTGCCGGTATATCAACAGTAACCGCTGAAGTTGCTCCACTTAAGCCTGCTGTAGCAGCCTTTTTCAAGCTTTCCAGGTCTATACTTGCTCTTGCCGCACCGGTATTACTGTTCAGCACTGGTGCTGCTGTAAGGATGGTGCTGCCTGTTAGACTGCCTGCATTTCCGCTTGAATCCCCCCCTGTTGTTCCGCTGTTGCCACCACCTGAGGTACCCCCGCTTCCGGAAGTTGGTGCTGTCGTTGGCTGAGTAGTCGGTTCAGAGGTTGGACTTGGGGTTGGTTCAGGTTTATCCGCAGAAACGATATATTCAAAACTGGAAATATCACTTGGCTTCCAGCCCTCTTTTACAGCAATCGCCTTAATCGTCTTGCTCTTGCCTACATAAATCACTCCACTATACAGTTCGCTGGCTGCTGTAGGTACAGTGCCATCCAACGTGTAGTGAATAGACGCTCCAGCTGTAGCTGTAGTTAACTTCACAGCAACCTGCCCTGTATAAGTTCCCCCGGCAGGATCAGCCTGCGGTGCTGACACCGTCTTCATATCAACCGCTCCGCTGATCACATACGTGAATGGAGCTACAAAACTGTTCTCCATGCCCTCTTTTACCGCTATCGTACGAAGAACTGTGACTCCTGCTGCGTCAATAGTTCCGGTATAAAGTGGACTGTCTGCTGTAGGCAACGACCCATCGGTTGTGTAATGAATCTCTGCTCCTGATGTCGCTGTAGTAAGGCTGATCGTTTGTAATCCGCTGTAAGCTCCCGGTTTCAAAGAAGAAACAGGTAAGGAAGTCTTTGAATGAATCGGCTGCTCTCCTTCTTCCGTCCGTTCAAGCGTGAACCAATCTAGATTGGCACCGTCATTATTGAAGTTCATCCGTACTACCTGTTTTCCTTGCGCAAGTTGTACGACACCACTCGCCAGCGTGTAATTCGACCAGCCACCTGTAGTAGGCATAGGCACTGTCGAGAGTTTTGTACCATTTACAGATAGCGTAGTGCTTACTCCGCCTTGTGCTGTAGCATACCGATATACGATTTTATAAAATCCGGCTTCAGTAATATCAAGCATATAATCCATAGAACCACCTGCAACGGTAAACCCGACATTTCTAAAATCCAGCACACCGCCAGTCATGGTACTCTGAATTCCATTGGGTGTAGCATCGTAATAATTCTCGGCTTCCACTTTCAAAGAACCAGTGCCATCCATGATTACTTCAGTATAAGGTTCTATTTTAATACCACTAAGCTCGTATCCTGCTGATCCAGCTTGCAGGCGCAGCTTCTGTTCACCAGCCTTCAATTGAAGAACGGTGCGTATGCCAACGGTTTGCGAGTAAAGATTCGGCACATCAACGGTTCTTAATGTCTTCCCATCCTCCGTTTTATAAATAATGCCCTTAGGAGCACCATTCGCGGAAGTCACGGTAAGCGTAAAAGCATAGTTTCCATCCTGCGGCACATTTACCCAGTAATCAATGCTGTCTCCAGCATCAATGCCGGTCAGCTTCGCTCCACTGCCTTGGCCGCTGACTGTGATACCTTGCAGCTGGTAGAATTGATCGAGTGCGTTCAAACTTGTGACTTCTATAGGTGCTGTAGCACTAGTTGTTCCTAAGAGCTTAACCTCCGCACGCAGCACGCCACCACTTGAATCGGCATAAGCATTTGCAGGCACATTCACGGTAAGCTGCAAATCACTATAATACGGGGTATGATCATTCCATGCCAGCGTCAGCTTCACATGGGTAGGGTCAAGTAAGGCAGCTGCCCCAATACTAACATGCCCCTGATCCTTACCTGGGCCCGAGACAGAAATGCTCTGAATGGCATCAGGATTAAATGTCCCTCCTGTAAGGCTGACTACCAATTCATTCCCGTTCACTTGATATGGAAGAGTACTCGGAGAAAGACTAATGCTCTCTTCGTCGTTGATTGCTGTAACTATAAGAGGCAATTTCAGAACATGGACGCTGCCAAAAGACTGATTTGATTCTGTCTGATACACATCAGCGGTAACCGTAAGCGTACGATCAGTGTCGAAATCAATAGCTCGCGTCCCCGCTAATACGACCTTCGCTGTATAATCATCCACCCGGTATACGCTATCCACAACCGTTCCCTCGTAACCTTCAATAGACCAATAAGCGGTATCCAGTTCAGGTGCATATTTGTCATTTACTAGCTTGACGATAACTTCTGCACCCTCCTCATTTCCTTCTACCAAAGCAGTCTCCGATTGAAGCGCGGGTCCGATCGTAAGCGACTGCAAATGAAATCCTGCTCCATTTACTTTCATGGTCAGCGTCTGCTCCCCGGCAGGCAAGGTTACCGTTCCATTAGCTATTTGCCAATTGGACCATCCCCCCGTCTTCGTCAAAGCATAAGTCGCTGTCGTTACTGTTGCTCCATCCTCTCCCGTCAGCAGTTCCAGCTCTGCATCATCCTGATTAGTAGCATAGGAGATCAGGAGTGGGTAGTTACCGCTGGCAGGTACATTAATCTTATACTTCACCCAATCGCCGGGGTCAGTATAACCCACTGCACCACCCGTCACTAACACCCCTGAAGCTGTAGTGTAGTCTTGCCCTTGAAGCACACCAGGAAGCTCATGTGATCCGGAAGGCGCTTGGCGTAAAGTTAATGAACGGATATTATAACCGTTCCCGTTCGTCTTCAAGGTGAGCTTGTGAATGCCCTTGTTCAGAGAGATCAAGGATTGATAATCTGCAAAATCTGTCATACTCTCCGTCTGCTGCACAATTGGAAGCGTAGCGATAACCTTACCATCTTCACTAATTTCCACCGATTTTCCGGCGCCATCGCTGAATTGAGCGGCATGCTTAAATTGAAGTGAATATTTACCGCTTTCTTTAACATCAATCACATAGTCGAAGGTGGACGAGGCGTCTGGCGCGAACCCGCCAATATAACCCTGCTCATTTACAGTGTAAACCCCTTGCGCTTCTTCAAAATCAACAGCATTCACTACACCCGGCACCGTCTGTATACCATTCAGACGTTCCCAGCTATAAGTGCCCACTGATTTCGCCGGCAGCACAGCACTAATTTGCGCACCGTCCACTAGCAATTTGAACGGCTGTAGATCCGACGTCTGGTTGATCACTACCGTCACAATCTCTTTTCCATCCGGACTAGCAAAAGCTACGTTCGTTACAGTGCTGCTTGAGCCGTAGTCACTATCAATCCGCACGTACCCCGGTTTAACGAATTTCGTAAATTGGCCCATCAGATAATATTCTGGCAGCAGCCAGTAATGGTTACGGTCTCCCGAATCCTGCACAATCGGGGTTGGGTCTGGCGTTCCGGTCCACTGATGGGAGGCAATATCACTGTCCAGCATCGCTACCCAGGAGTTATAGCTGCGGGCCCAATTACGGAAATATTGAGCAATGCGGTCTGCGCCTGAGGTACCCCAGACTGCGCGTTCGGTCAAATATACATTTTTGTCAGGATAGAGATTATGGAGCTGGGTCATCAGACCAAGGTCACCGCCATAATCATGAAAAGCAGTTCCGTCCACCGCATCGTAGGCACCTAATTCAGGATTGCCAAGGATTTGTGCTGGATAGGCCATCGTGTCACCAGGATTATGATCAAATGTCCACAGCTTTACGTCTTTGAAACCATGTTCATCTAATTCCTTCCGCAGCAGTTTAGCCAGCTGGGCTTCTTGCTCCCACGGCATTTTGGTGCTTGGATATTCAATTTCCAGCAAAGGTTCATTCTGCAAGGTCAGACCTTCAAAGGTAATTCCCAGCTTCTCGTACTCCTGTACGAATTTAAGATAATATTTGGCCAGTACAGGCAGATATTCATCCTTCACTTGGCCTTTGATCATACTGTCTGTAGTCTTCATCCAACCCGGCGGGCTCCAAGGTGAGGCAAAAAACTTAATATCCGGGTTGATGTTTTGAATTTTTTTAACCGTGCTGATGATATGGTAGTCAATGTCCTTTTGGATGGAGAAATGCTCCAAATTAATGTCGGTTTGTCCTGGAGGCATATCATCGTAGGTATAAAATTGTTTATCTGTAAAGTCAGCCGTCCCAATCGTCAACCGGAGCATACTCATTCCGATCCCTGATACAGGATCAATCATTTTCCGCAGCAATTCCTCCTGCTTCGCCGCAGACATCTTCGCCAGATTATTAACCGTCGATTCCTCCATGGAGGTACCGATCCCTAGAATAGATTGATATTTCCGGTCAGGATCAATATGGATCTCTGTACCTGCCTTCACGTCAGGAACCACAATATCCAGCTTCGCCTGCTCTTCCAGCTTCAAATCACCCTCTTGATAACGGTCAGCATAATACCATTTCCGATCGGAAGGATCTCGCTCACTCGATACCCAGGAGCTAACTACATCTGACTTAATAACATGTTTAGTGCTTTCCCCGCCATCTCCGGGATTTGATGGATCTACAGGCACATCACCTGTTCGAGTGAAGCTCACCCAGTTCAGGTTGATATCCCCACCGGTAAATTCCAGACGGATCTTTTGCAATCCTGCCTTCTTAAACACAACATTTTCTACAGCTTTCGTCTGCCAATTCTGCCAGCCACCTGTTGAGGTCACGCTTAATGTTCCTAGCTTGGTTCCCTCTGCTGATTTGATGTTGATGCCTGTAGTGCCACTATTAACGGAATAGCGGAAATCGGCTTGATACGTACCTGCTTGCTCCACATTCACGTTATATTCGAGCCACTGTCCAGCCGAGGTATAGCCGACATCGAGACCGCCACCTATATCCTGCGTATTTTCAGTTTGCAGTCCTGCGCTTTTGTTCAAAAAGTCCTCTGCTTCAATTTTGCCGGGAACCGGCAGTGAAGGAATCTCTGGAGCTTCCGGATCGACAGGAGCAGTTGGAAGCTTTGGTGTTTTCTCATTTTTGGTCAAGCCATATCCTGTTTTGAACAACACATTAGTACTGTTATTGTCTGCCGGATAATTGTTCAAAGCGAATGACCAACGAATTGGATTTTTGCCTACAAAATCCTTAGTACCAAATAACACATCAGCTACTCCAGCACCCTCTGTACCTGGTAGCCAAGCTGCCACAAGCCCATCCCAATCTTCCACTTGGCTGGCTATCGTCATTGGACGTCCAGACACCAATACAACGATAAGCGGAATATTAGGATCAGCAGCACGTATATTCGCAAGTGTCGCCAGATCCTGCTCATCCAGATTCAAGCTGGTCCGGTCGCCATCGGTCTCGGCGTAAGGTGTCTCACCGATAACAGCGATCGCCGCATCATAACCCGCAGCTCCCCGCCCGTTCAGGTTATATTTGACCGTTGTAGAAGCAGGAACAGCCTCCTTTATCCCTTCGAGGATCGTCGTGCCTTCAGTTATATTGCCCGACTTCCCTTGCCAAGTGATCGACCAACCACCGGCTTGGTTACCGATATTATTAGCGTTTTTACCTGCTACGAATATTTTATCCATCCCGCTTAATTGCGATAGAATTGGACTTCCATTTACCTCATCGTTCTTCAAAAGAACAAGCGACTCCGCCACAGCTTGGCGGGCTAATTTGCGGCTTTCTGCTGAGCCAAATGCACTCAACAGATCCGGTTCGCTTTTGGGATGCTCGAACAATCCTGAAGCGATTTTGACATGCAGGATACGTTCTGCCGCATCATCTATGCGCTCAGTAGTAATTTTACCTTCGCCTACAAGTTCTGTGATGTACTTAATCGTATCCTTCCAAACGGTCGGCATCATGAACATATCGACTCCGGCGTTTACGGACACATACAGCTGGTTCTTCAATCCGCTAACTGCTTTGCCCTCGCTATCCACTGTGATTTGCTGCACAGCGTTATAATCCGAAATCACGAAACCGGTAAAGCCAAGCCCGCCATTTTTCTTGTCACCCTTCAAAACATCGGTCAGTAAATGTTTATGGGCATGCATTTTAAGACCTTGGATGCTGTGATAGGAGGCCATAACCGTCTGCACCCCTGCGTCTACAGCTGCTTTATAAATTTTCAAATCCTTATCCATGATCTCTTGCTCGGTATATTTAGTGATGTTGCCTTGATTTACACCATTATCCGTATAACCTTCACCTAGATAATGTTTTGCTGTTGCCGTGATTGTATCTGTCCCTGCCAATGCAGCAGCAGTCCGTCCTTGCAGTCCAAACACATAAGCCGCACCTAGTTCTGCTGAAATATCCTGATTATCACTAAAACCTTCATAGGTTCTACCCCATCTTGCATTATGAGGGGAGGCTATCGTTGGGGCAAATGTCCAGTTCGCTCCTGTTGCGGCTACTTCCCTAGCAGCAGCTGCACCAATAAGCTCAGTCAATGCGGGATCATTAGCAGCCCCTAGGCCAATATTATGCGGAAAAAGCGTTGCGCCTTTGACATTGTTATGTCCATGCACCGCATCCACCCCATAGAGCAGCGGAATGCCTAATCTGGTAGACAATGCACCATCCTGATAGCTATCTATCAAGTCTCTCCAGTTATCGCGGGTACTGTCACTTTCTTTTCCGTTAGGGAATGAGCCCCCCCCGCTGAGTACAGAGCCAAGAGCATATTTCTGTACCTCCTCAGGAGTGACGGCAGCTCTTTCTGCTTGAACCATCTGCCCAATCTTCTCTTCCAGCGTCATTCGGGATAATAGATCCGCAGTGCGCTCCTCCACACTTTTTGTGGGATCATAGTACACTGGAACTCCTGCGGCATCCGCTGCGGCCCGTGGTATACCCGCCTCAAGCACATTCAAGAATAAGGATGATAGTAAAAGCGCCACCATGAATATTGATAATCTTCTTTTCACGCCTGAATCCTCCCCCAATACTGTTTTGTTGGTACGGATGACTACGCCTATGAATGGAAGCGTATACATGATGTAAGATACAGGCTTATTATGCTGGAGCTATCTGGTAAAAGACATACAGCATTTTTTAAATACTCTGTTCCGTTTTTGCAAATTTAAGGACTTGCCCGGCTCAAATTATGCTTCCAGCAAAAAAAGGCTCTCTCATTCGTAGAATTTCTCTACTGTGAGACAGCCTTTTTATTGTGACTATGAAATTGCTTTACAAATCGTCGTCATCCAATCGTGCCTCTTTGCGGGACAAGTATCCTTTAAACAGGAAGACTACCACAACACCTGCCGCTAAGGTAAAGAGCACTGGCATCAGACGGTCACCTATGGAAGCTAAGAAAGGTAATCCAAGAATCAATGCCACAACCAGATGCGCACGGAATACAAATTGTGTCGTGTTGTCCGCCTTACTGCCTTCAGGAAAAGGATACACTGTCAGCCAAAAAGACTCGCTATGCAATTTGCGGAGTGCCGACAATTGAACACCAATGATGAACAGGAAGAACAAATAAATTCCGGTGCCAAAGTAACTATCACGGTTCCACCAATTCAGCAGCAGAGCCAGCACCGATATCCGCATAATGATTCCAAAGATATCGCCCCGGGCAAAGCTTTTGGTTAGCAGATACCGATAAGCAGTATCCTTACGCCAAGGCAGCTTAGCGCCCCATTTGGAAAGATAACGGCGGGAATACACCCGTTGCTCACGGCCCGGTACATCCACGAACCAGCCCAGAACCATCAGCGCACGTGCACCTTGATTGTTTTCCATGGCGATCAGTCTTTCCCATGGCACAGCGTGACGTCCGGGCACAGACAGTGCAGCAAGATAGGCTGCTGCCAATAACACCATAAATATCAGGCTCGGGCCGGCAGGCTGCCACAGCCAAGCGGCAATAATCAAACCTCCAACTGCCCAGCGCAAGAAAGCAAACACACCTGCCATCGGACGTGACAGCATAGCTATCTCTTTCCATAATCCATAGCTCGCGATCAGCTTCACAGCAATCAGGATCAGCACTGTAAATAAAAGTCGCTTGGGAGAATCATCTGTACGTATGTACAACGGCCAAAGGGTGATCAGTACAAATAACAAACGAATGATCTTCCACACGTTTCCACTGACCCAGGAGGGTGCAAAATATTCCTTCATGCGGTGACCCTGAGGCAGCAGAAAGATCGTATCCGGGGTCTGCAAATAGGTTCGGAAGCCGCTATGCACTGTCGCAGGCAACAGTAATGCTAACATAATCCAGCGAATGGGAATGCCTTCAGGTACATTTTGTAGCAGCGATGTATACCAAGCAGAGAAGACAATCAACACGAACAGGAAAACCATGGCTACGCCGCTTTGAATGATATATCCCACATAAGGAAGCATACTTCCCATGAATCGACCGCGCCGCGTGCGCCGCAGCTCTTTCAAATCCATATTATTTCCCTCCCTGAACCAGCTCGTAGAACAACTGCTCCAAAGTCAGCCCCTGATGCCCGGCAGTTGCCGCTATTTCCGCCAACGTACCCTGTGCAATCACCTTACCTTTATGCAATACAATAAAACGGTCGCAATAATTCTCTATTGTGGAAAGAATATGAGAGCTTAACAGAATCGACGATCCAGAGTTCTTTAGATCCATCATGAAATCAAGCAAGGAGCGGATACCTAGCGGATCCAATCCTAAAAATGGCTCGTCGATGACATATAATGCAGGTCGTGCAACGAAAGCGCACATGATCATAACCTTCTGTTTCATCCCTTTGGATAGATGGGTCGATAGGGTGTCCATCTTATCCTCCATATGGAACAGCTTGGCAAGATGCGAGGTGCGGGATTCATAATCCTTTTGATCTACCCCATAAGCTCTGGCAGTAAATTCAACATGCTCACGAACCGTCATTTCGTCATACAGTAGCGGCGATTCCGGTACAAAAGACAACGCATTATTGTATCCAACGGGATCTTCAGCACGCGTCTTGCCCTGTACGGTGATATCGCCCTTATGGGGCGACATCAATCCTAGAATATGCTTCATCGTCGTACTTTTTCCTGCTCCGTTTAAACCAATCAAACCAACCATTTCGCCAGGCTGCACCTGAAGTGCAATATCATGCAGCACTGGCTTATTCAGGCTGTACCCACCACTGAGACCCGTAATTTGCAATACGGGAGCATTATTCATTGACCGTCACCTCTCGGAGTTTTGTCTTTCAACCACTTTGGAGCTCCTTTATTTTTACGGTTCTTCTCACGTTCCGCATTGCTGCTGCGTTTGCTCCGTGCAGGAGTCGCATCTCCGCGTGCTCCCGCAGAAGGATTCACACTGCACTGTGGATCGCGCTGTTGTTCTCCGCTTGTTGTTTCACTTGTGTTAATCGTAGCCATTCTTTTGGCAGGCTGCGTACCTGCTCCAACGGATGGCGACTGAACATTGGAGGCTCCAGATGTGCTTACAGGCGGCTTGCCGCTGCCTGGAGCGGATCCATCACGGCGTTGCCCACTGCCTTCACTACTCCGTCCCCGTCCATTGCGCAAAGCGCTGCGCGCTTCATCTGCTGCAAGCACCTTACCACCGACCATCTCCCGCTCCTCAAGCGCAATATCCAATTCGCGAGCGAATTTCCGCATGATAAAGGTTTGTTGCTCTGTAACAATCGTTACAGATAAGCCGCGGCGTCCCATCCGTCCCGTACGGCCTGCACGGTGTACATAATGTTCAGAATCAAAAGCCGGATCGTAGCTAACTACCAAAGAAAGATTCTCAATATCCAGTCCTCTGGCAGCTACGTCACTGGCAACAAGCACACGAAATTTACCTTCCCGGAAACCTTTTAATACATTGCTACGCGTTACCTTATCTGCATCTCCGTAAAGTGCTGCCGCAGTAAGCCCAAGATGATTCAGCTTAGCCTCAACCTCGGCAATATCGTCTGTAGCATTCACGAACACAATCGCTTTATCGGGATTGTAATGGCGAATCACCCGGCGCAGCATGTCCATTTTGTTACGCTCTTCAGCAACAACATAATGATGCTCCAAACTTTCAGCTGTCATTACACCTGGAGCAATTCCGACCTCTGCCGGGTTCTTCATTTCACGATTAGCCAGCGCTTTCGTCTCTGGTCCGATCGTTGCCGACAGCATAACGAGCTGGCGTGAACGCAGCGCACTGCTGACAATTTTTGTAACTTCGCCTGCTCCGCTAAGCTGGAACATTTGGTCCGCCTCATCCAGAACAATAGTACTGACTTCATGCATCTTCAATTTACGAAGTCCAATCAGCTCGCGGATCCGCCCAGGCGTTCCCACAACTAGCTGTGGATGCTCACGCAGCTTGTCAATCTGGCGTTTGATTGCGGCCCCGCCAATAAGACCCATAACTCGAATTCCGCGCGGTTCGCCATAACGTTCCGCCTCGCGTAAGATTTGCATCGCCAGCTCCTGTGTAGGGGCGAGCACCAGCTTTTGGACCACCTTCTGCTCCGGATTAATCGTTTGAAGCAGCGGCAATAGATAGGCCAACGTCTTACCCGTTCCAGTCTGGGAAGCTGCAATAACATCTCTTCCCTCTAGTAGAAGCGGTATAGTCTGCTCTTGTACCGGGGATGGAGCGTTAATGCCGAATTCCGACAACCGGGCAATGAGGTCTTCCTGAATGCCGATAGCCGCAAAAGAAGCTTTATTCATAAGTGTAATTCATCCTTTTCGCTTGAGATAATATCTTCATTATATGCCAAAAAGGCCTCTCCACCAAATGGAAGGCCAATAAAGCTGACAACAGGGTCTATTTTCTGTTCATCGCATTATAAGTAAGCTTGTCCGCCAGGCGAGGAAACAGCCCGTAAAGCCGTATGCCAAACCCTGCCAGACCCGGAAGATCGAGCTCTTCTTTGCCGGTCTCCATAACCTTAACGATCTTGGAAGATACATGCTCTGGGGTCATCATCATCCGGGCTACACTCTTCTCATAATTGCCAGACGGGTCAGCCGTTTTGAAAAAATCGGTGGCGATAGGCCCCGGGTTCACAGCCGAGACGATAATTCCACTCTTCCGCAGCTCCTGACGGAGCGCATTTGTGAATCCGAGAACAGCATGTTTGGTAGCTGTGTAGGCTACAGATTTGGCAGTGCCTATCTTCCCTGCCATGGAAGCCACATTTACAATCTGGCCGCTTCCCCGCTCCAGCATATGTGGAACAACAGCCTTCGTGCACCGGACAATCCCCATGTAATTAACATCCATCATATCGTCAAATTCATGAGGCTCCATCTCCGTAAAAGCAGCAAATTTGCCGTACCCTGCGTTATTTAGCAAAATATCAATTCTGCCATATGCGGCCAAAATTTGTGCGAAGGTCTTCTGAACACCCTCAGCATCTGTTACGTCGCAGGTGTACAGTCCAAAAACGCCCGGGATACCAGCCGCTGTTTCTTTCAGCTTCGCTTCGGAACGTGCTACCAAGACAGGGATTGCCCCCTTTTTACTAAGCATCTGTGCTGTTAATGCACCAATGCCGCTTGACGCTCCTGTAATCACAACAACCTTATCTTTGAGTACCATGAAAAGTATTTCAGCTCCTAACTCTTGCCTAAGAGATCATCACCTGAATATCCATCTCTCCAACCCCATCCATCAACAACGGAATACTAAGCGCTTTACGAGGCATAAAAGACATGCTTTCCATCTTCATAATCTGAGGAGGACTTATATCCACCGAAACACCTTGATTATATAGAATGGTACTGGCATTCCCACTGATCATATTGCTCAGCTCTGAAATCGCACTTTGACCCATCTCATCCATCTCGGTGATCACAAAGCCTCCCATCATAATCGATACCATTCGCAAGGCTACCTGCTCCGCGATACCAAATATAATATTTCCGCTCAGTTGGCCTGTCATCCCTACTTGAATCCATATATGATTATCGATCAGTTCAATTTCTTTAATGCCTAAACTCCCCGTAGAAGGCGAGACCTGAATTACTTGTTCTATAACAGTCCGTGCAGACTCTAGAAACGGATTAATTACTTCTGCTTTCATGAATGTCTAGTCTCCCCCTTTATCGTGCTTTGGTCATATACCAAAAGTCCCAAGCAATATGGATATATTATACTTTATATATCGGCACAATTCAGCAAAAATTAATGCATATGTCGAATTCAAACCCAAGATAGTTTACGCAGCAACATTGCTCTGCCGGGTATTATCTCCTATAATTTAAACAAATGCCAACGTGGAACGTAAGATATTAACGCAATTACACATCCAATTCGATGGTCCAAAGGAGGTATTCCATGAACATCAGCCAGCTGGAGACACTAATAACAATTTCCAAAACGATGAGCTTTCGCAAGGCCGGAGAACTGCTTAATCTGACCCAACCAGCGGTTTCAGCACAGATTAAGAGCCTTGAAGAAGAGTTCAAGACTCAGCTGGTTGACCGAAACCAGCCTGTTACATTAACGGATAGAGGGACTGTCTTTCTGGAGCATGCGGAACAAATAGTGAGGATTGTCGAGGAACTTAAGGAACGGCTTGCAGATCTTGATGAAAATCCCCAAGGTCATATAGTTCTAGGCACAACTACCTCAATCGCCATTCAAATTTTACCGCGTATTCTATCTTATTTTAAAGACCAGTTCCCCCATATCAAAACATCAATTTCCTCTATGTCCTCATCACAAATTTATCAGCATGTCGAAAACGGCATTGTTGATGTCGGCATCGGTTATTTAATTGGACGTAGCCCGGGCATGTCTACTTCCATTTTGTATTATGATACCTTCGAACTGGTGGTCTCTCCCAGACACCCTCTCGCTCAAGTGAAGACCGCTGGGATAGAAGCCTTAAGCAAGACCCCGCTAATTCTGCTCTCACCAGATACAGTGGGCCGTAAATTTGCGGATGAGGTTCTGAACAAACATGGCATTCAACCTCAGGTCATTATGGAGCTGACCAGCAGCGAGGAAGTGAAACGGATGGTCGAGCTCGATTTGGGCGCCGCCATTATTTCCAAGCAGTCAGTAACCGCTGAGGTTCGAGCCGGCACCCTCAAAATTGTGCCAATTATTGAGCTGGAAGTCACCCATCCTGTTGGCGTGATCACAAAATCAGGAAAATACGTAAACTCTGCTATGAGGCAGTTCCTAAGCGATCTTAAAGGCATGCCAGAAACCCAATTTATCGGGTCTGAATAAATCCCACCCACAAAGTGGAACCGATTACTTCTGAGCTGATTGCATAACCTTGTTTAAAGGAGATGTTCTTGATGAAATTTGATTTACACACCCATCATTTCCGCTGTGGCCATGCTGACGGAACGATTAGAGATTATATCGAAGCTGGGATTGCCGCTGGATTGGGAGTTATAGGTATTTCCGATCATACTCCCTATTTCGGAGATCCATCCGATCAGGCTTTTCCCAAAATCGCAATGGCTAAATCCGAATTTGCTAATTATGTAGATGATGTTCTCTCCCTCAAAAAAGAGTACGAAGGCGTTATCGACGTACTGTTAGGCATCGAATCAGATTACTTCCCCGAACATGCTGAGATATACCGTAAGACATTATCCGCCTACCCTTTTGATTATGTGATTGGATCGGTACATAGTGTTGGTGGAGTCAGCATTTTTAACAAAGGGCGCTGGAAAAACCTTAGCAAAAATGAGAAGATCCGCGTGAAGTCTGAATATTACCGGTTAATTGCTGATTCCGCACGCAGTGGTATGTTCCAAATACTCGGACATATTGATGCGATGAAGGGGAATTATCCTGCTTTTTCCGAAATCCCTGCACCTCAGCCGATTGACGATTGTCTGCGTGTAATCAGTGAATGTGACGTGGCCATCGAAATCAATACCTCAGGCGGGACTAAGCTGGTCGGCGGCTGGTATCCCTCTGAAGATATTCTGGAGCGGGCACTACATTTTGGCGTAGAGGTTAGTTTTGGTTCGGATGCACATAAGCCGTCCCGGGTCGCCGAGGATCGGGATGCGGTAGCTGCACAGCTTAAAGAAATAGGCTTTACACACTGGGTTTATTACAAGCAGCGCCAAAAAGTCAAAGTTTCTCTGTAAACAAGCTTAAACGCCTTCACCGTCCCTATAAGGACGGTAAGCGTTTAAGCGAGAAATTAAATAATGCACCAAGCGTTTTGGTTTAGGGGCAGGGTTCACCCTCCGTTAAACCAATCTCAGCTTGGTGCATCTTTTTGTTTATTTACAGATTATCACAGCTAAAACCTTGTTGTTTCAGCGTACGTTTCGCATCTCCATATTCCGGGTTGATATCATAAAAATGAGCAATCGTACTGGTCCAATCTCTCTCCGTCATCCCCTGCTGCTGCAAGAATTCACGGTGGGTTTGATTATACGCCTCCAGGAGGCCTTGTACGTCCGGATTGTATTGCTCCTCATGAAATATAGCTTCCAGTGGCAGCCGCGGCTTCTGAGAAACCTCCTCCGCTGGGTATCCCACGCATAGGCCGACGACAGGGAATACGTACTCCGGCAGCTTCAGCAGTTCAATCACACCCGCTGTGTTGCGGCGCACACCCCCAATAGGAATGATGCCCAGTCCCATGGATTCCGCCGCTGCAATCGCGTTAGACAATGAGATTCCCACATCTGTAGCTCCAACCAAAAGTGCATCCACATCTTTCACGGCTTCAAAAGACTTGCCTTCCAGCTCACTAGCTACTTTAGCTCTATAAAAATCCATGCAAAATACCAAAAAAACCGGTGCTGCCGCTACATGCTTCTGATTTCCGCACAAAACTGAAAGCTGCTGCTTACGCGCAGGATCTTTGATGGCGATTATCGATACCTGCTGTCCATGAACCCATGACGGTGCGGCTTGAGCCGATTCAATCATAATTTGTAGCTTCTCTGGCTCCACAGGCTGGTCTGAATATTGCCGGAAAGAACGATGGTTTTTTAATGTTTGTACCACTTCATTCAAAATGTTACGCCTCCTTGGTCATTCCACTCCATAGTATGTTAATCATAAACGATCGGATTCGGTACTGCCAATCACTTACGCTACTCTTTTCAATCAAAAAAAATGGACCCGAATCATCGGGTCCCAAAGCAGTATATTTTTAAAAGGGGGTCATGTACTTAGTTTAACCGCACACTGTTAGAGTTTGATAACGGCATTATTTCATTTGTGTAACAATGTGAATACTTTCATTACATCGTCCAAGGAGCCGACTTTGGGCATCACCCGCTCCAGCTTCATACCGTTCTTGAGCATCACACGTTCCGATCTAATATTATCTCCTGTGCAGCGTCCTTCGATCCTTGTTATCCCAAGGGTATGAACACTATAGTTCAAAAACAAACCCACGGCCTCCGTCGCCAGCCCGCATCCCCACCATGCCGGGTCCAGCATATATCCTAAGGTAGCTGTGCCCTCACGGCGGTTCCAATTCTGCAAAGCCACTATACCGATCAACCGCTGCTGCCCCTTTAAATAGATCCCGGCATGCAGCGCACAAGGATCGAAGGCAAATAACATCCGGTTTACCAGCTTCTCCACCTGGGCAGATGCTGATCCAGGGCCAGAGCGTACTAGAATATGGCGCTGCACATCTGGATGGGAGAGCAGCTGCCGCAAAGCTAAAACATCCTCAGGCATGATCAGCCTCAGATCAACTGCTAAACCATGTTGTGTCTCTAACAACACTGCTCCATAGGTGCTCATCTTCTCTCCCCTTCCGTGCAGCTAAAATTCCAGCCTAATCAGCTCATGGACCGATGCAGCGTCAGAACCGTTAATTCTGGCCTACACAATAACCGAAAAGGCATGTATGTCTCTCCAAACCCTCTATTCACATACACAGGCATGGCTTTGTCTTCTGTATAATACAATCCATTTATGTATTTAAGAGATCCATAAGGTGTAAATGGCGCACCTATAAAGGGCAGGCGAATTTGTCCGCCATGACTGTGCCCGGAAAGCTGTAGATCAAATGAATAGGCCTGTGCGGTATCCGCATAATCCGGCTCATGCATCAAAAGGACGTTAAAGGTTCCTTCAGGAACACCAGTAATGGCTTTCGCTGGGTCGGGTTTACCGTGTAACAGATCATCCAGACCCGTAACCGCCATGACTGCCCCGCCTCTTTTTAGAAGGTAGGATTTATTCCTCAGCACCCGGAAGCCCGCAGACTCCAGCAGCTCGGTAACCAGCTGGGTATTCTTGTAATCATGATTGCCTAATATCGCAAATTTACCCAATGGCGCACTTAACGCTGCCAGCACCGGTACGGCTTCAACAAGATCCTCAGGATCGCTGTCCACAATGTCACCCGTGAAGCAAATAAGATCCGGTTCAGCTTTGCTTATATGTTTAGCGAGTCGGGCCAGATCCCTGGCATCCTTATTAAATCCGAGATGCGTATCACTGAAATGAACAAGCTTCATCCCTGAAAAAGCGGAAGGAAGCTCCTTAAAACGCAAGTCCAGCTTAGTGACCTCAATCCAGTTCGGCTCCCCCTGCCATGCATATCCGCTTGTAAGCAATCCTGCGCCGATTACAGCAGCCGCACTCCGAGTCAGGAACTGCCGGCGGGTAATTGTAGACTCGCTACCAGAACGCCCCTTAGAGGGGTCCTTGTGGATCTTATCGCCATTCTTATTGGGAGAAGCCCCAGACGATTGTATCTTCATAGGGAGATTCTCCTTTCTTTACCTTTTCCCCGAAAAACAGACGGTCCAAATAATAACTTATATATTATTTCGGGCAGTTAGAACAATCCGGCATTCTTCTTCCGGAGTTTCGCTGTAAGCGCGTGCAATCCCTTTTTTTGCGATTTCTGATTTTTGAACTCGTCTCAGCATAAATGCTACTTCCAGGTTTTTTACAAAAGGAAACGGTTCAAGCATTAACGTTGACTTATCCTGCCACTCCGCTGTGATAACACGACCTGACGTAAAACTGAAATCTTCAGTGCCTGAGAACCCTTCACGCCACCATGGATGCTCCTCTGATTTCGGACACCCCGGCTCATTTAAGGCCAAATACAAGGACAGATCATCGCAGAATTCTAAAAGACGGGCATCATAATACAGCTCATCTTCTCCGATAGGCTTAGAAGCTTCAAGCTCCCGATGGATACGTGCTCTGCGTTCCTCTTCATGTTCTTGATATAACGTTAGTTCTGGATAATCGAGTCCCGAAATCTTAATAAGCCGCTCAAAATGCAAGCTGCACAGCAACGCTCCGTACGGTGTGTGTTCCTCGATCTCATCTAATCCACGCTTATAAAAGGTCAACTTAGGCACTACAGGAAAATCAATAAAGGTGTAGGGTGCTTGCTCCGCATCATTCCAGAAAGGGGTCTCATCGAGATCAATCCAACCCCTATCATGCTGGGCTACTGCCCACAGTACCTCTTCCCGGCGTCCTTCAGTTGGCACATGCTGCTCTTTGAACCCAATGGCCAGCTCTCCGGCAAGTTTCCCGTGATCATGCTGCTTAACCATTACAATTGCTCCATCTTGCTCCCGACAAATCACGATTATTCCTCCTTGTTCCACAGCTAACATTACGTTAACAATGGATATTATAGCATAAATTGGTCAATATTCTGAACTTGCTCCAGCCCTGCAAGACTTTCCCGCCTCAAGCAGATAAGAGAGTCTTAACAACATAAAAAAAGCTACCCCCAGCGAATGGAATCCACTTTGAGGATAGCTCAATAGATAAACATTTGGCGGTACTATTAATTACACACCTAACCAACGTTTGAACATATGCTTCGTTGTTTGCTTGTTTATTTCTGCAATAGATGTCGTAAGAGGAATCCCCTTTGGACAAGCGCGTACACAGTTCTGTGAGTTACCACAGCCATCGATCCCGCCATCCTCCATAAGAGCGTCCAATCTTTCGTCAGCGTTCATTTCACCTGTAGGGTGAGCATTGAACAGACGTACTTGAGAAATGGCTGCCGGTCCGATGAAATCCGTCTTTTCGTTGACATTCGGACAAGCCTCCAAACATACGCCACAGGTCATACATTTGGATAATTCATAGGCCCACTGCCGTTTTTTCTCCGGCATCCGCGGTCCCGGTCCAAGATCGTACGTACCGTCAATCGGAATCCATGCTTTCACCCTTTTTAGCGCATTGAACATCCGGGTACGGTCAATGACTAAGTCACGCACCACCGGAAATGTCTTCATAGGCTCAATGCGTACAGGCTGCTCCAGATTGTCTATAAGTGCAGCGCAAGCTTGGCGGGGTTTGCCATTAATCACCATGGAGCAAGCTCCGCACACTTCTTCTAAACAGTTGGAATCCCAGCATACGGGAACTGTGCTGTCACCTTTGGCATTCACAGGGTTACGCTGAATTTCCATCAAAGCACTGATCACATTCATACCTGGACGATAAGGAAGTTCAAATTCCTCGACATACGATGAACTTTGTGGATCGTCCTGGCGGGTGATGATAAACTTTACGTTTTTGGGAGCTGCAGCTGTTTCCGCCATAATGGTTCCCTCCTCAAATTGCCTGATTTTATTTCATGAAGCTTGCCTCGCAAGCTATTCTGTTACTGGAAAGCATTAATCCTTCGAATAATCGCGTACCCGTGGAGGAATCAGCGAGACATCCACTTCATCGTAGGAGATTTGTGGACCCTCTGCAGTCCAGGCTGCTTTTGTGGTCTTCAAGAACTCCTCATCATTACGATTTGGGAATTCCGGTTTGTAATGTGCACCACGGCTCTCATTCCGCATAAGCGCTCCAAGTGTCATCGCTTCGGACAGCTCCAGCATATTCCAGAGCTGGCGAGTGAAGGCCACACCTTGGTTATTCCAGCGCGATGCATCATTCATATTGATCTTGCGATAACGCTCCTTAAGCTCTTTGATTTTGCCAATGGTCGCTTCCAGCTTCGGATTGTGCCGCACCACGGTCATATTGGCGGTCATCCATTCGCCCAGTTCCTTGTGAATCACATAAGCATTCTCTGTACCTGACATCGCTAACAGAGATTCATATTTGTCCGTTTGCTTTTTGTGGAAGCTATCGAATACGGAAGAAGAGATATCCTGCGATGATTTCTTCAGGCCTTTAATGTATTCAACAGCCTTTGGTCCTGCGACCATACCGCCGTAAATAGCAGATACCAGTGAGTTGGCGCCTAGACGGTTCGCTCCATGATATTGATATTCACATTCTCCGGCTGCAAAAAGACCAGGAACGTTCGTCATTTGATTGTAATCAACCCACATGCCGCCCATAGAATAGTGTACAGCCGGGAAGATCTTCATTGGTATTTTACGGGGATCATCCCCCATGAATTTTTCGTAAATTTCAATAATCCCGCCAAGCTTCACGTCCAGCTCTTTCGGATCCTTGTGAGAGAGGTCCAAATACACCATGTTCTCGCCATTAATGCCCAGCCCTTGATCCACACACACATTAAAAATTTCACGTGTAGCAATATCGCGCGGCACCAAGTTACCGTAGGACGGATATTTTTCTTCGAGGAAATACCACGGTTTCCCGTCTTTATAAGTCCAGATACGGCCGCCCTCGCCACGTGCCGATTCCGACATCAGGCGGAGCTTGTCATCTCCCGGAATAGCGGTTGGGTGAATCTGGATAAATTCTCCGTTGGCATAATGTACACCCTGTTGGTACACCGCACTTGCAGCTGTCCCTGTATTAATAACGGAGTTCGTTGTTTTGCCAAAAATAATACCCGGCCCGCCGCTTGCCAAAATAACAGCATCCGCAGGAAAAGTCTCAATCTCCATCGTCTTAAGATTCTGGGCACTGATGCCGCGGCATACACCTTCGTCGTCGATGATAGCCGAAAGGAACTCCCAGTTCTCGCGTTTAGTTACGAGACCTTCAGATTCCCAGCGGCGCACCTGCTCATCCAACGCGTACAGCAGCTGTTGGCCTGTTGTCGCGCCGGCAAAAGCTGTACGGTGCCGCTTCGTTCCGCCGAAACGACGGAAATCGAGCAGACCTTCCGGTGTGCGGTTGAACATAACGCCCATCCGGTCCATAAGGTGAATGATACCTGGCGCAGCTTCACACATCGCCTTAACCGGCGGCTGATTCGCCAAAAAGTCACCGCCATAGACAGTGTCGTCAAAATGCTCCCAAGGGGAGTCGCCCTCACCTTTTGTATTTACCGCGCCATTGATGCCGCCTTGCGCGCATACGGAGTGTGATCTTTTTACAGGAACTAATGAGAATAAATGGACATGCGCACCAGCTTCCGCTGCCTTGATGGTAGCCATCAAGCCGGCCAGACCGCCGCCCACGATAATGATATCGGATGTTGCCATGATAGTTCACTCCTTTTATCGAAAATATCAGAAAGGATTCTTAAATTAAATGAAGGTCTTTATGGACTGGGCAATAGTTGCTGCAGTTTGAAATTCACTGTCACGGAAAGTAACCAGCGAAATCAGGAACATGAACGTTACTAAGACAAATATGCCAAGACAGAGGTAAGAAGATACCCGCTGTGCACGAGGACCGACGGTAATTCCCCAGCTGATTAAGAAAGACCAGAGACCGTTCGAGAAGTGGAAGCATGCAGCAACGATACCGATAATATACAGTGTCAGCAGAAGTGGCTGAGTCACGATATCGTGCATGAGACCGCCTAATTCTTCGTGCTCCACATTACCCACTGCCACCTGAACCCGTGTTTGGAACAAGTGCCAGACGATAAAGATAAAGGTAACAATACCTGTAATCCGTTGCAGGGTATAACGCCAGTTTCTTTCAATGTTGAAACGGTTCAAGTTCGGCTTGGATTGATACGCAATATAAAGTCCGTATACCCCATGGTACAGCAGAGGAAGCCATATACCGAACAATTCCAGGAAGAAGACGAGCGGTAAGCTGTTCAGCCATAACACGCTGTCAGTGAAACCGGAAGCGCCACCCTCTACAGCCGCAAAATTCGTCATCATGTGCTCAATGAAGAAGGCTCCAAGTGGGATAACGCCTAGCAAGGAATGAATCTTTCTGGAATAAAATCCTTTCATACAAAGTAACCCCTTTCCGATTAAAACAGCGTTTTCATTAATGGGTATTCACCGCCGGAACTACATTTGACACAGGATAACGTTGACAATCCAATGACATAATTCCTTAATTTACCGTTATCCTAGAGTTTACCGGACTTAGTTTTATTTTTCACAAAATGTGAATATCTTGTGTCACTTTTCATGTTACTCTTTTTTCGCTTATAAGGGAATTGCAATCTAATTATTAAACGTTATACAATAAACGCATAAGAATAGATTTTATATGATAATAATTCTCATTTAGCGAAACAACATTTTCCGACATAACCTGATTTTCCTTATGTAATAAGAACAGTTACTCTTACGGCTATGAATTTCATCACTACTGATCGTACATCGCATTAGGAGAGGAACCTCAATATATGTTTGACGATTTAGATGTTTTTGCAGCAGTTGTGGAACATTCCAGCTTAAACCGGGCCTCACGCCAGCTCAATCTATCCCAGCCCGCCTTGTCTCGCAAAATTTCTAAACTCGAGGAACGTCTGGGGGTCGCACTGTTTAATCGTTATGGCAAACGACTGGAGTTAACCGAGGTTGGGCGTCTCACTTATTCCTATGCGCTTGAACAACGGCAGCAGCGTTCCAAGTTTCTGGAAGCCCTTTCTAAATTCAAAGAGGGGGAGCCAAGGCTTGTCACCTTGGGGGCTAGTCTTACCTCACTGCAGACCACGCTTCCGCCGCTGGTTAACGCTTATATGGACAAATATCCGACCGCAGAGCTGAAGCTGATTACAGGCCGAACGCATGAGATCGTATCCTCAGTTAGTGAGGGGAAATCAGATGTAGGTCTGATCGCTTCCTCTATTCAAGAACCTGGGTTACGCTGCATTTCTCTGTTTGAGGATCAATTGCGACTGGTCGTCTCAGAGCAGCATCCTTTAAATTTTTCTTCCAAGCTAACCATGGATAATCTATCCCGGCTGCCTATGATTCTCTTCTCAAAGGGTACCTGGTACCGGCGCCTGACGGACGATCTATTCCAGCGCTGCGGGATTGATCCCGATGTGCGCATGGAGATTGACTCCTTCGAAGCCATCGTGCGGCTGCTTCCGACTGTCAAAGCGGCTGCGTTGCTGCCAAAGTCTTATCTGCGTCCAGAGCTGCTGAACGGCGGCGGACTGGTGTCCTTACATATCAAGGAGCTGGAGCAGACTCAACGGACCACCTGCCTGATTTACCGTGACGATGGAAGCATGAGCACGGCGGCTCGCAGTCTGGTGCAAGTAACCGAAGAGATGTTTCTGACAGAACGTGAGCAGTAAAGCCGGACCAAATGAATCAAGGTGCGCACCTAGTGATCTCCAGATGAGGCAATAAGTGAAGCACTTATTGCGTAATTAGGGAATTTCTCCCTGAAATTTAGAGATTTCTGTTCAGCAGACTTATAATTAGGGAAAACTTCCCTAATTATCGGCTGATTGAGTAACTAATAAAGGAATCCCACTGTTTATTAGGGAGGAATTCCCTAATGTCGTTCATTTAGAGCGAATAGCGGCTGTTTTCAGGGAAGTTTTCTCTAATTAGTTCACACCCACTCTGTACATCGTACAAACAAAGAACGCATCTCGCCCATAGTCCACTGTCACAGATACCACAAATCATCTACTACAGCCGTACGAATATCACACCTAGTAACTCGCCCACCACACACCCCAATAGCACAGATCACTACGCGTGATCTATAGTCATATGGCATAGTGAAATCCATTAATTTTCCTACTCTTTACTCCATAAAAAAGAAGCTGCCCCCAAGTAGAATTCACTACTTTTGAGTCAGCTTCTTTTACTATGATTCTTGGTTCACAACTTCACTCTCAAAACGGTCAATACTTTCATTAGGACCAATGAGTACCATAACATCGCCTTCACTTAAATAATCATGGGCAGTTGGAGCGACGATTATTCCGCTTTCCCTATTTAGGGCAACAATGCTGCAGCCATATTTAGCTCTTGTATTTAAATCGGACAAGCTTCTGCCGTTCATGCAGGATGGCACGGTCAGCTCGACAATTTTATAATCCTTGGACAGTTCAATATAATCCAGCAAATTGGGCGTCACCAGCTGGTGTGCCACACGAATCCCCATATCCCGCTCCGGAAAAATAACCCGATCAACCCCCAGCCGCGACAGTGCGCGGCCATGAAGGATGGAGATTGCCTTAGCCACCACTTGCTTGACTCCAATCTCCTTTAACAAAATGGCCGCCAGAATGCTTCTCTCCATATTGTCACCAATCGCAACAATCCCACAATCAAAGTTCCGTACACCAAGCGAGCGCATAATTCCCTCATCTGTAGCATCTGCTACTACCGTATGCGTCAGCTGATCGCTCATTTCCTCCACGCGTTCTTCATGGTGGTCAATGCCGAGCACCTCGTAGCCCATTTCCATCAGCTCAAGCGCCAGGCTTGAACCAAAGCGACCTAAGCCGATTACTACAAATTGCTGTGCTTTCATTTCTAATTAACTCCTATCCAATAATTATTTTACCTTCCGGATACTTATACAGTGGTTTACCCTGTTTTGGACCGAGTGCATACGCTAAGGTTAGTGGACCCAGCCGACCTGCAAACATCGTCAGACAGAGTAGAATCTTACCGATCGCTGACAGTTCCGGAGTTAGCCCCATAGTCAGTCCTACCGTAGCAAAGGCGGAGGTCGTCTCAAACAAGATTGCCAAGAAATTACTGTCTTCAGTTGTGGAGAGTATCATCGACACAGAGGCGATTAACAACAAAGCCAGCAGCGTGATCGTTAATGCCTTGTAGATGCGCTCTTGAGCCAGCCGATAACGGAACAACACAACATCTTCCCGTCCACGCAGCATAGCAATTACAGCACCAATCATCATCGTAAAGGTTGTTGTCTTGATCCCGCCGCCCGTTGAGCCCGGAGAAGCACCAATAAACATAAGAATCACTATAAAAAATTGTGTAGCCTGCCGAAGTCCAGCAATATCTACTGTGTTCGCGCCAGCCGTACGGGGAGACACGGATTGAAAGAAGGCCGATAATATTTTACCGCCAAAATTCAGTGAACCCAGGGTACGAGTGTTAGTAAACTCGAATATAAAAATAACCAAAGCTCCGATCAGAATCAGCCCTGTGCTGGTGGACAGGACAACTTTACTATGTAGAGACAGCCTGCGGATTACCCGAAACTCCACCAGATCTGACATTACAATAAAACCAATCCCGCCGGAGACAATCAGAAACATCACAATAATATTCACAAGCGGATCATATACATAATCAGTTAAACTGCGAAAATCCCCAAAAATATCGAACCCCGCATTATTAAACATAGACACCGCATGAAATACGCCAAAATAAATCGCTTTTCCAAGTGGCATATCAAAAGCCCAGCGAATAGACAGCAGCAAAGCGGCACAGCCTTCTATGACAAGAGAATATATAAGGACTCTCCGGATCAGTCGCACAATTCCTTCCATAGAGCCTTGATTCATGGCTTCCTGTAGGATTAGCCTGTCCCGCAAAGAAATTTTACGCTTTAACACCAGTGAAAATAGAGTGGCCATGGTCATAAAACCTAAGCCGCCGATCTGGATCAGGATCATAATTACGGTTTTCCCAAAAATCGTGAACGAAGTTCCGGTATCCAGCACAACAAGCCCTGTTACACAGGTTGCCGAAGTTGAAGTAAATAATGCATCAATAAATTCCACGGAATTCCCGCTTGTGCTTGAAATGGGCAACATAAGCAGCAAGGCCCCTATCAGAATAATCGATGCAAAACCAAGCACCAGTATCTGCGGCGGCGAGAGCTTCAGAAACTTAAATTCAGAAATCCTGCGAAACTGTGAAGCCACTATGCTCACCTTCTTATCAAAAATTCCAACAAAAAAAGCACTGGAAAACCAATGCTAACTTGGTTCCTGCAGTAAATTAGCCTACGAGGTTAGCTGACGGATTCGGACTGTGCAGGCTGCCCTATTCGTTCCTAGAACGAAATTCACCCCTGATGAAAGTGCCATTTATCTTGTACACTCCACTTTTCATCACTTCTTATGGTTCCCCCGTTTTCACCAGAAATTCGGCTACTATACAATTGCATACAAATTATATACGTTATTTAGTGAATTCACAAAGACACAATTATTGCTCATTCACATGAAAAAATGCGGTTTAAAGAGACTGCATCAAAAGGAGTGCCTTTTCTCATCACTTTTCCGTGTTTTCCCTGCAATTACACCGATTCTCACCATTCGTGCACAAACGAACACGATAAAATTCATGGTATAAATTCACATGACTATTCTATACTATCTCTATTACCCATAAAAAGAACATATAATGTTTTTTGTAACCAGCCAGGCACTAATACTATAATGGAACATAACATTGTCAGTACATAACAAGGAGGCGTTACATGAATCCCGTCGGCCAGCCCCTACAGCAACGTGCCCTCTCCAAGAGGCTCATCATCTCGGGCATTATCGGTCTTATTCTATTTATTATGTTTCAGATTTCCCCTTCGCTGCTAAGCAGCTCTACAGGGGAAGATACCACCGTCATTAGCAAGGCAGAAGCCCGTGACCAAGCCGTATTATTCGCAGAACAAAAGCTCAATTACACCGAAGCACCAAACGATCAATGGAATGTACTTTACGAGACGGACTCTTCCTTTTATGGTTATATGTCTCGCGAGAAGCTTGTGGAGGACTATACCAAGAAAAAATTGGATCAAAAATATCCTTTTGATGTCTTTCGTGCAACGCTTACTCCGTCAGCGGATCAAGAGCCGCAAATCATCGTTGACCTCAATATGTATACCGGCGAGATTGTCGCTTTCTCAAAGGCTGCAAAAGTTGCCTCCGAAGAGGGGTCTGGCATTGTTTCCTTTGGTGCAAAAGAGGACAAGGGAGCTGACCTCACTCTAGCGCAGAAGGAGAATCTTGCTCGTCCTTGGCTTCAGGAATGGGAAGTAAATCCTGCCAAGCTACAAATTGAATCGAATACAGGAAGCCATGGGCTGGTGTATACGGATAGCACTGTTCAGGTCGGCGAATCCTTATTGCACTATTATTTTGATTTCAGTGGAGAGCAGGTCTCCAGCTTTAATGCCGGATTCACTGCACCGGCTTGGCATACCTCCTACGTACAAGGACAGACCTCTTTAGCGGAAAAGCTGACATTATTCGGTTACGGTATACCCACACTGATTTTAGGAATTCTGGCACTCGTCTACAGTATTCTTAGAAGAGAGCATACTTCCTTTAAACGTGGGGTATTCCTAAGCTCAGCCTATTTTGTAATCATGATGATCAGCACCTATAATATGCTGCCTGAATCAACAGGCGAAGGGCTAGAAGCACAGATTACCTCTGTCATTATGTTTATCATTTATGCTTTGTACAGCCTGCTGATGTCCTCCTTGCTCTACTTCTCTTTAGTGGGCGGCAATGGCCTATGGCGAAAAGAGGGAGGCATGAACCCTTGGCCCCGCGCCAAAGAGCCCGGCTATGGACAATATGTGTTGGATAGTATCCGGGCTGGATACATGTGGGCTTTCGTTCTGCTAGGGGTGCAGACGGTTATGTTCATCATATTATCGTTTACCTTGCACAATTGGTCTACTACAGACGCCACCCAGTCTCCTTATAACATGAGATATGCTTGGCTTCTGCCTATCGTCGCATGGCTCGCTGGTTTATCTGAGGAAGCCATTTATCGCTTTTTCGGAATCCCTATGCTGAAAAAGGTGTTCCGAAACACTTTCGTCGCTTGCTTGATCACCACGCTGGTTTGGGCGTTTGGCCATACGTTATATCCGATCTATCCCATCAGCTCCCGTCCGATTGAGCTGACCGTAATCGGGCTGCTGTTCAGTTATATTTTCCTTCGTTACGGATTTATTGCTGTCATGTTCAGCCACGTCGTGTTTGACAGCATCCTGATGGGCGCTACGCTGATCTTTATGAAGGAGAGCGTAAATGTAGGCGCGGGTATCTTCGCGATTATTATGCCATTCATAGTCGCTTACATCGTCTATCGATTTAATCCACCACAGAAGACTAAGCCGGTGGAGCCTTCTTCTTTGATTTAAGAAAATAAAATAGTGTACATCCTATAACCAAATTTTAAAAAAGGGCATCATAGCAGCTTTAGTCGCTGCTGTGATACCCTTTTTCTTTTGTCACCATTGCTATGAGGTTGGCTCTTCGTCCTTGAGCGCATCAAGAATTTGTCTTGCCAGCTTTTCTCCAATAGAAAGTGTACGGAAATCATCCACGGAGGCTTCTTTAATTTTCTTAAGCGATCCGAAATGCTTAAGCAGCGCTTTACGGCGCTTCTCACCTATACCAGGTATAGAGTCCAGCTTGGAGGTAACCATGGACTTCCCGCGCTGTTCACGGTGGAAGGTGATCGCGAACCTATGGACTTCATCCTGAATCCGTTGCAAAAGGTAAAATTCCTGACTGTCCCGGGCTAGCGCGACAGGTTCTGGCGGATCTCCAACCAAAAGCTGAGCCGTCTTATGCTTATCATCCTTAACAAGGCCGCAGACCGGAATGAATAATCCCAGCTCATTCTCCAGAATATCAATAGCAGAGGAGATTTGCCCTTTCCCGCCATCGACCACGATAAGATCCGGTATCGGAAGATTCTCCTTCAATACCCGTTCATATCGCCGCCGAATGACCTCGCGCATCGTTCCATAATCATCCGCACCCACTACCGTACGAACCTTATATTTACGATACTCTTTTCGTGCAGGCTTGCCATCAATGAAGACAACCATCGCTGAGACCGGGTTAGTTCCCTGAATGTTCGAGTTATCGAACGCCTCAATGCGGCTCAAGCGTTCAAGACCCAAGCTCTCACCTAAGCTGATCGCTGCTCCAGAGGTACGCTCTTCATCCCGTTCAATCAGCCGGAATTTCTCGTCGATAGCCACTCTTGCATTTTGACAGGCCATGCCAACCATCTGCTTCTTAAGGCCGCGTTGTGGCACAAGCACCTTAATGCCCAGCCACTCCTGCAGAATGGAGGCGCCGCCGGCGGCATCCACGATCCCAGCTGCAGCAGCTTCCTCCGCCGCCGTCGCACGTGCCTCAGCCTCTTCAGCCGATTCAGGAGTATCTTCACCCTGTTGTAAATCCGCTTCTGCTGGAGCAGCTATCGTGATCTCAGGTTTAGTCTCTTTATTAGCCAGAGACTCCTCATCGAGCACATCCGGCAGCAGAATCTCCTGCGGCAAAGCGGGATTATCACTGTAATACTGCGTCACATAAGACATAAAGTCACTGTAGGCTTCACCATAGAACGGGAACACGGAGGAATGGCGCTGGATCATCTTCCCTTGTCTCATGTACAGAATCTGTACACACATCCATCCCTTGTCTACAGCATAACCAAATACGTCCCGGTCCTTAGTATCTGTAGTGTTGATCTTCTGCTTCTCCATCAATGCATCGATATGGATAATCTGATCCCGCAGTTCCTTCGCCCGCTCAAAATATAACTCCTCAGCAGCTTCCTGCATTTTTTGCTGTAAATCCTTTTTAACCGCCTCATGACCTCCGCCTAGAAAAGCAGCGATATCCTGCGTAATCTGCTCATACTCGGATTTCTGAACCTCCTTCTCACACGGTGCCAAACACTGGCCCATGTGATAGTAAAGACAGACCTCCTTTGGCATCACACCGCATTTACGAAGCGGGTACATACGATCTAGGAGCTTTTTTGTCTGCTGAGCAGCATAAGCATTAGGATAAGGGCCAAAATATTTTGCTTTATCTTTAATCACCCGGCGTGTAACCTCAAGGCGCGGGTGAGTTTCATTCGTTATTTTTATATAAGGAAACGTCTTGTCGTCTTTCAAAAGCACATTATAACGCGGCATATGTTTCTTAATCAGATTACACTCTAGAATGAGCGCTTCCATGTTACTGGACGTAACGATGTATTCGAAATCAGCAATATTAGCGACAAGCCGCTGCGTTTTACCATTATGACTGCCTGTAAAATAAGACCGCACCCGATTCTTGAGTACCTTCGCTTTGCCCACATAAATAATAGTGCCTTCCTGATTCTTCATCAGATAGCAGCCAGGCAGATCGGGTAGTAGTGCCAGTTTATTGCGGATATTGTCCAAAATGATCCCCTCCAGCTAAATTGGACCCATGATTAGTTGGCATTCAGCACACAAAACGCCTCCGGAATGAACCGAAGGCGCTGAGTGGCAGGGCCGAGGCCCGAACAGTAGCATCTATCAATTATTGATGTTTTGCTACGATATTTTTCAGGGATTCTTTGGAGTTCAGTCCCACAACTTTATCTACCGGTTGACCATCTTTGAAGAAGATCAGAGTTGGGATACTCATAACACCAAAACGGGAAGCCGTTTCCGGATTCTCATCCACATTCAATTTTGCAATTTTCACGTCGTCTCCCAGCTCTGTGGACAATTCATCCAAGATTGGAGCGAGCATTTTACAAGGACCACACCAAGGAGCCCAGAAGTCTACTACTACAGTACCTTGACCTTCCACTTCGTTACTGAAGGATTGGTCAGACACGTTCACGATAGCCATGATATTGTTCCTCCTTTAAGTTTTGCGAAGCATCACGCACATCTTAAGCCAAAGCTTAGTTCATGGAAGCTGCTCCGAAATATGAGTTAATAAATTGTTTCATGTAATATGATAACCAAATTACCACTTACCGACACATTACAAGTATAACATATCTTTATGGGATATGTGAAATATCACTCGCAATTATATTGCCTTCAATGTATTTTTTTTGCGTACTCTTTTCTTTACAACCTCCCCAGCATTTCGGTATACTTAAAGAAAGCGCATTAATTGTCAATGACTTATTTCATAAAACTAATGTCAATTTGCATCTAACAATACAGGGCTTGTCCCTGTAAGGAGGCAGAAACTATGGATGTTAACGCGCAAGTACGGGACCCACGAGAACATATCAACGAAGAACCCCGCAATGATCTTGGGGATTTAATGACCGGATTTTTCGGAATGACCACGTTTATGACGGTTGTCTTTTTCGGAATGGTCATCCTTAAATTCATTCTCTCGGAGTAAAGGAATCATCGCACAATAAAAAGAAGCTGTCTCAAAAGTAGTGAATGCTACTTATGGGACGGCTTCTTTTTTTGAGAATAATGAGGGAAAAACTCCCTGATTATAGCCGATAATTGCTATAAATGAACAGAATCAGGGAATTCCTCCCTAATAATCGGGAGAATATCTATTTTCGCTGACGAATCAGTTCATTTTTAGGGAGATATTCCCTAATTAGTAGTCTAATGAGCAGAAACCTCTGAATTTTAGGGAGGTATTCCCTAATTATCGATCAGAGTGAGTATGCCCGCCAGATGTTGCAACCGGAAAGTGTGTTTGGACAATTAAAGTACACTCAAGACTTCCGACGATCCTGCTTCGCAGCATGGAAAAAGCGGCGTTTGAGTTCGAATAACTAAAAAAACGAAGAGCAGCGATCCTCCAATAAAAGGGGAATCACTGCTCTTTTAAATTTTACATTATGAATATTCCAGCTTATCTATTGGCCCCTCGCTGATTCTCCCCATGCAGTGGAAGCACATCCACAAAAGGAGCAATGCGATCCATTAGTCGTTGGCCTTTATAGACCTCTTCACCATCTTTGCTCGTAAAGCTAAGATGTTTCTCCAAGCCATCCAATGGATAATTCGAGGTATAGAAGGTTGGTTTGCGGTTCATCCGATAATTCAAGATCGCCCCAAGTACATGATCACGAGCCCAAGGATTCAAATTTTCCGCACCAATGTCATCAAAAATAAGCAAATCACAGTTTTTCATCGTATCGACAGTTTCCTTCATTTTCTGGCCATCCATCATGATCGATTTCAAGTCCTCTATAAAGTCTGGCATGTATACGATCACTCCGGTATATCCAGCAACAGCAAGCTCATGCAGCAAATAACACATCAAAAAAGTTTTGCCTGTTCCGAAAGAGCCATGTAAATAAATGCCGCGTGAAGTCAGGCCTTCCTCTTTAACACTGGTGATATAATCAAATATTTTATTCACAGCCGAGACCCGGCGCGGGTCTTTGCCCATAATATCTATCTCATCATAACCGCCGTTAAGTACACGCTCGTCCACATAAAAGCTACGAATACGTTTGCGGATATTATCCTGATTATCTTGTGCCACTTTAAGTCGGCATGCCGTCTTGCGTTCATATAGATCCACTGAACCATTCACAGTTTCTACCGTTAGTTTACTATAATGGCCAGGAAAATCATTTGGACACTTCTCTAGTCCTGGGCAGTTCGCACAGTTTCGGCTTTCCTCTACATATTGATACAGGCGACTCATATGAAGCCGCAGTCGTGATTCGTCCAGCTCAGGATGTTCGGACTGTAATGCCTTCACAAGTGGATGATTGAATAACCCCTGTTCAAGATCGCGTTGACGCTGCCGTAGAGTTGGATTGTTGATCGAACGAAGTACATCGCCCATAGACTCCATTGTTCCACCTCTCTTTCATTAAGGCGTTTGCGATACGCCTTTTTTCTTACTAGCCTTAATTTCTGCCGCTTTCTTCATCATCGCCGCGAATTCCTCTTCCGATACTGTTCCGGCACTTCCATCATCCAGCACAATCGGAATTTCCGGTTTATTGGATCGGCCTGTATTTTTGGCATAAGAACGTGATCGTGTTCCTCCAGCAGTATTAGGCGTTGTCCCCTTGCCCTTCACTTTGGACTGATCTCTAATATATCTTACAGCCTTCTCATAGGTGTTCACTTGTTTAACCAGCATATTGGAGGCGATAGCCTCTACAAAATTGCGGTTCATCCGCTGTTCTCCACCCGAAGCTACCATAGTCATTAAATAATGAATGAGTACATTAATTACTTCACCGCTCAGCTTATAGTTCAGATCTATTTTCTCGAACATATCCATCAGATGGCTGGGCACTGCACCCGGGAAAAAGGTTTGTAGCAGTCTTGTATAAGGTTCGTTACGCAGCATCATATTATATTGGTGAATGTCGCATTTGGACAAAAATTGTGGCGGTACTTCTACATAATACTCCATCTCAACTGATTGCTCTGGTGGTGCTATAGAATCATCATTCTCTTCGGTCGCACTGGACCGGATGGAAACAACTTTTGCAGCCGCAATTTCACGTTTTTCCTGTCGTTTCATATCTTGCCTGAAATGTTGGCTCGCTTTATATTGCAACGCATCCAGCATTACCTCGCCCTCCGGTGAGAACACTCCATCCTCATCCAGCAAACGACATAAATCCTGCGGACTCAGTTCGTATTTATGAGCAACATAGTTAATTACACCCATTTGAGTATGGTCAAAGCGCAGTTTTTCTACATGAGCCCGATTCACAGACTCCCGTGGAAAACGCAAAATAATGTCACTATATCCGATTGCCTGCTCTCCGGATTCAAGCGTGCCGGGCTGTCGAACAGAGGCTACCTCCGCCAAAGCTTGCTCCAACTCATAATCAATGACATGTGTATTAAGTTGAAAAATATCATAAAAAGGCACGGAAATATTCTCTTTGCCTATAGATCTGCGACTCCACTCTTCCGGCTCGCGATTCCAGAACTGTTCCCGTAAGGACAGCACAGCAAATTTGCCAATCTTATCACGTAACAGCAAGGTTAAATGCTGAGTGGCAAAAAAGTCGGCTGGCGATAGCGGCGGCATTAGCTCATATTCATATAAATAATCATCTGTTTCCGGCACATAGATTCGACAGGTCTGCAACAGACCCACTGCTTCTAACCGGGAAGCCTGATCAATTAAATATTTGCGGCCTTTCTCATTGGGTTCAACACCCAAAGTCATAAATAGCCTGCGCTGTTGCTCCACTCCAGAATAGCCAATGCTATCTGCTGGCACATGTTCAACCAGCAAGCGATAGAAACTGATTGCAAAGGCTCCCACCATAGGTTGATATACAGAGCTAAGCATACGTCCATCTATAACACTAAGACCAAATTCGCGGGAAACGCAGTACCGATGATGTTCGGTGAAATGATGTAAGTTACTCATCCGCATCTACGGATACCCCCTTGTTTACACGAATTCATACAGGATTCTATTCTATCACAAATTAACATAGCGAAAATGTAAATAAAATCCCAATTTCGACTCTTTTCGCAATATAATCAACTTCTTCTTACGAATATCTACCTCTATTAAACAAGAAGAAACGGCTTCGCCGTCCTCTAAAGAGGAAGGTATCCCGTTTCTCGCAGAAATATAAGACTGAATCATAACATAGGCTCTTTCGAATCTTTAAAACATCTTGTAACCGCCAAAGCGCAGCTTTTGAATGGTCCATCCACTAAGTATAGCACCTGCAAGACCAGCGACACCTGTAAGATAATCAACAAAGTGGAAACTGGAGAGATGCTCCCAGAGCGACATCGCGTTTCTATCCCAAATAGAATAGATTACGACGGGTAGAATAATAAGTACGAATAGATAAGCGGGGAACCAGGTTGTCTTCATTAACATGTTAAGAATAAAGCCGATACCAAACATCATCACAAAGAATAAAACGGCTAGGATAAACACTGGAATAAATCCCATCTTACCGTCTCCACCCCTTTCTATAAAGAAGCGCACATCTTTTACAAGCTAGTAGTAAGTTTACTAGAAAAAATGTCACGAAGCAATGAACTTTATTCAAATTCACGCACTAATTCGCACACTTACAGGATGCCTCCGTTTGCTCTTGGCGGCTTGATTGCGATACAATGCAAGTAGATTAATCAGATCATACATAGCCTATGAAGCAGATGCTTCGTAAGACTAAGTTTATGCTTCAATTGCGAGTTTTACGCGATGTTATTTTGGGCGAGGCTTATGCTTCGTAAAACTTTTAAGGAGTGAGATCATGATCGAAGCCGCTTTGACACTGGAAGGCTGGTATGCACTGCATGACTTCCGCTCTCTGAACTGGACCGCTTGGACGGCAGCAGATGATGAAGAACGTGCCGTTGCCCTGGAAGAACTACATGCTTTTATGCAGGAATGGAGCCCTGTTGAGGAAGCTAAAGAAGGCAGCACCGCAGTATACTCCATAGTGGGCCAAAAGGCCGATTTTGTAATGATGTTTTTGCGCGAAAGCCTAGAAGCTTTGAACCAACTTGAGACCGCCTTTAACAAAATCGCTTTTGCTCAATATACAACCAAAGCTTATTCATATGTAAGTATTGTTGAATTAAGCAACTACGCTGCTGGTGGCAGTGGCAGCGACGGCAGCGATCCAATGCAGAATCCGCATGTTGCCGCACGGCTAAAGCCTATTTTACCGCAAGCGAAACACATCTGTTTCTATCCTATGAACAAAAAACGCGAGCTTGCCGATAACTGGTACATGCTTGATATGGACAAACGCCGGGAACTCATGGCTTCACACGGGTTAATTGGACGTTCATATGCAGGCAAAGTGAAGCAAATTATCACCGGCTCCGTCGGTTTTGATGACTGGGAATGGGGCGTGACTCTGTTCGCTGAAGATGCACTGCAATTCAAAAAGCTGGTATACGAAATGCGTTTTGACGAAGTAAGTGCTCGTTACGGCGAATTCGGACCTTTTTATGTCGGCAATCTGCTGACTGAAGAATCTTTTGAAGAAATGCTCAAGCTGTAATAACAAAAAAGGGTGTGTCTCCAGTTCGTATGGAGACACACCCTTTTTACTACCATATTATTAGATTAAGACACCGAAGTTCCTGAATCCTCATCTTCGTTATCCTCATCATCTTCACGTAAACTTTCCAGATATTCAGCCGTGGCCCGATCCCGAGCGCGCCCTTTATCCTTCAGGCGTTCGATACCAGGGAGAATGAGCAGATCAATTTCCTTCTGAACGATATAAGCCAGATCATACTGGTTCTGATCCTCCAGATAAGATCCAACCTCTATCAGTCCGTTATAACGGTCCAATTCTTCCCGAGTCAGCAGTCCGCGTACCTGTACGCTGCAATGGCGCATCTTATAAGAATCTTCCTTTTTTCAGAACCAGCGGAATTCCGCCGATAATGAACAAGTAGCGCATATCTACAACTTTTTTCAACTGAGCGGCAGTCCAGCCCTTGTAAGTTTTACTGCCTACTACAGCGATTCCTTGGCCTTTGCCTAGGGAAGCTACGGTTCCTTTATTGCTGAATGCGAATTTCTTCGGCTGTTGATTGCGGATTGCTGCCACCAAATTATGCGCACAGCATTCACCCTGCTGCATAGCAATTTGAGCGGTTGGCGGGTAAGGGCGTCCTTCCGGATTAATCATAAGGGAGCCATCACCAATAATGAAGATATTCTCTTGGCCCGGTGCACGTAGATATTCATCTACCTTCACGCGCCCACGCATAGCTTCAAATCCGGCAGCCTCAATAAGACGATTGCCACGGATTCCGCCTGTCCAAATAATTGTGGAGGCTTTGATTTCTTCGCCTGATGCCAGAATCACCCCGTTTGGCAGACACTCCTTGATCGCAACCCCCATCTTGAAGGTAACTCCCTTTTTGGTGAGCAAGTCCATCGCATACTCAACAAGCTCAGGAGCAAAACCAGGCAGTGCTGTCGGAGCAGCCTCTACGTTATATATATTAACCATACTTGGATCAACGTCATATTCTTTACACAGTCCAGGGATACGGTCAGCTAATTCAGCTACAAATTCGATACCGCTAAAGCCGGCACCACCGACAACAAAATTAATATGCTCCTGAGCATTGTTCTCGTTCTTGTACTTAGCGAATTGATATTCAATATGCTCGCGAATTAAACGAACGGAATTGATGCTCCGGATTGTCAGTGCGTATTTATCAAGTCCAGGAATACCAAATGTTTCAGGCTCTCCACCTAAAGCAATGACAAGATAATCGTACGATAGGGTACCATCCTCCAAAATAATCTTTTTCTGCTGAGTACGAATTTCCTGAACAGATGACTTCACGAGGTCGATCTTGAATTCATCGATTAGTTTCGAAATGGACACCCGAGTGTGTTCAATACTGTCCGTACCCGCGGCAGGCATATGTAGATGGGTAGTAAAATAGTGGTACTCGTGACGGTTTACAAGCGTGACATCCGCTTCATTATAATTCAAAGCCTTCTGCAAGCGCTGTGCGGTCAAAATACCCCCATAGCCCGCGCCTAAGATAACGATTTTGGGAATACTACTCATGTTCCGGCTCCTTCCAAGAGGTAAATCTGTCTTTGTATTTTTTATTGAAACAATGTACGGTCCTTTTTGTGAATTTATACACTTATATTTAGAAGAAATTCCAATCAAACTTGAAGCATTTCTAAATTGACCATATCCATTGTAAACCTTAGTGTAGCATTAATCAAACATTAAAATACTAAAAAACGTCACACTTTTATTGACTTCTAAAGTCTTTCTTTGCAGGTATGTGTCACAATGATTATAATAAGTAGGTACACAAGTATGGCAAAATGAATATATCAACTCGGAGGTGTAATATCCCGTGACCCAAGAGCAATCCAGCGTTCCTATGAGCGACCTTTTAATCATAGGTGGCGGGCCAGCTGGCATGTTTGCCGCATTTTACGGCGGAATGCGTCAGGCATCAGTAACCCTTATTGAAAGTATGCCCCAATTGGGGGGACAACTTGCTGCCCTTTATCCAGAAAAATACATTTATGATGTGGCAGGTTTTCCAAAAGTAACAGCACAAGAATTGGTCGACAACCTGTCTCGGCAAATGGATATGTTCCAATCCAATATCCGGCTGGAGGAGAAAGTGATTTCTGTTCAAAAACGGGACGAACGTCATTTTGTGGTTACAACCGATGTAGCCGAATACCACAGTAAGGCGATCATCATTACAGCTGGTGTAGGTGCATTTGAACCTCGTCGTTTGGAATTACCCAACGCTGGACGTTTTGAAAAAGCAAACCTCCATTATTTTGTAAATGATCTAAATGCCTTTAAAGATAAAAAAGTTCTGATCAGCGGTGGCGGTGACTCTGCAGTTGACTGGGCACTCATGCTGGAACCCATCGCTGAACAGGTAACCCTGATTCACCGCCGGGATAAATTCCGTGCGCATGAACATAGCGTTGAGAACCTGATGGCTTCCAAGGTTAACGTAGTTACCCCTACTGAAATTACAGAGCTGCATGGTGAAGAGTTCATTACTAAGGTTACATTGTCAAATATCAAGACCAAAGAAACTCAAGAAATTGAAGTGGACAGCGTTATTGTTAACTTCGGATTCATCTCTTCCCTAGGTCCTATTGCCGAATGGGGTATTGAGATTGAGGGGAACTCCATTGTTGTTGACTCGCGTATGGAAACAAGTATTCCAGGCATATTTGCTGCCGGCGATATCACAACTTATCCTGGTAAGCTGAAGCTGATTGCTGTAGGATTTGGCGAAGCTCCAACGGCTGTGAATAATGCTAAGGTGTACATTGATCCAGAAGCCAAGCTTTCACCGGGTCACAGCAGTAATATGAAACTCTAAATCTATTAACACAATAAAAAAGGGTATTCTTACAGGCCTGTTGATAACAGCCTGTGAGGATACCCTTTTATGTTTGTTTGTGCCTCGCGGTTTTATATATGTAGCCTGCTACAAAGTTATCCTTTGCGCTTTTTAATGAAGAACCGCATGTACTGGAGAGTGTAAGTTTCGTTTGCGAATTTCAACGAGTAGAAGAGCGATGAAATCATGCTCTAGTTGCAGCTCTATTGCTCTATGGTAAGAGTCAAGCAGCATCTCATCCGACAATTCAACCATAAACTTCATCTACCTTTCCTTTATTTGGATCTGAATCTATCATATCAAACTATCATTTTTCGAACAAGCGTTCGCGTTATCCACAAGTACATGTGGAAATCCTGTGTATAAAATGTGTGTAAGCGTTATAAAGGTACTAGCTACACAGTGGACTATGGGGATAATAGTTATACACAGGATTGAACCACTTGTATACAGCTAAAAATATATTTTTATTGTAAATAAATTACAATGTTATTTACCCCAAAAGAACGCAACTAAACGCAATTTTATCTTACTACTCTATTATCGTCAATTCTTAAAATAATTGTTAATTTATTGAGGTCTTGTATTAACCTCCAGAATCCATATTTTCCCTGAATAATCTACAGCATAATCAAAGCCCAGCTCACCTATTCCCGGAAAATGCCGTTCCATAATTCCGATACATACATGGGTTAGTCTCCGCATTTCTGCTTTCTTCGCTGAAGCTTTAATCCGCGGCAACGATCTACGAAGTCCTTCACGACATGATAGCATCGTTCCCCCTTTACAAAGATTGGTCACGAACAGACCTGGCCGAGCCAATCTACCTACCATGGAGCGAAATTCCCAAACATCACCATTTTTAACTACTTTGACCCGATAATCAATAGGCCGCCCGCCGATTCTCGCCAGGGAAATCCCTTGTTGAATCAAATATCTGCGTCTTGCTTTCACAGTATTAAGCGCACGTCTCATGGATCCAAAATCCTTGTAAATTCGAGTTCTGTCCATATAGGTGAATCCATAACCGCGACTATCCCGAAAAACTTTGATTACACCGTAACCTCCGCCACCCACAATAGGTTTAATGACAACATTTCCATATTTACGAAGCATTGCCAGGAGCGTTTCTGCCCTGTACCCCCTTGTCATTGGGATATAGGGTGCAACCCGAGCATCGGTCAGCAACGCCTCTGTCTTCAGCCACTTACTGGCCAATTGTCTTCCTGCCATCGTCCTTTCCCTCCCTTCACAATCCAGCCTACCCTATACATTACTCAGAGAAGGTCTCGCCCTCTTGTATGATTGTCCGTGTAAGATGCCGCTCTTAGCAAAAAGGGCTTAGTGTTTAGCACAGCATCAGTCGACAGCGACAGGGTACAACCGCGGATTTTGTAGATTCAGTTCTCAAGAAATTCGACATCATTATCTTAATGGATGAGTTCACTATAACTAGAATAATCTTCAAAATCGTTGTATTATTAATAGCGGTTACATTTTCAATTTCTACTATTATAGTGAGTACTAACAGAATCACTAAAAAGCACAGCGCGGGGAGGGCTCAGAATGGCACAGTTTTTTGAGGTTTTATATTGGGTGGCTATGCTTGGGATGTCCATTGTATTGGCTGGAACGACTATACTGATCTGCGCCATCGGCTTTAAATTTATTAAAGACAAACGCAGAGCACTGGGTACGGGCTGTATCGCCTTCTCCCTTGGAGCTGCAGCGCTCATCGTATTTATGATTAATTACAAGTTTATTATTCCAGCCTAATGTACGCAGGGACTGCCTATAAGCAGCTTATTTCTATGAACAGACGGTCCGACCATCGCAAAAAAACAACAGAGCAGCGATTCTCCAGTTATGTGGAGAATCGCTGCTCTGTGTTTTTAAACAATAGCTATCTGCTTCAACAGCGTCTTTAACCCATGAGCATTTCGGACCCATATGACGTTATTTGCAGATTTTCAACCTTTTAGGCGTGGTTTCGGACTCCAGTGACACTATTGCTTAAAAAGAGCTTCATATTTACTGATTTTCATAGCAATAGCGGCAATGCGGTCCGTTGGCACCACAAATATGGGGAAATGCGGCGTTTAGGGTCATCTGTGTCCGATACAAGGTTCGCGATACATGGTTTGCTTCCTATGTAAAAGAATAAAGAGCTACCCCAGCGCACATTAAATGGCTTCTGAGAAACTCCCCTTTTACTCATAAATCTAGCGACAGGCGTATCATATCTATGACTTGAATCCCATTTTCAAAGATCTCTTCGCTGTAATGCCTAATAAAAAAGTCTCTATCAATTCCGGTGATTCTGAATCCGCATTTCTGATAAAGTGCCAATTGTCCAACGCTCGAATTTCCTGTGCCAATTTCAATGGTTTTTGCCCCAAGCAGCTTGGCATTCTGAATCGCATGGTTCAGCAGCTGTTTTCCTATACCTTGCCCGTGTTTATTTTCGTCGACGGCGATATTAACAATCTCTACAGTCTCCGGTCTTGTCTGCAGCACAACGTAGACTCCGATGATGCTGTTATCTACCTCAGCCACACAACATAACCCTCTTCGTAAATATCCGTTAACTAAGCTCTCCGAAGGATCTGCTAATAGAAGTAATTCTAATGGAGGCTGTTCACCAGCTTTTAATTTTCTGATTTCCATTTCCGAACTCCTTGTGATGATTTTTGTCATTGAGAATAAAAAAAACTCCAAGCCTGTGTTGTTAGAATCCAACACGGGGCTTGGAGCCGTGATAGCTGCTATTAGCAAGGCTCTTCGTTAGGTTTCCCTGCATCCGTAGCTGTACGGAAGCTTGAGCCGCAGCCACAGGTTGCAGTAGCATTAGGGTTGTTGATGGTGAAGCCACCCGTCATGCCGGATTCTTCAAAGTCGATTTCGAGACCGTCCAGGTAACGAAGGTTCTCCTTCTCCACAACCACTTTCATGTCTTGAATGTCCATATATACGTCCTGATCAGTTTCATTATCATCAAAGCCCATAGCGTACGAGAATCCACTGCAACCGCCGGGCGTTACTCCAATACGGAGGAACATGTTCGGTACTTCTTGTTCAGCAAGCATCGCCTTTAATTGTTCTGCTGCCTTTTCACTAATATTAATCATGATCTCATCCTCCTACAAATTCGTCTCACTTCATAAGCGGAAACTTATGTTTAAGAGGCCTTCCGGCCAAAAGTTATTTCTTAAAAATATAAGAAAGTATAAGTGTTGCACCTATTCTTTATGTCTTATATTTCTCGCTCAAACGCTTATCACCTTTATAAGGATGCCAATGACGTTTATGCTTGATAAATTCAGTATAACCGACTATTCCGTTACCCTCAAGTCACAACTGCCTTAGGCATGACCCTTCACAGCAAAAAACACCATCAATATCAAGCTGTTGATACCCTTAGGAGAGTAGGTTTATAATAAGGAAGGCACTCTAAGTAAAAATTCGGAAATTTGTCACGGAGGCAAGCTCGCCTCTTTCTTTTTTAGAATGAACAGCTACCACTTGGGTACGTCTGGAATTTATCTTCGAGCAATCTGCTCGTAAACTTTCAGGAGGAAATCATAATATGTCTACTCTTTTTACCCCCCACACGGATGCCCGAATGGCGAACATTATTGATAAGGTTCGCAGCGGCGAAAGATTGAATTTGGAAGATGGCGTTTATTTATATCAAAGCAACGATTTACTTACCATTGGCCAGCTAGCGAATGAAGTCAATATCGCCAAGAATCACAACCGGGTATATTTTATCGAAAACATGAGTCTATATTTCACCAATGTTTGCGAATCGCACTGTGCATTCTGCAATTTCCGCAAAGATGATGGAGAAGAGGGAGCCTATACCCTTTCCGGTCAGGAAATGGTGCAATATGTCGAACAACATATCCACCCGGGCGTACGCGAATTCCACATTGTTGGTGGCCATAACGACAAGGTTCCCTTCCAATATTATGTGGATTCTTTAAAGGCTTTGAACGAACGTTTCCCTGAGGTTACCTTAAAAGCCTACACTGCCGCTGAGATTGATTTCTTTACCCGTATTAGCGGTTTGAGTATTCGTGAGGTACTGGAACAATTGCGTGCTGCTGGACTTAAAACACTCACCGGTGGTGGCGCAGAGATATTATCCGACCAATATCGTAAAAAAATGCGTGTAGACAAAGCTAATGTGGAAGAATATCTGGAAGTCCATCGGACAGCACATCAGCTTGGGATGAAGACCCATACCACTATGCTGTACGGCTCCATTGAATCTCACGAAGACCGTATCCGCCATATGATGCAAATCCGTGATTTGCAGGACGAAACCAATGGCTTTATGGTATTCATTCCATTGTCAATGCAGCCTAAGAATAAAAACGCTGGCATCATGCGCCGCAACTCTGCTTATGAGGATCTGAAGACCATTGCGATCAGCAGATTGATGTTGGACAATTTCGATCACATCAAAGCGTACTTCATTAACATTGGCCCTCAGCTTACTCAAGTTGCGCTGAACTTCGGTGCATCAGACGTGCATGGCACAATTCTAAAAGAACGGATCAGCCACGCGGCTGGCGCCTTAACACCGGAAGGTCTGACTCGCGACGAATTGATCTGGCTAGTGAAAGGTGCTGGACGAATTCCTGTCGAACGTGACACTTTCTATAATGAGGTTAAGGTATACGAATAAGAAGACTACCTGAGATTTGTTATCCCATATTGGAAAGGAAGTTCGGTCAGCATGAGAACAATACTCGTTCTTGGCGGTGGCTACGGCGGCCTAGCCTTAATTCAAGAATTACTCAATAATCATCTTCCTCATGATGTTGAAATTATCTTAATTGACCGAATGCCTTATCAAGGAATCAAAACGGAATATTATGCGCTCGCCGCAGGTACCGTAACTGATTATCACCTGCGCATTCATTTTCCGGTTCACCCCCGGCTTACTGTCCGGTACGGTGAAGTGAGTTCCATTGATTTGGAGAGCAAAATAGTCAGTATGGAATCCGGTGAGATTGTATCTTATGATCTCCTAGCCATTGCTCTTGGCTGTACCGATAATTACCACAACATCCCTGGTGCTGATCAATATACCTGCAGCATCCAGACCTTTGCTGGTACTCGGGAAACCTACCGCCGTTTAAATGATGTGAAGCCTTACGGAACGATAAACATCGTAGGTGGAGGATTAAGCGGTGTTGAATTAGCCGCAGAGCTTCGGGAGAGCCGTCCAGACCTTAACATTGCTATTCTGGATCGCGGTGAACGTGTTTTGTCTGCCTTTCCGGCAAAGCTGTCACAGTACGTAGAGGAATGGTTTCATCACCATCAGGTGCAAACGCTGGGACGAATCTCTGTATCTCATGTAGAGAAGGATTCGATTTTTAACGGTACCGAGGAAATCCTTTCAGATGTGACAGTATGGACCGCAGGAATTCAACCTATAAAAGTAGTTCAAGATTTGAATGTGTCGAAGGACCGCGGTGGACGGATTATGCTGGATGAGTATTATCGTATACCGGATTATCCTGAGGTATATGTGATTGGTGACTGTGCCAGTCTGCCATTCGCACCAAGCGCACAAGCCGCTGGAGCACAGGGTGAGCAGGTAGCTCAGGTTATTCAAGCCACCTGGCGCGGTGAGACTCCTAAGCTTCATCCTATTCGCCTGAAGGGTACTTTAGGGTCACTAGGCAAAAAAGCAGGATTCGGACTTATGGGACAACGCTCCGTCAAAGGACGGGTTCCCCGCATCCTCAAGAGCGGAGTGCTCTGGATGTCGAAACGCACTTTAGGATAAGCCTAAGATTGGTTCATAAGTATTCAACAACGACGCTACTCTCAGATAAACACGAGAGTAGCTTTCTTATGTTATTGGTGCGTATACCCTACGGACTCAGATGACCTTATTCGCAAATTTTTAGCCTTTGGAGGAGAGTTTCGGATTCCAGTGAAGTTATTGCTTATAATGAGGTTCATTTATGCTGTTTTTCAGGTGAATAGTGACTATGGGGTCCGATAGAGCAATCCAAATGTAGGAAAACACTCAATATAAGGTCGCCTGAGTCCGGTGGCACCTTCACGGTAGCACCTGCACTCTCCAATATGTTGCCTAATCGATCAAATTGGTGGATTTTGTTCAAGTAAGGTTCCAAAAAGAGGGAGCACTCCATAATTTAGATTATGGAGTGCTCCCTCTTTTTTTCTCGAGAAATTTAGTCAAGATCTATATTAAACCAAGCCTCAAGCTCTTTGATCTTGGCCTCAATTTTCTCTTCTAGCTCTACAACAGTGTCTGCTGCAATAATGTCACCTTCAACCATGGCGAAAGGCATTAAATAACACTCTCCACAATTGTTCAGACATCCGTATTCAATGACATCATAATCCGGATTTTCCTCCAGCTTATGCATTAGCTTGTCTGTTCCGTGACCCATGTTGCTGGAACAAAATTCAATAATTGGTCTCATGATGATCTCCCTATTCCGCCTAACCATTTTATTTTTTAACTTTTTGTACTATAATGAACTTACGAAAGGAGTGATTGAGAAATGAGTGAGAATGCACAAAGCACCGAAATGTATGATGAAGTACTAGAAGTGCTGGATAAGCTTCGTCCGTTCCTGCAGCGCGATGGCGGTGACGTAGAACTGGTCGATGTGGAAGACGGCATCGTTAAGTTGAAACTTATGGGTGCCTGCGGCAGCTGCCCAAGCTCCACGATCACCTTGAAAGCCGGGATTGAACGCGCCCTCCTTGAAGAAGTAGAAGGCGTTGAAGAAGTAGTTCAAGTATTCTAAATCCCGTTCAATAACCCTCCCGATTCTCCTGTAAAGGAGATCGGGATTTTCTTATTATAGAGGATTTAACATTCTCTCACAACCTTAGAACACAAAACCCGCAAGCCAACTTGGCTGCGGGTTCTTGTTATGACTATAGACGAATTTAGCTTAATTCCTTAAAACGCTGGAATGATTGCACCTTCGTACTTTTCTTCAATGAAAGCTTTAGCTTCTGGAGAATTCAGGGCAGCAACCAGCTTTTTGATGGCTTCGGAATCTTTATTGTCTTGACGGGTTACCAAAATGTTAGCATAAGGGGAATCTACACCCTCGATGAACAGTGCATCTTTAGTTGGCACAAGACCAGCGTCTAGTGCAAAGTTCGTGTTGATCAAAGCAAGGTCTACCTCATCCAGTTGACGTGGGAGCATAGCTGCTTCCAACTCAATGATGTCGAGGTTTTTCTTGTTTTCAGTGATATCCGCTTTCGTTGCAGCAATGTTTGTATCATCTTTCAAGGTAATCAGACCATTTTTTGCAAGTAGGATTAGTGCACGACCACCGTTAGTAGCATCGTTCGGAATGGCAACTTTTGCACCATCAGCCAACTCATCGATCGATTTGATTTTTTTGGAATAAGCTCCAAAAGGCTCAACGTGAACGGATGCAACGGAGACCAGATCTGTTTTATTATTTTTGTTTTGGTCATCCAGATACGGTTGGTGTTGGAAAAAGTTAGCGTCTAACTCCTTCTCATCAAGCTGCACGTTAGGTTGAATATAGTCAGTAAATTCTTTAATTTCAAGTGTAATTCCATCTTTTTCAAGCAATGGAGCAATAGCCTTCAAAATTTCAGCATGAGGCACAGGTGAGGCACCAATAACCAGTTTCACAGGATCTTTAGTAGGTTCACTTGTTGCTTCTGCATTTGGTGCTGTTGTAGCAGCCGAGCTCCCAGCATTATTAGATGCATTGTTGTTACCGCAAGCCGCAAGCACCGCAACCAGTGTCAGGCTAAAAAATGTAAGTAGTACTTTTTTCATTGTAAATCCCCCTCTAATCTATATTTTGTATTGAATAAGGATATATATGGATGTACCTTATTTCCGTGTGTAATGTTTTACGAGTCGGTCACCGGCCATTTGTAGCAATTGCACCAGTACGACAATAAATATTATAGAAACAATCATAATCTCCGTCTCATAGCGGTGGTAGCCGTAACGAATCGCCAAGTCACCTAATCCGCCGCCCCCAACCATACCAGCCATTGCTGTATAGGAGACCAGTGTAACCAGTGTGATCGTAACTCCAGCTAGCAGACCTGGACGAGCTTCTGGCAAAAGAACACGCATAACGATTTGGTTCGTCGATGCTCCCATACCTTGTGCGGCTTCGATGACTCCGCGGTCTACCTCTCTTAACGACGTCTCTACCAAGCGGGCAAAAAACGGAGCTGCACCAATCACCAGAGGTGGAATCGTACCGAGTACACCAATGGAGGTTCCAACAACGGCTTTGCTGAAAGGAATGAGAGCCACCATCAAAATGATAAAGGGTACGGAGCGTAGGATATTTACAAGTAATGATAAGACCGAGTAAGTTACTCTGATTACTATACTATTCGATTTCCCCCATAAATACAATAGAATTCCGAGTGGTAAACCAAGAATAATTGTGAACAATCCGGAAAAAAATATCATTTTTATAGTAGCAACCGTAGCATCCATCATTTCTTGCCAATTTAGATCTGCAAAATTCATTACGAAATCACCTCCACATCAAGGCCTTGAGCAATTAGTCTGGAGATCGTTACAGCAATCGCCTCAGCTGGCCCTTCGAACCGCACAATCATCTGTCCATAAGGCACATCTTTAATCGTTGAGATGGTACCATGTAAGATTGCAAAGCTTACACCCGTATCACGCACGACATCGGATAGTGCCGAGCCGTATGTTTTTTCTCCAAAAAAAGTAATTTTGACAGCTTTAGAGTTATCCCCGGCAGCAGCATCAAGCGCCACTCGAAGAGGTCCTTCATTCTGTGTCTCACTGCGGATGAAATCGCGTGTAACCTCATGCTGCGGCTTGAGAAATACCTCTGTAACTTTGCCTTGTTCAACAATCCCACCACCATGTATGACCGCGACACGGTCGCAGATGCTCTGGATTACATGCATTTCATGCGTGATCAGCACAATGGTCAAATGGAATCTTTTATTAATATCAAGCAGCAGCTTAAGAATGGAATCCGTTGTCTGGGGATCAAGCGCAGAAGTGGCCTCGTCACACAGCAGTACATCAGGGTCACTGGCTAGTGCCCGGGCGATGCCGACCCGCTGCTTTTGTCCTCCAGATAACTGAGAAGGATACTTATCTGTATGTTCTTCAAGCCCAACTAGAGCGAGCAGATCTTTCACTTTTGTATCAATAGCTGTTCTAGATGTACCTGCAAGGCGCAGTGGAAAGGCAATATTATCGTATACGGTCGCCGAAGACAGCAAATTGAAATGTTGAAAAATCATCCCTATCTTGCGCCGCTGTTCCTGTAATTGGCCTTGGTTAAGGCTAGTTAGTTCAACACCGTCTACCCAGACCTCACCTTCTGTCGGACGTTCCAACAGATTAATGCAACGGATCAATGTACTCTTCCCCGCTCCAGAGTGGCCGATGACTCCGAATATTTCACCTTTCTCGATGGACAGATTCAATCCAGAAAGCGCTGTTGCCGCATTACTCCCTTTTCCATAAACCTTTGTTATCCCTTTTAGATTAATCAACTCTCGTCGCCCCCCCTTTATATTTCACTTATTCTATACAAAAAAACCTCCAACGATCGATGCAGATCGCAAGAGGCTCTGTGGGTTTATTAAGACAATGCCTTCTCATCTGCCAACGACCGCAACCTGCGCCATTGTAGGAATTAGCACCATGACATTTGTACAACGCTTCCCGCGCTGGATACAAATCGGTTGCCGGGCTTCATCGGGCCTATCCCTCCGCCGCTCTCGATAAGATAAAGTTATGAAATTATATTTTTTCTGAAATCGTACATACTTTAATGCAAGCATAAGTATAGTGAGTTTATCGATTTTTGTCAAAAGGAAATATATTGAACGATTACGATTTTATGCTCTTTGCCCTGCTTATTTCCTTACGCAGCTGTTCATTGCTGTAGCTGAATGCCGCGATTAATGTCTTACAGTTCATTTCGAGCGATTGTTTTAAATCCTCAAGATGGCTATCCAGATCCTCGAGCTGAATTTTGTCATGCAGACCTTGGTGCCGCTGCCACAAATCATCCTGCATTTCAGAATTCATATAATGAATTTCAGCATTTCTGCGCTTGCGTAAATTCTCCAATGGATCGCGGTAGGAGTTCTTGATCTGTTCCAGTTGATCCGCTAATGCAGGATGCACATTCAATAATTGAAGCTGACGCAGCACTGTAAAGTAAGAAAAGTGCATTTTTAATTTGGATGTTTTGAGATCATAAAAATGATTCAGTACCGTCCCAAGCTTGTCCAGAAGAGAGAAAACCCGGATAAAGCCATCTTTATAAAAATAAACATAACGTGCATAATCGCCCTGTTCCACCGGTGTCATATCATCCATATAACCCGCAATCACTAATTTCCGGTAAAAAGCGGCCGCGAACCAACTTTGCTCCAGTTCATCCAGAGAGGAAATCAGCCCACGTGTCCAAATCTCCAGCTTGCGGTATTCATGGTCATTATCCTCATGGGCACTCATTTCCTTGCGCAGCAATGCTGCAAAAGTGGCCATATTCTCCATCGCATCAGCCAACACACCACTGTTCTTTCGAGGCGGCTCTCCAAGTAATACCCGCAGCATATCCCAGTCCTCCTAAAGTTTTGTTCAGCGTCTGCTTCCATGGACTGCTTCGTACAAAACTCGCGACGTAAGCATCGGCCAATCAGCTCCACGATATACCGATTTCCACTTTATTATTCCGCGGGTGAAGCGCCTCTATCCACGGAGGGAATGTTCTACCAAGGCGGTGGAATCATTGGGTTCGTTACATTTTTTCCAGACACGACACTACCCGCACGATTTAGCTGCCAGACTCTTACACTCATATAACATAAGACACCAAACAAACTGGCAATCAGCAAAATATGAGCCAAAGCGGCAAATATGTACAATCTTTCATTATCTAGGGTGTAAACCACAGCCGCCCCACTAAACACCTGCATCAAGCATAACAGCACTGCAGCTACACCTAGCGCTCTAAGCTCTGGATAATCCTTATGTTTCCAAAATGCTAAATGCCCAAGCAGCGCAGTAAGCATGAATAAGAGCAAAGCCGCAATCCGATGCGTAAAAACAACACCTACACCTCCGGAAAGCTCCGGAACCCATTCTCCATTACAAAGCGGCCAACCCGAACACCCGCCCTGTGAATCCGTATGACTTACAAAGGCTCCAATATACACGACAATATAAGAATAGATGGCAGTAAAACAAGTTAAATTGCGAAAAGCCTTACTTACGGGCTTCTTTTGAGCTTCCAACGTATGATCATATTCGCGCGATTCATGCCATCTCTTGGTTCCAAGAGCCAACATCATAGCGCTCGAAAAGGCGATCAAAGAAAAACCCATATGCAGCGCCATTACAGCAGCAGATTGAGATTTAATTACTGCAAGCGCTCCCATACCACCTTGAACGATGACGAATAATAAAGTCATAAATGCATAGCCCAGCAAATCGCGCCGAGTACGGGCATAACGCCAAAAAGCAAACATCGAGGCAAGTGAGAATAACCCTGCCAAACCGCTAAACAAGCGATGGGTGTATTCAATCATCGAGCCTATAGTATAAGCCGGAATTAATTTCCCATGACAGAGCGGCCATTCATTTCCGCATTCCAAGCCCGATCCAGTCTTCGTCACTACCGCTCCTCCGAGTACAGCGAGGAACATGATAAGGCAAGTAAGATAACTAAGCCATTTCAACTGATTTGTCGTCAAAAATATCACCCGCAGTTTTTAGTAATGAAGAAGCAGCCAGACTTATATTTCAAAAAACCACCGCTTTTGCACAAACAGGCGAAAGCGGTGGTTCCTTAGGAATTACTTTTGAAGGCTTTGATGCACTTGGACCGCTTTATCAAGGAAATTCTCAATCTCTTCACGGGATTTGCGCAATTTATTAACGAATCTAACCAATTCCCGTCCATCCGAATATGCGACGAAGCTTGGAATACCCATAATATTTTGTTCTTGGCTAACATCGCCCACGGCATCAACATCTACCTCAACCAGTGTAAGGCGGTCTGCATAAGCCTGCTCTACCTCTGGGATAAAAGGATCGATAAATTTGCAATCCGAGCACCAGTCAGCCTTGAAGATGGCCACTGTTAATCGAGGTGATTGAATGGCTACCTGAAATTCAGCAGGAGAACTAATTTTGTCCATGATTTACTCAGTCCCTTCTTCAATATCTGTCTATTTTCTACTCTTTAAGTGAAGCAAAATGCAGGGTAGAAGTCAAACCTATTCTCTCATACGAACACGTGCAGGCTGTAACTTCATCAGCGGATTCAATAATTTTTGCAGCGCCCGCGGATAACTGGAGATTTCCTGTTTAGTCAGCACGCCCAGCACAATAAGCAGTACTAGATAAATAACAACAACTGCTGCTCCTACAACAAGACAAGTGATCAGAAACGCCAAACGTGCCGGCATCAGATCTGTTAATAGAATCCCAGCCTCATTCAAGCCATAACCAATCCCGCCGGACACAAGTACCGCAATCGCGAAACCGCCCCAACGTTTGCCCATAATTTCAAAAGGCACGATCGATTTCAGCATGCGTAAGTTAAGCAAAGTAATGACCACGAAACAAAGTGCTGTTGCACCGATGATTCCGTAGATGCCAAATACCTTACTAAGTAATAAGCTTGCCACTAATTTTACAATAATACCCGCTAACACATAATACATGGAAATTCGCGATTTGCCCATACCTAACAAAATAGAGTTCGTTGTCATCATCGTAATCTGAAAGATCGTTCCTAAAGTAAGCATGGCTACGATACCACTGCCATCTAAACTGGCGAACAATAATCCATTTACAGAATAAGCAGCTGCTACAAGCGCCAATACAATCGGCATCCCTGTCAAAATAGAAATCCGCAGAGCAAGCGTTATCTGCTTTTTCAAATGCCCCTCATCACGGCGGGCATAGGCAGCCGAAATGATCGGAATCAATGAAGTTCCAAGTGCGATAGCTAGAACAGGTGGAATGCCCGCTACACTCTGAGCACGATTGGATAAAATACCTAGCGCTGAAGTGGCACTCTCCCTACCTATCTGATCAATCAATAATCGTACCGTAAGAGAAGTGTCAATTACATTCACAACCGGAATCGTAAGGGAAGACAGCACAATGGGAATAGACAGTGTAAAAATATCCTTGTAGATACCCCAAATCGGTAATTTTTGAGCAGTATCATAATTCAATCCTAATTGCTTGTCCTCACGACGAAGTTTGACTGCAAAATAAATCATTACGCCAAACGCCGCGATACTACCGATCACGCTACCAAAGGATGCTCCCGCAGCAATTGTAGTGTTGCTATAACCTTGATGTAATAAAATATAAGCCAGCAAAATAGCGGTCAGTACGCGAGCGAATTGCTCCACGATCTGAGAAATCCCACCTGCCATCATATTGTTGCGGCCTTGAAAATATCCACGCATCATCGCTATTGCCGGAAAAAGCAGCAGCGCAGGCGCAATAGCTTTTATCGCCATCGCCGATTCAGGGACATCAGCAATATGAGTTGCATAAAATGGAGCCCCTATGTACAGCAAGACAGTCATAAACACCCCTGCAGCCACTGAAAACAGCAGTGCAGCATGATACACTTGTCTCGCCTCTTCAGGACGATTCAAGGCGTATCGTTCAGAGACCATTTTGCTGAGTGTACTTGGAATCCCAGCGGTGGCTACGGTTAGAAGCATTAAATAGATATTGTTAGAAACTCCGAACGATGCTCTCCCCACACCGTCAAAGATATGGTCCAGCGGCACCCGCTGGACAAGCCCGAGTACCCTTGCCACCAAAGCTGCAGCAGCAAGGATAAGCGTGCCTTTAACAAAAGACTCTTTCTTGGACAAACTCTTTCCCCTTCTTCACTGTTAAATTAAAACCGGGCGACCCATATAAAAAAGAGGACGACCATAATTACCTGCAACACGATTTTGACCAAGGTGCTGCTAAATAAGCCAAGTATGGAGCCAACACTTACCTTAGCAGCTTTAGAAGGTGAAGATCCCACGATCAATTCTCCAATAAAAGCCCCTAGAAATGGCCCAATGATAAGACCAAAAGCCGGGATAACAAAAGGTCCCAAGATCAGCCCGATCGTGCTCCCGATAATCGATGAACGTGAGCCGCCAAATTTTTTGACACCCCACGCTCCTACAACATAATCAGCAACAAAAAGAACTACAACAATCAGTGTTTGAATAATCCAGAACCAAACCCCAAAGGGCTCAAAAGAAAAGAACCAGCCGTATACAAAAAAGGCAAGATAGATCGCTAACGCACCCGGCAGTATGGGATACACAGCCCCTGCCAATCCTACAGCAAACAAAACAATGATAAGAATCCAACCCAGGATCGTCAATTCCTTAACCTCCTACTAGCATAATGCTCCATGGATTCACTTCGCAGTACTGCTTTTATTATTTGCTGCCTACAGAGGCTGCAGCTTCGGTAAAGATATACTTTTGGATGACCTCGGCAATCCCGTCTTGATTATTGGTCGCCACCACAACATCAGCCTCTTGTTTAACCGTCTTTTGCGCGTTGCCCATGGCAACCCCAAGTCCAGCCTGCTGGATCGCCGCCAGATCGTTAAGGCTGTCGCCCACAGCTACAACTTGCGACATTTCTATTCCCAGCAGCTTGCAGACTTCCTTTATTCCTGCTGCCTTATTCACGCCTAGAGGATTAATCTCCAGATTGTGCGGAGAAGAGTTCGTAATCTCCAGTCCACCCATATCTTGAAGACGAAGCAACAGCTTATGGCGAAGCTCATCATCTTCAGTGTGATAACCGAACTTAAGCCATTCTCTACCCGTTACATCCCCATCCCAGTTATCCTGTTTGAGAACTTCGTCCAGAGAATAAGCCCAGAACCAGATGTCATCTGCTTTTGCAAGATCATACATTTCTTGTACCAGCTTGGGATCCATTAGCGATCTCCGGTATATTTCATGTGGCGCTCTCCACACCTCACTGCCGTTCACAGTGATCATCGGTGTCTCTAAACCTAGCTGCTCTGCATAGGGTAAGGCACTTACAAATGCCCGGCCTGTCGACAGACAGACATGAACGCCTGCGTTGACCGCCTTTTGAATCCATTCCACCGTTGTGGGTGTAATTATCTGTTCATCATTCAGTAGGGTTCCATCCATATCCAATGCAAGCAGGCGGTATTTGGCAATCATTTGCCACCCCTCCATTCTTGTATGCTCTCTATTGAGAAGCTGTTTATTTTTTTAAATCTTAGCCATAGGGTCAGAGTTACTCGGTACCTGTAGTCTCTCCCTCCTTCGCATTATCATTAGTATTATTGCCAGACTGGAGACTTTTCTTTGGAACTCCATCAAGCCCATATTCCCAATCATAGGCATCAAATATTTTACGTGCGACTGGTGCCGCACTTTGTGAACCAAAGCCACCTTCAGGGATTACAACCGCCACAGCCAACTTAGGATTATTACGTGGAGCATATGCAATAAATACCCCATTATCGCGAATTTCACCCTTAGCTACTTGCTGAGAGGTTCCCGTCTTACGGGCAAAGTCATAAGGGAAATCAGAAAAAGCACTAACTTCACTTCGCATCCCCTGCTTAATTTCATTCCAGTAGGACTTATCGAAGTTTGTTACTTCATCAAGCACCTCACGTTTAAATTCTTTGATTATATTTCCATCTGCATCAGTAATCTTGCTAACCAGTTGAGGTTTAATCCGCTGTCCTTCATTAGCAAGTGTAGTAACATACTGTGCAAGCTGCATTACTGTATAACTTCCTTGTTGTCCGAAAGAGGCATAGACCAGTGCGGACTGCGCACTACCAGCAGCTTCTATATTGGTATAGTTTCTTTGACCCAAGAATTCATTAGGCAGGTCAATTCCCGTAGATACACCAAGGCCGAACTCTTTCATATAGACATCCCAGATGTCTATCCCTTTGCTTTTATATTTGTCATACAATCTTTTACCGACCATATCGACCATAAATGCATTCGAGGATTTCTCAATGGCTCTAGCAGGATCCAAAGAACCATATACGTGGTTAGAAGAGTTTCTTACCTTCGTTTCATGCCCAGACTTACCAAAAGTCGCAAAACCTCTATCCTGATAATAAGAAGAAGTTGAAAACAACCCTTCATTCAGACCCACGAGTACACTCAAAGGTTTAATCGTTGAACCTAGAAGCAGTACAGATCTTAGTCCGTTCCCTGAGGTTCCCGAAGAAATAGGAGTGATCGTACCGTTCTGATAATTATCCATAATACTGTTCCAGACATCTGAAGACAAAGAACCTGATGTCCAAACATTCGTATCATAGTCAGGCATACTCGCCATAGCGACAATATTACCAGTATCCACTTCCATCGCTACTGCATATCCCGTTAAAGCATTCGGATGCGTTCTGCCTTGTACGGTATTAGAGTGCAACCATTTGAGCTGATCTGTTATCGCCTGTTCTGTCTTCATCTGAACATTCTTATTAATCGTTGTCCAGATGTCATTTCCTTTGACAGGCGGAACGACACGCTCAATTTTCTCCGCCATATTCTGTGGATTAACGGAAATTTCCTGATAGCCGTTTTGCCCGCGAAGCTCACGCTGATATTTCAGCTCCAGCCCATCGAATCCAACAAATTCGTCATCCTTATACGTTAGCCCTGGCTCTGGATTGTTTTTCATAGCACTTAGAATGTTTTTATAAATATTAAGACTGTTCGCGGATTTGAAGGGTTTGATATAACCAATCGTCTGTACAGCAACCGTATCTTTATCATAATGACGAATGCTCTCCTCGACAATCTCAAGCCCCGGATATTCTCCTTTATGCTCCATGAAATAAGCTACTTCTTCAGTAGTCAGATCAGCCTTAATTCGCCGTGCCATAAAGCCAAGTGATTTACGAAAATATAAATCCAGCGCATCAATTACATCTTTCTCCGTCATCTTCTCTGCATTTGGATTACCATATTTATTGAAATCAGCTACCAGCTTGGCTGCCAAGGCATCAGACTTGGCCTTAGCCTCTGGGGTCAGCGTTGTTTTACCGGTGACTTTATCTGTTTCCTTAGCCGTATACTCTTTATTGAGCGTGATATACAGCGATTGAACAGGTGTGGAATAAGCTAGCTTCTCACCGCCTGCAGCGTATATAACCCCTCTCATGGAAGCTAACGGTACATTTTTAGTATCTCTACTCGTCTCTACCTCAGTTAAAGTTGGACCTTCCACGAACTGCAGGACAGCTAGCCGGATGATGATTACGCAAAATATAACGAACGTGCTAAAGAAAAACACGTTGAGTCGCAGGCCAATGGAACTTTTGCTGCTGGTCTCGTCAGGAGGTGAGGCCTGCTTACGGAAAAAACTCACAGTTTTTCTCTCCTTTTTCTCTAATTTAAGCTTATTGTTCTTGAACGGGATCTGCCACAGGAGGAATATTCTTCTTTGGAACCCCATCCAGCCCATATTCCCAATCATAAGCATCAAAAATCTTACGGGCAACCGGAGCTGCACTATTGGAGCCAAAGCCGCCCTCCGGAATCACAACCGCTACAGCCAGTTTCGGATTCTCACGTGGAGCAAAGGCAATAAAAACCCCGTTATCACGGTTTATATTTTTTCTATCCGTTTTTTCAGAGGTTCCTGTCTTACGGGCAAAATCATAAGGAAAATCGTCAAAAGCACTAACTTTACTGCTCATTCCCTGTTTGATTTCTCTCCAGAACGATTTATCAAAGGTTACTTTATTAAGCACTTCTTTTTTAAATTCCTTAACCACCTTACCTTGCGCATCCGTAATCTTACTTACAAGCTGTGGTTTAATTCGCACACCTTCATTTGCAAGTGTAGTAGCATACTGGGCAAGCTGTAATGTAGTATAACTGCCTTGCTGGCCAAAAGATGCGTAGACGAGCGCGGCCTGCGAGCTCCCTGCAGCCTTGAAATCTGTATAGTTAATCTGACCTGGTGATTCACCGGGAAGACCACTTTGTGTTGACACACCCAGTCCGAACTTTTTCATATATTGGTCCCAGACCTCTACGCCTTTATCTCCCAGGTATTTCTTATAAAGTTGCTTTCCGACCATATCCACCATAAATACGTTAGAGGATTGCTTGATAGCATCAGCCGGATACAGTTTTCCATAGACATGACCTGATGAATTTCTAACCGATGATTTATCATCCTTACCGAAATAGGTAATCCCCACATCTGGATAAGTGCTCGAGGTGCTAAAAAATCCTTCATTTAAACCAATTAATACACTTAACGGTTTGATGGTCGATCCCATGAATACAAGAGAGCTAAAATCATGACCCGATCTCCCGGAAGAATTCGAGGTAATAGTACCATTCAGATGATTGTTCATAATTTTATTCCAGACGGATGTAGGCAACGAGTCCTTTGTCCATACATTCGAATCGTAATCCGGCATACTCGCCATAGCGACAACATTACCAGTCTCTACTTCCATTGCTACTGCATAACCTGTTAAAGCATCTGGATGAGTTTCGCCTTGAACAGCATTGGTGTGCAGCCATTTAATCTGATCCAATATGGCCTGTTCAGTCTTCATCTGAACATTCTTATTAATAGTCATCCAAATGTTATTGCCTTTTACAGGGGGAACGGTCTGTTCTACCTTCTCCGCCATATTTTGAGGAGTGACCGAAATGACCTGATAACCATTTTCTCCGCGCAGTTCGCGTTGATACTGCATTTCCAGACCATCAAATCCTACATATTCTTCCGTTTTATACATAAGTCCCGGTGAAGAATTGTCTTTCATTGCACTACGAATATTTTTGTACATCGCTATGTCTTCGGTTGATTTAAAAGGTTTGCCAAAACCCACCGTCTGCACAGCTACCGTATCTTTATCGTAGTGGCGTACACTTTCTTCCACAATGGTAATACCTGGATATTCATCCTTGTGTTCCATGAAATAAGCTATTTCTTCTGAAGTTAGCCCTGCTTTTATACGACGCGGTACATAACCCAGATACTTTTTAAAGTCCAGATCAAGTAAATCCAGCACGTCCTGCTGCGTTAACTTGGGGGCATCTGCACTTCCATATTTCTCAAACTCCGCTACTAATCTTGCTGCAAGGTCATTAGACTTATTTTTCGCTTTTTCCGTTAGTGAGGTTTCACCCGTTACTTTATCGGTAGTTTTAGCTGTATATTCCTTATTTAGGGTAAGATAGAGCGACTCAACAGGTGTAGAATAGGCTATCTGCTCACCCCCGGCAGCAAAAATAATCCCTCGCATGGCTGCCAGCGGAACAAACTTCGTATCCCGTTTAATCTCTTCTTCTGTCAGCAAAGCTCCCTCAGTAAACTGCAAACCTGCAAGACGCACAATAATGATACAAAAAATAAAAAAAGTGCCAAAGAAAAACAGATTCAATCTCAGACCTACAGAATGTTTCGAAGATTTCCCGTCCGCAGGCGGGAGCTGCTTCCCAAAGCTCACCAGCTTTCTTCCCTTCTATATAAAAATAATGTCTGAATTGCCTTAGCCAGCGACATTGCTCTTATAATGAAGGTGATTTCTAAGAAGCTGATTGTGAGCATTGCACTCGCATTTATGTTAGAGCAGTTGGTATGAGTTTATTGTACCACACGGAAGGAGTGCGGCGCCCTCACTCAGAGTGCGTTCTCCCTAATATGCGTATCGTCAAAATCCTTCGGATTAAACCAATCTCCGCTGCTCGCCCAAGTGGGATCCAATGGAATCCAAGCTTGCCGGTCACTTATATAAACTTCATTCCAGGCATGTGCGCCATACCCGCCTCGACCATCATAGCCTTGCCCCGTTACAACGCGCACCTGTAACCCTTGAGAGCGGGCCATAACAGCGTAAAGACGGGCATAATCAATACATACCCCTATGCGTGTGTCGAAGGTATCCTGCGGGGTCTGTTCATGCCAAATTCTATTTTTTTCATAATTTTCCGCTTTGGCGTAATCATAAGTTACTCGTGTTCCTACCCAATCATACAGTAGTCTGGCTTTCTTCTCGTCTCCTTGCGCTTGTCCAATAATATCTTCAGCAGCTCCCACAATATCTTGTGGAATGTCATGATCGATAACTTCATATTTTCTGCGCAGAATATCATTCATCTCAGCTGCAACGGTCTTCGTCAGAATAGGCAGCTTTTTCTGCACTGTCTCCCCAACAAAGGGTTCAAATACAGCGGCAGCGCTTTGACTGTAGATCGGAGAAGATTCCACATAACGGCTAAATTGACTTTCTGGATTTAGGCCAACACAAATGAAGAGAGCGAGCACAATAATTAAACCACGAGTCAAGCCTATAATTAATCCTATGATAGCTCCACCCATACGGCTTACTTGCGTAATCTTTCTGTCCTTAAATGTCTTGGTGCGCCGTAGCTGGTGGAATGGAAGCAGCATAGACAACAATCCCAGAAGCATGCGAATTAAGATATAAGAGAGCAATAACAACAATAGAAACCGCACCAGCGGCGATTCCGCCAGCACAGACACAGCCGTATAATAAATTTGCTGCCACTGGGTCAGCTGTTTATCAGGCAGACTTATTCCTGCTGCCCAAGTCTGAACATGAGGATTGAGATACGCCGCAGCAGGAATGGCCAGCACCAAAGAAGCTATTGTAAACAGTCCTGTTCCCAGCAGACCGAATAATCTTCCGGTAGCACTTGAGAACCCTCTGCTCCAGCCTTGCAATAGTGAAAAGACTACTACCAGCAGGAGGGCGATGGAGATGATATTTGCATCACTCAGACTAGTCAACCAACCGTTTATCATATCCAATCTCCCCTTTCAGCCGCCCGCTTGCTTGTTTTTGATAATCATTTAAACTGAGGCCGTTTATTGATGTTTCCGAGCTTCCTCGATAAATGTTTGTGTGGTATCTGTAATACTCCACTTCCCAAGACTAACTCCGCGGAAAGTAACCTCTACCTTATCTTCACCAGTAGTACCTTTCACTTCAATATTCGGAGTTGTGATCGTAAATGTTCCGTCACCATTTGAAGTGTACTTCGCATCCTGCGCCTCTTTAAGCATGACCTCTTGTGCTTCCTTCTTCAGCGTGCTTACCGTTCCATCTGCCACCTTATTCACAGCGTTACCAATTTGGTCCATTGTCACACCACTATAGATGAATAGACCTACAACGATAATAATGACAATCGCCCATTTCAACATCGTTTTGACCAAATTAACAACCGCGAACAACAGAACAAGCGCAATAACAATAACTAACCAATTCTCTCTAATAAACTGTGACCACACCTCTGGATCCATCAACCTCACAACACCCCTATCGCCTAGTTTCGTCCTAAGGATTATCTCCTCCATAGACATGACGCCAATATTAATTATTATACATGAATGCCCATCATAATTCATGGTTCCACAGCCAGAGAAAGGTATACCTGCTTACAGGAATTAAAAAAGCGGTATAAGCCCTCTCTGTCCCACGTAAAGTACAAGTAGTTGCTTAAATTTGATCTTCTTAAAATACGCCTTCCTGCATTAACCTTTATTGTAGGTGGCTCTCGGAGGTGTTTCCCTGTGAAAACTGCGCTATGGCTGTACCTGTTTCTTTTTCTGGCGTTTTTTGATTTACATGCACAGTATCCTATTCTAACGCCCTTTGCCATCTCTCTTGGTGCGGGACCCGCCTTTATTGGCTGGATGATGGGCATGTATTCGTTGACCCATCTTCCTGGCAATTTGCTCGCAGGCGTACTCGTCGATCGTAATGGCAGCCGCCGCTACATCGTCTTTAGCCTTGTTACTGCGGGAGCCATTCTATTGCTGCAGGCTCACGCTCAGCTTCCGTGGCATTTGCTGATGCTACGAGCAGCAAGCGGGTTCGCGCTCGCCTTCCTCTCTCCGGCGTGCATGACCTTGCTGGCTTCATTATCATCTGATGCCACTGAGCAGGGGAAATATATGTCCGGACATGGTATCGTTCATACCTTAGCTTCAGTGGTATCCCCAGCAGCGGGTGCCTTTATCGTAGCTAAAGCTGGCTATTCCGGCACCTTCACCACATTGGGATGGCTGCTTATCGCTACAGGAATCATGGCTTTTTTCAGTGTACCGGCGCCTGCCCGGCGTTTAGTACGCCCTGTAAACTCAGCAGCACCTCCTTTAAAAAATCAGGATCTTCCTTCGGTCCCTATATCCGATCCCAATCCAGTTTCCAAACGTTATTATCTGCTGCCTTTTTTCGTTTCTTGTTCACAAGGGGTTCTGTTCTTTGAGCTTCCTCTATCTCAGACCGGAAGTAATAGCATTGTTTCCACAGGTATTCTTTTATCGCTCCTTAGCTTAGGGGCTTTGGTAACACTCAGTTTGTTCTTCCTGAACCGCTTTTCCCCAGGAGGAAGAATAGCCGTGGCCTTGCTAGGAATGGCCCTTTGTTTTTTTGCGCTCGCCTCACTTCACAGCATTCCCGCTTCCGTTATTCTCTTTATGCTGGGTGCAGCCAAAGGAATATTATTTCCTGCAATGGCTTCGCTCTTTATTAGTCTAGGTGGACCAGGACGTATGGGACGCACCTTCTCCATGCAGTCGATAGCCATGTCACTAGGTGCATTCGCAGGGCCTGTGGCCGCAGGACAACTAAGAGACGTTGTTTCGCCTTATTTCATTGCCTTTCTATTGCTGATGGTTGCACTATTACTGCTTCCGCCAAAAAATTCAGCCAAGCTGTCCACCTACTCTTCCAAATGGAATGGGCGGGCCGCATGATTTATTGTTTTTACGACATTTCCCGGGGAATGAAGATTTTCCTGTAGAAACAGTTGTTAAAACTGCTCCTCCTTCGGTAAACTATAATGAGTCTGAAAGTTCAGGCTTCATTTCCGGAGGTGATTGTCAGCAAATGTCCATTACGATTATTGTCGAAGGCAAAAACGATCGCAGCAGATTACGACGCGTGCTGGTACCGGAAGTCGAAATCCTCTGTACCTTTGGTACATTAAATACGCTCAAACTCGAGTCCCTGCGACAAAAAGTAGGAGATGGAGAAGTATATCTTTATATGGATAACGACAGTTCAGGCAAAAAAATACGCGGGATTCTCCGCGATGCCTTTCCCGATGCTGGTCACATCTATACGCGCCGGGGTTATGCCGGAGTGGAGGGCACTCCAGATGAATACAATATTAATCAGCTTGAAAAAGCGGGTCTGGAAGAGTTCATCATATACCCTGAACCCATTCCTTTTTGATTCGCGATATATTGCCTAAGAAATTAAAAACGCCTTTTTCGTTATCCCTTCAATAAACGGGATTCGAAAAAGGCGTTTCTGTTATGCGGTTATGTTCTATTCACGAGCCAATTCATTCAGCCTATCGGCAAGAAATTCAGGCGTTACGTTATCCGTATCTCCTGCGTCATACAATGCACGGAGACGATTGTCTCGATCAACCAATGCTATGCGATTGGCATGTACGAAATTTTCTTTACTATTCCCTGCAATTAGTACTTTAAAAGAATCAGTTGCCAGCTTACGAATCACTTCCTGATCCCCCCGTAAGAAGTACCAACCCTTATAATCTGCCTGGAAACGGTCCGCAAAGGTCTTAATGGCTTCACGTGTATCATTCTCTGGATCAAAAGAAATGGAGACGAACGCCGTATCTTTTCCAAAGTTGCCCTCGTCAACCAGAATCTTCTGTGTCTGGGATAACAGGAACGTAGTTATAGGACATACATCCGGACATTGCGTGAAAAAAAAGTATACCAGCCGTGCCTTACCTTGTGTATCAGCCAGAGTAATCTGGTCTCCATCCACATTTTCAAGTGAAAAGTCCTGCACTTCTCCGATTACCGGCAGTTTTTCTTTTCCTAAATTCAAAGAATTAACTGCCAGATAACCAGCCATTACCAAAGCAAGCAATAGTAGAATCCAGGTCCATTTATAACGCTTAAAGGTCTGCACGGACAATAATACCCTCCCTCTTCTTAACCGTGAATCGTATTTAATACAAGTACGATCAAACTTACCGTTAGGTAGTTAATGGAGAAGAGGAAGTTCTTCTTCGCCCAGACTTCGTCATCTTTTGCTGCAAAGCCCATCAAGGTTATGATTAACCAAGCCAGGGACAGCGCTGTTGAAATCACCAGATAAAAAATGCCTGCATAATCGTAGGCGTACATTAACACTGGAATAGGCAGTAACAGTGCTACATAAGGAATCATTTGAAACTTCGTACGACGTGTTCCTTTGACTACAGGCAGCAGTGGGAAACCTGCGGCTCTATATTCTTCTTTACGTCTAATCCCGAGCGCCCAGAAATGGGGAGGTTGCCACAGAAACAACATCGCAAACATCAGCCAAGCCCCTAGATCAACTGTTCCCGTAACTGCAACGTAGCCAATTACCGGTGGCATAGCTCCAGAGATCGCACCTACTGAAGTGCTCCATGTTGATGTCCGTTTCAACCAAAGGGTGTATACTACAACGTAAACGAACATCCCTACAATCCCGAACAGACCGGCTAAAACTCCAGAAAAAGCAAACAGCACAATCAAACCCGCAATCCCAAGCCCAATAGCATACAGCAATACGGTTTTGGGTTTCAGTCGTCCTGTAGGAAGCCCACGATCGCGCGTTCTTTCCATCTTCATATCCAGATCACGGTCGAAATAGTTATTAAAAACACAGGCCGAAGCCATAACCAGCATTGTACCGAGCAGAGTCAGAACTAATCTGCCGTATTGAACATCCCAACCTGAAGCCAGCCAATATCCTGCAAAGGCAGCGATGAGGTTAGATCGGATAATACCGGGTTTTGTTACGGTAATGAAATCACGCCAACTTGCACCTTCCGGTGGAGATTTTGCAGACATAGCTGCAGAATCGGAAGAAGCTTGAAATGTTATATGATTATCCACACCAAATGATCCTCCTTCTAAACAAACTTCTAACGTTCTAGCCGAAGCACTAAATAGACTTCGCTGTTAACTTTATCATATCAAACCCGAGGAGACTTTGACAGTCATGGCACAGTATGTTCATGAATTTGACAATTACGTGACAATATTTATTTTCAGCCCCTTAATAACCTAAGCCGTATTTGGGTAATTATTAATAATGTACTTCCGAACAACAAAGGAGAACTGACCAATGGACACTGCTACACATTTAGTTATGGGCATAGGGTTAGCCGGACTTTCTTTCGTCGATCCCGTCGTTGCTTCTGACCCTAAACTGGCCGGGGCCGTTATGCTGGCAACGATTTTAGGCTCACAGGCTCCTGATGCCGATACCGCATTACGACTAAAGGACAATGCAATATATATTCGTAATCACCGTGGAATCACACACTCCTTGCCTTTTCTAATTTTGTGGCCCGCTCTGATTGCCCTAGTCTTAGGGCCTCTGTTTGGGTTTACTGATTTGGCAGCTTTAAGCCATGTTGCACTCTGGGGTTTCATAGGTGTAGGCGTGCACGTCTTCTCTGATCTGTTTAACACCTATGGAACTCAGGCGGCCCGTCCATTCACTGAGAAATGGATCGCCTGGAATATCATCCACATTTTCGATCCATTTATTTTTGGCAGCCATATCGCAGCTATTCTGCTCTGGATCACTGGGATTGTTCCGCCTAAACCTTTATTTATTACGCTTTATGCCTGTACCATTCTTTATTATATTTGGAGAACGATTGTTCATGCCCGCCTTACACGAAACATCAAGCTTAAAGATATACACCATACTGCTGGCGAACGTTATATTGTAATCCCTACAATTTCACTTAAACGCTGGAACGTAGTTAAAGTGAAAAAAGACGGCAGTTATGACGTTGGGCAGCTACTGAACAACCGTCTGGAATGGTTCAAACATGCGGTCTGCTCGAATCATCCCGCTGTGGAAATATCCAAGTCGCATCCAGATATTCAGTCCTTTTTATATTTCACCTCTTATGCGGTGGCCGAAGTGGAGGAGCTTCCTTCAGGATATATGGTGCGCTGGGGAGACGTTCGTTATTTACACCGCAAACAATACCCTTTTGTGGCTGTATTAGTTATGGATAACCAATATAAACCTTTAAATACTTATGTAGGCTGGCTTAGCAGCGATAAGCTCGACAAACGATTTTCCATCGACCCTGGTTCTTTACGATGAAACTGTAGACTTACTGAGAGAACTATTCTATAATCACAAAAAATCCCGGAGTATTTATAATACTCCGGGATTCATTTTAGCAGACACGGAAAGGAAGGCTCTTAATGGGTAAAGGACTCTCACTTTGGTTCGCTTGTTCTTCTATTCTTATTCTCACTGCCGCTTCAATCGCGATCAGCTATAGCTTCTGGCTAGCACTTCTGCTTGGTTTTCTCTGCGTATTGAATATTGGCTGGGGATTTATCCTCAAAGCCAGAATTAGACGCAAACAGGAAAGTTTAAGCTCTGATTAGATTAACGAGCTGGCAGAAAGCCCATCCGCTCTTTTACGCCATTCAATGTCTCAGCTGCAACAATACGTGCGCGTTCAGCACCTTCGGCAAGAATATCAGTGATCGCACCTGAACTGCGAATTTCATGATATCTTTGTTGCAAAGGCTCAAGTGTGGACACAACCACTTCCCCAAGATCCTTCTTAAAGCCACCATACATTTGTCCCTCATAACGATCGGCAATTTGCTGGAGGGACATTCCAGAACATTCCGAGTAAATACTCATCAAGTTACTAATCTCTGGCTTATTAGCCGGATCAAAGATAACTTCACGTCCAGAATCAGTCGTTGCACGGCTGATTTTTTTACGGATCACATCCGGCGAATCCAACAGGGCAATATAGCTGCCTGCATTTGGGCTGCTCTTGCTCATTTTTTTAGTGCCATCATCCAGAGACATAATGCGTGCGCCCACTTCAGGGATATACGGTTCAGGAATCGTAAAGAATTCGCCAAAACGGTTATTAAATCGGCCAGCTAAATCACGGGTCAACTCCAAGTGCTGCTTCTGATCTTCACCTACTGGCACAAGATCCGCATTATAAACAAGAATATCTGCTGCCATTAAAGAAGGATATACGAATAGGCCCGCGCCAACCGAATCCTTACCTGATGATTTATCTTTGAACTGTGTCATACGCTCAAGCTCGCCCATTGCCGTTAGCGTAGTCATGATCCAACCCAATTCCGCATGCTGAGGCACATGGGACTGCATATATACATTCGAACGCACAGGATCAATTCCTGCCGCGATAAAGAGTGCAGCTACAGCTTCAGACTGCTCACGCAGTGCCGCAGGATCTTGAGCAACGGTGATCGCATGCATATCGACAACCATAAAGAAACATTGATGATCGTCTTGCAGCTTCACAAAATTTTTCAGCGCTCCGATATAGTTACCCAAAGTTAGAGAACCGCTCGGCTGTATGCCTGACATTACTTTTTTCAACATAATATAGACCTCCGTTAGATGTGATTTCCAATTTCCGAGAACGCAAAAAAAGCCTCATCCGCAAGGGACGTGAGACCGTGGTGCCACCCTTATTCGCTGCTTAACCTTTGTATAGTCAAAAGGAAACAGCCTTAGTCTTCCGTTAACGGGGAAGATCCGGCCGGTCTACTAGGGTATCTTGCTCCCGTTCAAGCGCGGCGCTCAGGGGTCCATTCATCAGGAGTGTCCTACCGGTTCGCATCAACCACCGGCTTTCTGAAGGTACATTTCCTGCCTACTTGTCCCCGTCATCACATTCTCATCATAATTTAATGCCTTCATCATAGAACCATAAAGAGAAGTTGTCAAATCACTTAACCACTTCCGTATAAATCTGTTATGATAAGGTTATCCATGTTCTATTCGATTACAGTTACGATAAAGGAGCATATCTCATGAAACAGGTGACCAAAGGGCAGTGGGGCGGTTATGATACTTATATTTTGCACAGCCGCGAACTGGAAGTCACGCTTTTGCCGCGACTAGGAAACAACGTGATTTCATTGTTTGATGTAAAGGAACAACGGGAAATTCTGCGGCGGCCTGATGAAAGCGATCAAGCTTTCTTTATGCAAAAACCTTACCATTTTGGCATCCCGCTCTTAATTCCACCCGGAAGAATTCGTAAAGGAAAATTTCAATTCGAGGGTACAAGTTATCAATTTGACCAGAATACCGCTGGTGACAATCATATCCATGGTCTACACCGGACTCAATCCTGGTGTGTCAGCGATATTGAAGAAGACGAGGACGGTTGTGCAGTCACTACTGAATTCCTTACTGAAGATGATCCACACTGGATGGAGCAATTTCCCATTCCACTCAAATTCGAAATGACATTCAGGCTTCAGGATGCCCGGCTCAGCCAGACTTTAAAGGTTACAAATCTCGGCGATCATCGTATTCCCTTTGGGATCGGTTATCACACCTGGTTTATGATCGATGGAGAACCTGAACGCTGGAATCTCAAATTGCCCGTAAACAGCATTTATGAACTAAACGATGAATTGCTCCCTAGCGGCAATCTAATTCCACTCGGTGATCTAGAGTCTCTAAATTCTGGAATTAACCTACAGGGAACTAATTTTGATACCGCTCTGCGTATTGGTGACAAGCAGCCCGTAGAAGCATTGTTATTACGCGATGATGGTTATGGTCTTCGTTATACGGCCGACGAGAATCTTTTTCGCCACTGGGTCCTGTATACCAAAGGACCAGCCGATCAATTTCTGTGCATCGAACCTTATACCTGGCTCCCGGATGCTCCTAACGTTTCCGACGATCCTTCCTTCACTGGCTTGCTGAAGGTAGAACCAGGTCAAAGCCTTGAGCTGTCCACTATGCTGGAAATGATCTATCCCGAGAATTAAAGCAGATATACATTATATCGGTCTTCCCTTGCGTTTACGTAAGAGAAGGCCGATTTTTTGTGCGAGCTTAGTTATTTAGGCTTTCCTACCCTTACTTTTAATCGACTAATAATTACCATCCTTAAAACCTTTCGATAGCATGCATGAATTAGCCTCTTAGCGCTCATACTATCTTCACAACGGGCGAAGGAGGTGACACACATGGGTCAAGCAGGTCAAGGTCGTAGCAGCCGTTCCAATAACCTTGTAGTTCCTCAAGCAAATGCAGCGTTGCAACAATTGAAATATGAAGCAGCACAAGAGCTTGGAGTAACGATCCCAGCTGACGGTTATTACGGGAACTACACTTCCCGCGAAACTGGTTCTTTGGGAGGTTACATCACTAAACGTCTAGTACAACTGGCAGAACAACAACTGTCCGGTCGTCAGTAACATCGTTATCTTAAGTGTTTTATCCGGCTGAGGTCTTAAAAAGCCCATTGCCGACTAGCTTTCAAACCTCTCACACTTCTTCCAGAAGCTGTGGGAGGTTTTTCTAATTTATACCCTATAATCCGAGCTGCATGCAATCTTTATGTAAAACGTTTAACTTAAAAATTGATCAGCACTCTCGGCGTAAGCATTACGGGGAGATCGAATCATCAGATTCGCCATATTATAATTGGACTCCAGCGTAGCATCTACGATTAGCTTTCCCTGTCTTATAGCGAATTCATAGCTGATCTCACCATGAGTCCAGCGCCGTTTGTATTTCAGACTCTCCAGTGCCATTAGACGAAAAGAAGACTGCTGACTCTCCGTTATTCCTTCCTTTACTTCTGTGAATCCACCACCCCGACCGGCTAGAGGGTGATGACGTATGCCGAATTTGCCAATGGTATTATTTCGTATTTGCACAAATACCGTACCGGAAGATAGTCCCGATAATTCCTCTTGCAGTTCCCTAAATACCAAATCCATCTGTCTTGCTAATGATAGCTGTTCTGTCTTAAGCATATCTTTCCTCCTAAAAGTTTTGTGAGCTTAGCTTCTTCGAGTTCACTTCGTCTTTTATAAATCGAACCCTAAATATTTAGGCTAAGGATCCGTCGCTACTGCGGGGAATGTTTGGACTTCCAGCCGCTGTTGTCTCCAAATTTCTTGAATTCTTACGCGTACAGCGGGTGAAATTCGGAGACAAAGGCGGTCGCTCCCGCTCTTACAGTTCCAAAATTCCCCTCCGCCACTCCTTCCCCTTTTCCCAAATTTCTGGTTCGATTTATATTGTTTGTGAGCTTAGCTACTTCGAGTTTACTTCGTACAAATCGGCTTAGTAAGCGCTTACTTAAGCTTTTTGAGCTAAGCTCATTAGTCTTCCTTGCAAGCCTTATATAAGGCTCAAGGCTCATTATAGACCCCTTAAATACGTCAAACAACATTATTCTACAAAATTGGGTTATTATCCCTAGTAATGCGCAAAATTCATAGATCATTCGTATATTAATTTTTATAAAACGGGAGTTTTCGACAATTAACCATTAAAAAAAGACCCCTTAACCGGGGTCTTTGCGCGTTCACACTGAAATTCCGTTATTTTTAGCGCACTGAAATTTGTCTTATTTTAGACATTTCATGCTAAATGCTCAGTCATCTCCAAGAACTCGTTGATATCAGCCACGATCAAATCTGTAGCCCCTTGCCAGAAATCTGGCTTAGTCAGATCCACACCCAAATGTTTGAGCACCAAATCCTCCAATGTCATCACGCCGGTATCCTGCAACAAGCTATCATATTTGTCTGCAAAGGAAGCTCCCTCTTGTAATGCCAGACGATATAAGCCTGTACTGAACATATAACCAACAGTGTACGGGAAATTATAGAAAGGTACATCTGTGATATAGAAATGCAGCTTCGACGCCCAGAAGTGAGGATGGTATTCAGAAAGCACACCACAGAAAGCTTCTTTCTGTGCTTCCACCATCAGAGCAGACAGTTCCTCAGCATTTACAAGGCCTTCCTTACGTTTTTCATAAAAACGAGTCTCGAACAAGAATCGAGCGTGAATGTTCATAAAGAATGCCACACTGTTCTGTATCTTCGTTTCAAGCAGTGCCAGCTTCTCCTCTGCATTGCCCGCAGCTTTAACCTGAGCATCAGATACAATCACTTCTGCAAAGGTTGAAGCGGTCTCTGCAACGTTCATTGCATAATTCTGATTAAATACAGGTTGATCATCAAGCAAGTAGGAATGATAGGCATGTCCCAGCTCATGGGCCAATGTTGAAACATTGGAAGGTGTGCCGCTGTAGGTCATGAATATCCGTGATTCTTTGCTCTCAGGGAAGGAAGTACAGAATCCACCAGGACGTTTGCCATTACGATCCTCAACCTCGATCCAGTTATTATCAAAGGCACGCTCTGCAAACTCAGCCATCTTAGGACTAAATTTACGGAACTGTGTGACGATATCCTTCGCAGCTTGATCATAAGGGATTTTGCCGGAGGATTTGCCTACAGGAGCTTCGACATCGACCCATGAGAGGGAATCCAACCCCAGCAGCTTGGCTTTGCGCTGAAGGTAGGACACGAGTACAGGTTTGCTCTTCGTAATTACGTGCCACATCGTATTTAAGGTGTCCTGTGTCATACGATTGATGCTGAGCGGATCTTTTAGAACATCGTCCCAGCCTCTGCCCTTATAGAGCTTCAGGCGGAAGCCTGCTAAGTGATTTAAAGTATCTGCGCAATTATCTGCCGCTTCAGTCCAAGCCTCTTCCCATTTATGGAACATCGCTTGACGCACTTTTGGATCTGGATCATCCAGCTTATTAAAAGCTTGACCTGCAGAAAGCAGCTTTGTTCCTTCTTCATCCTCAAATGGGATCTTGATTGAGCTTACAATCGTATCATAGTGTCCGCTCCATCCATGATATCCGTCAACAGCTAATTCCAACGCTAAGCTTTCCAGCTCAGGGCTCATCTTCTCACGGGCCAAATCACGGCTCTCGCTCAGTACGAACGTTAAAGGAGCAATCTCTGGACGAGCCATCCACTCAGCCCATACCTTGTCCGTAGTCTGACGAAGTACATTGCTAAATTGCGAGCTGATCCCTTCGAATCCGGCGCGCATGCTTGTCACTTTGGCTGCCAGTCTTACCGCACCCTTGTCCATCTGATTCTGAGCGCCTAGACAGTCTGCGAAGGAAGTGACCTCCACAAGTCTTCCTGAACAGCTCTGAAGCAATGCTATAACCTCATCCAATGCTTTTGTAGACGCAACATCCGTTGGTGCCACAGCATCCTTCACAAAGCCCTGTAAGGATAAAATATCTTTTTCAAGCTTGCTCAAGAAACCTTCTAGCTCTGCAGACGAAGACCCCCCCGGAAAAATAGTATCCAGTTCCCAAGTCAGTGATAACGGTTGTTTCATTTGTACTCACCATTCCTTTGCTTTCATTTGACTTTCTTTGTAATTGTCTTAACACCATGGTAAAGTGAATAACGATATCTGAACATTTATAGCCGATAAACTTTAGGAGGGCATTCATATGAAGCCACTACAAATTTCACCGGAAACAGCCATTACGTTATCCAAGCAACTAGGCGTTCCTTTGGAACACTTGATGCATATGCCCCAACATATTTTACTACAAAAAATAGCGGAGCTATCCAAAAAACAAAATCCCCCACAAACTGAGGGCGAAAATGAAGAGACTCCTTCTGGGAAGGACTCACAATGATTCCTTTTAGTCATACCTGGCCTTATGACATCATTCTAGGCGATATGTATGTGCAATACTGTCCATTCTGCAACTCAGAGAATGTGCTTCTGCCTATGAAGCCAAAAGAATTACAAATCGTTCGTGACGGCAAGAAAAAACTGCTTGTCTTCCCCTGCTGCAGCGCCAGTCCTACAGTTATAGATAATGACGGCGATTACCTTTTGTTCGATCGAGCTGTCAGATAAGCAAATCCTAACACTTTCTTTCTACAAAGCGCAGAGGAGAATTAAATTCTCTTCTGCGCTTTTTGTTGTTCGCAAATCGTTATGAACTTGAAGACAAGCCTTCGACATCAACCTCAACCTCTACAGCCTCAGCACGCATTTGCTCCCGTAAAATAACCCACTGCTCACGTGCCGCTCGAATCATCGCCGCATCCATAATCTTCTGATCATTAATCAGACGGGAGAACCACATCACAGCCACTGAGTATTCTCCGATGCGCCGATTAAGTTCGCCGATCAGGTACATGAGCCGGGCATCATTGCCGGCAATGCCATCTTTTTCATAGACCTTAACATACTCGTCCAAAGAATAACGTAAAAAACGCTTCTCCTGCTCAGTCTCCCCTTGGTAGCGATAGAGCCAAGCAATGTGATGCAGCAGACTTGCAATAATCCGATCTTTATCGTTAATACTCTGAGCACATAAAAGCGCCAGCTTATAGGTCTCGAGCGCAGTTTCCCAGTCTCTTTTCTCCCCAAAGTCTCGGCTCTTCCAGCGTTTCCCTACCTGCTCATTAAATGCCTTACGCTGACGTTCCGTCAGCTTGTCAGCCGAATTTTCTGTGGAGGCAAACCCGCAATTGGGGCAGACCCGTACAACATAATAATCCGGATTCTCATTTTTATAATATGCGCAGAAATCAGCATCACGCCGAATAGCCTTTTTTAGGCTAGGACGTACCCGCGAGGTTGAAAATTCATTTTCACAGTTGCAACACTTGACCTTTATAGAATATAGGGGTATTAACTCTGTCAAGTACTCTCATTCCTTTCAGGATCAACCTGTCCCTTGTTATTCCTGGGGCATGTTAACAAAATGATGTGCAGGACCTGCAAGGCGGCTAAGCACGAATGAACGCAGTGGTTCTTCGACTCCAGTCTCCACCAGTGCCTCTTTCATACATTGTAGCCACTCATCAGCACGTTCTGGAGTAATAGGAATATGCATATGCCTTGCTCTCATCATGGGATGTCCATGTAATTCCGAATAAAGCGGACCCCCGCCAAAAAACTGTGTCAGGAATTGATATTGCTTCTCCAGAACTGGAGTAATATCTTCAGGGAACAAGGGTCCCAGCTGCGGATGAAGCTGTACCTTGGCATAGAACACTTCCACCAACCGATGTAGTGCTTCAGCCCCCCCTAGATTGTCATATATACTCTCATTTGGATTCATTGAGGTTACCAGCCTTCTTCCATATTAATGAAACGTTACGTATTTTATTATACCAAAGATAAGCATAACACGGATATCCGTCGAAAGTGCTCTCTAAAGTACAGAAAAAAGACGCTAAACTATAGTTCAGCGCCTGAAGAGTAAGGTTAGTAGGTCCTAAATTCCTCATCACCAGGAGGGACGAGAGAGACCCGGATTACATATACAAAAGCACAAACGAGAACTCCGGCTATAACGCTCATCGCCATCACTCCATCCCATTTAATCGTGTAACAGAGGGTGCATTTATTTATTACATAATATCATAATTCCTGCGAAAAAGCACAGATAATTGTAACCGCTTTCTCCATTTTTTTGTGCTGTTTGTCCCTCTTTTTGCATACATCTAACCATAGACCAGGAGGCGTTAATTATGACTTTTAAAAAGATTGGCGGCCCGCTGCTGGGATTCATATTGGCTGGTTGTATGCTGCTGATGTTACTTCATCCTGAAGCATCTCTTGCCGCAGCCTTACGTGGCCTGGCCATCTGGTGGGATGTGCTCTTCCCTTCACTGTTTCCATTCTTCGTCATTTCTGAAATCATGCTAGGCTTAGGCATTGTCCATCTCTTCGGCGCTTTACTTGATCCACTGATGCGCCCCCTCTTCGGTATACCTGGCAGCGGTGGTTTTGTCGCGGCCATGGGATATGTATCAGGATATCCCGTTGGAGCCAAATTAACCGCTAAGCTGCGGGAGCAGAAGCTGATCAGCAGAATCGAAGGTGAACGCCTTGTAGCATTTACAACCTCCTCCGATCCTATTTTTCTACTAGGGGCGGTATCCGTTGGGTTCTTTCGCGATGCTTCTTTGGGGCTAATATTGGCACTAGCCCACTACGGAAGTGGCTTAATGGTTGGTCTCCTAATGTCATTTCATGGACGTAAGGAACAAAAGACTCCCACCCAAGACCCAACAAAAAGTAGTTCTGACGCCCCCTCTGCTCCAGCAAAACAAGGATTCGGCAGAATACATGCCGCACTCCTTGCGATGTCCGAAGCCCGGCGCAAGGATGGACGGAGCTTCGGGGAGCTGTTAAAAGGAGCGATCCAATCCTCGCTACAGCTTATTATTGTCGTAGGGGGTCTGGTTGTATTCTTCAACGTGCTAATGGAGCTGCTTGCCCGTGCCGGAATCCTGCCCTCACTATTTAGCCTGGCCGGATCTCTCGTCTCCCTTGTTGGAGGGCCTCCCGAATTAGCTCAGGCCTTGATCAGCGGATTGTTCGAGGTCACCATAGGTGCTCGTTCTGCTGGTGAAGCCGCTTCTTCCATCCCGCTTCAATTCAAGGTCGCAGCAGCTGCCTTTATTCTCTCTTGGGGCGGATTATCTGTACATGCCCAAGTCGCCAGTATTTTGAACGGTACCGGGCTGCGTTATCTGCCGTTCTTAACTGCACGACTAATACATGCCATACTCGCAGCAGGTCTCGTGGTGGTGCTATGGAAGCCTGTGATGGGATCAGGATTGTCTTCTGCCTGGGTCTCTCTGCCTGCCTCCACTGCCTTTACACCATCAGCCTCAGGTGTCACTGCCAGTCTAGCTCTACTGAGTCTTATACTAGCCGCTGCTCTTCTAGTGTCACTGCTTATCCCTGCCTTTATGGCAATGCTCCGATTGATGCGCCGAAGTTGATTACATATTGTGTTCCGGGGCAAGATTGATTATGATCGGTGTATGACGGAATTATATAAAGGAGCTTGTACATCTTGAGATATTATGTTCTGGACCGCGGTGATGAGCTGTCAATCAAACTTGCCGAGCAATTTCACAAGCTGGCGGCGGAGCGGGATTTGCAACTGGATGCCGAGTCTCCGGAAATCGTCATCTCGATAGGTGGAGACGGCACAATGCTGCACGCTTTTCATACCTTTATCGACCAGATTCCCAACTTAGCCTTTGTAGGTGTGCACACAGGACACCTCGGCTTCTATGCGGACTGGCAAGCAGAAGAGCTGCCCACCTTAATCGATTATATGTGCGGAACCGGTGAATCTGAGCCGCAGAAACCGCGTATTGTGAAATATCCATTAATAGAGCTGGAGATTCACAAAAAATCGGGATCTTCGTCTCACATTGCCCTCAACGAATTTACCCTTAAAGGGGTGGATGGAACTATAATGATCCAAATCGACATCAACGATGTCACCTTCGAAATGTTCCGGGGCGATGGACTTTGTATTTCAACTCCCTCTGGCAGTACAGCTTATAACAAAAGCCTAGGGGGCGCTATGGTTCACCCTTCAATAGAAGCGCTGCAGATTGCCGAAATCGCGTCTATTAACAACCGTGTATTCCGGACAATGGGCTCGCCGCTACTACTGCCAAAGCATCATCATTGTGACATTTTTTCATGTAAAGACCAGCGTTTGCTGCTCACCGTAGATCATAACAACATTCCTGTTGATGACCTGATTTCAGTACGCTGTCAAGTTTCAGACAAAAAAGTCAGCTTCGCAAGATATCGTCCGTTTCCGTTCTGGAACCGTGTCCGTGAAGCTTTCTTAGTCTGAGATCAGGGGATCAAAAAGCTGGAGATTTCAATATCTCCGGCTCTTTTTGGTGTGACAAAACTAACACCAATTGATAGACATAGAGAGAAATCAAATGGTATAATGAGGCTATTTTACAAAGAGTTACATAAAAGGAGAGAGTACTGTTGAAAAAATTATTATCCCTCTTGAGCATAAGTCTTCTGGCCCTGATACTGGCGGTCCCGGCTTTTGCTGCTTCAAAACCGATTGATGTTTATATCAACGGCAGTAAGGTTTCCTTTACCGCAGGAACCCCTTACTTAGCGAACAATTCTGTACTTGTCCCTTTCCGGGTCATCTTCGAAAAGCTTGGACTGCAGGTGCTTTGGGATGCCAAGACTGGAACAGTAACAGGTAAAAGTTCAAATCTGGCGATCAGCCTGAAAATTGGCAGCAACCGTGCAACCGTTAACGGAACCGTGAAAAAACTGACCACCGCACCAGTCTCCTCAGCTGGCACTACATACATTCCTTTACGTTTTATCGCAGAGGCAACCGGAGGCACAGCCGTCTGGAATTCAACCAGCAGAAGCGTCCAAATTACCACCCCAGTATCCAAAGATAAGGACGAAGCAGCGATTACAGCATTAATCCGTTTGTCTAATAAGTATTTCAATGAAGAAAAAGCGATTAGCTTCTATTCCCTTATGGATTCAGAATCCTCTAATGCGGAGTCAGTGGCGGATCTCAATGCATCCTTTGAGATTTTTGATATAAAAAATACTATTGAAAGTTTGGAAATCATTGATATTACAGGCGATGACGCTACTGTTTATACATTGGAAAGCTCTCGCCGGACAGGTGGGGCTTATACGCCAGATACAGAGGACGAATACATGTATACACTTGTCCGCAAGAATGGAAGCTGGAAAATATCATCTGTGGAATCCCAAAGCTCCGTGATACTGCTGACTCGTGAACAAGCTCTAAAAACAGCAGCTAACATTCCTCAAAATGATGCGGATGCCATCAAAGGTAATATCACCAAATATTATCAAGCTATGAATGAACAAAATCCGGCGGCTGTTCTTTCCACCATGACTTCATACGGAGAAGAATATGATACCTCCCTTAAGGAAGATCTGGAAGATTTCTTTACTTCATACGACGTCACTTATACTCCAAGCGTTTCAAATATCTACTATTTTAGCGCCAAAGAAGCAGCTATTTATGTGGAAAACAAAGAGAAAGATGCCAGTGAAGAGGAAACTTTTGAGCAAGGCACTATCTTCATTTTATCCAAGTCGGATAGCGGGGTATGGACTACTGATAACACCTATAGCGTTTACTATAAACTTGTGAAATCCTAAAACCATACGTCACAGAAAGTTAATTCGTGCAGTGTATACTTTCTTATCTTATAAATTATATAAAAAGGGCGTATGATTCCATGAAATCCAATAAAGTAATAAGTGCACTTCTAGGCAGCTGTCTGGCTTTATCCCTAACTTTTGCTCCAGTAGTTTCTGCTGCCGATGCCGCTCAGGCATCTACAGATAACCGTGATCTTATCAATGAAGTCATGAATATTCTGGAGAACTATAACCTCTCCGGTGTAGATAAGGATACTTTGATTCGTGGAGCCATTGACGGCATGGTGAACACCCTGGATGATCCTTATAGCCAATACTTCAATACCGAGGAAGCGGCACAATTTGAACATGATGTTGATCTGGAATACGTTGGTATTGGTGTTAGATTGCAATATACCGCAACAGAACTCTACATCGAAGACATAACACCCGGTTCGCCTGCAGAACAAGCAGGTCTGAAACGCGGTGATACGATAGTCAAAATTAACGGAATCCCCGTTGAAGAGACCGAAGGAGACGAGTTAAGCGGAGCCGCAGGCACCAAGGTCACTCTGCAGGTGCTCCGGAATGGAGTGACTAAATCATTTCGTGTAACCCGAAATGAAATCAGCTCGACTTCTGTTACCGGAACTATTGTTGGACAGAAGATAGCCTACATCACACTGAGTGGTTTCACACAGAATTCCGATGAAGAATTTGCCGCTATGCTGAAAAAGATGCGTGCAGCAGGTATGAAATCGATGGTGCTTGATTTGCGTGACAACTTAGGCGGCTATATGGATTCGGCATACAACATTGTCTCCAATTTCATGGATAAAGGCATCATGATGTATACCTCCGATCAAACCGGAGCACTTACTCCAGTAACGATTACCAGTGGCAGCAAAATAGGCGTACCCGTCGTTATTCTAACGAATGAGTACACTGCCAGCGCTTCTGAGGCGCTTACTGGCGCATTACGCGACAATAAGCTCGCTACCGTCGTAGGCACTCGTTCTTTCGGCAAAGCACGTATTCAGAGCCTGCTTCCAATGTCCAATGGAGACATGCTGAAGCTGACTACGCAGAAATACCTAACTCCAAATAAAGAAGACTTTAATCACATCGGGCTTGCACCGGATATTGAGGTTAAAGGCAAAACTGCGCAGCTGATTACCGCTCTACAGATTGCAGGAATGAAAAGCATTGAGGTTTCCGGTGATCATCATATCTTGAATGTCAACGGGGTTGCCTTTGCTGGTAATGTGGGTCTAATAAAGCAAGGAGATAAGACTTATGCTTCTTCGCTCGTACTAGGTGCACTGATCGAAGGCGACATCACATGGGATGCCAAGAACAAAAAAGTCATCGTAACGAACGGGACAGGTAAAGCGACCGGCTTTACGTTGTCCTCCAAAGAGGCGCTTTCTCAGAACGGCGAGACCTTCATTGAATTAAATGCCTTTAAGAAGAAGTTCCCTGCTCTTGTATGGAGTTACAATGCAACACAGAAACAATTGAAATTATCTGTAAAATAGATCCTTAATCTAGCTAATCATTAAGCTGCTGAATCAAGCACCCATGAGTAAAAACAGGAGTTGTCACATAAGCCATGAAATGGCCGTTGGGACAACTCCTGTTTTTTGTTTAGTTTGATAATATTTGCACCTACGAAACATCTGTAGCACCTATCGGACATGGATGACCCTAAACGCAGTATTAATCCATATTTGTGGTGCTATCGGACTCCATAGTCGCTATTGGTATAAAAAACACCATAATTACTCCTCTTTCTAAAGAATAGCATCATTGGAGTCCGAAACCCTGCTCAAAAGGCTGAAAATTCGCAAATAACGGCATCTGGGTCCTTAAGCCTCAGGGGTTGATGACACTGCTAGGTCAAGCTGCCAACGACTAATAGCATAGAGCAGCAGAGCAACACAGAGTAGCAGAAACACTGAGCAGCATAGTAACAGAGCAACACTGAGCAACACCACAACACTGAGCAGCGATCTCCAAGTACCGGGAGAAACGCTGCTCTGCTATTTTTTATAAGAAAAAAAGCTGGCTCATTCGTAGAAGGACTCTACTTATGGTTCAGCTTTCATCATTAAGGTTGCGAATTTTCTATGTTTTGATTGTTTTGATTGTTTTGATTGTTTTGATTGTTTTGATTATTCTGGTTGTTTTGAGCGTTTTGAGGTTTTGGTGTGTTTTGGGGCTTCTGAGACTGACCTTGTGGCGGTCTGCCTTGGAAATCCTTTTTGGATTTCTTGCCCTGTGAATCCTTGCCCCGGTGATTTCGGCTCTGATGTTCTCTCACAGGTCTATCCTTCGCCATATTGTCCTTAGAAGAAGTCATCTCTTTAAATGCCAATGAGTGATTCGAGCCTTGCTTAGAGGATGTTTCTTTAGCAGAAAACTCTTTATCTGCAGCCGCTTCATCACTAGCTTCCGATTCTTGATCCAAGGCCTCTTCATCACTCGGCTCTGGTATTTCTTTGATCAAAATATCCTTGAACATGCCTTCTTGTGGTACCTCTTTCAATTTATGCAGCACAAAATAAGCGCACCCAAAATTGCAGTATTCATTAATATAATCAACCATACCCGAAATCGCTGTATCCCGATTCACCTTAGGATGGTTGTCCCGGTAAAAACCTTTCAAACGTAACTGACTGTAACCCCAGTCACCGATAATATAGTCGTATCTTTCCAGCACCTCGCTATATCTCCCGCGAAATGCCTCCGGATTCCAACCATCCTTATGATCCAACATAAGTTCATAGCCTTTTCCGCCTATTACGATCAAACCTTTTGCCGCCTGCCTTTCTTTGGGAATCATGACGTTGATTATACCGCCATCTATGTGGAATATTGGGCTTTCGGTCGCTGTTCTCGAACCGCTCCTACAGCTCCAATATTCCCCTCCAATGACGCAAATCAACGATTTTTATGGGTAACCTAAGAGCAGAGATTTCAGAACGCTGTCGCTCTTCCTCCTCTTACTAACATTCTCCGTGAATTAAACCACAGAAAAGCAATAATTAGCTAGAAGAAACCGCACGCTCCTCGCGAGCTTGAGCTGCAGACTTCACCTGCTCATGCGCATGATAAGAGCTGCGAACTAGCGGGCCTGATTCCACATGGCTGAAGCCACGCTTCATTCCCTCTTCCTTCAACAGTGCAAATTCCTCCGGTGGATAATATTTCTCGACATTTAAATGTTTTGGAGTGGGTTGCAAATATTGTCCTAAAGTCAATATATCACAATTTACGGCTCGCAAATCATCCATTGCTTGTAAAATCTCATTCCACTCTTCACCGACACCAAGCATGATGCTCGATTTGGTTGGAATATTCGGTTTCATTTCCTTGGCTCTGCGCAGCAATTCCAAGGAACGAGGGTACTTCGCTTTAGCCCGTACACGATCTGACATCCGTTCCACGGTCTCAATATTATGATTAAGAATGTCTGGATTACTGTTCATGACAATCTCAAGACTATTCCGGTCTCCTAAAAAGTCTGGAATAAGCACTTCAACACTACATAACGGAAGGCGTTTACGAATCGCCGCGACCGTCTCAGCAAAAATCTGAGCGCCACCATCCGCTAGATCATCGCGGGCCACACTAGTCACCACACAGTGACGAAGATTCATTTTCTCTGCAGCTTCAGCTACACGTTCAGGCTCCTGCAGGTCCAGTTCTGTAGGCATCCCTGTATTTACTGCACAAAAACGGCATGCGCGTGTACAAATATCACCTAAAATCATGAAGGTAGCCGTACGGTTTGCCCAGCATTCATAAATATTCGGACACCTAGCTTCTTCACATACGGTATGTAAAGTTTTGGAACGCATCATGCTTTTGATTTCCTGATAGTTGTCACCGGTAGTTAGCTTAATCTTAATCCAATCCGGTTTAGGTTGCTTTGCTGTTTTATTAGACAAAATGATAAACCCCGCTTCCTCCTGAATGTGATGCTGCAGATGAAAGTTGCTGCCTCATATTATAACATGTGCGATTTACAATTGCCTGTTTTTGTGAAATATGCAGGGTGTATCATCTGGAGTTTCCAGCGAGATTTTTCTGGTACCTTTAGACAAGAACGGATAAAAAGTAGTATTTTGCACCAATCTATAAAAAAGCTTCATCCGAAGTGACTACATTCAATTTAATGCCCGGACAAAAGGAGGCTGTTATCTTGCTGGCCCTATTTAAAAATATTAAAAACCGGAGAACCCTGTTATGCCTGTCCGTGGCCGCTATCCTTTGGGGTGGTTTAAACCTTCCCGTTGCAGCAGCTGTAGCGCGGCCTACTATCCAACCGGTGATGAGCAGCGGGGATCCCGCTAGTGCTAGCAAAGAAGCGCAATGGTCTGGCCGTAGACAGATTTATGAGCAAATGAGCGCAGCTACTGGTATCCCTTGGTTTAGGTTCGCAGCCATTGATCAATATGAACGCACGCTCGCCAAAAAGGGAGCCTCAGGGCAGCCTGTCTCCACGCGCCTTACAGCCATAAAAATCCCGGCACCGGTATGGGCTGGTCCACTTAACCCGGATCAAGGGGATACTTCCCCGAAATCCATTAGCTTCTTTGATGGTTTTGGCAGTGATGGCTCAGGAGACGGCATTGCTGATCCAGAGAATGATGCGGACGTTCTGTATAGTATGGCTAGACACTTATTGAAGTATGGACAATCCGCTAGTGATTTCAGTATCGGGGTCTGGGAGTATTATCACAATGGCCGCGCCTCGCAGCGCATTACCCAGTTCGCGAAGTTATATGAACATTTTGGACGGCTGGACCTATCCGGCAATGCCTTCCCGCTTCCCCTAAGTAACCTTTATTCTTATCGTAGCACTTGGGGTACTGGAAGAAGCTGGGGCGGAGCACGTATCCATGAAGGAACAGATTTATTTGCACCTCAAGGAGTGCCAGTACGAAGCACCTGCTTTGGCTTAGTAGAGACAAAAGGCTGGAACCGGTACGGTGGCTGGAGAATTGGCATTCGCGATATCGAGAACCGTTACCATTATTACGCTCATCTATCTGGATATAACAAAACCATTTCTCGCGGAGATATAGTCACCCCCGGTGAGATTATTGGCTGGGTAGGCAGCTCGGGTTACGGCAATCCCGGAACACAAGGAAAATTTCCTCCACATCTACATTTTGGCATTTACCGCGATCGCGGAATTACCGAATGGGCTTTTGATCCGTTTCCGTTGCTGAAACAATGGGAGAAACAGGAATATAGAGACTTAAAGAACAAAAGAAGCAAAAAAAGTGCTGTAAATTAGAATAAGGTCCCTTTCCTTAGAGAGGGGCCTTTTCTTTTTTAATACAACATCAAACAGCCAAAAGGTTCAATGCTGACCGTAAGCTTATTATTATTTTTAAAAGTTGCTCCAGACAATAAATCAGTTAATTCGTTCTTATCAGCTCGATATGGGCTAAGCTCTAGTTGGTACGGGTTTGGAGAATTATTGATAATCAGCCCTATCTTCTCGTGCTCCACACCTCGTATGTAGCCAAGCACATTACGAACTTCATCAGTAAACCAAGGACGAAATGAACCTTTGCGCAGAACTTCATGGCTTTTTCTCAGAGAAATCAATTGTTGATACCACTTATGCAGCACTGCATTCTGAGCTTGTTCTTGCCATATCATAGCTTTTCTACAGTGGGGGTCTGTCGCCCCTTCCATCCCAACCTCATCCCCGTAATAGATCATTGGAATACCGATATAGGTCATCTGGAAAAAAACAGCCAGCATCATACGTTCAACAGCGGTACTCACGTGGTCCCAACCACGCCCACCTTCTTTACATGCCGTAAGAAACCGCAGGGTATCATGGCTGCCAAGCAACTGAAACATTGCCGAATTCGCCTGGTCATTATACAATGCCTCCTGATGGAGCAATTGCTCCATAAAGCGAACTGGCCCCGTAGATTGTTCCGCAAAAAATTCCAACACTGCATCACGAAGCACATAATTCATTCCTCCATCGAACTGATCCCCTCTAAGCCATGGCCCAGAAGCATGCATAATCTCACCGATCAGCAGGATTTCAGGATATTCAGATTTGAGCTCTTGCCGAAACCGGGACCAAAAACGCGGATTAACTTCATTGGCCACATCCAGACGCCAGCCGTCAATCCCTGTCTCGCGCACCCAATACTTCGCAACCTCAATCATGTAATTCGCCGTATCCGGATTGTCCATGTTCAGCTTTGGCATATGCGCTTCAGCTTTGGCAAACGTTTCATAATTGGGTACGGGCGTCTGCGTAACCGGAAAGGAATGAATGAAGAACCAATCTTTATACGGAGATAGCTCTCCTTTTGCCAACACATCTTTAAACGCGAAAAAGCGGTCTCCCGAATGATTAAACACAGCGTCTAAAATCACTTTGATTCCATGCCTGTGTGCCTGGCTGACCAGCACCTTCAATCCTTCCATATCCCCAAATACTGGATCAACCTTATAGTAATCGGAGGTATTATATTTATGCTCTGAAGGAGACTCAAATACAGGCGTCATATAAACAACGTTTACTCCTAACTGTTGCAAGTAGGGCATTTTGTCAGAAATGCCTTGTAAGGTCCCTTCGTTATAACTGCTAGGATAGATTTGATAGGTTACTGCATCCATGCTCCATGAAGGTAACTTCAACGCCTCAGAATGATGGAGATATGCATATTGAAAAGAACCCGCACGTTCGCGGCTCTCCGACGCCCCTCTCTCTCCATACCAGACATATTCACCCGCAGGATTAGTTACATGGAATAGATATCTGCATTTTTTCGTAGGGTTCTCAATGACCGCTTCATGTATCTCATAAACACCTGCCGACCCAATCCGCTCCATCTGCAAAGGAACTTCATGCCCCGGAGAATCATAACGGTCTGAGTAGATGACGGTACAGGATAATTGCTGTCCAGCTTGCGTGAACAGTCTGAGCTTCAAGATGCCCGTACCCACAGGATAGGCAAACGGATCTTCACTTGTATGATATAAAAACCATGTATGAGGCATAACTTCCAAACTCCTTTTTTATGCTTTTATCTTTAAATCTATGAGACTCTTTGTGATTAGAGAGACTGCTAAATTTGTGTTATTATGGTTACAAATACCGTTCCGGATTATGAGGGGAAGACAATGAAAGTAACCATATCTGATATTGCCAAAGCAGCCAATGTGGCTAAATCTACTGTATCCAAAGTATTAAACGATTCCCCAAAAATATCACAGAAAACGAAACACAAGGTTCGCGAAATTATGAAGCAGATGAACTATACACCAAGCAGTATCGCTACTGGATTAGCCAGACAAAGCAGCTGTAATATTGGTCTCCTGGTCGATATGTCCAAGGAAAGTGAATTTCTAAACCAGTTTTTCTACAACATCATCGGTGGAATAGAAAGTGTAATTGCGCCTTTAAAATACGAGCTGACTATTTCCAATGTGCAGCACAGTAGTCCGGAAGGACATTTTCTAAATAGACTTGTATTCAGCAAACGTGTCGACGGAATCATAGCGAATAACTCCGTACTTACGGAAGAGCTTTGCGAAGAACTGAACCGCTTGGAGTTTCCCTACATCTCCATCGGCGAAATTATGACTCCCGGAAGCTGGGTCGATTTCGATAATGAAGCAGGCGGCGGCATGCTGACCTCACATTTAATAAAGCAGGGGTATTCCAAAATAGCCTTCATAGGCGGGCAGCAGCAGGAAAAGATTTATACCCATCGTCTGAGTGGATATTTGCAAGCATTGCAGCAAGCAGATCTTGCGGATCAGCAGCAATGGATTATCAATTGTAAGGCTGATGAACATGAGAGCTATCATGCTGCACTTGAGCTTCTACAGAGCGAAGATCGACCAGACTCCGTAGTATGCATGAACAGCTATGTTGCCTTCGGGGTGCTTCAAGTTGCAAAATCACTGGATATTCATGTTCCATCACAGCTCGGCATCGCAGCTTTTGATGAGTATCCTCTGTCCCGTTATACTACGCCTCCTCTAACCTCTCTGAATATCGACACGTTCCAGCTGGGGGTATCTTCAGGCGAGCTGCTGATGCAACGCATTCGTAATAACAACATGCCTACCGGGCATTTGCTTCTCGAGCCAGAACTCATTCCCCGTGAGTCAACCATGAGATCCCAGTTCCCGGCGGGAACTTAGTGAGGAGGCAGAAGCTTGGTTGCGCTGAGTGAGTGCTGATTTAGCTTGATCGAATTTGAGTAGCTAAAATGGCTACATCGGATTTAATTGCATTTTGTGCAATAGAAATCCTTATAAGATGGGTAACATTCGATTTAATTGCACTTTGTGCAGTCAAAACTCGTGAAATCGGCAAAAAACAGCCTTTTTCCTGAATTCTACTGTACAAAATACAGTTAAATCTTTCTACCAGCTTCAAACAGAAAGTCTAATTGTACTTTCTGCAATTAAAAAGCTTCATACTGCTTACCAAGGAGCGGCCCCATACGGGAGCCGCTCCTTGTTGTGTTTAAAAACTGTAGATATTATGAAGCTTATAGATCCTTCCAGCGCTGAACCGTCAGATTTACGGTTTGTGCACCGCCTGTTGGCGTAAGGGTTCGATTGGAAAGATCCGATCCATTCGAATTCACCTCCACATTAGTCCAAGCGCCTCGTGTAACTTTGTATTGAATTGCTGTTCCCGCCGGTAGACTTAGTGTGATGGAGTAAATACCATCACTGCCCTTCGTCAGTTGGTAGTTCGGATCTGCCACATTCCAGCTATTGAAAGAGCCGGAGAGATAAACGGGACCACTCACAGGAGTAGACGCAGGAACAGTTACTCGGAATGTAACACTATCCGCTTGTGGTTCTCCTGCGGTGATGTTGCCATTCACCATACTCCAGGTGCCCGCAGCAAAATGATAGTTATTGCCGCCATTGTTATCCCATGTGCCACTGCCATTATTAAAGGCTGCGGTCAGCCCAGCTGCCGTGCCCAGCTGAATCGTAACCGCCTTATATCCTGTAAAAGCAGAAGCTTGGAGCTGCTCGCCTGGAGACGTCGTCCAGACCGTTGAACCATCGAGCTTATAATGGATATAAGAGCTGCTATAAGCCGCATTCTTATAATAGATCGTTGCCGTGCTGCCGACAGGTGTTGCCGTTGGCGTTGGTGTAGGCGTTACGGTCGGTGTCGGAGTTGGCGTTGGCGTTACGGTCGGTGTCGGCGTTACCGTTGGCGTCGGTGTTGGCGTTGGTGTTGCTGTTGGTGTTACGGTTGGCGTCGGTGTCGGCGTTACCGTCGGTGTAGGCGTTACAGTTGGTGATGGTGTCGGCGTTACCGTTGGTGTCGGCGTCACTGGTCCACCCGATTGAATATTGCCAGTTGGTGTATAAGTCCAGGTGCCGGCACTAAATAAATAGTTGCTGCCCCCGTTACTGTCCCAAGTACCGCTGCCATTGTTAAAGCAAGCTTCAAGCTGGCTGGCTGAGCCGATATTAATCGTTATTTTGTTGTAGCCTGCTACATCAGAGACAGGTATCGCCACACCTGGTGATGTCGTCCAAGTTCCTCCTACAGGGCGATAATGAATATAAGGCGAGGTATAGCCCTGCTTATAGTAAATAGTGACACTGTTCCCCGCTGGTGTTGTCACTGAAGCAATCGCGCTAAGGAGGGATAGATTGCCTGCTGCATCCATTGCTTTTACCGTATAGTCATACGTAGTACTGGCGGATAATCCGTTATCCGTATATGAAGTAGTTGCGGATGTACCCACTTTGACGCCGTTGCGATAAATTTCATATCCGGTCACACCTACATTGTCGGTGGAAGCGCTCCAGCTTACTAAAGCACTGGATGCATTTTGAACAGTTGCGGTCACGTTAGTTGGTACAGTTGGAGCCACTGTATCTGTAGGAAGCTGTTGTTTTGCATAGATTTTGGCTGCATTTGCACCCACGGTTACAGTGATCTGCTTGCCAGTTGCTCCACCCGATTGTACAGTTACCGTATCCGAAGTGTTCAACTGGTTATAAAGAACCGTCCCGACTGCCAAGCTGCTCTCTGCACGCAGTGGAATGGTAACGGTCTGCGAGCCGCTGGATTTATTACTGAATACGGAGATAACTTCCTGCCCCAGATTAGTTCCAGTGTCGATACGACGTGAAAAAGCATATAAGTTCTGTGCAGACCACATTTCACGTTGAGTGCCTGTACGGAGTGCCGGATTATTTTTCCGAATCTCATTAAGTTTGGCTACGTGCTTGTAGGTGCTGGCATTCTCATTAAAATAATTCTCTAATACATTGCCGTTTGCATCCCGTTTCACCATTGACCAGCGGTTCCAGGTATCGGCGATGCCTCCCGTCATAATCTGTCCATTACCATTGCCTTTGTTCTGTTCCGTACCTTGGAAGACTACGGGTGTTCCACGCACTGTAAAAATAAAAGTCAAAGCGTTCTGCAGCTTATCTACGCTTCCTCCAGCTTCTGTGAGAAAACGATTGCGGTCATGATTGTCGATAAAGGTGACCATGTGATTGGCATTTCCGTTGTAGTAGGAATCCTGTGCCAAGGTGCTTTTAATATTGGAGTCAAAAGACTGCCCATATGCGAAGCTATTTAGAACGGAGAAGAACATTGGGAAATCAAGCATGCCCCACTCCTTGTTGTTGCCGACCCAGCGCGAGACAAATTCAGCATTGCCGTCAAAATTCTCGCCAAAGGTATTAACCCCCAGATAATTTTGCAGTTCACCAATATCAGTCGGCTTCATCAGCTTGGCTGCGTCTACACGCGCACCATCTGCTCCTGTATAGTCAAACCAGCCTTTAATCGAATCAAATACGGCTTTTTTAGCAGCAGGGACATCGAAGTCAATGTCATCCAGTCCGCCTAGATCATGATTTTCTAAGTAATCCTGTGCCCATTGATCGTATCTTCCGTCTGCCAAAGACCAGTTGATATCTCCATTATGGTGATACCAAGCCGGGTTATTGAAAGGAGCTGCTGGCTGCAGACTAGGGATATCATAGTAGGCTTGGGTACCCAGCATATAATCCCCGATATGGTTAGGCACAACGTCTATAACCACCTTGATGCCAACCGCATGTGCGGAATCCACTAACTCCTTCAGCTTCTCCTTTGTACCAAAGTAGGGATTGGCTGCGTTAGGGTCCTTAACGTTGTACCCGTGATACGCCGTGTTTTTACCGCTGCCATTGTTCTCCCGATTCGTCATTTGCGGCTCCGCCACTGGGGAAATCCAGATCGCGGTGTACCCCATATTTTTAATATAAGACAGCTTGTCGATCACCCCTTGCCAATCTCCGCCTTTCATATAACGGAAATCTTCTTCAGAGTTCTCGCCATAGCGAATTGCCGCTCCCGTAGCATTGTTAGAAGAGTCCCCGTCATTAAACCGGTCAACCATAATTTGATAAATGGTATCATTCTCGTTAATCGTACCGATGCTGGCCGCATCTGCCTGCTGTGGCGCTAAGACGAATAAATTAATCACAGTAGAAAGAAGAATAGATGTAATCAGAACGGGCACGTACCATAACTTACGTTTCATCGCGCGCATCTCCCTCTCTTATTAAAGCGTATTCATAACACACTAAAACCTACTTCTTGGATTAAAAACGACCTTTCAGCGATGTTTTTGGCATAGAAACAAACGAATTTTAGGGAAACCGGTTTCCCTACTAAAAATTACCATGACACCAGACGCGTTGTCAAGCCTTAAAATTGAAATACACAATAAAAAAAGAGCTCCTATTTCGGAAGCTCTTGGGGTTGAATATTTAGTGTTTGAGTTCAACGTCCTGTACTCTGAATAAACTGCAAGACTTCATTCATAATTCGGTCCTTCTCTTCACAATGGCACACCATATGACCACTGTTGTCGACCATCAGCACCTGTTTTTGGGTCGCCTTGATCATATGATGACGTAGGTAATCGGCGCTTCTAGTCTTCACTAGATGATCCCGTTTCCCTTGCACGATCAGGGTTGGAGTCTCAATATGCGGATAAACAGAAAAGCTTTCACGAACCAGTCGCTGGAACTCTCGAGTTGCTTTTGGAGGCGTTGAACTGAATTTACTAATATAAGTTTTTAGCATGGAAAAGCTCGCAAGGGTCTTAATAATTTCTACAGGATTCAGCGGAAACACAGGGGTAGACAACAAAGTGAGAGATTTAATCCAAGGTTTATAGCGCACTGAAAGATGTGAAGCAATAAGAGCACCGGTTGAAAAACCGATCAGATGAACTCCGTCATTTGTCTTTAACAGCTCTGTTAATTCATCCTCAGCACTTTGCTGCCAATCATGTCGATCCGAATGCAGTAAATCATTCCTGCTGCCCCCGTGCCCCTTTAGGGTAAATGTTCTGGAACGATAATTATGCTGCTCCATAAACTGGGACAAGGGAGAGATTTCATGCTCACCTCCGGTAAAGCCATGAATAAATAAACAACTTTCCATAATTGTCCCTCTTTTCACATTCCAAACTGAATTCCATCTTTATTGTATAATGCCAATCCCCTTTATTTTCTATTCATTCCAACCTTCTATGTAAAACCTTAACCAAATGATGTCAAGGTTCACCACCGTTATAGGTTCAAAATAAAATATATATTCTATTGTTCCCACCAAAGAAGACCGAGTGCAGAAGTAATCGTTAAACCTACGGCCGAGCTAGATGAAGTTACGTTAGCACAAATAGCAGTCCCCGGCGGAACGATGATGCTGCCCGTAAAGTTCTGTGAGAAAGCGCCTGGGGCTAATTGATAATTGTAAAGCGTCGTCCCCCCGCTAATTGCCGCTGTTGAAGATTGAACGGTCATCGCACTTGTAGCCGCGCTTCCGAGATTATTATTTGTTGGTGTCAAGGTTGCAGGAGAGGTTAACGTCCCCCCTTTGACAATTGTAAAGCTTCCAGACATAGCCGATAGCAGAGAAGATCCGCCGATACTGCCGCTTATACGAGATATATATACGGTTTTTCCGCTGCCAGCAGCATTACTAATCCGAATAGAAGTAATTGCAGAAATAAGACTAAGTACGACCAAACTAGACACGGATGTGCTGGTAGAATACAAGACCGCAGCCTTCGAAGCACTTATTTCAGGTGGCGCGCTGATATCCGGAGATTGGAAGGTATTGACCATATCCACATAAAGAGGTTGATCATTGTCGTTAAACACATATTGATTAGGCATGATTATCCCCTCCCAGTTCTAATATTCCCACCAGCTGATAGATGTTGTCGCTGCTGAAGTTCCCGATGCAATCGTGATGGACGTGGTTATGGAATTTCCGGGAGGAACAACGATTTGTCCAGTAAAGTCAACAATGACGGGACCCGCTGCCAGTAATAAAGATACTAGAGTGGCCGGACCTCCCGTAGGGGCAGCAGTCGAGGTTCTGGCCGTCATCACACTGGTTAACGCACTTCCAAAATTAAAATTTATCGGTGTAACGGTGGTTCCGGTGACCGTAGCGTTCCGAAGTAGAGATAACGTAACCGCAGCTGTTGCCGAGCTAGCTGCAACACGGGATACATACAATGTACGTCCGCTGCCTGCCGGATTACTAATCTGAACAACTAACGGTGCAGCAGTCGTTACCGTAGAAGTAAAAGGGATTCCAAACAATAGCCCCGCCTTAGCCGCTCCTCCCTCCGGAGCTGAATCTATACCAGGTGCAACATACGTGTTGACTTGTTCTGTAAAGAGTGGCTGGCTACTCTGATTAAATACTGAATCGTTTGGCATGCGCTATCCTCCCCGTACTTGAGCTTATCTTATTTTATGCCGCTCTAAGTAGCAGGTTGTTTGGGAAGGTGCGTATTTTTGCTTTTGCAGCCCAATCACCTCTTATTTTTCACCATATATTATTATCACCATTCGAATGGCTAAGGATTGTCCCTAACGGTTCGCGGCTTATTGGACTGCGGTTTATTGATGCTCAGGGCTCAAACGACGGTTAGGGTCCTTTTATGGATAGGGTTCCAGAAAACCCGTAGGAGGTGAATGAAATCCATAACGGTCTGGAACTAGAAAAGCGCAGCAAAATAAAACACACAAAAAAACAGGGGAATCGCTCTAGAAATCCGCAACCTTTTCCACCTCCAAATGGTCGAAGAAAGCGCCGTAAGGTCACGATCAGTCCTTTATTTTCCGAGCATCAATTTATCGGATTCCCCGTGTCCAGCTCCATTTCGCCTCTGCCTTGGCAAAAAAGCGGAACTAAAACGATGATCTCTTACGCAGTTATGAACCAAGGAGACCACCCTGTTAGCGTCCGCTTGGAGATTAGTCCGAACAGTCTTGATTCTTTTATAGATTCAGAAGAGATCGTGGCCGCAAAAGAAATGAAGGTGCTAGTGCCAAGCAGATTTTTAAAGTGGACTCGGATATCCGCCTCCACGCAACAGTCAACGGGTTTAGGCAAAATTGATGTATACGTCCAAGCCCAGTCTATAGGTATGAGTTAACAATTTTATAAGAGAGGGACGAGGAATTTTGCCTAACTACAGCTCTTTTCAAGCTAATCCCGATAATCTACGAACGCTTATTTTTGGCCGGGATGCCTCGCTGATTGATCATCCGCTTACTACAGATCCAGGCGGAAATCTAACGACAATTATCCTAGATGGTACGATTTCCAATATACTCGGAGCTACCATCACTGCGGGTACTTTGTCCTCAGCAGGAACAGTTACTAACATTCTTAACGGGACTATCACTAGCGTACTCGGGGCTACCATCACAGCGGGTACCTTGTCTTCCGCAGGAACAGTTACTAACATTCTTAACGGGACTATCACTAGCGTACTCGGGGCTACCATCACAGCGGGTACCTTATCTTCCGCAGGTACGGTTACCAACATTCTTAACGGGACTATTACTAGCGTACTCGGAGCTACCATCACAGCTGGTACTTTGTCCTCCGCAGGAACCATTACTAACATTCTCGATGGCACGATTACCAGCGTGCTCGGAGCTACGATCACGGCTGGTACCTTGTCCTCCGCAGGAACCATTACTAACATTCTCGATGGCACGATTACCAGCGTGCTGGGAGCTACGATCACTGCCGGTACTATTACTAGTGTACTAGGCGCAACCATTACCGCTGGTACTTTGTCCTCAGCAGGAACAGTTACCAATATCCTTAATGGGACCATTACTAGTGTGCTAGGAGCTACAATCACTGCGGGTACCTTGTCTTCCGCAGGTACCATTACTAACATTCTCGATGGCACGATTACCAGCGTGCTCGGAGCTACGATCACTGCCGGTACTATTACTAGTGTACTAGGCGCAACCATTACCGCTGGTACTTTGTCTTCAGCAGGAACAGTTACCAATATCCTTAACGGGACCATTACCAGCGTGCTCGGAGCCACCATTACGGCTGGTACTTTGTCTTCCGCAGGTACGGTCACCAACCTCTTAAACGGGACCATTACCAGCGTGCTCGGAGCTACGATCACAGCTGGTACTTTGTCTTCTGCAGGTACGGTCACCAACCTCTTAAACGGCACCATTACCAGCGTGCTCGGAGCCACCATTACAGCCGGTACACTCAGTAGTGTGACCTCTATTTCACAACGCAGCTTTATCGAACAGACCACGACGGGTATTGCAACTGCTAATGCCTATACTCCTCTGCCAGCAGTGACTACGAGCGTATTGGGGACCTATTCCTTTTTCATCAATAACACTGGAGCTAACCCAGTCAACACACGAGTAGAAATCAGTGCTGACGGAACGAACTATTTCGTCGATACCACAGGAGATAATCCATTAGCAGCAGGTTCTATCGATGTCATAGTTCCGGCAAGATTCCTGAAATATACACGCTTATCCTATCAATCAACGAATGCAGGAGCCGCCTCAACAATCAATGTAAGTTTCAACGCGCAGGGAACGTAATGCAGATGCCCATCATATGTTGTAACGAAAGAGTGCATGGATATCCATGTGCTTTTTCTTTTGATAGCAAAAGCTGATTTCTACTTCTACATATGTAACAAGGAGGAAACAACGTGAACAATATTACGCTTGGCGTCCACCTCATCGTTAACAATGAAGCTGATCTTCTGCCCCACTGTCTCACAAGCGTAGCAGGTGTTGACGAGATTGTGGTCATAGATACAGGCTCTACTGACGAATCCATAGCTATTTCCCAAGCGCACGGGGCTAGAGTATTCCAACGGGAATGGACAGAAAACTTTGCTGCAGCACGTAACGAAGGTCTCGATCAGGCGGATACCGATTGGATTCTAGTCCTTGATGCCGATGAACGCCTGCAAACTCCACTTCCGGAACTCCGCAGCCTCCTGCAAAACACGCAAGCTCAGGCTTTTACAGTACACATTGATAATTGGCTTGGCGTTCGGCCTGAAGATAAGGTAAAGCACAGTGCGGTTCGTTTATTCCGAAATGGACAGGGTTATCGATATAGCGGAAGAATTCATGAAGGAATTGACGCTGCAATCCTTAAATCACATAACATCTCGGCGATTGAGCATAGTGATATTGAGATTGAACACTTCGGATATATGCCGGAAATCATGGCACGAAAAAATAAAATCAAACGCAATGAACAGTTGCTGCGACTCGCTTTAGCCGAACAACCGGAAGATCCTTTTCACTCGTATAATTTAGCAGTCACCTGCTGTCAGGACGGTCGTCTTCTGGAAGCAGAGACATTACTTCGCCAGACCCTTCACCATGTGCCACTTGAAGCTTCCTACCGTCCTACGATGATTAGAGATCTCTGTAAAATTTATCTGGCTCAAGGAAAAACCAATATCATAGATCCCTTGCTGTTGCCTGAATTGGAGCGTTATGAGGATTACCCTGACCTGCATTTTTTATTAGGCCAATCTTTGGAGAGTCAAGGTTTGTTAGAACGTGCTTTTCAAGCTTATCAGCGTGCAGCATCCATTTCTGGAGATCAGGTTAATCAAAAATATGTATCTGAGCAAGGGATGAACACCTTCCGCCCACTTTATCGACTAGGATTAATCTCAGAGCGGCTTGAGCTTCAGGAGGACGCTGCGAGATTCTACCACCGTGCGCTTCAACACCACTCTTTATATAGGCCTGCCTTGCAGGGAATAGCTTCTGCTTTTCAACGCTTAGCTGTAACCGATGAGGAGATTGCCACCTTGCTGATACAACTCGTCCCCCCAACTAATGCTGCCCAACGAGCTGCGATTATTGACAGTTTATTTGCGATAAATGCTAATGAGGCCATCACTAACTTATCCCGAGACACTTTTCCCTTGGAATTAGAGACGGCAAATTGGATGATCTCTTCGCTCATCATTACCGGCAAGCTGGAAGACGCCTATACAACGATAAGACAAATGGCCTCCTTAGCTACGCAAGATAACCATGATTTAGAATATCTGAAAAAGTGGGCTACCCTCTGGGCTATTTGCTCTTGGTCGCTTTTTGGAGAATTCCACAATGACCTGCTAACCTATGTACCAGACGAACTTCGCTTCGGACTGCAATACATTCAGAAGTGCCACCAGCAACAAAAGGTAGATCCCGTCGAAGCAGAGGTAGATCCATTAACATTACATTCCTCATTCATTTCAGATTTGATCGAACAATCAGTAAAACTACACCAGCCCGCGTTAAGCGAAGCTTTGGTAAATTTGTTCCCTACCTTTCGGTCTGAATTAGCCGCAGCATTATATAAAGAAGGGAATAGGAATGCGGCAGGCGAGCATTTTATCAGGTTAGTTAGCGATCAAGCGGCTGATGCGAAGGTTCTTTTTTATATAGGTGAGATGGTCTTTGACAAGGGGCATTACACGGAAGCCAGTGAATGGTTTCAACAAGCGCTGGAGCAAATGCCTGAGCATGAGGCTGCCCGAGTGGGTTTAGCACTCTGTTACCTTCAGCAAGCGAAGCTTAGCATGGAGGATGCTCTGAACAGCTTGGATGCAGCTAACGTCCACGGTCCACTGCAAACGGATATTGGTGCCATCCATAAATCCATCTTTTTACTAAATCGTACACCGTGGCACACACAGTGGAGCTTCCGCCAGAGCGAGGGGAGGGCAGCCAAATGAACATGCCAAGCCAAAAACCTCTGATTTCGCTATGCATGATCGTTAAGAACGAAGCAGATAGCTTAAGCCAATGTTTAAAAAGCGTACGTGGTGTCGCCGATGAGATCATAGTAGTCGACACTGGCTCTACCGACTCCACGCTACAAATTGCTCTAAGCTTTGGAGCTAAAGTTGTTCACCATCCTTGGAATGGCGATTTTGCCGCTGCCCGCAACGCGGGTCTTCAGCAAGCCCACGGACAATGGATTCTCATTCTGGATGGAGATGAGGAACTGGATGCGAAAAGTAAGGGGGAGCTGTTGCTGTGTGCGGAGCATTTGGAGTATGAAGCTTTTTTTCTGCGCATTCATAATCATAAAGGTTTAACCGAAGCTTCACAGACCATTACTGTTAATCCGATTATCCGGCTATTCCGTAACCGCCCGCAGTACCGTTTCAGCGGCATCATCCACGAACAGATTGCAGAAACGATCGTAAAAGCTACACCCAAAGCAGCTATGCATTTAAGCACCGTAGTCATCCATCATTACGGTTATGCAGACGGCGTAGTAGCAAAAAAAGATAAGATCAAACGAAATGTCGGGCTACTCAAGGAACAGCTAAAGTTAAATCCCAATGACCCCTTTCACCATTTCAATATGGCTGTTGAATATATGCGGCTTAGTGAATATCAACCGGCTCTAGAGCATATCAAAAGATCACTTAACGAAGCTCCGCCCGACACAAGTTACGTTCATCTGCTGCACAAATATCAAATCCGCTGCCTGGCAGAATTAAAAGATTTCAACGCGGCGCTGGAAGCTTGCGATTTAGGGATAACCCTACATCCAGATTATCCTGACTTGGCTCATATCAAAGGTGTGCTGCTGTTTCAAATGGGAGCCCTAGCTGAGGCCAAAACAGCATTGCTGCAAGCCTTAGTCATTGGAGAAGCCCCTTCCGGTTACCATACCGAGTCTGGATTCGGATCTTATTTGACATTTTATTTGCTGGGACAGTTATGCGAAGAAATAGGCGATCAGACCGAGGCCTGTGCCTGTTATACCAAAGCTGCTCAGCTTCATCCCGATCCAACGCCCATTATAACCCGACTGATCCGAGCCTTAAAATGTGCTGAGCGCGAAAATGAAATTTCGGGCTGGCTTCACGCTCATCTACCCGAATACACAGCTGCTAAAAGCGGACTTCTCTTAGATTTATTGCAGATTGAGGGATGTGATAAGGCAGCAAAACAGCTGATGAAGACCACAGGGCAGCCCTCATCTAATGACTCGTTATTCAACCCAGCCTATCACCCAGGGCGTTCGGAGCTTTTGTTGGCGGATCGTCTGCTTGCCTCCCTCTCTTCTTCAACCCCCTATTCTCCAGCGGCTAAAAGAGTGCGGCTCGCACTTCCACTGCCCAGAGTTTCAGATTAGGAAGGACGTATTCCTATGACCACACCGGATATTACACTTTGCATGATCATTAAGAACGAGGCAAACCATCTGGAGAAATGCTTATCCTCTGTGTGCGGGCTAGTATCTGAGATTATCATTGCGGATACAGGTTCAGAGGATAACAGTAAAGAAATCGCTCAGAGGTTCGGTGCAAAGATTATCGACATTCCTTGGGAAAATGATTTTACCAAAGCTCGGAATATAAGCCTAGAGTATGCAACTTCTGCTTGGGTTCTGGTGCTGGATGCCGATGAGGCTGTGGATCATTGGAGTGAGAATCTGCTCCAGCCCTTGCTTGGTGCCGAGTATATTCATGGGTATTGGCTGCCCATTATCCACTATGTCGGTGATATACCTGAAGCGGATTTTGTTACAGATCATGTCTGTCGATTATTCAGAAATGACAAAAGAATTATTTTTCGCGGAAGTATTCATGAGGAGATTGCCAGCAGCATTTGGGAGCTTCCAGCGGGGGAGATCGCTTATGCAGATTTGCGTATTTTGCACTACGGATATTTAGAAGATGAATTGATGCGTAAAAATAAATATAACCGCAATTTAGCACTTATCAACAACGGTCTGCGGCTTCAACCAAACCATCTTTTTCTTCGTTATGCGTTAGGGGCAGAGTATTATCAGCAGGGACAATATAAAGAAGCGGCAGAGATCCTCCTTCCGCTGCTCACCTCCACTCCAGCCCCTTCCGGTTATGTCTCAGATATTTACCTTAAGACGGCTTACGCCTTACAACTATGTGGCCGAAAGCAGGAAGCTGAGGAAGTTTTTCGTACGGGGAGCGGTCTTTTTCCCGATTTCACGGATTTATTAGAAAGCTATGCCCTCCTGTTACTGGAACAAGGGAAGCTCAGCTCAGCCAAGCACTACTTGGAGCAAGCACTTCAGAGCGGGAATACAGCACATAAATACCCTTCTTCCTCGGGCAGTGGAACGTATCGAACAGAACTACTAGCCGGGAGAGTGTGTGAGAAGTTATACCAATACCCGGATGCGTGGAGACATTACGAGGCTTCCATACAACATAAGCCTGATTATACCGAAGCGTGGAAAGAATTTGTCCCACTAAGCCTTTTTTCTGGGGAGAAGGTGATGCTACGAGCATTGACCCACAACCATCTGCACTCTTTATCCCCTGATACTTTGAGTTATCTTCTGCCCGCAGCGCTCAATGCCCGCGATCCGGAATGGCAAGCTGAGCTTTCTACAGCCAGCCAGTTACCCTTATCTGTTCAGGTTGCATTGCAGGCGATTCTGGAAATAAACAATCAACCAGAACATCTTCAGACACTCGCACCGCTTGAACAGCTGCTTCATGATCCTTCCCATCTTTCCAACCGATCCTTTGTACTTGGCTACCTGTGGGCTTTCTCTTGCCGTATTGGAGATACTGAGTCTGCCATGCGCTGGCTTGTCTGTCTATTGCCTTACAGACCGGGGATTTTATCGATCCATCATCTTTTAGCGGGGAATTATAGGCTTAAAGCTGATCTTTCGGATCTCAACTATGCAGCACAATTGCTGCTTCAGACTGGTGCTTGGAATAGTTTATTAGCACTTTATCGGCATTCGCAAGGTTCTTCCTTTCAATGGTCCAGTCTGCCGCAGCCTTTACTTTACGGTTTACTCGAAGCCCCCACCTCCATAAAAAAACAATGGTGCTCTATTTATGTCAGCAAGCCTCCTCAATATCAAACGCCTGCGGACTGTACCGAGTGGCAATTATACGCTGCGATAGCCTACTCCTGCGGAGAGGTGCCCATCCTTCATATAGAAGATGAAGCCGCTTTGCGTAGAGTCGGGGGGGCTACCGCAGCCGTGAGCCTCGCTTATTACAAGCTGCAGCTCGCAGCAGAAGTTTATCCGCAAGGGATACCGTCAGCTCATATCTCTTCTGCGCTGCTTCTGAGATCTGCCAGCCGGACTTAGCCGGTTGGCAGGGCAGATGCGGATTTCAATGCTCCTCTTGCCATTCTACCAGATGGGGCTGCTCATCAAGGATAGATTCGTACTGCTCCAGACTACCCCAGCGCCCCTCTGGATCAAGCTCCAGGTAACGCGAGTATTTTCGCCGAAGCTCCTCAGGGGATATCGCCCAACCATAATGTTTCACACGCAGCTCGGTAAGAAAACCCGGCAATACCGAATAAGAGAGCGGAAGCCTTGGCACATGATGATCCATTTTCGGAAAAAAATAATGAAAGGTCGGCAAATAGCGGACTAGTGTACGGGTATGTTTCGTGTGGATATTCCAATGCTCATCTTCACGGTAATGTGTGGTGCCGCCCCAAAAATCAAATAATCGGAAGGATACCCAGTCATACACATCCTGATCGATGAGTCGCCTCATCTCCCGTTTAGCAGACTCTTCATAGAACTCATCGGCGTCCACAGACAGCAGCCAATCCGGATTCGTAGATACCGCCAGCTCCCACAATGTTTGCCGCAGCTCCCATTCACGGTTAAACAAAGAGCTTTGCAGGGTTACGAGCTTCTTAACTTTGGCAAAAGAGAGACATAACTGAGCCGTATTATCTGTACTTCCATCATCCACGATCACAATATCATCCACGAACTCACTTAATTCCTCCAGCACCTGCTCTAAATACCTTCCGGCTTCGTTCCTAACCTGCATTATAGCAGTCAGACGATTGCCAGATGTTTTGCGGAGTGGCCCTCTATGACTACTCATCCTCCACTCTCCTTCTCAATCGTCTTACAGCCTCTTCGAGATCTGCCATCTCTGACAAAAGTGGCCATGCCTGATTGTCTTGCCCTCCCGCATTTAAAAAGCTGCGGATGGCCTCGTGCCGCCTGCCATACAGCAAGTGTATGGTGCCTTCCATGGCTTCATCCACATTTTCTTCCTGCTCATGTTGCAGCACTATTGCCTTTTCCCATTGAAAAGTCCGCACATAATTTTGCACCAGCAACGCTTTTGCCTCGGAAGAAGTTAGCGGACTTAAAATTCTAACCGCCGCTGCCTCATCCTCATTCAGGTGGAACAACTCCGCGCGAACCAGTTCATCCTGCCCGGAATGGAGCCAGCCCTCCATCCTTTCTACTGCTTGCTTCTCCTCTGCGGTAAATGCTGTAATCGCAAATTGGCGGACTGCCGTTTCCAGATTCCCTGTCTTGGCTTCTATTGCAGAAAAAAAACGGAAGTGTGAAATAAGGCAATCCAAATATTCATACAACACCATTAACTCAAAGGATTGCGCCAGATATCGATTCGCTGTGGAGTCCCCAAGCAAATACAAATAAGATGCTGCCAAATAATGTACAACAGGCTGGCTGGGCAACTTGGCGCACATTGAGGTATAATAATCAGCCCTAAGCTGTAGTTGAATCCTAAACCAGTCCGTAGAAAGGAGGGGCTCCTCCTGCCATAAGTTCTCAATCGCCTTACTCCACAACATCTCATAATCTGTCAGAAAATAAATCCGCTCGCGCTGAAATACAACTCCATAGGATTCCTGCTGATCCCCGTCGAGATAAATAACACTCTCCCTGCACAAGCTCTGCTCCAGATAGATCCGTTCTGACCGGGTTCCTACTAGATCAGCCTTTGCTCCAAGCAAGCCGCTGTATTTATCCCATAAGACCTTATTTTCTTCTTCCGGACAGCGCTCTAACAAAGCCACTATATACCCTGCTTGCAAAGAAAGAACCTCGGGCAGCCAATAAGGAGAGGAGACCAGAAATGTGTACTCCCTCGCCTTGAGAGTATGAATATCCGCGATCATTACCGGCTTGATCTGGCTGTTAATCTGCTGCTCAAGAGTCATTCTTCCGGCAAAACAAACCTCTTCCCGCTCGGGAAGAAGATCCAACAGTCTTTTATATTCGTATTCCTCCCAGGAGCCTCTGCTCAGAATTAAATATTTCATGAGTGCGCCTCCCTGCCCCTGCTGCTATCTGCCTTCTTCCCCTGCGGTTCGGACAAATCCCCCACATAACCTATAGTTAGTGAAGCTTCAGGGTGAAGCTGCAATTGGTGCGAAGTGGACGCCTTACAGGTAATCACTCCAGGCACATTCCCGCCTTTATGAGCAACTCGCTCTAGCGGAAAAACAATTCCCGAAGGGTCTCCCTTAAGCAAATGCCCCACCTCTTCGTCCATATCCGTAGATAAACTAACGATCAGATCCGCGGAACCTTGGGTGATCGCTTTCACTACCCGTTCAACGTAATATTTCTCATACCTGATAGAGTCTGATAAATACACAGTTATCTCACTCTCAAATAATGCAGATGCATTCTTCAAAGCCCGCAGCCAAGCCTCTTGACCACGAACTGTAATCACTACATCCTGTTCATTTACTGGCAAGCCGGAAGCTGTGTTCATCCAGCTGTCCTTGATCCAGATCCAGCGAATATTCTTGTAGCTCTGCTGCTCCTGTGTAGCTGCCCATTCCTGCGGAAGATGGTCCCCATTCCCATCCTCTTCACAATAAACAATCGCCGTCACTAATGGCGTTGCCAAGGTTGCCTTACCGAGTGGAATAACAGGTTGTGTTGATTGTAAGAATCCATTCTGCGGTACAAGATGTTCTTCGTCTTCTAAGACATCTTCCAGCGCCCATTTTGTACTGTACGCCCGCCAGCCATCCGCAAGTGTTGGTCCGTTCAGCCTACTCTGGCCTCTATCAAGTGAATGTATAGCATGGACATACACAGCATCACTTAGCGCCAGCTTAGCTCCAGACTGCCGCGCTCGAAGACACCAATCGGCAATCATAAGAGGCCGCGCATGAAGCGAGGTGTCCAACCCTCCAATACGCTGAAGCAGCTCTTTAGAGAACAGGAGGCAAGAACCCGTTAGTACATCCATCTCTCGCCATTCTCCTTGGTGCCGGCTAAGACTATAGCTCACATGCGCAGCAAACTCATCATAGGTGCCGAAGTGAAGACGTTTCTTCCCTTCCCCTCTTTCGGTTGAAGAGCGAGGGGCAACCACCTTAATAGAAGCGTCATCAAAAGGAACCCACAATAGCTCATTTAGCCAGCCAGACGATACCATGGTCGAATCTTCAAGTAAAACCGCGAAACTGGTTTCGATCTGTGCCAGAGCCTGGTTAGGCATGTACTCCTCTTTCTCATAAGGAACAAAGAGAATCGACTGCTCCTGTGAGAACTGTCCGGCTAATGTATCCATAGAAAAATCAGGAGTCATTGCCACAGCAATAATGCGCACAGACTCTCCAGAATGGAGCAGCAGCAAGGGTAAGCAAGCCGCGGCACAATCCGGGCGGCTTAGCTCAACTACAAGGGTGATCCCATCTATACTCGGCAGTGGAAGTAGTCCCGTGCGTTCCAAGAACCCATACCTTCCCGCCAAGCGTTCCACATTCAGAGATTCTTGCGACATTAGGATTCACGCTCCATTTATTAAAGCTGTTCTACCTATAGTCTATGAGCGCTGAAGCGTGATATCCCCTTAATTTCCTCCGCCCGCTCCTTTATCTTCTTCCGTATGGTCTGCACCCGTACTCGCGGGATCAGTTGCCGCTGGAGACGGGTTGTTATCTTTCTGACTGTTGCTGGAGGTATCCTTACCCTGATCCACTGCTCCACTCTTATCCCCACCTACAGCTGGAGCAGGAATAGCAATTCCCGGAGCACTGCTGCCGTTCGCCCCCACAGGTTGACCTTGATTATCGTAGTAATACATAGGTACATCTCCAACAACCATCAGATAAGACACAGGAATTTCTGTATCCACTACCTGCGGCTCCATATCAAAAGGAATGACGACTGCAACCTCTGTCACAATATGAATATATACCTCGACCAGAATCATATTGATCCCAGCGTTTTGCTGGCGAGTACTGAGTTCAACCTTAACCGCACCTTGTGGTTCAATCTTGATCGGAATATCGGGTCCATAAGAAGCGATAAGGGGACTGCCCAGCGCCTGCCCCAGCGGAATATATTCTGTTCGATTATGCAATTCCTGCAGCGTAGACTGAATGACCTGTGCCGCTTGCGAAGTAATACGCATATGCTCCGCGTAGTTGAGCATGAACCCTGATATTTTCCCGTTCTTATCCGTCTTCCAATCAATTAGCTCTTCCGCATTCCCTCCATTCGCAACCTGAGAGGTAATCGCCTTATTAATCGATTCCGTAGCGATTTGCTTCACACGTATTTGTGCTAAATGCAGGATGGGCGGCTTCATATGCAGCTCCACATAGCGAAGTGACTGCAGCACCAGCACAAGTATTACTAAAGATGCTATCAGCCAAAATTTGCGTCGGCTTCTTGGCTTATGTGTTTTTCCGCCTGCAACCGTTACCTTACTCTCTGGCCGGCTGGATAACCTAAAGCGGCCTTTGCTACGTTTGGCTTCAAAGCGCGTACGCTGCGGCCTAACCGCTGCCCGGCTGGGTTTTGACTTGAATGCGGAGCTTCTTGCTGAGAATCTCCGATTCGTGTCCCCATTTATTTTTGGCAGCCGAAAATGGCCTAGATCAGGTATTCTCAGCCTTCGGTTCCCCCATTTTTTCAATCTGCCCATTGCAATAGTCCCTCCCGCCTTACGCAGAGGTCAAGCCACCTCCACTTAATTTAAGGTATTCGCTAAGAGGACAAAAAAGAAGAACGTTCCCTCCGGCAAACTACGCCTGAAGAAACGTTCTTCATCCTTTAGATCATGAACTGGGAATATGATATTAGTGCATTCTGCTCCGCTTATCCTCCTGCAAATGGTCCCAATGACGCCGAATAAAGATGCCAATGAGAATAGCAATAAACACCGCATACCAGGTAAGATAACCATTCCATTCTTCACGCGGAACAATTAAAGTTGATCCAATCGTACCGAATAACCATATATAAGATAAATTACCAAGCACGGTTCCCCATATAAAGGATGAGGCTTTAATCGGTGAAACAGCAGACATGAAATTGATTACATTGTTCGGAATAATCGGAATCGTACGCAATAGTACCAGCGTCCAAATCCCGTATCGATCCAAGTAACGTTGCCATTTATCATAGCGCTTCAGTTTGGTTCTCCATTTTCGGTCAAACCAGTTATACAGATATCTCCGAATAAGAAAATACATCAGTATTCCGCCTAGATTGCAGGCCAGCCAACTGATCAGCATGCCTCCAATTACGTTAAAAACAGAGACATGCAGCACGATCAAAATTACGAATGGAAAAAATCCTAATATACTCTGCAAAAGTGCGAGCGGGATGGTCACGAATAAAATAGATGGCCCGCTAAGGCCCAGCGTTTGCAGCAGCCAATCAATCCAGGTATTTATGGTCTCTGTCATGAAGCAGTCTCCTCTCTTGACTCCTTGCAGCAGCTGCCTCCTGATTTACTTTGACAAAGCATAAGTCTAAGTGTGTAAACTAGGTATCCATTCTTATTGAAATATAAGCACAGTACATTAAGAGCTTGTAATACTTTGCTTATATTCCCAAGAAAAACACCCCTTACGGGGTGTTTTATTGAATGAGCTTGCTTATGAAGTGTAATGTGTAAAGAACAGTAGTTAGCGTACAAGTTACATTTTTGTTTCCATTTATTCTTCACATCATAACACAGTTTTTAATTTACTTACAATTCTATACCTGCAACCCAAGCATTCACTTTATCCGGATTGCTCTCAACCCAAGTTTTAGCGGCTTCTTCTGGTGACTTACCACCCTGAACCTCAATCATTACTTTAGCCATATCTTCCGCTGTCCATTCGAATTGATCCAGGAATTTGTAGACATTCGGCATGTCATCTTTCAGACCTTGGCGGACCATCGTGTGGATCTGTTCATCCGCACCATAAACCCCTTTTGGATCTTCCAGATACTTCAGATCCATATTGGCGAACATCCAGTGTGGTGTCCAACCTGTAACAACGATTGGCTCGTTGTTGTCATAAGCCTTTTGCAGTTCCTGAGCCATCGCTGCGGATGAGCTTTCAAGAAGTGTGTAATCGCTAAGATCATATTCCGCAATAGCCTTTTCTGTGGTTGTCATAATGCCAGCACCTGGCTCAATGCCGATAATGCGATTGTTCAGCTTTGCTGCCATATCACTGTTCTTCAAGTCTTCAATAGAATTAATATCCATATAGGCTGGAACAGCCAAGCCAACCTTAGTTCCGTTTAGATTCGCACCCAAATCTTCAATTTTTGCACCATACTTTTCTAGATAAGCCGCATGGGTGCTTGGCAGCCAAGCTGCAACCATTCCATCCGCACTACCGTCTGCAACCCCAGCCCACATTGGGCCAGCATCTACCTGCAGCATTTCAACGGTAGCTCCAAGCTTAGTTTCAAGTACTTCCTTTACTACATAAGTACTCGCAATTTCCGAATCCCATGCTACATATGCTAATTTTACCTTCTCTTTACTTGATGAAGAACATCCAGCAATAACAGCAATCATCATAATAACTAACAGGAATACCCCTATATTTTTCTTCTTCATTTATTTAAAACTCCTATCTTTGTTTTGGTTTTAGTGCGTTCTGTGTCAAACGGTCCAGCAGAATGGCAATAATAACGATCGCAATCCCTGCTTCGAATCCGTCTCCTGTCTTAGCCTGTGATACCGCACGGTATACATAGGCACCCACGCCCTGTGCACCAATCATCGATGAGATAACAACCATTGACAGTGACAACATAATTGTCTGGTTCACACCTGCCATAATTGTTGGTAAAGCGATTGGAAGCTGCAATTTAACTAATTTCTGAGTAGGTGTCGATCCGAAAGCATCTGCTGCCTCTACCAGTTCCTCCGAAACCTGACGAATTCCGAGATTGGTCAAGCGAATCGTTGGCGGAATTGCAAAAATAATCGAAGCTATAACCCCTGGAACTACGCCCAGTGAGAAAAAGGATACCGCTGGCAATAAATATACAAAAGCCGGCATCGTCTGCATAAAGTCCAAAATAGGCGTAACTATATTTCTAACGGTATTTCTCTGCGCACATAAAATACCAATCGGCACACCAATTACTACAGCCAATATCGAGGCGGTTAGAACAAGGGCCAAGGACTGCATAGAAGGTCCCCATAATCCAAGATTATCAATCAGAAGCAGCCCAATGACCGCAAATAGTGCCATGCGCCATTTACCGATCCAATAAGACAAAGCTGCAATAATCACGATAAGTACTAGTGCTGGCAGGAAGGTAAGTGCATTTTCAATGCCAGCCACCATACCACCGATAATCGAATGGATGAAGTCAAACAGGGGCCCACAATAAGTCGTCAGCCAATTTTCCAACCACTCGAGTGCCTTTCCCAAAGGCAGTTTAGGAATGTCCATTATAATCCTCCTTCCGGTACCGCGTTGCCGGCGAGTGCGGAAAGAACGGCTCCTTTAATCACAATACCCTTCAATTTATCCGCTTCATCTACGACGGCTACAGGCAAATGTGTCTCAGATATTAATTCAAAGAAATCATTGAGTAGCGTTTCCGGTTGTACACGTGGGATTTCTCTCCGCGTTACTTCCAGAATAGATTTATTATCATTCAGTGCCTTAAGGGCATCCTCAGCTGTAATAACACCCAGAAGCTTATTTTCCTTGTCCACTACATACAGACTGAATATACCACTGTCACGCATTAATTGAAGCGCTACCCGAGGCCCGCGTTCAGGTCTGACTGTTTCCGGCTGACGCATTACATGAGCTGCAGTCAACACCTTGGACAAGTCCACATCCTCCACGAATCGCTCTACATATTTATTGGCAGGTTGGATGAGGATTTCTTCCGGTGTACCAATTTGCACAATGACTCCGTCCTTCATCAGTGCGATCCGATCTCCAATCCGCAAAGCTTCGTCTAGATCATGAGTGATGAACACGATGGTTTTCTTCACTCTGGCCTGTAATTCCAGCAGCTCTTGCTGCATGTCTTTACGAATAAGCGGATCCAGTGCACTAAATGCCTCATCCATAAGCAGGATATCCGGGTCGTTGGCAAGGCCCCGTGCCAGTCCAACACGCTGCTGCATCCCTCCACTGAGTTGATCAGGACGATGATTCTCCCAACCTTTCAGACCTACCAGATGCAAAGCTTCCGTTGCCAGTTCAGTTCTTTTCTTTTTATCTACGCCCTGAACTTCAAGTCCGTATGCTGCATTCTCCAGTACGCTTCGATGTGGAAATAATGCGAACTTCTGAAACACCATACCGATGTTCTTCCGTCTGAATTGGCGCAGCTGCTCCGGATTCATTTTCACAACATCTTTCCCTTTAAAAAGAACTTGCCCCCCTGTAGGCTCAATCAAGCGGTTCAACAAACGAACCAGCGTCGACTTACCGCTGCCGGACAAACCCATAATGACGAATATTTCTCCTTCTTCAATGCTGAATTCGGCTTTGTTGACTCCGACTGTCAACTTCAATTCCTGAGCAATTTTTTCCTTCGACATCCCTTGCTCTAATAAAGGAATCGCGCGTCCCGCATCATGACCGAATACTTTGGTTAGTTGTTTCACCTCTATAATAGCCATGCCGTCCTCCTTCTCCCGAAATGTTATCCGGGTTTAGTTCACTTATAGTAGTTTACCGGACTATTGAAAATTCATGCAAACACCATATACGGATAAAATTTAGTGTACAGTTTTAACTTTACGAACTTTATGTATGGAATACTCTGTTTTACGCCAAATTCCTTTCTTCATGAATTCTTTACTTATGGAGGGGGATTTGATTACAATACATTGTATAAGGTTGCAGTCTATCGACCTATTCCTCAGGAGGGACATCATGAACGATTTAGAAGGGCTTACGCCCGAACAAATAGAGAAGATTAGTAAAGCCCGTGAACGTGTGATCGATTCTATCGGCAAAAACATGGATCTGTATGGCATTACCTTGTCTATTGGACATTTATACGGTTATATGTACTTCAATCAAGGTCCAGTGACACTGGATGAGCTCAGCAAAACAATGGGAATGAGTAAAACGTCCATGAGTACGGGAGTCCGTACCCTTCTAGATCTGAAAATGATCGACAAAGTATGGGGGAGAGGGACGCGCAAAGACTTGTTCACCACTGTGCCTGACTGGCATCAGAACTTCAGTGATTACTTCTCTATTAAATGGAGAAAAGCCGTCGAAGGTAATATGATCTCACTAGCGAAATCACTTGCAGAAATTAACGATATGAAAAAAGAGTATAGTGACGATAGTAAACTTATGCAGCTCTTAAATACAGATGAAGAAAAAATAACTGAATCCATTAACTACTACCGCTGGTTGCTGAAACTAATAGAATCTTTTGAGAGTGGCAAAATTTTTGAATTTATCCCTAAAGAAACTTAAATCTAACCCACAAAAAACACACACAAAAAAACGACAGTGCTCCTGTAAAAAGGAAAACACTGCCGTTTTTTTCGTTTACCCTTCGATCAAGCTTACATCATCCAAATAAATTGTACTGCCCGCGCTAATTTCACTATTCGTCTCCGAACCGTTCCCATCTATAAGCCCTAGCAAAAACACCAGATGAACACCTGCGTCTGTTGCCCCATTCATCGTAAATGTGTAGCTGTATTCGTCCATATTTTGGGTCAAGGCTACAAGCTCAGCTTCCATATATTTGGTGTAATCCCCGCCTTTATGCTCCACAGCTACCTGAATATTGCGGTTTACTGTAGAACGAGCTTTAAACTTCAAGGTGTACGTTTTTCCCTGAACAAGTTTCAGATTTTCGTAATCCACCTGTGCGCTAAAAGGGGCTTGCCCGGTACCTGTTAAGTTGATAGCAAATTCCCCCTCTTGAACAGAGGCAGATCCGATTCCGTCAAAGTACTGGCTCCAGCCCGTTGCATCTACATCGAAGGTTCCATTATCCAGCGTACCGCTTGGCGGTATTACTGGTGGACCCCCTTGTACCTCCCTGACCACAATATCGTCAAAAGAAATCGTATGCGGCGTACTGTTAGCCGCAGGATCAGCGCCCAGCGTTTTGCCGATCAGATAATTAAGCTTCAGCGGATTGCTGTTCGACACCGTAAATTGTGCTGAATAAGTAGCCCAATCCGCACGAATATCAAACTTAGCTTGTGCGGAAGCAGCTGAAGTATTGGAGTATTCTAACACAATTTGCCGCGGAACCGTTGATTTCGCCTTGAAGCTCACCTCATACGTTTTTCCGCCCTCCAGTGGAATACCCTCTTGGAAAAATTGTGTATGCCACGCTTCCCATCCGGCCGACGTAATCAGGATTTCAGCTACGCCATCCTTCACATTAAACGCGGAGACGCCACCTTCTCCGGACCAGGTAGTCCAGCCCGTCTTATCGCTGCCAAACGAACCATTGATGACTAGATTGTTATCATTAGCTAGAATAGTCTGCGTGACAGTTGCAGTAACATAATGTTCAGCCTCAACAGTAATGGCATAACTTCCTTCGGCCGGAAATACTGCTGCTTCGATTGTGATTTTTCCCGGTTCAATAGTGTACTGCTCTGCATTAAGTGTTGTACCGTTAACCTTTACCGCCATGATTTGATTCCGCCAATTTGCATTGTCGATAAAAGTAAGCTCAATCGGCTGCGAAACTCTGTTATTGCTGCTGTCGCTTAGCAGCTCCTGCGGTTTGGCCGGTGCATTTTTGATCTCAAATTTCACATTGTCAATGATAATATCATGGTTTTGAGGAATACTAATCCCCTCAACCTTCCCAAGCAGGAATTTTAGAGACAATGTATCCTTGCTTCCTTGCCGGAATTCGAATCTGTAATGATTCGTCTCCGGCGTTACCTCCACGATATTGCTGAACGAGGCCTGATACGTACCATTTTCTACGTTCACCCCGATTTTGCGGATTACGGTTGAACTGGCGTCAAATTCAACCACATAATCCATTCCAGCAGCAGCTTTCAAGTTGTTCTGAAACAACATTACAGAATACGCCTGACTGCCGGTATTCGTAATGCTAAATTTCGCTGCTCCATCTGCAACCGTAGCGCTGCTCTGACCACCCTGCTCTGTCAACAGGCGGTCCCAGGCGCTAAACCCAAAGTTAAATTCACCATTCAAGAGTGGGTAGTATATTAGCGATGGATCAAAATAGAAGCTAGTACGTTGCATCTGGAAATTATCCAGAATGACTGTATCCGCAGCACCGTTTAACAGTAATACGAATTGTCCTTCATGATCGGTTGCACCTGCAAGATTGATAAAGGTAGCTTTAATTTTTTGCTCACCTTCGCTTAAGTTAACCGGTTGTTCTGCCTGTACACTGCCGTCTTTCCCTAGTAGTTGAACCGTTCCTGTGCGTGCAGAGGAGACTGAAGCATTGAACGTAACCTCATAGTCCTGCCCTTGAATGAGCTGAATTCCCTTCTGAAGTAACCGAACCTCACCATTTTCACTGCCGCCAATCTGCAGCTTTAACTGGCCATTGTCATTAACGCTTGATTCTACCATGGCACCACCAGTTGCTTCCGTATGCCAATAACTCATCCGATTGGGTTCCCCAATATCGAAAGTACCATTGTACAGATGATTACCGTTGGCCAGCGGTTCCTTCACACTATCATGCGGGAATTGAATATTCTCAATCTCTTCTAATCTGACATTACCAAACCATACCGGTGAAGTATTGGTACCCACGTTGAACTCGACGCGTGCAGCAATATCTGAGTTTTCCTTCATTTGAAACATCGTCTCGTAATGGGTCATCGCTGAAGTTAGATCTACCTTAAGCGATGGAGAATACGCTGCAAATCCACGAGATTCTCCACCTGTTAACCGGACGCTCATACTGCGGGACATATCGGTTTTGGCATCGAAGCTGAGTTTATAGAACCTGCCTTTAGCTATAGATACGATAGCTTGGGGTTGAATCGAATAAAAATTGCCGCCACCACTGCTGATATCTACCTTCACATAATTGCGCTCCCCAATAGGAACGGTAGAAACCGTAGCTTCAGCCCCTGCTTCTTTATAAAGTACCCAATGTGCGGTATTCGGGATTCCCATACCGTCATCCCCCGGCACCTGCTCCGAATAATTGTTGTTATAGACCATGTTGCCGTCTGCCAGTGCAAGCTTGGAGCCTTCTGGATAGGCTTCCTTCTCCAGTGTAACTGGAATAGGCTCGCGGTACTCACGACCTGTCAGCTCATAGACTCTAACGTAATCGATCTCCATCGATTTTGGAAATACGGTTTCGCTAGTCGGATCACCATCAAAGTTACCGCCTACGGCCAGATTCATCAGCAAGTGGAACTTCTGATTAAACGGCGCTGGATACACATTATTGGCAGGCTGCCCATTGCTGATGCTATACCAGTCATTTTTGGTCGAATATAATTCACCATCCACATACCAGCGAATTTCGCCCGGCTCCCACTCAATAGAGTACGTATGGAACTGCTCAATCGTAGCGTTATCCGGAAATACATACTCTTTGCCGGAGTATACATTGTTCGGCGCCATACCGCCGTAATGAATCGTCCCCGCTACCGTATTTGGACGACTGCCCCAGCCTTCCATAATATCAAGCTCACCGGAAGCAGCCCAAGTCCCGTACACATCGTTCTCCGGCAGCATCCAGATCGCCGGCCAGTACCCTTTTCCAGTAGGTGCTTTGGCCCGAATTTCAAATTTGCCATATTTTTTACTAAACAACCCTTTAGTCTTAATCCGTGTAGAAGTATATTGTTTGCCAGCTTTTTCTTCTTTGTGGGCCGTAATGATCAGGTTACCGTCCTGTTCCTTTACATTCTTCTCATCGTTGGTATACCACTGCTTCTCATTGTTTCCCCAACCTGGATTGTTGTATTGCGAACCATCTCCAAGGTCATAGGTCCACTTTGTAGCATCAATATCTCCATCATCAAACTCATCCCCCCACACCAGTGTCCACGGATCAGTGGTCGGTGTTGGTGTGGCTGTTGGTGTCGGTGAGGCTGTTGGTGTTGGTGTTGGTGTGGCTGTTGGCGTTGGTGTTGGTGTTGGTGTTGGTGTTGGTGTTGGTGTGGCTGTTGGTGTCGGTGTTGGTGTTTCGGTTGGTGTTGGCGTCGCTGTTGGTGTCGGTGTTTCGGTTGGTGTTGGCGTTGCTGTTGGTGTCGGTGTTTCGGTTGGTGTTGGCGTTGCTGTTGGTGTCGGTGTTTCGGTTGGTGTTGGCGTTGCTGTTGGTGTCGGTGTTTCGGTTGGTGTTGGCGTTGCTGTAGGTGCCGCCGTTGCTTCAGGTGTGGCGCTTGGCGTCGTTATTGGACCTACATTCCCCGAACTGCTTGGCGCTGAGCTTGCTATTGGCAATGTTGTTTTGCCAGTGTTTCCTTTTTTTAATGCTACACCGCCAATCGTCACTCCATCGGCTTTGTTATCTATTGTGGTTACGCTTCCGCTGCCTTGAATTGCTGTAGCTCCAGCGCTCGCAGATAGGATTAGTGCCGCCACTTGTGAATTGTTCTCCAATGTTAAATGGGTCGGACTTCCCAGAGTAAGGCTGCCGACAGTTCCAAGGATTCTTAACAAAGAACCGCTGACTGCTGAGTCTGCCGAACGAACCGCTCCAAATGTTCCGCGAAGCGAAATATTGTGAGGAACGACATCCATCTCAACATCCCCAAACCCTGCCCCGGTAAGATCGCTGCTTTCTTCCAAGATTGACCCAGATAGCAGCTGCACAGTACCCACAGCTGTCGACCCGCTGGCATAAATCCGAACCTTACCATTAGGCTTGGCTACTTGAAGCAGTCCAAGAGAAGTATGGTGTAAGCCGATACTTTGCTCGCCGCCTCCCCGTACAAAAGTAGTCCCTGTTACCTTTACACCTTCAAGCTTTGCATTCCCTTCAGCTATCCCCTCGGTTAGATAAAGATTACCTTGGATGACCGTGTCTTTAAGAATCACATCAGCCCGATTAATGACTACATTGCCCTTTACTGTTCCTAGTGAAGTCTCTCCTGATTTCAGGAGGAGTCCCGAAACCATTCGATCAGCCAACTGAGCTAACTCTGCACGGGTGATCCCACCATCAGGCTTAAACAAACCTCCAGGATAACCTTTTACATAACCTGCACTCGATAGAACGGCTATTGCTTTTGCGGTTTCATCGCTGACTCCGTTCAGATCGGTGAATGCTGTTGTACTGCTTTTGTCTGCATTGAAACGAAACACTTTCTCCAATGCTAACGCTGCCTCCGCGCGCGAAAGTGCTTTTGAAGGATAAATATTGTTCTTCTGATCACTGCTTAAATAACCAGCTGCAATCCCTTTGGCTATATCATTTTTATACCAGTCTGTGGTCTGGACATCAGCGGGAACCTTATCCGATTGCTCCTGATAATTAAATATACGATTCATAATAGCTGCGAATTCTGCCTTCGTGACTTCCTTACCCGGACGAAACGACCCGTCGTCATATCCGCTTATGATCCCATTTGTGCTCCAACGCTGTAATGGGCCTGCGGCCCAATGATTTGGAGATACATCGGTAAACGCTTTCAATCCATTGATTGGTTCATTTTCCACTTTCGTTGCCGCTGAATCAGGTGAGTTTTCCTTTAACGCCTCTGCCGCTGAAGCATTCATGCTCCCAACCGGTGATAGCAGCCCGGTGACAAGGAGCATAGCAGCAAGTGCTGCTGTGAAATTCCTTTTCATCCTAAACATCACTCCTCGAATTTCGTAATATTCGTAATTCAAGCGAAAAATCGAAATCGGTTTCGACAATGCTATTGTTGCTTAGTTTTCTATTTTTGTAAAGATGTAATTTTGAATTTTTTTACATAGATTATTTTGGAGTAAATCTGCATAGTGAAATATATATTTGACTTGTTTCGGCAATAATAATAGACTGAAAATAATTGAATTTTCATTCACCCTATTCATAATAACTCGCAAATAACCGCTCTAGAACAGTCTTTTTCTCAAATTTCAACGATTTAGCGGAGGGTGGCATTATTAACTATGAATATCAAAATGATTGCCGAAATGGCCGGCGTTTCTGTCTCGACTGTTTCGAAAATTATGAACAATTACAGTGATGTTTCCGAAAAGACCAAGCAAAGAGTTTTGGAAATCATCGAACAAACCGGATATTCACCTTCCAACTCCGCCAAGACACTCGCAACTAAGAAGTCGAATCTGATCGGGGTTATTTTTGCTGGCGAGCTTAATGTCGAATTTACACATCCCTTTTTCGTAGAAGTGCTAAATTCTTTTAAAAAGCAGATGGGCGTTCTGGGCTACGATCTCATTTTCTTTTCCAACGAGAAATTCATCAGCAGCGGCGATTATTTCGCTCGATCTGTTCATTTTAATGTGGATGGATGTGTCATTATTTCCGGACAAAAGATGGAGCCTACCATCCGCGATCTGGATATGAGCAGTATTCCTTGTATCGGGGTCGACCTTGAGCTAAAGGGCAAAAAATCCGGCTTTGTGATGTCAGATAACTTTCAGGTTTCTTCCAAGGTCGTGGAGCATTTTTATCTGCTTGGCTATAGAGAACTTGGATTTATCGGAAGTGCAGCGGATTCAGATATTTCTAACCTGCGGGAATCCGGATATGTCAAAGCTATTGAAAGCTTCGGCCTCACTTTGAACCGTCAGTGGTTTGTTCATGGCGACGATTTCTTTGAGCCCAGCGGTTATACGGCTATGCAGCAATTAATTCAAGCCGGAAATTTACCAAAAGCCATTTTTGCGGCTTCTGATTTGCTGGCTCTGGGAGCCATCCGGGCTTTGAAAGAACACGGTCTCAGCGTGCCTGAAGATATTGCCATTATCGGATGTGACGACATTGAAGCCTGTAAATATACCAGTCCAAAACTGTCGACCATCCGCCAGAACAAAGAACGGCTTGGCATCCTCGCTGCCCATATGCTCTATGACTTGATTAACAATCAGTCTGGCGGTGGATCATTTGTAGTGGAGCCTGTGCTTATTGTGCGTGAATCCTGTGGCAGTCAATTAAATACTTAGTTAATCAACAAAAAAAGACAACGGCTTATGTAAGCGGGTTTCCGCAAACGGCGTTGTCTTTTTATTGATTATCGAAAATGTTTCGTTATCTATCTTCATTGGTCTCTAGCTGGTCGAACTCCACCTCTTAATATGGAGTAGGTATCCCTACCTGATGATCCAAATTCAACTCAATCAATTGTCCTGCCTGGGTTAATCCGGCACCAAAACCATACATCAGGATCTTTTGTCCATTTTGTACCTTGCCCTCGCGGATGCCCAAATCGAGTGCTAAAGGAATCGTGGCAGCAGATGTATTGCCGAAATTCACAAGACTGTGCAGCACCTGCTCCAGCGGATAATTTAATCGCTCGCAAATTGGCTCAATCATCCGCATATTAGCGCTGTGTGGAATAAACCAGTCTACTTCCTCCAGACCTACCTCCGCTTTTTCAAGCAGCTGTTGCACACCTAAAGGAACCGTTCTGACCGCCCAGCGAAACACTTCTCGTCCGTTCTGTACCAGCATTTGTGTATCTACCAGCTCAATATTGTTTACAGTATGGGCAAGCCCCGTACGGTAAACATGATGTGCCCCACCGCCATCACTTGCCAGCTGGAAGCCTAAAAATCCCGTCGTCTGCTCATCACTTTCCACAAGCACTGCTCCAGCGCCATCCCCAAAAAGAATACATGTACTGCGGTCAGTATAATCCGTAATCTTGGAGATCGTATCCGCACCAATAACCAGTACCTTGCGATGCATTCCTGAAGCCACATAACTGTGAGCAGTATGCAGTGCATAGACAAAACCTGCGCATGCTGCACTCAAATCCATAGCACCAGCAGTCTGCGGAATGTTAAAACGATTTTGAATCAAAGAAGCTACTGAGGGAAAGGAAAAGTCAGGTGTACTCGTAGCTACCAGGACCATATCGACATCCTGAACGCTTTTTCCATAACGAGTCATAAGATCCTGCACAGCTGCTGCACATAAATCACTTGTATACTCATCCTGCCGACTAATTCGGCGCTCACGGATTCCGGTCCGTTGCACAATCCATTCATTATTTGTATCTACGATCTGCTCCAGATCGGCATTAGTCAGTCTTTTGGCTGGGACATAGGTTCCGATAGCGGTAATTTTTGCACCTGTCATTCCAATCACCTCTTCAATTAGTATCTGATATTAGTACTTGGTACTAATTATAACTCTGTGCCTGCTAAAAAGTAAAGAAGGCCGGTAAAGCATCCTAGCTTCCCGGCACTTCCGTAACTTTACGAACCCACTTAGAAACGTTTTCTATTACGCTGCTTTCTTTTTCTGACGAACAATATAATCGCAGTTACAACAACCACCACTAAAATGATAAGCACAATCACGATATTCCATACATTAGGCACATAAACCTGCATTTGAATTGGCTCTGTATCCGCTAGTGTAACATTCCAAGTAAGGGTTCTGCCGTCCTCCACATTTGCATTATTGTCTCCATATAGATCCACAGGTAACGTTAATTTAAAGTCGAAAGCCATGTTTTGCAAAAAAGCCCGAATAATCGGCTTCGATAAACTGAGCGATCCCATATTATCCATTATGGTGTCTATGTAGCTATTTAATTTGGGCTTCGCCTCAACGTCATATTTGGTATAAAACCAATTATCTTTGGTATCTAATTTCAGGTCCACAATATCCAAGTCACCAGAGAGTGCTTTCATATCCTCAAAAGAGGCATAAGATTTCACGAATTCATAGACTGTAGATTTTCCATCTTGGCTTTTCTCTAGCTCAATCCCCTGATCCTTAAGTTTGTTTACCAGAGCATCTTCCATTTTTCCGCTAATCAACGCTTCTGCACGCGAATTCACTTTCATGTTCACTGCAATATCTACGCTTCCATTCTTATTCACTGTGACATGAGCAGTGCCTTTAGAACAGCCTGATAATAGTACAAGCATTAAGAGCAGCCCTAGTAACGAAAACCCTCTCCATTTTGACAACAACATTTCCCTCAAACCCTTCAGTAACATGTATTTATATAACGGCTACCCATTCTATAAAGGCTAACTCATTTATATCATAGAATCAAACTCTATATGAATGAATAATCAAATTTGAGAACCGTCAAACTTAAACTTTATACGCGCATAAAAAAGAGGCCCTCACAGAAGTAATCATTTCTACTCATGAGGTAACCTCTTTCATAAAAACAGCACACGTAATGTTACTTCGAACGCTAGTTGTTCATACGATGCTCAATGTTACTTGGAGTGCCTATTGTTACTCAAGATGCTCATTGTTACTTGGAGTGCTCGACGTTACTCGGGATGCTCAATATTATTCGGAGTGCTTATTGTCGCTTGGGTGCACGGTGTTACTTGGACTTTCAAAGTCGCTTTCGGACTCCAGAGTCGCTATTTCCGCACAAACGTCTCTTTTCATAAGCTATCGGACTCCAGAGTCACTATTGCCTCAAAATCACCCCATTATAAGCCAATTTACGAGGAATAGCGCCTCTCCAGTCCGAAACTACCCGCAAAAGGCCCTGAACCGGCAAATAGCGGCATCTGAGTCCGAAAGCACAACGCCAGCCAGCCCGCAACCGCCTTACTACCGTCCTCCCGCAACCGCCCAACTACCGCTCTCCTGCAGCCGCCCTACTACCGCTTACTCCGCCCTACTGCCGCAACAAACACTACTCAACAAACAACGTCCGACTCTAAAACCACTCCATTGCCCATCAAGCTAGGCTTATAGAGTCCCGCTTATGTGGTTAACGAGGTGCTTCTTTTCCCGGCTCCATGTAGTGAAGCATTCTCTTCATTCAAGCCGGTGTCCGCTTGGCGGAGAACCTTTCGCCCCCTCCAGCGCGCCAGAACAAGCAAGCCTCTCACCAATTCGTCGCCTATCATACAACAATAGATACCCATAAGTCCCCAGCCGACGCTGATTCCTAACCAATAGGAGCAGCCCACGCCAATGAGGGACATAGACACGATGGAAGTATACATCGTATAACGCGTATCCCCGATAGCGTTCAGCGCGTTGCCGAGGGCCATATTCAGCATTTTGGAGGGCTGGAGCAATAGATTTAGAGCTAACAAAGAAACCCCGATCGCAATAATCTTCGGATCAGATGTGAAATAACCGAGCAGCTGTTTTCCAAACAGGAATAGTAACAGCATGTTAGCTGACACAATGCTCAAACCAATGAAGAGTGTACGATATGCACTGCGATAAGCTTCTTTCAGTTTGCCTGCTCCGAATAAATGAGCAATCTGTATCTGCCCCGCCAGCGCAAAAGCATAACCAAGCGTGAAGCAAAAGGACTCCAAGGTGTTAAGGTACGTGCGTGCTGCTAACGCTTCGGCTCCAAGTGCAGCCAGAAAGGAATACACAATAAGCTGGGAGAATACCCAACAGGAAGAATTGATCCCAAGAGGCCAGGCAATCTTCAGGATTTGCTTGAACAGCTTGCCATTGAATATGCGGAAATCTCTAAGTCTAACCTTGATCTCGAAAGAACGCCGGAATAGGGAGTAGAGAATAATCACTCCGACCAGTCTACTGACAATACTGGAGATCGCGATGCCCGCAAGACCTAGCTGAGGCAGACCGAATACACCAAATATAAAAATATAGTTCAGAATTATATGAATCACGTTGATAATGATCCCTGTGTACATCGGTCCTTTGGTATTCCCTGTGTTCCGGATAGCGGTACCGAGGGAAGCGATCATCCCGACCATAAAGAGTCCGCCTCCGACGTAGGAGATATAGACATTCGAAAGTGATAATAGTTCCGGTGCTATATTTAGAACCCCACCAATAGGGCCCGCATAGAAAAACAACACAATACTTACGACAATCCCCAACACAAGGCTAACCGATACTCCCATAATAGCAATCGTGCGTGCTTCACCAAAACGTTTGGAGCCCATTCTCTGTGCGATCAGAATCCCCGCTCCACCCGCAAATGTTGTAAAAAGCGTGGTCAATGCACCGAACAATTGATTGGAAATGCCGACTACGGCGACTGCATCATCAGAGATACGGCTGACCATTAATGTATCTACCGTACCCAGCAGAGTCTGTAGAAATACCTCTATAAATATAGGCCAAGCCAATACCCAGAGTCCAAAACCCTGTCTTTCTTTTTTCACTATACAAACCCTCCTCGTAAACCATGCCTACAGACTTAGCCTAAAAAATAACATCTTTATTCATTAGGTCAGACTAAATTATAGATGATATACTTTGGATGATGGTACAGATTTCAAACCAATTATTACATTATTCCAACCTCACTAAAAGGAGCTTCTGACATGAACATCTTGAACTTCACCGTTCCTCCGTTGCTGTACTACATTGTAAGCGGATTCCATACTTTCTCCCCCGGCCATTATCATATGAGCCGCCATAATACCCGGGTGTTCGATTTGCTTGTAGTTAAACAAGGCTGTTTATATATGAGTGAAGGCGGCCTCCCCTTTCAAGTAAAAGCGGGTCAGGCGCTCTTGCTTCGTCCAGACAGCCATCATTTCAGTACGGACAGCTGCAAGGAATCCACCTCTTATTATTGGCTGCATTTTCAAACGGTAGGTGAATGGAATATGACCGAGGATACGGCTGCTGCGCTTGAGAGGGACAACGTCAAAATAGAGAACTCCCTGCAATCTGACGAATTTGATATCCGACCGTTTAGCTTACGCCTGCCTCAGTATACGACTCTGCTGCAGCCGTCCAAGATAGAAGAGCTGCTCTCACAGCTGAATCAGCTTGTGCCTAATTCCCATTTAAGCGATACTCCATTTCAGCAGCAGCTGTTGTTTCAGGAGGTTATTCAGCAGTTATCCGCCTCCCTCAGCCATGAGCGCCCCTCGCCCTCCAAAACATGTGCAGAGCAAGCGGCCTCCTATTTACGCAGCCATTTTCGTGAGCACATCACTGCGCAACAGCTAGGGGAAAGCCTAAGCTTTCACCCTGTATATATCGCTCGTTGCATGAAGAAGGAATACGGCTGTGCGCCGATGGAATATCTGCTGCATTATCGAATTCAGCAAAGTAAACTTTTGCTGATGCAGACCAGCTACACGATTGCCCGTATAGCCGAGGAAGTCGGCTTCAATCAGGCCCCTTACTTCAGCTCCAGCTTTATTCGAATAGAAGGGACCACTCCGCGGGAATTCCGCCAACGCTTTTCGTAGATCCTGAAGACTCTAAAAAACACAAAAAAAAGGATGCTCCCCATTTGGCTTAGGGAACATCCCTTGCTACTTTTATTATTTCAAACCCTTCTCCTGCACATAAGCGTCCCATTGCTTGATATATTCGGTCTGGATTTTCTCAAGGCCTGCTTGCTTAGCCTTTTCCATAAAGGTGGTTAAACCCGCATCAACATCCTCTACTAATCCAGCTTGCAATGGATACAGGTATTGCTTTTCCACCTGCTCTAGTGCTGCTTTTTCCGCCTGATAGGAGGTATAATCCTCAGCAAAACCTGTGAAAATATCCGGTTTCTGAATTTTGTCGAGCTCAGCGAAGATTTCCTTCACGCCGTCATAGGATTTATCAAACAACATGAACTCCGGATTCCGCCAAGCCCAGCCATTCATTCCCTCGCGTGTAAAACCGTTTGTTGAAGCATCACCAATAAGTTCATAGTAGCCGTTCGCATCAATTTTATAGTTCTTTCCTTCCACACCGTATTGTGTGAGTTGGTTGTAACGTTTATCCATGACCATCTTTTCATAGAAGGCCAGCGCACGTTCAGGGTTCTTGCTGCTCTTCGGAATGGCGAAACCATTATGAATAGGATGAACAGGTGTTGCATAACCAATGGTATTGCCATAAGGATAGTAACCTAGATCCCAATCCGGATGTGCTGCTTTCACCTTCATCAACGTATCGTTGAAGCGAGTCGGATTATCTCCAAAGATGCTTGCTGCCTTGCCCGCGATAATCGGCGCCTGGATGGTATCCTTCAAGTTCAGGACGTTTTTGGAAATCAATCCGTTTTCCTGCCAGCGTCTCATCGTCAGCAGCTCTTCTTTATGTTCCTCCGAGCCCCAATAGAGATAAGCTTTTGAAGGATCATCGTACTTAATACCAATACCGTAAGGCAGCGGACTGCCGACCTGTGCGGTAAGTGTTGAATATACATCATGAATGTTACCTCTTACATCACTGTTAAAAGAAGCCGGCGACATCTGCGGTTCATTTTTCTTGATTCCTTCCATGTATGCTTCATAGCTAGCCAGATCTGTCGGCTGAGGCAGATTGTATTTCTTGCGCAGATCCTCACGCCATACGAAGCCATTCGTTACATACTCCTTATAAGTCGCAGGAACGGTGTAAATCTTGCCATCAATCTTCACGGCATCCCACATTTCCTGTGGTACGAATTGCTGGAGTTCTGGGGCAGCTTTTGGCAGCAGATCATCTATAGCCAAAAAAGCTCCCTTTTTCGCATAAGCCTGATATTGTGTCCAGTCCGCGGTGAAGATCAAATCGATCGATTGGCCCGACGACAGCAGCAGCTTATATTTCTGATCCCAATCTGTCCAGGTTGTATAATTGAATTTAACGGTTGCATTCAGATCCTCTTCAGCCATTTTGTTAATTTCGGCTTCAATGCTTGAGAGATCCTTCGGCGCATCGCCTAGCATATAGAATTGCAGCTCTACCTTTTTGGAAGTGTCCAGTCCGGTCTTCTCCTCAGTAACTGCGTTCGTACTTTGTGCTGTGTTTCCTCCGCTATTGCTCTCTTTTACCGCCGAATTGTCTCCGTTTGCAGAATTAGAATTCCCCCCGCAGCCTGCCAGCAGCGTCAAGCCCAATACTGACGTAAGCAGAATAGACATGCGTTTGCCCCGTTGTTTATTCATCTGAATCCTCCCTTTTCACTATGCTTCTATGTTAGCCGACTGTACCTTAACCCGGTAGTGGGCAGGTTGCGGTTCTAACCTTTCACAGCGCCGATGGTTAGGCCTTTGACAAAATAACGCTGAACGAACGGGTACAGAAAAAGAATAGGTCCCGTCACGACAATTGCCATCGCCATTTTGGTAGACTCAGCAGGGACCTCCGTAGCCAGTGACACCCCGGTTCCCGCCCCCATCTGTGCGATAAACTGTGCTGAATTAATAACATTGTACAGATAGAACTGCAGCTGATATTTATGCGTATCATTGATGAACAGTGAAGAGGTGAACCAGTCATTCCAGTAATACAAAGCCAGAAACAAACCGACTGTAGCGATGCCCGGCATGGAAAGCTTGAGTACAATCTGCCAGTAAATCCGGAAATCACCAGCCCCGTCTATTTTGCCAGAATCGAATAATTCCTCAGGAACTGCAGATTTGATGAAGTTTTTCATTAAAATGATCAAAAATGGCGTCATCAGACCTGGAAGCACCAGTACCGCATAGGAATCCAGCAGACCGAGGTATTTCGTAATCATGATGTACCACGGGACAAGTCCTCCCCCAAACAAAGTCGTAAAGTATATATAGAAGGAAAAGCTATTTCGATATTTGAAATCTTTACGCGCCAGTACATAACCGGCCATAGTCATGAAAAAAAGTCCCATTACCGTTCCAATCGCAGTTGTGCTGACTGTGACCGCATATGCCCGCAGCACCTCATCCGGGAAGATGAATACCGTCTTGTAGCCCTCCAGTGAGAACTGTGCCGGAATCAGATGATAGCCATCGCGGATAATGGACTCATTGCTGGTCAAAGACGCAGAGATAATTAGCAAAAAGGGCAGCAGGCAAGCGATCGACAGGCCAATAATGACCACATAGGCAATCCAATGAAGCATTCGCGTATATTTATCCTTTTGAATTTTCATTCCTTATCCTCCTAGAACAGGGCGTAGTCATCGTTTATTTTGCGGATTATATAGTTGACCGTCATAATGAGGACGAAGCCGAACAGGGATTGATAAACCCCGGCAGCCGTTGCCATGCCCACATCAAAGGTTACTTTAAGCGAACGGTATACATAGGTATCAAGGATATCCGTCGTATTGTAGAGCAGCCCGTTATTGCCTATTAATTGATAGAAAAGATCAAACTGGCCCTTCATAATACTGCCGAGCGCAAAGAGCAGCAGCACCACAAAGGTTGATTTCAGCATCGGCAGCGTTATATACCAAATCCGCTGGAAAATATTAGCGCCATCAATTTTGGCCGCTTCATAATATTCGTCACTAATCCCCGTAATCGCCGCCAGATAAATCACCATGCTGTAGCCAAGATTTTTCCATAGATAAAAGATAATGATCAGAAAGATCCATGCCCAAGGTTTACTGTAAACGTCGACCGGATCAAGGCCAAATTGGGTAAGTATTGTATTCAAGAAACCGCTGTCATAATTAAACAAGTTGTAGACAATTACACTGAGAATTACAAAAGATACGAAGTAAGGCAAAAACATTACCGATTGGCTAATCTTTTTAAACCATTTTCCATTGAGCTCACTCAGCAGGATCGCACAGACAATTGCCAGCACATTCCCTAGTACAATAAAAGCAATATTGTATCCTATCGTGTTCATCGTGAGCTTCACCAGCGTACCGGATCTCCAGAGGAACTCGAAATTCTGCAACCCGACAAACTTGGAATTGAACATACTGCTGTTGAAGTCGAATTGAGTGAACGCATAATAAATGCCTACCATTGGAAAATAGGAATTCACCAGAAAAAAGACCAAGGTGGGCAGCAGCATCAGAAACATTACCCGATTGTGCACCAGCTCATACAACAATCCTTTCTTCTTTCTTGTCGTTCGTAAGCGTGCTCTACCATCAGCCTGGATGCCAAGTTCGACGTTTGAAATTCCTTTGGATGAGGTTTGGCTCAAGATCTCTCACTCCCCTTAATATAGAAACTGCATAATTCCACTATAGGGGGATTCTTCTGAACACAGAAGTGAAGCTTACAAGCCTTACTGCACAAACTGGCGAAACAGGAACTGAACAATCAGGATGTTTATGTAAAAGTCTTCGGAGACCCACAGAGCTTCTCAAGCTTCGCTAACCCCGTATAATCCTTGTAGAAAAGGCTGTTTTGTACATGAATATTTAATTTGTTCACTCCCTTCAGATTGGAAAAATGCAGGATTATAAGGTTGCTCCACTGTTCCGTTCACTCTTGGGGACTTATAATAAAGGAACTTCATAATATGAATTCATCCAGAGTCTTGTCCGAGTAAGTCATATGATGATCAGGGGGGACGGTATGAAGAATAATGATCTACGGAGAAAAAGACTACTGTATGGCAAGCTGCTCACTACCATAACCCTGTGCATATCGTTAACCCTTCTTATCTCTACTTTTGTTTACTATACGTACTACATCGGTGTCGAGAAGACGCAAACCTTCCGCTCCGATCTAAGGGACCTGACCCAGACCGGCAAAAAAGTAGTCAACATGGCTGAAGTCGCGCAAACGCTTTCATTTCAACTGTATCGAACCAGCACGATTTCTCATCTGTTGTTCTACAACAAGCCTTCTATTTATGAGGTAACCGCAGCGATGTCCGATCTCGGAAACTACTTAAATTCCATGCCCTATATTGAATCCATCTATGTATATAATCCGAATAATGACACGGTTTATATTTCGGCAGCACAGGGCCAGAATGGCGTATTCACCACCCGCGAACTGGTGGACACTGAAATTATTCAGATGCTGAATCATTATCAGGATTACAAAACATTCACGCCGATTCCGCGAACCTATTCCATAAATGAACCTGAGAAGAAAACCATCTCAGTCTATACTTACCTCTGCTATGATGCCATCAATTGGGACCGCTCTATTAACTCTGCGGTTATTGTTAACATATCCGCGGCTTGGATCAATAAAGAACTGGCTAACGGCAATACACCCGGTAGTGGCAGTACCTACATTTTAGATGACCAAGGCCGTTTTCTGTCGGGGAATAAGCTGACACTGGAGAAGCTCTCCGGGGATGAAAACAGTTGGCTGGAGCATCAAGTAAAAGCACGCTCTGCCGGCTATTTCACTGCCCCTTTTAGAGGGAATAAATCACTGGTGTCCTATACTTCGCCCGATTCGCTTGGCTGGCAATATGTGCGCATTACTCCTTATGAGGTGATTACTGAACAGACCAATCATATCCGCAATACTACACTTCTGATTTCTATAATTATTCTATTGTTCGGTCTTGTTATTTCTAGAGTACTGTCCAAACGGCTTTATCTGCCGATTGATTCGATCGTAAGCCGAATGAATACCCTTGAGGCGGATAAGCGCAACAGCATGTTCACGATCAGGCAGAATTCATTACGCAATCTGGTGCTTGGCATTAAATCTCCTCATAACAACCGGCAAAATGATGTTCAACAGCTGGGTATTTCTTTTAATTTAAACGAGGGCTACCGGCTAGTATTACTACGCATTGATGAGTACGAAGCTCTGCGAAAGGAACGAGGCTCTTATCTCCTTCCGTACAAGTTTGCCATCATGAATATTGCCTCAGAGATCTGTGGACAGACTTATCAGGTGGAAACTGTAGATATGAATGACGATAGCGTGGTCATGTTGCTTAGCAGCATGACCTCCACTGAACATCTGGATACCGAGCTGATTGAAGTGCTACTGCGGCAGATCCGCGTGGCCTGCTGTGATTATCTAAAAATCGGACTGTCGTTAGTGTACAGCCCCATCAGTGATAATCCAGATGTACTAAACCGGCTGTACAGTCAGGCCAGAGAAGCTTCCAAACATAGACTGTTTTATGGTCATGGCAGCTTGATCAATGCTGAGCGCATTAGCGAGCTTCAGAACAATCTTTACTCCTATCCGGCTGACAGCGAGAAAAAGCTGGTCGATGCGCTCACAAGTGGCAGAACAGACGAAGCCCGCAGTCACTTCTCCGAAATGGTACGTGAAATGGAGCAATATCCCTATCATGTGCTGGAACTTACTGTTTCAAGGGTGACGCTAACGATTAAACGAATCGTCGATAACATCAAGAAGCTTAGTCCTACCTCCACCGAAGGGATGATGGTGATGCCTTCGCTTGAACAGTATGAAACGATAGAAGAATTTGAAGCGGCTTTTTACCAGCTTTTCGATCATATTCAGGAATTCCAAGCGGATAAGCGCAGCTCCAAGCAAAGCGATCTAATCCGGCAAATCAACCAAACCATTCAGCAATCTTACATGGACCCTTGCCTAAGTCTGAACCAAATCGCGGATGAACTTAATATGTCTCCGATTTATGTCAGCAGACTTTATAAGCAGCAGACCCTAACCACTATTGTGGATGTCATTATGGAGGTACGGATGAAGGAAGTATGCCGCCTGCTTGTAGAGAGTGATTTGTCGGTATCGGATATTGCTGAAGTAACTGGCTTCACCAGCAGTTCTTATCTCCACCGGATGTTCAAACGCAACTTCAGCCTTACACCAATTGAATTCAGACGGACCAAAAACAGTTCATAACATGAATCACCTATCCCCCAAAAAGAAGGGTGTTCCAGCAGCCATTAACCCAGCCTTTGGAACACCCATCGATATCCTATGAAATATTAAAATACCTTCGCAATATTTGCTTCATTCTCACCTGCAAGAATGGTGTATTCTTTGGTCAACAGATTCGCTTCAAGCTTCGCCACACTGTTCTCATTTTTCCAAGTGATGTTCAGCTCATTCTCACTACCTTGTTCAATCTTGATCTCACCATCAAAAGCTGGACAGCTATTTCTGAATTTTAACAATGCGAACAGCTTTTGAACAACAGGACGTTGTACCTCAGCAGCAATTTCATCTTTAGAATAATAATGGCGGTTAATATTGCGTCCTTCTTTTGTGCTTTCGAGCAGCTCAATATCATTCTCGCCAGCCAATAGACCTACATAATAAATCTGTGGAATACCAGGGGCGAAGCACTGAATAGCTCTGGCCAAAAGATATGCCTGATCATCATTGCCAAGTGCAGAATAATAAGTGCAGTTAATTTGATAAATATCCAGATTATTATAAGCGGCGGAGCTATATTTTTTCTTAACATTCGCTCCTTGGCTATATAGGCTTTCTCTGGTCATTTCAGCTTCTTCGTCGGTCATCAGGTCCTTAACATCCACTACGCCGATGCCGTCATGCGTATCCAGGGTAGTGAATTGTTTTCTCGGACAGATCTCCAGCCAATGCGCAAGCCGATTTACTTGTCCACTATACAGAGCATGTAATACCAACATTGGCAGGGCAAAATCATAGACATAATAATCCTTGTCTGCAATCTTCAATTGAATGCTGTAATGCTCATGGATTTCCGGAAGAACAGTTACACCATAAGGTTCTACTACTTCTTTAGACAAATTCAACATTTCCCAAATATCCGGTTCTACGAAAAAGCAGTTGGTACCGATCTTTTTGTTGGCATAGGCAAAAGCGTCAAGCCGGATAATCGATGCTCCTTTATCAGCAAGAAAGGTCAGATTGTCTTTCACGAATTTCTTCGTAGTTTCCGTAGTCACGTCCAGATCAATCTGCTGCTCATCAAACGTACACCAAACCTTTTCCTTCGTCCCATCTTTAAAAGTAACCTCTACGTATGGCGCCCGCGGTTTACGTTTATAAATTAAATCCACATCAACCTCAGTTGGTTCACCGTTAGGCCAGAAATCCTTGTAACGAATGAATAAATCCTTATATTCCGATTCATCCTTCTTCTCAAGGAAATCTTGAAAGTATGGAGACTGCTGTGAAATGTGATTGATCATGAAATCATACATCATGTAGAACTTCTGGCTCATCTGTTCAATTTCCGCCCAGTCGCCAAAAGCTGAGTCAACCTTGGTGTAATCCATCGGGGCAAATCCCCGGTCGCCCGAAGAGGGGTAAAACGGCAATAAATGAACCCCACCCACGACTCCTTGCAAGTGTGTATCCAGTACTTCGTTTAGTTCTTTTAAATTGTTTCCCATGCTATCTGCGTAAGTGATAAGCATAGCTTCATTTTTAATCTGCATATTGGAGTTCTCCTTCTATTTCAATTTATACACTCTTGCTTCATAAGTCAGAGAAATCATCAAACTAATGTAATTTAATGAAAGCGTTCTCCTAAGAATCCTGTTCCTCCCTAGATGAACGTTTATTCAAAACCAATTTTATAGATGCGCAAATAATATGTCAAACGTTTTCATATAATTATATTCATATAATATAGACAAAATTATTGATATTTAATATTATACCTGAATATTTTGTGGTAACGTATAACATACCTATTATAACTATCAAAAACAATCTATGCTTTTACAATTGTTAGTCTTGATTAGTGTCAACAATCCAAGAAACGTTGTAGAATATAGATTAGAGCATTTTATGAAACGGGGATGAGGGTATGGCAAGTATTAAAGATGTTGCCAAGGAAGCGGGCGTTGCTGTAGCTACCGTGTCCAGAGTAATGAACAACCGGGGATATATCAGCAAAGAGACGCGTAAAAAAGTTGAACAAGCGATGGACGCCTTAGATTATCATCCTAATCAAATCGCCAGAGCCTTACAGAAGAATCAATCCTTTTTTATTGGGATTATTGTTCCAGATTCGAACCACCCTTTCTTTTCCGATCTCATCAAGTATGTTGAAATGAGTGCTAATGAAAAAAACTATAAATTGCTAATATGCAATTCTCTTGACGATCCTGAGAAAGAAGCCAACTATATTAGCATGCTTCGCCAGAATCAAGTAGATGGCATTATCATGTGCAGCCACACCATGAATATTGAAAGCTATAAAAAGGTCCCTTTCCCTATTGTCTCTTTTGACCGTTTTATTTCCTCCAACATTCCTTGTGTGGGATCGGATAATTACCGCGGTGGTGAGCTAGCTACCGAACATTTGATACAGCTGGGCTGTAAACGGTTGCTACATATCTCCGGCCCGCTAGATCTGGATATTCTAGCGAATCGTCGTCGGGATGCTTTTGTCATCACTAGTATGAAACATGGTGTAACCTACGATATTATCGAAGGTGCGCACAATAAGCTTACCTTTGATTATTTTTGGTCCTTTGTCACCGAAAATATCTCTCCAGCCCAACTTCGAGAATATGATGGAGTATTTTGCAGTAATGATATTGTGGCTTATGCTTTATACATTTATGCTGAACAGCAAGGCATTCGAGTGCCCGAGCAACTGAAAATCATCGGTTATGATTACCACAGCTTTACCCGCATGCTTCAGAGTCCTAAATTGACTACCATTATGCAACCTAGTGATCGGATCGGGGTCATGCTGACCAATACTCTCCTGCAAATGATCGAAAGTGCTGACGGAGAGCTAATCAACAACACTACTGTAGACGTAACTCTTATTAAAGGAGAGACTACTTAACGTATCTATTAAAAAGGTAGACTACCGTAATTAGCGGTGGCCTGCCTTTTTTTGTATTGCTTCATTAATAACGACTTTCAGGAATAACGGCTTTCAGGGCAATTATTGTAACAACTTCCGCTTCTCAGAATATGCTGATTGGGCAGGTTCCCATTTTTTAAAGGAATGAACAGGAGAAGTTCAAGGAGGAGATATAGAAATATGCCTGATTACAGACCATTTAAAGGCGATGCTATCCTAAACAAGCATGGAAGGATCAGCAGTCCTATTAGAAAGAGGGAGTGTAACGCACTATTAAAAATAGTCACTGATCTCTCTGCAGTGGTACCCCCCGTACTTACGAATCCCACAACACTTCATATTGTCAATCTCCAAAGAGTGTTAAGAGAGCTATTGGAATTCTTGCATACTTCTAAGTTATGCAGCCCTTTTAGAACTGAGCTACTTTCTGTAGTAGAGATAACCATTGTATCGACCGAAGTCAGTCCCTTCTCAGTCGTAAGCGTTGGCACTAATCTTCAACTGCTATTAGCTGAGTTATTATCTTTTATTCTCGCCACGAAGATTGACCCTAATTGCAAAGATCAGCTGATTATTCAGATCAGACATATTCAGGCTTCTATTACACAAGCAATTGGATTACCTATTAAAGGTGTGACTGGACCTCAAGGGCCACAGGGACCTCAGGGACCTCAGGGGCCGCAAGGATCTCAGGGGGTTCCGGGAGCAACGGGAACTACAGGGGCAGGGCTGCAAGGAATTGTTGCTTTTAATCCTGCATTAAGCCCTACTTATCCTGCCGGTCAAGTAGTAACCTTCAATGGCAGTACCTATATAGCTACTGTTGCGGGACCAACGGGAACACCTGGAAGTTCACCAGATTATTTATTAATTGCTGGGGGCTCCACAGGCCCCCAAGGACCTCAAGGACCTCAAGGACCTCAAGGAACACCGGGACTTCAAGGACCTCAGGGGCCGCAAGGGGTAGGGCTGCAAGGGATTGTAATCTTTAATCCTGCACAAAGTCCTACTTATCCAGCAGGTCAAGTAGTAACCTTCAATGGCAGCACCTATATTGCTACCGTCTCTGGACCTACTGGAATACCCGGGAGTTCACCAGATTACTTGTTAATCGCTGGTGGCGCGATGGGACCTCAAGGACCACAGGGTGTGCAGGGGATTCAAGGGCCAACAGGTGCGCAAGGACCAGCGGGTCCAGGCGTAGGAGCAACTGGAGCGACTGGCTCGACTGGCGCTGCAGGCTTGGCAGGCCCTGCTGGTGCAACGGGCGCGACGGGCGACCCCGGCACGGTCGGCGTTGCCGGAGCTACGGGTGCAACGGGTGCGACTGGTGATCCCGGCGCGGTCGGCGTTGCCGGAGCTACGGGTGCAACGGGTGCGACTGGTGATCCCGGTGCGGTCGGCGTTGCCGGAGCTACGGGTGCAACGGGTGATCCCGGCGCGGTTGGAGCTACTGGCATTACCGGAGTCACTGGTGCAACCGGTAACGGTGCAATTATTCCGCTGGCATCCGGAGGACCTATTATTATGACCACGGTTTTAGGTGGTTTGGTGGGAACAACAAGCCTTGTAGGCTTCGGAAGTTCAGCCACAGGCATTTCTCTTGTTGGCGGTAATGTTGATTTAACAGGTACTCTCCTTGGACCGCTTATCAACTTTGCATTCTCGACTCCTCGTGCAGGAGTGATAACATCCCTTGCTGCTTATTTCAGTAATACCATAGCTTTATCGCTGCTTGGTACTACAATAAATGTAACAGCACAGTTGTACCAATCGGCCACACCAAATAACACATTTACTGCTATTCCAGGGGCATTAGTAGCGCTCCCACCTATCACAGGTACTATTAATCTAGGAACTTTTGTCAATGGAATTACAAATGATATCAATTTTGCTGTAACACCACAGACACGTCTGCTTATGGTATTCTCAGCCACTGCTACAGGCCTCACCCTTGTAAATACAGTCACTGGTTATGCAAGTGCTGGCTTTACGATTGTATAATCATTAAAACAAATTCAAAAAAAGGCATCTGCCATTCCTTCTAAGGAGTGACAGATGCCTTTTTGGTAATATGCGGTACAATTACTTGATCTTTCGGACTCAAATGCCGCTATTCGTTAATTTATCCCTGTTTAGAGAGATCATCGGACCTGAGAGGCGCTATTGGGCAGAAATGGTGCTCAATAGCGTCTATTTTGTACAAATAACGCCTATGGGGTCCAATAGCAACTCAAAAATAGGAAAATATTGCAAATAAGAGCGCTTGAGTCCGATAGTCTGTCAATGCCACTCCCCGCTCTTCTTCTCTCCTACTCATGTCCGGAGGCTGAATCCCTATTACCGAAACCTTCCTTTCCTTTGGTCTCGATCAGGAGCTGCAGATACGCTGCTTATTACACCTCCTTCTATACACTTACAATCACTACTTAGAGTCTACTGTTTCTTTCCCACGTCGGATGAGCTGCTTACTATGCCTCCCTCTATACACTTACCTTAACTACTTAGGTCTACCGTACTCTCCCACGTCGGATGAGCTGCTTACTACGCCTCCTTCTATACACTTACCTTCACTACTTAGGGTCTACCGTTCTTTCCCACGTCTGATGAGCTGCTTACTACACCTCCTTCTATACACTTACAATCACTACTTAGGGTCTACCGTTCTCTCCCACGTCGGGTCAGCAGCTTATTACGCCCCTTCTATACACTTACCATCACTACTTAGGGTCTACCGTTCTTTCCCACGTCTGATGCGCTGCTTACTACGCCTCCCTCCATACTCTTACCATCACTACTTAGGGTCTACTGTTCTTTCCCATGTCGGGTGAGACGCTTACTACGCCCCTTCTATACTCTTACCTTCACTACTTAGAGTCTACTGTTCTTTCCCATGTCGGGTGAGACGCTTACTACGCCCCTTCTATACTCTTACCTTCACTACTTAGAGACTACTGTTCTTTCCCACGTCGGGTGAACTATATTTGATGCTGTGGTAGGGTAGGGACATTAAGTGGCGTTCTAGGTACAATATGCTTGTAAATGTTCAACATCCACCGGTTAGTAAAATACCAAAGGCTGGCTCATTCGTAGATTTCACTACTGATGAGCCAGCCTTTAGTTAGATATCCATTATATTAGGGAAATCCTCCCTAATATTCATCGATAATCGCTTTAAAATAAGGTTTTTAGGGAAATCCTCCCTAAAAATTCTTGCAAATACCCATTTATGGCTAAAAACACCCTATTATTAGGGAGGATTTCCCTAATCCACGTTCTAGGAGCCATAATTCCCTTCACTTTAGGGAGAATTTCCCTAATCCACGTTCTAGGAGCCATGCTCTCTATCACTTTAGGGAGAATTTCCCTAATTCACGTGCTAGAAGCCATAATCCCCTTCACTTTAGGGAGAATCCCCTAAAGTTCTACCCAGAAAGACGTCCCATAGCCAGCTCATGCTCCCTGGCTATGGGACGCCTTTTTCCACTTAAACGCTTCGCTTGTAAAGGTCTCCCTATAGATCAGCTAATCTGCTGACTGCCCTGCTGCTTCTCTAAGAAACGTTGAAGAATCGCATTGAATTGCTCCGGCTGGCATAGATTACTTGGATCTAATGCGTTCGGAATAATCGCCAACTGCGCATGTGGCAGCTGAGACACCATTTCCTTCATACAATTCACTCCAAATTCATTAAAGTCCCCTACAATACATAAAGCAGGACGTTTAAAAGCCTTTAAGCATCTGGTGTAATCAACATGGCTTGTAGCCAGTCTTTGCCGATATAGCTCCCGGGGACGTTTGTCCAGCAGCCCTCTTCTAATCTCATTGTAGGCCAGACTCCAGCGCTCTCGGTACATCATCCGAATCGAAGGCAACACCAGCTCGCTTGGGAGATAATACATTAGCAAACTGCAATATGCTGCCATAGTTTGTATTTTCCCTACAATTGTTGATCCGTGAGTCCTACAGAAGCTATCCGCGACCACAATGGCTTTCACACGCTCAGGATATTGTTTGGCAATATGCTGAACGACTAAGCCACCATAGGCGATTCCTACAAAAACTGCTTCACGAATACCTAGGTCATTCAACAGCATAATCAAATCCAGACATTGCGTCTCAATAATCTCATGTGGGGCCTCCAGCAGTTTACCAGACTTGCCATTCCCCCGTAAATCGCACAAAATCACTTTATATTTATCGGAAAAATACTCCAGCTGTGGTTTGAACATACTGTGTGTTAATCCATGTCCATGGATAAACACAACCGGAGTGCCAGTTCCATTGATTTCATAATAGAGCGAAGTTCCGTTCAGTTTAGCGATAGGCAAAGGTAACACCTCTTTCATAATAAATTCTACGTCTATATCTGCTTAAAAACGCAGCAAAAAACCACAGAGGGATTCTCTGTGGCTATTCATCACTAAACACGCCATTCATCCTCTCTCCATACGCTTACGAGGTTAGCTGTCGGATTCGGGCAGTGAGAGTTGCCCTACCTGCAGGGATGCATGTTATGCACCCGGAACAGGATTCACCCCATAACCAGTGCCGACTCTCACATCGGCTGCCAGTTGTTGGTTCCCCCGCTTTCCAGAAACGGAAATTAAGCGGATTGCTTATGTAATTGTAAATTTAAGATAATTGTCAGTTCTGAGATGAATCATACTCTTGTAAGGTTTGCTTGTAAAGGAGGGCTCTGGTCAAAATAATGTTGAAAGCAATGCTTTTCATTTCATATTGAGCATACTCTTCATTTTCTCTTTCTTTTGCTCTTGTTTACTCGTTTTATTTAAGAAAATGGCTCTGAACCAAGCCAAACGGAGGTTAAAACACCAGTACTTTCTATATAAAGGCCATCCTTTTCACTGGAGATATGAAAAAAGCTAAGCAGAATCAGAGGTATTCCCCTGTCCACTTAGCTTCCTCTTACAATACTATGGCTACAAAAGATCGGCGTTTTTCAATGCATGCTCCCAGCTTGGAAAAAAGAACAGCGCACTTCTCATAAGCTCAGGATCGCTCTGCTTTACTTGTTTTTTACTGATCGAGCTTCCGTCGCTTTGCAGCTTTTTGATCCGACTTAATACTTCATCAGCCTCCAAAGGAATTTCCATTGAAACACTCCTTTCTCAGTGACCTGTTTCCCTTCATTTTCTCCATAATATGTTTATTTATTCCGTACTCTTTATTTCCCCAGATTAAACCATCTGATAGATGGGTTGTTCAGCAATGAACCGGTTAGGAAGCATGGGATATTTGTCTGCTAAGATTTCAGCTAAATATTTCATTCCCGGCGCTTCACTCTCCGCATGACCTAACATGATGAGCGCTTTAGATCTGCCTTGGTGCCCTGCATCCCGCACATATTCCGGAGTCTCCCACTCTGGTCCCTCTCCAGCAATAATTAAATCAAGATTGTGATCATTAAAATGCGGAATAGCCATCGTCCCGCCTCCTCTGTAACCTACTAATATCCCTACGCGTTTGCAGGACAGAGACAGGTCACCGGCAGCGCGTACATAAGAGATCCCTAGCTTACTTTTAATATATTGAGCAGCTTCCAGTACAGTCATAGCAGGAATATTGAGAATCGTAGCAGCTGCTTGCTGCTCTTCCACGTATGCGGACCAATCTAGTTCTTGCAGTAAACCCACCATAATTCCATCCGGCTTTTGCCGATGCCAATAATCATGATAACGAAAAATAGCAATTTGGGAATGTTCGATCAGACTTTTTTTCGCATGATAAACCGGATCACCTTCTAACCACTCGCTCGCCGCATGATGGCTATAAAATACACCTTCATGCGTGATCAGCAAATTGGCTCCTAACGCTATTGCTTGCTCCACAACATTTTGTGTGGCAGAGAAGGCCGTAATAATCCCTGTGACTTCAGTTTCCGGTTCCCCTGGGTTCAGAATATCGACAGTGCCTTCTACCTGTTCCACAGTTCCCATTAAATCTTCCAGAATCGCTCTAATCGTGAGGCTCACTATCATCATCCCTCGATTCGAAATCTAATAAATCTTTCTGCCTTTAAGATCCTCAATTCCGCTCTTGCGGTAAAAATACGTATTGATCCGATCTCTCCATTCCTGCGCATGCTCTGCTTGCTCTTCAAGACGTTGCTTCACTTGCATATACAATCCACTATCCACGCCGCCTTCAAGTGATTCCCATGTCGCTAGAAGCTGTGCAGCCTGCTCAGCCCCCTCAAAATGAGTATCGTAGATATGCTGAATAATAGTTTGCCCCGATTGCAGAACATACGTGTATGGAACATGATGAAAGAACAGCAACAGCTCTTCCGGACAAGACGCTAGATTCTCATAATTTGATGCATTAAGCCCCATATACTGTCCGCTATAACCCGTTCCCGATTTGACTGAACGATCCACACCAATGCCCTTATGATCCGCATAATGGTACGTTCCCCACTTGGCGTATTCATACCCATCCACATTCGGCCCATAATGATGATCCGGATTAACCATCCAACCCACACCTAATGGAGCTGTGTAAGATTCGTAAATCCTCCATGAGTCCATCAACATCCCGCGAATAGCAGCCACTAGACCTTCATCAGTGCCAAAGGTAAGCCGAATCCATTCCTCAGCTATTTCTTTTGCCGTCAGCTCCGGATTCCAAATTAATCTTCCATATCCATACAGATTAGCTTGAGCTAACCCATGCCCCGTCCAGTTCATGTCATCTCCAACATTAGTTACAGCAGCCACACCATTATACTTATTTCCCCACACCGATCCGTCCACAACATGTTTCACAAGCGTAGTTTGCCCTTTGGCATAAGTATTGAAATCAAGGACTTCTTTCCACTGTGGAACAAGATAACAGAGATGCCGCTGCTGCCCCGTATATTCTTGAGCAATCTGAAACTCCATCAGATGATTGGTATGTTCCAGTGCGCCAAACAGCGGAGATACCGGTTCTCTGACTTGAAAATCCATCGGTCCATTCTTGATTTGCAGCACTACATTATCATTAAATCGGCCATCCAATGGTTTGAAATGATCATATGCCGCTCTGGCCCGATCTGTCTTACGGTCACGCCAATCCTGCTTGCAGTTATATACGAAACAACGCCAAATCACGATTCCGCCAAACGGCTCCAGTGCTTCTCCCAGCATGTTGGCGCCATCTGCATGGTCACGCCCGTAAGTGAATGGTCCTGGTCGATTTTCTGAATCCGCTTTGACCACAAACCCGCCAAAATCAGGTATCGCCCGATAAACCTCACTAGCCTTATCTTTCCACCATTGCCGCACCGCTGAATCCAGTGGATCAGCTGTCTCCAATGCTCCGATCTGTATCGGGCTGGCGAAGTTAGCACTGAGGAATAGCTTAATTCCGTATACGCGGAATATTCCTGCAATTAACGCGATATCAGGCAAATATTGCTCCGTTATAAATAGAGATTCAAGCTCATGAACATTCACATTGTTAATCGAAATCGCGTTGATCCCCACAGAGGACATCAATCTGGCATAATCACGCAGCCGCTTTGTATCGTTAAGAAATTGATTGGACTCGTAAAAAAAGGACCGTCCAGCATAGCCACGTTCAATACTGCCATCAAAATTATCCCAGTGATTAATCATTCGCAGGCCGTTCACCGGACTCATAGACAAATTCAGAGCGTCTATTTCGCTTTCTGTTCCTATCAGCCGTAAAAGATGGAATACGCCATACAATATTCCAACAGGCGTTGAAGCACCGATAGCGATACATTTCTCAGCAGCGTTTGTACGTATAAGGAAACCTTCAGCACCCAGTGAATCGGTTCGCTCTCCTGCGAATACTCTACCAATTAACGGATTCCCCCCTTGGAAGGTTCCTATAACGATACACGGTCCTTCTGATTGCGCTGTGAGCAGTGGCGCTTTGCCCAGCATAGAGGTCATCCCCTGTATGAATTCCGCGGCTGCCGCCTGAATCGTTTCGTTGTCCTCCGTTACAACCAGCTCACCACACCAATTTGTATATTGATTGTATAGAGATCCAGATTTCAGCTGGCCATAGTTGAGCCAAGCCTCATAAGCGGTATTTGTCATGTATATTCCTCCCGTATAAATAACCCGCCCTGGATTGAAAAGGACGGGTTCATAATTCGCAAGCTTGAGCAGGTTACCCGCTCTATGATTTGGTGACAGCGTTAAGCAATTGGTGATAAGCCGGCTTAGGATTATGCTGCTCATCGAATAGAAATGGCCAATTTTTCCGTCCCCGAACAGGGAAGCCGTCCAGCCATGTATAGTCATCCGCTGCTCCCCAGAAAGTGACTGAGCTAATCACGTCGCGGTATTCTTTCAACAGAGCAAACATCGCTTCATACCGCTCTGCCTGCAGCTCGAGCAGTTCGGCAGGTGCAACCTTTAAATCCATTCGTTTGTCATCGAAACGGAACATGGACACATCCAGCTCTGTCAATTGGAGCTGAAGCCCTAAAGATGCATACTTCTCAATAGCAGCACGTATTTCATCTAAGTCCGGATCGTATAGATTCCAGTGCGCTTGCAATCCGACGCCATGGATCGGTACTTCCTGTTCCAGCAGCGACTTCACCATTTTATAGATTTTGTCGCGCTTAAGGGGATTAGACTCGTTATAGTCGTTGTAGAATAACAAAGCCTTTGGATCGGCTTCATGAGCGAATTCAAACGCTTTGCCGATAAACTCCGGTCCGACAATATCCAGCCACTTTGACTGGCGAAGAAGTTCTTCTCCTTCATCTGCAATAACTTCATTTACAACATCCCAAGCATAGATATCTTCCTTGTAACGCCCAACCACGGTCTGAATATGTGATTTGAGCCGTGCAAGCAATGTCTCTTTGCTTACACGCCCGCCCATCTTATCCTCAAACAACCAGTCCGTAGTCTGGTTGTGCCAGACTAAAGTATGCCCACGCATAGCCATATGATGTTTTCGGGCGAAGGCAACCAACTGATCTGCTAGTTTAAAGTTATAAATGTCTTCAAGCGGATGCAGACTTTCAAACTTCATCTCATTTTCAGCGGTAATGCTATTGAAATGATAGGCGAGCAAATGCTCCTGTGATTGTATCGTCAACGGGTTAACGGCTGCGCCAATTTTGAAATCCTCAGCAAATATTGTTTTTAGAGCAGGTTCTGTGTAATCACTAGCTTGTCTCAACAAGTTCCCTCCTGACAAACGCATTTATATCAGTATTCGAATAATTAAGACTGATAATCGAACCAATCGAAGTAGGCAGGCACCTCAGCCACCTTGCCATGACCTGTTGCATATAAGCCGATAAGTACACCCGTAAATCCATTTCCTTTTACAGCTTGAGGGGATAATGGATACGCTGCTGCTGTTGATAGCTTATTCCACTCCTGCCCATCCAAAGAATACAGGAAGCTGTATTCGTTAAGCTCAGCCTTAGCTTTCAAATAAATTCGCTCGGCAGTAGTTGGAATCTCTGCCGCTGTATGGGTTATTCCATCCATGGTCACATGAGCTGTAATCACTCTTTGGCCGTTTTTTTGAACAAGTCCAATTTCATAATGAGCGTTCTCATCTAATCTGGCGCAAAGTCCAGCCTCCACATCAGCAATAGATGAAGGCATTTCAAGCAGTGTGCTCCATTCTGCTGAAGTATGCTGCTGTCTTCTGCCTACAAAAGCCACTTGGCCTACTTCACTGAGACCTTTCGGTTGTCCTCGAAGAGATAACCATCCCTGCCGTTCGTTTAAGGACCAGCTTCCCTCAGCCGGATTCCGCAGAAAGGCTAATCCCAGCGGCAATACATGTTCATCAAAATCATATCTTCCACTAGTCTCAGGTTTTGGTGATTGACCAGGTACACGTGAAACCTTCATTTCCAGTCCGACAGTGTCTTCATTATTATCGATCATCGGCCATCCGTCTTCAGTCCAGTTTACGGGAGCAAGGAAAGTCTCTCTTCCAAGCACAGTAAATTTTGCATCTACTAGTCTTACTCCAAGGAATACGGCCCACCAATCCCCGTTACGATCCTCAATCAAATCGGCATGCCCTAAATACTGAATGGGATTGTCAGTACCGCTGTGCGTCAATATCGGATGCGGCAATCGATCAAACGGTCCATAAGGAGAAGAGCTGCGGCCAATGATCTCCCGATGTTCCTTAGCCGTTCCTCCTGAAGCCGTCATGATATAGTACATTCCATTAATTTTGTACAAATGGGGGCCTTCCGTCCAAGGTCCGCCATCCCCAGTCCAGATGACAACAGGTTCTGTTAATGCTGCTCCTGTAGCGATATCTATCTCATATTGGATGGCATGGGAGTCATAATCTGCCCCCTGCTGGGTGGTTACATATACCTTTCCATCCTCATCAAACATTAGAGAAGGGTCAATTCCTCCATAAGGAATACTAATCGGATCTGACCACAGACCCGCAGGATCCGTAGCCGTAACATAGAAATTCCCTTTCCCGTGTATTTCGGTCGTTATCATGTAAAACGTTCCTTCATGATACCGGATCGTTGGGGCAAATATCCCTCCAGAGCTCTTGCTTTTACGTGTATCCAGCTGACTTACACGATTGAGCACATGACCTATTTGGGTCCAGTGAATCAAATCCTGACTATGAAAAATAGGTACGCCAGGGAAATACTCAAAGGAGCTGCAAACTAAATAGTAGTCATCCCCTGCCCGAGTGATACTTGGATCAGGATAGAAGCCTGGAAGTATCGGATTCGTGTATGTGATTGAAGATGGGGTCATAATTTAACAGACAACCTTCCTATTACTTAATAGTGATTGCAAGCTCCTTATTCCTTCACGCTTCCTACGTTCATTCCAACTACAAAATACTTTTGCATGAATGGATAGACTAGCAAAATTGGAACCGAAGCAACAATAGTAACGGCTGCACGAATGGACTTTGGAGTAACCATTGACCCCGCTGACTCTGCAGTTACCCCTGCCCCGTTAGCTACACTTGCGTTACTGTTCGCATTCATACTAGATGATATTAGTTTCATTAATTCATATTGCAATGTACTCAAGTGTTGGCGGGAAGAAGTGTAGATAAAAGCATCAAACCATGCGTTCCATGCACCTACCGCGACAAAAAGGGCGATTGTAGCAAGAACAGGTTTACACAAAGGGAAGACTACTTTCATGAAAATCTTGAATTCACCTGCACCGTCGATTCTCGCGGATTCCATAAGACTTTCATGCAAACCACCAATGTAAGTACGGATGACGATCATATTAAATGCACTTATCATAGTCGGTATTACATATACCCAAAACGTATTAATCAAATGAAGATCCTTAATTAGGAAATAGTTTGGAATCAGACCCGCATTAAAATACATGGTTAGGACGAAAATAAAGGTAATCTGTTTGCGGAAAACATATTCTTTCCGGCTTAAAGTATAAGCAAGCATTGTGGTTAAAAATAGATTCAGGATCGTAGATATCACTGTTCGTGCTACCGAAATCCAAAAAGCAGGAATAATTGTACCAGAGGCAAAAACTGCCTTGTAGTTTTGTATGGTCCACTCTCTAGGCCATAGATAAATACCGCCGCGGATGGTATCATTCCCCGCATTAAAGGAGACTGCTATAGTATTCAGGAATGGATACAAGGTAACAATAACTAGACAAACCATAAATATAGTATTGAAGGTGCCGAACACTACGGGTTCGAACCCCAAATTTCTCATCCGTTTTCCAGCATTACTTTTTGGAGATTTTTGAGGAATCAATTGAGTTTTTTCCATGATTATAACAGCCTCTCTTCCCCTAGCCGCTTCGAAGTCCAGTTAGCTAATAGCAGCAACGTTACACTTACGACTGTTTTAAATATACCACCCGCAGTAGCTAAGGAATAATTCCCTTGCCCAATCCCGTATTTCAATACAAATATATCAATCGTATCCGACCAGTCTACAGTAAGCCCGTTCCCTAATAAGTACGGAACCTCAAATCCGACATCCAGTACATGTCCTATGGACATTATCATCAGGATTACAATGGTTGGTCTAATTCCCGGCAATGTTACATTGAACATTTTTTTGTACCGGTTAGCCCCATCAATCTCAGCAGCCTCATATAAAGCTGGATCTATAGAAGCAATAGCAGCCAAGTAGATGATAGTACTCCATCCAACCTCTTTCCAGACGGTTGAAGCACCCACAATACCCCAGAAATACTTCCCTTCACTCAACCAAAGAATCGGTGAATCGATAAGATGTAATTTCATGAGTACGATGTTGATAATCCCGTCGTTAACCGAGAGGGAGACACCTACAATCCCTGTTACAATAATCCAAGAGAGGAAGTGAGGTAAGTAGGATATGGTCTGCACGGTTCTTTTCCAAAATACATTTTTGATTTCATTAAGAAGTAAGGCCAATGTTATTGCGGTTATAAATCCTAGAAAGAAATTAATTAATCCCATAGCCAGTGTGTTTCGTAGTACCCTTAAAAAGGTATCGTCCGTAAATAGAAACTTGAAGTGTTTCAAGCCAACCCACGTTTGTTCGCCAAAAGCCTTAGCTGGTTTATAATCCTGAAAAGCCATGGTCCATCCCCAGACGGGAACATAAGCAAATAATATAATATAAAGCAGCAATGGAACCGACATCCAAATTAGCTGTTTCTGATTCTTAATCAAATTCATAGTAATAGGTTGCTTCTTTTTTCTTTTAGGATGCCGGTTAACTTTTTTTCCCGTTAAAATCTCATCCATATATTTTCTCCCCACATCATCCATATATTTCAGAAAGTGGTTGGCTAATAAGCCACCACTTTCTGATTTTTAAGCATGCTCTAACTATTTAACACTCCAAGTATCAAATCTCCATTTAAGCTGTTCATTGATTCTGTCTTCGTAGGCTTTAACATCCGCTTTGTTAAGTTCTTTAACAAATTCAGCCCAAACTTTATCGAAATCGGAAGGACTAGCCAAGATTGCTTTTGGCAAGAACTTGGTTTTAACTTCTCCCATCTTCGTATCGGCAATTTTTGCTGGAGAGTTTTCAACAAGATCTATGGACCAAGCAGGGTAAGCTACTGGATTCGGTCCAGGCTTACTGAAGAAATCTACATAACTGTTGAATCCATATGCGTCGAGGACTTCCTTGTCAAACGCTTCCAATCCTGCCTTATATTCTTCTGGTTGGGCTGCCGCATCCGTTGAGTTACCGTCTGCAAAGTACCCTTGCATTTTCGGAGCGGTAGCATACCAAGCTTCTGCTTTGTTACTCAGCTTCCAAGTAGCATCAACTGCGTTATCCCGTTGTTCTTGGGTTCTCATAAAGCGGCCGTTTTCCACAATATAATCTTCGCCTTCAATACCCCAAGTGAGAGTTCTTTGCCAATCTTCTTGAATCAATGTGTCCATAAGTTTAAGGATTCTCACTGGATCCTTAGCATTGATAGTAATCCCGAATCCATTATTCAAGTTAAGCGCAGGGCGATCCAGATAATAATCTTTGGTGTTGGTATCATACACAAGAGGCAGACCTACATAAGTTCTCATATCTTTTTCTTGAGTCTTGAGTGAATCTTCTGCTTTACCAAAGTTCCAGTGCTGATCAAACATTCCTAGAACGGCTCCGCTGGACAATTTAGCTAAATATTGGTCATAATCCATCGTAAATGCTTCTTTATCAATAATACCCAATGCATTCATATCATTAAGCTTCTTATAGTACTGCTTAGCATAGTCTTTATCCGCAAAGATTTCTGCCACGTTATCCTTAACCACTACTCCGCCATCATTAGGATGTCCGATCAGATGCTGAGGAGCGTTAAACAATCCCCAGTTTCTCCAGTCTTTGTTATGAATTTCAAACCCAACTGTTGGTTGTCCATCAATGGTTGGATTCTTCTCTTTATACTTAACGATAAGATCGAAATACTCATCCAAAGTTTTAACCACTGGATAGCCAGCATCTTTAAGTACAGCTTTCTGAATCCAGAAAGCTGGGCCAGAGTAATAGGTTGAATTCACATCACCGTTATACGCACCATAGTTTGGAAGTGTATAAATATGTCCATCATTTGGATCCTTCATCATGTTCCAGTAAGCTGCGTAATGCGCTTTCAAATTTGGAGCGTGTTCTTCAATCAAGTCCTCGAGAGGAATAAATGCACCTGCTGCCGTCAGTTGGGTATTAGAACTCATTAGATCTGGATAATCCGAACCGGCAATCATAACGCCAAGCTTCTGTTTAAGATCTCCTGCCAAGAATTCGAAATTGAATGAGGCGCCTGTTTTTTCTTTAATCATTTTATAAATTTTATTATCTGGTGTTGGTTGCTGGCCTGCTTCTCCAAGAAAGATACTAATTTCGAAAGGTTCAATCTTATCAGAATTTGTTCCTGCTGCAGTTGAAGTGGCTGTTTCTGCTGGTTTGTCTTCCCCCTTAGCCGTCGTATTGTTGCTGTTATTTCCTCCGCACCCTGCTAAGGTAAAGCTTAGGGATAACACAGCAATCAGACTAAGTTTCCATTTGGATATTAACTTGCCCCCCATAAAGCACCTCCATATATTTGTTGGTGTAACAATGTTGTAAGCCCTTACAAGTTAAATTATAGAGGTGATAATCTTCTGAAAATACGCCAGAATTAAAGATGTACCCCCAAAAAGTTTAGGTATTAGTGTTTTTAAATTCGTTAGGACTCATATGTAGCTTTTTTTCAAATTGCTTGAGGAACTGACTATAATTGCCATAGCCCACTTTCTCAGCGATTTCACTATTTTTTAACTTATTTTGTTGAAGTAAATGTACTGCCTCTTTTATTCGGAGGTTATGCAGCTGTTCATTGAAGTTAATTCCGTTCTTCTTGATCAATAATTGTCCCAGATATACCGGGTGCAGGAAAAACACCTCTGATAGCCTCTTAATGGTAAGACATTCGCGAAAATGCTCTTCAATATAATTGTTAATCTCCTGAACAATCCCCTGTGATCTTAGGTTTTGTTCCTTAAGAAGGATATCAATACTGGCCTCGCCGCAGAATAGCAAATTACGCATTAAGTCCGTCAAGGTGATCATTGAGTCTAACATCGCGGGGATTCTAATTTGATTAGATAAGGAGGACTCATGAACTTCACTGGCTTCCGAGGTAAACTCAATAATCTTATACATCATATGAATAACAATTTTCTTCACAACCTCTGGAGCGATGCGCTGTTCCCGGAAACTGCGGGCTGCCGAGTTCACAGCTTGGCTAAAGCCTGCGGAGTCCAGGGTGTTAATCGGTCTTATCAAGTCATCCATCAGTTGAATTTGATCATAATGATAACTGAAGGGACTATCCTTAATCTCTTGATAACTCAGGACCTCTGCATTTTCAGGATAATAAAAATAATACATTAATGCTTCTTTCGCCGTTCGGTAACTGTTCCCGATCTGAAGCAAGGAGCCTACGCCAGCGCCAGCTGCAATATACAAAGCTTGTTTAGGGTGTTCATTCAGCAAGGGAGTTGCGATCTGATCGATCACAGCTCCCTCAGTGGACAATGAATGGTATCCGTATACGATTCCAAAACAATGACTCTCCAGATCCATCAGAAACATCGAATCTTTATCGGTTAGGAGGGCTGAGGCTTGCTCTCTGATCTCTGTATATAAAACCGGCTCTGTCTGTATCAGACAAATATTCCAATGGCTTTTCCCTTCCGATAATCGGTTAAGTACCTCCTGATTCGACTGCTCAGCTTTCTCATGCAGTATTCCTTTCAGGAGAGAAACAGCCTCCTCCGCGGAGGCTATTTGATTTAAACTGCGCTTCTGAGCTTCCTGCTCCAGCTCCTGATAAATCTCCAGTAATTCTTCTGCCGCTTCTTCTGGAAAAACTGGCTTCATCAGATAATGATTAATTCCATAGTGTATAGCTGTCTTGGCATATTCAAACTCACTATAACCACTTAGTATGGCAAACTTAATCTCCTTAATCTCAGCTCGTTGCCAAGCTGCGACCATCTCCAGCCCATTCATTAGCGGCATATTAACATCCGTAATTACAAGATCTGGTTCGAGCTGTTTCATTAACTCCAGCCCCTCTTTGCCATTGCTGGAGGTTCCACATACCTCAAAGCCAAGCTCCTGCCAATCAATCCATAGCTGCATCGCTTCAAGCGCACTAGGCTCATCATCGATCAACAATACTTTGTATTTCATAGGGGGTCCCTCACTTTCTAGCTATTCTTCCGTTCCAGGAGTTTTAATGGAATATCAAAAGTGACAATGGTCCCTTCATCCGGAACGCTGCTGATATCAAAACGGACCTGATCTTCATAATACAATTCTAATCGGCGGTACACGTTGCGGATTCCGATATTCGTTCCCGAAGACGCTTCATTTTGAACATTACCTAATAATTCTTGCAGCTTCTCTGGCTCTATCCCTTTACCGTTATCAGAGACGGTAACTTTTAAGCGTCCCTCCTCCACTAACGTCTTCACTTTTATCACACCAAGTCCCTCTATGGCCTGTAGACCATGTTTGCAGGAATTCTCAACGAGCGGCTGCATGCTTAGCTTGGGAATCTTATATTGAAGCGACTGCTCATCGATCTCAAATTGATAATCAAATTTATCCCGGAACCGGAATTTTTCAATTTTTAAATACATCTCGATGAAAGTCATTTCTTCTTCCAGAGTGACGAGATCTTCTTTCCAGCTCAGCAGCCGTCTAAGTAATTTGGATAAACTCTTAATAATATCTGTAACATCCGAATAATTATTTTTAGTACAGACCACCAAAATGGCATTTAACGTATTAAACAGAAAATGCGGATTCATCTGGCTTTGCAGAAAATTCAGTTCAGCTCTTACTCTTTCCATCTCCAGATTATTTTTTTGAATCTCCAGTTTATATACATCATTGATCAAGGAATTAATGGTAGTGGTCATCCTGTTAAAATTACGGATCAGTCCCCCGATCTCATCCTGGCCTTCATCGATTCGAATCAGCTCAAATTTCTCATTGGATACTTTCTGCATATGTCTGGATAACCGTTTCACCCGATAATTATAGGATCTTAACATCACATATAAAAAAGCGGTGGTGATTAGCGTGACAATGGACGCCAGAATCCCTGCATAAATCCGAATCTCCATTATCGCTTGGGTAATACGCTCACCTTGTGTAATTCCTATTATCCGCCAGCCCTTTATATAACTAGCTCCGCCGACGGGTACAATATGAACGTCCTCCTTGCGCTCATCATCCTGCAGCTTGAACACGGGATAAGGTTCCGCGGTGCCTCTTTGATAGCCGCTTTGTGCAGACATAATAATCTCGTCCTGCTCGTTAACTAAATAAAGACTCAAGTAATCTTTTTCTCTGATAATCACGTCATATATTTTACTGAGATCCAAATCAATTCTAAGCAGCTTTTCAAACTTATTGTATGAGCTGTAAGCGTCCATTCGCTCAATAACACTCAAATAAGGCGCTGTAGAAATCACACTAGAGGTATCACTCATATGATAAGCGGCAAGAAACAGATGTTTATCCGCAGCCTTCGACTGCTTATACCATTCACTATTCATTACCTTTTCATTGATGACCTGATAGTTGCTGCCGGAAACAATGGAATCATTGTTCGTAAATACAGTAATCCGTTCAATCTGATTATTCACCGGCATATAGCTGTTCATGCGGTCTCTCAGCTGTTCATCAAAAGTGTCATAAAATTCAATAGAGTTCCCATACGTCCGCTCAAGCAATTCATACAGGTTCTTATCGGCAGAAAGCGTATAGCTGACAGCTACCCCACCTTCAATGAAATCATGAATGTCCTTTCGGGCTCTTTCTAAAGATATTTCCAGGTTCTGCTGCTCTCTCGATTTGATCAGATCGGAAATCCGATCCAAAAAAACAAGGTTAATAATAATGATAGGGAGAAGAACACCTATGATATAAATAAGGGAAAATTTATAATTCAAGGGAATATCATTCACTACTTTTCTAAATCTGAATTTTTTTCTCTCCATATGAAACACCTTGCTTCCCCTAGAGCTGTTGGTTCTTATTCTCATTTTTATACACGGATGGTACTACCCCTACAAGCAACTTAAACTTATCTATAAAATAATCAGTGTTAGAGAATCCCACCTGCACCGCTATATCCGATATCTTTAGCTGTGTTCGTTTCAGCAGACTTTTCGCCTCTTCAATCCGTTTGGCATTTAGGTATTCACTAAAGCCCTGACCCGTTTGCTTTCTGAACAGTTGTCCCAAATAGGTAGAATTAATATGAAATTGTTGTGCCAAATCCTGAAGCTTTAATTTATTCCGAAATTCACGATCCACATACTGAATAACCTTGTAAATCGTATTTCGTTCATTCTGCTGCTCTAATTCAGACAGATAGACGGCAGCCCGTTCACACAGACTTTGTACATAACGGCTTAATATAAAATAATCACTAAGCTCACCTAGATTTCCGTATTCTTGCTGAAGCTTAATCATAATCGTATCCGGGTCTCCATTCATTTGAGCTATAATTCTACAGATCGTAAGCTCTAAATGGGCCACTTTTGCTTTTACAACTTCAAGGGTCAGCAGATTCTCGACGAAAGCAGTGAACGCTTCTTTTACACAAGGCTGGATCTGTTCCGTATCATTCGTTTGGACCTTATGCAGCAGCTGTCTGAAATGATCCTCATGAGGTTCTTCCTTTTTCAGGTTTCTAAGCTCACTATAATAAAAGACCCCTCTTTTCTGCTGGTGCGTTTTTCGTTTCCATACCTCAAGTGCCTGCCTATAAATCTCTCGAATAGAGCTCACCCCGACCATTCTGCTGCTAAGTGCTAGAAAGACCAGCTCCTGTGATTGTTCAGTGAGATCTGAATGCATCTGGTTGACGATAGTCTCCAGGCTCTCATTGCCGATAGAAGCAGACTGAAGAATGATCCCCGCTCTTCCCGATCCGTCTTGAAAGAAGCAGAAGTGTTCCTCGGAAAAATAATCACTTATCTGCGGTTGGAATGGATTCGTAGAGGAGGCGGGTTCGATAAGAATACACATTAACTCTGCATCCGCTTGAAGCTTCAAGGTGTTTCGGGTTAGAAGCTCTAAATTTTCGTTATACTCCCCTTGGATCAGGCGGTTGATGATATTATTTACGATAAAAAATTGCTTTTTATCAAACTCCTCATTGGAAGCGATTTCATTTTGGATTATTGGAGTGATCCTGCTTAATAAAGCCTCTATTTCTTCATCATCAATGGGTTTTAATAAATATTCATTTACCCGCTGGCGCAATGCCGTACGTGCATACTTGAAATCATCATATCCAGACAAAATCACAAATTTAGGAGGTTTCTCCATCACCTCATTCAACTTTGTAATAAGCTCAAGACCGTTAATTACAGGCATATTAATATCCGTAAGAACCAGTTCCGGTTTATTCTCCTGGATAAGCCTCATCGCATCCGTGCCGTTTTGAGCTTCACCACAAACTTCATAACCGAATTTTCCCCAGTCGATCATCGTCCTTAGCCCCTCAAGAACCCAGGGTTCATCGTCCACGATCAGAACCTTAAGCATGATGTTCGCTCCAATCTTATTAAGATAAGCCCGCGCTTTACACCAAAATATATAGATCATGCTATCATACTTGGATAATGATGTGAATTCATAAATTTTCCTTCTTTTGTTTAAAACAGTACTTTTTTTACTTGAAAAAACATACTAAAAACAGCGTATCCTAAATTTCAGACACACCTTTACAAGGGCCCATCATTCCATTATTATAGTTTACATCGAGTAAACCTTTACACAGTGTAAACTATATGGGAGGGCTATGATATGAGCAGCTTATCTAAGTCTGCTAGATTTCCACTTTTCATTCTGATGTTGAATCTATTTATCGCTTTATTGGGGCAAGGTATGGTCATTCCCATTCTACCTGAATATCTGAAACTGTTTAATGCGTCAGGGGCTGCCGCCGGATATCTTATTGCGGCTTTTGGAGCAGCACAGTTTATTTTTTCACCTATAGGGGGACAGCTCTCGGATAAATGGGGCCGAAAATCAATGATCATTTCCGGAATGTTTTTAACCGTCCTTTCAGATCTGATATTTGCTGTATCTACGACATTGCCCCTACTTTACATCGCTAGATTTATTGGGGGTATAGGTATCGGAATCATGGTCCCTTCCAATATGGCCTATGTCGCTGATATCACCACCCATGAAACCCGTGCAAAAGGTATGGGGTACTTGGGGGCTTCCATGAATTTGGGTATGGTACTTGGTCCAGGGTTAGGCGGGATTATCGCTGGGTTTGGAATACGGGTGCCTTATTTTTTTGCGGGTGGACTTGGGCTTATCGCTACGATACTTTGTTTTTATATGCCAGAGACACTACCAAAGGAAAAACGGAAATCCGTTAACAAACAGGACCCTCGGGAATCCATTCGTAATCAAATCGTAAATTCATTCCGGACGCCCTATTTCCGCTATCTTCTGCTCATTCTGATCATGACATTTGGTCTGATGAATTATGAAACGGTGTACGCCCTTTTTGTGGAACAAAAATACGGTTTTGATGCAACGAAAATCTCAATCATTATTACGGTTGGTGCTATTATAGGCATTATTGTGCAGATCTGGCTGCTTGATCATCTGATTAAGAGACTTGGCGAGATAAAGCTTATACGTATATCATTGGTGATGACCGCTATAACCTTATTGTTGATGATATTCAAGATCAATTTAGGTTATTTATTAGTTGTATCAGGTTTATTTTTTGCTTTTAATGCTTTTTTGCGCCCCACAGTAAGTACATTGATTGCCAATTCAGCTGGCGATCGGCAAGGATATGCTGCCGGATTAAATACAACGTACACCAGTATAGGAAACATACTTGGACCCATTTTAGCGGGATTGATGTTTGACAAACATATTAATATTCCCTATATTTTTGGGGCAATTATCCTGGCATCTGCCTTTTTCATCACCTTACAAAAACCAAAAAAAGAGCAAGAAAGGAGTGTCGCCCATGACTGAGAACTGGCACCAGAATTTAAAAAACAAAAACCGGGAAGAATTAATTGCTGCGGCGAAGGATCTTTTTATGAAGCAAAGCTTTCTCAAAGTTAATATTAAGGATGTCTGCGACGTGGCTGGTGTAAGCCGGGTTACCTTTTATAAGCATTTCCAGTCCATGAACGAACTGATTTTTGAGGTCCAGATGGAAATTCTGGAGAGCATGACCCAATTTGTTAGAAGCGCACCTTCTTCAATTGAAATGAATGGTAAGCAAATGCTTGCTTCGATGCTTAATGCTTGGATTGATTATGCCCGGCAACACCCAGGTTACATCAAATTCATTCTTCTATTCGATTTGCATTTTGAAGCCTATGATTACAGTAAAGAACTCAAAGAAAAGTACAAAGATTTTGTGATGCGGGGAAAAGAACGACATTTCTTAATGGATGCTCTGGAGGCCGGAGTTAAAGATGGATCGTTAAAATTTGATACAGAACCCTTATCCACTGCTCATTTCATCTTCACGTCTATGATGGGTTTATTACAGAAAATGAGCCTGATTTCCAAAGACGATTTCAACAACGAACTTCAGGATATTCAAATTGCTAACCGATTTGTGGACATGTTAGTTCAGTATTTAAGTACAGAAAGTGATGAATCTCCTGCCTTGAAGTAAGGGGATCCATCACATTCTACGTAATAGAGAGGAGTAGTTTAAATGAAATTATTCTTATTTAAGGAGCGGTTAGACTCATGTTTGATTAACCATTCTTTTCTGGCAAGCCCGCCTCCATAGCCACCCAATTCACCATTGCTGTTTATCACTCGATGACATGGAACCAAGATTGAGAGTTGATTGGTACCATTCGCCCTTGCTACAGCGCGGCAAGCAGAGGGATTATTGATTTTCTCTGCAAGCTCCCTATAAGAAGCTGTCTGTCCCAGAGGTATTTTCCGGAGTTCATTCCACACCTTTTGCTGAAAGTCTGAGCCCAGATAACGAACCGGCGTTGTAAATTCCGTAAGTTCACCTGTGAAATACAGCTTCAATTCCTCCTCAATTTGGTGAAGGACGGCTACCTTTTCAGGTAATATAGTTGCATTTAAGCGAGTGCGTAATCTTTTGATTTCATTTTCAAGACCCTTGCGATCCACAAATTCCAGCAGTAAAAGACTCTCTTCATCGGAGATGGCCAGCATGGAACCCAATATCGTTTCTATCCAAGTACAGTACAGCACTTTAATCTGCTTGGAATGATTCGGGACAGTCCCCATCGTTCGTGAAAAGGCATCCCTAAACCCATTGCTCGAATCGTACCCGCTTTCCAGTTGTGCGTTAATGATTGAATCCCCATTCCTAATATGTTTGAATGCCAGTCCTAAACGTCTAGAACGTGCATATTCGATAAAGGTCATCCCGAATTGTTTCTTAAATTGGCGGCGTGCCGTGTTTGCACTAATAGACAGCTCATCAAAATCTTTATCTGTCCATTTTCGTTCCGGATTGCTCTCAATAGCTTCTACAAGCAGCTTTACTTCAGGAGACATTTTTGTTGGATTGGATAACGGCTGACACCTTTTACATGGTCTATATGATGCTAATAAGGCTTCCTTGGCTGTAGCAAAAAACTCACAATTTTCTTTTAATGGCTTTTTAGCGGGACAAGTTGGCCTACACATGATCCCCGTTGTCTTCACTCCTACAAAAAATACGCCCTCATAATTCGAGTTTTTCTCGACCAGCATCTTATAATATTTATTGATATCCTGCTCATTAGTTATCATAGTATGGTTAGCTCATTTCTAAATAAAGTCCTGAGGCGTCAAGCGTTTGCCGGGCATTTTCCTGAAGATTATGTTGTGCCTGAAAGAAACTACGCGGGCCATAGCTAATACGTTTCACGCCAATTTTTTGCAATTCATGATTTGAAAGCATACCGTCCATAACCATGATATTCACAGGCAGTGGCGATTTTTTGACAAATTGTTCAATCAAGCTTGGATCAGCGAGCCCCGGTATAAAAATCCCATCCGCTCCAGCGTCAGCATAAGCATAGGTACGTTCTATAGCTTGATTCACTAGATCCATCGAATGTTCCTTATCCTTGAAAAAAATATCCGTTCTAGCGTTAATAAACACACGCTTTTGCAGTTTGGAGGCTACTTGTTGTATGGTTTTGATCCTACGGCTTTGTTCGCTGGTCTCCCATAGTTCATTGTTAGGATGATTTACAATCTGATCTTCAAAATTGATACCACAGATGTCTAATTGAAATAACTGCTCCATGTTATGCGCTAAAGTATCCTCATCTATAGCATATCCACCTTCGATGTCTACGGTCAATGGAACCGCTACTCGTTCGGCAATCTTTGAAATCATCCAAAGCATAAGCTCAAATGTAAGCTGTTCACCATCCGAATATCCCCACGCTTCCGCCATGGAATAGCTGCTAGTTGCTACCGCCTTTGATCCAGCTTGCTCTATTGCTTTAGCTGAGGCTACATCCCAGCAGTTGTACAGGATCAGTGGATTTTTTTGATCATGCAGCGTTTTAAAATAGTCATAGTTTTTACTGTTCATAAGTGGTCATCTCCATTTAGTTAAGAATAGAACCACTATATATTAGACATCCATTATCGATACCAGAAAAATTAACACCAATCTTTTTTTCCACAAAAAAAACACCGATAGATAATCTAATCCTCTCAGGATCAGATCATACCATCGATGTCAGTTTGCCGATTAAAGTTCTACCTTACGGAGTGATTGTTTTGGTGATGGTTTGGATGACTTATTCCCTGTCCCCATCGGTAGGATTTGTGGAGCTGCGATCCCGATCAGAACTACGATAATCCCGATCCAGCGAAGTAATGATACCTCTTCTTGCAGAACTAACACGGAGGCTACTACAGCTGCCGGTAACTCCGCTGCCCCTAAAATCGCGCCTAGACCTGAACCCAGCTTCGGAACCCCGATCGAAAAGAACAGAACTGGAATTACGATGCCCAACAAACCTAGAGGTAGGCCGTATTTCCAAAGCCCATCGGTAATCGCACCGTCATATAAAAACGAAGGAGAAAAAACAGTCATAATAATAACCATTGCACTAGTGGTCATATACAAGCTTTTATTAACGGCAGGTACCTGCGTAGCTACTCTTCCACTCACAAAAATATAGAAGGCAAACGACACGGCTGACATTAAGCCAAAAACCACACCAGTGGTCGTGATTCCACCTACACTCGGCTCAAGGATGCCCCCCGCTAATACCGTACCAATTAGAAGGATAACCATCGAAATCACTTTTTCCCGACTAGGAAGTTTTCGATCTACAACCGCCTCCAGAATTACACCGATCCAAGTAAATTGGAATAACAGTACAATCGCAATCGAAGCAGGCAATTGTTCAACGGCGAAGCCATAAAATATGCCAGTTAAACTGATAGTGATCCCAGCGGCTAATAATTTCCCGCCTGTTTTTAGCCCTAATTTCTTTCGAGAAAATAATAAGACCAGCAAGAGCAGCATACACCATCCAAAAAAGTATTGTGATCCTACCAATTGTTTCATTCTAAAGCCATCGTTCATTCCAAGCTTGACGATCGTAGAGAGTGAGCCATAACTACAAGCACCTAAAAAAACTAGTAAAGCATATTTGAATAACTTCATATTCATCGTAAACCTCTTCCCTTTCTCTTGAGCAAGCTCATTAACATAATAAAGCCCCTTGTCATCGAAATGACAAGGGGCGATTGAAACCAAAGAATACATCTTTGACAAAATTCCGCCACTCCATCCACTGGATAGAGTTTGGTTTATTTACTTATAACAACTCCAATCATAATATGATAAATCACACAGGGTGTCAACTTGAAATTTAAGGATTTAGCTGGAACAATCGATAGACAATAACAGCTGCCTGAGCACGAGTTGTATTGGCTTTAGGTGCAAAGTTATCTTTGCCTACACCTTGAATAATCTTTGCTCCGCTCATGAATTGTACAGCCTCACGAGCGTAGGCTGAAACATCAGCGGCATCATTGAAATTCACTGGCTGGTCCACTTCCACGACCGTAAGCTTAGCGAGCTGTGCTGCACGATAAGCCATCAACGCCATTTCCTCACGGCTAATCGTTTCATTAGCACCGAAGGTTCCATCGGATCTGCCCTGAATAATTCCTAGCTGCTGAGCAGCAGCAACGGAGCTGTAGTACCAAGCATCCAGCGAAACATCCTTAAATGTACTTGCCGCACTACCTTCCTCCAGCTCTAGTGCAAGCATCAGCATCTTCAGGAACTGCGCCCGAGTTACATTCAGCTGTGGCCCGAAGTTATGATCTCCGGTGCCATTCAGAATATCTCTGGCGGCAAGGGCTTGAATGCTATTTTGTGCCCAGCCTAGTCCAGCGATATCCTTAAAGGAATTTTCCGCATATCCTACTGCGAATCTGCTGGAATTGTCTGGTCTGAAGATGATCTTGCCAGTTGTCGGATTAAACTGGGAGTTTCTAACCACCTCTACAGTCCCGTCTTCACGGATTTGGTAGGCTACTATTTGTTCTACACCTGAAGTTGTCTTTGGTTTGTAATCCCGTTCAACCTTCAGTCCACGCCCAAAGCTGTCAAACTGTTTGCCATCAACAAAGAACTTAAACTCATAAATATCCCCGACATCCGTCTGAAGCGACAGTGTCTTCGCGTCAACTTTGCCAACTACAAGCTTAACGCTTGCGGCGTCAGATCCTGCCATCGCAAGAAGCAGGTCAGCATTTATTCGGAACGTAGACAATCCCATGTCTATTTCCAAAAGATGAATTGCTTTTGCTCCCGCTCCAGCCAACTCACGAGCTGGCAAGGTCAGTTCAACCACCGAGCTGGCAGAGGATGGCTTCACTGTGATTCTCAATACTCCATTCTGCATTGAGCCAATTGCTTGTTGCAGAATCGTCGAGGATACCTCTGCAATAGCTTTACCATTCACATCCGCTGTCACGGAAAGAGTAACTCCATCTGCGTTCACAGTTGGTTCCGGTTGTTTCACTGGTTTGACTGTCGTTGAAGATGAAGTACCGCCCGATTCTGAAACCTGCGATTCTGCCTTAATCTCAATGGACATCGTACCTACAACACCGGAGTCATCTTTAGCTGTCGCTCTCACCGTTACTTTGCCTGCTGCAATTGCAGTGAGCAAGCCGGTATCCGTAATAGTTGCTCGCTCAGTAGCTGATCCATCCTCATTCACTACTGACCAGGTCACTGCTGGATCGGATGCATGGTCCGGCAGGATTACAGCTGCCATTTGCAGGGTTTGCCCTGACTTGATTTCGCTCACATTATCTTTGGAGGAGACTTTTATCTCCATGACGGATATAGGAATGACATGAACAACCGATTGTGCCTCATGCAGGATGTCAAAATCAACATCTGTGTTGGATCCTCGGAAAGAAATAAATCCAAGCGGCACGGCGATTTCACGATTTGTCTTCTTCGCTTTGAAGATGATTTCTAAGAATTCCGCATCATCGGTCAGGATATTTCCTGCCTCCGTTCCAGCTACACTAACTGTTATTAGACCTGGACTGTCCTCATTAATATGAGTGATGCTGAATCCGTCTGGCAAGGTCTGAGCGGATATGAATTCCACACCAGATACGTCATATGCCATGGTAAAGTCTACAGCATACACTTCCTTGTAGACGGAGGTAGTAACATTTGTAAGCCCTACACGGTAAGTGAAATCCTGTCCTGCCACCACTGTGACCGGTCCGTTCAGCGTTGCAGCGGGCAGATTACGGGCAATCTCATCTTGTCCGCTGATATTAATCTCTAGGCTTCCGGATACTCCACTTCCATCTAGAGCTCGCGCAGTTACTTGTACGCTACCGTTCTTTCTAGCTGTCAGCAAGCCCTTCTCATTAATAACCGCTTTATCCGTAGAGGTTATCCCATCTGCTTCAGTTACCGTCCAGATAACTTTAGGATTCGTCGCATTCTCTGGAAGCACAGAGGCTTGCAGCTGCAAGGCACCGCCCTTCGACTCAATGCTGCTAATTCCATCTTTACCCGTTACAGTAATTGAAGAGACTTGTACCGCAGGTATCTGCTCTTGATCCACTAAGATCTTGGATTGCTGTGGATTCCAGCCATCACTTCCACCAAGCACAGCTTCAATCGTATAGGCAGCTGCCTCTTCTGCTGTTAATTGTTTGGACCAGCTGTAACGTGAAGCTGCATTAGCCCCCTCTCCGTAACTTAAAAACTCAGAGAACCGTGCAGTTTTGGAACGACCTTCATACCATTCATGCCAGCCAGTAGCACGAATATGAGCTCCCATCTCCGTGTTAATGAAGGTAGAGCTGCCATATTCTCTCCATGGCCGGCCCAAATCAACGGTTCCAGCAGCAACGCCCTCACTGGCAGTTAGTCGATTATTGATGAACACATAACCAGGCTTACCCGTTGCCGTGGAAGGCGCAGTAACATAGCCAGCACCCGCACTTTGAATCACATTATTCTCGAATACAGCAGCGGAATTACCAAAGATAAAGTCCACTGTACCTTCAATATGGCTATCGACGAAATAAGCTCTTCCCTTGTCTGCGAACAGGGTATCCTGATATCCAAGAAGTTTAACATTTCTGTACACTCCCCGGTCTCCTTCAGCATATAAAGCGACTGCCTGACCGGCATCCCGCCCAGCACTGTTCTCAACCGTCATGTTCTCCAGTGTGAAATCAGTTGCCGCAACCTTTAATGTATAGCTGCCGCTGGTGCCCATTTCTTTACCATCTGAGCCAATGGTTTTCGCGGAGTCACCGTTAATAAGTACGGTACCTTCCCGGCTCTCACCGATGATACTAATATTCATCTTACTAGAAGGTACAAGCACCTTCTCCTTATACGTGCCGTTCTTCACTTTAATAATCGTGGTTAGGGCACTATTATCAGGTGCTGCTTGAATAGCGTCATTAATCGTTTTATAATCTCCTGTCCCATTCTGAGCAACAATAATGACAGGAGCTGGAATTCCCTTGACCACCTCGGATGGAAGACTGGCACCCTTATCACCGATGGCGATTACCGCATATTGATAGGCAGTCCCGTTGCTCAAGCCTTTATCGGTATAATCTGTTGCTTCGATGCCGTCGGCCACGACCGCATAGCTGCCACCGCTCTCCGAGCGTAGAATTTGATAGCTGCTAGCTCCATCAGCTACATTCCAAGTCAGATGGATATCCGTGTTGCCAGGCTCAACGCTAACTCCTTGTGGAGCCTGCGGCTGGCCGGAATTCTTGTATGGAACCGCTGGGGTAGCAGCTGAATCTAGACTACTACGGGTACCGCTTATTGCTTTGACTTTGTAATAATACGGTGTTCCGTTTACGAGCCCAGCATCAGTAAAGCTTGTGTCTGATAAATCAGACCCGAGCACTTCATAAGGACCATTCGCCGATGAGGCACGTTTGACAATGTACTGGCTCGCCTCCTCAATCGCTGGCCAGCTTAGTTTCATTACACTGTCACCAGCTTCCGTGGAAACGACAGGTGTTCCCAAAGGAGATTGCGGAGTAGCTTCAACAGGCGCTGATTCTTTTCCCTCCCCGGCCACATTTGTTGCAGCTACGACGTAACGGTAGGTTTGCCCGTTGGCCAAACCTCCGACGCGGTAAGTTGTGCCGGTGATTTCTTTTGCCACGAGTTCATAGCTACCTGAAGTCTCATTCCACTTCTTGATGCTGTAGCTGGCTGCATTCTCCACAGCTTTCCAACTGAGATCCAGTTGTGCATTCCGACTTACAGCCGCAAACGATTCTGGCGCAGGCAATTTCACCGCCAAAGCGGATGGGGTAATACTAATTTCATTGGAATTTCCCGATTCACCAGTGGGCGCCGTCGCCGAGATAACATAATAATAGGTAGTTTCGTTGGTAACTTCATTATCAATATATGATGTCTCTGTAATAGCATTGGCAATAGTCTCATAAGGCCCCCCGCTCTTAAGACTTCTCTTAACATTGTAGGAAGTTGCGCCTTCAAGAGCAGGCCATGATAGCTGGGCTGCTTGGTTTCCTGGAAGCCCAGTCAGTCCAAGCGGTGTTTCAATGGGCTCAACATAGATCTTTAAATTGTCTAAGTAATAATTTCCTGAGCCGCCGCCCGGTGTCTTGGACAAGATACGCCCAATGCCGTAGCTGGCGAAATTCGTGGTTGTGAACGGAAAAGAGCCAGCAGGCTGATCATCGATATATACATCCACTTTATCGTTGTTCACATCCACCTTTAGCTTCAGGTTGTACCATTGTTTTAGGGAATAAGAGCTCATCAGTTGATGATACTGGCTGCTCCCCCTGCTCATGGTTAGCGTATATTTACCTGTAGCTTCAGGAAGCGTTGGCTTTCTGCTCTCAATGGAGAATGCCGTTTTGCTTCCATCTGTACTCTGGGCCTGCAGGAACACCGAGGTTCCCGATTCTGTCGCAAACATAAAGTCAGTGTCAATAACCAGTGCACCTGTAATTGGCGCAAATTTACGGATAAACTGCACGCTGCCGTTCGCACCATCGAACACATTCAACACTTGATCTGACGTATTCCCTTTACTGTCAGACGGTGTGGGAGATACAATAACCTTTTGAATTTCAGTCTGTGGATTTGGAGTTACATCGTAATACTCTGGTGTCACACCTACAGCAACCTGCTCGAAGTCTTCATCCACATAATAGACATTACCTGCTTCACCTTCAGCTGTAGCGCTGGCCTCATCGGAATCAAAGCTTTCACCAAGCTCATTCACCGCGCTGACCACGTAATAATAAGTTTTTCCGGAGCTGAGTCCGGAATCAGTATACAAGCTATCTTTAATTTCAGTATTAATCGTTTTGTAGGGACCGCCGGAAACCTCGCTACGTTTAACACTATACGACTTGGCAGAAGCAACGTCCTCCCAATTCAACTTCACTTTCTCTTCACCGGCTGTGGCTGTAAGTCCACGGGGTGCGGCAGGAAACTGATCACTAAGCGGTTTCAGCTCCACCTCACTGAAGACAGACGCATTATAACGATTAACCTCGTTATCTACCTTAGCAGCATCGGCTGCAAGACCAAAATAAACCGTATCATTCAGGTCAAGCTTCACCGTGCCTACCTTGCTCCATGTTACTTTATCCGGCGATACCAGACCTGTCACTTCGTTACCAAGACGAACCAGCTTCACCCAATAAGGTGTATTGATGAAACTGTCCGGTTCTGTTTTTACCACCTTGGCTCCTGTGGTGGAGCGGGTAATCATAACTCCCTTCTTGCCATATTTGACATAAGGGATTGCCAGCATCGTCATTTTAGAATTGTCATTGAGATTATCACGAATCATGACACCTGCTTTGGCATAATCGTCAGTTCCCGTTACGGAGTCGATTCTAGCAATAATTTCACCATTGCCTGTCAGGGTTTGATAAGCAAACTGAAAGTTATCAACAGCAGTTTCGCTCTCTGATGTAGCTCCGATAAGTCCAGCCGATTTGAGCGTAATTTTCCCGCTATCTGGATGAAGTGTAGTCACTCCCGTTATCCCTGGACGACCAACATCCACTGAAGTCCACGGAAGAACGGATCCAGAGGTGTTGACATGTATAGCTACGTTATCGGATTGTGTCTTGAGCCCTTTATTGTCTATAGCCTGAACAACAAGATAATAGGTACCATCCTGCACATTGTTCCAATTGAAACTATAAGGTGCTGTGGTAGCTTCGTCTTGCTTCACACCATTAACGATAAATTCCACCTTAGCAATACCATCGCTATCACTGGCAGAAGCTGTAACATTCACCTCGCTGCCTGACTCTATGATTTGGTTATTCACAGGATAATTGATAGCGGTTACAGGATTGTCCGTATGCTCATACCCTGATTTCCCTAACACAATGAGATCATTCAGATACACTTCTAAATTTGTATATCCCTCCGAAGATAACGTCGACTTCTTGCCATCCTCAGGATCGGTAGGATCTAGTCCATTAGCAATCTCCCAGCTATCATCCATACCGTCATGATCCATGTCGATTACATTGGAAGCTGTCTCTGTATAGTCTGGGTAACCGCCTATTTCAATAGGTGAATTAATATGCTGTCCAGTGCGATTCTTCACATCATTAATGACACGCGCATCGTAAGCATCACGTCTTGGCAAAGTGGCACCAGCATCAGCCATTACATTTGCGTAGGCTTCCTCCGCCGACACTGCCGTATATGGGTTAGGCATCTTTGCCGGCTCCGCAAGCTTAGAGATATTCGAATACTTTTGCACACCCTTCCAGTTGTCTTCGGTAACCTTCGGATTACCATCCATGATGTTCCCATCTATAAACAACCGGGTTTCTGGAGACACTTCCCCAAACAATTGATTTTTTACACTGGTGTAGGTGTTTGGACCATTTTTATAATAATTGTTAGTGATATTATATCGATAATCTTCTGCTCCCCCACCATAGGTCGAAGCGAATCCCCAGTTATAGATAACGTTATTAGACATTTCCGTCAGATCCACCAATTTGGTCAACGTCGGCAAACGGGGGTTGCGGCTGGTGCTATGAGCAATCAGATTGTGAAGGAAACTGGCATTTTTCCCACCCCAGATTCCTCCGTAGCCGTGACGTCCCTTCTGGTGAGTCGTCATCAGCATACTTTCAGCGGATATCGACCATTGTACGGTAGTATTCTCGTTGTCATACAGACTGACCACTTCATCCACCGACCAGCTGAATGAGCTATGATCGATAATGAGATCCTTATGGTACCTTGATCCAAAAGCATCATCTTCACTAGCTACCCGGTCGCCTAACCGGAAACGCATATAGCGCATAATAATATTGTCAGCTTCAACAGAGGTTGTGTAGTCGGCAATTGTAATTCCGTCACCTGGAGCCGTTTGCCCGGCAATCGTCAGATTTGAGCCGGTAATCTTGAGGGATTCCTTCAGATGGATGGTTCCCCCCACTCGAAAAACAATGGTCCGATTACTTTGACTTACCGCATCGCGGAAGGAGCCGGGGATCGGAGTTTCCTTGATACCATAATCAGCCAACGTCGTCACTTCATACACAGGTTGAGCTCTTCCGCCGGTTACATATTTGCCGCCGCCTTCCGCACCCGGAAAGGCAGGAAGCGCTTCCAAAGAAGCGGCCTCGACACCACCAAATGGCATACATGTTGCAAGAAGACTCGCGACCAGCGCCCCAGATAACCATTTTTTCTTCATACAAGACCTCCTAATATCTATTGGAATAAGAAGGGGGCCCTGTCCTCAGAGCAACCCCTTCCTTAGTAAAGCCGTGTGTATTATTCCTTGCCCTGATAACGGAAATATGCGAAATCAGCACTGCTGCCACCGAACTGCTGCATATCATGCGCCGCAATGCCAACAAAGTTCCCAGTGAAGCCTCCCGATAAAAAGCTGATATTCTGCGGATCGCCAAGTGGCTTCCACTCCGTATCGTCACCCTTAAGATAAACAAATTGCCCAGTCACTTCCTGCACCTCAACCGCGATCCGCAGTGTCTCCCCTGCATTTAGTTCAATCATTACAGGCTCCGCAGTGAATTCATCCCGCTGACAGCGCATTAACCGCAGCACCTTGCCACGTCCTTCTTCATGGCTGATATACGCATAAAGATAGTTATCTTCATTCAGGTATAACAGTAGTCCTGCCATCTGCAGATAAGTATTCGGTTCATATTCAAGCGCTGTTTCGGCGCGGAAGCTTATATCCGTCTGGCGAATAGCCAGAATATGATGCTCAAACAGACTCTGCACGGATTCCCCGGCCCTGATTCTTAACCAGCCCGGTCTTTCAGCAAGGGAACACCAGCTTTCATTCCTAGGAATCCGCAGTGTATTCCAGTTCTTTTTCAATTCCGGGCCGTTAAAATCATCCTCGAATTCAAGCGTCCGCACTTGTTTCAGGACCTTCGTTCCTTTAGGTGCTGGTACCTTGAGCTGTGGCGCATTTCCGCCTGAGGTTAGTCTTAACCAGCCCTCCTCATTCCAGTGCACCTGCTGAACGGCAGTCTCTCTCCCCAGTATGGCGTATTCGCCTTCCAGGGGGCGGGTACACAAATGGGCCATATACCATTCACCTTCTGGTGTCTCTACCAGACTTCCATGGCCGGCACATTGAAGCGGCAGCTCGGGATTATCCCGTGAGGTCAACATCGGATTGAGCGGATCCACCTCATACGGACCCAGCAGCGCCTTGGAGCGCGCTACGGTTACGGCATGCCCCGATCCAGTGCCACCTTCTGCCGTAATTAAGTAGTAATAACCTCCCCGCTTGTAAATATGCGGCGCTTCCGTCTTCTTCAGCGGCGTGCAATCAAAGATTTTCACAGGTTCACCTATTAATTGGCATTGCTCTGGATCGTACTCCTGAATTACAATTCCGCAGGACTTGTTGCCTTCCGTAATCCGGTAATCCCACAGCTCATTCAGCAGCCATTTGCGCCCATCCTCATCATGGTACAGAGATGGATCAAACCCGCTGCTATTCAGGTATACCGGGTCAGACCAAGGTCCCTCAATATCCTCCGCAGTGATCAGATAGTTATGACAATCTTTAAAAGGCCTTTTAGTGCTCTTAACATCGGTATAAATCAGATAAAACAAACCGTCATAATAGCTAAGCTGTGGAGCCCAGATACTGCAATTTTTCGGATTTCCCCGCAGATCCACCTGATGAGTCAGAATATCTGTGCAATGCTCCCAGTCTGCTAAGTCCGCTGATTGATACACCCTTACACCGGGCAGCCATTCAAAAGAAGAAACAGCAATATAATACATCTCCCCCGCTCTTACAATACAAGGGTCAGGATTGAAGCCTTTTAATATGGGATTGTGAATAATTCCAGTCTGAATATTATCTGTAATCATCTTCATACTCCTTCCTATTTCCATACATCCGCACCCTTCACCCTAAGCAAATCTGCAGTCTATCCTGTTCAATTATCAGTCTGTCTGCTCACTTAGATCTTCCTGTGACGGGATAACGGTCACCTGCTGTACTAATTCTTCCACTTTACGGGTGTTTCTCGATTGGCAACCGGTGATATCTACCGTTTCTCCATTTTCAATATAAAAAGCCGGTCCCTCATGATTCTCGATCGTCACTTGGCGGAAGCGGATATCTCTTACGTTGCCAAGATAGAACCCACGGTTGTTCATATCCTGGATTCCTGACATCATGGCTGGACGACCAGGGATTGCATTCTCTGCCATGGAAATATCAATATCGGAAAAGGTAATTTCTGAAATGTATTGCTCCGCAAGGCCGTAAAGAAAACCTGCAGCAGCGTGAACATTCCGAGCAGTAATATTAGCAAAATGAATCCGTCGGAAGCAGGGGGTCTCCTCCGTCACCGGATAAGGATTCTTGTCCCATACGTATTTGTCCTTACCACGTGGTCCGCAGAAATAATAAAGATTAAGAATAAACGGACAGATCACGTCCTCCATCACGATATTACTGACACGAATATCTTCGACAACACCTCCGCGCCCGCGTCTGGACTTCAGCCGAATTCCGCGGTCTGTCTGCTTGAACACGCAATTGCTGATCACGATATTACGGATATCTCCGCTCATTTCGCTTCCCAGCACCACACCGCCGTGACCATGAATCATCGTGCAGTTAGTTATCGTGATATTCTCACACGCAACCCGCTCCTTCGTATCCTCCGTCCCTGCTTTAATGGCGATGCAGTCATCACCCACATCGATATTGCAGTTGCTGATGCGGACATTCACACAGGATTCTGGGTCAATGCCGTCTGTATTAGGCGAATCCGCCGGATTATAGATCGACAGATTATCAATCGTAACATCCTGGCAACAAATAGGATTCACAGTCCAGCTTGGGGAGTTTACGAGTGTCAGATCTCTGAGCGTAACTCTACGGCAGTTGTCGAAGCTGATAAGCTTCGGGCGGGGATACAGCAGTGAATCAGGAGAATTCCGATGTTTATCCCACCAAGGTGCGCCCCTTCCATCCAGCTTGCCTGCACCTGTAACCGATACATTCTCTAGATTTATTCCAAAAATACATGAAGCATGGACGTTCTGTTTCACGCCCTCCCAGCGGGAACTCACCACCGGATAATCGTTAGGATCAGAGCTGAAGCTAAGCTCAGCTCCAGGACTAAGCTGTAGCTCAATATTGCTTTTCATGAAGATAGCGCCTGTCTGATAGTGCCCGGAAGGAACATAAACTGTTCCTCCCCCTGCCTCGCTTGCCGCATGAATGGCACGGGCTATCGCTTCCGTTGAAGGCTCTGCACTATTAGGATGTGCTCCGTAGTCATTTATATTGTAGATAGACATGCGCTTCACTCGCTCCCTTTCGTCACGGCAGGACGCTGCAAATATTCATATTCTCCGCAAGCCAGGAGGAATGCGCCAAGCCCCTTCTGATCATTGGTAACAATCGGTTCACTGATATAATAGGTGTAAGTACCATCTCTCCGGTCTTCACCACCGAGTCCAGCGACCTGGCAGTTTTTATTCAGGTTAACCCAGCCATTTTTGGTTTCCAGCACAAATTCAGTAATAAGGCCTTGATAAGCACGGTCAAGTGTCTCGAACCAACTAGCATCCAGTACACCAATCCGAATGCCCTTAGCCATTGCATAGGTGATCATACTTGAGGCAGAAGCCTCCAAATAATTGCCTTTACGGCCGCCCATGTTTACAACCTGATACCAGACTCCGGCATCAGCATCCTGAACCTGACGAAGCGCTGTCAGCGTATCTGTCAGAATACGTGCCAAGATCTCGTAATCCGCGTGTTCCTTAGGGAGCATGCCGAGTACATCCACTAGCGCCATCACATACCAGCCCAGCGAACGCCCCCAAAAGTTCGGAGACAACCCCGTTTCAGGATCGCACCACGGCTGTACCCGCTTTTCATCCCATGCGTGAAACAGGAGACCCGTCTCAGTATCCTTGGTATGACGCTCGCACAGAATAAATTGCCGGGTCACATCGTCCAGACCCTTGCCGCCTTCATACTCAAGTAAATACTCCAGATAGAAAGGAGAGCCCATATACAAGCCATCCAGCCAAATCTGATAAGGATATACATTCTTATGCCAAAACGCACCTTCTGAGGTTCGAGGATGCGTTGTTATCTGCTTTCTTAATAAATCTGCAGCCATTTTATATTTCGCTAACCCAGTTTCTTTATGGAGCACAAATAGGATCTTTCCATTATTTAAGTGATCAATATTATGTTCGCTCAGGCGATATCCCTTCACAGAGCCGTCTTCCTCAATAAAATAATCCATATTATCTTTGATGAATTGATAATATTTAACCTGCCCGGTCTGTCTCCACAGCAGCTCAAAACCCTTCAAGATGACTCCATAATCATAAGACCATTTTCCATGATATCCGTTATCCTCATATAATCTTGGCGTTCGCTCCATAATCGAATCTGCCATTCGAACACCCCAGCCCATACTCCTTAGTGCATTGTTGTCTTTCATTTTTTCCTCCTGTTTGAATAGATATGGTCCTAAACGCAGCCTCCCCATTTAGGACCCATCTACTATTTTCTTAGAATATAGTCTGTAGTACTTCTTAAGGATTTACAGCCTTATAAGCAGCTTCATATTCAGTAATGATTTTGCTGCCGCCGGATTTCTTCCACTTTTCAACCTCAGCTTTAAATCCGTTCAAATCAATTTTGCCAAGAATATATTTATAAGTGGCATCTGTCATAATCTTCTGCAATTCAGATCCTTGAGTAGAATAGGTCTCAGATTCCAGAGAGTAAGCAGGATTCAGTACAGCATATTTAGCATTCTCAACGATCAGCTTATCAGCTTCAACTTTGAGTGGATCAGCATCATGGATAATGAACCCATTCTCTAATGGACGAGATGCCGAAAATGGCTGAACTTCTTGCTTCCAGAGATCCGTATCCTTAATCGTAACCGCTTGTTCTCCATCAATTGTGTAGTGAACATCCTTAATACCGTAGGTCATCAAGCCATAGACATCTTCATTCATAAGATCATTAACAAATTTCAAGATCCGTCTTAACTCATTTTCATCCTTAACTTCGGATTTCGGGAAAGACAGCAGTCCCCCAATTCCGTTATTACCAGCCCAGATGGCACGATCTGCTTCATTGCCAGTGGAAGTGATATCGTTAACCATAACCAAATCCATGCCATCCTGTATGCCCTTAGACAGATTTAGCAGGTTCTTGCTGTCAAACAAGGCACCCACATAAATTCCAGCCTTTCCTTGCGCAAAATTCTGCTGCTGATCTGTTTTAGCCGTCACAGCAAAATCCTGATTGATATACCCACCATCATAAAGAGTCTTCATATAATCCATGGTTTTAACATAAGCCTCTGTATCGAACTCAGGTGTCATTTTACCCGCATCGTCAACGCTCCAATAGTTCGGTGTTCCAAAGTATGAGCCCAACGTCTTAAATGCTCCATATACAAGATCGCTGCGGTCCATGAAGCCTGTGGTATCCTTCTTGCCATTACCATCAGGGTCTTTTTCGGTAAACGCTTTCGCAACTTCCATCAACTCATCTGTTGTTTTTGGAACCTGCAGTCCAAGCTTATCCAGCCAATCTTTACGGATAACAACGCCGTTTCTAGCCAAGGACTTCTGGAAAGGAACCCCGTACAGCTTACCTGCAATCGATGCCGATGTACGTGTATCCTGTGAAATTTTAGCCAAATTCGGGAACTCATCAAGATAAGGACTTACTTCCCAGAACATACCGGCCTTCAGTGCATTACGTACAGAAGAGTTATCAAGAATAGTCAGGGTAACGATGTCCGCTAGGGAATTCGATGCTAATGAAGTATTAATACGTTCTTCTTTGGAAGGATCCGGAATCCATGAGAATTCAATCTCTGTATTCGTTAATTCTTCAATTTTTTCCAGAATAGGACCCGTTGGTGTTGTAGACGTTTGTAAAATGTTCAGCCAGCTAATCTTTGCTTTAGCATCTAGCACATCTGCAGGTGCAGCAGTTGTTTTAGCCGTTGAATTCGTTCCCCCATTTGAAGAATTTGACTCCTTCGCGTTATTGCCTCCTCCGCATGCAGTGAGTACTAACCCGCTACACAACATTAAGGCTGCAATTTTTTTGTAATTGCGATTCATCAACATTACCCCTTTTACTAATGTATTTGTTGTTGTATCTTCCACCTCTGCCCTTAAGGCAGAGGTAAGAATTCAGCATACTGTGAAGCCTAGTAAACACCATCTTCGCCGATTTTTTTGGCTAACTTGTTCGACAGCATAACGAGAATCAAGCCAACCACACCCTTGAACAGACCTACTGTGGTACTGAAACTCAATTGTCCGTTCTTTAAACCAGCTGTATAGATATAGGTATCGAAAATTTCTCCAACTTCGCGGTTCAAGGAATTGATCAGCAAGTACATATGCTCAAAGCCCAGATCCAGCGTGTGGCCAATCTTCAGAATAAGCAAGGTAATAATGATTGGACGAATCGCCGGCAGGGTGATATGCCATGTTTTGCGCAATCTTGCCGCTCCATCCATCTCAGCTGCTTCATATAACTGCGTATCCACTACGGTAATGGCTGCCAAATAAATAATGGTTGACCAACCAATTTCTTTCCAAATGATCTGTCCGATATACACGGTACGCAACCACTCGGGAGAAGTCAAAAAGCTGATCTTCTGCATCCCAAAGGCCGCCAACATCTCATTCAGCACCCCTCCATCCACATTCATAAATACATAGGAAATGGAGACGATGATAACCCATGACATGAAATGGGGGATATAAATAATCGTTTGAATGGTGCTCTTAAATAACTTGTGCTGAACTTCGTTAAGCATCAGCGCCACTATAATAGGTAGCGGGAAGAAAATAAAAATGTTTAATGCAAACAAGATAAGTGTATTACTCAATAGCATAAAGAAGGTAGGTTCTGTAAACAATCGGACGAAATGCTTAAACCCAACCCACGGGCTATCCGCTATACCCAGAAACGGCTGATAGTCCTGAAATGCAATGATAAGACCGCCCATAGGCAGGTACTTAAAAATAACAAAATACAAAAATCCCGGGAGTATCATTAGATACAATAACTTGTTTCTTTTTAAACTCAGCCAGCTAGGCCCCGTTCGCTTTTTTCTTAATGGATTAACTTTCGTGTTCAGCATGGTGACGTTTGCCTCTTTCACCTGATCGGCCTCCTTGATCGCGTTTCTTTACGATTCCCAGATTACGATCATTCGTCCATTACGTATATAATCATCAGATACTGATACTCCAAGAACCCTACAGCTATAAGGTTTTCCAGGCCCGTGCATCTTATAGTGATTACTACAATACATAAAGATCATCTATGCCTTATCACGCTTTTTCCTCCCAAAACAAAGCCCAAGCTAATGATTATATACGGAATAACAGACCCCTGTTAAAGTTTCAATGAAACGATTACAAGGAGGATATCTGCATGTCGCAATCATCTTTTAAAAAAGAAACTATGGGTAGCCGGCTGTTTACTATTGTAAATACCACACTGCTTACACTCATTGCCCTAGCCTGTCTTTTACCCTTTGTCAATGTGTTTGCCAGTTCCTTTGCTTCAACACAGGAGGTAGTAGAAAAAAGCTTCATCCTGTTCCCGACGACATTCTCTTTGGATGCTTACCGTTATATACTGTCAACGCCTACTATCTTTAAAGGGCTTGGCGTATCCATCGGTGTAACCTTAGTGGGTACAGTTGTTAGTATGGTTCTTACCTCTTTAATGGCTTATGGATTATCTAGAAAATATCTGTACGGAAGAGATTTTATCAATTTCGTAATCGTGTTCTCCATGCTCTTCAGCGGAGGGATGATCCCTACTTTCCTAGTAGTTAAATATTTCGGGTTAATCGATTCCTACTGGTCCATGATCATGCCTGTTGCGATCAATGCTTTTAACCTGATCATTATGCGCAACTTCTTCCAGGCGCTGCCGGAAGGGCTAGAGGAATCAGCCAAGATTGACGGCTCTAATGATTTTGGTGTATTTTTCAAAATCATGCTTCCGCTGGCGATGCCATCTATCGCGACCCTCTCCTTGTTCTACGGGGTAGCTTACTGGAATACTTATATGAGTGCAGTTTTATATATGACGGACTCCACAAAGTGGCCTATACAAGTCCTGCTGCGCCAAATTGTTATCGTCGCCAGCGGGATGCAGGGAGATAATGCTTCTGTTGATATTATCCCACCTGCTCAAACCATCAAGATGGCGGTTATCGTAGTCGCAACCGTTCCAATGCTGCTCGCCTATCCTTTCGTACAAAAACACTTCACCAAAGGAGCCCTGCTGGGTTCTGTAAAAGGCTAAAACATTGCAGCTATACAAAACAGCCAGCCCCGGTCTCCCGGGGCTGGCTGTTTGTGTTCAGCGCCTTACTTCTCCTGTTTCTGGGTTCGGTATGCACCTGGTGTTACATGTTCTTTTTTACGGAAGGATCGAATAAAGTTCTGCGGATTATGGTACTGCAGCCTTTCAGCAATTTCTTTAATCGTCATATCCGTTTCTACAAGCCACTTCTTAGCCATTTCCAGGCGATAGTTCATTAGATATTCGCTAAACGTCATCCCGTACTCTTTTTTGAAAATACTGCTTAAATAGTTCGGACTGTAATGAAGGCGATCACCGATTAATTCTAACGTTAAGTCCTGATCAAATTCTGAGCGGACAATCACCGCAATTTTATCAGATAAAAGGCGGAACTGACGGTCTGTCTTCTCCTTAACACTGGTCACCATCGGATGAATAACTTCTTTGACCAAAATGCGTTCGATCTCTTCCGGATTACGGATGTCTAACAATCGGTGGTACAACGTAGAATTGTCCTCTGTCAGCAGAACCTCTACACCCAGCAGCTGCTCCAGCTGAATCAGATTGTTGACGAAACGTATTAATGTGACTTCGAAATTCAAAGGATTCTTACTGTGCTTCATCATTTCCCCGAGTAATGGATACAGAGAACAGGAGACTTGTTCTTCATCTCCAATCCGAATCGCGTCAAATAACTGGGACTCAAACTCAGACGGATAATGCAGTAGAACTGGACCCGAGATTACCTTCGATATATCCTCATAGAAAATGATGGACTCTTTTCCCAGATTTAAACGATGGTGCAGCGCCTGCTTACTCATCTCACAAGCTTCCTTACTAAATAATAAATTATCGTAAAAATTGCTTATTCCAACACTAACGGATAGTTTCAGGATTTCTCTAGCTGTTCGAATAATTATCTTCGCATAGTCCAGTGCTATTCTCCGGTTCTCCTGTTCATTCGCTCCCTCAAAAATCAGGATGGTCGCTTGTGTACGGTCATTTAATAGGATAGGAATCATCCGCTTCTCCTGCGGAATCAGCTCTTCCACCAGTTTGTTGACCGCCACAAGCAGAAGGTCCTTGTCGCTAGCCTGCCGTTCCCCATAGTTATCCAGCTGTATCAGCAGCGTTGCATACACCGAATTCTGTGACAGCTCATAACCGAAACGAGGCAAACCTTGATTCAGCTCTTCTTGAGATATCCGGCTACGAAATAGATTTAGAATAAACTGAGTTTCCAACTTAGGCATCTCAGACTCAATGAGACCCTCTAGGCTTTCTTTCTCCGATAAGATGGTATCAATCGAATTAATAATCCAGTCTACCTCATTCTTGGGCTCTAGCTCTGCATTGGCAGGTAATAATCGGCGCTGAATCTGCCGGAATGGCTTGGTGAAATACAAAGAGATAACGTAAGCGACTACCGCAATCAACAATGTAATAAGCAGTACCATCATCACAATCCCGAATCGGGTTGTCTTTAGTGCATCTGAAATTTCTGATTTATCCAAAAGAGTTACGTAAATCCAATTATTATAAGAAGATTTAGCATAAATAGCTTTTATCGATTGGTGATCAGCCCGCTCCATGGCAATCGTCCCCAATTGCCCCCCGCCTCCGGCAACATTAGTAATATGGCTAAGCTGATTACTAGTCAGCAGGGACTTCCCGGTTTCCGACTCATATAAAAGCTCACCCTCCCGGTTAAGAATAAACACTGGTGTGTTTCCTTCGGTCTGAAGGGTGCTCTGCAAGGTCTGAAGTGATATATCAGATAAGGCAATCGCCTGTTTGGTCTGTGAGAATACCGGCAGGGTATTTACAAAGCGGATGCCTTTATCCGTCTTAACCCAAAATAAACCCCGTCTACGGTTATTGATATAGCTCTCATAAAGTGTCCTGCTCTCTTCTTCCGTTAAATGTGAAAGCTTCCCATTAGAAATCTGCCATTTCTGCTCCAAACTGATTAGAGAATAATTAACAAAATCCATCCCCATACTGGCAATGTAGTTAAGCTGGGAATTAATCTCGCGATACTCCTCAAAATCCTGCTCCGTGATCGGATTCTGCACAACCTCTCTGAAGGAACTGGTGGTACTGTAAGTATTAAAAGCGTATTCGATGGTCTGAATTTTCTGTTCCAGAGTGTTTTTAATTTGGGTAATTAAACTCTGTTTATCATCCGCTACTCTCTCATTTACCGAATTAATCGTCGTCAGATAAATATAGCCACCGAAGCTAATAACCAGGCCAATCCCCAGCACTAGAATAGGAACAAAAATCTTGTAGAATATCCTGCCTTTTTTCATGATAGACTCCTTAAGCATGTAATTATTTTCAATTATAGCGCTTCCAATAGGTTAAACCAAATGTTTTAAATGTGTATAATCGCAACCCTATTTTTATTAAAAATAGAAAACAAAAAAACAAGGCAAAAAAACGCTTCATCAAGCCCAGTGCTCAATGAAGGTTTTTTGCCTTATATTATAATGCCTTTATTCCTTATTCTTATATTTCAATCTCTTCCGTTGAATCCGAAAGACCACCACTCTGCACGCCATTATTATTGGCTACCGCAAGAACATATACTTTATATTTAACACCTTTAACAATTAATGCACCATTAACATCTCTTCTCGAGGCTACAATTGTAGGATTCGTTCCGTTAGGCGTTATCGACGTATAATACGAGGATTTCACCTCAATTGCTTCCGCTGAACCAAAACCTTGTTTGGATGGAACCACCAGAATTCGATATTCCGAAATGTTAGACTCGTTAGAGGAACGGTTGAAACTTACTAGTATTTTACCCTCATCCACACTGTACGTTACATTGGTGACAGAGGTTACCGGCAGCTTAGTGGATAAAGTTATGGCATTCGACTCTGAGGACAACACATTAGTGCCTGAGTACTTGCCGCTGCCAATCGTTAACACATACACTCTGTAACTGATTCCACTCTTTATTAAATTTCCGTTTACGTCTCTGGCTGAAGAATCCAAGACTTGACTGGTGTTATTTCCAGAAGTGCCTACCGCTGTGTAATTGGAGCTAGAAACAGCATTTGCCTGGGTTAAACTAAAGCTGCTGTAATAGGAAGTAGGTACAATCAGGATTCGATACTGGCTAATGTACGTTTCATCCGTGGCATGGTTAAAGGATACTTTTAAATCCCGACCGTCTTCGTAATCATTAACGTCCCTTACATCCAAGCTCGAAATAGGAGCCAATTTGTAATCTACATTCAACGTAATTAAAGGTGAACCAGAAGAAAGAACATTGCTGCCCGAGTAATTCCCGCTTCCGACTGTTAAAACATATACTCTGTAATTGATTCCACTCTTTATTAGGTTACCGCGCACGTCCCTTGATGACGAGGTTAACACTTGATTGGTGCTGGATCCTGTGGTGCTCACTGCTGTGTAGTTGGAACTGTACACATTATTGGCGTCAGATAAACTGAAGCTGTTGTAATAGGAAGTAGGTACAACCAGGATTCGATACTGGCTAATATACGTTTCATTCGTAGCGTGGTCAAAGGATACTCTTAAATCCCGGCCATCATCATAGTCATTTACGTCGCTTACATCCAAATTGTAGACAGCACTCACATTGTAGTCAACAGCCAACGTAATTAATGTTGAATCCGTTGAGAGAATGTTGGTGCCCAAATTCTTCCCGCTTCCAATCGTTAACACATACACTCTGTAAGGTGTTCCATTCTTAATCAAATTACCACGCACGTCTCTTGCAGATGAGGCTAACACTTGACTGGTGCTAGATCCTGTTGTGCTCACCGTTGTGTAGTAAGAGCTGGAGACATTATTCGCCTCAGATAAACTAAAGTTGTTGGAATAAGCTGTAGGCACAACTAGAATCCGGTACTGGCTGATATACGTTTCATCTGTAGCGTGGTTAAAGGATACTTTTAAATCCCGGCCATCTCCAAAGTCACTAACGTCGCTTACACTTAAATTAGAAACATTGACCGAGGACAGCGTAATCGCAGATGAAGCAGCAGACAATAAATTATTGGCTGTATTACTGCCACTATCTACCCCCATAACAAACACACGGTAACCAACTCCCGTCTTAATGAGGGCACCATCCACATCCCTCGCTCCAGACGATAAGATCTGGGTAATATTGGAGCCTGTTTTGTTGACCTGTGTGTAATTTGAACTGCTAACAGCATTTGCTGCCGCCAAATTAAAAGAAGAATAATTAGTAGCTTTGACTACAAATATCCGGTAAGAACTCACCTTGGATTCATCCGATACCTTATTAAAACTTACGGCTAAATCGCGGCCATCACTATAATCGCTCACATCACTTACTTGTACATTACTTGGGGCAACGACTACGGTATTAGTATTAAGCGATATAGTCGCAGAACTATACGAAAGAGCGCTGGTATTATTGCCTTTACCCACTGCGAAAACATAAGCTACATAGGTCTGATTACCTTTAATGAGGTCACCATCAACATCCCTTGAATTTGCGGTCATTCTAATCGTAGGATTAGTGCCTCTAGCTAAAACAGTAGAATAATTGGCGGATGTAACCTTTTGTGCAGATGAGATATTAAAAGTGCTCCAAGCCTTTACAATCATTACCCGGTAATGATCCACAAGAGCTTCATTAGAAGATTGGGTGAAGCTGACCTGAAGATCACGGCCGTCACCGTTATCACTTACATCCTTCAACTGTACATTCGATGCCGGATTTACAGTTCCAGTTTTACCGCCGGAAGTCGTTATGGTCACTACTTTGGTGCTTGGGTTCCAACCCACATCATGACCCAGTGCCTCACTGACAAACCGTGTAGGAACCATCGTTCTCCCTTTCAAATTCTGACCAGGCACATCTAGAGTTACAGCTTTATTGTTAATCGTGGCTGTCTTTGAGCCAATCTTTAACATAATCGTTGTATCATCTTTAGTTGCTGTTACAGTTTGTGTTTTCTGATTCCACTTGATAGAGGCATTAAAGGCTTCAAAAATTGCCCGTAAGGGTACCATTGTCCGTCCATTCACCATCACCGGTGCTTGATCTGTGGACAATCGAACCCCGTCAATAAAAATACTGATGGGCGCAGTAGCAGCTTTCACTGAAGATTGAAACATCATCGGCAAAACTAATAAGCCCACTAAAATAGAAATCCATAACTTCTTCACAGATTCACCCTCCTGGAATGACGAATACATTTTTTTCCTACCCCTTTGACGCTCATACTAGGATAAAAGTTTCACGCTTTATGGTTACAATATTTTAATCTGGAACCCGTTTCTTTCATCCGCCACAAACCGCTCTGTAAAAAGAAAAAGAAAGCGCAGTTCGCGCTCTCCTTTTGGTTATTCGTTGATACTTTTATCCACATTTTTCTTCGGAATTCCATCCAATCCGTACTCCCAATCATAAGCATCAAAAATTTTTCTCGCTACAGGTGCTGCACTACTAGATCCAAATCCGCCTTCAGGAATAACTACAGCTACAGCAAGTTTTGGATTTTCACGTGGTGCAAAAGCTATAAACACTCCGTTATCACGGTTTATGTTTTTACTATCCGTCTGTTGTGAAGTCCCTGTTTTACGTGCAAAATCATAGGGGAAATCACCGAAGGCACTTTTAACGTCACTGTTCATCCCTTTCTTTATCTCCCGCCAATAGGATTTATCGAAAGTAGTCACTTCATCAAGCACTTCCCGTTTGAATTCTTTGATAACTTTACCTTTGGAGTCCGTGATCTTGCTTACTAGCTGTGGTTTGATTCGTTGCCCTTCATTGGCTAGTGTAGCCGCATATTGCGCCAACTGTAGAACGGTATAACGTCCCTGCTGCCCAAAAGAAGCATAAACAAGTGCCGACTGAACTGAACCCGCTTTAGCTTCAGCTTTATAATTTAAATCACCCAAGTATTCCCTTGGTAAACCTATCCCTGTTGGAACACCCAGACCGAATTCTTTCATATATGTGTCCCATACCCCAATGCCCTTAGACTTGTATTTTTCGTACAATTTTTTCCCGATCATATCAACCATATATACGTTTGAAGATTTTTCAATGGCTGTATAAGGGTACAAAGAGCCGTATACATGATTGGATGAGTTCCTTACATTCGTCTCATGTCCTTCTCTACCAAATGAGGTGATCCCCTTATCTTGATAAGTAGAAGAAGTACTTATAAAGCCCTCTTTTAAGCCAATTAACACACTCAATGGTTTTATAGTCGAACCGAGCAGCACGGTAGATTCAAAATTATGCCCTGATCTTCCCGATGAGTATGGAGTTATCGTTCCATTTTGGTAATGCTTTTCAATTTTTTTATACACCTCTGGAGAGATCGAACCCGTAGCCCAGTTGTTGGTATCATAGTCAGGCATGCTTGCCATAGCAATAACATTACCTGTATCCACTTCCATGGCTACAGCGTAACCTGTTAAAGCATCAGGATGTGTTTCTCCCTGAACGGTGTGTGAATGCAACCACTGAATCTGATCTTTAATGGCTTCTTCGGTCTTTAGCTGAATTTTTTTATTAAGGGTAGTCCAGATAGTGCTTCCTTTGACCGGGGGTTCAATACTGACAATTTTTTCTGCCATATTCTGCGGATCTACGGAAACTTCCTTATAACCATTCTGTCCCCGAAGCTCCTTCTGGTATTGCAGCTCCAAGCCATCAAAGCCTACTAGCTCATCCTCTTTATAGTTAAGTCCAGGGTTCTGGTTATTTTTCATCGCCTGAAGTACATCCTTATAAAGATCTAAACTAGTAGAGGATTTGAAAAATTTCACGTAGCCAACAGCTTGTACAGCCACCGTATCGGTATCATAATGCCTGCTGCTTTCCTCTATCACTTCAAGGTTTGGATATTCGTTTTTGTGTTCTAAAAAATAAGCGATTTCTTTCTTAGTTAAACCTGATTTAATTCTTCGCGCTACATAACCAGAGAGTTTTTTTGAATATAAATCCATAGACTCAAGGATCTCTTCTGTGGTTAGTTTTTTCTCATTAGGATCACCATAAGTTTCGAAGGCTTCTGCTAACTTGCTGGCGAGTGCCTTTGATTTATTATTTGCCTCAGCAGTTAAGGTAACTTTTTTCGTAGTTTTATCTGTTTTTGTTGCGGTATATTCCTTATCCAAAGTAAGGTACAAAGATTGAACGGGCGTTGAGTATGCCAATTTCTCACCATCAGCAGCGAGGATATTCCCTCTCAGTGCCGATAATGCCACTATTTTCGTATCCCGGTTAGCCTCAGCTTCAGATAACGTAGGTCCTTCGACAAATTGCAAGACCGCAAGGCGTAGGATAATCACACAAAAAATAATAAAAGTGCTAAAGAAAAAAATATTGATTCTTAATTCGCCAGAGTTGTTAATAGTTTTGCTTCCGTCTTGTACACTTTTTCTGTCGAAAAGCCTCACATAATCCCACTCCTTATTTCCAAAATTCTACAGCATAAGATTAAAGTATAAACTAGCAAACGAAAATATACAAAATTAAGAATAATAGTTAAATAATTGTTCACAAATCGATAATATCCAATTAAAAAAGCAGCTTTCCCCAGTATGGGAGAATCGCTGCTTTTTGTTTATGGGCGTTGGTGGCCTGCACCAATAAATTGTCATCATTCGCCGAGGCTTAAGGACTCAGATGACGTTATATGCGGATTTTTAGCCTTTGGAGCTTGGTTTCGGACTCCAGTGACGTTACTCCTTAGGAAGAGGGGCAAATTAAGCACTTTTCATGCCAATTGCGACTATGCGGTCCGTTGTCACTTCAAATGCGAGATAAAGCTGCGTTTAAGGTCAGCTGTGTCCGATAGCTGTAGCGTAAGCGAAAATCTTAATCGAATGAAACGAAGTTTGAGGTGTTCTAGATGGAGTAAGCTCAAATTAATCAGGGGGTGCCCCAGCAGCTATTTTTACAGCTGATGGGACACCCCCTGATTTTTCCATAGCAAAATCTACACTTTTCTAACCTGTGACCGGTACATTAAAAACAAGAAATACGGAGCCCCAATCAGCATAATAATAAGGCCTGAAGGGATTTCTTTCGGCGCCATTATGGTTCTTCCGAGCGTATCGGCAATAACGAGCATCAAGCCGCCAAGTAACCCTGACAAAACAATGGATCGTCTCGTATGATGACCAATCATCATCCGCACCGCATGCGGCGCCATGAGTCCAAGGAACCCTATTGTTCCTACACTTGCAACGGCTCCCGCTGCAAGCAAAACACCGATAATCATAGCCCAAAGCCGCGTTCCTCGAACCGGCAAGCCCAATCCTGTTGAACTCTCGTCGCCAAATGCCAACAAATCGCATTTCCGTCCCAAATAGTATGCAATCGGTACAAGTACAAGCAGGAATACAAATAGGATGTAAAATTGATTCCAGCTTCGTCCATAAGTCGAACCGGTTAACCAAATTAAGGAGCTACTGCTCCATAAACTTCCTTTGACGATCATAACCTGGATTCCCGCAGAGGCAATAGCCGAGACTGCGATTCCAAGCAAGATCAGAACCGATGGATTCAAGGACCTGCGCCAGGCCATAAAAAAGACAAAAGCAGCAGCCAGTGCCCCACCCACGATTGCGGCAAGCGGAACTGCAAATACCGTCAATGCTGGCCAAACGGTCATTACGGCCAAAGCACCAAAGCCAGCCCCTGAGGTCACACCAATAATAGAAGCATCTGCCAGTGGATTTCGAACAGCACTCTGAATCAATACACCACTGATTGCAAGTGCGATCCCTCCTGCAGCCGCTACGAGTGTACGGGGAAGCCGTAAATTCAGCAGGACGGAATAGGATTGATCCCCCCTATGGAACAGGCTGCTTAGCAATTCACTGATCGGTATTTTTGTTCCCCCAAACGATAAGCTTACGAGGATAATAACAATGAGCAGCACGGTCATAACTATAGCCGTCGGCACAAAGCGCAGACGCAGCCCCGCCCCACCGATGCTCATCGATGATTGGCCAGAGCCTGAGCCCGATATATTTTTCATCTTGGTGAGTACTAGCCAAATGAGCCACGGGGCTCCAATAATCGCCATAACTGCACCAACAGGCATTTCACCCACACTGCTTCGCACTACACGCGCAAGCGTATCCGCTGCCGTGATGAGCAGTGCTCCCCACAATGCGCTTGCAGGAATGAGCAGGCGATGTTTGCGGATCCCGCTAAGCCGGACAAGATGGGGAGCCACTAAGCCGACGAAGCCAATCGGTCCAACCACGCTGACTACAACCGCAGCCATTAATACCGATAGGCCAAGACCCGTCGCCCGAATTAGCCCTACTCGCTGTCCAAGTGAACGGGCAGTTGACTCATCGAGCTCCAGCGCATCAAATTGTCTGCCGGCAAATATCGCTGCCAATAGCAGCACTACGACAAAAGGCCAGGCATATATAACACCGTCCCAATCCAACTGGATTAGGGAACCAGAACCCCATAAAAACAGATTTTGTGTTTCAGTTCTTTTAAAAATATGTATGGCCGATGTAAACGCTCCGAGCACCATGGAGACGATCATACCTGATAAAGCCAGCCGAACAGGTGTGGCTGCCTTGCCTCCACTCAGTAAATAAGCGGCTAAAGCAGCAAGCAGTCCCCCTGCAACTGCCAGCAAAAATGGGAATTCATGCTGCAAAGCAGGAAAAGCTACCATACCAAGAACGACCATAAAGTATGCCCCGGCATTAATCCCAAGTGTATCTGAGGAAGCAAGCGGGTTTTTCGTTATAGTTTGCAATAATGCGCCAGCCACAGCCAGAGCAGCCCCGGCCAGCAGACCAATAACTGTACGTGGCATGCGGATACCCCAGAGCAGATTATGTTCCATTATATCTTGGCGATTCAGCAAGCCATCTATTACAGTAGCTGCAGGGATCTTGGCTTCCCCAAAGCCTAAACTTAAAACGAACAGAATGAAGAGGACGGCAAAGCCGCCCCCAAATATTCCAATGATCCGCCAGTTCATTCCGATAGAGGCTTCTTTGCTACTCTTTTCGTTCATAACCGCACTCATTTCGTTAATGTATTTACAACTTCATCCACGATAACTTTGGAGGAGATCGGACCGCCGAACACCCAAGTAGTACTGCTCAATCCGAAGGTGCGATTCTCTTTTACAAAGTTAAGGCCATTCCAAACGGAATTATCCTTCAGTTCTTTCGTGAAAATATTATCATCCTCTTGGACGATGTAGATCAGATTTGTATCCTGAACCGCAGGTAATGCTTCAACTGTAGAGGTGCTGAATCCGTAAACCTCGAAATTTTCGGGTTTCCAGTCGTTTTTCAGACCGATCCGATCCAAAGTTTGTACCGCAAGTGAATTATCTGTAAAAAGACGCATCGTTGCTGCATTCTGGTAGCTGTATGCTTGTGTCAGTACATAGTTCAAGCCTTCCTTACCTGCATCAGCCAGCTTTGCTTTTGCGTCTGTATAATGTGCATCCAAATCAGCAAGAACCTTATCGGCTTCTGCAGTTTTGCCTACTGCCGCTGCAATCGTTTTGAAAGTATCTTCCATCAGCGTGTACTGATTGCCTTCTCCTTCATTCGGATACAAGCCGAAAATCAGTGTTGGAGCGATACTTTTAAGTTGATCATAAATTCCTTCGTGCCCACCCGTATTGGCAATAATCAGATCAGGCTTTAATGAAGCAATCGTCTCCAGATCTGGCTCGTCACGGGAACCAACATCAGTCACATTTGCATCAAGCGGTGCTTCAGAAGTCACATACAGCTTATAGTTTTCGTTATCTGCATTACCTACTGGCTGCACTCCCAGTGCAATAACATCCTCCGTAAAGGTCCATTCCAATACCACAACTCTTTGCGCAGGTTTGTCCAGCGTAATCTCACCTTTAGAATCCTTTAATACAATAGGACCGCTTGTAGATTCACTGCCCGCGTTTTCAGCAGCTGGTTTATCAGTTGCTCCCGCGTTCGATGTTGAACTGTTCTTTTGGTTAGTACCACAACCTGATACGACCAATATAATAGCAATAACCATAAATAAACTAATTAACCTTTTGTGCATTTGCTTTATCCCCCTGGATTCAACGTTCGAAGTTGATTCCATGATAACTGTTATCAATCTATTGATAATGATTATCACAGAAAACATATTAGTAATCTTATACGCGATTCTCCCGAAAGTCAAAGTTAAAATTTAATGCTTAACCGTCCCTACTCCATGATCTGGTTTGTAATTCTTTCAATGTGTATGGTCAGATACAGCATTTCATCATTTGTTAACTCACGATTGTATGTTTTATCAATATAGATTTTAATTTTCTCAACGCTTGCGAAAGCTTCCTTATACTGCTCCTTTACCAAAATAAATAAGCCATTCTCATTATCAGGAGGTGGAGTACCGTTGATGAGACGTTGTGCAAAAAATTTCAAATGAGTGATAAAACGGTAATAAGCAAGGGACTCCTCATCGTACTCTAGCCTGAAATGGCGCTTCACGATATTTAGGATGTCGTTCATGATCTTGGTGATATTCACCATGTTAGGCATCTCTTCATTTAGTTCAGCATTCACCAGATGGAGAGCAATATGTCCAGCCTCATCTTCGGGAAGTCTGACTCCGAGCTTGGAATGTATAATTTGAAGCGCAGCTTTCCCAACCTCATATTCTTCTTTATAGAATCTTTTGATTTCCCAAAGCATGGCGTTTTTAATCTTCATCCCTTTTGAGAATCTCTCCAGCGCAAAACTGATATGATCTGTCAGACTAACATAAATACTGTCATCCAGCATTTTACCGAGCTGCAGTTTGGCGAAGTTGATAATCTCTTCTGAGAGCTCCATGTGCTCGATTGGAATCTCAGAAAGCAGCGTTTTTAGCTTATCTGAAAGTTTTTGATTGCTTAAAGTGAATATCTTTTCAATTTTATCTTCTTCTAAAAAGTCACCACGTTTTTTCTTAAAGGCCAGTCCTCTTCCCATGACTACTAGTTCAAAATTTTGGTCATCTATGACAGTAACAACATTGTTGTTTAACACTTTTTCGATCCGCATATTACAGCTCCTTACCTTTTCATTTTACAAAGCTAGCTCTTTTTTTATAGTATTCTATAATAAAAAATCGATCTCTAAGTAGCAGTACTAAGAGATCGATTCCATTCATACCTTATGACTCTTCAATAGATCACACTACAACAGTCAGCAGATCTTCACCCGGTGTAATAGCTGTTTTATTGGTACCAATCACATCACTATAATTAGCCGTATTGGTAATAATTATCGGCGTTGTGCATTGATAACCTTCATTTTTTATTTGTTCAAAATCAAATTCAATCAATAGGTCACCCTGTGTAACTGTTGCTCCTTCTTGCACCTTCACATCAAAGTATTTACCTTTTAGCTTCACGGTTTCTATACCGATATGAATCAGGACCTCAACACCCTCATCCGATACTACCGCAATACAATGACCTGTTCTGAAAATAGTGGATACAACTCCACTTACCGGTGAATAAAGCTTGCCTTCTGTGGGTTCAATTGCAATCCCCTTGCCCATTGCTTCAGAAGCAAAGGCAGCATCATCTACTGAGGTTAAAGGGATTACATTACCAGCCAGAGGGCTTACAACGGTTGAACTTTTCACGGCGTGAGAAAGGATAACCTCGCTTTTTTCAGTATTCGTTTTTTCTTCTACAATATTCACTTTCTTTTTATCTTCATAACCAAATACCATGGTAATTACCATAGCCAATACAATGGTCACACCTGCTATAATCGCTTGAACGGCCAGCGGAGAGAATGCGGGAAGACTTAATACGCTCACAAATGCGAATACTTCCATCTTCACTTTGAAAAGACCACTAAGTGCTCCACCTACACCGCCCGCAATAGTTACATAAATGAAAGTCCGTTTGTAACGAGTCAGCAATCCGTAAATAATAGGTTCTGTCACACCTGAAAGCGCGCCTGGTATAAATGTACTGCCGGCCAATGTTTTCAACTGTTTGTCTTTTGTTTTCAGGAAGATCCCCAACGCTACACCCAGCTGAGCGAAGATGGCCATGCCGGCCATTGCATATATCGGATCTCCACCCTTAGCAATGTTCTCAAGAATAATTGGCACAAGTCCCCAGTGCAATCCGAGGACAGTCAAATATGTCCAAGCTATTCCCACAATTGCCCCTGTAACAATACCGCTTTTCGTACTGAGGAACAAAATAGCGTCTCCAATTAAATTCCCTACATTCACGCCAAACGGTCCGAACGCTAAAATAGTTAACGGTACAATCACAATCAAACATATCATAGGGACTAAGAACATCTGCAAATCCTTGTGTATAAACTTTCTTAGCTGCTTATCCAATAAAGCGTATATACAGATGGCGATAAAAATCGGAAACACGCTTGATGAATAGTCCGAAATTACTAAAGGAATACCTAAAAAATGTGGAGATTCAACACTTGCTAATCCCGTAATATTAGGCTCAAGTAAGGCCGCGCCGATACTACCACCCACATAAGCATTCACGCCCAGCCTAATCGATAACGTAATCCCTAAGAAAATGGGTAGAAAATAAAACACGGCATTACTAGCGCCCGCTAATACTTTATAAGTTTCGCTATCCGCACTTAGAACATGTAACGAAGCCAGTACAGTTAATAGCGCTTTCAACATACCCGCACCTGCTAAAGCACCAATCAGAGGCGAGAAGCTTCTGGAAATAACATCAAAAATCAGAGTCCCTATGGGTTTCTTTACCTTGTTCTCGCCAGAGTCACTGTTAGGGGATATGGATTTGGCAATTTCTTTATACACATCAGCAACATGGGTACCCACTATAACTTGAAACTGTCCCCCTTTGCTAACTACCCCAATAATCCCTTTCATTTTCTCCAAATTTTCTTTATCAGCTTTTTGCTCATCGTTAAGTGTGAATCTTAGTCGCGTGGCACAATGAATCACATTGTTAATATTCTTCTCCCCACCGACAGATTGGATAATGTCTTTACTTAGCTGTTCATAACTCATTTTTATACACCCCTTTGTAACAGATCAATTAATCACGGATATCAGGGAACACAAAAAAACCTAAATCACATCTATGTACGAGAGAGATTATCCCCGTAAACATAAATGAAACTTAGGTTTTGCCTGCTATGCAGTAGCAATCCTGATATCCGATTAATTTATTATTTACAAATTAACATGTTCAATTAATGATGTCAACAATAAACCAGGGTCTGTATAATATTGGATAACAAAAAAAGCCCTGATAGATCAAGAATATCTTGATTACCAGGACTCTTTTTATTAGAACAGGCTTTGTCCATTCGATTCGATTACTTCTTTGTACCAGTGGAAGGACTTCTTACGGTATCTCTCCAGTGTACCTGAACCATCATCATGACGATCTACATAAATGAAGCCATAACGTTTCTTCAGCTCGGCGCTTGTTGCGCTAACCAAGTCGATGCAGCCCCAGCTCGTATACCCCATAACTTCCACGCCATCGGCAATAGCTTCTGCTACTTGAACCAAATGATCTCGCAAATAATTGATCCGGTAATCGTCGTTTACTATCTTCTCACCGTTCCCGTCTACAACCAGCTGATCGACGGCGCCAAGGCCATTTTCCACGATAAATAGCGGTTTTTGGTATCGGTCATAGAACATATTCATCACATAACGCAAGCCCTGAGGATCGATCTGCCAACCCCATTCGCTCGCTTCCAGATACGGATTCGCTACCCCGCCCAGCAGATTTCCTTCTCCTCTGATCTGTTTCTCCGGATCGGCCGTTTCACATGTGCTCATATAGTAACTGAAAGATATGAAATCCACGGTATGCTTCAGAATTTCTTCGTCCCCTGGCTCAAAATGAATGTGGATTCCATTTTCCTTAAAGAACCGTTTCATATATCCTGGATAATAACCTCTGCTATGAACATCCGCGAAAAACATATTTTTGTGATCGCTTTGCATCGCCTTGATCAAATCGTCCGGATGCGGAGTGAGCGGATAAATTGGCATGCTCAGCACCATACAGCCTATTTTGAAATCAGGATTGATCTCATGACCGATCTTCACCGCCAAAGCACTTGCAATGAACTCATGGTGAATGGCCTGATACAGATCCTGCTTACTCAATTTCTCCAATGGAGTATTGATTCCGCCACTCATAAATGGGAACTCTAGGATAGAATTGATCTCGTTGAAGGTCAGCCAGTATTTAACCTTGTTCTTGTAACGATTAAAGATCGTTCTCACATAACGCTCGTAAAAATCCACCATCTTACGGTTAACCCATCCATCATACTCTCGTGCCAAATGCAGCGGGGTCTCATAATGGGAGATAGTAACTAGCGGCTCAATGCCGTATTTATGACACTCATCAAATAGATCATCGTAGAACTGCAGGCCTTTTTCATTCGGCTCCAGCTCGTCCCCTTTCGGGAAAATCCGGGACCAGGCAATAGACGTCCGGAATACTTTAAAGCCCATTTCCGCAAACAGCTTAATATCTTCTTTATATCGGTGATAGAAGTCGATGCCAATCAACTTCATGTTATCGTCGGTAGGAACTTCTGTAGGCGCAGACTTAATGCCATGTGGCATGACATCTTGGGTAGACCAGCCTTTGCCATCATCCTGATATGCCCCTTCAAGCTGGTTAGCGGCTACAGCCCCACCCCATAGGAATCCTTCTGGAAATTGTAAGTTCATATTTCTTCCCGCCTTTGCTATTGTGATAGTATAGGTTTACTGCTCTAATCCGAATCCTAAACCTTGGAACGCGTTACATGTCAAGGATTAATCTTGCAAAGGAGATAAGCCGATGTCCACACTTGACGAAATTGCTAAGCTGTCGGGCTTTTCCAAAGCTACGGTATCCCGAGTCCTGAACGATTCTCCCCATGTCAGCAAGGAAACTAGGGAGAAAATTCTCGCCATTATGAAAGAGACGGACTATGTTCCCAATCGGAATGCCATATCTTTATCCAAAGGCCAAACCCAGCAAATCGGCATGATTACCTTAGACCTAAACGAGCTTATTTTGTGCTTCATGAACAGCTTCGTCGAAATCTCCGGCCGTTACGGGTATCAGACGATTATTTATACCACCGGCGGAGATAAGCAAAAGGAACTTCAGGCTTTCGAGGATCTCAAACAGAAAAGAGTCGACGCCCTGCTTATTCTGACCGCTGTTAACGATAAAAATGTCATAACTTCCTACTGCAAATACGGCCCGATTGTGTCCTGGCAACGCATGGACCATCCTGAAATACCGTCAGTTGCCATGAACCAATATGACGGATATGCACTCGCTCTAGAGCATTTGATAGAGCGGGGTTATACGCGTATCGCTAATGCTTTTGGCCGCCCAAGCAGCATAAATACCCAGAGTAGACGACTAGCTTATGAGCAAATCATGGCCAAATATAATCTTCCCATCGTTGAGAAATGGTATTACTCCACGATTTATGGAATCCCTGACGGAGAGCAATTGGTGCGAACCCTAATAGGACAACCAGATCAGCCGGATGCCATTCTGTGCTCCAATGATTTGGTGGCGGTGGGCGTTCTGAGCGAAGCACGTAGACAGCAGCTGGATGTGCCCCGTGATCTAGCCATCATTGGTTTTGATAATTCGGAGCTGTCGCAGACGCTCGGAATTACCACTGTTCGGAATCCGATTGCGGGACAGGCGGAGAACGCCTTTCTTCTGCTGGCTCCAACCCTGCTTGGATTAGATATGGAGCTGCAGCCCCTATCGTTCCAACTGATCGAACGGGAGACAACATAGGTTGCCCATTCCCAGAAGATTACGACTGTACATTCCATAAAAAAAGTAAAATTGTATTGAAAATTATGATGAAGATGGGTGTTTTTTATGACAAATAATAAATTGAATCCTAGGGTTGATAAATTCTTAAGTAAAGCGAAACAATGGAGGGAAGAATATGAGCAGTTGAGAACGATCGTGCTTGATTGCGGGCTGACCGAAGATTATAAGTGGATGCATCCATGTTACACATTTGATGATAAAAACATAGTATTAATTCATGGATTTAAAGAATATTGTGCACTTCTCTTTCACAAAGGTGCCTTGTTACAGGATCCCAATGGGATTCTAATTCAACAAACAGAAAATGTGCAGGCAGCGCGCCAAATTCGGTTTACGAATGTGCAACAAATCGTTGAAATGGAAGCTGTTTTGAAAGCCTACATTCATAATGCCATAGAAGTTGAAAAAGCGGGTTTGGAAATCGAATTTAAAAAGAAAGAGGATTACCTCATTCCTGAAGAGCTTCAGACTAAATTCGCTGAACTTCCTGGCTTGAAAACTGCTTTTGAAGCCCTAACGCCTGGACGGCAAAACGCATATATTTATCATTTTTCTCAAGCCAAACAATCCAAAACCCGCGTATCACGAATTGAAAAATTCATCCCGCAAATCCTTGAGGGTAAGGGATTAAATGATTAGCGTTGCTGACAATGAGTCAATTAAGCCTTAGGGTTTATTGGCTCTTTTTTTATTTTGTCTTCTTTTAACTGCTTGTAATAATCCTCAACAAAGGCCTTGAACTTTTTAGCGACATTAGTCATGTATCGGTTGGTATACCATGAGATTTCAATGGTGCGGGTACTTATGGGTTCTTCAATGGGAAGAAGTACCACTGAGGATCCTTGAGAACCACCCCAAGTTACAGCGGGGATAAAAGAAACCCCTAGTCCCGAACGGACTAGACTGCGTACCATCGAAGGCTCATCGCATTCATAAATGATACGCGGAGCAAATCCGGCGGCGTAACAGAGAGAATCCGTCGTTTCGCGCAGCTGCTTGCCTATTTTCAAACTGATAAAACCATCTTCCGCGAGTTCAATCAGACGTACACTTTTGCGGGTAGCGAGCCTGTGCTCATTAGGAACCGCCAGCATGATTTCTTCCGTTAATACCGGTGTGGACGCTGTTCCTGGAATCTTGAGCGGAGTAGAAGAAATACACAAATCAAAAGCCGGATAACGTGAGATCTCCTGATCCTGCTGCAATAGCTTAAATTGAGCTTCCGGGTACTTCTGGCGAAATAATGTGATCATATCCGGAAGCAAATAGGAACCCGCCTGGATAAAAATCACCACAGTTCCTGTCGGTCTCTCAGACAAGTCCAATAGCTCTGTTTTCCCCTCCTCTAACGTTTGTAGGGCTGAATCAACTTTCACAAGAAACCGCTTCCCATATTCATTTAATCGAATGTATTTTCCTGTGCGATCAAACAATTTGACATTTAATTCGCCCTCAAGATTTTTGATCATTTTACTTATAGCCGGCTGTGAGATTTGGAGTATTTCGGCTGCCCGGGTCATATTCTCAAGCTTTGCAACCGTTTGAAAGTATCGAAGCGAAAGTAAATCCAACGAAACCACCCTCTTCTATAACCTTAGAGTTATATATTTCATATAAAATAATATATTTTTCATCATCATAGCAGAACACTATAATAAAGAGAATTATAAATACATAAGAATCTGCAGGAGAAAGGGGAACTATAAATGAGCACACGAGAACCAATGGAAGAAATTATTACAGTCTCCAGCGGTCAGCTTAAGGGCACACGTCTGCCAGAACTTGGGGCGATTGCATGGTTAGGGATTCCTTATGCGGCCCCCCCCATAGATAAGCTCAGATGGAAGGCACCACGTGAGATAAAAGCTTGGACAGGTGTATTGCCTGCAAGCCATTTTAAGAATAACAGTGTCCAATTCATTCAAGGGGAACCTGGCGGCAGTGAAGATTGCCTCTTTTTGAATATTTGGCGACCGGATCATGCCGAGGCAGGCTTACCCGTATTCGTCTTCCTCCACGGCGGCGGAAATATTGGGGGTTCGGGACGGGATTTTCAAGGTGGAGAATTGGCGTGTAAGACAAATAGTATAGTGGTTACAGTGAACTACCGTTTAGGAGCAATGGGATTTTTCCGGCATCCCTCACTCCGAACCGGGGACCCCTTGGATGACTCGGGAAATTACGGTCTCCTCGATGTTCTTCATGCGCTAAAGTGGCTGCACAAAAACATTATTTGCTTTGGGGGGAATCCAGGAAATATAACATTAGGGGGCCAGTCTGCAGGTGCAAGAAATGCATTAGCTGCTTACCTTTCCCCGCTGGGCAGAGGGCTCTTTCATAAGCTCTTTATTATGAGCGGAGGTTTAACAACGGCTGCTACGAAGCAAAGCGAAGAAAAAGCAGACGACATTTTAACGGAGTTATTAATAAAAACAGGAATAGCCAGCACTCAAGATGAGGCGCGAGTATGGATTTCCACACAATCTGCGGATAAGATTTCCGACTTCCTATATCGTCAGAATGCCTTTCACTTTGTCGAAATCATTCGGGAGACTGGGCTTCAGATGGCTGCTTTTCCTCATTTGATCGAAGACGGCACGGTCATTCCTATTGGTGGCTTCGACAATCTAAATAACCGCGATCACCCTTCCCTGCCGATCATCCTAGGCAGCACTGCCAGCGAATTCTCCGAGTTCACTTTATGGGATACTCATTTCTTCTCCCTAGTGCAAAATGAAGAGTTAGCCGGAAATGTGGAAGAAAAGAAGCTCTATGAAGCATCAGTCCAATATGGGAGCGATCTGTATGCAGAATTTAATGTAGAGCAGACTACAGAGATATTTTTAACCGCAATTCCAGAGATGCCGATTTATGCTTACCGATTCGCCTGGGGGTTAAGAGACGGAGTGATCGATCCTTACATCCGTTTTCTTATTGGTGCCCCGCATGGTGCAGACATCCCCTTCTATACAGGTGACTTTTCCGGTGTCCAGGAAAGATTCCCTGCGGGAGTAATTTCCGAGCATAACGAGCCTGGGCGTAACATGCTTTCTTCCCTAATGAGGGACTATTTACGGCATTTCTTATATACCGGTAATCCTAATGCTGAGGGACAACCTACTTGGCAACGATACACCCCTAATCCCCGGTCTGCGGAAATTCTCTGGTTAGATGCTAGCCTGGATCAAACTATTGTTCAATCCGTCTGCAAACTTGTAAAAAAAGATATCCTGTCCCAAATGGACAATGATCCCCGTTTAGCAGCAGAACAGCGCATTTGGCTAAAAAACAATTTATTTGCGGGACGTTTTTTCTGGTAAGATAAATGATTGTAGAATTCACGCAGAGGAAGGAACATGCTGTTGTGCTAACTTACTTACTGCTCTTAGTCATCGGGCTAGCAGCTGGCATTTCCGGTTCATTGGTCGGACTTGGCGGCGGGTTCATCGTTGTGCCTGCGTTGGCTTTCCTTTTTCCTGACATGGAGCCTTCACATCTGGCTGGAACATCAATGGCGATGCTGCTTTTCAACTCCATCTCAAGCACTTATGTGTATGCAAAGCAGAAGAGAATCGATTATCAAGCAGCGCTCACCTTTGCCGCCGTCTCGATTCCGGGTTCAGTAATAGGTGCACTCTTTACCAAGCAAATGGGCGGGAGAATGTTTTTCGTAAGCTTCGGGATTTTCTTAATCCTTGTCGCTTTATTGCTCTTGTTCAAGCCGAACAAACCCTTCCATTGGCCTTTCAAACCAACCGTGAAGCGAAGCTTTTCCGATAATAGCGGTGCTCATTTCGAATATGCTTATCATATGCCTACCGGCATAATCATCAGTTTTCTTGTTGGCTTTGTAGCAAGCCTATTTGGGATTGGCGGCGGGAGTCTTATGGTTCCGACAATGACCTTACTTCTCGGCTTTGCCCCCCATATCGCTGTTGCAACTTCTATGCTTCAAATTTTCCTGTCAGCTATCGTAAGCACCACAACACATGCCTTTTTATTGAATGTTGAATGGTTTATGGTGTTAGCCCTAGCACCTGGCGCAATTATCGGTGGTCAAATTGGCGCACGCCTGGCAAAACGCCTTCCAGCCAAGCTGCTTCTAAAGCTATTAGCCGTTTTTCTCATCATCGTTTCGCTTCGTTTGATGATGAAAGGGTAGGTCATTATGTAAATAGTCCTGATGGATCATGAGTTTCTTGATCCTCAGGACTTTTTTATTGTGACTGTGGGAGTGATTCCTTGGCTAATTCTATCGAATTGTAAGTCTCTTCAGGATTTCTTTAGAATTCCCCCACCTAATTCCTCAGTTTTTTTAGTTAAGATTTCTGTATTGAAGTAAGCGAAGGAGGCGGCATATTGGCCAGTAATACCATCTTAGAGCTAATCAATCAGTATGGATATCTGATTTTTTATCTTGCTTTCACGTTAGGCCCTTTTGGAATTCCAATCCCTAATGAAATTACAATCCTCACTGGAGCTACCCTAAGCCACATGGGGATTATCAATTCCTGGATGACTTATTTCTGCATTTTATCAGGGCTATTAACGGCCTTTACGGTTGCCTACTTTGCAGGTAAATTCTTTGGGCAAAAGCTGAAGTGCAAATTTGAAGCTAATAGACATTTTAAAAAAGCAGAGCAGATTCTAAAAAAACGTGGGCGTACAGCTATGTATATCGGCATGTTTATTCCAGTTGTACGTTACATCATTCCCATGTTGATCGGGCTCAGCGGTACAAGCTATAAACGATTCGCCCTTATTTCATATCCCAGTGCTTTAAGTTGGACCTTACTGTTCTTTTTTGTAGGAACATACTTTGGAGATCACATCCTATCAAAATTAATAAACATCTAAATTAATTCTAAAATTATGGAGGAATTCCAAATGAGCTTCAATGAAAAACTCTTATTTTTAAGAAGTTTTATTCATGATCCAAAACAGGTAGGCAGTGTTACCCCGAGTTCCCGGTTTCTGGCACACAGCATGGTTAACCAAGCCCCTTGGCATAAAGTTAAAGCAGTCGCTGAACTTGGATCAGGTACGGGTGCAATCACCCGTGTAATCAATACTAAGGTAACTAGTACAACGAAAGTGTTACTATTTGAGATGGATAAAACCATGAGGAATAACCTAAAGACAAGCTATCCGGACTTTTCCTGTTATCATAATGCTGCTAGTTTAGTAGAAACAATTAAGAGTTCACATATTCATCAGTTAGATTGTATTTTTAGTGGGCTGCCCTTTTTCAATTTTGAGCCCGAATTAAGAAATACATTGGTTGAACAGATCTACCAATCCCTTAAACCTGAGGGATTATTTATCGCCTTTCAGTATTCACTTCAAATGAAGAAGCAACTCTCCGGATATTTTAATATTGATACAATAAAATATGTGCCATTTAATTTCCCTCCCGCTTTCGTCTACGTCTGTCGTAAAAGGGAAACATAATAAAATAAATATAGAAGAGGGGCAGCGTCCATTGAATACTATTCTTGTTGCAGATGATGATTCTGAAATTCGAGATGTGATTCATGTTTACTTAAGAAATGAAGGTTACCAAGTGCTTGAAGCTGCAGATGGTCAAGAGGCGTTGAGTACAATACAAACAACATCCATTCAACTGGTTATCCTGGATGTGATGATGCCTCAAATGGACGGTATCACAGCCTGTCTCAAAATTAGGGAAATATCAAATATCCCAATTATTATGCTCTCAGCCAAGCAAGAGGACATTGATAAAATCACAGGTCTAACTACCGGGGCAGACGATTACATGATCAAACCGTTTAATCCACTGGAACTACTGGCCCGTGTAAAAGCTCAGTTACGGCGTCAGTCCTTAGTTGGAAAGGAAGAATTCAACTCTCTGCTTATAATTAAAAACCTGATCATAGATAAAAATAAACATTCCGTAAAGTTAAATGGAATTGAAGTTTCATTAACTCCGCTAGAGTTTGCGATTTTAACCCTGCTTGCAAGCCGGCCTGGGCAAGTTTATAGTTCGGAGCAAATTTACGAGAGTGTATGGAAAGAGCCTTACGGATATTCTGACAATACCGTAATGGTTCATATTCGTAACTTAAGAGAAAAATTAGAGGAAAATCCAAGAGAACCTCTGTATATTAAGACAGTCTGGGGAGTTGGTTACAAAGTTGATTAAAATCATACGAAATCTACAAATAAATAAACGCATTCAATCCAATATCTTAATCAGGATGGTGTTGAGTTTCATAATTACCATTGCGATAAATACCTCACTTAGCATCTTGTTCTTTCATTTTGGAAATGCAACAAAATTGGATTGGGTGTTCAATTTTCTTGCCTACCTTCTTACTCCGATGTTTTTCATTATTTTCGTTATTACATTTTTTACATTGACCCGGCGAATCGTCAAAGATTTAATTGCGCTGGAACAAGGACTTCAGATTATATCCGAAGGTAATTTGAGTTATCGGGTAAATGTTGTGCGCCAAGATGAACTAGGACTGGTGGCTTTGAACATCAACCGGATGGCAGAGCGCTTAGAGCAACAGATCATCAAGGAACGCGAAATAGAAAAATCCAAGATGGAGATGATCACGGGGATTTCACACGACTTACGCACCCCTCTTACAAGTATTATCGGGTATATTGAGCTTTTACGTACAGAATCGTACCAAGATAAAAAAGAATACACACGTTTTATTCAAAACACCTATAACAAGGCGCTTCATTTGAAGAAACTCCTCGATGATTTGTTTGAATATACCCGACTTAATTCGGTGGACTCCCGTTTAAATCTGGAGAGAATCGATTTGTCGCAGCTTTTGAATCAGTTGTTATTCGAATTCGAACCGATCGCTCAAGAAAACAATGTCCACCTTATAAAAGATATAGATAAGAGTCCAATCATCACCTTAATCGACAGTGAGAAAATAGCCCGAGCCATAGATAATCTACTTATGAACGCCTTAAAATATTCCATCAGCCCGGGAAGCATTAGCATACGGATTACAACCGATTCTGAACACTGTACCATTGAGATTGCAAATAAAGGGACTCCCCTCTCACAGGATCAAGAAAACCGTCTATTTGAACGATTTTATAAGGTTGACCACTCAAGAAAAAGTCAGGGAATTCAAACCGGGGCAGGACTTGGTCTTTCGATAGCTAGGAATATTGCTGAGTTGCACAAGGGTACTTTAACGCTTAAACACACTCATGACGTCTTCACATTCCAACTGAGATTGCCTTTCGGAGAGGATTACTAATTGATTATGTCTGAATACTTACTTTTCTTACAAGGCTTCCTCAAAGATCCAAAGCGGGTAGGAAATATTCTACCCAGTTCGCCATTATTAGCCGATAAAATAGTTCAGTCTGTACAATGGCATAATGTAAATGCCGTTGCAGAGCTTGGAGCTGGTACAGGTGCTATTACACGTCTCATGACATCACAATTAAAGAATTCTACAAAAGTGCTTTTGTTTGAGCGGAATAAAAAAATGAGAGAACACTTAAAAGCAATTTATCCGGAATGCATTTTCCATTCCAACGCCAGCTACTTACTCAAGAAATTGAATCAGGAAGGCATCCGTGAGTTAGATTGCATAATTTGCGGATTACCATTTTTTAATTTTTCAAGTGAAATGCGTGACAAAATCCTACATCAGATTGTTAAGTCACTTAAACCAGGCGGAATTTTAGTTGCATATCAGCACTCGCTGCACATGAAAAAAAGATGGGCTAAACAACTGCTTATTGAGAAAATTGAATTTGTGCCTTACACTTTTCCTCCAACATTCGTATATATTTGTCGTAAAAAAGAATGACATATGAATATTCGAAAAATAGTAATTTCTAAAGAATATATAAGTATTGAGAATGGAAATGGCCAGGCCAATATGCAGCCAATACTGTTGCAAGATTATAAAAAAAGTCCTGATGATCAAGATTATCTTGATTATCAGGACTGGATTTACTGCGAGAAAACTACGTTCCAAACGGTGACAATTTATCCCCGCTGTCTCATTCCCTCAAACAGCAATATCGTCGCCGCCATTGCGGCGTTCAGCGATTCCGCGCGGCCTGCCATCGGGATGATGATACTCTTGTCCACGAGACGCGCCGTTTCCGGTGAGATGCCTTTACCCTCGCTGCCAATCAGCAGCCACTGGGTGCCGTGGAAATCGTGCTCATAGCACGATTCTTCGCCCTGCAGCGAAGTGCTCACCAGCAGCGCCCCATTTTCCCGGGCCTGTGGCAAAATCTCACTTAACTCTCCCTCCACCACCGGAAGATGGAACATCGAGCCCATCGTGGACCGGATGGTCTTTGGATTATAGAGGTCGGCACAGCCTTGTCCGAGGATCACGCCGTCTGCTCCCGCTGCATCCGCGCTGCGGATAATGGTGCCGACATTGCCGGGATCCTGCACGCCGTCCAGCACAACCACAAAACTGTCCTTCTTCGCTAGGATAGCTTCTACAGCCTGCTGTTCCTTCCGCACGATGGCAAACACAGGCTGCGGCGTATTGGTGCTGCTGCATTTTGAGATGATCGCCGCCGAGACACCAATCACTTCCATTCCCTGAACGGCCTGAAGCAGCCCCTTAAGTTCAGCTGGCATTCCCTTGTCGAGGTCATAAGCAAGGCATTCCACATCTGCTTCAGCCAGCAGTGCTTCCTGAACCAGGTGAACGCCCTCTACGATATATTTACGAGCCTTGTCACGATGCTTTTTCTCCTGCAGCCCGGCCCACTCTTTAACCCGCGTATTTTGCGGAGACATGATTTCCATAAAGTCTTCCTTTCTTCTGCCTTGCCATTTATTCTTTGTTCCTACTGATACGCCATCTCCAGCTTCGTCAAATTATCCTTATGCCCAACAATAACAAGGATATCGCCATCGATCAGGCGATCCTCTGCACGGGGAGAGATGTTCATTTCTTCACCTTGGCGGATGGCCATTACATTGCAGCCAAATCTTGCGCGGATGTCGAGCTCCTGTAGATTTTTTCCGAGCATCGGTCCGGATACCTTCATATCCAGAATACTGTAGTCCGGCGACAGCTCAATATAATCCAATATATTAGGCGAAGCAAGATGATGCGCAACCCGCATTCCCATATCCCGTTCAGGATAAATCACCTTGTCCGCACCAATTTTGCTTAATACTTTGCCGTGCAGTTCACCTTTGGCTTTTGCCAGAATTGCAGGCACACCCAGGTCTTTTAGGATAAGTGTTGTCAGGATGCTAGCTTGAATGTCCTCGCCAATGGCTACAACCACCACATCAAAATTGCGAATACCAAGGGCACGCAGCGCCTCCTCATCCGTGGAATCTGCAGATACGGCATGAGTTACAATACTTGAAATCTCCTGTGTTCGCTGCTCGTCAGCATCAATCGCAAGTACATCAAACCCCATGCCGCTGAGCGCTTTAGCAACACTAGATCCGAAACGCCCCATACCGATGACGGCATATTGTTTTTTGGCCATGTCTATGTACCTCCCGTAGCATTCTATATCTCAAACAGTATAGCATAAGCCAAGAAGAAACGTCATTGCCGTCCTTTATGGATGACAACCGTTTCTCGTAGAAATATAAGGATGATATATATGTGTCAAACTTATACTATCTTATATTTGGACAAAAACTTGAATTTCCAGCTCCTTTGCAGGGCACATTATAACGAGGTCAATATCACTATATTTTCAAAAAAGGAGGTACATTATGCCCGTTACCATTGACTTGCGCCAGGCGATTCTTCATAAAGTGCACGGTCAATCTGAAGAGGATTTACGTCACATGATTGAAGGCTCTGTGGACGGTCCGGAGGCAGCACTCCCGGGACTTGGCGCCGTGTTCGAAATGATCTGGAAGGATTTAGACCCCGCTAAGCAAGATAGGTTGGTTACCATGCTACATGATCACCTGGAGACCATTACCCCTGGGAATATCACATCGTAAACTGACCGCAACTAGTCAAAAACCTCCGCTCACCATGGTGTAACTTCACCTATGGAGGCGGAGGTTTTATTTTAACATTCAGAAAGTTATAGCGTCCTAATTATAGTAATGCTTTTGGAGCCATTTCCAGGAATTTAGCTGTCGGGTTCTTATCCATCGCTGTCCGCATAGCATATTCGTTCTCGAACAACACGACAAAATTGCCCTTCTTATCCGTCACCAACGTTGAGTTGATTCTGAATTTGCTCGCATCCGGCTTAGTATCATCTACGATCCAACGTGCAAACTGGTATGGCATTCTCTGCAACTGAACATCCACACCATATTCACCCTTCATGCGGTACTCAAACACTTCAAACTGCAGTTGTCCAACTACACCAAGCAAAATATCGTCAAAGTTGACCGTGCGGAACACCTGGATCATGCCCTCTTCAGTCAGCTGATCGACACCCTTCTGGAACTGCTTCGATTTCAACGCATTTTTAATACTCACTTTAGCAAAAATCTCTGGTGAGAACGTTGGCAGCTCATCGAATTCCATATCTCCTGCTTGGCTCAATGTATCACCAATTCTAAAAATACCTGGATCAAACAGACCGATGATATCTCCCGGATAAGCTTCCTCTACGATATCGCGGTCTTGCGCCAAAAATTGCTGCGGTTGCGCCAGCTTGATATCTTTACCGGCACGTACATGCTTCACGCTCATACCCCGTTCGAATTTCCCGGACACAATACGCAGAAAAGCAATCCGGTCACGGTGAGCCGGGTTCATATTCGCTTGAATTTTGAACACATAACCAGTGAATTTCTCATTCGTTGGTTCTACTACCCCTGTAGTACTGCGGCGTGGTTCAGGCTTCGGTGCCAGATCCAAGAAATTATCGAGGAAAGTCTGTACGCCAAAATTGTTGATCGCACTGCCAAAGAACACAGGTGTGAGTTCACCACTTAATACTTTTTCATAGTCAAAAGCATCGCCTGCTACATCCAGCAGCTCCAGATCCTGACACAGTTGATCATGCAGATACTCTCCAGCCATTTCACGAATGATTGGATCACGGTATCCGTCAACCTTTTGAACCTTGATTATGGAGTGATCGTCACCTTGGAACAGCTCTACCTGATTTTTCATCCGGTCATATACGCCGCATAGCTCACGTCCACTACCGATCGGCCAGTTCATTGGCACAGAACGAATACCAAGAACCTGCTCCAGCTCTTCCATCAGATCAAACGGGCTACGTCCTTCACGGTCCAGCTTGTTAATAAAGGTAAAGATCGGAATGCCCCGTTTAGCACATACCTGAAACAGTTTGGTAGTTTGGGCTTCCACACCTTTTGCCACGTCAATAAGCATGACCGCACTATCCGCTGCAGTTAGGGTACGATAGGTGTCCTCACTGAAGTCTTGGTGACCCGGTGTATCCAAAATGTTCACGCGATGATTCAAATAATCAAACTGCATTACGGAAGACGTTACAGAAATCCCCCGCTGCTTCTCAATTTCCATCCAGTCACTCGTCGCATGTTTATTCGCTTTACGGGCCTTAACCGTTCCCGCCAGACGGATCGCGCCACCGAATAACAGCAGCTTCTCCGTTAAAGTTGTTTTACCCGCATCCGGGTGGGAAATGATCGCAAAGGTTCTGCGTCTATCCACTTCCTTTTGCAGCTTCTGATCTATTGCTTTGTTCATTACACATATCCCTTCATATATAAAATTCCTGCTTCTGCTTCAATTACACTGGGGTTCATCAAATCGGTGCTCTGCTCATTGTTCATACCCCTTCATTTCTGAATGAATAGCTCTTAGGTCTAGCTCCAGTCCGCTTCAAGTGAAAGCATCCTCTAAAGTATATCAAAATCCGGCAGACATTATCTACTAAAAAGCGCGTGCCGCAAAATATCTCCCGAATGGTCTGGATTATGATCCCCACATATCATTGCTCAAAAAAATAGATGTATTTCCTACACTTACTTGAAGTATTAGCATTTTCATTAGCCTTTAGTTGCATTTGATGCAATTAAAATTAAGTTGTGCACGCTTTTCTGCCTTATCCGGTGATTATAGTTGCAGAAAATACATCTAAAAGACTAATCACAACGAGATAAGCGATTTTAATTGTACAAAGTGCAGTTATTAGAAAAGTGCCCAGATCCCCCAAACACCGTCTGAAGTCCAATCTTTTAGATCTTAGCATTACAAAAAATCTCCCTGCATCCTCTGCAGGGAGATAGCATTAACTCAAGGTTTAGTTATTCTTCAGCCAAACCACATTATCTTCATCTTGGCCGTTTACAGGCCACCAATGGAAACCTTCTTTAGCAAGCAGTTCATCTGCTTCCACTGGACCCCAAGAGCCAGCAGGATAAGAAGATAAGTCGCTAGACTCTTCGCTCCATGCTTTCGCAATACGATCCACGAACGACCATGCCGAGGATACCTCATCCCAACGAGTGAAATAAGTTGAATCTCCGCGTGCCGCATCATGTAGCAAGCGCTCATATGCTTCCGGAGAATTGATTCCAACCAGGCAGCTCTGACAGAAGTCCATAGCCAGCGGTTGAATCTCAGACTCGGAACCCGGTTTCTTGGCATTAATCTTTACGTAAATGCCTTCCATTGGGTTCACACGGATTACAAGGAGGTTAGGCTCAAGTTTATGCTTTTGTCCCAAATAAACGTTGGTTGGCATACCTTTGAACTCAACTACCACTTCCGTCGTCTTCACCGGGAGACGTTTACCTGTACGGATGTAGAAAGGAACTCCAGCCCAGCGGAAGTTATCTACAAATACACGGGCAGCAAAATACGTCTCTGTATTCGACTCAGGATCAACCTTATCTTCCTGACGGTAAGCAGGAAGGGTTTTGCCTTGGTGTAAGCCTTGAGTATATTGTGCTCTTACGACATTCTCACGAACCTCATCAGATGTCGCATAAGGACGAAGGGAACGAAGTACCTTCACTTTCTCATCACGAATATCTTCTGCGAGCAGACGGCTTGGTGGTTCCATAGCAATCATAGTCAGCAGTTGCAGTATATGATTCTGGCCCATGTCCCGTAAGGCTCCCGCATGGTCATAGTAACCACCGCGTTCTTCTACACCTACGGTTTCGCCAAGTGTAATTTGAATATTGGCAATATGTTTATTATTCCAGAGCGGTTCGAAAAAAGCATTAGCAAAACGAATCACTTCGATATTCTGTACCATTTCTTTACCAAGATAGTGGTCAATCCGGTAAATTTCCTCTTCTTTGAAGACCTGACGAATCTGTTCGTTCAGCTGTTCAGCCGACTCCAGATTATAGCCAAAAGGCTTCTCAATTACGAGGCGATTCCAACCCGTACTATCCAGCATCCCGCCAGCTTTAAGGTTGAAGGAGACACTGCCGAATAATTCAGGCGCCAGCGCAAGATAGAACATCCGATTGCCCGGAATACTGAATTTCTCTTCAAGAACTTCAGTTTGTGCTCTTAGCTCGCGGAAACCATCAATATTGTTTATGTCCAGAGATTTGTATTCGAAATGCTGTACAAATTCATTCCATTCGCTCTCTTCTCCCGCTTTGTAACGGCAGAATTCAAGGATGGATTCCTTCACATCACTTCTAAATTCTTCCTGAGTACGCGGGCGCCGCGCCACGCCAATTACCGCAAAATCTTGTGCCAGCTTACCTTCACGGTACAAGCTGTAAATCGCCGGGAAAAGCTTACGCCGGGCTAAGTCTCCGGTTGCCCCAAAGATAAAAAAGACAGCACCGGGTGTGTGCAGTGCATCAAGGGTTTGATTTTCAGCCATGGCTCCTCATCTTTCTGTATGTAATATAGTTTATTGACATGCTCAGCGTCGATACTAACATAAGGTGAATAACGACGTTATGTCATTTTAGCATATTCCTAAAAAGGATGCTATCACATTCCTGACAAATACTCTCGGGATTTCGCAAATTTCAATTAATATTTCTTATTATTAACTATATCTGCGCTTATATAAGAGAAAAATGTCAATATTCGATGGTTATTAAAGGAAAGCCTATAGTTACGCGGTTTGTCCCCTTCTGATCTTCATGATGCACTGCGATTTGGGCAGAAACTGACTGATTTCCACTCATCACAGAGCGATTCAAATTAGGAATCGAATACGTACGGCTAACCGTTGAGATATCCTTGTAGCTTTCTCCTCCGGTCACAGCTTCAAACCGGTCATGCATCAATGACTCCGTCTGTGCTAGAACTTTTTCAGGTGCTCCCTGTTCTTGCGCGCTTCCTTGAAGGGATACATTCCATTCGGCCTTAATTTTATTCTGTTCAAGAATCATACTTACTTCACGAGCAGCCGCTTGAAAGCCAGCTTCATTTTGCAGATCAGCCGTATCTAACGTTACAATCACATAACTGTTTCCTGCACTAAGCTCACTCCAAAATAAGGAGAGCCGCGATTCATATGGTTTTACAGCTTCTGTACGATAAGTCATATGTCCATCTTCCTCAGTACCTGACGGTACATTCAATCCGAGACTTGTGCTTAACTTAGCAACTTCGGCAGACAGATCCGCGTAATTGCTGCTTTCTCCCTGCCACTTTAACACTAGACGCAGCGGTGAACCAGAAACCGTCGTTTCTTTTCCAAGATCTATTAAACTCCCAAGAGCATGATTTAGTTCGGCTCCTGTTGAAGCTTGGTTAACGCCCTCATCAAGAACGGTTGAATTCGCTTTAACACTTTGCAGATTAACTAGCAGAGCCGCAGCGCAGCACACGATTATCATTATAAAAAAAGTCCCTTTTTTTGTTCCGTTGTTCAGCTTCATCTTCCGCATATGTCATTCTCCCTTCGAACCTCTCTAGCAATCTACTAGACAGTATGTTCGAATTAGGAGATTCTATACCTGAAATATTCCCACAAAGAGAGGGATTTGTTTCAATGCGTACTCAGATACTTTGCGGAGGCCCCAAAACTACTTTCTTATATTATAAAAAAAGACTGAAGCAGAGGCTTCAGTCCTTTGTTGTTATTCAGCTAGTCCATTTTTATATGCATAAATTGCTGCTTGGGTCCGGTCTTCCACGCCCAGCTTCGCGAGAATATTCGTTACATGAAATTTCACAGTTTTGATTCCAATAATTAGTTGATCAGCAATATCCTGATTCGATTTACCCTGCGCCAACAGACGTAATACTTCCATCTCGCGCTCCGTAAGCTCTTTATAAGCAGGTGATTCTCCTTTTGCATTGTTTCGAAAACGGTTCATCATTTTAGAGGCCACCTGTGACTCGAGCACGGACTGTCCTCTTGCCGCAGCGCGGATCGCATCCGCCACTTCACTAGCCCGCGAAGTCTTCAGCAGATAACTAAAGGCACCCGCTTCAATAACAGGATACATCTTTTCATCATCCAAATAGCTTGTAAGAACAATAACTTTGATCTCTGGGTATTGCTTCATCAGCTGTTTAGTCGTTTCTATGCCATCCATCCCATCCATTACGAGATCCATTAAGACCACATCGGGATTGTACTCTTGAGCCAGCCGAATACCTTCTTCTCCACTTCCAGCCTCACCTACGACCTCAATTCCATCCTCGGTACCTAAAACAGCTGCTAGCCCGATCCGTACCATCTCATGATCATCTACGAGTAGTACTTTAATTGCTTCCTCCATCTCCATGGTTACTCTTTCCTCCTATTATTCATTGACTAACGGAACGGTAATTTCAATACGCATCCCTTTACCCGGAGCGGTAATGAACTGAATGGAGCCTCCGATTTCATTAATCCGCTCCTGCATGTTCGACAAACCATAGGAAGCTTGTTTGGTGTCGTCCATCTCAAAGCCGATCCCATCATCACGCAACGTCAAGCGAACTGTATCTCCCCGTCTATGCAGCCGGATTTCTATTTTTTCTGCTTTCGCATGACGAAGTGTATTAGAAATCGCCTCTTGGACGATACGGAACAAGTGATTCTCTACCCCTTTTAACAGCTGAACATCAGGGTCCATCTCAAATACAATTTCGATCGGTACCTTGACCTTAAGCTCCTTGATCAATTCCTGCAGACCTTGTTCGAGTCCCTTTCCTTCCAAATAAACAGGTCTCAAATGCAGCAGCAACGCCCTCATCTCCGATTGGGCTACGGCAGACATTTCTTCTATAAGCGCAATTTGCCGCTGGGCTTTATCGAAATCTTTCTCCAACGTCCGGCCTACCGCCGTGGCAGTCATGGAGATTGCAAATAGCTGCTGGGAAACAGCGTCGTGCAGTTCACGCGCAAGCCGCTGCCGTTCCTCCATAATAGCAGATACCCGCGCCTGCTCCGCAAGCTTCGCGTTATTCGTGGACAACCGCTGCAGCGTCGTCACTTGATTCTCCCATTTGCCGCTAATCCGGCCAAGCTGTTCTCCGAGCCTTCCCAGCTCATCATCACCTAGATCCGGCATGGACAGCGTCAAATTTCCCTTTTCCCATAATACGAGGGTCTGCCTAAGACGTTCCAACTGTCGCTTCACACGGAAGCTCTGATAAAAGCCATAACCAATCCCAAAACCCATAGGCAGAAGAATTAGGGTAACGGCTGTCCGCACGCCAAATTTCCAGCTTTCAAAAGGCTTCAAATAGCCATATGTATACATGACATACATTATCACAAGCAGCATGACAAAAGAGAACAGAGCCCCCTCACCCATGCTGCGTGATATCATGTTTTTGTTCTTTTTTTCCATACGGGGACTCTCCCTTCTCTATCAAGCTTATCAGGATAAACGTACATCTAGATCTCCCATTAAATAAGAAACACTAAATTTCACTTTGTATTCACTGCTGTCATAATTGGCTGATTTCCAATTCAGACGGTTTAACATTCCTGTATCCCGCTGGTTGCCGAATTCAATGGACCCGAAGAGAACAAAAGCTTCAATTTCCACGCCGTAATCATCGGACAGGTTAATGTCCATATCGCCAAAAATCCCTTGAAACAGCATGACCGTTTCCTTATGATCCGCCATAGCTAATGAAAGATCCACATCGGCCTCACCCAGTACATGCCAAGAGCTAAGGCTGTGCATCACCCAAGGTGAGCGGTCCCAGTCAAATCTGGATGAAAAGTTCTGCTTCTGCATAAACCCTTCCTTGCGCTGCACTCTTTTGGATTTGGTGAAAAACATCCCAAGTGAGATTAAGCAAATCCCCAGCACGAGCACCAAATGGTCCAGCAAAAGCAATACAGCACCTATCCCGAGCAGTTTATAGCCCTGCTTTACTTTGCCTGATGTCGTACGGTAGACGCCCAGCAGCAGGAACAGAAGCGCGACAATGGAGAAAAAGCCGAGCCATCTACCAAAAATCATCATGCAGCCAACAGCAATCAGTCCGATGGCAATCAAACGGTTTCTTTTATCCATTCCGCACCTCCTAAAAGTTTTGCGAAGCAAAACTCATTTTATAATATCGGATAGATATCCGTCACTATGAGGAATATTATCACCGTTAAATATTATAGCTAGCCGCTATAAAAGCCATATCGGTATGGAGATCCATACCGTATGGCTTCTTCTTGTCCAGCATATCATATCCGTCCAAGTTTTAGGAACAGGATTTATTGTTCTTTTTTGTTTAGAGAAGGAGCCGCAGGTGTATCGTTCAGCTTGTTTTTCAGTAGCGCCAATTGCTCATCCACTTTCAGTTGCTTCTCAACATCAACGGGTTTGCTATAAGCAGCAGATGGGCTGTAAGGTGCACGCATTACATCTGCTTCAGCCTCAAGCTGCATAATTTTCTCTTCCATCCGGTGGAATCCGAGTGATGCACTGCCACTTTCAATGGAATGTACACTGCTGATTTGCGACATTTGTTTTTTGGCTTTAGCCATTTGAGCACGGGATACAAGCTCATTACGTTTGTTGCGCAGCTTGTAGAACTCATCCTTCATGTCATGCAGTTGTTGCACCAATTCCTTAGCGTGTACTTCAGCTTGTGCGTGAAGATCACTGTATTCCACTTGCTTTTGGTCAAAGTAGATTTTTTCTTCCAACAGCTTGCGAGTTACTTCTTCTTGGCCATTTTTCAGTGCCAGTTCAGCTTGTGATCCACGTTGTGCAGACATTTTTGCTGCTTCTTCCACACGTTGCTTCATACGGCGTTCGTTAGCCATTTGTTTAGCAACTGTTACTTCCGCTTCGTGAATCTCAGCCTCCATATCGCGCAGATATTGGTTAAGCATTACGATTGGGTCCTCTACCTTATCCAACAAGTCATTTACCGACGCTTTAGTCATATCTTTAATTCTTTGAAATACTCCCATGATTTACAATTCCCCTTTCTCATATTTAGACAGTTTTTGTTTGAGTTCTTCTACTTCTTTTTGCAAAGCCTTCTTCTCAATATCCTTCATCATCGCATCCAAACCGGAGTCCGGTGCCGAATAAGCGTTGTTCTTCTCAAAATTAGGATTGTAATTTGGCTGGCGTCCATAAGGTCCATATCCGCCAGTAGCTTGTGGTCCGTGTCCATGTTCCGGTCTGCCTGAGTAGGGTCCGCCGTATGGGCCACCCGGTGCCCCAGGCCCTGGTCCAAAAGGATTATAATGCGTCGGTTCCTTAGGAATGACCATTGCTGCAATGAAGTATACCGGAATCACCGCACCACCTGTGAACGGAATGCTGACCAGTAATAGAATCCGGAATAACGTGGAATCAATACCGAGTGTCTCAGATAATCCACCTGCAAGACCCGTCATCACTTTATCTCTAGTTGAACGATACAATCGACTCATAGCGTTACTCCTTTCCACCATTGTTCAGTTTCTCCTTTAGGCGAGCCATTTCTCTTTCGAGTACGGTCGCTACGGTCTCACCCGCTTGCACCGCATATTCCTGTCCCATGCGCCGCAAATCACGCAAGCTCTTTGCTTCTAATTCCCAATCCGACATCTGATCCTCCAGACGTCCGAACATTTTGGGAACATCACCACCATTGCCATAAGCACTGGCTCTTTGATTCATGCGTTGCTGCAATCGCAGCGACTCCATTCGTGCCGAATAATACTGACGTTTGCTGTACACCGTTTGATACTCTATTTTCAGCTCATTCAGCTGTGCTTCAAGTTCAAACAAGGATTGCTTGCTCTGTTCTAGCAGCCCGCTGTATTGCTCCAGTTTTTCCTCGTGAATGATTTTTTCTTGTAAAGCCAGCTTCGCGAGATGATCCTCGCCTGCTTTCAGTGCCAACAACGCCTGTTCTTCACGTTTGTTTCTCATGGCAGTTGCTTGGTTCACTTGCTGCTGCAATTGCTTCGTGTGGGAAGCATATTGCTGGTACAGCCTTTCAGCTTCACTGATTTCCTCACGGGTTGAATGTAGAAATTGATCAATTAGTTTCACGGGATCTTGGCTTTGCTCCAGACGTTCATTTAGATTAGCTACAGTAATATCCCTCATGCGACGAAAAACACTCATGATCTCCTGCTCCCTCCCTGCTTCTTGTTTAAGTACATTGCTTCTTAATAAGTACCATTATTACTTCTGCCCTTTAATGCTGATACGCCCCAGACGATCAACGCCACTCCTAGAAGTGGTCCAATGATCCAGGAAAGCTTCGCGATCAGGGACATCACACCAATGAACATCAGCACCCAACCGATAATCTTGCGTCCGCTCTTAATCCCGTAGTACCCGAGAACAACCAGCAATACCGGGAAAAGTAATCTGAACATTCCGTGGATCAGAGGAAGCGCAATGCCGAGCAGCATAACCGCACCAATCACAATCAGTACAACCGCTAATCCGTTTCCTTGTCTTCTTTGCATTTTTTCTCACCGCCTTTCGTTGTCCTTAACCTTATAGCCTTATTCTAGGGTAAATCGCAGACTTTCAAAACAGACCAACGACGGTTTTTCGTACTGGACCTTAGTCGAGGTAGCTGTACGACTACAGACCACTGTTGGGCTAGTTGTAGGTCATAACCAACCTTTTCACATATAAAAAGGGGATGCGCCCCCATCGAAAATTGAAAGGACACCACCCTACATAGGTGATGTCCTTTTGAACTTTCCTTTATGGTTTAACTATGTGGCTCTTTATCAAAAAACCTCGCTCCGTAATCTTTCAATAATAGTATTCTTAGATATGAAGCCCACTTTCAAGTGCCTACTAAATAAAAATCTCGCTTTCGAATAAATCCCGAGAATGTATAATGATCAAATAAGAAACAAAGGAGAATTACTATGAACATACTGATCGTTGAGGACGACCGTAGTTTAAATAAAGGGATCGCTCTCACTCTTTCTCAAAACAATGTTGTGATCCATCAAGCCTACGATATTGCCGCGGCGGAGCATATCTTCGCAGTTAACCCTATTGATCTCATCATTCTGGACATCAATCTGCCAGACGGCAGTGGGCTGGATTATTGCGAGCAACTTCGCAAGACCTCACGCGTACCCATTATTTTCCTCACCGCCAATGATATGGAGTCCGACATTATCACCGGTTTTGCATTGGGGGGCGATGACTATATCACCAAACCATTCAGCCTAATGGTGCTTCGCGCCAGAGTAATGGCAGTACTCAGAAGAACGGAATCGCTAGGGACTGGAAAAATAACATTGGGTCCGTTAGAACTCGATTTTGAGAAACTGGAGTACAGCAAAAACAAACAATCGCTCCAACTGAGCAAAACTGAGCAAAAGCTGCTGCGGCTGCTGGTGACGAATACGGGCAATATTTTGACCCGAGAACAGCTGATAGACAAGATCTGGAGCAAGGATGCCGAATTTGTGGATGAAAACGCATTGACAGTAGCCATCAAACGGCTGCGTGCTAAACTTGAGGATGACCCGGCAGCGCCTAAATATATCAAGACCATTTACGGACTTGGATACATGTGGACTGAAGGGCAAAAACCATGAAAACCAATAGCCCACCTGCTAATTTCAAGCAAATTCATAGGCTCTTTTTACTGATCATCCTTATACTAGTGGCCTGTTTTATCGGCAGTATAATGTTTCTGTACGGGTTCGACCCCACTCTGCTCCAACTGACTTCTCTATTCATCATCTGTATATTAGCGACAGGAGCCGTATGGGTCTGGTTATGGAACCGTCAGATCACAATCTATATACAGACCTTGGATACAGCGATTGAGCGGGCTATACATGACCAGCCGCCACTCACTAACTATGAAGAAACCGCTCTGTCTTCGATGGAACATAAACTAAAGCGGTATATAGGGATGGCTAAGGCGAATGAACTAAATATTCAAACAGAGAAAAACAAAATAAAAGAGCTGATCTCGGATATCTCCCATCAAACCAAGACCCCCCTCTCTAATATCATGGTATTCAGTCAGTTGCTGGAAGAGATGCCCGGACTAAATGAGAATGTCCGGCACTACATACAGCATATTAAAGCGCAGTCAGATAAGTTGGATTGGCTGATCCAGTCTCTAATCAAATTATCACGTTTGGAAACAGGAATGATCTCCCTACAGCAGATTGAGGCGAAACCGCTCATACAAACTCTGATGCAGGCTTTATCCCAGATTTATGCACAAGCGGAAAACAAACAAATTACGATCAATATTGACTGCGGGACACACATCTTAGCCTGCCACGATGTCAAATGGACAAGTGAAGCGCTATTCAACCTGCTCGAGAATGCTGTGAAGTACACGCCGCATAGCGGACAAATCTCCGTTCTTGCTGAAAGCAATGAGATGTTCACCTGTATTCACCTTACCGATACTGGGCTTGGAATCCCCAGCGAAGAAATCCCTCACATCTTTAAGCGGTTTTACCGAGGGAAGCAAGCGCGTGAATTCGAGGGGGTCGGCATCGGGTTGTTTTTGTCCAGAGAGATTATCACGGCGCAAGGCGGCCATATCAACGTCATTTCTGAAACTGGAAAAGGTACAACTTTCTCTGTTTACCTGCCCCAGCGCTGAAATAGAATGTGTCATTATGGTCAGAATTCAGACACTCTCCTGTCAGATTGATTTGCTACCCTTAAATTATGGACAAACAGATCTCATTGGAGGGGAAGAGTTATGCCGATTCTACAGACTGAAAATTTAAAAAAACACTATGGAAAGGTGGGCTCAAGCGTTAAGGCTTTGGACGGCATATCACTGTCAGTGGAAAAAGGGGAGTTTGTCGCCATTGTCGGCACTAGCGGCAGCGGCAAAAGCACCCTTCTTCATATGCTTGGCGGATTAGATCGGGCAACAGAGGGCAAGGTTTACGTGGACGGGAATGATATTTTTGCGATGAGTGATGAGAAGCTGACCATTTTTCGGCGCAGATCGGTTGGGTTTGTTTTTCAGAACTATAATTTGGTACCCATACTAAATGTGCGGGAGAATATTGTGCTGCCCATTGAACTGGACGGTGGCAAAGTTGACGAAACTTATCTTGATCTGATCATCCGCACTTTAGGCTTGCAGGAAAAGATGAATACTCTACCTTCTAATCTGTCTGGCGGACAGCAGCAACGGGTGGCAATAGCCAGAGCATTGGCGACCAAACCTTCAATCATCTTAGCAGATGAACCTACAGGTAATCTGGACAGCAAAACAAGCCAAGAAGTGCTGATTTTACTTAAACAGATGAGCGAAAAATTCAACCAAACCATTGTGATGATCACACACAATGAACAAATCGCTCAAACTGCTGACCGTATTATCCGTATTGAAGATGGCATCATTTTCACTGGACAACCCCGTAGCTCCGGAGTGAGCCAGCCATGATCAGCACGAATAACCATAAGACTATTGCTACTTTAGCCAAAAAAAGCCTCAAAGCCAACCGTGCTCGCAATTTCACTATCATCTGTGCCATCGTACTGACTACGCTTTTGATCACCACCGTGTTTACCTTGGCGCTCAGTATTAACAAATCGATGCAACGCGCACAAATGCAGACTACTGGCAGCGATTATCATGGAAGCTTCAAATATCTGAATCCTGCCGAGTTGGAGAAGCTGAAGAATCACCCATCCATCAAAGAGTATGGCGTTTTTCTTAAGGTTGGCGATATAAGCACCAGTCTGTTCAAGAATAACCGGGTAGAGGTCCTTCGAATTGACGAGAATTATGCCAAACACGGATTTATCAACTTTATAGCTGGCGGACTGCCCTCCCAAGAGAATGAAATCGTCCTAAATACTTGGGCGCTTGACTTGCTTGGAGCAAAACATGAGTTAGGCCAGACTGTGAAGCTGGATATAGACATTGGTGAAAAAGTCATAAGCCAAGACTTTAAGCTCTCCGGGTATTACGAAACCGATCAAAATTTGGCGATGTCAGGATTAGCTTTTGTATCCGAAGCATTTACACAGAAGAACATTTCCCATATTGACCCGGATATCTCTGAGGCAACGGGTTCTTATGTAAACACCGCAGGTCTAGGGGTGATGTTTAACAATTCTTATAATATTGAACAGAAGGTACAAAAGATTTTGACGGACACCGGCCTGGATGTACCTTATGGTGTCAATCCGGCTTATACAAGTGTGTCTCTCTCCGATAATCTAATGAATATCATTCCTTATGCAGTTGTCATTCTTATCACCATGCTGAGCGGCTATTTACTAATCTACAATATCTTTTTTATTTCCGTCGTGCGGGATGTCAAATTTTATGGCCTGCTAAAGACCATCGGTACCACACCCCGACAACTAAAAAAGATCATCTCCATTCAGGCCCGCTCACTTTATCTAGTCGCATTGCCTTTTGGATTGGGGTTGGGATATCTGCTAGGTCTGCTGATTCTCCCTATGACCTCCTCATTTTTAAACGGTTCTACTGATAATGTCTATTCTGCTAGCCCGTGGATATTTATTGGTGCAGCAGCATTCTCGTTTATGACCGTATGGATCGCCGCAAGCAAACCGGGCCGGATGGCTTCGCGAACCTCGCCGGTAGAGGCTGTAAAATTTGCCGGAGTCAGCAGCGGCGGAAAACGGAACGCCAAAAAATCAAAACATGGCGCAAAACTTCACAACATGGCGTTCTCCAACCTGTTCAGAAGCAAAAAGAAGCTGATCCTGATGCTCTCTTCACTCTCCTTGAGTATCATCTTGTTCAGTACCATTTTCACAGTAATTTCCTCACTGGATGTGAACAAATATCTGGCTTCCTTTATCTCCGGTGATTTTTTGGTTCAGAATGAAGTGTTAGTCAGTATTACAGGGCCTCGAGACGGTGATCCATACAAGCTTTCAGAGGATTTCGCCAACAATCTAAGTAAAATTGACGGTGTAGAAAGTGTAGATAAGGTTTACCACAGATATGTTCCATCTCCTGTCGATGATGCTGTCCGGGCTATTTTGGAGCCAATGGCAGCTGCTGATCCACATCCCTATCTTCTCTCCACTTTAGATAAGAGGGGGGTGATCTACAATAATTTATATGGATTAGATCCGGGCTGGTTTGATCTTGTGGACAAGGATATTATTGAAGGGGAGTTTAACAGGCAGAAGTTTGCTTCAGGAAAATATGCGGTCATAGCTGAGGCCATGTTTATAGAAGAAGATAGCTACCGCGCCTATTATCATCCTGGAGATACAGTCACTTTCGAGAAGTCGGGTAAATCTTATGAAGTGATGGCAGTAGTAAAAAATGATGCAGTATATGCTGCCACAACAAAATCTTTCTCTTTGTTAGGGTACAACGTCTTCCTCCCTGCTTCGGAGCTGCAGAAGGAAATGCCGCAAGGTACAGATCCAGCCAATATTGTTTCAGCCACACTACATGTCGATCCAGCTAAAATGGATTTAGTAGAACAAGCAGCCAAGGCTCTAACAGATTCGACAAATGAATTATCCTTGAAATCCAGGGAGGATTATAAAGATGAGCTCGGTGGATTCATTCGCATTTTTCAAACCGTGGGGTATGGGCTTAGCCTGGTCATTGCTCTAATCGGGGTGCTGAATTATATCAACACTGTACTCACCGGGGTAGTCTCACGCCGCAATGAATTTGCCATGCTGGAGAGTATTGGCATGACCAAAAAGCAGCTAAAACGTATGCTGATCCTTGAAGGATTATACACCGTTTTGCTAACCGTCCTCATAACCTCAACATTAGGTGTATTGCTGACCTATAACCTTTCCAAAAGCATCACGGAAAATATGGCCTTTATGGTATTTCAGATGAGTTGGCTGCCGTTTATCCTCACCGTTCCTATTTTGTTAATTCTCGCTTACACAGTGACACTGAGAGCCTATAAAACGTTATCCCAAGCATCCATAGTGGAACGGCTGAGAGAAGCCGAGTAATGTAAGACACACCTAAATAGTCCTATTACAAAAAGGGCAGCCCGGTAAATATCGCCGGGCTGCCCTTTTTTTATAGATCCATATTCAGCTTATTTAAACGCAGGCAACGCAATATCCGCGTAATTATCCTCAAGGAACTTCTTCACTTCAGGACCGCTGATCCGTTTAGCCAGCTTTTGAATGGCGTCAGAATCCTTGTTGTCTTCACGTGCCACCAAAGTAATTGTGAATTCGGAATCTTCGCCTTCCGTAATCAGCGCATCTTTCTTCGGTGTCAATCCTAGTGGGCTCGCATAAGCCGGAGTCATGGCTACTAAATCGCCATCATCAAGCATACGGGCCAGCATTAGGAGATCGACTTCTTCAAACTTGAATTTTTTTGGATTCTCAGTAATGTCTGCTTGTGTGGCTTGAATGCCTACGCCTTCTTTTAGCTTAATAAGATCAGCTGCAGCGAACATTTGCAATGAACGACCGATGTTAGATGGATCATTAGCCATTACAAGCGTAGCCCCTTCAGGAAGATCAGCTATAGTCTTGTAACGTTTGGAGTATCCGCCATAAATAGCGTCATAGACAGGCTGTACCTCTACCAGATTAGAGCCTTTGCTTTCATTATATTGCTTCATATAAGGAACGTGTTGGAAAAAGTTAGCGTCTACCTCTTTATTAGCTAAAGCCTCATTAGGCTGCACATTGTCAGAGAGAACAACGATCTCCAGATCAATGCCATCTTCCTTAAGGAGCGGCTTCACAATATCCAGAATTTCTGTCATAGGTGGGATCAGTGTAGCGATCTTTAATTTGGTTAACTCATCATTACTACCTTTTGCAGCATTATTCTCGGCTGCTTTATTAGAGCCACAACCCGCTACGACCAATACCATTAATGTAAGCACAAGTATCATTGATTTTTTCATTAGTACTACTAACCCCCAGTTTATATATTGAACTATTTTGTATTAACGCTTATCCAACAGCCTTGCGATAGTCCCCCCAGTGAACTGAACCAATTGGACCAATACAATCATCACTAGAATGGCATAGATCATCACTTCCGTCTCAAAACGCTGATAACCATAACGGATAGCGAAATCACCAACCCCTCCCCCACCAACAACTCCCATCACGGTCGAGAAGGAGATAAAACTAATTGTAGAAGTAGTAAGTCCAAGGACTAGACCCGAACGAGCTTCCACGTACAAAAATTTAAAGATCAAGCCCAGCTTCGAGGCTCCCATCGATAATGCTGCTTCAATGACCCCTTTAGGAACCTCCAGCAACGACTGCTCCACTAACCGAGCATAATAGGCAATAGCGATTATAGATAATGGAACCGCTGCTGCAATCGTCCCAATGGCGGTCCCGACCAGGAAACGAGTGACTGGAATTAGCGCAACGACCAGCAGCAGGAACGGAAACGAGCGGATAATATTAACGATACTGTTGAGCACCAGAGACAACGTTGTATTCTCATAAAGCTGCCCTTTTCGGAAAAAAAACAACAAGGTGCCCAGCGGAAGCCCCAGCAGTACTGCCGCCCCAACAGAAATACCAACCATCACAAAGGTTTCACCGATCGAATCCCACATCTGTGCCTGATATTGAAGTACACTGTCAAACATGACCTTCCCCCGCTTTACCAAGAATCTGATCGCGGTATGTCCCGGTGCTGGCTGCTGCTGGACGGAATTCACCGTCTTCACGAGAGAATGAATCTACAATGCGCCCTTTTTCCATCACCGATACATGAGTACATATGCTTTTGACAACATCCATCTCATGCGTAACAATGACAACCGTTACTCCAAGACTTGAATTCACATGCTTCAGCACGTTCAAGATATCTGTAGTGGTTCCTGGGTCCAGAGAGGACGTTGGCTCGTCACATAGCAATATTCCCGGACTGTTCGCTAGCGCGCGGGCAATCGCAACACGCTGACGTTGTCCTCCGCTGAGCTGTGCAGGATATTGTTTTGCCTTATCTGCCAGTCCAACAAAATCCAGACACTCCTTCACACGTTTCATTCGTTCATGCTTTGGGACATCTGCCAGCTCCAGCGGGATCGAAACATTCCGCTCTACTGTGACGTTATAAACAAGATTAAATTGTTGAAAGATCATTCCAATCTTTTGCCTTGCTTTACGCAGTGCTTTACTAGGCATTTCGGTCAGGTTGTGGCCATCTACAGTAACCGTTCCCTGATCCGGCTGTTCCAGAAGATTCATCAGTCGCAGCAGCGTAGATTTCCCCGCACCACTCTCACCAATGATCCCGTGAATGGATCCCTGCTTTACCTCCAGCGATACCTCATCCACAGCCTGATAGATGCCTTCCTTCAGCTTGAACCCTTTACTTACCCGACTCAGCGACAGTATTAGAAGCTCCCCCTTCCTTTCCCTTATATAATGAACCTCCATGAAGTGAGACATTGTATTACAATTTTCTAAAATCTGTTTTATTAAAAATCTCCTTAAATAATAAGACATTTCTTCTGCTGTGTCATCATTTTTATTTAAATGATATACCAGGAAGTTTGATAAAAACCTAAAAACCCTTTATACCGGGCTCTTTTTACACATTTATTAACAAAATAAAAAGGGTTAGCAAAGGTAATCTTTCCCTCTTGAAATCATGATTCTCCTATTGCCCCACCACAAAACGCTCCACTGTTAATATAGCCATATTTAGTTTTTTTAAGTGTATGAAATGCAGTTAAAGCTACATTTGGTTCGTTGGAGTGTGATTTAAAGACCTGCTGTTACGCAAAAAAGGATGTCTAAGCCGGTAGCTTAAGACATCCCATAATTCATATAGTAATCCCTGAATCCCTGATCTATCGAGTCCCATACTCGCTAAATCTTTTATCCCTTTTCGCCAAGCTCTCCGCGAATCTTCAAGAACACTTGGTAGCTGCGTTCCGCACATTCCGAAATCGCTATCGGATGAAATCCGGGCAGATCCGCATATAACGTATCGTGAAGCGGTTCAATCCACGAAGCCGGCAACTTACTTGCTCCAAGCTTCGCTCCCATAATTGAGCCCACAGTTGCCCCGTTACAGTCTGTATCCATTCCACCGTATACGGAAGTGACGACTGTTTTTTCAAAATCATTCCCGCCATAAACAAGCGACGCGGCTACAAGAGCAGCATTATTATTTGTATGGACCGCATCATAGTGGCTAAAAGTATCCCAAATGTTACGAACCAAGTCCCGCTCGCTTTTGGCCTTCTGCGCAATATCTATCCCCCGCAAAACATCACTGGCAAGACGACTGGTACGCGGAATCTCGCTAAGGCCAATCTCTAGGATCCGTTCATTATCCTTCTCTGCAAAAGCTGCCGATATCATCGCCGCATTAAACATCTCACCGTAGATGCCATTTTTCACATGTGAAAATGAAGCATCACGCCAGCCTAATTCTGCCGCAAGCTCAGGATAACCTGCTGCACCATAAGCCAGTCCATCTGCGCGTATAGCGGCACCAATCCACTCGCGGTAAGGGTTTAAGTGCATCCGCACTCTTTCCTGCCGCACCAGCCAATCCGCAGGCTTCTCGCCATGCAGATGAGAGGTCTCCTGCGCAAAATTCATATATGACTGTGTCTCCGCCGTGCACACCTGACTATATGTTAAATGTGTATGCCACAGCTTTCCGATATCCCAAGAATCCCAGTTCAGACCTTTCTGTTCCAGCAGCATAAGACCCAGGACAGTGTAACGAATATCGTCATCGCTTTCCATATACTTGATCGTCTCGCGGGTACTGGCATGTGTCCATTCGCTTAAGCCAAGACCATATTCAGCCTCTGCCCGTGAATGCCCAGGCGTATAGCCAGTAATTGGCCAGGCGTCCGCACCCTGAAACCATAGCTCAATATTCTCCCAGCCCGGACGGCCATCTTTCCCATAGAGATAGTCCCAATACTCCAGCGGTTTCCCGAGTGCGCAGCCGACACTTCTACCGAGCCAGGCTCCATAGAACTTATCTCTCCATTCCGCTTCGCTCCAGTCCGCCTCAAGCTTACGTGGGCCTTCTGGACGTAGTTGACGAATCTCCTCCAGAGAGGATGGCTCTTGATACGGAAAATCCTCACTGATCGTAAGCTCCATTAGCTCATTGTATACCTGCATCAGCTTGAGCTCATCGGCACCAGCAGCCGCTAGCTTATCCGCGAACCCATCAATCTCGCAACCTTCTTCTCCACGCTGAGCAATTTCAAACTGCACGGTCTCTTGAAGTCTCTCCCATCCTGCCATAGGCTACTTCCCTTCAGCCGCTAGCAGCAGCTCTTGATCAAGCTTTTCCAGTGAATCAAAGATCAGCTTCATAAATGCTTCCCGGTCAACTCCCACCAATACTTGCACATTCGCTGGACGATCCGTCTTCTTCCGTCTGTCTGCAACTGTCATTCCCCGCGTCAGCTTGCCTTCTGTCTCCACCGTTACATATAGATGCTCAAATTCAAATAGTTCCGGATGCAGCAGCCAGGCAACAGCACATGGATCATGCAGCGCACTGCCGACATAGCCCATTTTTTTACCGTAAATCGAATAGAAATCCAGCAATTCTCCGACCATTGTAGACACTGGTCCCCGCTCTTTCAATGCTAGGATCTCATCTTCAAAAATAGCAGCCTTATCGGTCACATCCAGACCACTCATTATGATCGGAATCCCCGACTCAAACACAATACGGGCTGCTTCAGGATCTACATAGATATTAAACTCCGCAGTAGAGGTGACATTCCCATAAGAGATACCTCCGCCCATTAGTGAGATTTTTTCAATTCTGTCTTTAATCTCTGGATAAGCCGTGATTAGCAGTGCGATATTTGTTAAAGGAGCCATCGGCACGAGCGTAATCTTCTCCTCTGAAGAACGGATGATATTCAGCATAAACTCCACAGCACCCTGCTCTACAGGGCGGAATTTACTTGGGGGCAAAAGCGGCCCATCCATGCCCGATTCACCATGCGCTTCCTCACCTGTAACAAGCTTGCCGAACAGTGGGCCAGCAGCCCCTTTAGCTACAGGAATGTCAGCATTCACGAAGCTGATCACCTTCAGGGCGTTTTCCGTGATTTTATCTAAAATTTGGTTTCCACCAACCGTTGTAATTCCGCGCAGATCTAACTTCTCCGAATTTGCTATGGCAAGCAGTATCGCTATTGCGTCATCATGCCCTGGATCGCAGTCAATAATAATAGGTGTTGGCATAGTTACTCACTCCTTGTCTGTGTATCAATCATTTCAATCGCTATTTAACTAGCGGGCTTTTAAGTTTTTTATTCTTTTTTCGTGTCTCAGATACTGCGTAGATCACAAGTCCAATTACTGTGGCTACATAAGGAAGAGTAGCGATTAGCTCCGCAGGAATCTTCAACACCTGTAGCGCATTCGACAATGCATCTGCAGTACCAAATAATAAAGAGGTCAACGCCGTGCCTACGGTCGTACTTCTTCCCATCGACTCAGCGGCAATGGCAATCCAGCCCCGGCCAGCGATCATATCGCGGGTAAACAGTGACAAATACCCCATCGACATATAAGCACCGCCTAAACCGGCAAAAAATCCGCTAAGCAGCAAAGCCATATACTGTATTTTCACAACACTTACACCCACGGATTGAGCCGCATGTGGATTTTCGCCCACTGAACGAATGCGCAGTCCAAGCGGTGTACGATTTAATAGATAGTAGACAACAAACACAGCCAATATAGAAACATACGTCAGAATGTGATGCCCCGATAAAATAGGTCCAAGCACCGGGATATCCTTCAACAAAGGAATCTGGACACTAGGCAAAACTTTACTCGCCAGAGAAGTGGAAGAACCCTTGTCGCCACTAAGCAGATAGAGGATAAACACAGTTCCTCCCGAAGCGAACATATTAATGGCCACACCCCCGAGAATGATATGTGTTTTGAATTTCAGGGTGAAAAAAGCTAATATTCCAGCGATCAATGTTCCAGACAGCACCGCCCCAAGCAGACCTACCCACGCGCTATGCGTATAGCTGCTTATGATGACACCCGCTAAAGCGGCAACAAGCATGATACCCTCCATCCCAATGTTAATGATCCCTGCACGGTTGGAGATGAGTGCGCCGAGCGCGGCGAACAGAATCGGGGTCGTCACGCGAAGGACAGAGAACGCAAAGTCAGTTGTAAAAATTACATCAAACAAACTGTTCACGCTTCCTTCGCCTCCTTCAAGAGCATCCGATTTTTCCAGAACTTCAGAAATTGCTCAGCCGAAATCAGAAGAATGATAATTGCCTGTATAATTGAGATCATCTCTGAAGGTACATCAGACAGACGCGCCATCATGTCAGCCCCAATTCGAATGTACGCTAGGAACAATGCAGAGCCGATTACGGACAGCGGATTATTTTTGGCTAACATCGCTACAAGGGCACCATCCAAACCATAACCAGGCAGTGACGTCCATTGGAAACGGTTATACATCCCCAGCACTTCTACGGAACCCCCCATACCTGCGATAAAACCTGCAATCAAGTGAACGAGAATAATAACCTTGGCTGTCTTCATACCGGAATAACGGGCAAAGTCCAGGTTGATGCCTGTCATGCGCAGCTCATATCCCCATTTCGTTTTGTATAGGAATAGATGAGCTGCAATAATAAGCACGATAACGATAATAAGACCGGTATGAATACGGGTGCCGGAGACCATTTTACTCAGCAGTGCCGTTTTCTCGAATTTGTAGGATACATTGGCAAAAGCTTTAGCATCACGTAGATGATAGTTCAGTAGGAATAGCCCTACTCCGAACAAAATATTATTGAACATTAAGGATGTAACCAACTCATTAGCATTCCATTTTGCCTTCAGAATACCAGGTATTGCCGAGAGCAACGCTCCTACAATTGAACCTGCAGCAATAGCTACCATCGGATGCAGCCAGCCGTCCAACGTTAAATGAATAGCCAATACGGAAGTTACAACACCGGAGAAATAGAAAATCCCTTCAGCTCCCAGGTTGAACATATTGGCTCGAAACAACAAGGATACTGCCAACCCAGTGAACATGAGCGGAATCGCCATCTCAATCACATTACCAATATGACCTTTACTGGATAACGGCTCTAATAGGAATATACCAATCGTCTTCACAGGCTGATTACTGACCAAAGAGATGATCAGAAAGGCAATAGCGAGTGCAATAACGATTACCGCCGATGTCCGAATGTACTCAAAATATTTAACTTTAAACATGATTTACGGCCCTCCCGATGTGCTCCTCGTCCTGTCGATGAATCCCCAGCATATAAAGACCTAATTCTTCCTCACTAACCTTAGATGGCTCCTCGAAAAAGGCAACAATCTTACCCTCGTACATTACTAACAGACTATCGCTGATCTCCAAGATCTCATTCAAATCTGCCGACACTAGCAAAATCGCGCAATCGTCTGAACGTAATTCCAACAACTTTTGATGTATGAACTGGGCTGCGCCTATATCCACACCCCGTGTCGGCTGTTCTGCAATAAGCAGCTGCGGTTCAGTCGAACACTCTCTAGCTACGACTACCTTCTGCATGTTACCACCTGACAACATTCCTATGGGCTGAGAAGGTCCTGAACAGCGGACTTTAAATTCCTCTACAAGGGATACTGCTAGCTTGGCAATTCGTGAGCCATTCAAAAAAAGACCTTTATTCATTGCTTTTGTACGATACTGAGTAGATAGCAGATTATCAGCTATGCTTGCCTCACTAGCGATCCCTTGCCGCATCCGATCCTCCGGTATATAGGAAACGCCTAGCTTACGAATATCCAAAATATCCGATTCACGGATATCCTTTCCCTTCACTAGTACAGAGCCCTGACTTGAGACACCTCTCAAGCTACCTGTAAGAGCTTCAATGAGCTGTGTCTGCCCGTTGCCTTCTACACCAGCAATCCCAACGATCTGCCCACCACGTACCGCAAAATTGATATCCGACAATAATGCTTTGCCATCTGCATCATTCACACTGAGTCCCTGCACCGTTAGTACTGGCTCACTAACAGCCAGAATCTCTTTGTCATATTTCAGCACGACGTCTCTGCCGACCATTAGTCGCGAGATTTCCTGTTCTGTCACATCCTGTGTTTGAAAAACACCTTCACTACGGCCGCTGCGCATAATCGTAATTCTGTCGCAAATCGCTTTGACTTCCTTTAATTTGTGCGAAATAAAAACTATCGTATGACCCTGTTCCCTTAATTGCTTAAGCTCGCGGAACAATTCCTCTGTTTCCTGTGGAGTCAACACCGCAGTCGGCTCATCAAGCACCAGAATTTTCGCACCACGCAGCAGCGCCTTAAGAATCTCAACCTTTTGCTTCATCCCAACTGTAAGATCCTCTACTTTTGCTTTAGGATCCACGGCCAGATTGTATTTCCTTGCGGTCTCTTCCGTCATGCGCACAGCCTCGGCATAATTAATGCCAACTCCTCTGCGCGGCTCCATACCCAGCACCATATTCTCTGCCACCGTAAAAGAAGGTACCAACATGAAATGCTGATGGACCATGCCGATGCCTCTATCAATGGCGTCCTGAGCGGATTGCAGCTTTACTTTTTCACCCTTGATATAGATCTCGCCTTCACTTGGCTCTTCCATGCCGAACATAATCTTCATTAAAGTCGATTTACCAGCACCGTTCTCACCTGCAATCGCATGTATTTCTCCCTCACGTAAAGAAAAATGCACGTCTTTATTTGCAACGACGCCATTGGGATATACCTTGGTAATTCCCCGCATTTCCAGCAGAGCTTTGTACATAGGTCTCAACGCCTTTCAACTTGGAGGTCTGCAAAAATATACAGCTGGAATTCCCCTGACTAGAAGAATCTCCAACTGTAGTTTTAACTCTATAGAGCTGATCTTAAGATTTAAAGCTTAAGGCTTAACTGCGTTACGAATAGCTTCTACCTCTGCGGTTTCCATCCCCATCGCATTATCCACTTTAATTTCTTTATTGATCAGCTTTTGCTTCACTTCTTCAGCCTTGGCCTGAAGATCAGCCGGGAATACATTTTTATAAATATCATTCTCAGCAATACCTACACCATCATCTACAAAGCTCAACACATCACGTTTGCCCATTTCTAGCGTACCCTCTTGCAATCTCTTCACTGCACCTAGAATAGCCGTATCAATCTTTTTAATAGATGAAGTAACGATTAGATTTGCTTTTTCACTATCCGTATCGTTAATCAACATTGCCTGATCGGAGTCTACACCGATTGCATATTTTTTCTTCTCTTTAGCTGCGTCAAAGATCCCAAGACCTGTACCCCCAGCCACGTTAAAAATAACATCCACACCGGAGTTATATTGAATTAGAGACAGCTCCTTACCTTTTGCCGGGTTAACAAAATCACCAGCGTACGACACAGCCACTTTTACATCAGGATCAACGTACTGAGCACCTTGAATGTAGCCGACCAAGAAAGCATTAATCCCCGGAATATCCATACCGCCCACAAACCCAATCACATTCTCAGGGGTAGCATTCGGCATATCCGATTGTGTAGCTAATGCTGCTACGGCACCTGCCAAGAAAGATACTTCATTTGTCGCATAAGACATGTTGTACATGTTATCTGGTGCTTCATCGATGTCGGTATCATAATTAATGAATTTTTTGTCTGGATACAATTCTGCCGTTGCATTAAACATCTCTGTAATTTCAGAACCGCCAGAAATAATTACATCCCAATCCTCGGAAGCGATATCGTTAAATGTAGGCTCCCATTTCGTTTTATCAACGCCCATTTCAACAACCTTTGTTACTGCACCTAGTTCATTCTTAACCTTTTGCAAGCCGTTATTAGCGGAATCAAAAAATGATTTATCCCCAAGTGTCCCCGGAATCAGCAATACAACCTTGAGTTTATCCCCTGAACCTGTTTCTCCACCCTCAGCAGCGTTTGATCCAGTATTCGCAGAAGAACCGTTATTGGACGTGTTATTCCCACATGCTGTGACCAGAACCATCACCATTAATAACAACAAAGAAAGAACTTTTTTATTCATTACTCTATTCCACCCCTAATTTTAGTTGGTTAGTAATCCGGCAGAATCCCCATCTTCACCCATTGTATAATTCACGGTTCAAATGGAAATTCTCTTTTTTCCAAATAAAGTATCATTAAAAGTAATAAATTTAACGTTTAGGCTCAAAAATAGCAATAAAAATACCATTATTATTAATAATCCGCTTTATTTCCGAACGAGATGGCCAGTCAGGTTGCGAACTTTCGGATTTATTGATACGATCATAACAAATATTATTAAAAATAATTATATGATTTCGGTCATAGTTTTGTACGATTCGGCTAAAACATAAGTATTGGAGGATCATCATGGATCGTGTTCTATATATTGTAAGTGCCACACATGAGCTAAATACTTATATCCCTCCACACCAGCATGAATGCTACGAACTAGTCTATTATTTACAGGGGGTAGGGACAACCAATGTTGGCCCCCGAAGTTACCATTTTCGCTCCTCTTCTTTCGCGCTTGTGCCACCCAATCATAAACATGACGAGCACCACCGTGAGGATGCAAATGTATTATTTGTAGGCTTCCACTCGGAACACCCTAATATGAGTAATCTGCTCGGCGTATATGAAGATGATAAAGATAAGACCGTTCTTCAAATCCTGCTGCGAATGAAAGCAGAGTTTACACGCAAGCAAGACGGATTCTCTGAGCTTCTAAACCTACAAATGAGCGAGATTACCGTCCATCTTATGAGGCTTCTTAGTGCCTCTGGATATCAATCCCCAACAGAAGACCGAGTACAATATGTCCTTAATTATATGAATGAGCATTATCGCCATAAATTGTCCGTCGAAACACTATCAGAAATGTCCGGATATAGCTACGATCGTTTTCGCCATCTATTTAAAGAACGGTTCGGGTCTTCACCCCTGCGGTATTTGCTGTTAAAACGCCTGGATTATGCAAAATCTCTATTACGTCATACTCAGATGCAAATCTCTGAAGTATCTGCTGCTGCAGGTTTTGTGAACGATGCCCAATTCTGCAATATGTTTAAACGAGAAATAGGTCATACCCCGCGAGCATTCCGCATTAATAATCAATCAGGTTAATCACTAATCAGATTAAAAAAAGCCGTTGAAATAGAGAAACTCCTCTATTCAACGGCTTAATCCTGTAAAACTAAGAACATAAAGAAAAAAGGTTAGTAAGATTGCTTATAAAAGCATTCTTACTAACCTTTTTAAGATACCGGCGAGAGGACTCGAACCTCCACGGTTTCCCACTCGATTTTGAGTCGAGCGCGTCTGCCATTCCGCCACGCCGGCACATATGAACTAAATGGAGGCGCCACCCAGATTTGAACTGGGGATAAAGCTTTTGCAGAGCTTTGCCTTACCACTTGGCTATGGCGCCATGTAAATTTTGGAGCGGACGACGGGAATCGAACCCGCGACCCTCGCCTTGGCAAGGCGATGCTCTACCGCTGAGCCACGTCCGCATAAAATGGCTGGGGATATAGGATTCGAACCTATGAGTGACGGAGTCAAAGTCCGTTGCCTTACCGCTTGGCTAATCCCCAATAACATTTTAAAGTAAAATGGGGCGACTGATGGGTCTCGAACCCACGAATGCCGGAACCACAATCCGGTGCGTTAACCCCTTCGCCACAGTCGCCATATTAAGTTGATATTGTTGCCATTATTCATTTTAAAGAAAATGGGGCGGCCGATGGGTCTCGAACCCACGAATGCCGGAACCACAATCCGGTGCGTTAACCCCTTCGCCACGGCCGCCATATTAAACTTTAGAAAGAACTTGGCAGGGGCAGCAGGAATTGAACCCACACCAACGGTTTTGGAGACCGTTGTTCTACCTTTAAACTATGCCCCTAAAAACTGGTGGAGGATGATGGATTCGAACCACCGAACACTTACGTGAGCAGATTTACAGTCTGATGCGTTTGGCCACTTCGCTAATCCTCCAAGGATGGTGCCGGCGAGAGGACTTGAACCCCCAACCTACTGATTACAAGTCAGTTGCTCTACCAATTGAGCTACACCGGCATGGCACTCATTCTTTTGTGATGATAAATGGTGGCTCGGGACGGAATCGAACCGCCGACACGAGGATTTTCAGTCCTCTGCTCTACCGACTGAGCTACCGAGCCATGATGAAAATGGCGGAACCGACGGGATTCGAACCCGCGATCTCCTGCGTGACAGGCAGGCATGTTAGGCCAACTACACCACGGTTCCAAAAGATATAATTGCTTAAGTTAATTGGTTGCGGGGGCAGGATTTGAACCTGCGGCCTTCGGGTTATGAGCCCGACGAGCTACCGGGCTGCTCCACCCCGCGCCAGTAAAATATGTTATGGTGGAGGCTGAGGGGATCGAACCCCCGACCCTCTGCTTGTAAGGCAGATGCTCTCCCAGCTGAGCTAAGCCTCCATAAACAACAATTGTTATTGTACCAAAGTCCACTAGGATAAATCAAGTGAAAATTTGGTGACCCGTATGGGATTCGAACCCATGTTACCTCCGTGAAAGGGAGGTGTCTTAACCCCTTGACCAACGGGCCATACTAATTAAAAATTTGTGGCGGAGAGAGAGGGATTCGAACCCTCGAGACGCTTGTGGCGCCTACACGATTTCCAATCGTGCTCCTTCGGCCAAACTCGGACACCTCTCCATATGGCTCCCCGAACAGGACTCGAACCTGTGACAACTCGATTAACAGTCGAGTGCTCTACCAACTGAGCTATCAGGGAATATTCATACCAGGCTTAATCGCCTGAAAACTGAATCCGAAACGAATCTGCATTCTAAGTATAGGATAAGCCCTCGACCGATTAGTATTGGTCAGCTCCATGCATTGCTGCACTTCCACCTCCAACCTATCTACCTCGTCGTCTTCAAGGGGTCTTACTAATTGGGAAATCTCATCTTGAGGGGGGCTTCACGCTTAGATGCTTTCAGCGCTTATCCCGTCCGTACGTAGCTACCCAGCCATGCTCCTGGCGGAACAACTGGTGCACCAGCGGTACGTCCATCCCGGTCCTCTCGTACTAAGGACAGCTCCTCTCAAATTTCCTGCGCCCACGACAGATAGGGACCGAACTGTCTCACGACGTTCTGAACCCAGCTCGCGTACCGCTTTAATGGGCGAACAGCCCAACCCTTGGGACCTACTTCAGCCCCAGGATGCGATGAGCCGACATCGAGGTGCCAAACCTCCCCGTCGATGTGGACTCTTGGGGGAGATAAGCCTGTTATCCCCAGGGTAGCTTTTATCCGTTGAGCGATGGCCCTTCCATGCGGTACCACCGGATCACTAAGTCCGACTTTCGTCCCTGCTCGACTTGTAGGTCTCGCAGTCAAGCTCCCTTATGCCTTTGCACTCTGCGAATGATTTCCAACCATTCTGAGGGAACCTTGGAACGCCTCCGTTACTCTTTAGGAGGCGACCGCCCCAGTCAAACTGCCCGCCTGACACGGTCCCCGTACCCGATAAGGGTACTAGGTTAGAACCTAGATACGATCAGGGTGGTATCCCAACGGCGCCTCCACCGAAGCTTGCGCTCCGATTTCTACGGCTCCCACCTATCCTGTACAGATCGTACCCAAATTCAATATCAAGCTGCAGTAAAGCTCCATGGGGTCTTTCCGTCTTGTCGCGGGTAACCTGCATCTTCACAGGTATTAAAATTTCACCGGATCTCTCGTTGAGACAGCGCCCAAGTCGTTACGCCATTCGTGCGGGTCAGAATTTACCTGACAAGGAATTTCGCTACCTTAGGACCGTTATAGTTACGGCCGCCGTTTACTGGGGCTTCGGTTCATAGCTTCGGGTTACCCCTAACCACTCCCCTTAACCTTCCAGCACCGGGCAGGCGTCAGCCCGTATACTTCGCCTTGCGGCTTCGCACAGACCTGTGTTTTTGCTAAACAGTCGCTTGGGCCTTTTCACTGCGGCCCCCTCGTGCTATTCACACTACCGGGGCACCCCTTCTCCCGAAGTTACGGGGTCATTTTGCCGAGTTCCTTAACGAGAGTTCTTCCGCGCGCCTTAGAATTCTCTTCTCGCCTACCTGTGTCGGTTTGCGGTACGGGCACCTTCTCCTGGCTAGAGGCTTTTCTTGGCAGTGTGAGATCATGACCTTCGCTACTATAATTTTCGCTCCCCATCACAGCCCAGCCTTATCGATGTGCGGATTTGCCTACACATCAGCCTCACTGCTTAGACGGACATCCATCAGTCCGCGTCACTACCCTCCTGCGTCACCCCATCGCTCATAGCGGATTACGGTGGTACAGTAATTTCAAACTGTTGTCCTTCGACTACGCCTTTCGGCCTCGCCTTAGGTCCCGACTTACCCTGAGCGGACGAGCCTTCCTCAGGAAACCTTGGGCTTTCGGCGGATCAGATTCTCACTGATCTTTTCGTTACTCATACCGGCATTCTCACTTGTGTAGTGTCCAGCGCTCTTTTCAGTACACCTTCAACCCCTACACAACGCTCCCCTACCCCAGATACATACGTATCTAGCCATAGCTTCGGTGGTGTGTTTAGCCCCGTTACATTTTCGGCGCAGAGTCACTCGACCAGTGAGCTATTACGCACTCTTTCAATGGTGGCTGCTTCTAAGCCAACATCCTGGTTGTCTGTGCAACTCCACATCCTTTCCCACTTAACACACACTTGGGGACCTTAGCTGATGGTCTGGGCTGTTTCCCTTTTGACAATGGATCTTAGCACTCACTGTCTGACTCCCGGCAATAAGTATATGGCATTCGGAGTTTGACTGAGCTTGGTAATCCTTGCGGACCCCGCACCCAATCAGTGCTCTACCTCCACTACTCTTATACCGAGGCTAGCCCTAAAGCTATTTCGGGGAGAACCAGCTATCTCCGAGTTCGATTGGAATTTCTCCGCTACCCCCACCTCATCCCCGCACTTTTCAACGTACGTGGGTTCGGGCCTCCAGTGCGTGTTACCGCACCTTCACCCTGGACAGGGGTAGATCACACGGTTTCGGGTCTACGTCCACATACTAAATCGCCCTATTCAGACTCGCTTTCGCTGCGGCTCCACCTTCTCGGCTTAACCTTGCATGTTAAACGTAACTCGCCGGTTCATTCTACAAAAGGCACGCCATCACCCATAGATCGGGCTCTGACTTTTTGTAAGCACACGGTTTCAGGTTCTATTTCACTCCCCTTCCGGGGTGCTTTTCACCTTTCCCTCACGGTACTGTTTCACTATCGGTCGCCAGGTAGTATTTAGCCTTAGCAGATGGTCCTGCTGGATTCATACGGGGTTTCACGTGCCCCGCACTACTCGGGATCCGTCTCGGAGAGAATACAGTTTAGGTTACAGGGCTTTTACCTCTATCGCGGGCCTTTCCAGACCTCTTCACCTACCATATTCCTTTGTAACTCCATGTGAGACGTCCCACAACCCCTAAGAGCAAGCTCTTAGGTTTAGGCTGTTCCGCGTTCGCTCGCCGCTACTTACGGAATCACTATTGTTTTCTCTTCCTCAGGGTACTTAGATGTTTCAGTTCCCCTGGTCTGCCTCTACATTTCCTATGTATTCAGAAATGAGTAACTGCGAATTACCACAGCTGGGTTTCCCCATTCGGACACCCCCGGATCAAAGCTTGCTTACAGCTCCCCGAGGCAGTTTCGTTGTTCGCCACGTCCTTCGTCGGCTCCTGGCGCCTAGGCATCCTCCGTGTGCTCTTATTAGCTTAACCTTGATTCTTCCGAAGAAAAATCTCACTAATAACATTTACTTGTTTGCACAAGTTGCTAAAAGATGTTCTAAAACGCAAATTCGTTTCGGTATCCAGTTTTCAAGGATCAAGTCTTACTTGAGAGCTTAAACTCTCAAAACTGAGCAACGAGTGAGTAACAGGCCTAAGCCTGAGTTTGGAAGTTAAACTTCCGATTTGAATGTTCTCATTGCAGAGAACGATTCTCCATAGAAAGGAGGTGATCCAGCCGCACCTTCCGATACGGCTACCTTGTTACGACTTCACCCCAATCATCTACCCCACCTTCGGCGGCTGGCTCCCTTGCGGGTTACCCCACCGACTTCGGGTGTTGTAAACTCTCGTGGTGTGACGGGCGGTGTGTACAAGACCCGGGAACGTATTCACCGCGGCATGCTGATCCGCGATTACTAGCAATTCCGACTTCATGCAGGCGAGTTGCAGCCTGCAATCCGAACTGAGACCGGCTTTGATGGGATTGGCTCCACCTCGCGGCTTCGCTTCCCGTTGTACCGGCCATTGTAGTACGTGTGTAGCCCAGGTCATAAGGGGCATGATGATTTGACGTCATCCCCACCTTCCTCCGGTTTGTCACCGGCAGTCACTCTAGAGTGCCCAGCATTACCTGCTGGCAACTAAAGTTAAGGGTTGCGCTCGTTGCGGGACTTAACCCAACATCTCACGACACGAGCTGACGACAACCATGCACCACCTGTCTCCTCTGTCCCGAAGGCCGCTGCTATCTCTAGCAGATTCAGAGGGATGTCAAGACCTGGTAAGGTTCTTCGCGTTGCTTCGAATTAAACCACATACTCCACTGCTTGTGCGGGTCCCCGTCAATTCCTTTGAGTTTCAGTCTTGCGACCGTACTCCCCAGGCGGAGTGCTTACTGTGTTAACTTCGGCACCAAGGGTATCGAAACCCCTAACACCTAGCACTCATCGTTTACGGCGTGGACTACCAGGGTATCTAATCCTGTTTGCTCCCCACGCTTTCGCGCCTCAGCGTCAGTTACAGCCCAGAAAGTCGCCTTCGCCACTGGTGTTCCTCCACATATCTACGCATTTCACCGCTACACGTGGAATTCCACTTTCCTCTTCTGTACTCAAGCCACCCAGTTTCCAGTGCGACCTCAGGTTGAGCCCAAGGTTTAAACACCAGACTTAAATAGCCGCCTGCGCGCGCTTTACGCCCAATAATTCCGGACAACGCTTGCCCCCTACGTATTACCGCGGCTGCTGGCACGTAGTTAGCCGGGGCTTTCTTCTCAGGTACCGTCACTCCGGTAGCAGTTACTCTACCGGACGTTCTTCCCTGGCAACAGAGCTTTACGATCCGAAAACCTTCATCACTCACGCGGCGTTGCTCCGTCAGGCTTTCGCCCATTGCGGAAGATTCCCTACTGCTGCCTCCCGTAGGAGTCTGGGCCGTGTCTCAGTCCCAGTGTGGCCGTTCACCCTCTCAGGTCGGCTACGCATCGTCGCCTTGGTGGGCCGTTACCCCACCAACTAGCTAATGCGCCGCAGGCCCATCCCTCAGTGACAGATTGCTCCGTCTTTCATTCTTCTCTCAGGAGAAAAAAGAAATTATCCGGTATTAGCTACCGTTTCCGGTAGTTATCCCAGTCTGAAGGGCAGGTTGCCTACGTGTTACTCACCCGTCCGCCGCTAAGTTATTTTGAAAGCAAGCTTTCAAAATAACTCCGCTCGACTTGCATGTATTAGGCACGCCGCCAGCGTTCGTCCTGAGCCAGGATCAAACTCTCCAATTAGTATTGAAAAGAGCGATATGCTCATTTTGAAACATCTGACGAGAAAATTAATTCTCTAATTTTGGATTTCACTTACGTGATTTCCTACTCACTCGTTGTTCAGTTTTCAAAGATCAAGCCGTTTATTTCGTCGATGTGTTGTTCAGCAGCGACCTTTATAATATATCACAGCACCCTCGTTTTAGTCAACCTTTTTTTTAATTTCTTTTTTCGGTTGTCTTTCGAATGTTTTCGAAAGCACATCTCTGTGTCAGAGGGACGAGTTATAATTTAACACATGAACAAGGAAAGAGTCAACCATTAATTTTTCTGAATAAATATGAGCGTTTCATATTAGTAAACAAATAAAAAAGAGAGTGCTCAGCCTCTCCCTATCCTTGCTCATCTCTCTATAATTAAACATCTTCTACTGTATCTAATTCATCTCTATAATGTATAGCGGATCGCATGCCCTTCTCCCTCGTGAACATCAGCCCAAGATGTAATCTCTCGGATTAGCGAACGAGAAACCAGCTTTCGTAAAACAAGGGGTAGTTCAGACTCTAATTGACTCAGACCTGAATGCTGCAGTAATTCTTTAATGCTCCATGCTTCCTTACGGCTATTCAAAATATTAAAGAGCAATAGACAACAGTCCGTCATTTTGGACATAATCCCAAATTCACATGCAAGAAGCACAAGCTCCACACGTTGCTCTAAGGTCTCAGTACTGACCGTTAACTCCTCATAAAGTTTATGAACAGAGGTATTCATGCTTTTAACCTGCTCCCAAATAGCTGGCTCGGGGAAAGCACCCACTTCACTCACTTCTATTCTTGCCCAATGATATAAGGCTATCAATACACAGTTGTAAGCATCCATAATAAAGCCAGCCTCTATATAGCGCTTGGATTTCACATACATATGCAAAAAGCGGGCAAACTCCATAAATGCGACCCGTTCCTTGATCGGTCCTTCAAATTGCAATATCTCGCTGCGCATTTCCTCGAGTATTCCCTTGGGGTCCCAGATCACTTCCCCCCTCATCAAACTGATAAGAAGTTCGTTATTATCCCCTGCCATAACAGCCTGCTCCAAAGCAAATAGGCCGATATGGACTGACTGGGTCCGTTGGTCACCGGCAATGGTATGGCGAACAATATGCTCTCTATCCTGTTCTTCATGCAATACTAACACTATCATATCAAAATCTTGAAGAAGTGCGCTTTGAAACGGAATATCCCCATTCTGCCGCAAAACGACCGCTCCTAAAACATTCTCATCAAACGTTTCTCCACTCAACAAAGTTACATTGGACAGTTCCATGCTTCCCTCCATTAAATTTGGCGATTTTGCGTCCAGTCAGTTATAATTCAGTTATAATTATTATTCTACATATGAAAGACAGTTCCTTCTGGACAACCCAACTATATTTAGTTAGGAGCAAACACTCATGAAGTTTAAAACGGCTAAGATCAACGCTTTTCGCACATGGGGATTACTGCTCACAATGCTCGGAATGGGACTTATGGTTTTGGGTACAGCGGGCATCGTGTTTTGGGGCTCAACTGGAAAAGTATTCGCTGGAATCGGTCTTGTAATCGGTTTAATCTCAATGATGGCAAGTCTTGCAATCTATTTCTGGGCTGGGATGCTGTCAACTAGCGCAGTCCAACTGGAATGCCCTGAATGTCACAAGCTGACCAAAATGCTGGGCAAAACAGACCGCTGTATGTTCTGCCATACCATCCTTACTATGGATCCAGCTGAGGCCAATATTACTGCGGAACAACTTAAGAGTCAGCAGCTTAATCAATAAAACACATCTTACAGAAGCTTATTACTAGCGATTTATAATGCAATCAAACATTTGCTTAATACAACAAAGGGGCCCCTATATTGGGAGCCCCTTTGTTTATTATGAATGAAATAATAATTACTTATGAATCCCTTGTAATGCCTCCCACGCAGACAGATTACTAAAGCTGCGATTCCATGAACCGATGCCACCAAGCCCTAAAGACTTAGCAAGCTCAACTCTAGCTTTTAAAGAAACTTTGTCTTCGATCCATATTTTTTTAAGAGCGCCATCTTCCTTATACTCAACGTAATTCTGCCCAGCTGCCTTATCAAAGGTTGGGGTTAGCTTCTTCTCTTTAATAATTTTTTCAACGGCATTCATACTAACCGATTTAGAGCTTACTTTGGTCTTGCCATCCACCTGGGCCTCAGTCCAAATTCTAGTATACAGTGGAATCCCTAGAATCAGCTTCTCAGGCGGCACATCGTCTTCCTCTATGATCCGGCTTAACGAGCTTTCTACCCACGGCAGAGACGCAACAGAGCCCGCTACAGGACTAGCAGCCCAATGCTCGTCATAAGCCATAACAATAAGATAATCAACTACTGAATTAAGAGCCCTACGATCAAGGAATGCTGACCACATCTCACTGTTGGATTTAGGGGTTACGTCTATGGAGACGATTAAGTTTTTGGCTTGAGCCATAGGTTTTAGCTCTCGCATAAATTGTGTAACATTCTCCCCGTCTTTCGTATATACATTCTCAAAGTCAATATTAATTCCATCCAGCTTGTATAAATCTGAATACTCGAGGATCTGTACGATCGCGTTCATCCGCTTCTCATAGCTCGACAATGCCTCAGTGGTTATGTCTGGTTCAAAGCTATTGCTGAGCAGCCCCCATACTTCCAAACCGCGCTCATGGGCCCACTGCACATACGTACTATCAGCCTGACTGCGCACATTCCCATCACCATCTATGATACTGAACCAAGTCGGGCTAGCCACGTTAACGCCCGGTAGCTCACCGAATGTACTTGGGTCAGGTTTGCGTTGATAAACAGCTTCCCAATACAAATTCACTGACTTCCCTTTCCAGCTTCGTTCTGCCCGTGAGGGAGTGGTGCTTTTGGGTTCCACTGTCTTTTGACCGTCCGAGATAATATCACTAGCCTTGGCATAACCCGCGTAACCGCTGCTTAACTGCACATACAGCCAGTCCTCATTTTCCTTATTCCAAATACTCACACTGGCTCCTGGGGACATATCCGCCACGATGGGTGCGTGAATCGACGCTTCGTTGCGAAGAGCGACTGTCTTATCTCCTGCTTCACCTTTCACTTTCCCCAGAGGTACAGTCTCCCCTGCTATCATTAACAGCACAGCCCCGGTGGTCGTATCCTCTTCAATTTCAAATCCATAAAGGTCCTCTAATACATCTGCAGGAAGATAGGTTATCTTCTCCTTAACTTCAGGTGCCAGCCGCAGCTGCAGCGGACGATTGTTCAGACTAGCATCGGTTTTATCCTCTTGCATATATAGAAGTTCACTTTCCGTTGATAGGATGACCGATTTAGTCTTTTCTTCATAACGAATAGAGGAGTCCACATGTTCCTGCAGTAATGGTAAAGGCAAAAGCATGCTATCACCGGTCCCTGATGCGGAATATCCTGTTAGCTCTCCTTTTACGAAGATAGGATGTTCTAGGCCTTTCCAGTCTGGATCGATGTGCTGGCGATTTGGCAATACAAAAAACACAACCCAATAAGCTGCTGCCGCAATGAGCAAAAGTCCAAAAAAGCGTCGGAAAAGACCTCCGCGCTTTTTAACGCGTTTTTGTCTATATCTTCTGTCCAAAATATATCCTCCAAATACTAGATGATTTTAAGTTAAGTCTAACAATACGATTATAACATCCACTTGGTTCCGGATAACCAGTATAAGTTAGTCATTTTCACTATATTTTGTTATTTTGAAAAAAATAAAAACGTGAGTCCTCCGCTTTCGGATTTCACACGTTTATTGTGTAGCTTGGCTATACGCCCTTGAGTACTGTAGTATTCTGTCTTATTGTTGCTTCTCTCTGCAACATTTGCAAACTCCATGCAATTCCATACGCAAACCCGTAATTTTGAAGCCCGTTTCCTGCTCCGCATGTATCTCTACATCATGAAGCGATGGATAACTAAAATCTTCAATCTTACCGCATAGCTGACAGATGACATGATAATGATCAGATACATTGGCATCAAAACGACTGGAACTATCCCCGTAGGTCAACTCGCGAACCATGCCGGCTTCCATAAACATCTTGAGATTATTATATACAGTTGCAACGCTCATGCTCGGAAATTTCGGCTCTAGCGCCCGGTATATATCGTCAGCTGTAGGATGATTCATTGCTTCCATCAAATACGTAAGAATCGCATGACGCTGGGGCGTTATACGGACACCTGTTGTCTTTAATTGTTCCAGTGCATGTTGTACTCCACTCCCCATTACTGTCACCGCCTTTTGAATTTAAAAATAAAAGAAGTACTTCTTAAGATTGTAAGACTGGTTTTTCAATGTTGTCAACGAAGTCTATACATTATATTTATTATTATATAAGAAAAATTACTTTTTTCAATATTTCCTAACATTTAGATTGCTATTTCCTTCAACATGAAGCTTGAACTCACCGGTCCCCACTTCACCTGATACTTTTTTCTTATCAATTGTAAGTTCAGGCAAATCTGAAGTAATATCACCATATCCACTGGAACCATTCACTGTATAGTTGCTTAACACTGGCAAATACAATTGAATATCACCAACTGCGCTATAAATATCCCAGTCTCCAGCGACATCTGAAGAGCGAACATCAATGGTACCATTTAGAGATTCGGCATGTAGCTTGGATCTGGCTCCATCAACCTCTAAATTACCGTTTTTAGTAGTAATATCGATATCATTGCTATTTCCGATCGCACTAATATTGCCGACAGCCGTCGATAATTTCAAAGCACCGGTAACATCCCAAGCATTCATATTGCCACCGCTCGTCGTTAAATCAACGCTGCCTTGAACAGATCTGGCACGGACAGCTCCATTCAGTGTTTTTCCCTTAACATTACCAAAGATACGATGAAGGATCAGCTCTCCATTCCCCGTTTCCAGAGAAATGTCTTCAATGGCTTCTACATTCTGCAATGTGATCCCGCCATTCATGGTGCGAACATCGAGGTTAAAGCGGCGATCCTCCGGCAAGTAAATATCTAAATCCATGCGTGGCTGGCGTTTGCCGGATTCTCCATAAGCCTTGCTATTTGAGGTTATTTTTATGTTGGGCCCTTCAACAACGTCCACAAAGGACTGTTCTGAAATAGCTTCAGCCATCGGCCCATCCAACTGATCTACCCAAACTGTCGTCGTAATTTGAATATCATCCACTGGAGCGCGATGCAATAAAATATCGCCATTAATACTATCAATAGATATTTTGGCTGTATTTAATTCCACCGGAACAATTAGCGGGGCTTTCTGATATTTGCTGCCTTTAGCCTCACCATAATCCACTGCTGCTGCCGTCAGATTAAGACTGACATTTTTCCATAGATATAAATAATGTTCTTGCTCCGCAACAATAAATACACTCACAGCTAGCAATATAGCGGATAAAAGCCCACGTAAATCCAATCTGATTCTGGTTCCCTTGGCTGAACGGTTAGAGAAGATAAACATCAGCAGGAACTCAATCCCCCATAACACCGGGATGACTGGCCACCACTTCAAGAGCAGGAGCATATAGTCAGTTCCCTCTCTCCAATCCAAAAACAAAGGAACAGAAATAGCTATCAGCAATACAGAAGCCGTATATCTTCCTACGCGCCGCTTGCGAGGTTCATTGTCTTTACGCTGCACAACTGCTCTGGCAATTTCTCTAGCTCCTATAAATAAGCCACCGCATACTATAATGACAGATACAGCCATTTCAGCATAATGTTCAATAAAGAACTGGAGCCATGTTGGTTTTTGCCGGAACAGAATAAGCAGGGCGCCCCCTAATAGCAGTAAGAGCCCAAAGGATATCCCAGGCTCGCTGACGATACTACGACGCTTAGGAGCCACGTTTGCTTTGGTCACAGGGATATCAAGCTCATGATCCTCTGGGAAGCGAAGAAGCCTATCCGCTGATTGCAATACGTCATACACGTTATAAAAATAGATCGCCGGAATAATGAGCGCAAGTAAAATAAGTAGTGGAACATTAATCTGCATCCCGATGGATGAGAAATACAATAAAGCTGAGATATCCAAAAGAATTAGAAAGATGAAGGTGATCCCTTTTCGGAGAAGCCCAAAATACAAATGCCCCGTCCCAGGGATGAGAGCTGCCAGCAGTCCAGCGATAAATTTACGTTTGCGGTGGCGCCGCTTCGGACGCGGAGGAATAATCCTCTTCTGTATCTCATTCTCCTTAGTCTCTATATCAACAGAATCTTGCAGTTCTTCCTGCTCTGGGAGCATTGCAGAGTCATGTTTCATTTTGGACTCCTCCTTTCGTAAATAGTTGTCTATGAATATCTTTTTTCAAAGAGAACCACTCCGATGAAATTCAATCAATTCAACTCCTGGAGCGACTTCCTCCACACCGGTGGGCATAAAGCCATGTTTACTGTACAACGAAACGGCGGGTGTATTCTTTTTGCCTGTCGACACAATGAATTGCTCCATCCCTGCAAAATGCTCAAATACATATTCCAAAAGATGGCTAGCAATACCTCTGCGAAAAAAGTCCGGCCCCACCATCATTCGTGTAATCGTCAATTTGCCAGGAGATTCTTCCTCTACAGCAACAGCACCCATTAGTTCCTCATCTTTATCGAAGCAGCCATAAAAATCCTCTTTAGAGCTGCTCAGCATTTCTCTCGTCTCCATCAAAGGTGGAATTTCACGAAAGCCGATTAGTTCAGCTTCCAGTCTATAGGCCTTATGCTGAAGACTCCATAATTCATTAACGGTGCTTTCATCCTGCAGATTTAGCTTGTTAATTGTATTCATCCTAACCAGTCCCCTTATATGCCGCTAAGGGCCTGCCGTTGCCGACAAGCCCTTAGCTTATTACATAAGTATATTACCCCAAGTATAAACGCCTTCGGCGTCCTTTTATGGACGACAAGCGTTTAGCTGCTCAATACCTCGATGAGAAGTTTATTAGCAAGACCCGGATTCGCCTTACCTTTACTTTCTTTCATAACTTGTCCGACCAGGAAGCCGATTGCTTTCTGTTTACCTGCTTTATAATCTTCCACAGATTGCGGATTGGCGGCTACGACTGCTTCCACAATCCCTTTAATAGCACCTTCATCGCTGATCTGCACCAGACCTTTTTCCTCTACGATAACAGCTGGCAGTTTACCGCTCTCTAGCATTTCTTTAAATACTGTTTTAGCGATTTTGCTGCTGATGGTTCCGGCTGCAATCAGTCCGATCATCTCGCCTAGCCCTTGTGGTGTAATTTGTACCTGCGACAACTCCAGATTATTACCATTCAAATAGGCAAGCAAGTCACCCATAATCCAGTTAGCTACAGCCTTGGCATCCTGCGTATAGGCAAGACATCCTTCGAAAAAGTCCGCTAACAGTTTAGAGGATGTAATAACGCCTGCATCATAAGCTGTCAGGCCCAGTTCCTCGCTATAACGAGCTTTCCGTGCATCCGGAAGTTCTGGAATCGTTGAACGAATGGATTCTTTCCAAGCATCATCAATATGCAGAACGATCAAGTCCGGGTCCGGGAAGTAACGATAATCATGCGCTTCTTCTTTCCCGCGCATCGATAATGTTTTCCCTTGTGCTTCATCCCAGCGGCGAGTCTCTTGCACAACAACTCCACCATCATCCAGGATCTCAGCCTGACGATATTGCTCATACTCCAGTCCACGCAATACACCGCGGAAGGAGTTCATGTTCTTAAGCTCTGCTCTAATGCCGAATTCCTCTTGTCCTTCTGGGCGTAGACTGATGTTCGCGTCACAGCGCATCGATCCTTCTTCCATCTTGACATCGGATACGTCACAATACTGCATAATCGCACGGATTTTCTCCAGATAAGCACGAGCTTCCTCAGGAGAGCGCAGATCAGGCTCGGATACGATTTCGATAAGCGGTGTTCCCACCCGGTTAAAATCGACAAGCGAGGCAAAACCGCCATCTACGTGCGTAAGCTTACCTGCATCCTCTTCCAAATGAAGACGAGTAATGCCGATCCGTTTGGTCTCTCCATTAACTTCAATGTCGATCCAACCGTTCAGCCCGATAGGCTGATCAAATTGTGAAATCTGATAAGCTTTTGGTGAATCCGGGTAAAAATAGTTCTTGCGGTCGAATTTGCTAACATCACCAATGGTGCAATTCAGCGCCATCGCTGCTTTCATAGCGTATTCTACCGCTTGTTTGTTGAGCACTGGCAATACGCCGGGGTGACCCAAGCAGACAGGACAGGTATGAGTGTTAGGTGGGGCTCCAAATTCAGTGGAGCATCCGCAAAAGATTTTGGAGTTGGTATGAAGCTCTACGTGAACTTCCAAGCCGATGACCGTTTCGTATTTAGACATAAGTAATCCCATTCCCTCCTTTACTACAGCTGTGGACGCTGCTTGTGATGATCTGTATTTTGTTCAAAGGCATGAGCGACACGCAGAATCGTGCTCTCGTCAAATTCCTTACCGATAATTTGCAGACCTACAGGCATGCCTTCCGCAAAACCACACGGAACGCTCACAGCAGGAATACCCGCCAAGCTTACAGGAATCGTGAGAATATCGTTCAGATACATGGTCAGCGGATCTTCAGTCTGTGAGCCCAATTTGAATGCTGTCGTTGGCGCTGTTGGCCCGATGACCACATCATATTTTTTAAAGATGTCATCAAAGTCCTGTTTAATCAAAGTGCGTACCTTTTGTGCTTTTAAATAGTAAGCATCGTAATACCCGGAGCTGAGTGCATAAGTACCCAACATAATACGGCGTTTGACCTCAGGGCCAAAGCCGCGGCTGCGGGAATTAAGATATAGATCAAGCAATCCTCCGCCTTCATCTACACGTGCGCCATAACGCACACCGTCAAAACGCGCAAGGTTAGATGAAGCTTCCGAAGAGGACAGCAAATAATAAGCTGCTACTGCGTATTCCGTATGCGGTAATGATACTTCCTCCCAGACAGCACCCATTCCTTCCAGCACTTTAAGTGCAGACAAGACTGTCTCACGCACAGAAGCATCGACACCTGCTCCCAAATATTCCTTAGGTACAGCAATGCGAAGTCCGGAAACATCACCAGTCAGTGAACTCAAATAATCAGGAATTTCTACTTTAGCAGAAGTAGAGTCTTGGGCATCATAACCAGCAATCGCTTGAAGCACATAGGCAGAATCCTCTACATTACGTGTTAATGGTCCTATCTGATCGAGTGAGGAAGCAAAGGCTACCAGCCCGTAACGTGATACAAGACCGTAAGTAGGTTTGAGACCTACAACACCACAATAGGAAGCTGGCTGGCGGATGGAACCCCCAGTATCCGAACCTAGTGAGAAGAACACTTCGCCCGCAGCTACTGCTGCAGCAGATCCGCCACTGGAACCGCCCGGCACACGTTCTAAATCCCAAGGATTGCGTACAGGACCAAAGCTTGAATTCTCATTAGATCCGCCCATTGCGAATTCATCCATATTTAATTTACCGATTGTTACGGCATCTGCCTGCTGCAATTTAGAAGCTACAGTAGCGTTATAAATCGGCTGGAAATCGCTCAAAAATTGGCTGGCACAAGTTGTGCGCAGGCCTTTAGTTACAATATTATCCTTGATTCCGGCAGGAAGACCAAACAGCAATCCACGTGCTGCTCCGGATGCCAGTTTATCGTCCAAAGCGCGTGCTGTCGCACGTGCGCCCTCCTCGTTCAAGGTCAAAAATGCATTTACGTTCTTATCCCGCTCAGCGATAATCGCCAGCGATTCTTCAGTCAGTTCACTGACCGATACCTCTTTAGCAGTTAACATGCGGTGTACTTCAGGCAATCGATTTTGAAACAGGCTCAAGATTCTTCCCCCTTTCTAATTATGTAGTTATTCCAAAACAGCTGGAACCTTGAAATGTCCGTCTTCATCATCTGGAGCGTTAAGAAGTGCTTCCTCTTGCGTAAGGCTATCCTTCACAACATCCTCCCGCATTACATTGCTGACTTGCAGCACATGCGTGGTCGGCTTTACATTCTCCGTATCTAGCTCATTTAATTTCTCGGCATATTGTAAAATAGCATTCATTTGTTCTGTAAAGGTTGCCTCTTCTTCCGGGCTCAGCTGCAGACGAGCCAGCTTGGCCACATGCTGCACATCTTTAACGGTAATGCTCATAAGAAAAATCCCTCCTGTTTAAAGGGCTAAAGCGCCCGGATAACGTTTTTAATTATATTGTAGAAGCTTGGACAATTCAATGATGGGCTGTAAAACAAACGCTCCTTTATCAAAGTGAAGGGGATTCCTACACATTTTAAAGGAGCGTATCGTTCATCAATATATAGGGATTGTCATTTCCAGCTGCGGAATATATTCGACTGCCGGGTATCCATTATTGTCTAGCAAATTTCGTTTTCCACTACCCTCTCCAGTATATTTGTAGAAAAAGGTTTTGATTGTCAGTGCTTTTACATCCTTGGGCAGCGGTACAATATTAACATCCTCTTTAAGACTATAATGGATTGTGTCATCTATCTTTTTCGAATCCGACCAACCATTGGTGCCGTTTACATATTGCAACAGGTTACCTTTATCATCATAGACTTCATAATTTAATGCCAGGTTATTGGTATCTGTCAGATAAGTATAAGGAATACCCTCGAGGGCTACAGCACTCATCCGTATTTGTGTAGTTGCCGGAGTCTGTGTAATCTTCTCCACTGTGGTCGTTACATCATTGTAAGTTTGACTGATTCCGGGTTGCTGAACAATATTATGACTCGTATCCTTTTTTACAGGAATTTCAATTTGAAAATCATCATCGATTCCGGACAGACGACCTTTTACTGTCATTTGGAACTGCTCTGGTAAAGTAATGCCTCCCTCATCATAGGATTTCTCTGAAAATTGCAAAATCAACGATTGTTCATCTACTCCCGGAGAAAGGATAAGGCCAATATTGTGTTTAAAAGAATCCTCTTCTTCCTCCCCAGCAGCGTTTAAAGGCTGTCCATCAATAAATACCTGCAAATCCTGAATGTCTCCACTGAATACTCCCTCTTCATCTTCACCTTCAAGTTTCAACGCTACAGAAAGCCGTGTGCCGTCATATATAACTTCATTAGCACGGATAATAACATCTTGAACCTGATCACTGGTATCAACTGCAGTCGTTAAGCCTTGGCGACTCGCCGCTTGAAGTCCCATATCACCTGCGAGCTCAAAAATACTATTGACTAACGGAATACGTTCCAGCGACCTAGCCAATGCGGGAGAAGTAAAGCCGCCTCCAAGCACGATAACCCCCAAAACAAGAGCTGCCCCGAAGCCAAGCGCTGTCCTCTTAACATTACGAAATTCGTGCGTGGATCTCTTTATCTTCACATGATCCAGCATTGTATACGTATCCTCTTGACGTTGGCGAATCATAGAGGGAAGCTCATTTGCCGGGAGGATGTCCATATCTTTCAAAAGCAATTCAAGCTCTTGCGCTGTTCTCTTCTTCATCTGTTCCATCCTTTCTAAATATCATTAGAATCCATTCAATAAGTTTTTTCTTGCTCTGTAGAGGCGCGATTTGACTGCCGTTTCGGAAATATTCAGAAGATCGGCAATTTGCTTAACGGGCATGTCCTGAAAATAATGCAGCGATATCACGGTCTGGAGCGAAGTATCCAATCGTTCTACTGCTTCCCGCAGCTCAATTTTCTCATATTCTGCACCGGAGGAATGGCATTCCAAAGCAGTAAGGGGATCTCCAAACTCCACAATATTTGTCCGCTTGCGTTGGAGCTTATGACATTCGTTTATAAGGATGCGAAGCATCCATGTCTTGAAAAATTCTGGTTGCCGCAATCCATGGATAGACCGGTAAGCCTTTAGGGTGGCTTCCTGCATGGCATCTGCACATTCCTCGTCCCTGCCCAAAATAGATCGGGCCATGCCGTACATTTCAGGTTCAATCTGCCGGCATAGCTGGATAAACGCTTCTTTATCGCCATTTCTCGCTTTTTGAACAGCGGTTATCATCTTCACTTGAGGTTCTCCTTTATTTAAGTTAAAACGCCTATACCGCAGATCTGCATTCTCGTATTCGGCTCTCAATAATTTAGATACATAAAACAGGAGATTGGTTGTATACCAAAAAAATAAAAAACAAACTTTCGAAAACTATAAAGAAGGAATAAAAGAAAAGATTTTGAAAATGATGTGTAAATTCAGAGGATTAATGTGGGGGAAATACTTTTTATGACAAAACAAAAAAGCCGGCTTGCGCCGGCCTTCCTTAAATCCAAGCTCGAAGATTCACTTGTTTGATGAAATCCGCTTGGGACATGCTTTCGCTTGACGTTGATTCCGTCTCTTCTATATCCATATCTTCACCGTTCATCAAATGATGGAACAGCTTCTCATTGTACGTGGACAAAGCGTAATCAATCAACGCTTCATGCGTTGCTCTTTCAGCCTCAGCTACTAATAAATGTTCTTCCGCCTCAATGTCCTCAGCCGGAACATAAAAGTTCCTATTCGCCTCTGGTACACGAATAACATAGTCAAACGCATTATCGGGATTGCGGTCGTAAGCAATTAGGTAGCCGTATTCCCCGATAGGAAGACTCTGCTCGAAAGCGTCCGCAACAATGACAATCTTCTCTCCTAAACGCAGCATCGCCCTACCTCCTAACCCCAAAATCTTTCAAGATTTTGCTTGTTTCAACAGTCTACTAAAAAAAGATAGAACTGTCTAGTTGAAGGCTGGCCGATCCTACAAATTCTATGAAAATATACTATATTTAATAAAAACATAACTTAAGTTTCAAGCGGTTAAGTTATTCTTCCTTGTCAAAAGTGCAGCACCCACTAAACAAATCAAGATCAAAATAGCTGCTGAAAGATAGGGTCCAACCCTGAATCCTTCTCCAGCCATAAGGATTTCAGCCGACAACCCGGCAAGCCCCGCAGGTGCCCATTCAAACCATGAAGGCAATAAGCTTTGGCCTAATGATAATGCTGCCATTAGCACCAATGCTAAAAAAGCGGCAACTGGGGATTTTAAAAACCCACTAAACAACAACGTAGCTGATACAGCACATAACAGCCACAATCCATATACTCCAGCAGCTGCGATGACATCTCCCCAAGATAGTGAACCAATCAACTGCTCCGTGTAGTAAGCAGCGCCCGCTGCACCTAATCCTAGAGCAACGATCAACAGGGTCAGCTGTGCTGCCCATTTAGCGAACACTATTGCGGCTGGAGAAACCGGCCTTACCAGAATTAATTCCATAGTTCCGCTATAGCGCTCACCAGCTAAAACATTCATCGCGCCAAGCGCCAATACTAACATTCCGATCGTTCCGTACTGTCCCAAAGATTGCGCCATCACAGCTGCGGCACTCGGTATTTCATACCCCTCTAGGAGACCTGGAGGAACATCACCTGAAGCTTTTAATATTTCCGGCAAATAATAAGTAGTTAACGGCTGCATAATGCCTAATAGGATAAAAACGACAGGTATCCAGATTAACTTATAACTGCGAGCCATTTCGAGCATTTCTTTGCGATAAAGGACCCAGGCGCTTCTCATACTCCCACCACCTTCATAAATAAATCCTCTAACGTGGAAGAACCCGCTTCAAATTGCAGTAATGGAATTTCGAGCTGCGCCGCTTCTTGCAGAATCGTCCAACGGGCCATGTCTACATCGTTGACATTAAAAATGGCATGATCTCCGAACAACTGAGTCTCCAGTACAAACGGTTTGGCAGCAAGAGACTCCAGCCACTGAATAGCTTTTTCTTGCTTCTCCGTACGTAAACGAATAACAGGAAGGCTGTATTGTGAACGAAGCTGTGATAAAGATCCCTTCTCAGCAATCAAGCCTTGATTCATTAAAATAATATCATCGCAAATTTCTTCTGCATCATGCAGCACATGTGTAGAGAAAACTACAGTTGTCTCCTCACGTATTTCCCGCACCAGTCCCATTACTTCTCTGCGGCCAATCGGATCAAGTGCAGATACAGGCTCATCAAGCAATAACAGACGAGGCCGATGCACAAGCGCCTGAGCCAGACCCAGCCGCTGTTTCATCCCGCCGGAGTATCCACCAATCCGGCGACGAGCATCACCTTTAAGCCCTACACGCTCGAGCGATTCCAATGCCCTGCTGGTTGCGTCTTTAGTTCCCATTCCACTAAGCTTTGCAGCGAAAACAACATACTCATGTCCAGTCATCCACCCATAAAAAGCTGGAGACTGTGGCACATATCCTAATCCTCTGCGATATTCGGCTCCAGGACGGCTCCCCTCAAATGAAATCATGCCAGAGGTGGGTTCAAGCAGCCCTGCCAGCATACGAAGTGTGGTCGTTTTCCCAGCACCGTTAGGCCCCAATAAAGCGACGCACCGTCCTTTCTCAATTTCAAAACTTATATCATTTACGGAAATATGCGCCCCATAGCTTTTGCGCAAATTCATAACTTGAAGGAGTGACATCAGACATCTTTCCTTCCTATTGTGAAATAAGCTACGCTACCTAATATATTTCCGCAAATAATGATAATAATCCACATCCATTTTGGGCCACGAACGTTATCCGCTTTGGCCAGTGATATCAGTCCAATAATTGCAAGCAAAGCCTGAAGAATAATTAACGGCATGATTAAACCCCATTTTACCTCTTCCATGAAGTACCACTCCTTGTAATAGGATGAAAGGAACGAGCTTCTTACTAAAGCTTTACAACTGCTTCTTCCTTCTACGTCGGTCAGGAAGTATGACAACGAGTAAGTAGACTAATGCTGGGGACGGAACTGTAGTAATCGCCCACAATCCCCAGAACCAAGCTTTTTTTCCGCGCCGTCTTGCATCCCGGAACAGTAAGGTCCCTTGCAGCATTAATGCTACTGCTATGCCAAACCACAACCAAAGAGGCACATCTTGTAGCTCATTCATTCTTGTACACCTTCTCTATTTCTTCTGATCCTGGCGATCCCTAAGCCACCCAGTCCTACAACAGGAATGATCGCCTGAATAATCCAATAGATCATGGGTGCAGAAGTGAGAATGGATAGAAATGCGCAGATCAGGATCAATGAGACCCCCCAGAATAACAGTAGTTCTTTACGTTCCCTTCTCTTTCTGTGCACAGCTGCATCAGCCATTAACCACTCCAGTTCCTGTAACGAAGGTGGGGTGATATCATCATATTGCGCATCCAAACGCTCAAGCTCTTCAGTAAGCTTGTGCAAATACAGTTCTGGCTCCTTATCCTTCTCCATCCTCATTCAGCTCCTTTCGCAATTGGTTAAGACCAAGGGATACACGCGATTTGACCGTGCCTGAAGGAATTTGCATGATCACACCGATTTCTTCATAGCTATAGCCATAATAATGCTTCAGCAGCACAGCTACCCTCTGAGCAGAGGGTAGCTTGGAGATGGAATCGAGTACTTCACTCCATTCTTCCCCCCTGCTTTCAAACCGCCAACGAATCGAACGGGTGCCCTGGGCCTGTTGTTCCCGTTTCTTCCAATCTGCCTCACGTTTCCAGCGCCGCTTTCGATCGATGAATATTCTGGTAGCTATGGTGATTAACCAAGAGGAGAACGAAGAAGAACCGTTATAGGTATTGATTTTTTCCATACATCTGACCATCGTGTCCTGTACAAGATCCTCTGCCAGTAACGGGTCCATAGTCACTTTAAGTAAATATTTGAACAAAAAAGTATAATGTTCTCGCAGCAGTGAAGACAGTGCTGAAGTATCTCCCTGCTGTGCCTGCCTGATTTTCTCCAGCGCCTGATCGCTCATCTGCCCCTCCATTCAGGATTAGTTCTTATTTGTAATACGATTATGTATAGTGATTCGTTCATTCCGTTTTAATATTATTTTTTGAGCTCCCAGAGCTTACGCCGCCATGGCTGAAGCAATCCTGCTTCTGCTGGAAAATGCCAAAAAAGAGGCGTTCTTCTGGGCTCGCCTCCTGAAACCACTGGTATTCTCCCATCCTTATTCTCAGATTGTATGTCCCTGCGTTCTATGGAAGTACAAAAACCTCCCCTTCCAGAACATTCTGAAAAACATTGGCATTTACTGCTGCAAAAACTAGTCCATTTCTCCTTGGAGTCATACCATCCGTAATCCAACGGGTAATACATATTCTTCTCCAATCTATTTCCCCCCATGCTTTTAAACCTATATGTAGACAAAAAAAAGAACGCAAACCGGGATTAATTCCGCAGTCTGCGTGCTTCGCGAGGTTAATGTTACATTTAATTAACAATAGTGTAGTCCTTTTGTATCCCTTTGTCTATCAAAAATTCCCCGATTCTTGTCAGTTCTACTAGAATGACTGTTTATTGAGGAATATAAGGGTTACGAACTTTTTCAAAACCGATAGTTGTTCGTGAGCCGTGACCTGGATAAACCTTCACTTCATCATCCATTTTGTACAGCTTGCCACGAATAGAATCGAACAAATCACGTTCTCTGCCACCAGGCAAATCGGTGCGCCCAACTCCCATCTTAAACAGTACATCTCCAGAGAATAAATCATTCCCGCATAGGAAGCTGACACTGCCCGGAGAGTGCCCAGGTGTGTGGTACACCCGGAAGGTATGTCCGATGAATTGCAGAACTTGTCCTTCTGCCAGATCATACTCTGCAGGATCTGTAGTCAGAGGAGGCGAAATATCAGTCCACATCAATGAACCATTCAGCTTAGGGCTGCTGAGCCATTCACTTTCTAGTGGATGTAAATAAACAGGACATTTCTTAGCTTTACGAATTTCGTCTACGCCGCCCATATGGTCAAAGTGCGCATGCGTTAGCAAAATAGCCTCGATCTCCATCCCTTCGATACTCCGCACTAATGCCGCAGGATTCATGCCGGGATCAATAATGATTCCCTTCGTTGGATCCGCACCTGTCAGCAAGTATGCATTGGTCTGAAGCGGACCTAAATTAAACGAACGTATATTTAGCATCGGTCTAGAATCCGGAAATCAGACTACGCAGCTCTTTTGCGATAACTGCCTGTGATTCCGTTCCTTCCCCATAAGCATGCCCCATAGCCTTACGTACTTCTGCGATTTTGCTGTCGTAATCAGCAGCCTCACGATCAGGATTCTCACGTTTGAACTCTCTCATTAGGCTCTGCACATGCTCTGGACGAGGACCCCAATGTCCAAGCACGTATCCGCCGGTATCCGCAAAGATCACAATCGGAACAGATCTTCCGCCCATGGTCAAGAATTCATCCATAAGCTCCTGATTCTCTTCCAAAATGAATACCTCTGTCTTCATTCCGGCAGTCTCCAAAATACGGAAAACCGCAGGGACATTACGTACTACATCTCCACACCAATCAGCGGCAAGGATAAGTACCCGCAAATCGTCACGATGGTTCAGACTTTCGAAATATTCCTTGTCGCTCTCATCTTCCCAAGAAAACTTCTCATACCAGGATTCAAAAGCCTGCTGGTTCTTCGTCATGCTTTCTACAAATTGGCGCGGTGTAAGACCTTTTCCAAATTTATGAGCTACATTCGGTTTCATTTTGCAGTCCCTCTCTTCTTGGATTTAAACCACTTATACACAAAATAAATGATGATTAGTGCTAACGCTACAAGAATAATTTCGTTGGTGTACTTAGCTGCTACTTCGTCAATATCTTCCCACTTATTCCCCAATGTCATACCGAGATATACAAACAAAGCACTCCATGGAATAACAGCAAGTGTAGTCAATAAAGTGAACTTACCTAAAGGCATACGAGAAATCCCCGCTGGAACGGAAATGGCATGGCGAACAACGGGAATAAAGCGTGCCGTAAAGATTACGCCTGTCCCATATTTATTGAACCACTCTTCCGAATGATCAATATGCTTCTTTTGGATAAGAATATATTTCCCGTATTTCTCCAGTACAGGCCTGCCCCCATAACGGCCAATCCAATATACAAAGATCTGGGCAATCACTCCGCCTATCGTACCAAACAATACTGCGCCGAAAAAATTAATATCTCCACTCCATACCAAGAAACCACCGAAAGCCAATACAATTTCACTCGGAATAACTTCAATCATCAGTCCGATCATAATCCCAAAATAACCAAGACTCTGAATCCATTCAAATAATGTCGAGATCAGATCAGAAATAAAATGCAAACGTGCTCCTCCTCCCTTTTCCGCAGAATATGGCTACATGTATCAAGCTAATCGCCTTTGGCATCTTTATAAGACGCTAAGCGTTTAAGCGAGTGAAATATAAGAACATAAAAGCATAGATACTAATCTTATACTTTCTTATATTTTTAAAAGCTTTGCCGCTCTGCTATATTTTCCAGTTTCTCTTAGCCTATTCTAGCACAAGCAACCTTATCACTTCTACTTACGTGGCAAGCAGCTTCCATCTTCCAATCCACACTTAAAAAGAGTTTGAGTAACAGGCATAAACAAAAAAGGTGAACAAATTCCACCAATAAAGGGAAAATGAACACCTTTTTATCTGCGCTCAATTAATAAGCCATCCAACCGGCATCAGCCGTTATCACCGACCCATTCAAAAAGCTTGCAGCATCTGAAGCCAAAAATAAGGCTACCGAAGCAATCTCACTGCTTTCCCCTGTCCGTGGCATCGACGCCATTCCTTCGCCCGCTTTTTGACTCCCAAAAGGGCTTGGATCAGACAGATCAATATTTGTCTTTACCCCGCCCGGCGCTATGGCATTACAGCGAATTCCAAGCTTAGCGTATTGAAATCCTATATTTTTGGTCATCCCGATTACAGCATGTTTAGAGGAAGTATAAGCCACTCCCGCACGCGAGCCCGCTAAGCCGCCAATAGAGGCTACATTGATGATACATCCGCTTTCCTGTGCCATAAAAATCGGCAAAACCTTACGAATGGCTCTCATCGGACCGGTTACGTTGACCGCAAGCACCTGCTCCCACATGTCATCAGTGATCTCGTGCGCTGGCGTCATTTTATCCATAATACCGGCATTGTTAACAAGGATATGAAGGCCTCCAAACTGTGTGGTTGCGGCATCAATCATTCGCTGTGTGTCCTCTTCCTTCGAGACATCTGCCTTTACGGGATAGATAACTCCGTGTCCCTCACCCGTTTCTGCCTTTTTGGCCACCGCTTCTACATTGTCCAGATGGATATCCGCAGCAATCACTTTAGCCCCCTGTTGGGCAAAAAGAAGAGCAATCGCTTCTCCAATCCCCGATCCTGCACCTGTAACAATTGCGACTTTATTGGTTAGTATCATATATCTGCTCCTCTGCATCGTATGTTCGGTGCATCAAGGAATGCATGCCCATCGTTAGTATTAACAGGAGTCGGCTTTGGACGGCAGTTAATTTTAAAGATTCGGTGACACTTTTACACACGCTATTGCTAAGTGAATACTGCATTGACAGCTATGAAAGTGAAGAGCTATTATATATTTAGATAATTATTTAAATATCGAAAGGCAGGGTGGAATATGAATGAATCCTTTAAAGCACTAGCTGATCCTACCCGTCGCCAAATCATTCGGTTACTAAGGGAGAAAGATCGAACCGCAGGTGAAATCGCAGATTTTTTCAACATGTCTAAGCCAAGCATTTCTCACCATCTGAATGCGCTGAAGCATGCCGATCTGGTACAGGATGAGCGAAAAGGACAATTTATTATGTACTCGCTAAACACCACAGTCCTCGAAGAGGTTCTCGGTTGGTTATTGGAGCTCACTGGTACAGGTAAGCAAACGGAGACGGAGAGTAAATCGCTGGACGGAAAGCAGCAACGTCAGGATATCGATTCCAAAAAGGAGGCGGATTAATGATGAAAGATTTCAAATGGAGATGGCAGGATACCCTCATCGTAATATTAGGTTTAGCTACATTAGCCTACGCTCTGATCAATTACAGCAAGCTGCCGCAGGAGTTACCAGCACAGTTTGGAATTACGGGTAAGGTCAACAGATACTGGGACAAAAATATTGCTATTTTTGTGTTCGGAATCTTAGGGATTGTGCTCCCGCTAATCATGCAGTTCACACGCAGCATCGATCCTAAGCGGGAAAATTACAAAAAATTCGAAAACGCCTATGCCATGAGCAGACTTGCTATTGGGGTGCTTTTTAATCTAATGCTGGTGCTGTCGATTGCTTACGGTCTAGGTAAAGATATAAACGTTGGGAAGATCGCCATAGGAGCTGTCGGAATAATGTTTATTGCTCTCGGCAACTACATGCCACAGGTAAAAGATAATTACTTGTTTGGGGTTCGTACAGCCTGGACGCTCGCCAACCCCGAGGTATGGCGAAAAACACATCGCCTATCCGGGATAATGTGGATGATCGGTGGCCTACTTATTTTTGCAGGAGCCTTTTTGAGCGGAGCCTTGTCTCAGCTTCTTATTATTACGGCACTCGTACTTGCAATTATCGTGCCCATTCTCTACTCCTGGATGATTTCACGTCCGCTAAAATCGTAAAGCAAACATACTAAGCCGTCGACTCAAGTCGTCGGCTTGTTCTGTCATTCGGAACTCGCGGTCATTATGTTGCCCTCCTTTATTAGCCTCCTCTTCTGCCAACCTTCTATATTTCAAAAGAAGTTCATTCCCAGAGGCGACACAGATTAGGCCTTCCTTTCGATTTCCTTCTGCAAGCTTCTTTTGCCCCATAAGAAGCATCCCTTCAATCGCCTTCACCCACTTGGCATTGTTGTACTTATCCAGCCTAAGGCTCTGGCCTATCCAATATAACGCTGCCCCCGGATGGTCGCTGCTCATCCATCGTTCAGCCAGCTCCCAGCTTAAGCTGGCATTCTCGGGAGAATACAACAAACTCTGCCGAAGCAGACTTACGCTCTGTTCACCCGAGAGCAGCCTAGATAATACTATAGCCGTTCGAGGTGACTGGGGATTCCACGCCAGCGATTGCTCTAGCAACTCTACCTTCACCGAAGGACTCACCGATATAATCGCTTGTCGATAGAACTTCTCTCCTTGAGCGGCGTGAAAAGATAGCACCCCCAGCATAAGCGAAAAACAACATGCCGCAGTTCCGATTAGTCGGCGAAGACGGATTTGGGGCGGATTCTTGGATGTAGGGTAAACTATTAGCGGATTCGCTGGTGTAGTGACGTTGGTGAGCAGGTTCGTAGATGTAGAGTGAGCGATTAGCGGATTCACAGGTGTAGTGACATTGGTAAGGGGGGTCGTAGATATAGAGTTAGCGATTAGTGGATTCGCAGGTGCAGAGACATTGGTGAGCGGGTTCGTAGATGCGGATTGAACGATTAGTGGATTCGCAGGTGTAGTGACATTGGTGAGCGGGTTCGTGGATGTGGAGTGAGCGATTAGTGGATTCGCTGGTGTAGTGACATTGGTGAGCGGGTTCGTGGATGTGGAGTGAGTTGGCAGCTTGGTCTCAGACTGAGGGTGGGTTGGCGCAGATTGATGTTTCTGCTTATGCTCAGCCAGAGCAATCGCTGGCAGCCAGAATAGCAGCAGCCAAAATAATCCATAGCTCCAATCAAAATCGACGACGCTGTGCAAGACGATGACCAGAAACGGCGGCAGCAACCGCAGCGATTTAGTAGCCAGCAGCCAGCCTGCTGCCAACAGCATAAGGAGTATGGCTGCAAGACCAACGAATCCTAAGTTCAACAGGATGTCGAGGTATCCATTATGCACCTGGCTGCCTACATAAGGGCGAGATTGGGCGGCAAGGTATGAATGCCGCCAAGTCTCACCCCCACGTCCCAGCCAAGGTGCCTCTACCGCTAGCCGCCAGGCGTCGCGGTAGAACAGCCCGCGCGCGGATACCGTCGATGACGGTCCGGTGATCCGCTCGCGCACGTGCAGGAGGACGGCGATCCCCGCCGCCGTCCAACCTGCCGCCGCCAATGCCAGCATGGCGGCTCGGGCAGTGCCCGCCGCGCCGCGCTGGCATTGGCGGCGGCACAGCCATAGGCCGGCTAGCAGCGCGCCGGCCCAAAGCCCGGCCAGCAACAGCAGGCCGGGCACTGGCTCTACCGCCAACCCGGCACGGGCCAGTTGGCGGTAGAGTAGCGCCGCGGCGGCCACAGGCGCGGCGCCAGCAGCAAGAAGCGGCGCGATTAGCTGCCGCTTCCAGAGCAAGACGGCGGCGCAGGCGCAAGCCGCCGTCAGCCATGCGCCGCGCGACTCGGTGAGGAGCAGCGCGGCGGTGTACGGGAACAGCGGCAGCAAGCGCAGCAGCGCGGCGGTCGTGCTTCCCGCTTTTCCCTGCTCCGCTTCTACGCCTTCTTCCCCTCTGCTCCTCCGTTCCGCATCTGCGCACTCCATCCCCAGCCCAACACTTCTTGCCCCCAACATATTCGTGCTCTTTTTTGGATCCCCATAATAAACAGCAACAGCAAATAGCCGTTCCAGCAGAAAAACAGCCATCACAGCACCAAAAGCATTCGGATATTCCATCAATCCTGCTAATCTAACCCCTGTGGCGCTCACTTCTGCTGAATTGCTGTAGGCCACAGCGAAAGGCAACTTTACCACTCCACACACAGCCAATAAAGCGCTCAGGCATAAAGTCATACCCAGCATAGACCAAATTACATTTAAAATCCGGCGTCCCACCAGGTTCACCGCACAAAAACAAACCAATATTGCAAAGCTAGCATACAAGCCCCACCGCAGCATTTCATTCATAGTTCCCTGGGAAGAAAGTGGCCCGCACAACCAATGAATCACATAAAGCGATAGAATAATTAAAGGGACGCTTAATAATATTCTTAACGCCCTATTTTCTCCACTAACTTGACTAACTTCACTAACTTTACTAACCCCATTGACTCCCGTAAAACCTCTTACTGCACCTGCACCTACTCCTCCCCCACTTCTTCTCCATATGCCAACCCCAACAAGAATATAAAGCGAGCACGCACAACACAGCACAAACCATAAGGTAAGAAAGGGATACATCTCATCAGTAAAAAACAATCCCCGCAACAAACAAGCACCCACCCCAGCCGCTATCACTAAGCCTCCACAAATATATGCAATTGATGATTCCAGACTCCAGTCTTTTTTAAAACGCCACATTTAGATACCCCTGTATTCGTTAATTTATCTCTATCCTTTCCACATTTCCCTTATACAAGACTAGAACGCAAAAAGACGATACCTCTCCACAAAGGAGCCGTACCGTCCTAACCATTAGATCGCACTAGCTGTACTATCCGAATTCTCATTCAAAAAAGCTATATAGTTGTAAAAAGTACAACTAATCCCGTGCTTTCGCTGCTTACTTCCACTTTAATTGCACTTAGTGCAACTATTTTTCAAGAATCCCGCCGTATGGGGAGTATTGTTCGTTTTTAAGTGTACAAAGTGCAACTAAATCACTAAAACGCAGCTTCAGAGCATATTTAGTTGCACAAAGTACAACTAAACCAACTCACCATTAGATCGCACTAGCCGTACCGTCCTCATCATTGGATCGCACTCACTGCACCATCCTAACCATTTGATCTCACTAGCTGTACTATCCGAATTCCCATTCAAAAAAGCTATATAGTTGTAAAAAGTGCAACTAATCCCGTGCTTTCGCTGCTTACTTCCACTTTAATTGTACTTTGTGCAACTGTTTTTCGAGAATCCCGCCATATGCAGAGTATTGTTCGTTTTTAAGTGCACAAAGTGCAACTAAATCACTAAAACGCAGCTTCTGAGCATATTTAGTTGCACAAAGTACAACTAAACCAACTCGCCATTAGATCGCACTAGCTGCACCGTCCTAACCATTAGATCACACTAGCCGTACCGTCCTAACCATTTGATCGCACTAGCTGTACTATCCAATTTCCCATTAAAAAAGCTATATAGTTGTAAAAAGTACAACTGATCGAATTAGCCTGCACCTATAAGTGCCCATTCTACAGTCCTACCGTTCTACGCTCTCTACCTTAATACCCTCTACCCTTCTACCGAACTCCCAGTGGGAAGCAGATCAGCGCATACGCGTTCGAGGTAGGGTTTTGCTCCCAGAAAATCGCGGAATGCGGTGTATTCGCGCCATTTGACGGAGTTGTCCCCGGCTGAACTCTTAACGGCACGAATCAAAATGTTCTTCGGCGTATTCTCCAGATCGATGAATTCCAGCAGCTGGCTGCTATAGCCCATCATGTCGAGCAATTTGGCGCGAATGGCATCTGTAGCCAAGGCGGAAAAACGCTCTTTCAGTATGCCATGCGAAAGCATAGGGCTCATTACTTCATTTTCGATTTGTGCGAATAATTCATGCTGGCAGCAAGGCACGGACAAAATAACAGACGCTCCCCAACGTACCGCTTTTTCAAGGGCAGCATCAGTAGCTGTGTCGCAAGCATGAAGTGTGATCACCATGTCTACTTGCTCCAGCTCATTGTACTCAGCAATGTCACCCACAAGGAACTTCAAGTGATCATAACCGATTTTGGCAGCAAGTTCGTTACAATGCTCAATCACATCTGCTTTCAAATCTAACCCAATGATATTAAGCTCCCGCTTCTTGCGAACGGTCAGATAGTGATACAGTGCAAAGGTCAAATATGATTTTCCACAACCAAAATCCACAATCGTCAACGGTCGGCCTGTTGGCAGATCGGCAAGCACGTCCTCTACCATCTCCAGAAAACGATTGATCTGCCGAAATTTATCATATCTTTTGGCCAGCACTTTGCCTTCTTTGTTCATGATGCCAAGCTCCACCAGAAATGGCACAGGCTCTCCATCCTCCAGCACATAACGTTTGCGGCGGTTGTGAGCTAGATCCGGCTCTTCTTTTTTACTTGGAGACTTAGTTAGGATTGATACTTTGAATTTTTTGCTAATAAGCACCTGATAATCGGCTTCTACTGTACACAACAAGCCTTGCCGATATGTTTCTCTAAATAAAAGAGATATCTCTTCCGCCGCCAATTCTGCGGGTACGTTGCGATGTTCTACCTTTGTACCAATATAGGACGCAAACTGATAATGCAGCTTACCCTTTAGTTCAACAGGTTTAACCTGCACCTTGGTACAATTTTCGCCTTTATAACGCACTTGACTTAGGGTAGCCGTAATCAAAGTACGGTCGTTAATTAGTTGTTCAATTAGAGCTGTTAAAGATTCCACAACGCACATCTCACTTTCGGGATTAAAAATGGAGAATCTATGTCTCCTAACCATCATCGTTCATTATATCACGTGTTAACAAGGGGCGTTCCTTGTTCTAGCAGGGCTTAACATGCAGCTCTCCACTAACTATAGTTAATGCTCGCCCAGACATCTTAATCTGGTCTTTACTTACCTCTAACTGAAGCAAACCTCCACGTTTCGAAGCTTGATAAGCGGTCAACTGCGTACGATTGAGTCTATCCGCCCAAAAAGGTGCCAGTGCAGTATGCGCTGAGCCTGTTACCGGATCCTCATTCACTCCTACCTTCGGCGCAAAAAAACGTGATACACAATCAATACCTTCGATAGAGCTTTCTGCGGTAACCGCGAAGCCTCTCCCTTCAAGCCCGGATAAAGCTCCGAAGTCAGGGCTGAGTTCGCGAACCCGTGCTTCCTGATCCAGTCGTACAAGCACATTGTCAGCATATCGCATAGTTTCCACCACATTCGCTTCTGCAATACCAAGCGCTGCTGCGAGACCTGAAATTACAGGAGAGGGTTGAAGCTGATAAGGCGGGAAGTACAGTGAGATCAAATCTCCTGAACGAGAAGCTCTGAGCAACCCACTGCGTGTATAGAACCTTGCTTCCATATCAGGAGCTAGCAGTCCCCTCTCCCATAATACATGTGCACTTGCTAGAGTCCCATGACCACATAGCTTGACCTCAACTTTAGGTGTAAACCAGCGCAGGCGATATCCATCTTCCTCTGGCCAGAGAAAAGCTGTCTCTGACAAGTTCATTTCCGCTGCTGTCTTCTGCATATAACCTTCATCGACGGGATGCTCCAGTAAACATACCGCCGCAGGGTTGCCTGAATAAGCCTGTTCTGCAAAAGCATCGATAATATATAAAGGGATATTCATCGTATTCATCAGGTTCCTGATTCCTTTCGTATCGCTGTTATCCTGCCCCACTCTTTTAACCCCTGCTCTACTTCCTCCAGAGGAAGAGTACCTTGTTCCAATTCTGCAGATGATTTGAGCAGCAGTCGATTGTATAGCTTATCCCCTTCTATTACAACATTTTCTCCCTGCTCCCACAGCCGGTAGAGGCTGTCCTCCGCTTTACTATATAGCCCTACCGACTCCATATACTCCATCAGTAGCCGCTCCGTTTTAGCCGGGAGCCGATAGGCCTGCACATCCTGCAAGAGTTCATCAATTTCCTGAGTCATATGCAGCAGCTCCCGGTCTGCACCGTGAAGATCCGCGTACAAATATAAATGTAAAGCTCTCATACTTCTAAATAATGCTGCATCCTTATCGCCATTTGCGGCATAAATACTGCCTTCTTCCTTCAGCAGTTTGGCCAGACCTTGAAGCTTATCGGACTCAACCACACCGCCAAAACGAAACATATCTATGATATCTTCTACAGATAGTGAATTTAAAAGACGTGAATTCAGCGGAAAATGCCGGTTCAACAGCTCATCGATTTCCCATAAAGCTTCTGTCGTCTTCCGTTCCTGCTTTAGAGTAAGTACCTTGGCAACCATCGCCGTCATATCTTCGATCATCCGGACAATATAGTCTCTTCGAAACATGCACATCCTCCTTTTCCGTACTGTGGTAGCAAAAACTACAGGACTCATACCACTTAAATTATTCTATTGATTTATCTTAAACCATTGCCGAATTCTATGCCAGTTAAGGAGAATACCAGGTAATTAGATAGCCCTAAAAGAAAGAGGCAGCACACGCCAGAATGGCGCCGTGCTGCCTCTTTGTAGAAGATTTTTTATACGCGGCTATTATCTAAAACGGAAGCCTGGACAAAATCCTTAATGATCTCGGCTAACCGTTCAGGAGCTTCAAAAAGACTCATGTGGCCTGCACCCGATATCGTTGCTTGCGTTACATTTGGTTTATCCGCAGTAAAGGTTCGTTCAGCAGGAATCAATCCATCCTGCTCGCCAGCAACAAGCAATACCGGCAACGTAGTGGCCGTAATTACATCCCGTCGATCTGGACGCTCACGCATCGCCAGTGCAGCTCCTGCCGCTCCTTGTGGAGGCGTTTTGTAGCCGATTTCTTTAGCGCGCTCCAGCAGCTGTGGGGATGCAGAAGCGGTTGCTTCAGCAAACAAGCCTGGTACGAAGCTGTCTACGAAAGGAGTAATCCCTTCATTTTGAATCGCGCTGACACTCTTCAGTCGTTTTTCCTTAGCTTCTTCACTATCTGGATAAGCAGTAGAATGAATTAATCCAAAGCCTTTCAATCGAGAAGCATAACGCTGAGCAAACGATAGCGTAATATATCCGCCAAGCGAATGACCAAGCATGATGCATTCAGCAATCTCCAGCGAATCTAACAGACCCAGAACATCATCTGCCATTTGTTCAATACTATAAGGTCCTAGTGGAGCTTCCGAAGCTCCGTGACCACGTAAATCGGGAGCAATCACTCGGTAGCCGCTGCTTAAGACAGGAATGACTTGTTCCCAATATTCAGCGCTTCCACAAAAGCCATGCAGCAATACAATAACTTCGCCTTTCCCCTGATCACTGTAGCATATATTGCTTCCGTCACAACGAACTCTTTCCATGGCTGCTTCCCTCTTTCTAGAATACTAAGATAATGTGTCTAATATCTATTATTAAGCAAAACAGCTCACCTTGAAACGGACAGCTTATTTTTAAGTGCCCAATGGGTACTACTGGAGTCCGAATCCTTTTGCTGCCGCTATAGCGATATGTTCTGCCATAACCATCACTCTATGCAGTGGAGTAGTCTGCAGCGTCCGATAAGGTTTCGGGCCATTCATATCCACAACGGCCGCCAAACTATAGTGACCTACGGCTGGAAGATTTGCCCCCACCGATTGTGCAGGCAGCAGTGGCTCACTCGAAACGAAGTAATATCCAAGCGCGATAGGAGGGCCCAGACAAGCATCTACCGCAACTACAATATGCCCGGAGGGAATCTCAGCCACTCTGGCCACCAAATTATCTGCATCGCAAGGAGACGGCAACGTACCGATTACATGTCGGAAGCCATGTTCCACAAGTTTGCTGCCCGTCAACGGACCGAGTGCATCTCCTGTAGATCGATCTGTTCCGATACAAAGAAACGTGACTTCCTCGGCGGGATGCAGAGCAGCTATTTCCATGAAAAAGGACACCAGTCCAGCATCGTCCATTTTAATGCGTTTTCCGCTTCCCTGTTCTCTGATTGCCAATACATTTGCTCCCTTCGATGATATTTTTTGATCTCATGCCTTTAATTTAACATGATTTCAGTGAACCCGACAAAAAAATGGTGGTCAAGCTGCCAAACATGGTAAAATACATGAATCAGTATACAGAGAGGATGTTTTAACCTAATGGATTTAACAAAGCCTAGTCAGGAAAATGTTGAGTATATGATCGAGGCTATCAAAAACAAATTAAAAATGGCCAGTGCTGCGGCGATGCAAGCCTCCGCTTTTTCAGTAGATCATTATGAAGATATCTATGATGTATATGAGGTAGCCATGGGCAGCGACAGACTGAGTATTTCTCAGGTGGAAGCACTCGTCTCCGAACTCGGCCGTCTACGTCATAAATAATAGTTCTCCCTATACAAGAAGAAACGATGTTGCCGTCCTTTAAAGATGACCACCGCTTCTCGTAGAAAAAAGCCCTTCGCTGCGTATCCAGAAGATGGATTCGTAGTCGAAGGGCTCTTTTTATATGATCCTACTTTATGAAATTAAGCTTGAACTCGGTATCCGCATGGCCTACTCGTGTACCCCCGTCATTGTAAATCACGCCTGAAAATGCATTGCGCAGCTTTTCCAAGGTATTTTTCTGACTATAACCAATTTGGTTTAAAATTCCCTGTACAATAAGTCCCCACTCTTCTTCCGACCCATCCAGAATCTTGAAGGCAATCCCCAGTCGCTCACGGCGTAAACCGAAGCAATACACACCCTTAAATCCACCTTTAGCAATAATATTATCATCTTCCAAAAGAATAGAATCAAGGCGACCAGATCCAGAAACCATCTCCGGATAAGCATTCATTGCCGTTGTAATAGTAGTAACCGCTTTGCGAGTAGCTTCATCTGCAATCAAATCCGGATTGGCTAATTTCAAATAGGCTGTCGCCAAGGCGGTCAGAGGCAGAGCAAATACCGGAAGTCCACATCCGTCCGTACCTAAACCGATGCTGTCTGGGGCCACACCAGCCATATAAGCAATGGTGTCGATAATCTCACGCTGCACCGTTTGCTCCGGCTGTGAGTATTCTTCAAGCGGCAAACCTTTGAGCTTACTGTAAGCTAAGATGCCCATGTGCTTGCCCGCACAGTTATGATAGAACTTTCTTTTGCCCGCACCACGAATGGCGTTCTCCCTGCTGGAATAATCCAGCGGGTAACTCGTTGCACAGATCATTTGTTGCTCATCGATGCCAATCTTGGAGGATATGCTCTCTAGCGCAGCAACATGGTAGCTCTCTCCCCGATGAGAGGCGGTCATCAGGGCAACCTCTGCGGGAGTAAAGCCGTAATGCTCCACGATCCCCCCACGTACGCCTGGAATAGCCTGAAGGGGTTTAGCAGCTGAACGGGTGAACGATACAAATTCCGGGTCACCTGCATACCCCATTAAATTTCCATTCTCTCCTACGATGGCAATATGCCCACTATGGACACATTCCAGCAAATCCGCCCGATACTCTCGTACTAATACGGTTTCCAAAATATCTCTCCTCTTTTCTCTAGATGCTCTATAACTCACAAGGACTTATTAGTATTCACATTTAATAAATGCTAGAAAATAACCCCGTGCTCCGGGGATTTTTGAGTACTCCACAAACTCCCTTAAGTGTTGGTTCCATGAGGAATTCTACTCCTATTTTCATTATTCTTCAATCCTGTCCACACCAAGAAGATTATAGAAACCGGATAAAATATAAAAAACCGCTTCCTTCTCAGAACCTTGATCTCTGAGTAGAAAGCGGTTTTTATCGAATTCAGCGTAGCTTCACAAGGGTAGCGCAGTTCGCCTTATCCTTTGCTTGCACCTGCGGTAAGGCCATCCACCAAGAAACGCTGTAGGAAAATGAACAGCAGCGTGACTGGGAGAGCGACCAATACCGCTCCGGCAGCGAACAACGTAAACTCGGTTGAGTTGCTCTGGTTCACCATCCGGTAAAGCCCAACGGCGAGCGTTCTTGTATCCTCCGTGCGCAATACAAGGTCGGCGAATATAAAATCCACAAAGCAGCCGTTGAAAATCATAAGGCTGGCATAGGTGAGCATCGGCTTAGATAACGGGATCATGATAGAAAGGAATACTTTCATATGGCTCGCCCCATCCATTCGCGCAGCATCTTCCAAGCTTTTAGGAATCGTATCAAAAAAACCTTTAGCCACAAAAACATTCGTGATAATAGCGCCGCTGCTGTATACGAGCACAAGTGCCCAATGAGAATTCAGTAGCCCAAGTGTGTTCAGCAGCACGTAAACTGCAATCATAGCCATAAATCCCGGAAACATCTGCAGAACCAGGAGCGCGGTTAGTGTAGTTTTTCTGCCCGTAAATCGATAACGAGAAATGGCGTACGAAGTCAGCAGCAGCAAAAAGGTGCCGAGCAGCGTAGACAACGCCGCAATCTTTAGCGTATTCATGAACCATAACAAATATTTAGTTTGCTCAAACAGTTCCTTGTAATGAACAAAGGTAAAATTCTTAGGAATCAATGAGTCACTGAACAAACTGTTTCCTGTTTTGAACGAAGACATAATAATCCAGAAGGCTGGGAAAAGACTAATAAAACTGAGCACAATCAGCAATAAATGGCTTCCAAACGTTTTTAACGCTTCCGTCAGTCTTAGCTTCATGCAATCATATCCTCCTCTTTAAAGGATCGCGTCCGCCGGTAGCTCCAGATGGAGAATGTCGCGACCATCAGGAAGATGACAATCCCGATGACAGAAGCAAAGCTATACTGCGACTGGTTCAGCGCCAGTTTATAAAGCCAAGTCACCAGCAAGTCAGTGTGGCCCGCGTACTGGTAGTTGGGATTAACCGGTTCTCCGTTAGTCATTAGATAAATGACATTAAAGCTGTTAATATTGCCGGCAAACTGCATAATCAGGATAGGTGCGGTTGCGAACAATACCATGGGCAGCGTAATCATGCGGAATTTATAAAATGACCCAGCACCGTCTACTTCTGCCGCTTCATACATATCCTTCGGAATTGTTGTCAGCACCCCGAAGGCCAGAATCATGGTCACCGGAATGCCGATCCACATATTAGCCAGAATTACAGTGACCTTAGCCCAGAAAGGATTGGTTAGCCAGGCCACCCCCTCCAATCCCAAGGCTCTTAAATAACTATTGATCGGTCCGAATTGATTATTGAACATATTGCGCATGACGAGCAGAGAAATCATATTGGGAATAGCGAACGGAACGATCAGAAGTGTGCGCCAAAGCTTTTTGCAGCGGACACGGGGCTGGTGAATAAGTACTGCAATGAGCACACCTCCAATGTAAGTAGTCGCAGTAGCAATAACCGCCCAGATCAAGGTCCAAGTCAGCACTCCACCGAAGGTGGAACTCCAGACATCCAGACTAAGCATTTTATTAAAATTACCGAAACCCACCCAGTCTACAAGATGTGCTGGCGGTAAAATCGGGTCGGCATAGTTCGTAAACGCCAGTAGCACCGAAAAAACAAGTGGTAATATCGTCAGAAAAACCACGGCCACAAAGGGAATCGCGAGGACAAGATAGGCAAAATTCCTCCGCCCCATAGCTCTGAGCGATTCAGCGAATGAATGAATGGGCTCTTTCCGGTCCCGTGCAGCTCCAACTAGGAATGCATCTCTGATGTTCAGTAAATGAAAAGCTGTATAAAAGAGCAGCGCCAGCAATGCCATTAGACCATTGATCATCATAAAAATGGAGTGGTCGCCTTCCACCATCCGGGTTAATTTGCCTACCTTGACCATACGGCTTGGAAATTCCCCAAGCGTAATTAAGCCATGCAAATGTCCCATCAGATCATTAGCAATATAGTAAATTCCAGCAGACCCCACCAGCAGGAATACCAATCCTTTCAGCCACTGCCGGTTGTAGAACTGGCCCAGTCCCGGAATAATAGCCGAGAGTAGCGCTGCGCCTGTTTTTTTCCTCATGGTTAAATCACCTGCCCTTTACTTCGACTCCAGATCGGCCTGAATCGTGGTTACAGTCTGATCCAGCGTCTGTTTAACATCAAGATTCGAGTCGTTCCACAGGGACACAAACGCTGCTTTTAGGGGTTCCCAGACGGATTTGATTTCTGAAACGGAAGGCATTGGAACGGAATTTTGGAATTGCTCGAAGAATCCGCCAATAATAGGGTCATCTTTGATTTCCGGCGCTTCTCCAGCCTCTATACTCGCAGGAATCGCTCCCGTCATCTCAAAGTTCTTAAGCTGGTTCTCCTTGTTGCTTGCAAAATGTGCGAACAAACGGCCTGCGACCGGATATTCCGTATATGAGTTAACATAATACGATTTGACACCGGAGAAAGAAAGACTGTCTTGACCGTCAGGTCCCTTTGGAAGAGGAGCCACACCCAGGTTAACATTTTCCTTAAACGCCGCTATGGACCATGGCCCATCGATATTCATCGCCAGCTTACCTTCTTGGAATAATTGGGTTTTCACGTCATAAGTGATATCTCCTGCATTCAAAGGCAGAATTTTTTTGAGGCTCTGCAGAAACGTAAATCCTTTGATAGTGCCCTCATTGTTCAATCCAATATCCTTGAAATTCGTATTGTTGTCTCCGTAAATATATCCGCCGAAGCTGCCAATAAACGGATAGCTGTAATATCCGACGAATTCCCACATGATTGCGAATTTGTTTTCCTTCGGATTGTTGTACGTATCTGCAAAAGCAATCACATCATCCCACGTTTTAGGAGCGTCAGGAATCAGGTCCTTGTTGTAGAACAGCGCATAGGTTTCCACCGATTTAGGATAACCGTAAAGAATGCCATCATAAGACGATGCCTGAACGGCTGTTGCCACCATCGTTGATTTGGTTTCTTCCTCAAAAACATCGTTTGGCAAAAGCAGCCCTGCTTTTACGGCTTGCCCGATCTGGTCATGGGGCAGAGTCAACACATCTGCAGCAAGTTTAGACGGACCATCCGTCGCCAGTCTTGCGCCTTGATCGCCACCCGCCATTTCCTCAACCGTGACGGGAACACCATATTCTTTTTCGAAATCAGCAGCTACCTGCTTCATGTATTCAAGCTGCTCCTTGGCTTCCCAGACCATAAGTTTGGCCCCTGCTTCTGGCTTCATTTCCTCATCAGTGGTTTTCTCTTCGGTATTTGTCTCATTTGTGGTTCCCCCCGGCTCGTTCACTGCGGAATTCGGACTCGAATTCGGCTTTGATGCGGAGTTCCCATTGCCAGAACCGCATGCGGTGACCGTCAAAGTTAACAGCAGGCATAGGACTAAACTAAATGTTACCGCTTGCATTTTGGAACGTTTACTCTTCTTCATTTGCTCATCTCCCCTTCGATCATGAGTGATTAAACCTAACCCGCATTGAAAAAAAGCATATAAAAAAGGTACAACCTCATTTGCACAAAGTGCCGAGGTTGTACCTTTGCAGGTAACAGTGCCTTTAATTTGAATGCGTGTTATGAAAAATCAAGTTCGTTCGCCCTCATTCTATAATATCCATAATTTTGATTGCAATCAGGGTATAAGTCCAAACAAGACGGTTTAACAAAGTTTATCTTATCTTTTCTCTTATTTTCTCTTTATTCCTACCACATACTAAATATTCCATATTGTAAATTCTTGTGAAATAACCTCTTGCTTTGCTCTTGAGGGTTATGGTAAGATGCAGACAAATTTAAAGGCAATGAAACCGCCAAGGGTTCAACCTCTGAAAATCATGAGGTTGGCCCTTTTTTGCGTTTACATGCCCGAAGGGATGGAAAATGAGTATGATTCAACCGGAAGCCGTTTATCACCGTATGGGACAAAATTGGTCATATGCCTACGATGAGTCTACACTTCATATTCGCCTAAGAACTAAGCGGGACAACGTATCACAGATCGACCTTTTCTGTGGAGATAAATTTGGCTGGGACAAAACGCATGAGGTCATTCCAATGCAGCGCCTCGCTTCTGACGGCTTGTTCGATTACTGGCAAGCCTCCGTCCGTCCTGTTTACCGCAGACTCGCGTATTACTTTGCGCTTTATAACAAAGACGAAGTCCTTTATTTTTTGGAAAAAGGATTTTATCCAGAGCCACCTGCTGTTGTATATGAGGGTCTGTTCGACTTTCCATTTTTGAATCGTGAAGATGTGCACTCCCCTCCATCTTGGGTGAAAGATGCAGTATTTTATCAAATATTCCCGGAGCGTTTCGCGAATGGTGATCCCACCAACGATCCGACAGATGTACTCGAATGGGGCGGCACACCGAGTCCTCGGAATTTCTTCGGAGGAGACTTGCAGGGTGTACTAGATCATTTGGATTATCTCTGTGAATTGGGCATCAATGCTATATATTTTAATCCTCTATTTGCGGCAACCACCAATCATAAATACGATACAGAAGATTATTACTTGGTCGATCCTCATTTTGGCACCAACACATTGCTGAAAGAGTTTGTGGACTCCTGTCATTCCAAAGGCATCCGTGTCATCCTGGACGGTGTCTTTAATCATTGCGGCCATACCTTCCCGCCATTTGTTGATCTGCTCGCGAACGGGCAATCTTCGCGTTATGCCGATTGGTTCCATGTACGCGAGTGGCCGCCACAGGTCATCGACGGAATTCCCACCTATGACACATTTGCATTCGAGCCTATCATGCCTAAATTCAACACTGAGAATCCTGAAGTCATAGAATATCTACTGAATGCAGGCCGCTATTGGATCGAGGAAATCGGTATAGACGGCTGGCGGCTTGATGTCGCAAATGAAGTCTCCCATTCGTTCTGGCGGCAATTCCGCAGTACGATCAAAAGCGTTAATCCAGAGGCCTATCTCGTAGGAGAAATCATGCATGATTCCTTGCCGTGGCTGCTTGGCGATCAGTTTGACGCCGTTATGAATTACCCGCTAACGAATATTCAAATTAATTTTTTCGCCCACGGACAGATCAATGCTGCACAATTCTCTCAGTCGGTTGCTACTATGCTAGCGAATTATCCGCAACAAATTACGGAAGCCGCCTTTAATCTGCTAGACAGCCATGATACAGTTCGTTTCCTGACACTTTGTGGCGGTGACATCAGGAAGTTAAAGCTGGCCGTTTTGTTCCAGATGACCTTTCAGGGAGCACCCTGTATTTATTATGGCGATGAAATCGGCATGGATGGCGGATACGACCCGGACAACCGAAAATGCATGGAGTGGGACTCCCAGAAACAGAATCAAGAATTGCTCGAATACTATCGCTGGACGATCAGCCTTCGTAAATCTCATCCCGCATTCCGGAGCAGTGGATTTAAAGCGCTGGAGATTCCGGGTTATCCAAAGCTGCTTGTATATGAGCGGTGGGACAAACAAAGCCGATTCATAATCGTATTGAATAATGAAGATGTTATGGCCGATGTCATCATTCCTGTAACCGGGGCAGACATGATATGGGTAAACCTAAAGACGCAGAAGCGGACTGAAACCTCCACATCCCAGCTGCATCTGAATCTGCCTGAATTCGGCTATGCGGTACTCCAAGCCGTTAATGATTAATCCGTAACATTCTAAATTCAATCGTGGAAGGATGGAGACATATGCTGCATATCACAGCCTGTCTTCACCCTTCTTTTTTTGCGCATAAACAAATGTTGATAAAGCCTCAAAAACGCGGTTTATATGACCTAAAGCCATCTAGGTTACCGTATCCTCCCTTAACCTCCCGTAATCTCCCCCTTGCTCTTCAACTGTTTCAGCCCATACGCCAAAGTTTATATACGAAGTAAGATAAATTATAAGGAGTGATTGGTGATGAGTAACGTAGAACATGAAGTAGAGAACGGAAGCAGCTTATTAAAAGGTATCTTTATCGGTAGCTTAATTGGTGCCGCAGCAGCCTTGCTATTTGCACCAAAGCCTGGCCGTGAAATGCGCAGTGATCTGTCAGATAAACTTTCTCTAGCTACAGACAAGACCAAAGAAGTTGCTGGTGCCGTAACTGACAAAACCAAAGCTATTGCGACAACCGTTGGCGAAAAAGCAACCGATTTGGCTAGTACGGTATCAGATAAAGCCTCTGATATCTATACCACTGTCAGTGACAGCAAACAACAGATTGCCGCCACTCTTCAAGAGGCTGGAAGTAAAATTGGTGACACTGTAAGTGAAGCCTCAAGCAATGTAAGCTCGGATGTTAAAGACGCCTCTAAAGACGTAGCTGATGAAGCCAAAGCATCCTCTAAAGAGGTTGCCAATCAGGCTAAGGATGCGAAAGAGGATGTAAAATCCTCCTATAAATCCAATTACTAATCTGCGGCATCATACAGCTATCACTTTAACAAACAACAGCCAGCTGACCGCAGCTGGCTGTTGTTTAGTTATACCTTTATTCACATCAGCAGATACAACTAGACATTCAATTAATGCCCGTTAGGGCTATAGAAAGCAGGGATGGCGCATGGCAGATTCAAATAACCAAACAAAACCTTATGAAATTGATGAACATCCTTTCGAGTTGCGACATGAAGTGAAACGCTTAAACAGTCGTCTTGATAAGATCGCTCACTCACTGGAAAAATCAGAATTCAAGGACATTCTCGACAACTATTCAGATCCGAAAAAAAGAATCATCACAAACCTGATGGCCGGTATATCTCGGGGACTTGGACTATCTCTCGGAACATTTGTAGTCCTTGGTTTATTAGGCTACATTCTTAGTCTTTTTCTTAATGTTCCAGTAATCGGAGAGTATCTTGGCGAAATTAAAAAATACATTGATGCTAATAGCTAACCGCAAGACTATCGATCTATTCCCCAACTATCGACCGCTTCCCCCGCTTGTCCGTCTAATCCTCTAGGTTGGACGGACAAGCGGGGGAATAAGTCTACAATAGTATACAAATAAAGGACATGCGGGTCTCCAGTCAGCGGAGAGAGGCATGTCCTTATCGTCGAAAATGTATACTACCCATACAGGAACTCAATAGGAAGAGTTGGCCATAATCTGCTTTAACTTCTCAGTGGCCCGCTTCTGTATGCGTGAAACGCTCATCTGTGATACCCCCAGCTTCTGGGCGATCGCCCGCTGGGATTGTCCATCTTGGAACGCTAACAGCAGCACCTGCTGCTCCTGTTCCTTCAATTGACCTAGTGCTTGTTGCAAATCCATACGTTTCTCTACGGTCTCGTAATCATTTGCGTCAGAGCTGATCAGCTCGCCTAGCGTAGCTCCTGTCTCCTCTTGAGAAAGGGGCGAGTCTAGGGAGACGTAATGATAACATTCTCTGCCCGCCAGTACTTCTACAGTTTCTTCAACAGACAAATCAAGATAATGAGCAATCTCATCCACCGCAGGCGAACGTTCCAGCTTCACTGTTAGTTCGTCAATCGCGTGTTGAACAAGTGCCCCCTTTTCTTTAATCCGTCTAGGTACCTGTATGTACCAAGATTTATCACGTAGGAAATTCTTCATATGTCCAATCATGCTTTTCATCGCATAGGGCTCAAAAGGGATTCCAAGGCTAATATCATATTGCTGTAATAACCGGATGAGCGCCATTTGCCCGACCTGATATAAATCCTCATACAAGTCGGGGCGGTTGCGAGAAATTTTTCCAGCAGCCATTTTTACCATAGGCTCATATTTCTGTATCAGCACTGTTGCGCGTTCATTATCCTTAGTCTGCTGATATTCCCAAATTTGGGTGACTGCTTCATTCATGGACTCGGGGGGAGTCACCTTATCACTCATACCTTTTCCTCGCTAAAGTTAAGGTGCTTCTTCAAAGTTACTACCGTCCCTCTTCCGGCCTCACTTACAACGCTCACGTCATCCATCAACGCTTGCATTAAGTAGAACCCTAAACCGCCGACCTGAACGTCACTCAACTCTTTATCATGCAGTGTCATACGCTCACTGGACGAGTCTTCCAAACCGTCAAAGCTCTCCCCCTCGTCTTTGACTGTAATGGATAAGGCACTTTCACCCACCTCAAAGATTACATCAACCATTCCGTCTTGTTGTCCATAGGCGTACAATACTGAATTGTTACACGCCTCTGATACAGCTACCTTCATATCTTCAATATCTTCGTAGGTGAAGCCCATTTTTGAAGCAATACCATATAAATTTAACCTAACAATATCCACATACTCTGCGCTAGCCGGCAGCTGAAGAATTACTTTTTGCACATCATCACTCATTCTTTGTTCTATCCTTTCCTAGTGGGAATTCTCTTGGGAGGCAAAAAACTTGGTAATACCAGTCATGTCAAACAGCTTCTGAATTTGGGGAGGAACATCCTCAACCATAAACTTAACGTCCATACCTTGTCTTGATTTCAGGATCGAAAGTAGAATACCAATACCCGTGCTATCGATGTATTTTAATTCTTTAAGATTTATTACTAAATCATGCTTCGTATCACCTACAAGCGGCTCCATTACCAAACGGAAATCGGAAGCAACGGATAGATCAAGTTCACCATTCAGGAAAACCGTACATACATTTTCTTTTGTCTCTGTCTTAGCGTGAAACTTATTACTTTTATGCGTGTTCATAGACGATCTCTCCTGATAAATATTTTCTATATTAATAACCTCATAGTCCTACCTTTGAAACAAATAACATTAAAATATAAACTAGTAAATCTTGGGTTACGCCTGAAAAATAGATGTATCTGGTTCAGCCATCCGATTATCGCTGCTAGAATACCGAGAGATAATCTGCTTAATACTGCTCATCTTAAGTGGCTTGCTGATATAGTCATCCATTCCTGAGGCTTTACAGCGATTCTGAATGCCATCCATGACATTCGCAGTCATTGCAATAATAATAGTCTTCTCAGCCGCCGGACCGCCTTCTCGACGGATTTGGGCGGTTGCCTCCAGGCCATCCATTACTGGCATTTGGAGATCCATAAAGATAAAATCATAGGGCTGCTTAAGCGCCATTTGCACAGCCTGTTTCCCGTCCTCAGCCATATCAGCTTCATAGCCGAGCTTATCTAGCATGCTAACCATCAGACGCTGATTGATAGGATGGTCATCTACAACAAGAATTCGGCTTCTGCTCTCCTGATTAAGAAGAAGATGAGGCGATTCCTCTTCTTGATAACCTCCTGTCAAATCTTCTCCAGGTACGGATGCTTGAATCGTAAAAATAAAGGTAGCTCCTTTTTGCTCCATGGATTCTACCCGTATTTCTCCGCCCATCATGCCTACAAGGGATTTACATATGGCTAAACCAAGCCCTGTCCCCCCGTATTTCCGTGTCATTGAAGAATCCAGCTGTGAGAACGGTTGGAATAATCGGTCGCATTTCTCTGGAGAAATACCAATCCCTGTATCCATGACCGTAAACTCGACTTCTACCTTGTGCCCAGATGTTTCTTTGATGGAAGCGACTAAATAGACACCGCCCTGATTTGTAAATTTAACTGCGTTAGCAATCAGATTAATTAATACTTGGCGTAGACGAGCCATATCTCCATATAAAAGTCTAGGCAACTTCTGATCGATAAAATAAGCGAGCTCCAGGTTCTTTTTTCCCGCTTCCACCGAAAAGAGGCTGAACACCTCTTGAATACATGTGCGAAGTTCGAACAGCTGCTCTTCGATTTCCATTTTACCGGATTCCATTTTGGTGAAATCAAGAATATCGTTTATAACCGTAATCAACGTGTCTGCACTTTTCCGAATGATCTCGGAATACTCCTTCTGCTCAGGAGCAAGGTCAGTCTCCATTAATAAATCAATCATACCCACTACGCCATTCATTGGTGTACGAATCTCATGACTCATCATAGCCAGAAATTCCGACTTCGCTTTGGAGGCGATCTCCGCCTCTTCCTTAGCCTTTACGAGCTCACTATTTATGATTTCCAGCTCTTTCGTCTTTTGCTGCAGCAGCATGGTCTGAGTCTGATGTTTTTTGCTCGTAATATACATCTCGACAAAACCTTGTATCTTAGACTTCAGAATTTGTGGAATGAAGGGTTTAACCATATAATCAATAGCCCCTGCAGAATAGCCCGCGAATAAATGCTCCGCTTCCTTACTATTCGCAGAGATAAAGATAATCGGAATTTCCTTTGTTTTTTCTCTGGCTTTAATCAACTTTGCGGTCTCGATCCCATCCATACCTGGCATCTGCACGTCCAGTACGATGACAGCAAAATCATACCTTAACAAACACCGCAGCGCTTCTTCGCCGGAGGTGGCTTTGACTAGCTCATAATGCTGGCTTTCAAGTACCGCCTCCAGCGCCAGCAGATTTTCAGGACGGTCATCTACTAGTAGTATATGAATTGGTTCTTGAAACCCCATAGGACCACCCTCCTTCATGCGTTATTTTATGTTACGGTATATTTTCTCTACTCTGTCCAAAGACTCATAACAATCGCTGTACTTCGTAAAGTGAATGGATTCTTTAGAGCCTAGAACAAGTATTCCAAAACGACTTAAACTTTCATGAAACAAGCCGTGAACATGATCACGCAGCTCATCATTGAAATAGATCATCACATTGCGGCAGAAAATAACATTAAACTCATTAAAAGAAGTATCTGTAGCTAAGTTATGCTCAGCAAATATAATGTTTTTGCGTAAATATGGCTGTAAAATAACCGAGTTATACTTCGCTGTATAGTATTCAGAGAATGCCCGGGTACCTCCCGCCTCCAAATAATTCTTAGTGTATTGCTTCATTCTGCTAATATCATAGACGCCTTCTTTAGCCTGCTGTAAAGAACGCTCATTCATATCTGTGGCATAAATCCGAGCCTTATCGTAAAGCCCTTCTTCATGAAGCAGGATGGCCATAGAGTATACTTCTTCACCAGTGGAGCATCCAGCATGCCAGATACGAATATAGGGATAAGTCCTCAACAACGGAACTACCTTCTGGCGAAACGTTAAAAATAACCCCGGATCCCTAAACATTTCGGTAACCGGAATGGAGAGACTATAGACAAATCGTTCAAAACAGGCGCGATCATGCAGCACCTTTTCTTGCAGCGCGGATATGCTGTGTACATTCTCCGCATGCACATGATGCCAGATACGCCGCTTCAAAGAAGGCAACGCATAATTCCGGAAATCATATCCATATAAACGGTGTACTCCATCAAGGAGCAGCTCGATCTCAATTTGCTCCAACTCGTCACTTCCTACCATAACGGGCTGCTCCTCATATCCGTGTTCTATCGCTTTCATTGTTATCCCGACTCCCTTATTAACACACCGTAATTCTAGTCATGTTAGTTCTTAAAAAGGTATTACCCCAAATTTGAGTTTACGAATACAACCAGACACGCATTAACGAAAGAAGTTGACCTGTTGCGATCGGTTTCTTCATATAATCAGAAGCTCCCGCTTCAATACATTTGGCGCGATCCTCTTTCATTGCTTTGGCGGTAAGCGCAATAATAGGCAGTTTCTGATATTGCGGCATTTCACGGATTCGGCGCATAGCTTCATATCCGTCCATTTCCGGCATCATCATATCCATAAGCACGAGATCAAAATCTTCTTGCTCTACCAGCATTTCCAGCGCTTCACGTCCGTTCTCCGCAAACTTCACTTCCATGTGGTATTCTTCCAGTACACTAGAGAGTGCAAAAACATTACGAATATCATCATCGACGAGCAGTATTTTCTTCCCTTCGAATAACTCTTCCTTGTTATGCAGCTTCTGCAAAATTTTACGTTTATCTTCCGGAAGATTGGCTTCTACCCGGTGCAAGAACAACGTTGTCTCATCCAGTAGTCGTTCCGGAGAACGAACATCCTTGATAATTATGGATTCAGCATACTTGCGGAGCTGTGTCTCTTCTTTGCTATCTAAATCCTTACCTGTATAAATAATAATAGGAAGATCGTTTAATTCCTCATCATCACGAATCTGATCCAGCAGTTCAAAGCCGTTCATATCCCCAAGCATAAGATCCAGAACCATACAATCATATCTCTGCTTGCGCAGCTCCATCAGTGCCTCATTGCCGGTTGATACCGCGGTAATAGCTACATCATCATGACCAATCAATTCCATAATGGAACGACGTTGAATCTCATCATCTTCTACAATCAGAAGGTACTTCACAGTGCTGGACGTATAGTTCTCAATTTGTGAGAAAGCCCGCTCCAATGCTTCTCTTGAAGATGGTTTTCTTAGATACGCCATAGCCCCCATCATCAATCCTTGCTTCACTTCATCGTTCACTGAGATAACATGAACAGGAATGTGACGGGTCTGAGATGCACTTTTCAGCTCTCTAAGAATGGTCCAGCCGTCCATTACAGGCAGCTGTATATCGAGAATAATCGCATCTGGCAAATAAGTTTTTGCCATCTGCAGTCCAATATCGCCTTGAAGCGCTACTAAGCCTTTAAATCTGCGACCACGAGCCATGTCTAGCAAGATTTTCGCAAAGCTTTCATCATCTTCAATAATAAGCAGGACTTTGTCATTCGCCGTCAAATTGTCACGGTCATCCTCAATTGTCAGTTGTGGAAGGGGTACGTTAACAGCTGCTGGCACTAAGGTTGGAAGCATGTCTCCAATATATTCATCATATGTTGAATCCTCTTTGGACACAGCAGCTTCTATTTCTGCAGGTTGTTTACTGTAATTTGCCTTCACCGGCAAATACAAAGTGAAGGTACTGCCTTGTCCCTCACGGGATTCGAGCACAATAGCTCCACCCATTATACGAACCAATTCACGGCTGATCGACAATCCCAGGCCCGTGCCTCCATATTTACGGCTGGTTGTTCCGTCTACTTGCTGGAAGGCTTCGAATACAATATCTGTTTTGTCAGCCGGAATACCAATGCCACTGTCCTTCACAGCAATAGCAATATATTCATTATCACTCGGCAGATTTAGTGGCAAGAGATTAGTATCTGCCGGGCTAACTGAAAACTCGATAAAACCTTCGGTTGTAAATTTAAAGGCATTGGAAAGCAGATTTCTTAAGACCTGCTTCAACCGATGACTATCGGCAATTACGCTATCTGGCAGCGGCTCGTTAAAGGCTATCCGTAAGGAGAGTCCTTTTTTGAGCGCCTGTGGAGCAAAATTCTGCTTCACAAAGCTTTTCAGCTCAGTCAGTTTAATTTCTTCATGATTCAGTTCCATTTTTCCTGCATCAACCTTGGACAGGTCTAAAATTTCATCAATCATCTTAAGCAGGTCAGCACCTGACATATAAATCGTATGGGCAAATTCAACCTGCTTCTCCGTTAAATTACCATCCTTGTTCTCGGTAAGCAGCTGGGACAAGATCAGCAGACTGTTGAGCGGCGTCCGCAATTCATGGGACATGTTCGCCATAAATTCTGATTTATACTTACTAGTCACGGATAATTGCATAGCCTGTTTCTCTAGCTGAACCTTAGCATGCTCAATTTCATCTTTTTTCTCCTCAACCTCCTGCACTTGCTCCTCTAGTGCACGAGTCTTGGCGACGAGTTCCGTATTGTAATGTTCCAGTTCCTCCTGCTGACGTTGCAGCAGTTCTTCTGAACGCTTAAGTGCGTCCGTCTGCTCTTCCAAGTTCTCATTGGAACGACGCAGTTCTTCTTGCTGAGTCTGCAGCTCTTCTGACTGACATTGCAGTTCTTCCGTAAGTGCTTGTGACTCACGCAGTAATTTCTCTACAATCAGACGACGACTAATATTATTGAAAATAATGCTTAAATTATTCGCAAGTTGTTGCAGCAAATCATTTTTCAGACTGCTAAATGGCTGGAATGAAGCGAATTCTACTACACCGAGCAGCTCGTCTTCAAAAATAAGCGGATGAATGGAAATATATCCTGGCTGTGAATCCACAAAGCCGGATTTCACGGAGATGTAATCTTCAGGAGCCCGTTCCAATCTGATTGGGTGCATATCAAGCGCACTTTGTCCTACGAGTCCTTCTCCAATCACAAAACCTTCCTTTGGTTTCTTATCGCTATCTACTGCATAATAACCACTGCTTCGCAGAAAATCTGGACGGTTAGCATCCTTTAAATATACTGCCCCAAACTGGGCTCCCAGCACAGGGGTGAACTCGTTAATAAAGGTCTGTGAGACCTGATCCAATGAGCTAACCCCCCGGAGAAGTTCTGTCACCTGAGCAACATTTGCATTCAGCCAGGATTGATCATTCTGCGCCTGTGCATAAGCCTGTTCCATTTGCTGTTTCTCTTCAAGATCTAACGCCATTTTCTTAAAGACAAGGGCAACCTCACCAATCTCATCTTTCGAAGTAACCTTTATACGCCTTATGGCCCGGATTCTGCCGTTGCCAAAGCTGGTAATCATCATCGAAACGACGTTAAGCCCCCGCGTAATGCTTGGAATGATCCAAAGAACAACTCCAAGTCCAAGTAGCAGACCCACAATCATCATCAAGATGACCATCTGAGTAGAGCTTTGGTAGGCATCTTTAGCTTTTGCGCTCTCTTCATTCATAATAAAGGCATTATAATCAGAGAGACTGTTCAGAGCATTTAACACGGCATTCTGAATCGCTTGTCCCTCTGTGTTAGAATACGTGCTGGCATTCTGGAAATAACCAGCTGATAACAGCTTCAATATTTTTTCCTGATAATTTAGATAGATCGTATAAGAATCATCAATTTGATTAACGATCTGCATCTCTTCAGCGCTAGTCATTGATTCTTTTATTTTGTCGTAGTGCTCATTAGCCTTAGCTATTTTTTTATCAATCTCTTTTTTTTGTGATTCTACCGTTGATGTATCAGCGCTTAACATGGTCGTCGTTAATATCCGCGCCATATCATTCACTTCTCCACGCATACCTGAAGAAGAACGCCCCTTCATATATCTATCCTGGTAACCCTCAAGCTGACCATTCATATAATCCAAACGATCGTATCCAATCATAGTAAGTGCCAGCATAATCGCCAGCATCGCACTAAAACCAATTAAGAGTTTAGCCTTTATTTTCATCCTCATTCTGTTCCCTTCTTCAGTGAGATCCACACTATACATTTGTCATCGTCACGCTCTTTAGGAACATCAGCATTGAAAAAAGCAGCCCGTATAGTTTCTTCCTTCCATTCATGCTCAACATTTAAATGCTTAATCATAAACTTCAGCTGCTCTTCCTGTTCACCCTCAACCAGCTCCAGCAGACCATCTGTATAGAGAACCAAATGCCCTTCATCTTCGTAGGTCAAGCTCTGAGGCTGAATATCGATTCGTTCAAACAGGCCTACAGGGTGACAATTGCTTTCCAGCAAGACCGGAGTCTTGGCTGCGCCCTCAAAAAATAGCGCAGGTGGATGCCCGGCGTTAACGTAGTCAATACGCTTTATACGAGTGTCGATCACAAGATAAATCGTCGTAAAATAGTATTGAATCAGCTTTTTCTCAATATAAAGTTGGTTAAACCTTCGATTGAGTTCCTGAATTACCTTTTCCGGCTCTACATAAGTAGTTACCGTGTCCTTTAATACTGACGCAAGGAACATGCAAAAAAGAGAGGACGATATACCGTGTCCCATAATGTCCAGGAGGATTACGCCATATCGGCCATCCCCGAGGGGATACCAGGCATATAAATCACCCGCCAATTCAGAGGAAGGCTGATAGATAGCATGCACCTCGAAATTCTCTTCCTGCAGGGGTAGGCTGAGTACAGCATTCTGCACGAGTGCAGCCAGTCTCAATTCCTCCTGAATCCGCTGATCCCGTTCCTTATGCCAATCTTTCTCACTTTTCAACCGCAGAGCAAGCCGAATCCGGGCCATTAGCTCCACTTTATTAATAGGTTTCGTAACATAATCTACTGCACCTGCATCCAGCGCTTCGGCCAATTTCTTAGAATCGCCTACAGCTGTAACCATTATTATTGGAATATCCTTAAGATGTTCGTATTGCTGCACAACACGACATGCTTCGATCCCATCCATTTCTGGCATCATCATATCCAGTAAAATCAGATCAATATCTGACATCCGGGGACGTCCATCTTCACTCCCAGAACCGATTCCAAGCCGTTCCAACATCTCTTTGGCAGAAGATGCGGTTACGAAATTTCGGTAATCTTCTTTTTTCAGGATTTCACGGATAATGATAACATTAGTCGGATTGTCATCCACGATTAAGATTCTCATCATCTTCACCTCACACGAATAGTATTACGACCGTAAAATTCTGCAAACCTACTAACTCTATCATACGCTATTTTACAGTGTTATTTCTATTTTCATAATATGTAAATATAGTCATAGGATCAATTTACGTATTCAGCAAAGTAACCTCCAGCCCCACTATACCTAGTGGTTCTGGAGGTTACTCTATTCTAAAGACAGCCTATGTTTATTAACCAATTTGCTCAAATATGAAACACATTAGGAAGAAATACTATCAAATAAATCAATTCCTTCAAATTCACCCGCCAAATTTCGATATATTTTGAGTGCATTATTCCCTCTCATATATACATCCCCATCTTCAGCTATAAAATACGGTTTGCCCAAAGTATCTTGCAAATTATCTCTTACAGGATCGATTTCTACACCATCTACATGTAAACCAAACTGCCGTGCTTGCGGAGGTGAAACATGTACATAAAGTACCATCCCCTCGCCCACACCCACTGTCACATCTGCGTAGTGGTACTCCACCGTCTCTTGTAATGGATCATTTGTCACCGCAAGCGGATTGCCTTTGGCCAGAAACATTTCTTCCTTTGTGGCATATAAAGCAACACCTTGCAGAGAATCAAAGTCATTGATATATGGGCTGGATTCTGAAGCTTGTTCAAATGCGAGAACCGACTTAGGTTGTTCAATAAAAGTAGCGATAGGCGCCAACTGTGGAGACGCATCAAAGTATGGGAAAAGAAGACCAAATAAAAGGATCATCATGTTCATGTTGTGTCCCACCTTTCTTATCTGCAGCCACCGATTACAGAAGCTTTACTATCTTATGCTTAATGACGAAATTTCTTCCAAAGAGTTGCAGCTACGTCTACACCTTTTAGCACTGTAGCTATTTTTCCCGGTGACTTCTCAGCATAAATGGCATCATAGGAGTTAACAGTACGTTCTTCAGCAGGAGTTAACGGAGCTTCTTTTATAGAGACTTCCTTACTCTTCTCCTTCAGCTCACGCGATTTACGATATTTCTCAATCACTGTGACTGACACTTGTTTGACCGTTAAGGTCAGCTCATTCATGACATCACCCAGATTCTTGACAGAATCGATGACTGGGTCAATCTTTTGAATCTTATGCTGTACATCGGCAGTGATTTCATTTGCGTGTCTGACCGTCGTTTTCACTTCATAAGTAAGCTCATCCATCGTCTTCTGTACTTCCACCAAGGTTTGGCTGACTTTGTCGAGTGAATCCTTTGCCGACTTTAAGGTTTTAATTAAAAAGAAAACAAGTACTGCGAATGCAATTGCGACGAGAGCTACACTAAGTTCAATGATCATATTCATAACCCCTTCCATATCTCATAAATATCGGCTAATCAGCCTTGTATACTGCATAGTTACCCCTGGTCCCATAAGCCGAAACATCTTGTCGAGTCTTGTCAAGAGTCCCTCTTCCCTTTTGTTTCAAAATCAAAGTCCCCGTTTATACAATGACTACATTAATCAAAAAAGGATAGGTGATATGTAATGTTAAAATGGTCCGCAATACTACTTGTAGTCGCAGTAATCGCCGGAATCTTTGGTTTCTTCAACCTTGTAGCCGCCGCCGCTGGTCTTGCTAAGATCCTGTTCTTCGTCTTCCTGGTTCTGTTTGTAATTTCTCTCTTCACGGGACGCAGAGGTAGATCTATGTAGTAGCCCCTCATTTTAATGGTGTGACTGTCGTATCCCTCCCATATCTATCCATATATCTTATTCATCATGCAGAAAGTATAGGTCATTCCTGCACGGATGTCACTTGAGAAAATAAGAAATGTTGAATGGGTGGTTCATCACGCATCATTTACGTTTACTAGCATATTAGCAAACAGCGCTTTTGGAAAAAAATACATCCAATCCCCACTAGGAGGAACCAAACATGAAAAAAATCGCCAGCCTTACAGTAGCCTTAGGTCTTATGGCTTCCATTGCTGCTACAGCTTCAGCAGCTGAAGTAACTAACACTACTACGGATCCTGCAACCGTAACTGGAAGCACTTACAGCAATTCTTTTGAAACAATTATCACTCCAGCGGATATGATTCCAGCAACACCACAAATAGTGCTGACCGAGAAAACACCTTTCTACTTTTCCGTCGGAGGTATAATTCCAGCAGGCTGGCTTGGCGTTCAGACTCTTGATACAACAGGTGAAGTTATTTCGGACACTTGGGGTAATGAATGGAGAGAAATCTACACTTGGCTAGGAAAAGCATGGGTTAAGGTTCCTGTAACAGCCAATGTGATCTTACCTTAATTATCAATATGCGAAAAAAGGGTGTCCCAAGAGCCAGAAAAATGGCCGATGGTACTGCCCTTTTTTTATGTGGAGAGTACATATTCTGAACAGATAAAACAGGAAGAGCTACCCCTTCAGTAGAGAATTCTACTAAAAGGATAGCCCTCTTGCGCGTACGCCCGCCATCGTTCACCCGTCACAAACATGCGATGCTGTCGCTTCCTGCATTTTTCATATATTTAGCGAATGACCGAACCTCCGTAGAGAAAACGATTCATCCAAGAAGCGCTTAGTTTATCTACTCTTACCCCGCCTGAAGCTACGGAATAAGTTTGTAGAACTTGTCCATCTCCTAGATACATAGCAACATGCGATATTCTAGCTGTAGATTTGTCGATTCCCTCATAAGCAGAAGCAGAATTCCCCTTATAATCCATAAAGAACATTAAGTCGCCGCGCTTCAAATTGGAAATAGACGTAACCATCGTACTATTCGACTTCACCCAATCTCCTTGTTGACGGGAATCCGCCGGCAGTTTGAGATTCGCAGCATCCATAAAAATTTGCCGGATGAAGTCCGAGCAGTCAAAGGTTCTTGTATCATTTCTGCTGGAGCCATACTCATAAGGCGTTCCTAGATATCCCATGCCTGCAGCAATTACCCGTTCGATTTGGGCTGAAGCCCCCGGTGTTGTTATAGGCGGATTGGGTGTAGGTGTAGGTGTAGGTGTAGGCGTTGGTGTAGGCGTTACCGTTCCAGATCCCCCACCGTTTCCTGAAAGTGTACTATATTGATCACTTGAACTTATATATCCGATGCTACCATCCGCCGCTTTAACTTGATACCAGTAACTGTTAGGCTGTGCCAGAACTTCTACTTTTTCTCCCTTATTCAAAAGCTTCATTACTTTTCCGCTTGTTGAAGGTGAAACCCGAAGATTCACACCATACTTAATGGTGCCAGTTTGTGCCGATGGTGTCGTTACTGAAGCAGAGGATACGCTGATATACTTATCTCCTGCACTTGTATAACCCACTGAACCATCAGCCGTTTTTACTTGATACCAATAGCTGTTAGGCTGCGAAAGGATCTGCACTTGATCTCCCTTTTGCAAGTACTTCACTATTTCTCCGTCAGTAGAAGGGGTGCTGCGAAGGCGAACACTAGCCTCGATCACACCTGTTTGAACGGCTGAAGCTGCTGTAACTGAATTAGATGAACTTGAGGCTGCCGCTGCTTGTCCAGGAGCAGATACTCCTAAACCTGCAACAATTGCAGCAGATACTAACAAAGATGCTGTAATTTGCTTATGTGATTTGATCATACGTTCCCCCAAATTCCATGATGAGATTTCAATAAAGGATTGTACTACATTATTCCTTTATGCCCTCATTATAGGCTTGCCCGGGATTTGGAACATGCTCCAAATTTCACATATAATCATGCCACTTTATGGTAACATACAGGTCTAAAGTCTTGATTTCTCCTTGAATATGTGTGTTTTTCCCTTAATATAGCATTTTTAATTTATTTTTTAGGTTCCACGTGCACCTGCACATTCATAATATTATGCATTTTGCTCATTCTTTCTTCGATGGAATCACTTATTTCATGACCTTCCGTCACAGAAATATTCGCATCCACCTCCACTACAACATCCACATGCACATGATTACCATGAACCCGTGCCTTCACATCTTTAATCTCTTCTACTCCCGGCGTTCGAGCAATCGTACTGCGTAGATCCATCAATTTATCTTCATCAAAGCCATCGGTAAGCCGATAGGTCGAATCACGAAAAATATCCCAAGCAGTCTTGGAGATAATGAGTCCGACAAGAACAGCCGCTGCGGAATCAATCCATGGCAATCCAAACTGTGCGCCTACAATCCCAACTGCGGCTCCAACACTGACCATAGCATCAGAAAAATTATCCTTAGCCGCTGCCATAAGTGCCCCACTGTTAATTTGCTTGGCCAGTCTTTTGTTATATATATATACCCCCATCATAGCCATTGCACATACAATAGCCACCCCTGCCGACAAGAGCTGTGGCGTTTCTTTTGTACGATCGAAAAAGGACCGCACCGCCTCTACAATCACTTGAATGCCCACTACCGCCATGATAAAAGAAGCCAACAACGCCGCTACGGTCTCTGCGCGGAAATGCCCATAAGCGTGGTCAGAGTCAGGTGGCTTCCGCGAAATCCGTAAACCCACCAGCACAGCTATGGATGCCACGATATCTGTTAAATTGTTGACCCCGTCCGCTACGAGTGCGCTAGATGCAAATAAATAACCGCAAACCAGCTTGAATGATGATAGGATGAGGTAAGCCGCTATGCTAACCCAAGCTCCTCGTTCCCCTTTACGTATATCTTCGTAAATATCAGTCATCTTGGCTCCCCCTCTTTTTCCCCGATTATTTAAAATACGGAAAAGAATTCTTTCAATTATTCTTGCCCTTGTGGCAGCATTTAAAAACAATTAGAATAAAGTGTAAGGACTTGCTTCGAAGGAGGTTATCATAATGAGCGAAAGCAACGATAAAGGAAAAATCAACTTAGCGGAAGCTATCCGTAAAAAACTGGAGCAGAAGAAACAACAATCTTCCTCCAAACCTGGATCCACATTTCAGGCTGGTTCCGCCAAACCGCTAAAAAGCCAAAATAACAAAAAGCCTAACAACCAACGCCGTCGTACTGGCGGATCTTAGTATTTACTTATATTTAAACATAAACGGCTGCGAATCCCTCGGGGAAACGCAGCCGTTTATACGTTCGTCCTGCCTGATAGGATGGATTAGAACTCTTCAAATTCATAACTGATTCTCTTTATTGTACGATTAGTCAGCTGAAAACATGCGCTTTGGAAAACTCAAGGGCTAAAGACTCCCGTCTTAGAAGCCCCGCGTATACTCCCCGTAGAATTCTACTTGTTAATAACTTTTCAAAATCGAAATTATAAAGACAGCTACCCTGATCCTAAAAGGATTAGAGTAGCTGCTTCATGGGTTCCTTCCGCATAGCGAAAATTAAATATTATACTTCTACAGGATACATGCGCTGGCGCATTTCCTTAATTTCTGGATTCTCCAAATATTCATCGTAGCTCATGGAGCGGTCAATTACACCTGTAGGTGTAATCTCGATGATGCGGTTAGCAATGGTTTGGATGAACTGATGGTCATGGGAAGTGAATAGAATCGTGCCATCGAAATCGATCAGCCCGTTATTCAGTGCCGTGATGGATTCCAGATCCAAGTGGTTGGTTGGTTCATCGAACACAAGCACGTTTGCGCCGTTGAGCATCATTTTGGCCAGCATACAGCGAACCTTCTCGCCCCCGGACAGCACGCTTGCTTTCTTCAGTGCTTCTTCTCCGGCGAACAACATACGGCCCAAGAATCCACGCAGGAAAGTTTCGTCCTGATCTTTAGAATACTGGCGTAGCCATTCTACAAGATTCATTTCTACACCATCGAAATAGCTGGAGTTGTCTTTCGGGAAATACGCTTGAGTTGTAGTTACTCCCCATGTATATTCCCCCGCATCCGCTTCTTGCTCACCCATGATCACATCAAACAGCAGTGATTTAGGCTGGGAGTAAGGGCCCACAAAAGCAATCTTATCCCCTTTGTTTACTACAAAGCTGATTTCATCAAGAAGCTTTTCACCTTCAACCGCTTTGGACAAACCGCTGACTGTCAGCAATTGTTTACCCGCTTCACGTTCAGGTTTGAAGTTGAGGAACGGATATTTACGGTTCGACGGACGAATATCGTCCAGTGTAATTTTCTCAAGTTGTTTCTTACGTGATGTCGCTTGTTTAGACTTGGAAGCATTGGCCGAGAAACGCTGGATAAATGCCTGCAATTCCTTGATTTTATCTTCCTTCTTCTTGTTCGAATCACGCTGCAAAGCTTGCGCAAGCTGACTGGACTCATACCAGAAGTCGTAGTTGCCGACGTACATTTGGATTTTGCCAAAATCAATATCCGCAATATGCGTACATACTTTATTCAGGAAGTGACGGTCATGGGATACGACGATAACAGTACCTTCATAGTCCATGAGGAAGTTCTCTAACCAGCCAATAGATTCGAGATCCAAGTGGTTGGTAGGCTCATCTAGCAGCAGGTTATTTGGACGGCCAAACAAGGCTTGCGCCAAGAGTACCCGTACCTTTTCATTGCCGCTCAGTTCGGCCATTTTTTTGTCATGCAGTTCACGCATAATTCCGAGACCAATCAGCATGGCAGCTGCATCTGGCTCAGCATCCCAGCCGTTAAGCTCAGCGAACTCACCTTCAAGCTCCCCTGCACGCAGGCCATCCGCTTCTGTGAAATCGGACTTCGCATAAAGCGTGTCCTTTTCTTTCATAATTTCATAAAGGCGTGTGTGACCCATAATTACGGTCTCAAGTACTGGGAATTCATCATACTCAAAATGGTTCTGTTTGAGTACTGCGAGACGTTCGCCTGGTGTAACATGTACCTCACCGGTATTTGCTTCGATCTCGCCAGACAGAATTTTCAGAAAGGTTGATTTACCGGCACCATTGGCGCCAATCAAACCGTAGCAGTTACCAGGGGTGAATTTTATGTTTACATCTTCAAAGAGAGCGCGTTTTCCGTAGCGGAGTGTTACGCCGCTTGTGCTAATCATTACGCATTACCATCCTTTTCACTTAGGGTTTCGGCTCATTATAGCATAAATAGAGAGCAAAAAGCCCGTAAAATAGCCTTTTCAGCTGTTCTCTCCAATACTAAAGTTATTCCAGCTGCTGTACAGAGGTCGCCAGTTAGGAGGAATTTTTTCAATTATTGTCCAGTTATACGATTCTCGGGTTGTATAATAAGCGTTTCGCCATAGCTAAGCGTACGGATTCGTTCTTCAGAAATACCCTGTTTAAGCCGGGCACTTTCCATCCGATCCAGCGCTTCCCGGGCCGTATCATCAGCAAGTCTATAGGTGCCGTAATGCATCGGAATCATGGTCTCTGCTCCAACATCTACAAATGCTTGTATAGCCTCTTCAGGGGTTACATGCTGCGAGGTCATGAACCACTCCGGTTCATAAGCTCCAATCGGCATGAGTGCAACATGAAGCTTATAGCGGCTCCCAATCTCCTTAAAACCCGGAAAATAACCGCTATCTCCTGCGAAATACAGGTTTGGGGGCAGCTTGTCGCTATCCGATTCGATCGGCTGCAGAATATATCCTCCCCAATGCGAAGTGTTCGTGTCCCAAGGCGTTCTCCGCGTCCAGTGCTGAGTCGGCACGAAGGTAAGCTTAATTTTACCCAGCGTATTTTCCTGCCACCATTCCATTTCTATGCAGTTGCGAAATCCTTTGCGGAGCATCTTTCGTTTCAAGCCTATAGGAACAACAAGGGTTGTCCCTGCTCTATATAATTTACGGATAGAAGCCATATGCAAGTGGTCATAATGAGAGTGCGAGATCAGAATCAGGTCAATGGGAGGCACTTCGCTGAGCGGAATCCCAGGTTGCCCCAATCTTTTCTCAAAGCCTAGTCTTCTCGCCCAGATTGGATCAGTAATGATATTCATCCCTTCATATTGAAGAAAAAACGTTGAATGCCCAATCCACGTAATGGTAGTCTCCAGCCGATTCTCCGCCAGATAAGCTAACCTCGGTGGCGTACTTGGCACTACATATGAATAATCTTTTTTCTTCCGTCGACGTTCCTCCCGCCACTTACGAAACTCTTTAAGTGTTTTATCGGTACTCACATTGTCGAGGTTATTGTAGCGAAATTTAACCATAGAGCACCTCATCTTTAGAAGTTTGCCGAGCACGCTTTACTTTAGCGAATATAATACAACTATATTGAACGGCAGAGTATTTTGCAAAATATACAAGTTACTTGGTAAGGGTGCGCCCTTTTTCCGCAAAATATCTAAGCACCCTTTTGTGTTTCACGCCAGAAATGAGATAATATGTGTATAAAGTATGGCGGTGCATATACCGTTCAAGGGGGAGCTACGTATGAAGATTACTTTTATTGAACCGACTCCAAGTCCAAATACGATGAAGCTTCATTTGGACGAAAGTCTGGAACCTGGAATCCGCAGAACCTATACACCAGAAAGTGAACGTTCCGCACCTGCCTGGGCACGCGAAATGTTAACGATACCGGGCGTTATTAGCATCTATCATGCTGCTGACTTTGCAGCGCTCGAACGCAAGGGCAATGCGGATTGGGCAGCGATTCTAAGAGAAGTCCAGAACCGCTTCGGCAACAGCGAAGGCTTAATTGACGATTGGAATCTTGCCGATGAGAACGCTGGCGCTCATTTCGGCGAAGCCCAAGTCTTCGTCCAGATGTTCCGCGGAATTCCGCTGCAAATCCGCGTTAAGACCGGCGCGAATGAAGAGCGCATCTCCTTAGCAAACCGCTTCACGAAGGCGGTTATGGATGTGGCTAGCGCCGTGATGATTAAAGAGCGTAAGCTCACTGATTACGGCGTGCGTTATGGCGAGCCCGCGGAGATTGCACGCGAGGTGGAGCAAGAGGTCGAAGCGGCGTATCCGCAGGAACGCCTCGACTCTCTCGTGCAGCAAGCCATTGCGCACGGCGCTGAAGGCGAGTTCGTCGAGCAGAGACGAACCCGCAGTCAGGATGAGCTGCTGCGAGACCTGAAGCATGAGGATTGGCGCGTGCGCTACGCCGCGCTGGAGGATCTTACGCCGACGGCGGAGCTCCTGCCGGAGCTTAAGGCGGCGCTGCACGATCCCAAGCTGCATATTCGCAGGCTTGCGGTCGTGTATCTAGGCGACCTTCGCACGCCCGAAGCGATGGAGCTGCTCTATGAGGCGATGGCAGACAGCGCGCCAGCCGTGAGACGTACGGCAGGCGATACGCTGTCCGACATCGGCGATCCTGCCGCCACGCCTGTGATGACGGCGGCACTGACGGATAAGAGCAAGCTTGTCCGCTGGCGCGCAGCTCGTTTCCTCTATGAGGTGGGCACATCCGATGCCCAAGCAGCGCTGTCAGTTGCGGCGGAAGATCCGGAATTTGAGGTTGGACTTCAGGCCAAAATGGCTTTGGAACGTATCGCTTCCGGTGAAGCTGCTGCCGGTACCGTTTGGCAGCAAATGTCAGAGCGTCGTCGCAGCTAACATTCCCTACCGGATTTTGTCATTGCTTGACTTGCGAACTTGCTTTATACTAATTCCTGTTGTTTATAAATGAATGAAGTAAAGATAGCCTCGTCATACTAAGATGAGGTAGAGGTCGCGGATATAAAGAGTACGCGCGTGGAGACGTTAGAGCCGTCTATGAATCGCGTCGAAAGGAATATCTGCCGAAGTTTGCACTGTCGCTCTGACAGCGGTGCAGGCTGGGGCCGTTGCCGAAAGGCACGGAACTGTCACATTGTATAACCTGCATAAGCAGCAGGTCATAATGTGTTGCGCTATCTTCACAGGGAGTATGATGCGGAGCTGTATAGATGGAAACCGCAGATATAGTCTGCGGTTTCTTTGCGTTTACAGAATTTGTATGTTTGGTGTTTGTCCATTACCTCATGGAGACCACCAAATACACTCTCTCGCTCTGCGGGAGGAAGCAGCTCAGCACTCCCCGTTCATGAATTGAAAGATTAGATCATAAGGAGTGTCAAATCATGCAGGGCAAGCAGCAAAATCTAGCACAAGGCAACATTAGTAACCCGCCTGAGCTAAAAAAATCATTTAAAGCAAGGCATTTGACCATGATTGCGCTTGGAGGATCTATTGGTACTGGACTCTTCCTCGCCAGTGGTGGCGCTATCGCTTCAGCCGGACCCGGTGGAGCACTTCTAGCCTATACGGCTGTTGGTGTTATGGTTTATTTCCTCATGACCAGTCTGGGAGAGCTCGCTACCTATTTACCGGATTCGGGCTCATTTAGCACTTACGGCACGCGTTTCGTCAGCCCCGCTTTTGGGTTCGCCATCGGCTGGAACTTCTGGTATAACTGGGCGGTTACGATTGCAGCAGAATTATCTGCCGCCACCGTCATTATTAAATACTGGTTCCCGGACAGTCCCTCCTTTCTCTGGAGTCTTGTATTCCTGCTGTTGATGTTCGGTCTTAACTTCCTGTCTGCTCGTGGATACGGAGAATCAGAATATTGGTTTGCCATTATCAAAATTATTACTGTTATCGCCTTTCTTATTGTCGGAGTTTTGATGATTTTCGGAATCATGGGTGGAAAAGCCGTAGGCTTCAGCAATTTCCAGATCGGGGGTAGCTCCTTCCACGGTGGCTTCTTCGCTTTCGTCGGTGTCTTTATGGCTGCGGGATTCTCCTTCCAAGGCACCGAGCTAATCGGTGTTGCAGCAGGTGAGAGTGAGAACCCTCGCCGCAACGTACCTATTGCTATTCGCCAAGTATTCTGGCGTATATTAATCTTTTATATCCTCGCTATACTTGTAATTGGAATGCTGATTCCTTACACGAATCCAGATCTGCTACGCGGTGGTATTGATGATATCGGAGTCAGTCCATTTACGATCGTATTTAATAAAGCTGGGCTTGCTATTGCCGCATCCGTCATGAATGCTGTCATTCTCAGCTCCGTATTGTCAGCCGGGAACTCGGGAATGTACGCCTCCACCCGCGTCCTGTACGCTATGGCTAAGGATGGAATGGCTCCACGTGCTCTAGGCAAGCTTAATCGCCGCGGTGTTCCCGTTGGAGCTTTGCTCGTGACCACAGCTGTCGGTATGTTGGCCTTTTTGGCATCATTCTTTGGTGACGGTGCCGTATACAACTGGCTGCTTAATGCTTCCGGTATGTGTGGATTTATTAACTGGCTCGGCATCGCTGTCTGCCATTATCGTTTCAGACGCGCCTTTATAGCTCAAGGTCATTCCCTTGATGAGCTGCCTTACCGGGCTAGATGGTTCCCGTTTGGACCTATATTTGCCTTAGTACTTTGTGCGGTAGCCATCCTTGGCCAGAATATGGGCGCCTTCTCAGGTGGAAGCATCGACTGGTACGGTATTGCCGTTTCCTATATCAGCCTGCCATTATTCGTCTTGATTTGGGCCGGCTATCGCTTCTTCCGCAAGAGTAATATTATTCCTTTGGATAAATGCGATCTTAGTACTCACCCAGAATAAATAGACTCCTCAAAAAAGGGATATCCAGAAGCCTGAAAGGCTGCAGGATATCCCTTTTTATATAAATCAATCTAGTATATTCAACTCCTGATTTTACTTAGCCCTTTGCCTATTCCCAAGTCACATACACTTTTAGATCACCCGTATTATCAAAAGAAGTGCTAGAATAAGACACATCCTCTAGTCCAAGTTTATATAACTCCTGTAGATCATTCTTCAGCTGGGTTCCACTACCGTGATAACGGAATAATAAAGATCCCTCTCCTGAAGCGACAGCCTTATTCGCCAGCTGAATTAAATCTGCTGCTGAACGTACAATCCGCTCCTCGGCATACAGCTCATAATTAAGGTCCTTCTGAAGCTGCTTATACACCCCGGCGCTCTGTCCTCCACGCTCTACAAGTGCCGACAAGGTCTTATAATAGGCAACCGAGGCTGCCGGATAAGACTTCGTCCAGCTATGGTCCTGACGCATTTGTGCATCAGTCTTCAAGTAATACGCGGTGCTTACCACGCCGGCTTTATCAGGTGTCGGGTCATCCCAAGTTGTGTCGAGATGATACCATCTCCCTTCGAGCAGCACTAGATTCCAAGCATGAGACTGGCTGCGTCCTCCCGGCTGTTTTGCAGTGCCCTCAACGATTTTATTACTGAATCCCGCTTCCTTGAGCAGCTTATAGGTCAACAGCGAATACCCCTGGCAAACGGCACTGCCACTCTTCAGACCTTCATAAGCCGTATATTTACGATAAGAGGTATCATACTTCAGACGCAGCACCACCCAGTCGTGGATAGCCTTAACCTTCTGATGATTATTCATACCCGGTGTAATGATCTTCTTGAGCGTTGCCTTTACTTCTTTGTTCACAAAAGCGGTCTGCTCCAGCGTTTCCAAGTATTTCACTTCTACTGTAACCTTTACAGAGCTTTTGCTCCCTCGATAAGTGTATCCGTAGCTGTCTATGATGTAATACAAATAGGGATCGCTATTCATCGCTTGATCTAGACCCGTTTGTATCTGTGTTTTTAAATTCGAGGTTTTCCCCTCATAAGTAAAAGTGATAGTCTCTCTACGATTATTCATCGCACCGGTTAGCTTCTGGGCAATTTCACTCACAGAACGAACGGTCGGTGAAGTCGTGGCCGCATAAGCATACCCCCAGGTCCAATACAATGTCGGGGGAATGGCTGCGCAAATAATCACTCCTCCAAGAATGACTTTTGCCAACGTGAAGCGTTTTTTCCACATAATTATTCTGATCCTCCGGCTCCTACAGACTTATTCAAAACCCTCCATTTAATAGATAATGAGGACTTGGGCAAAAAAAGACTGTTCTCTGTAGAATAATTCTACTCTGAGAACAGCCACTAAGCCAGACCGATATGGATTATTTCTTTAGGGGTGTAATGATATAGGTCTCTCCGATTGCTGTTTCAAATTCCAGCCCCGCTCCTTCAATCTGTGTACCATCCGGTTTTTGAATGAGCAAAGGCTGGTGTTGAACAATTCTGCAGGATCGGCCATGAGTCGAGGTAACCTCTGCCCTTGTTAAACAGCCCCCGCTCCATTCTATAGTCGTGACAAAGCCACCACGTGCCACCAAACCTTTCACGCTGCCTTCAGACCATTCCTTTGGAAGAGCAGGTAATAGTTCCAGACCCTCCTGATGACTCTGCAAGAGCATTTCTGCTATCCCGGCTGTAGTTCCGAAGTTTCCATCAATCTGAAACGGAGGGTGATTACCGAACAGGTTCGGCAAACTGGAATCTTGCAAAATGCGACGTAGACAGCTAACCGCACTCTCGCCATCCTTCAGACGCGCATAAAGATTAAGCAACCAAGCTGCGCTCCAGCCTGTATGGCCACCTCCGTGTTCTATGCGTTTCTTCAGTGTGAATGTTGCCGCCTCCGCTAGCTCTGGTGTGGAGGAAGGGCTAATTACGTTCCCAGGGTACAGGTCATACAAATGAGAAACATGACGATGCCCAGGCTCTTGTTCAGCGAAATCCTCATTCCATTCGCGGACAGTTCCGTCCGGTGCGATCCCCTGGTGGGCAAGCTGCTTCTGTTTCTGCATAAGCTCCTGACGCAGCTCTACATCGGTATTTAAAATGTCAGCAGCCTGAATGCAGTGCTTGAACAACTCAGCGATGAGCGATAAATCCATGGCTGAGCCAGCCGAGACACTGCATGGTATGCCTTCAGCAGTCAGAAATACATTCTCTGGCGAGGTAGACAGACCTGTAGTCCATCTTCCATCAGGCAGCTCTACTAGCCAATCCAGACAAAACAATGCGGCTCCCTTTAATATGGGATAAGCTGTGCGCAAATAGTCCTCATCTGGACGGAAAGCGTAACGCTCCCATAGATGGCGAGAGAGCCATACCCCGCCCATCGGCCAAAAAGCCCACATCGCCTTACCGTCCGATGGAGAAGTCATCCGCCACAAATCGGTATTATGGTGTACTGTCCAGCCGCGTGCGGCATAATGAATATTCGCTGTACGGCTGCCAGCCACGCTAAGCTCCGTAATAAAATCTATTAAAGGTTCATGGCATTCGCCCAATCCGCATAACTCGGCCGGCCAATAATTCATTTCGGTGTTTATATTTGTCGTATAATTGCTGTTCCATGGTGGCTGAATATAGGGATTCCAAATGCCCTGCAGATTCAGAGCTTGTGTCCCCGGCCGTGAGCCAGCAATCATCAGGTAGCGGCCATACTGGAACAGTAGCGCTTCCAGTTCAGGATCCGCCTGTCCTTCGCGGTATTGTGCCATTCGCTCATCAGTCGGAAGCTCTCCCCGGGAGGCAGCAGATGCAAGCGTCAACTGCACACGGCGGAACAGGGATTGATGATCCTCTAGGTGGCGCTGCTTAAGCTCTGCGTATCCTTTTGAGGCTGAAGCTAACTGCTCTAGGCACAATTCCGCTGGCAGCTTGCCACCGCTTCCCGGCATCCGGTCATACCCGGCATAATCGGTTGCCGCAGCCAGACGAAGGGTAATGGAGTGCGCGCCAGAAATCAACAGCGAGCCGTTCTCCGCTGCACAAGTCCCACCTTCCGTCTGGATCTCCATAACCGCAGCAAAACTTATGCCAAGCCCCTCTTCATATAATACGGCACGCGGGTGATCCCCTACGTAGTTATCAGCCACATGCGACGGGGCACGGCCAGTCATAATCAGCATGCCATCCGGAGTAATCTCCGAGTTGAAAGGATGTGGTGATGCCAGATCCGCCCAGAAATCTGGCAGAGTAGCTTGGCCCTCTCCCCCCTCCGCACGGATATGAAGAGCTATAAGCTCATCCGGTCTGCTGGCCAATACTTCACGTACGATCCTTACACCACCGGCAGTATAGGATACCGTAGCCAACGCCCGATCCAGATCAAGCTCCCTCCGGTAATCCTCTACAGCACCTGCAAAATTAAACTTCAATCGCAAATCTCCAAGTGGTTGATAGGATTCCGTCCGGCTGCCTAACATTTTGGCGTCCACCAGTGCTTCTGCTTCCTTGTATTTTCCCTCTGCTACTAGCTGTTTGGCTGGGGCTAAATGCCGCAGTGCCTCATAATTGGCTTTATCCCGCGGGAAACCCGACCATAAGGTGTCTTCATTTAATTGAATCCGTTCTTCTTCGATTCCACCAAAGACCATGCCGCCCAGCCTGCCGTTACCTACGGGCAGCGCCTCTTCCCATACAGCCGCCGGCTGCTTGTACCATAACTCATGCTGTCCGGAGTTCTTGCTCTCTCCCATGTATATTCCTCCTGTCCTGTTATGACCGGTGAAAAGCAATCAGCGGGAGGCCCGGACTTTCGTTCGGACTTCCCGCCATCTTCATGCTTTTATTGTATTAGACGAAATTTAATAATTAATCATTCCAAAGTTTCACGCGTTGTTTAACCAGCTCTTCACGCAAATCTTCAGCTTTCGTTACACCAGCTTTATCTAGCTCAGCCATGTAAGCATCCCAAACTTTATCGAAATCAGCTGGTTTAGACAAGATTGCTTCAGGGATCCGTTTCCAACTGATATCCTTCAGCTTGTTGTCAAGAACGACGATTTCGCTATCCCCAGGAATCGTGATGTTCCATGCCGCGCCCCAAGGTTTAACTTTGAACTCATCTTCACTTGGGAAGAGGTCTTTCCAAGTGGTTGCTTTGTAAGCAGCAAGTGTTTCTTTTTCAACCGCATTGTAACCTACGGTTACTTGCTCAGGGAAACGAGTTGTGTAGTAGTTACCAGATGGATCCAATACACCGTCGCCATAGTGAGCGCTCAGCAATGCGTAGTTTGAACCGACATTACCCAAGCCAGTTTCTTTTTGGAAATTGGTAGTGTCATTATATTTACGGTCGTTCACATCTTCAGGAATGACACGTTTGCCATCAACAACATTGTAGTGTTTGCCTTCAATACCCCAGTTAACCAATACTTGACCTTCGTCGGAAGCTAGGTAGTCCAGGAATTTAATTGCACGAACTGGATCTTTAGCATCTACGCTGATCCCAATTCCGTTACCACCCATGAAGCCTGTAGGCCAGAAGGAGGTTTCTTTGTACTCCTCAGACAAGGTTACAGGATAGTGTCCATAGCCTTGATCCAGCTTGCCTTCAGCTTTCAATGCTCTTTCTCCATCGCCATAACCCCAGTCTTGGTCAATCAAACCAATAACGCGGCCGGTAGCGATTTTAGCTTTGTACTGATCATACTTTTGAACGAAACTTTCTGGATCAAGCAATCCGATATCGTTCATGTGGTTGAGCCAGCGGAAATATTCTTTTTCAGCCGGACGACGGAAGTGATAAGTTACTTCTTGGGTGTCGATATCAATCGCATATTCACCATCGTCAGGAGAACCAGTAGTAATAAATGCTGGGTTAGTTACTGTAATGTACATGTACCAATCGTCTGCATTCAGAGTCAGGCCGATGTTTTTGTTACCATTTTCATCGGTAGGATGTTTTTCCAAGTAAGCCTTGATTACGTTCTCATAATCTTGAACAGTTTTGATTGCAGGATATCCAGCTTCTTTAACAGCACGGTGCTGTAGTTCAAATCCGCCACCAGCATCAAAATATTTGTTGTCCACACCTGCATAGGTAGGGATGGCATAAATCGCATGATCATCGTCACTGTAACGTGAACGTTTCATGCCTTCTTCGCCCAATACTTTTTTGATATTCGGAGCATATTTTTCAATCAGGTCTGTTAGATCAAGCATTGCGCCTGCATCCACCAGCTTGCTGACATCAGTCTTAGCACTGATCAAATCCGGATATTCACCGCTCGCTGCGATCAAGGCTACTTTTTGTTGAGGATCACCAACTGCATATTCAGCATTTAGGGTTACTCCCGTTTTTTCCGTAATCACTTTACCAACTTCATCTTGCATACCTGTCCAGTTCGGGTTAGGGTCTGCACTGAAGAAGGTCATCGTGAGCGGGGAAATATCCTCAGCCGCATTGGTCGCATTTCCAGCATTAGTTGCGTTGCCGCCTGTATTTCCAGCTGCAGCATTACCGTTGTTGCCATTGTTACCGCCGCAGCCTGCAAGCACACCGAGCAGCATAATAGAAGTGAGCGTTAATGCCGTAGCTTTGGCTTTTATCTTTCTATTACTTCCCATTAAATAAACCCTCCTTAAAATTGTTTATCTATCGTATCACAGGTGAAGACCTGTTAATACTTTACCCAGCTTGCCAAAAGAAAACGGATACACAATAGGTTTTAAGCATAGGGGAGACTAAGCTCCCCCCGTTGAACTGTGATTAGCTCTTCACAGCACCAAGTGTCATACCTTTAACAAAATACTTCTGAATGAACGGATAAACCAACAGGATCGGTACGGTTACGACAATCGTAATCGCCATTTTGAGCGACTCCGGTGAGACCTGATTGGAAGCCAGCGAAGCAATGTTGGAGCGGTAGTCGCCTCCGTTACCACTGGTTGTGGTCTGCAGAACCTTCATCAGTTCGAATTGTAATGTGGTCAAGTTAGGGCTCGAACCATTGTACAGATAAGTATCCAACCAAGCATTCCATTGACCTACTGCTAGGAACAGCGCAATTGTTGCTAACGCTGGTTTCATCAGTGGCAAAATGACCCGGAAGTAGATGGTAAAGTCATTGGCTCCATCTAGCTTCGCCGATTCCTGCAATGCATATGGCAGGCCGTCGATAAAGGAGCGGATGACGAAAACGTTAAAAGCACTGACCAATCCAGGTAGGACATAAACTGCAAAGCTGTTCATCATATGCAGATCCTTGATCAGCATGTATATAGGAATCATTCCTCCAGAGATATACATGGTCATTGCCAAGAATGTGGAAACGAATTTACGGCCTGCAAAGTCAGGGCGGCTGATCGTAAACGCCAGCATCGAGGCACTGATCAGTCCGAATAGAGTACCGACAACTGTCCGCAAAGCGGATATTTTAAACCCGGTGATTAATCCCGAGAAGGTGAAGATTTTCAAGTAATTGTCCCAAGTAAACTGGCGGGGATAGATGGTAACTCCACCGCGCACACTATCCACTGAATCATTTAGTGAGATTGCAAGCACGTTCAAAAACGGATAAATCGTGATTACAACCACGAACAGGATTACAAAATATACAAAGAAATCAAAGATCCGGTCTGACCATGACTTTCTGGTGATAGCTGATTCTCCCACGGTAACGCTCTCCTTTCATGAAAAGGGCAATTTGCTGCCACGATTGGGTTGAAGGGCCTCTGTATTACAGAAGGCTCTCTTTTGTTGTGCGTTTGAAGATTCCATTAATCGTAAACAGTAGAATTACACTGATCACTGAGTTGAATATATTGATCGCTGTACCGTAGGAATATCTCGCCATGCCCAGTCCGTATTTCAGTGAATACAGGTCTAGCACCTGAGAATAGTCGGTAACGAGGTTGTTTCCAAGCAGGAATTGCTTCTCAAAGCCGATATTGAGCAAATTACCAATCGACATAATGAGTAGTACAGTAATTGTTGGGCGAATACCCGGAAGTGTAATATGCCATACCTGACGAAGTCTGCTGGCACCGTCTACCCGGGCTGCTTCGTACAATTCAGGCCCAATACCTGCGATAGCTGCAAGGTAGATGATGGCATTCCATCCGGTCTCTTTCCAAATATCCGATAAGGTAACGATTCCCCAGAAGAGATGGCCCTGGGCCATAAACTGGATAGGTGCGTCTATGAATCCTATTCCTAACAAGATATCGTTTACAATACCATTTTCACCAGATAACATTTTAGTTACAATCCCTGCTGCAACCACCCATGATACAAAGTGAGGCAAATACGAGACTGTTTGAGCAAATCGTTTAAAGAAACCGAGACGCACTTCATTAAGCAATATTGCAAACGTTATCGGAAAGATAAGGCCTGCGACCAAACCCATTCCACTCATCGCTAGCGTATTACGCAGCGCCAGAAGGAATTGCGAGTCACTGAACAGTGTCTTAAAGTGTTCAAAACCTACCCATTCTTGTTCAAAAAAGCCACGTGCGGGCTTGTACTTTTGAAAAGCCATCGTCCAACCCCATAACGGGAGATAACTGAAGACGAATGCCCAGATCACAAAAGGTATCGACATCATCCATAAGTACTTTTGATTCTTAAAGCTTCTCCAAAACCGTCCTCCTGAAGCAGGCTTTTTGTTGCGTGTTCGGGTATCCGGCGGGATTTGAGAAGTTACTGTGTCCGCTTTCATAAAGCCCCTCCTCTCTATGTCTATATTCTAAATCTCTGTAAGCGATTGCAGTACCCTATAAATTCGACCTAAAATCAGGTGAAAATTAGAGATTTAGAGCCAAAATAAAGCGGATACATTGTTGAAAACACTGAAAATAATCATGAATTTACTGAAAATAAAATCAAGTGAAATTATTTAATTTCATAAATCAATACGATGCTTAATCCCCTGTCTATTTCACACAATTAATACTTCACCCCATAATTAAAAAACGCCCCGAGCTAACGTTCTATAAGTGAACGTGGCCGGAAGCGAAGGCGCGGACTGAAATGACCTTATTTAAGCAAATTGCACTTCTTATTGGGTTAGGCGGACTATATGGACCTCTGTCAAGAAAGTGGACACTCACGCAACAGACATTCTAGTCAATTGCTCAGCAAAACGAACTGGAGAAAGATACCCCAGCGCGCCATGCATTCGCTTGCGGTTATAATAAAACTCAATATATTGAAAAAGTGTCTGGTAGGCTTGCTCCTTAGTTTTGAATCGTGGATTACAATAAATGAGCTCCTTTTTCAAAATGCTGTGCCACGACTCGATACAGGCGTTATCATAACAGTTACCTCTGCGGCTCATGCTGGACTCCATGCCATACGCTTTCAACTGCTGCCTGTATTCATGAGAAGTATATTGAGAACCTCTATCGGAGTGATGTAATAGACCCTTTTCCGGTTGTTTAGCTTCGTAAGCATCTTGTAAGGCGCCCGAAATTAAGCTAGTTTCCATATGGTTCTCCAAGCGCCACCCCACGATTTCGCGCGTGCAAAGGTCCATTACACTAGCCAGGTACAAGCGCCCTCCCCGGCAAGGAATGTACGTAATGTCGGTAACCCATACTGAATTGGGTTTGAGTATTTTAAATTGCTGGTTCAGCGTATTCGGGGCAATCGGATGGTCATGATTGGAGTCAGTGGTCTGTACGCGATACGTTTTGGAGACAATGGAGCGAAGCTTCATATGTCGCATGTACACACTCACCGTGCGTTCGGTAACGGTATGACCTTCTTGATGTAACAGGCGGGTGATCTTCGGACTCCCATACCGCTTTTGATGGTCTGCAAAATGATACTGAATTCGCTTCATTATCGCAGCCTTACGAAGCATATGCGTACTGTTTTTTTCTGTCCGCCACTTGTAGTACCCGCTCCGTGACACATGTAGGGTCATGCACATCTTCTCCAAGAGAAACTCGGAGCGATGTTTTTCAATAAACTGGAATCTCAGTTCCTTGGTTTGCTGAAGATGTGCACTGCTTTTTTTACGATCGCTAATTCCTCTTCCACATCGGCAATCTTGTTATCTTTTTCTTGAAGTTGACGGCTCATTTCTTTCAACTGTGCCTCGAGTTCCCGTACTCGATCCACGCTAGCTGCCGGTTCATTCTTTAGTTCTCGATACTGGCTCATCCATTGATGCAGGGTACTTTTTGGGATGTTGAGCTCTTCCGCCAAGTCGCCCACTGTCTTTGTTTGCTCTTGAATGAACTGCACTGTCTGTTTTTTAAATTCTTCGTTGTACCGTTGTCGATGTTCTCCCATGTGAACACACCTCCGTGGACTCATTATCGCCAGTCTGTTAACTACTGTCCACTTTTTATTCTAGCTTCAATAAAGACCTTATTCACTTAAAAAACCACCTTTTGGAGAACATTTGCAGCTAATAACGTACATGGAGTCCGATAAATCGAAATTGGACTCGAAATAGCCCAAATAACGACTCTGGAGTCCGTCATACCCGCGAATGAAGACTGTAATGTGCTCTCAGATGAGGCGTAACAAGTATACCCGTAACCCCTGCCCTGCTCCTCAACGAAAACCTCCGTATGGTTCAATTAAAATTAATTACTTTAATATCTTCTTAGCTAGAAAATATTACCTGATGCATCAGTACTTCAACTATTTCAGATACATATTCCTTATATGCACATGCCGAGTCGACATTATCTGTTGTACCTGCAATTTCTTTTCCTGAAGGAGGGTAATAGGAGAGCAATGAAAAACAAAAACATCAAGATATTATTATTGATTATCGCCGCAGTATTATTGACACTAAATTTATTTCAATTCAATAACAACGTAAGTCATAACAGATTAATGGATAGGTTGGACCTTAATCTGACATCAGAACTCGACGGTCTAAGACTGGAATTAGAACGATCCTCAACACCAAGCATTCTTGCTGTAGAGCAAGCGAGTAAAATTGCTGCCCTTTCGACGTATTCAACATTAGGGTTCGATTATGGATATACCTTGGAAACCAGAATACATGACAAATATGTGCAAAATGAACCTTTTAAAGAGATGGATCAAATTCAAGAGTTACTTCTAGCCCTTCTAAAAGACCCTGCAAATCAAGAATTGCAGCAACGATTAGATTTATTATTAGTGAAGTAGCTTTAATTTAAGAAAAAAAGCCACAGCTAAAGCTCAGGTTATACCTGAACTGCAACTGTGGCTTTTTGGGCTTCTATTTTAGATGTTTTTGCGAAAAGAACTCGGGGAGAGCCCTACATATTTACGGAACTTGGCGTTGAAGTAATCGGGGTTCATGTACCCTACTTTCTCGGCCACCTCATATACTTTCATGCCTTGTGCTAGGAATTGCTTCGCCTTCTCAATCCGCACTTTGTCAACATACGTATTGAAGTATTCACCGGTAGTGTTCTTGAACATTTTACCTAGATATGCGCTGTTGTAATTAAATAACTCGGATAAGGTCTCAAGCTTAAGATTCTCATTGTAACGGCGGTTGATTAGCTCCGTAATTTTTTTGATCTCATTCCCTTTGCTGCCACTGGACATTTGATCGGCGATCTCCGCCATGAAATTGACGGCCTGCTCTTGCAGGTCTACCAGATAGTGACTATGGTAGAGCTCACCGATCGGCGGGGAATGCTTAGCGGCATTGCTACGAATCTCTGGATAGACCGGTTCGAGACGGGCCAACACCGTGCTGAGAATCCGCACAAATGTATCTTTGATCTGCTGCTCCTCACTGCCCGCAGCCAGTAGCTCCGCACAGATCGTATCCACTAGCGGTTCAATGGCAGCGCGGCTTCCGGTTTCAACAGCCAGCATTAGGCGGCTCTCCGCATCCTGCCCTTCTTCGGCGTACGCCTCCGCCACTCCAGGAAACAACATACCGGAGAGATCGGCGCTGATCAGAATCCCTTTGCGGTAAAAGAATGCCCGGCGCAGCAGTTCACGCGCCACTTGAAAAGACTGTGCCGCCTCTTCTGGTCCTGCTACAGGGCCTCCCGTTGCTGCGCTGAAGTCGTATCCCTCGCGACAAATTAAGGAAGAAAGCTCTTCCATCAGCCGCTCCTGTTCCTGCTCTCCTGGTAGCGGCTCTTGCAGCAGGAATCCAATATATGGCGGCATCATGAAAAACATCCGCTCTTCACTGCTGCCAAAATACTGTTCTACCGCGGCCTTAACGGCCCGCTCTCCTTCCTCACTGCCGCCCGCAGGCGCGAGTAGTTCGAGTAGGATCACTTCGACACGGTCTGGTTTAAGACCCAGTGCTGCCGCATGCTTAGCAGGATCATTCTCCCCCTCCTCCGCAGTTGAAGGCTGCAGCAATGCACGCATCAGGCTTTCACGATTACGGGCAGGCTCCTCTTCATTCCAGCGGCTAAAGCGATCTTCCTGAGCGATCGTGACTCTGAGTTCCTCTAAATAGTTGATCAGCTCTTCCTCATCCACCGGCTTCAGTAAATAGCCGTCAATGCGGTAAGAAATGGCTCGTTTGGCATACTCAAAGTCCGCATGACCACTTAAAATCAGCACATGGCTGGTCGAGCCTTCTTCGCGCAGCTCACCGATTAACTCCAGCCCGTCCATACCAGGCATGCGGATATCCACCACAATCAGTTCCGGATAAAAAATATGATATTTCTCCTGAGCTTGCAAGCCGTTGGCGGCCGTAGCCACCACCGTATACCCCAGCTCTTCCCAAGGGATTAGAGCCCGAAGGCCTTCCCGCAGCTTTGGCTCATCATCAACAATCAATACTTTGATCATAGATTTATGTCCTCCATTGGAATACGAAACGTAATAGATGTTCCTTCATTCATCCGGCTTTCGATATTCAGTCCATATTCAACACCGTAGGATAACTTCAAACGGTCGTGTACATTGCGCAGCCCGATCCGTGCCTCTTCCTGCTCATCACGAACCTCAAGGGTATAACGGATCTGCTCCAGCTTGTCCGGAGTGATCCCGGCTCCATTATCGGTAATGGTAAAGACCGCATGATTCTGCTCACGCTTGATATTCACCGTAACCATTGCTCCATCCATCGTGTTGTCCAGCCCATGAATCACCGCATTTTCCACAAGCGGCTGCACAATCAGCGGCGGGATGTAGAGCGATTCGACGGCAGGGTCTACAATAAATTGATATTTCAAACGATCCTCATAACGGAATTGCTGAATATCCAAATAACAACGAACCACTTCAAGCTCCTGGCTAAGCAAAATTTTACTTCGGCCTACCTCCAGATTACTGCGCATCATTTTGCCAAGAAGACGCACTACCCGTGCAATCTCCACTTGCCCTTTCATATGGGCCTCCATACGAATAGATTCCAGCGCATTGAACAAGAAATGAGGATTGATCTGGCTTGCCAGCATTTTAAAACGGATATCATTCTGTTTCTGTTCCAGCAGACTGTTCTGGTCATTAGATTCCTGTACCTCGAACATCAAATCGTTAATACTCCGCACCATAGAATTGAACTGACGAGCTAGCAGAGCAATCTCATCTTTGCCATCAATTTTTAATGAAGTGTCAAAATCACCCGTACTAACGCGGTTAATATGTCTGCTTAACTGCAATAATCTACGTGAAAATAACGAAGAGAAACTATATATGATTAAAAAGGCCAATAAAACGCTTACGGCAATCACGGTAATCGAAAGCTTAATCACCCGATTAGGTTCTTTGACTATACTATCAATAGAAAAAACAGAAATAATTCGCAGGGCGTTACGGCTGGCTTGTGGTTTAAGTTCTTCTATCACTATTTTGGAGGCTTCACCATCTACTTCTGCCTCATAGCTCCCGCTTCCTTGCCCCAAAAGCTTTGTATCAAAAGAAACATCTGCCAGTTTCTTTCCTGTTCGATCGCTCCGGTTCGCAGCAATGATGTTATCCTGATCATCCACGATCATGGTGTCAAATGACTCCTGGCTCAGAATCGAGGTTAGCTGGTGACTGTTTACATTAATAACGAGCACACCAATTTTACTGGAGCCCTCCAGCTCGATTTTGCGGACAAGGCTTAAATAATTCCGCTGATCACGCTCATCCTCTATATATTCCCAACCGACGAGGCTATCGTACCGCTGTGCTCTCTGATACCACTGGCTCTCCTTAATGGCAGACGAAGGATTGATCAGCTCCCAGTTGTTAAGCAGCGTAGCATTATCAGTGTATAAACGTATGTTGGATATGTCTTTATATAATCTTAGGTATTCACGCATATCAGTGTAATCCCGATAAGCCTCAACCACATCATAAGTGCTTACATACTGGCGTATGGCGAGTTTTTTCAGCCGGGCATCATTGGACAATCGATACGCTATATCTTGCGATACACCGATGACTTCTTCTGTTCTTTTTTTTACCCGATCTACGTTAATTGAAGCTTGCTCCAGTGCATTCTCAAACGCCATGGTCCTCATCTCAATCGTAAGATAACCCCCTACCAGTAATACCGGCAAAAGTGTAGTCAGTAAAAAAGCAAGCAGCAGCTTATTGCGGATTTTGATGTCATTCAGCACCTTAACAAACCATTGAAACATGGCCTTTCGCCCCCCGAAACCTTCGCTATCTCATTTACAGGCTGCCACTACCTTGGAGATATTCCATACTTTACAGAAGAAAAATGAAAACGGCAACATTTTTGAATATTGCCGTTCATCACCTCTATAATGAAGATGGTCTTTAAAAAGGCCTTCCGCCAGATGCGAAAGACCTTTTTTATATCAGACAGATAGATAAATGGCGCTTTATTGGCGATATGCAGCCAGCTTGTTATTCAATTCGCGGGTCTGGCCGTAAACTTCCTGATAGAGGTTGAATAAACCATCATAGATTGCCGTTTGTTTCGGATCTGGTTTATAAACATCAGCAGGACGGATAAACGCTTCTGCACATTCCGCAAGGGATGTGAACCATCCGCTTCCATAAGCCGCCAGCATAGCTGCTCCCATTGCCGGACCCTGCTCACTTTCTAGCTTCACGATAGATGCATTGAAAATATCAGCCTGCATTTGCAGCCAAGCCTCATTTTTAGCTCCACCACCAATTGCAATGATCTCTGTAATCTCTTTGCCTGACTCACGTACAATCTCAATGGATTCACGCAGTGAGAAGGTAATGCCTTCTAATACTGCTCGTGTAAAATGCGTCAACGTATGCCCTGAATCCATACCAATAAAGCTTCCGCGAATATTTGCATCTGGATGTGGTGTACGTTCTCCTACAATATAAGGAGTGAATAACAGGCCGCCGCTGCCAGCTGGAATAGAGGAAACTCCGCTTAACAGCTCATCAAAGCTTTTGTCCGCCGCAAAGGTTTCTTTAAACCACGTAAGGCTATGACCAGCAGCTAGTGTAACCCCCATAATATAGTAGGCATCTTTTTCACCATGGTTAAAGAAATGGACTTTGCCTTCGAGATTCAAATCTTTATTGCTCTCATAAGAAAGAACTACACCAGATGTACCAATACTGCACATGGTCCGGCCTTCTCCCAATACACCCGCTCCGAGCGCGCCACAAGCATTATCCGCACCACCAGCAAATACCTTTGTTGAAGATAAAAGACCTGACGCTTCAGCAATATCCGGCAATAAGGTTCCAGTCTGTTCAAAGGATTCTACCAATCTAGGACAAAGAGAAAGTGGAAGTTCAAAAGCCTCTGCGATTTCTGCGCTCCATTCTTTAGAGCCTACATCCAATAGCAACGTTCCGGCAGCATCGGAGTAATCCATTGCATAATCACCCGTCAACCGATAGCGTACATAGTCTTTTGGCAGCAGGAACTGATGCGCCTGTGATAATACTTCTGGTTCATTCTCTTGAACCCACAGAATCTTTGGCAGTGTAAAACCTTCCAATGCTTTGTTTCTGGCGATATCGATCAACTTCGTTCCAAGCGTCTTCTCAATCTTACGGCATTGTGCAGTAGTACGGGTATCATTCCAAAGAATAGCTGGACGCAGCACTTGCCCTTCCTTATCTACCAGTACCAATCCGTGCATTTGTCCGGAGAAACTTAGACCGTCTACTTGAGACGGGTCAATGCCTGATACTTCAATCAGACGGCGCAGGCTGACCAGCGTGCCCTTTACCCAATCCTCAGGATTTTGCTCACTCCAGTTCGGTTGGGGTCTGCTTAGCGGGTAGGACTCAGAATGCTCAAAAGCCACCTTCCCCTGCGGGTCCACTAGAACAGTCTTCACTGCACTAGTCCCCAAATCAACACCTATAACGTATTTCATTTTTGACCTCCTAAAAGTTTTATGGAGCTTAGCTTCTTGATTCTCTTCGCAATAAAACTCGCTTCGTAAGCATCTGCTTAGTTTTATGAGCGTTTACTACGTTGAGTTACCTCGAATAAAACTTACTTCGTAAGCATCCGCTTAGTTTTGGCTACAAAAAGGGGGCTGCCGAAGAATGCTCTCTTCAGCAACCCCCGTTGCATTTGTTCAAACTGGACTCAAAGCTTAAGCTTCAAGCTCCCTATAAGGACTACTCAGCCAAGATGTATTGGTTAAGGGTAGCTCTCAGGTATTCTTGACGTCCGGATTGGTTAGGACGTGGGTTCTCATTGTTCAAAGCATATTCAGCCAAAGAAGCCAATGTTGCTTTACCCGAAACGATGTCTGCTCCAACGCCTTCAGTGAAGCTGCTGTAGCGTTTGTCAACGAAGTCTTCGAATACGCGATCTTCGATCAATTTAGCAGCAACTTTCAAGCCTTTTGCGTAAGTATCCATACCAGCGATGTGTGCCAAGAACAGATCTTCTGGCTCGAAGGAAGGACGACGTACTTTAGCATCGAAGTTAATTCCGCCTTTGCCAAGACCGTCATTCTTCAATACTTCATAAAGAGTAAGTGTTGCATCGTAGATGTTAACTGGGAATTCATCAGTATCCCAACCAAGCAGTGTATCCCCTTGGTTAGCGTCAAGTGATCCAAGCATGCCATTAATACGAGCTACACGAAGTTCATGTTCAAAAGTATGACCTGCAAGCGTAGCGTGGTTAGCTTCAAGGTTCAGCTTGAAGTGCTTGTCGAGCTTGTATTTTTGCAAGAACGAAATTGTTGTTGCTGCATCGAAATCATATTGATGTTTAGTAGGCTCTTTTGGTTTAGGTTCGATCAGGAATTGACCATCAAAACCAATTTCCTTAGCGTAATCTACAGCCATGCTGAACAGACGTGCAATGTTATCTTGTTCAAGACCCATATCTGTATTCAGCAATTCTTCGTAACCTTCACGGCCGCCCCAGAATACATAGTTGCTTGCGCCCAGACGTTTACCAACTTCCAGACCTTTCTTCACTTGTGCTGCTGCATGTGCGAAAACATCAGCGTTAGGTGTAGAACCTGCACCGTGCATATAACGTGGGTTAGTGAACATATTAGCTGTATTCCACAGCAATTTCTTGCCGGAAGTCTTCATGCCTTGTTCAAGGATATCAACGATAGTGTCGATGTTGCTGTAGAACTCACGCAAAGATGCGCCTTCTGGTGCGATATCTACATCATGGAAGCAGAAGTAAGGCAGATCCATCTTGTCCATAAATTCGAATGCTGCTTCAGCGCGAGCTTTAGCTTTATCAAGACCACTCAATTTGTCCCAGCTGCGAATTGCAGTTTCAGCGCCAAACGGATCAGAACCGCCAGCAGTTAATGTATGCCAATAAGCCATTGCAAATTTCAGATGTTCCTCCATAGTTTTGCCGGCTACGACTTCTTTAGGATTGTAGAATTTAAATGCATAAGGGTTGGTGGAACGGCTTCCCTCGTAAGAGATTTTGTTCACTGTCTCAAAATAAGCCATTGTGTAATCCTCCTCATATTGTGCTACGCTAGCAAGCGTTTACAGCATCATCTTAACACATCTTTTTGACTTTGTATATTGGTTAAACAAAGTTTTTTTATAAAATTTCCGCCTCTTTAAGTCTCCCTTGCCTATCCGTTTAATATTCAAAAAATCCAACAAACATAGATTTCCTCTTTTCTGCCGATGTATTGCAATTTCCAGCACATCACTCTAGACTAAGTGGCATACAACAAAAGGGAACTATGCTAAAAAGGATGTGTGATTCGTGAAGGTTACCGGAGATCAGGCGCTGGTCAAAAAAATCAATAAATCGATCGTACTACATACTATTCGAAGGAACTCTCCGCTCTCGCGCGCCAAGGTTTCAGAGATGACCGGACTGAATAAAGCTACCGTATCCAATCTGGTGGCAGAGCTATGCGCTCAAGAATTAGTGACTGAAGTTGGACCAGGTCAATCCAGTGGCGGCCGTAAACCGCTAATGCTGCATTTTAATAGCATGGCTGGCAGCGTAATCGGCATAGAGTTGCGAGTGAAGCAGCTGACAGCCGTCTTATGTGATTTAAGTGGTGGCATTCTTTTCGAAAGCGATTTCTCTCTGGATAATCATGCGCTGCCTTATGTACTGGAACGGATGAAAAAAATAATCTCAGACTTGATTGATAAAGCACCTGAATCCCCATACGGTATCGTCGGCATCGGAGTAGGTGTCCCCGGGATGGTGGATGAGAACGGGGTTGTTCTTTTTGCTCCCAACCTTGGCTGGGAAATGGTCGACCTGCGGGGTATTTTGGAGGGGGAATTCGCGGTTCCAGTTACTATTGATAACGAAGCTAACGCCGGTGCACAAGGTGAACTGAACTTTGGGGCGGCAAAAGATGTTAGACATCTGCTCTACATCAGTGCGGGTTCAGGGATCGGATCCGGTATTATTATTGGCGGCGAGCTGTACAAAGGTGCACGAGGATATGCCGGCGAGACCGGACATATGACGATTGAAGCAAAAGGCAAGCCGTGCAGTTGTGGGAGTCGTGGCTGTTGGGAGCTATATGCCTCGGAAAAAACCTATGACCATTCCGAGTTCTCCCTCCCTGCTCATACTACACAAGAACTGGTCCGTTATGCAGCCGCTGGACAAGAAGACGCCTTGCGCCACTTCTCATCTATGGGTGAATATCTCGGCATCGGAGTAACGAATCTAATCAATAGCTTTAATCCAGAGCTGATTGTCATCGGTGGAGCTTTATCCGAAGCAGAAGCCTGGTTAGGGGAGCCTCTTCGCGGGGTTGTCGCGGAGCGTACGCTTCCTTATCATAAGCAGCAGCTCGAGATTACCTTCTCCAAGCTGGGCAGCCGGGGCACGATGATAGGCGCGGGGTTCTCTGCGGTTATGCATTTTCTAGGCGATATTCGGGTCACCGTTTAATGTAGTCTAATGGACAACGATTTTGCGGGACAGTTTCACGAGTGAAATTCATAAGCGGATAGAATTGACGTAAAATTGACGCATTTAGGTGGATCAAAAGTGCAGTAAAAGCAACTTAAATCCTATATAATAAAGGATAAGTTAGTGTGACATTTATCACTACAACCCCTTTTTTGAAATGGAGAGCGAGTCCATGACCTATGTTGATACGTCTGATATCTCGGCACAGATGTTCATCACTGTGTTGCTTTTTCTGCTCATTATTGCCCCTTTGATCAGTCTCGGTGTGCTCCGTTTTTTTCAAGCCAAAAAGAAATCAGGATTCATTCTGATCGGCAGCGGTGTTGCTGTATACGTCCTATTTCAGATCATTACCTCTTTCACTCAAGCTTAAATTGAACTTTGCGATTTACATCATAAAAAATAGCCTGCGCATATAAGCGTCAGGCTATTTTTGTATACCTAGACCACAAAAAGGTCACCTCCAAAATGGAAGCGACCTTTTGCAATTTCTTCGCAGAAATCTTATTTAATTAACAGTCGCCAATGCTTTGTCGAACTGAGTTTTGTTCATCCCCACGATTTTGTACTCACCAATTACAGTTACAGGAACAGCTCTCATTCCCATATCCCAAACCTGCTGTGCGTAATCATCATTCTGCTCGATGTTACGTTCTTCATAGGCTACGCCTTTTTCGCTCAAAAAGCTCTTCACCTGACGGCAATGTGGACAATTTGTTGAAGTATATACAATTACATTTTCCATCATTAGACCTCCTATGGAAGATTACAGTTATGTTATTTATTGTAGCACTGGGAGTTTTCTATACCAAATTACAGAATGACCGCGCTATGTTCCAGACTTTCAATGTATTTCTCAGCATCCATAGCTGCCATACATCCACTGCCTGCTGCCGTAATCGCTTGTCTATAACGGGTATCCTGCACATCACCACAAGCGAATACGCCTGGGATATTAGTTTCAGAAGTACCGGGATTAGTCATGATATAACCTTCAGCATTAGTTGTGATTTGTCCACCCAAGAATGCAGTGTTAGGATGGTGGCCAATTGCCACAAACACTCCGCTTGCTTCAATGATTTCTTCTTGTCCTGTCTCATTGTTCAGCACTTTTAGTCCACTCACGCCTTTATCTCCAGAAGTTACTTCCAGAGGAGTACGATTCAGGCTCCAAGCTACTTTAACATTATCGCGAACGCGATCCTGCATGATCTTGGAAGCACGTAGTTCTTCACGACGGTGTACCAAAGTTACTTTGGAGGCAAAACGAGTCAAGAAACCCGCTTCCTCAAGCGCAGAATCACCACCGCCAACAACCACGATCTCTTTATTACGGAAGAAGAATCCATCACAGGTAGCACAGGTGCTCACACCGCGTCCCACATTATCCTGTTCGCCTGGGATACCGAGGTATTTTGCCGTAGCGCCAGTGGAAATGATCAAGGTATCCGTCGTAAGAACACCCAACCCTTCAACATTAAGCTTAAAAGGACGTTCTCCAAGTTCTACACTGTTCACCCAACCCGTACGGAATTCCGCACCAAAACGTTCAGCTTGTTTACGCATATTATCCATTAAGTCTGGACCCATAATCCCATCAGGAAATCCCGGGAAATTCTCCACTTCTGTAGTGGTGGTCAATTGTCCGCCAGGTTGGGGTCCTTCGATTACTAGTGGGTTCAAATTGGCACGAGCCAAGTAGATAGCAGCAGTCAACCCCGCCGGTCCGGTTCCAACAATTATTGATTTATACATATCTATATCCTCCTTGAATTAGACGGCAGTGACGTCGCTTCTTATTTAAAATAATTATAATGTAGTCTTAATTATGCTAACTGAAAGCAAAAATGTCAATAAGCCAGACTCCCTCAGGAAAAAATCATTTGTGAACAATTTAATTTTTGGCAATAAATAATGCGCAATAACATCACTGACCTCTTACCGCAACAATCGCAGCCCATTAAGAATAACTAATATCGTACTGCCTTCATGACCGATCACGCCAAAAGGAAGGGCGATGCCCTGCACAAAGTTACTGATCATCAGAACCGCGATTACTGTTACAGCAAAAATCATATTTTGCTTCACAATACGCTGTGAACGCCGTGCCAATGAAATGGTCGAGGCGATCTCTTCAATATTATCATTCATAAGCACTACATCGGCTATCTCAAGCGCTGCACCACTGCCTTTCATGCCCATACCCATGCCAACAGTCGCTGTAGCCAGAGCAGGCGCATCATTCACACCGTCACCCACCATCACAACATTACCGTGCTTTTCACGAAGCGCCTTAATATGCTTTACTTTATCCTCTGGTAAAAGGTCGGCAAATACTAAATCTACTCCGGTTGAAGCCGCAATAACTTTTGCTGTAGCTTCCCGGTCACCCGTAAGCATAGCCACTTTAATCCCCAGCTCCTGCAGCTTCCGCACTGCAGCTTCTGCTTGTGGGCGAACTGTATCCTGCAATGCAATCATACCTGCAATATGCTCACCGTCCAAAATAATGGAGACAGTCTTCCCCTCTTCCGCCAACTGCTGCCGTTTAGTTCTCCAGAATGCTAGCTCAGAATCCATCGCAGACGAAGTCAGCTCATCCAGTAAATTGGACTTACCAATTTTCCAGAGATGCCCGTCAACTTGACCTTCAATTCCCCAGCCAGTGATGGTTTTACTTTCCTGCACACCTCGCAGCTCCAGATATTCTTCCTCAGCTTTACGCACAATGGCTTCCGCCAATGGATGGCGGGACATATGCTCAATGGATGCGCTAATCGCCAGTAATTCTTCCCGGTTGTAGCCTTCAGCTGCAATAAAGTCTGTCACCTGCGGAGTTCCCTCTGTAAGGGTCCCTGTCTTATCAAAAGCTACAACAGAGGTCCGGGCCATATTTTCGAGGTGGACCCCGCCTTTAAATAAAATCCCTTTTCGCGCACTTTTGGAAATAGCCGACAGCATCGCAGGCATAATCGATGAGACCAACGCACAAGGCGAGGCTACTACAAGAAAAACCATCGCTTTATAAAAGGTTGCGCTCCAGCTCCAGTCCAGCAAAAAGGGTGGAAGGAAAATAAGAGCCACAGTCGAGGCGACAACTACCCGTGCATAGATGGCTTCCAGTCTTTTAATGAATCGCTGTGAATTTGGAACATCCGTCTCTGCTTCTTCTACCATCTTAATGATCTTGGAAAAAAGTGTGTTCTCTGCTGATTTCGTTACTTCAATATAAAGAGGACCTTCTCCATTGACCGTACCTGCGAATACTTCGCTGCCGGCACATTTTTCAACAGGCACTGACTCTCCTGTAATGGAAGCCTGATCTACTGCCGATTCTCCTCTGTACACCTTACCATCTGCAGGAATAAGATCCCCTGGACGTACAAGCAACAGATCTCCGATTACTAACTGATCAATAGCTACCTCGTTCATGCTTCCTTTTTCAATCCGCATGGCTGTGGCTGGTTTTAAGGCCATAAGTGAGGAAATATCCTTCTTACTCCGTTCCATCGTATAGCTCTCAAGTGCTCCACTAAGCGCAAAAATAAAGATGAGCATAGCACCTTCATTCCAGTACCCAATGGTAGCTGCGCCTAGTGCAGCCGCAATCATCAGCAGGTTCACATCGAGATCACGTTCTTTGACGAGCGTCTCAACGCCTTCTTTGGCTTTGTTCCAGCCACCAATGGTATACGAAATAACATAAAGTACTATAGAGAAAACTTCTGACCAGCTACCCATAGCCCAAGCAAAAAGCATAAGCACTCCGCTGCCAAGCGCAGCCTGCATCTCGGAGTTGCTGAGCATGGCTCTCACATCGAACCGGCGTTTTGGAGCGCCTGGTTTCTTCATGCTGCCGGAGATTGAGGTTTGCTGGGGTAAATGTTTTGATGTTGCTTGCATAATAATCACCATCCTGAAAGTTTTGTGTAGGATTACTTCATTGACTTCTCTTCGCAACAAAACTTGCTTCGGGAGCACACGCTTTGTTTTGTCTAAATGATAATGAGAGCCATTCTTAAGACCCCTAAAATGACACATGCTGCCCCGGCTTAGCCGGGACAGCATGAATGATAACTATGAGTAGTGAGAATGATAATCATTGTTGCAACAGTACAACTATATTTCCTTAGTGCAACTTATATTTTAATAATACCACCTTGAACGAAAAAGTAAACCCTACCTTCTGGGCTATTCGTCATAAATTTAAAATAACGTTTTCCTATCTTAACTGCGTATTTTATTTAAAAGCTCGGATAGGACTTGCTCTTCGACTGGCGTCGAATAAGCTCCACCTTCAAAAGACTTCATCACTCCAATTCCAGCTTGGAACACAAACCGTATACGCCCTTTGCGAACCTTTTTATCCGTATACATCTTATCGATCAGCATTCTATTTGTAATGGTTGCTGGTATTTCAGTCGGAAGTCCCGCCTTCTTCAACAAAGCAATCACACGCTGAGTTTCGTCAGCCGTTACATACCCCAACTGCTCTGCCAGCTGCACCTGAACCGCGAGTCCAATCGCAATAGCTTCACCATGTAATAATTCATAACCACTTAAAGCCTCTAACGCTCGGCCAGCAGTATGCCCCAAATTTAGAATTTGGCGCAGGTTGCTCTCCAGTTCGTCCTTTTCCACCACGCTGTACTTGATCTCACAATTATGAAAAGCAATCCGTTCGCAAACCTCTCGATCTAATACAAGTTCGCCTTCTAAGGAGACAACTCGCTCCATATTCTGTTCAAGAAACTCAAAAAAGTCAGCATCCGCGATGCAGGCATGTTTGATTGTTTCAGCCAAACCACTGCGAAGCTCACGTACCGGAAGCGTTCTCCAAGTGGCTAGGTCGATGTAGACCTTTTTAGGCTGATGAAAAACACCAATTAGATTGGTTGCAACCGGTGTATTCACGCCCGTTTTACCACCAATAGAAGCATCCGCTGCTGCTAAAAGGGTAGTTGCATAGTTCAAACTTGGCACTCCCCGACCAAATGTTCCAGCCAAAAAACCTGCCAAATCCGTTACCGCCCCGCCTCCAATGGCAAGGATACAGCAATCTCGTCCATAAGAACGGCTTAATAGCCGATCCTCCAGCTCTGCCTTCGTTTCTCGGGTTTTGGACTTCTCTCCAGCAGGGAAAGAAAAAAGCTCCGCTTGAAAATCATTCTGAAGCAGTTGTTCCAGCAAGGCTTGCCCATACAGGGCTTCAACTTTGGAATCTGTAATAATCGCGAATTTGCTTACATTCTCGACAATTCCACGTTTTAAATCCTCAATCAGAGCGCCAAAAAGACCTTCCCCAATCTCAATATCGTAAGAATGATCTACGACCTTTTGCAAGCCAACTCTAAAATTCGTGGACATCTACAGCACCCCTATTCAGTAAGATGCTAATAAAATTCGAGCCTCCACTGTCAATATCCTGTTTATGTAAAATGTAAGAAGAAGCTGGAAACAAATGTGGATGTTCCAAAACTAATGTTGCCTTGTTGGTCCTGGTGATAGTACAGAGGTTCGATGCTGATTAGTTTGAGTGCGGGGGATGAGTAGGGAGGTTGAGTATAAAGTATGAGTACATGATTGTTGAACGAATGATGCTGGGTGCTCGCGTATGTAGCTACTATAGGACTCAGCTGACTCTAATCGCTGGTTTTAAACACATTTGGTATTCTAACGGACCCCATTGCAGCTATTGACCTGAAAAGCACCAAATATATACCTCTTCCTAACGAATAGCGTCTCTGGTGTCCGAAACCATGCTTAAAAAGCTAAAATCAGGCAAATAGCGTCATCTGGGTCCTTAAGCATCGGGGGTTGAGGGGGGCGGAGGTTAAGTGCGGAGGTTGAGTGCAGATTAGTTTAAGTGCGGTGGGTACAGTGTTTGAGCACGGAGTTTGAATACAAAGTATGAGTACGACACGATTGATGAACGAATGATGCATGTTGCTCGCGTATGTAGCTACTATAGGACTCAGCTGACCCTAATCGCTGGTTTTAAACACATTTGGTATTCTAACGGACCCCATTGCAGCTATTGACTTGAAAAGCACCAAATATGTACCTCTTCCTAACGAATAACGTCTCTGGTGTCCGAAACCATGCTTAAAAAGCTAAAATCAGGCAAATAGCGTCATCTGGGTCCTTAAACATCGGGGGTTGAGGGGTGCGGAGGTTGAGCACAGGTAGGAGTACGGAGTTGAGTACTGGGATATATGTACGCTGTGGAGCAGGCAGCTAACGACCAAAAAAACAGAGCAACGATTCCCCGATAACCGGATAATCGCTGCTCTGAAGTCTTTTTACGATTCTTATATGAACTGCACCGTATCGTTCATCAGAAAAAGCTTACTGCCTTCCACCGGCGGCAGTATCCAGCGTTTCTCGCTGCCTGGCGATCCAGATCAGGCAGGCCGCTCTCAGCAGCGCTTCGGTCCGCTGACCGGCGCTGCAAAAGATCCCGCTGAGCCCGATCTGATACAGATCGGCCAAAGCCGACGCTGCCGGTGTCCCCGCGGCGAGCACCACCGCCGCCGGCTTCACGCTCGTCACGGCGGCAAAGATCTTCCCCGCCGCCAGGGCGAAGTCCTCCGCGGCGGTCTCTTCCGGCGCGTGTTCGCCCGCCGCGCCGTCCAGCACTAGGAAATCGGCGATACGCGCGATTTCCGCAGCGGCGGCAGGCTCCACATCGGGCGCGATCAGCACCCCGATGCGGCATGCCGCCGCATAAGCGTGGCCGAGTGTCTGATCGGCCACGTCTTCGATGAATTCGCGCTTCGCGGCGAATTCGGCTGCGCTTGCGGTGTAGGCGACCAGCAGGTCCAGGCGGCAATCGCCGCCTTGCCGCTGGCTCTCTGCCACCGCAGCGAACAGCGCTTCGAGCTGCGCGTCCTGAAGCGCGGCAAGCTTGGTGGGCTGCGCCACCGCAAGCGACTCTGGATGCAGCAGGGTGACCGCTGCCCATTCGCCATCCGGCGATTCGAGCAGTTCGGCAGCAGCTGCGCGCAGACGATAAGAGATTCGCTGCAGAATCCGTGCTGCTTGCAGTTCATCCTCGCTAGATAACCAGTTCTCATAAAGACAGAACAGCTCTGGTTCCAGCAGCCATTCCTCACTCCGTATCAAACAAGGGCCCGCTTGAGCAGTCCTTGTTCCTTCCCGTCCAGCAAGACGTTCTTCTCTTCCTTCACGCAGCACTAGGAATGTCGATGGTTCCCCCGGCCGCTTAAAATAAGACCGCTTCAAAGGCTCAATGACATCCCTCTGCTCTACTCCAGCGATAAATTCTGCGGCAGCCGAGGCTACGGACCCAGCTTGGCTCATTTCCATTCCCACAGTCCGATCACCAGCCTTATACATGAACTTGAACGGGCGCTCTTCACTACTCCGCAAACCATCCTGCTGACGTTCACCCTTCATCCTCGCACCCACCCTTTATCTTTGGATTGCTGCCGGTATGCCAAGCTATATAACATAAGCGACCGACATTTCATTACCTCACTTATAAATACGGGAGCCACACCTGAAATATGCAAGCGTTGCCAAATCCGATGAATATTCCAACTTTTTTACGCAACAAAAAAAGCATCACCGCAGAGCGGTAATGCTTTTCGAAATATAAACTTCTATTGTTGACTGGCTGCAATAGCTTGCTCCAGATCATAGATAATATCATCAATGGATTCCGTCCCGATCGACAAACGCAGCAATTCCGGCGTTACTCCGGCTGTGATTTGCTCTTCATCCGACAGTTGTGCATGTGTTGTGCTTGCTGGGTGGATGATCAATGACTTGGAATCACCCACATTCGCTAAATGAGAGAACAGCTTCACATTCTCAATCAATTTACGTCCCGCAGCACTTCCACCTTTAATACCGAAAGTTAGGATCGCTCCTTGGCCTTTAGGCAAATACTTTTGCGCTAATTCATGAGATGGATGCGTAGGAAGTCCCGAATAACTTACCCATTCCACATCGGAGTGTGCCTCCAAATATTGTGCTACCTTCAGCGCATTCTGGCTATGACGTTCCATCCGCAAATGAAGAGTCTCCAGACCTTGCAGCAGCATCCAAGAGTTGAACGGAGAAATCGCCGCCCCTAAATCGCGAAGCAATTGAACGCGGGCTTTAATAATATAAGCAATCGGGCCCACCGCTTCCGTATAAACCACTCCATGATAGCTTGGATCTGGCTCCGTAAGACCTGGGAATTTACCGCTTGCCTTCCAATCAAATTTACCACCGTCAACAATAATCCCACCAATGGATGTACCATGTCCACCGATGAATTTGGTTGCTGAATGGACAACAATGTCCGCGCCATGCTCAATCGGACGCAATAAATATGGACTTGGGAACGTATTGTCTACGATGAGAGGAATCCCATGTTCATGGGCAATCGCTGCAACTGCCGCAATATCCAGAACATTTCCCTGTGGATTGCCGATTGTTTCTGCATACAAAGCTTTGGTCTTATCCGTAATCGCAGCACGGAAGTTCTCAGGATTATCCGAATCTACGAAATGAACCTTAATACCAAGCTTAGGCAGTGTTGTCGAGAAAAGATTATAAGTTCCGCCATACAGGCTTGCAGCAGATACAATTTCATCCCCAGCGCCCGCAATATTTAGAATGGAAAAGGAAATAGCCGCTGCCCCGGAAGCTGTAGCAAGCGCACCTGCCCCACCTTCAAGTGCCGCCACGCGCTGTTCAAATACATCCGTAGTTGGGTTCATCAGCCGAGTATAAATATTACCGAATTCTTTTAGCGCGAACAGATCCGCTGCATGATCAGCATCACGGAACCCGTAGGAAGTGGTCTGATAAAGCGGAACAGCACGTGAGAAAGTAGTTGGATCAATTTCCTGGCCTGCATGGACAGCCAAAGTTTCAAACGACAGCTTGCGATCTTCTGACATAGGTATTTCCTCCCCTATAATTAAGTATAGAAATGATTAACAATTTTGAATTGTACTCATTCTCTCACAAACCACATCATTTGAAAAGAAAAAAATCTCATTATTCCGGTGTGAATTATTGTACTTTGGTCAAATGCTTCTGCTAGTGTCCTCTATCTACTGGATAACGCTTTCAATATAAATTAATAAAAACCTCAACCTTATGTATAAAACACAATTCCTAATCAAACTGATCGGTTAATAGCTTGAATCAGGACAGCGGCGATTGAGCTTGTCCTCCTCACTCGCCGCTTCCGATTCAGCCCTTCGGCTTAGTAATTGCTTTGGCTTGTTTCGCCTTTAGCAATCGCTACACCACCACTAGTTCCAATACGGCTTGCACCTGCTTGTACCATTACATGTGCATCTTCTGCACTACGTACACCACCGGAAGCTTTTACACCGATATTAGGTCCAACTGTAGCACGCATAAGCGCGATATCTTCTTTCGTTGCCCCGCCTGTAGAGAATCCAGTGGATGTTTTTACGTAATCTGCTCCAGCCTCAACAGATAGCTTGCAGGCACGAACTTTTTCTCCTTCCGTTAACAGACAAGCCTCAATGATGACTTTTGTCAGTGCTTTGCCACGAGCTGCATCTACAACGGCTGCAATATCACGTTTAACCAGCTCATCGTTGCCATCTTTTAATGCTCCGATATTGATGACCATGTCCACCTCGCCAGCACCTTTAGCGATAGCATCGGTAGTCTCGAATGCTTTGCTCTCTGTTGTCGATGATCCCAGCGGGAAGCCGATAACTGTACATACTTTAACCTCAGGCGTATCTTTCAGCACTTCATGGGCAGTAGCTACCCAAGCAGGGTTTACGCAGACAGAAGCAAACTTATAAGTTTTAGCTTCCTCCGCCAATTTAATAATGTCTTCTTTCCGTGCATCTGCTTTAAGCAGTGTATGATCAATAATCCCCGATAGTGTAATTTCGCTCATTTTTATTATTCCTCCATGATTTGGATAGTAGTTTTTTTCATCTCTGTAATCATACCAATAGAACTCTGCTTTGCAAAGCAAACAGGGTGAGCATGCCTACCTCAAACCTTAATTTGTGCAGATTTTATGGATTTTAAGTAGTTTATCATTCCCTAAATTATCTTTTTAAAAAAATAAAGGTTTAATCCCCTAAACTTTCCCAATTAAAAATACGATAATAGTCTTAGATAAATAGGTTTTTTTATCCTATTCATCAAAATTTTTCTTAGATAATACTTAGGAGGAGATTAATCAAAAATGGGAAACTTCAATTTCGCCACAAATGCTGCAGATCAAAAACTGAATGTACAAGTCGAAGGAACTATGTCGCCAGAAGATGCAGGACGTTTCATTAATGAGTACAACCAAATCATAAGTGCATTCGACCCGAAACAATATGAGATCATCCTAGATTGCAAGACATTGAATGTATCCTCAAAGGACACACTTCCCATGCTTGAGCAATGCTACATACTGTATAAACAATCCGGATTTAAAAAAGTAACCTTTATTATTGCCAAAAGCCCTGTCCTAAAAATGCAGCTAAGCCGAGTGGCACGGGCTACGAAATTAGAAAATTACGAAATTATTGAAGCATAGGAGGCGCCACTTGGGACATATAACGATTCGCCAAGCTGCTTATTACCACCCAGAGCATATCGTAGATAACGAATATTATCTGAAGCATTTTCAGAGTATGGGCAAGGACATCAAACGATTCCTAGAAGTCATGGGTCGCGACCGGAGATACATCGTAAAAGAACAGGGTGAAAATGCCCTGACGATGGGATTAAAGGCTGCCCAAAAAGTGCTTAGCGAAGCGAATTTGCAAGGTGAGGATATGGACATGATCATGTTCGCTTCACAGACGCCAGAGTACACCTATCCTACCAATGCACTTCTACTACACCGTATGCTTCAAGGTAAACACCGGACCATTACGCAGGATTCCAATGCTAACTGCGCAGGAATGGTATCTGCCGTGGAGCAGACAAGTCGTTATATGCAAGCCAATCCCAGCATCAGGTACGCACTCGTCGTAGGAAGCGACTACAGTTCAGTGAACTGCAATACAGATGATGAAATTACTTACCCTAACTTTGGGGACGCCGCAGCAGCAGTGATTCTGGAGCGCAGCAACGAGCATGCAGGCTTCATAGATTCCCTTTATTACACCGATTCTGAGGGCTCCGAGAATATTATGTTCCCGGCCTGCGGCCTGTCGAATATTTATCAAGAGGGTATGACCCCAGAGCAGATTCGGATACGGTGGACCCCTTTTGACGGTACAGTGTGTGTAGACGCAGCTATAGCGGATATGAAAGAGCTTCTCTCACGCAACGGCCTGACTACGGACGATATCTCTGCATTCTGTCTTTCACAATTCTCACTGAAAAATATCGAGCTCATCCAAATCGGACTCGGACTAACCGCAGAGAAGTTCATTTATGTAGGCGACGAGTTCGGCTATACAGCCACAAGCAGTCCTTTTATCGCCTTTCAACGCGGAGTCGAGGACGGACGAATCAAACGTGGCGATTATGTCTTCTTTTGGTCAGTTGGCGCTGGCTGGCAAATTCCTACGATGCTTTATCAATATTAATAGCATAAAAAGCCCTACTTCTATAGAAGTAGGGCTTTTTCATCAAAGGAAATAAATCAGAAACCCAATAATGAATTATTTAGTCAGGGATTGAACATCCACAAAAGGTGTGGCTCCCCCTGTTACAGATGGCAGCACGCCGTTCCATTTTTCCAGCGCTTTCTCCTGAACCTCAATTTGCTTCAGCTGCACCAGCTCAGGTGTAACCTCTTGCTTCTTAAGTCTTAAAGATTCAGCCTCTGCTTGCGCCTGGGCGATTTTTTGCTTCGCTTCAATTTCAATCCGCCGGAGATCATTTTCGGCCTTCAATGCCTGCTGCTGGGCGACCTGCTTTGCTTCAATCGACTGGTTAAATGCCTCCGAGAATTTAAAGTTAACGATGTTAATATCGTTGACGATCAGGTCATATTTTGCCAGCCTAGCGGTTAAGTGCTCACTAATCTCACTCGACACTACATCACGACGCGTAATCAAATCCTCTGCTGGATATTTGGCTGTCACTTCTTTAACGATTTCTTGAATGGCCGGATTGATAATTACACTATCAAAATTACCTCCGATATTGTTCATCAGATTAAAGGCGGAAGCCTTATTTACGGAATAGTTCACCGCCACATGTGTGGACACGGGCTGAAGATCCTTTGAAGAGGCTGAAGTATCGGTCTCCGCCTTCGTTACCTGTGTATTGACCTGAATCACCGTTTGGATAAACGGAATTTTAAAATGAATGCCGGGTGACAATGTATTGTCATTTAATTTACCAAAGGTTTTGTACAAACCTACATGCCCATATTCCACTGATACGAAAGAATTCGCGCCAATCAACAATACAATGAGCACCGCTGCAATCCCGCTGACTATTTTTCCCGGGCGCAGCTGTTTCAATTTCGGATTCATTTGCATATTCATCCAATACCCCTCCTAGATTATGGATAATCATTCAAGCTTAACCGTCTATACGGAGGTTTGGGGTAAATGGTCGCAGGAAATATTTCAACAGCAGTGGTCATGGCGTTACCGCTCTGAGATCAGTCCTTCTACGGTCAACCGAAATCTTCTGCTCTGCTTGTCCCCGATATTAGAAGCTTCATATATTCCTTCATCCGTTAGCACCACGGAGTCTGCCTTTAAAGCATCATTAACGTATGTTACCTCAGCGTGATCAATATTCCAGCGATAAATATAGGCACTCATCGGACTTCCATGTGCGGCTACCCCTTCAAAAGATCCATCCTGATCAACATCCAGTTCTTTGGAATGTCCGGTATCTATTTGCAGCAAACCCGAGGGGTTACCGCTCTCGTCGATTAAATAATAGTTACTGAGCGAGTTATTTGCTCCTAGTCCTCCGGTGATTTTCAGCACCTTTTCGCTAAACAACCGCACTACTTCTACCTTGATATCCTCCGGTTGACGATAATTATAAGTTCCTATCGCCCCTAGACTGTATTGTCCTTTGGAAGTAGAAGTTCTGGCATACACATAGTCTTCGTCACTAGCCATCGTATACACACTCACTTTGACTCCTCCGAAATCATCCAGCTTCTTCTCTGCAATCAAAGTAGCGCCTGTGGGTGGATCACTTAGTTGAGAGACTATGGGCATTGTATCCACCAGCCTCCACTCCAGCTTAATGAGGTTAGCAGCGGTGTCTGTTGGCTTCGGTCTTGAGGTGTGGTAGTAGTCACCCGATTGAAGGGGGGATGGGTCCACCTGATGTTGGCAACCTGCAAGCAGATTCATTAGAAGCAAGGCTGTCAGCGTAATGGATTTATGTAAAGGAAACATCTCTTGATCACTTCCTAGCCTCTTTTTATAATTTAATCTTTCATTAATCATAGATGAAGTTAGGCATTCAAATGTTACTTTTAGGAGGCGGTAGGGTTAATTTATTGTCTTTTGAGGGTATGCATCGATCAAAAAGCTAAATTGGCATACAAAAAACCCGCATGAAATGCGGGTTAAGGTTAGCTATCAAGAATCAAGAGCCTAGCAGTTCACGCGCCAGTAGTCGGTAAACCTCTAGCCGTTTCTCCTGCGAATGTGGGATGCTGCATATCATTGCTTCTTGGAATCCATATTGTGCTTGTTCTTCTTGCAAACGTACGGCGATGTCTTTAACCGCACCAACCAAATGAATCTTGCGCCCTTCCTTGATTGACATCCGGTCAATTTCCGATAACGAAATGTTCTGAGCTTCTTCTGGTGTCAGCACCTGAGTAATCCGGCCCTTACTCATCATCAACCGAAAAATATCCTGCGGTAACGCTTCATACTCAGCTTCTTCCTTCGTTTCTGCTGTGGTCACCATATAGGATACACTGATCTCTGGTTTGTCCATAAAGATAGAAGGCTGGTAGTTATTCCGGTAATGGTCCAAGATCTCATTACTCATCGCACCATTAAAAAATTGTGCGAAGGAGTATCCGACTCCCATTTGTGCAGCTTTTCGCGCACTATTGCCGCTCGAGCCTAACAACCATACTTCAGGGAGCGCCACCTTCGTTGGAGCAGCGAGATTTTTGGCATATAGCTCATCTTCCGGAATCTGATCACTAAGCAGTTGCATGGTAATGCCAAGCTTGTCATACATATTATGCAGCATTAACTCACGGCCTTCAGATAAAGCGTACATGGCGCTTGTATCGCCACCAGGAGCTCGTCCCACACCGAAATCAATTCTCCCCGGGGAAAAAGCACTTAACGTTTTAAATACTTCCGCCAGCTTAAGAGGAGAATAATGCATCATCATTACACCGCCGGTGCCGATTCGAATACGGTTGGTCTTGGCGGCTAAACGGGCAGCCGTTACTTCCGGAGCTGAGCTAGCAAAAGTATTTCCGCCATGGTGCTCTGCCATCCACATTCTGCTATATCCCAGCTCATCTGCTAAAATAGCCAGTTCTTCTGCTTTATTCAGGGCACCTTCCGCTGTGTTACCGCTTGTCACGGGTGCCTGATCCAATACGCTTAATCTCATGCGAATACATCCCTTCTTTGGTTAGATGACCATTTTATTGCTGACCCATTCCTCTAAGACTGCAATCTTATCTTTAAAGCGTTCAGCACGCATTTCCTCCGACAACGAAGCAATAGTCTCTCGCTTTAATACAGCTTTCCAAGAGGATTCAGCTTCTTCCATCAGATTCGTTAACAGGCAGCAGCTGTCTTCTTTTTCTAAATCCAACATGTCTACCAGAATCCCATTCGATGAATACAGCGACTGCTGGCCTTCCACCGCGAGGTAAACGTCATATACACGAATATCTTCAGGGCTTTTCTTTAATTTAAAACCGCCTTTAATGCCAGGAACAGACGTGATGATGTCTGCGGTTACCAGCTTTCTTAAAAGTTTCTGAAAATAGGTCGCCGATGCTCCGAGCTGCTGGCTAATCGCTTCCCCAGACAACACCGCCTTATCCGGCAGCATGTTGAGTAGAACCAGTGCATATACCGACTGTTCTACCCCTGTTTTCATATGCATGTACAGCACCTCGATTTACGTAAATAGCTTGATTCAAACTGTATATAATACCGTCCGCGTATAAAGCGGATAAACATTATCCACTTTATACTTTATATTATTTTAAACCCAAAGTAAAACCTTGCTGGCCTTTTCTTTCAGTTAATATCTGCTATAAAAAAAAGATCACGCATACAGCGCAATCTTTTTTGAGGGTATCTGTTATTTTTTTGTATATCCTACTGTAATGATAATCCCACCCGCTGAACCAGCTGTGAGCTCTGGTCATTAAGTCCGGTAATGGTGACTTTTTTGCCATGCTCGGCGTATTTGCTCATCGTCTTCGCTATGGCATGGACAGCGGATTGGTCCCACACATGGGAGTGTGAAAAATCGATAATAATATGATCCGGATCGCTATCGTAGGCGAATTCATGAATGAAGTGGCTTGTCGTGCCGAAGAACAGCTGGCCGGAAACCGCATATGTTTTGGAAGAGGTTGCTTCCTGAACAGTTAGGCGGATCGAAGCTATTTTCCAAGCAAACGTTAAAGCACTTAGCAGAACCCCAAACAAAACCCCAATAGAAAGGTTATCTGTAGCCACCACGGTGACCACCGTCACAATCATAACCAGCGCATCGCTTAGCGGAACACGGGTTAAAGTTTTGAGTGAGCCCCATTCAAAGGTACTGATACAGACCATTATCATTACGCCGACGAGCGCGCCCATCGGGATCTGCTTCACTACATCGCCAAGTACGATAATTAGGAACAATAAAAAGATTCCTGACACAAACGTGGACAGACGCGTGCGTCCTCCTGACTTCATGTTAACCATCGACTGGCCAATCATCGCACAGCCTGCCATCCCTCCGAAAAAACCAGTAACTACATTCGCAAGCCCCTGTCCCTTCGCCTCTCTGTTCTTATCACTACCTGTGCCCGTAATATCGTCTATTAAGGTGGCAGTCATCAGGGATTCCAATAGCCCAACTACGGCCAGTGAAAGTGAATATGGCAAAATAATAAGCAGAGTATCCAGCGTGAACGGGATTTGCGGGAGATGGAATAGTGGCAAAGTTGCTGTAATATTCCCCATATCGCCTACGGTTCTTACGTCCAGATGAAGAGCGATGCTAAGAACAGAAACGATAACGATCGCTACAAGTGCTGAAGGTACGGCTTTGGTAAACCGAGGAACCATGTAGATAATAAGCAAGGTCAGAGCTACCAGTCCGTACATCACCCAGCCTTGTCCTTTAAAATGGGTAAGCTGTGCCATAAAAATCAGTATCGCCAGCGCGTTGACAAACCCTGTCATGACCGGCTGTGGCAAAAACGTGATAAACCGCCCCAGCTTTAGCATCCCCATCAATATCTGAAACACACCAGCCAGTACAGTTGCCGCGAACAGATACTCTATTCCGTGTTCTAGTACGAGACTTCCGACTAACAGAGCCATAGCTCCCGTAGCCGCCGAGATCATTCCGGGTCTGCCTCCGGCAAGTGCCGTTACAATCGCAATACAAAAAGAGGCATATAAACCAACCATCGGACTTACTCCCGCCAGGATCGAAAAAGCGATCGCTTCAGGAATCAGCGCAACGGCTACGGTCATCCCCGATAAAATATCGGTTCGAGTGTTAGAAAACCACCCATTATTTAAGGTAAGCTGCTTCAAAATCTATTTTCCTCCTGTGACTATTAAAATGTGTGGATCTTTTGTCAGAAAAGACCCGGGGCCGGTGCAACGCTAATGTTGCTTATTGTACTCGACCCACCTTAACCTTCACAAAAAGATTAGTTAGACTTGTAAGCGCTTATACACCTCATTTTCTAGCGAATCCTTAAAATATCATGCAAATTCTATATTTCTAGATTACCGGTACAATCCGGAAGCTTTCACTTCATTAAAGAAGGTGTTGAATTCATCAATGTTCAGCTGCTGAGCGGCATCAGACAATGCGGTTGCAGGATCAGGATGCACTTCCACCATAATGCCGTCAGCTCCAGCTGCGAGTGCGGCTTTCGCACATGGAATAAGGATGTCTTTGCGGCCTGTCGAGTGAGTTACATCAACCAATACTGGCAAATGGCATTCCTGTTTGAGAATTGGCACTGCTGAGATATCAAGCGTGTTGCGGGTCGCTTTTTCATAGGTGCGAATTCCACGTTCAATCAGCATGATCTGTGTGTTTCCACGAGACATGATGTATTCCGCTGCATGGATGAATTCATCGAGTGTGGCAGCCAATCCACGTTTCAGCAGCACCGGCTTGTCGACTTCTCCGACCGCTTTTAGCAGCTCGAAATTATGCATATTACGTGCACCGATCTGGATGATATCCACATAATCAAGCGACTCTTCAATATGTCTTGGATCTACAATTTCGCTGATGGTCAGCAGTCCATATTCATTTGCTGCTTCTCGTAATATTCTTAAACCGTCCATTCCCAGCCCTTGGAAATCATAAGGTGAAGTCCGAGGCTTGAAGGCACCGCCACGCATTACACGTACTCCGGCTTTTTGCAGGGCGGCAGCTACGGTGCGAGTCTGCAGTTCACTTTCCACGGAGCAAGGACCGGCTACCATCAGTGAAGAAGCACCGCCAACCGTTACATCTCCCGGCAAAACAATCACTGTATCCTCTTTGTGGCTCTTGCGGGCTACCAGTAAAGTTTTTTTATGATCATCTGTTTGTAAGTCCAGAGAAGCTGAGAAAATTTGTTTGAAGAGGCTACGGATCGTCCCGTTAGTGAAAGGGCCTTTGTTGCTCGCTACGAGCTTATCCAGCATCTGTTTTTCCCGTTCCGGATCAAATTTAGGGACACCTTGTTTTTCTTTAACTACTCCAATCTCCTGAACAATCTTAGCCCGCTCGGAGATCAGCTCCAGCAATTGCCCATTAATTTCATCCAGACGACCTCTAAGAACATCCAATTCCACGTTACTCATTACCCTTCCACTCCCTCTTTTTGTTATAATTTGGAACGCAAAAAGGCCCCCCGTCGCAAGGGACGAGGAGCCGTGGTACCACCCTTATTTAGAATTAACCCGAATACTAGCACAAAGGAATAGAATCTCATGTTCCCCTGACTAAGAATTAATTCTGTCTTTCACCCGGTAACGCGGGGCGCGGGCCTCCCTACTCATACCTGCCACAACCTGTGACAAACTACTTCAGGGGCCGACTCGGAAGTGAACTTCGGCATTAATCGTCTCATGAGGGTGCTCTCAGTCTCCGGCACGCCTTCCCTGTTAAGATCCGCTATAATGCTTACTCTCTTCGTCATAGTCCTTATCTATGTCAGCGCGGCTTTTGCGCTGGTTTCTGCTATCTTAATCAAAAAACGTTCCCGATGCAAGATAATAATGGAACGCAGAGTAGCTTTAACGCAATAAATTTTTTTGACTGATCCATACCCATTATCTATCCTATTCCAACCTGGCAATTACGGTTCCAATTCCTTCAAGCTGTATTGTTTGACAGCGATAATTGAATTGTTTACAATTTAATTATTATAAATATTTCCTGTTCTTTTTCAAAAAGCATAGATAACTTAACTGAAGGGATGTAGCAGCCATGAGCATTTATCAATATTCAGCACGCAGTATTCGGGGAAAAGATATCGAGCTAGAGCAATACAAAGGTAAAGTACTACTGATAGTGAACACAGCAAGTAAGTGCGGATTTACCCACCAATATTCAGATCTGCAAAAGCTTTATGAGCGGTACGAGGAACGTGGCCTCCAAATTCTCGGCTTTCCTTCCAATCAATTTGGAGAGCAAGAACCCGGCAGCAATGAAGAGGTTAATGTATTTTGCCAAATTAATTACGGGGTAACCTTCCCACTCTTTGAAAAGGTTGACGTAAAAGGCGAAGCTAAACACCCTCTTTTCACCTACCTAACAGAACAGGCTGGATTTGAAGGGTTCGATATCAACCATTCTTCAGGAAAGCTGCTGCAAAGCATGCTTGAAGACAAAGATCCAGAGGCTCTGAACAATGACGAAATCAAGTGGAACTTCACTAAATTCCTGATTGATCGCGAAGGCAATGTTGTCACTAGATTCGAATCTACGGTGGACCCGCTGGATATTGAACCAGCTATCGAAGCCCTGCTGTAAGTTTCTAATATATGAAAAATCCGCCTAGCTTTCGGGCGGATTTTTTGGGTTTAAGCCTCTGCTTATTCATGTACGGTACTGCTCGGTAAACACTTCAAAATAAGGAGTCGTATCCCTCTCCGCCATCGAGCCATTCGCACCTGGTCCCCAGCCGATTTCAGCACGCCAGCTTCCCAACGCGCCTGACTGGATTAACGCCTCCTCATTTACACCGATCAGCTGATCCGCCTGTGGTGCCACGTATAAAGCATCTACAGGACAATAAGCTTCACACATGAAACAGGTCTGGCAATCTTCCTGACGGGCAATGACCGGAATCTTCCCCTGCATTTCGAATACGTTCGTCGGACATACTTTCGTACACAGCTTACAACCAACACAACGCTCCAAGCTGATTAATTCGATCATATCGCTTGCCCCTCCTTCAGCGCATTCAGTTCATGAGCATGGGGCACAGCCTCTGTACTGATGCTTATATGTTGAATACCGGATAAGATTAGCCGGTGAGTCTGGCGCGGATCAAGCTCCGGATATTCCGCTAGCTTTTGCAGTCCGCGGGTCTCTTTCCGGGCGAGTGCCGCGGTGTACATCCACCTGCCGACCGCGAGCATAGCCGCGGCTTCACGCGATTGCACGATGCCCTGAACGCTGGCAGGAGCCTGCCCGTTCAAATAGGGCATCAAGGCATTCAGCCGCTTCAAGGCTGAAGAAATGCCTAGCTCGCTGCGGAAATAATTGATCTGCAGCGGCAGGATTTCACGCTGGATTGCCGCGATTAGCGGCTTCACCTCCAGCGTTTCCGAGGCATCGGCGCCAGCCGCCAGCCCGTAGCGTCCCGCTGCGGTCAGCTTGCGGCTGTTCGCCTGTCCTCGGCAGGACAGCGCATGCTGCGCGGCTCCCTGTCCAGCCCAGCTTCCGCTGCACATGGCCCAGGAAGCGTTATAAGCCCCGCCGCCGGAGATAGCGCCGGTCACTTTCTCGCGAGATGCGGCATCTCCGGCCGCATAGAGTCCGGGCACGGTCGTCTGGCAATCCGTGCCGCTCAAGCGCAGACCCCCAGTGCCGCGCATCGTGCCCTCATAGCGCAGGGTGAGCGGGAATTTCTGCTTAAACGCATCAATTCCCGCCCGCTCCAGCGGCATAAAGAAAATCGGATGCGCTTTGCGCAGAAAATCCTGTTTCTCCGCGGTGTCCGCCAGATCCAGCGAAGCGTAAACCGGACCCTTCAGCATCAGCTCAGGAATGCTGCCAAAGGTCCGGTCCCCTCTATGCAACGGATGACCGTCCGCATCATAAAGGGTGGCCCAAGCCAGCATGCGGCCACGTGTTACGGTTCCGTCCGCAAAGCTTGGCGCATATTGGCGGCTGAATTCCATGCCCGAAAGATCAGCTCCCACCTCTGCGGACATCAACAATCCTTCCCCTGTCAGCACGTTGCAACCAAGGCCTTTGCTGAGAAAAGCACAACCTCCGGTAGCCATCACAACGGCATTTGCCTTCACTTCCCAGGACTCTCCTGTCAGGCGGTTGATCCCACGCGCTCCACCAACACCGTGTTCATCGTGAAGAAGTTCCAGCGCTGGTGACTGATCAAGAATTGTGACCCCTGCTTTGCGCACAACTTTTCGTATAATCCGCATATATTCTGGTCCATGGAGATGGGTACGCAGTGAGTTTCCTTCTTCATCCTTCGGAAACGGATACCCCCACTGCTCCACTTGAGCCAGGTTCTGCTCTACCTGATCCAGCACCCGGTGAATCCAGGCATTCTCCGATAAATATCCGCCGGCCTTAAGTCTGGCTTGCACTGCCTGCTCCCGCAGCTCGGCAATGGGAGGGATCACGAGCAACGTTGTTCCACCCGGTGCAGTTGCTCCACTTGTGCCCAAGTAGCCCTTATCCGCCAGGACTACCTTTGCACCTTGCGAGGCTGCACTCCATGCCGACCACGCCCCAGCAGGACCTCCGCCAAGCACGAGGACATCCACTGTCATTTCCTTCTTAAGCTGCGACATCTTTTTTCCTCCTACACCATTAGCTGAGTTAGTTGAACTTAAAAATCACTAAAGGGAGGAGTGGCGGAGAGGCGGCCGAAAATCCAAACATTCACCGCAGTCACTCAATTACCTTTATAGAAGAATCTTAAGTTCAATTAAAGCAGCCTTTAAGCAACTTTATTTCAACTGCCAATCGCTAATATTGAAGTCTTTTTTCGCTAACTTCTCTTCGACGAGGAAGTTTTTGGTACCTTCCAGCAGCTTTATTCCTTCATCAGTGAACGCAGTATCCTTGATATCACTAATCGGATTCACTTGCTTCGCCAGCTCAGGCGTTGTATCTCCGATTTCAGCCAGAAATTGATAATACTCATCCTCATGCTGCTTCAAGTCTGCCAAGGCCTTCTCTCTAGCTTCGTTCCATGCCTTCGGAAAATCAGGGAATTTCGCCAGATAATCCTCAGACACAACTGTTGCGCTAGAACCAAGCAGATTCGGGTGCTTCGAGGCATCATCTAAGTGAGTGTAGCCTTGGTCAATCAGCTTCAGCGCAGGAACGCCTAGATTTGTTGTAGCATCTACATCTCCACGGGCTAAAGCTGCGGTAGCATCAGGAATGAGCATATGCACGAGTTTGTAGTCGGTTACTCCTTCTTCCTGTAGTAATCCAACAACATAGCGGTGCATGAAGGAGCCCTTTTGAATTGCGATAGTCTTACCTTGCAAATCTTTCACCGTCTTGGGCCCATCCTTCTTGCCGATCAAATAACCGATCGTGTTCGCGGAAGATTGTGAAATCAGACGGGTCTTGGCTCCAGAAGCGTAGGCAATAATAGCAGGTGTATCTCCAAGGCTGCCGATATCCAGCCGACCACTAATCAAGGATTCTGTCTGATCCGGACCGTTTGGAAAGCCAGTAAGCTTCACTTCAGTAATGCCGTATTTCTTCAACTCTTCTTGAATAATCCCTTTATAAAAGCCCCAACCCTCTGCGCCGCCAGGCACATTCAATTTGTTGGAACCGATAAACCCAAAGTTCAATACCGCTGGAACATCGCTCGTGGCCTCTTCTCCCGCCTTCTCCGTATTTGATCCCCCGGAGGCAGATGCTCCATTGCCGCCCGTATTATTTCCGCAAGCCTGAAGCACCAGCATGGCCATCATAATTGTAGTTAAAAGTGCAAAACGAATCTTCCTTGAACGTTTCCCTTGAATCTCTCTGTACGCTTGTTTCATTGTTTCTCCCCCTAGGTTTATGCTATTTATTTAAATCTTAATCAAGCTCAGAACCCTGCCCTCGACGCCAATTTATACATAAAGTCATGGCTTGCTACCGGCTGCCTGCCCTTACCCCAGCCTACTTTTTCACGATAACCGCCAAGTAGTCCCTGCTCCTGAAGTTCCGCTTCTGTCACACCAATAATATTCTCAGAGTCTGGTGCAACGTAGAGAGCATCGACAGGACAATACAGCTCACACATAAAGCAAGTCTGGCAATCGCTCTGCCGGGCAATAACAGGAATGCCATCCTCTACCCGTTCGAAAACATTAGTCGGGCAGACAGATACACATTGGTTGCACTCTACACATCTGGCAGCGCTGATCACCTCAATCACGATAGAACACCCTCCTTAGCCACGGCTTCCGTCTTCACCCATACCTGATCTAATCCGCCGCTGATCAAACGATGATGCTGGCCATGATCTGTAGCCTTGAAATCCTCACGCTTATGCATGCCTCTCGTCTCTGTACGAGCAAGTGCAGAATTGTACATCCAGCGGGCTGTTGCGGTCATGGCTTCGGCTTCACGTGCCTTGACCCCTTCTGGCGTGCGTTGAATTTCGCGGCTTCGTTGCTCTTTCCACAACCCATCGAGACGATCTAGTGCAGAAGTCAGCCCTTGTTCTGTCCGGAACAAATTGATGTCATACGGCTTCACCTCAGCCTGTACAGCAGACACATACTCTGCCGTTTGGGCCGCCACTCCCGGCTTCACTTCCTGATGCACCAGTGGTGATGATGATAAGCCGACTGGACTACGCTGCGCAGCGTGCGACCCCAGACTCTGTGCATAGACAGCAGCTCCTTCACCAGCAAAAGAACCTGAAGACATCGCCCACGCCGCATTATGGCTGCCTCCGCCAGTAAAACCTCCGCAAATCAGCTCGCGGGTAGCAGCATCTCCTGCCGCGTAAAGTCCGGGAACACCTGTGCCGCAGCTTTCATCTGTAATATGGATGCCACCCGTCCCCCGAACCGTGCCTTCGAGCCGCAAAGTAACCGGAAACGCATCCTTGAACGGATCAATTCCCTGGCGGTCAAAAGGAAGGAAAAAGTTCGTCTGCGCCACCCGCAGCAGCGGTCTTAAATCCTCTGGTGCCCCATCCAGCTTGGCGTACACCTGATTACCTGCCAACAGATTCCGGGCAATTACAGAACGGCCTTTCTTGGAACCGGCTCCCTCCACAATGCTTCCATCCTCATAATAAAAGCTGGCATAGCTGTAATACGCCGTCTTGGTCACCGAAGAGAACGTAGGGCAGATCGCATAGGCATTGGAGAATTCCATGCCGGACAGATTCGCCCCAGCCTCAGCAGCGAAGAGATAGCCATCTCCGGTCAACACGTTGCAGCCAAGTGCCTTGCTTAGGAAGGCGCAGCCTCCGGTAGCAATGACGACTGCTCCTGCCTGAACAGTCCAGGTTTCTCCACTCTGAGTATGAACTCCAGCCGCTCCAGCTACGCCATGCTCATCCGCCAGGAGTTCCAAAGCTGGGCTGTGATCTAGAATTTTAACGCCTGCCTTTTTCACCAGCCTACGCATTAATTTCATATATTCCGGTCCTTGCAGACTTCTTCGGAATTGATTGCCCTGCTCATCTACAGGGAATGGATAACCGGAAACACCCAGCTTGTTCATATTGGCATAGGTTTGATCCAGCACCCGGTCCATCCAGCGAGATTCAGCCAGCTGACCGCCAAGCGCATAACGACTTGCTTTTGCCTCTTTCCGGAGCTTCTCATCCGGTTTCACATACCAGACCCCCGTTCCCGACGGTGCCGTTGCCCCACTTGAACCGCAGTACCCTTTATCTGCAAGGATTACTTTGGCCCCCTTCGCCGATGCAGTAAGGGCTGCCCACGTTCCTGCCGGACCTCCTCCGATAACGAGCACGTCTGCCACCAAATTCACCGATCCTTTTTTGACCGATCCACTCATATGTTCAAGACCTCCTCAGTTTGTTTAGCCTTCGTAACTATCGCGCCAGAACAGGAACTTTCGTTCAATAATCCGGAACAAGGAATCGATCAGCTTACCGACAATTGCGAAAATAATAATGCCTACGAATACAACCTCTGTATTAGAGTTCTGCTTCGCTTCATTGATAAGAAACCCAATACCTGACTGTGATCCAATAAGCTCTGCTACAACCAAACCAATCCAAGCTACAGCCAGCGACAACCTTAGCCCTAACAAAATTCCAGGCAGCGCCGCCGGGAGTATAAGCCTGCGCAGCTTCTGATATGGACTGAATCCCAATACACGAGCTACTTCGAACAATTTATTGTCCACATTGCGGATGCCCATAAACGTATTAATATAGAGCGGAAAAAATGAGCCTGTCATAATGATCACAACTTTAGATATCTCTCCAAACCCGAACCAGAGAATAATGAGCGGCGCTATAGCTAAATGGGGAACAAGCCTAAGCACTTGTACGCTAGGATCGAGCACATATTCTACACTGCGAAACAAGCCAGTCAGTACGCCGAATAGAAGACCCAACACACCTCCAATAAGAAATCCGATGCCCGCCCTACCCATGCTGACACCCAGATGATGAGTTAACTCTCCAGTAACCAACAAGTCGGTAAAAGCTCTTGCAATCGAAAGCGGAGTCGGCAAAAAGGTTGCTGAGACCAGCCCCGTACTCCCTGCCAGCTGCCAAAGGACTAACGTCACCACCGGGATAATTGCACCCATTCCCCAATCAGAGAGCAAGGGTTTCCATGCAACTTGTATTGCGGGTTTCTTCGGTGTCTTCTTGGATAAAGGAGCTGTGCCGCTGCTATCCAGCGTTTCTCTGGCTCTTTTAGTATTTTTGATAATAGCTTCTACTCCATCGCTCATGGTGCATCCCCCTTTTGTTTAATGAGCGTTCAAGGTTATCCGCGATAACTGTCTTGCCATCTCAACAACCGTCGTTCAATGTAACGGACAATGGAATCACTCAACAATCCAGCTACGGCAAAAATAATAATTCCCACGAACACCACTGGTGTGTCCGCGAATTGACGCGCATCGGACATCATGTATCCAATGCCTGAGGTAGATGCAATAAGCTCTGCCACTACTAACCCCAGCCAAGAAAGCCCTAGAGAGAGACGAACTCCAAGAATAATGTTCGGCAGCGCTGCTGGAAGTACTAACCTGCCAATCTGCTTCAACCGGCTGAAGCCAAGTACCCGGGAAACTTCAAATAGCTTGTTATCCACGCCGCGAATTCCCATGAACGTATTAATATAAAGTGGGAAAAAAGCTCCCTTAGCAATCAATAGCACCTTCGACTCCTCACCGATCCCGAACCATAAAATGAACAGCGGTACTACCGCCAGACTGGGAATCATACGGATCATTTGCAAGGAGGGATCTAACAGCTTCTCCGATCTACGGAACAGACCTACGAGAAGTCCTAACAGCAGACCCAGTCCACCACCTAGCAGGAATCCAGAAAAAGCTCTGATCAAGCTGATCCTAAAGTTCGGCCACAAATCGCCTGAAGCCGCTAAAGTTACAAAAGATTCCGCAATCGTATACGGCGTAGGGAACAGCATCTCCGAGATCATTCCATAATGCCCGAGCGTCTGCCACAGAATCAGCACACTGCCCGGCAGCAAAAGACCAAGTCCTAGTGTTGCCACCTTTCCGGGTCTTCCGGAAGTTCTTATGGCTACAGCCCGATTTGTCATACTTTGAACCCACCTTTTTTCAGCTTTACAATCACTTTAAATAAACAGAAAGAGACCCTCGAATAGTAATGCCTTCGAAAGTCTCCATGGGTATGGTCGACCTATTTTATATTCCGGCTCCGTCTGTAAGCTCTAGCTCATCTACCTTTTCAAAATAATTCAACACCTTCAAACGCAGCTCTTGAAAGGAGGTCGTTGTTTTTTTCCGTGGATACGGTAAATCTATCGGTACAATTTTACGTATTTTCCCGGGACGTGGCTCTAGAATCACTACTCGATTACCCAAGAACACAGCCTCATCAATATCATGCGTTACAAAAATCATGGTTGTTTGGTTAGCCCGCCAAATGTCCAGCAATACCGTCTGCATATGGGCCCGAGTGAATGCATCCAGTGCACCAAACGGTTCGTCCAGCAGCAGTATTTTTGGATTGCGCAGAAGTGCACGAGCTATTGCTACCCGCTGGGCCATCCCTCCCGACAACTCGCGGGGATAAGATTTCTCAAATCCATTTAGCTTCACCAGATCAATCAATTCATCGACCTTCCGCCTGACTTCCTTGTTCCCTAGCGGTAAATCAGAGGCAATATTCTTCTCAACGGTAAGCCAGGGAAAGAGGCGATGCTCCTGAAAAATAAAACCCTTATCGATCCCAGGACCCCCAATCTCCGCCCCTTCCAGGGTGACGCTGCCAGTGTACCCGCTATCCAGACCGGCTACGATGCGTAATAGTGTACTTTTTCCACAGCCGCTGGGGCCGATGACTGTAATAAATTCGCCCTCCTGTACATGAAGATCTACATTATGGAGTGCTTGAACATGACCACCGGCAGACTCAAAACGTTTATTTAGGTTCGAAATAGACAGCAACGCTTCTCCCACCTTGACCCCTCCTTTAATCTGTCTGGACAAAAAAACAGAGGCATTGCGTTTTTACATTCGCAATACCTCTGTAGGAACAGTCGGCAATCATTATTCAAAGTAAATCAATTGGAATTATAATATTTAAAATATCATCGATTTTATAAGCTGTCAACAAAAAACAAGCCCTTTTATGGAACAGAAGTGGAGTTATTTCTAGTTCATAAGTTAGAAAAGCAATGAATTAAATCACTTTTAGTAGGATGAAAGTATTAAAAAACCTCACTTTTGCGTCGATATAATGAAGTAAGCTTATGACAAATTGGTTCTAAGGAAGGGGCTTTTGCTTGAAAAGCATATCATTAAAATGGGGAGCAACACTTGTTGCCCTTAACACCTTGTTCGGTGGTACTCTCTATGCATCTGCAGCTGAAATCACTCCACCGTTCTCCGATTTAACCGAAATACAACAGACGAAAAGTGCCGCAATCCTCGAGGCTGCTCGTCTAGGCTTGCTTAAAGGCGATCCCAACGGACAATTCAGACCCACTGCGACAATGACTCGCCAAGAGCTGGCAGCCATTTTAGCGAAGACCTTAAAGCTAGATTCCTCAGTAAACTCCGCTTCTTCCTTTAGAGACGTATCTGATTCCAGTTGGAGTGTGTCCGCTATTGAGGCTGTTAAAAAGGCAGGATTTATGGAGGGTGATCTTACAGGTGATTTTAATCCATCCAGACCTGTAACTAGAGAAGAGCTTGCAGTTATATTTGTACGTGCCATCCGCGGAACTGGAGCGCAAGGCGGACAAGCCAACAAGATTAAGGACGAATCCACAATTAGCAATTGGGCAAAAGAGTATACCGATGTCGCATTACGCCTTAAACTTATAGACTCTCCCGAAGATATGTTCAGCCCCAAAGGTACTGTTCAGCGGCAGGATATGGCTTCTTTTCTGCTGAATATTTTTAAAGAAGAACAACAAACTGCAACGATCGACAGTATAGATGGGGATTTCGTAACGATCAATGGCACGCCTTACCTCATTGAAGGTAAACTCAAAGAATTAATGGGTGATAACAACCATGATGCTTTAAGAGGAGCTGTCCTTAAGTTCAATTCCTTGAATCGTCATGTAGATGGTTTGCAAGAGCTTGAAATTGTACAAAAAGGGGTTCAACTAAATACCTCCGGCTTACCCTCCGGTTCTTTGCTCAATATTTCTGGAAATGATGTTGTTATTAAAGGCAATGTTACCGGTGATTTGAAGATTAAAAATGGCGTTTCGAGTATAACTTTTCAGGGCCAAATTGGGCAGATCATTGTGGATTCTATAACTCCAGTTACTATTCATGGTAGCGGTTCCCTGCAAACCTTAAAAATAGTTGAAGGCGGCGCTAAGATCACCATCGATCCCTCCTTGTCTATTCAAAATCTGCAGTTGCCTGGCAACAGTCTGCCTTCACATTTCATAACAAATTACACAGCCATTCAAGATAATATCCAAACGGTTCAAAATACATCTGGAGCCGTTGCTCCTGCGTATACTTCGTCCACGTCTGCTAACGCCGCCGTGAGCGATCCGACTCCTGAGCCTACTCCGGCACCGACTCCTAGTCCGACTCCGGTGCTGACTCCGAGCCCTACTCCGGTAGCCACTCCTAGTCCTACTCCGGCGCCTACTCCGAGCCCTACCCCGGTAGCGACTCCTAGTCCTACTCCAGTCGCGACTCCGAGCCCTACTCCGGTCGCGACTCCTGAGCCTACTCCGATAGCGACTCCTAGTCCTACTCCGGTGGCGACTCCTGAGCCTACTCCGGTCGCGACTCCTAGTCCTACTCCGGTAGTGACTCCTAGTCCTACTCCGGTGCTGACTCCTGAGCCTACTCCGGTACCGACTCCTGAGCCTACTCCGGTGGCCACTCCTAGTCCTACTCCGGTCGCGACTCCTAGTCCTACTCCGGTGGCGACTCCTGAGCCTACTCCAGTCGCGACTCCTGAGCCTACTCCAGTCGCGACTCCTGAGCCTACTCCAGTCGCGACTCCTGAGCCTACTCCAGTCGCGACTCCTGAGCCTACTCCAGTCGCGACTCCGAGCCCTACTCCGGTCGCGACTCCTGAGCCTACTCCGATAGCGACTCCTAGTCCTACTCCGGTGGCGACTCCTGAGCCTACTCCCGTAGCGACTCCTAGTCCTACTCCGGTAGTGACTCCTAGTCCTACTCCGGTGCTGACTCCTGAGCCTACTCCGGCGCCGACTCCGGTGAACCATGCACCAGTCGCGCAAAATAATATTGATCCAATATCTGCTCTGATCACAAACGGTGTCCAAAACGTCGACATCAGTAATGTGTTCATTGATCCGGACGGCGACCCGCTTACATTCGCAGCTGCATCCTCTGACGCTAGCGTTGCCACTGTATCTGTAAATGGGAATCATCTCAACCTTGTGCCGGTCAATTCAGGTACGGCCATGATTACAATAACAGCAATGGACGGCCAAGGTGGCGTTAACACTTCTACTTTTGTATTCACTGTAACGTCTAATCAGCCACCAATTGCGATATCTGGAATCACTACTCAACTCTTAACACCAGGTATCACGGCACCACGTATATTTGATCTGGCCCAGCTTTTTCAAGATCCAGACAATGACATGCTTACTTATTCAGCTTCTATAGATAACGTAAATGCTGGTACACTTAGCCTTAATGGCAACACTCTGACGGTAACTCCGGCAGCTAATAGTTCAGCTAGTGGTTTAGTGACCCTCACAGCAATGGATAATAAAGGAGGTTCAACCACCTCAACTTTCACCTTGATTACAGCCCAGCTTGTAAACAACGGCTTTGTGCCAATAACCACCAAGCAAGGTGTGTCCAATATTTCCTTCGATATTTCCAAGCTGATTCCTAATCAGAGTCAATTTAAAGTGTATACAGAAAGCAGCACAGGTTCATTGAGCGGACCTGCAACTCTGAATGGAGCTATATGGAATGGTCCTACAAGTCCAGGAACGGTATGGATAGTAGGTTCTGATGGCAAAGCGGTTGTATTATCTATAAGTGTGGCTTCACAGGGTACCTCCGAGCTATTCTTCTCAGAGTATCTGGACGGCGGTGACGGCAGAATCGCAGTTGAGCTGTACTATAAAGGAAATGGTAATCCCGCAGGAAAAGCAGAAGGTTACACCCTTGAAGTCCACCAATTTATGAAAGCCACCCAAACCAAACAGGTTTATTCCCGGCCATTATTTCCTGTATCTGTAGCAATGCCGTATATGTTTATAGATTCTACTTTTGGGGACGCATTTGATTTAATGAATATCTCCTATTACAATGATGAGCTGAGTCTTTATAATCCAAAAACATATAATATTACAGCATTAGTACTGAAGAAAAACGGCCAAATCGTAGATGTTCTCGGTGACCCTACCTCTACTCAGCAATTCCTCTCCACAGGTGGAACTATTGTCCGTAAATCTGGTATATACACTGGATCACAGCAGTATTCACTTGAGGGCGAGTGGAATCAATATCCCAAAGGAAGTTACCAGTATTTTGGAAGTCATACTCCTTAAGCAGCCCTTTCTACTGTAAAAAACAAGCAGGCAGTAAGCCTCCAGATATTGGAGAATCACTGCCTGCTTGTTTATCTGCATTGCGTAGCGTTAAGTCGACTTTGGGTAAACCTCGGAATAACTCCTCCGGATCCCCCGTATATTTTAATCGCCGAATCTAGATCAAATCTTTGATTTAGTTGCATTCTGTACACTTATTTCGTATAAAAAAGGGGTTGTCCTAAATATAACTGTATTCTATACAATTAAAATCCAGAAAAACCACCTTTAGCTGAGGGAATCATGAAAATAAGTGTACTGAATACAGCTATTTTTTGGGGACAATTTATTCGATGAGTTATAACTGTACAAAATACACTTATATGCTCCCACCGTCACTTCAACATATGTTCACCGCTTCAACATCTGCATTTTGCCTCCACTTGTTACTTATACTCCTGCATCTTCTTCCACTTCCTCTACTTCCTCTACTTCCTCTACTCCCTCTACTTCCTCTACTTCCACTACTCCTTCTACTTCCTCCACAACTTCTACCTGCCGTTTCAAAATATCACTTCAAGCATATTACTCCCTGGCTCTTAGTAACGCTGCTTACATCAGATATCTTAAATATAAATACACGCTGGAGATCACAATGGACAACAGCATCAAAGGAAAACCGACCTTCAAATACTTCATGAACGTAATCGGGTACCCCTCTTTACCTGCCAAACCCGCTACGATCAAATTAGCACTCGCACCAATCAATGTGCCATTGCCACCCAGACAAGCCCCTAAGGCCAAACTCCACCATAACGGCTCCAAATTGCTGATCCCCATATTGCCCATCTCCTGAATCAGAGGGATCATAGTTGCTACAAAAGGAATGTTATCCAGAAATGCTGAGGTTATGGCGCTGACCCATAAAATCATCATTGAGCTCATCAGCACATCACCATTCGTTATTTCAATCGCTTTTGCAGCCAGCTCTGCAATCACACCTGTCTCTACAAGCCCTGACACCAACACGAACAGTCCGATAAAAAAGAAGATCGTAATCCACTCCACGCTGTGAAAAGCTTTTTCCAGCATATGTTCCCCTCCGGTCAGCAGCAGCAGTAAAAATGCACCGGCCAGTGCAACTGTAGCGGACTCCAAATGTAACGCCTGATGTAAAAAGAACCCGGCAATCGTAATTGCCAGTACGATCAGACATTTTCGCAGCAGCTTATGATCCGTAATCATAACCTTCTCATCCATGTCCATGATGCTCTGCTGCAATTCAGGTGTGGTTTTAATTTGTTTACCGAACATCAATAACAGCAGCGGGATATACGCCAAAACAATGATGATAATCACGGGTGTCAGATTGCTAATAAAAGCCATGAAGGTCAGCTCCTTAACAGCACTGCCAATCATGATATTAGGCGGGTCTCCGATCAAGGTTGCCGTTCCGCCTACATTAGATGCGATAATTTGTGACATCAAAAAAGGCAGCGGATGTATGCGCAGTTGTCTTGTAATACTGAAGGTGACTGGCACCATAAGCAGCACTGTCGTCACATTATCCAAAAAGGCTGAAGCCACTGCGGTAATCACAAACAAAGCAATCAGTATTCTTTTCGGCTTCCCCTTCGCCAACTTAGCTGATTTCACAGCTGCGTATTTAAAGAGCCCCGTCTCTGCGGTAATCCCTACAATCATCATCATTCCTACAAGCAATCCTATAGTATTAAAATCGATGTGCTGCAGTGCCGTCTCCTGATCCACAATGCCCATCGCTATCATGACGATAGCGCCTAACATCGCCAGAATGGTACGGTGAATCTTTTCGGAAATAATAAGTCCATAAATCAGCAGAAAAATACCTATCGCCCAAACCGCTTGCTGTTCCATAATATCCCTCGGTCCTTCTATGTAATTTGGTTAACTTACAGTCTACTCATCATATAACCTTATTATCATAAAATAGATTTGTATTTTTCGCACTGGGATTGTGGAATCATTCCACTAAAAACGACTCTGCCGGATGGTTATCGGAGAGCCGTTGTGGCTTCGATTATTTCATTTTCAGAGCCTGAGGCTCCTTGAAAGCAGTTAACGTCCCTTTACTCTGCACAATAATCATACCGTTTAGATCAATAGCAACCAATTTCCCATCGGTCTGGGCTACATACATGTCATGTCCCAGGCACCAAACTCCTCCTCATATAAGTAACTGCCTCATTTGGATAGATTCTTAAAATCAAATATAATAACATCAGACGAGCAGGATATAACCCTTATGGATTATTATTCCATTTTGTCAAAAACAACAGAATAAATCAAAACATTTACTCACAAACTTACATTTTGTAAGTCATTGTGTTATAATAATCACATTCCTCCATACACGGACAGGCTTTAGCAAATATATGAATAACAAGGGGTTTGTGAGCATGAGTAACGAAGCAACCGCAGCACCAGCATCCGATTTTGAATTTGGTATCTATACCTTAGGAGACATCGTAGCGGATTGTCATACAGGGAAGAAGATCAGTCCAAAACAACGTCTCGACGAAGTTGTAGCTGCAGCTAAGCTGGCAGATGAGGCGGGACTTGATGTATTTGGTGTAGGTGAGCATCATCGTCTTGATTTTGTAATTTCTTCGGTGCCAGTCGTACTGGCTGCCATTTCTCAGGTTACTAACAGAATTAAACTAACGAGCGCAACAACCGTATTAAGCACCATTGATCCTGTACGGGTGTTCGAGGATTTCGCCACACTTGATTTGCTGTCGAATGGACGTGCAGAGATTATTGCGGGGCGTGGTGCTTTTGTGGAGTCTTTTCCGCTCTTCGGGTATGAGCTTGAAGATTATCACCGTCTATTCTCCGAGAATATCAATTTACTCTTGGAGCTTAACAAACATGAAGTTATGAACTGGGAGGGCTCCTTCCGTTCATCGCTGAAGGATTCGGAGATTGCTCCACGTCCATTACAGGAGAATCTTCCACTCTGGATTGGTGTAGGCGGTTCTCCAGAAAGCGCGGAGAAGGCCGGGATGCTCGGGACCGGAATGGCTATCGCCATCCTAAGCGGCAGTCCAGAGCCTTTTCAAGAGCTTGCCGCAACCTATCGGCGTTCCGGAATTCAAGCAGGACATGCACCTGAGGATCTAAAGATTGCGATCACTAGCCACGGCTACATTGCTGAAACCTCACAGCAGGCGTTGGACGAATATTACCCTTACTACTATAGTTACCGTAACTCTATCAGTCCAAAACCGGGTCAAGAGTACAAGGTGTCTCGTGATGACTTTGGGCAATATGTATCTGCTGATAACACGATGGCTGTGGGCAGCCCGCAGCAAATTATCGAAAAAATTCTCTATCAGCATGAGCTGTTCGGTCATAGCCGCTTTATGACTCAGCTCGATATCGGCGGCCTTCCTTACGCTAAGGTAGCCAAAGCCATTGAGCTTTTGGCAACAGAGGTTGCACCTGTCGTACGGCGTGAGATCGCCAAGAAGAACAACCGTTAGAATGGAATACCAAAAAGGGGCCCTCAAGCCAATGGCTGAGGCCCCCTTTTTATAAAAAAATCACGCAAAGGATGGTTTATTATTATCTACTTTTCCGCTGATAAGCTTCTTATACTCGTCGTCTCCGCCGTCCAAAGAAGGTGCAGTATAAATCTGAGCTGAAGCTGGCTGCTGAGCAGAATGACTCGAGCCTGCTTTTCTTTTGGTGCTTTTGTCATCGCCGCCTGCACTCCTGCTCCCACCACTCGCAGATCGGAGAACAGCATCAGATAAGCTGTTAATACCTTTTATTCTCTTCATGCTGAATCCTCTCCTACTAAATGATTGATGGTACGGAATAAATCCTGATTATTCCCAACTACCGCCTTAAGATCATCTGCAGATAATCCATCACTTCCTGAGAAATGAACGGAAAGAACATACTTCTTACCTAGAGGATAGCATAGGATATATACCTCTGCAACTTCCGTGCGTTGAAAAAAAGTCCATTTACTCGATAAAAATGCATCTACCACACTAGGCTGCTTCTCATTCCCTTTCGTTACAGACAAGGGATAGGAGTGACCGCGTCCGACATTCCCCCCCACCTGAACTAGTTGTTCCTTCGCTTGTGCCTGCCAGATAGCTGCACCGATTACACGACAATGCTTCGGAGGTAAAAAGGAATTGCGTATCGCCTCACTAAGTGCGTGATACTTCTCTCCATTCTCGGAGATGGTCACATTACTATTATATTGCCAAAAAAAATGAAGGATACTTTCCTTGCGCCTTAAATCCATCTTTAGCTGCTCTAAATCTTTAAGCGGGTCACGGAATCTTCCACGCTCTTGAATACTATCAATAATCTTACCACAGCTCACATCCACAGCAGCCGTAGGATTATCGTGATGCACTTCATACTCTAACGATGTAATTCCTGCTAAATCAGATAGCAGATGATATTCTTCTACATTTTCTCCAGGGATCAGATCATCACGCGCAGTTACCTGATCAGGTACTAGACAAAAAACACGGCTGCGCCGCAATCTAGCCCAAAACAAACCCATTTCAAACCCCGTATTATCGCGGGTCACATAATAATATTTACCACGGATTTTGGCGACATCATCTGGCGAGAACACAAATACGGCAAAATCGCTCTCATCCAAATTTCTCTCCAACGCCTCCATGGTGTATTCATTCGCACGAAAAGCGTTGGCATACCAAGGATGCACTTCAGCATCCCTCTTCAGCTGCTCATGAATCGCTCTTGCATAACGTATAGACTCCCTGGAAGATCCAATGAATAGCTTTGGTTTAGTCACGGCAATGCTCCTTCATCCTCTTTCCCGATATGTAATAATTATACAAGTCTTTAGACCACCAGAAAAGAGGCCTTATTCTCAAAAAATATTATTCTAAACCTCGTAAATTGGGTAAGGAATTACGACTACTCTCAAAAAGCGAGGATACTATGAACAAAATGATAGGTGTCACCCTGCTCACAGCTTGCCTTTTGGGTATAGCAGCGCCACAGTCTGCTGAAGCAAAGACAGCAGCAGGAAGTTATACCGCACAGGTATATGCGAGTTCTTTAAATGTACGCGATGAACCGGCTAAGAATGCAACTGTTGTAGGATCAATTAAGAATGGGGCTCGGGTTACTGTGACTGATGAGCAGCACGGATGGTTAAAGGTTAAGGCGGGGAGCACCTCTGGCTGGGTAGCGGGTTATTACCTAAAAAAGGTGAACAGCAACTCCCTGCAATCCAGCGCTTCTGGAACGTCTATTGCTACTAAAACCAATACTGCCTCGTCAACATCAGCCAATGCTTCTAGTAGAACTTCAAAGGCTACAGTCACGGCTGATTCTCTACGCATCCGAAGTGGCCCAGGAACACAATATAAGGTGCTCGGTTCTTTAAAAGCCAAGGATACAGTCACTCTCCTTCTTCATCAGAACGGCTGGGCTCGAATTCGCACAGCCAGCGGTGAAACTGGTTGGGTGGCAGAGCAATATATCCGAAGCGGAAGCACACCAAGCAGTACAAGCAGCATAAGCACCGTCCAGCATAAAGGCGGACTACGAGGAAAGCTGATCGTCATCGATCCTGGTCATGGCGGCAGTGATCCGGGCATGCTCGGCACTACATATAACACCATGGAAAAGGATTTGAATCTGCACACTGCACTTTATGTCCGGGATGCTCTTGTTGCTAAAGGAGCACGGGTAGAGATGACTCGCACCCGAGACGATCAAAAGCCCACGTTAGCACGTCGTGTTCAGATGAGCCAAGCCCTGCGTGCTGACGCTTTTGTAAGCGTTCATTATAATTCTTCACCTAAAAATGTGTCCGGAACGTTGACCTTCTTTTATTCAGAAGCGGATGATTTGAAGCTCGCGCGGGCGATTGAAACCCGGCTGGGGCAAGGCATCGGTCTGAAGAGCAACGGGTTGTCCTTTGGCGATTATCACATCCTAAGGGAGAATCGGATTCCAGCTACCTTGGTCGAGCTTGGATTCCTTACCAATCCTATAGACGAGTCCATTGTCCGCAAGACCTCCTATCAGAAAAAAGCGGCTAAAGCCATCGCCGAAGGCGTAGCAGATTATTTTAAATAACTGGCTGGAACAACCCTCCAAAAAAAAAGCCCGACCCATGTATCTCTCAGGTATGATCTGAGGAGATTTGTGGGTCGGGCTCTTTTGACTGCTTCCTTATACGAGCATTTGATAGACCAAGAACAAGTTCAACGATACAACCAGACCGGAGATAATCCAGCCCAGAGTGGCTGTCATTTTGCGGTTCACTAACCCGCCCATAATCTGGCGGTTGCTTGTAAACACAACCAGTGGAATCAACGCGAACGCAATCCCAAAGGACAAAATCACTTGACTTATTACGAGTGCCTTCGTTGGATTCACACCAAAACCAATGATCGCTAGTGGGGGAATGATGGTAATCGCACGGCGCAAGTACAGGTTAATTCTTTTGTTGATGAAGCCTTGCATAACCACATCGCCAGCCATAGTCCCTACGGAGGAACTCGACAGTCCCGCAATGAGTAGTCCCAGCCCAAACGAGATCGCCGTTACTGGCCCAGCTAAGTGACCAAATTGCTGAAACGCGACATCCAGATCCTCAACCACGAGACCATTTTTGAAAAACAATGCCGCGGAGACAATTACCATAGCCAGATTTACTGCACCTGCGATAATCATCGCAATAATAATATCTATAAATTCCAATTTGAAAATCTGTTTTTTCTCCGATTCATTCACCCCGACGATACGGTTCTGTGTAAGTGATGAATGCAGGTAAATCGCATGTGGCATCACGGTTGCACCTAGAATTCCTGCGGCCAAAAGGATGCTGTCCACCCCTTCAAACTTAGGTGTAAACATGCCTACGGCAACTGCTCCCATATCCGGTTTAGCTACAATAACTTGAAAAGCGAAGGCTAATACGACTATAAGGATCATCGCGGCAATCCCTGCCTCTAGGGAGCGGTATCCCCGGCGTTGCAGCTCTAAGATAGCAAATGAGCCCACCGCAGTAATCAGTGCTGCTGGCAGCATGGGAATATCAAATAAGAGATATAATCCTAATGCCGCCCCGATAAACTCTGCCAGATCCGTAGCTATAATCACCAGTTCACTTTGAATCCATAAGAAGATAGATACACTCTTCGGAAAACGATCATGAGCGATCTCAGGCAAGTTCTTGCCTGTCGCAATCCCCAGCTTGGCGGATAACGCTTGGATTAGTACAGCCATTAGATTAGAGGCTACGATCACCCACAATAAAAGATATCCATATTTGGAGCCTGCCGTAATATTGGTGGCAAAATTACCCGGATCCAGATAAGCAACTGCAGCGATAAAAGCTGGGCCTAGGAAAGGAAGTAATCGTTTAATCCCTTTGATCTCCCCGTTAAGTACGGCTTGTGCTGAAACAGAGTTCTTATGTTGTTTTATATGTGGTTGTTCTACTAAAGTTTGTTCGAGCATTTCAATTCCTCCTCTTGCCCTGAAAAAGTTGTCTATATACACGAAAGTTTCCCCTGTGCAACTTATATTTAAAGTATATGCTTATTTCTGAAAAATGTAAATATGTTTCATATGGAATTTTCATTTGCTTATAATACTTATGACCAATAACAAAAAAAGCTAGACGATGATCAGAAATTACCCGATCTTCGCCTAGCTTAAGCTGCTTATGAATTTTTCTTCCATGTGTCCTTCAACGGTACTATCCGATTCAGCACCAGCTTATCTGCCGTGGTGTACTTCGTATCCACACAGAAAAATCCATGCCGGATCAATTGAAATTTATCTTCTGGCATTGCGTTGCCCATCGATGGCTCCAGCAAACAATCCTTCAGGATCGTCAAGGAATCCGGATTAAGATACGCGTCCCAGCGCTCACCGTCTTCTTTAGGACCGTCGTTATCTTTCAGCAGCCGCTCATATAGATGAACATCAGCTTTGATAGCATGATCTGCCGATACCCAGTGAATGGTTGCCTTAACCTTCCGTTCATTAAACCCGCTTCCGCTCTTCGTTCTCGGATCATAGGTGCAGCGAAGCTCTAGGATTTCTCCGGTAACTTCGTCCTTGATTACTTCGTTGCATTTAATGAAATAAGCACCCTTTAGCCTTACCTCGTTCCCCATAGTCAGCCTGTGATAACCTTTTGGCGGCTCCTCCATGAAATCTTCTTGTTCAATATAAAGGGTTCGTGAAAAAGGAACCTCTCTTTCCCCAAGTGACTTATCTTCACTGTTATTCTCAATCGTCAGCCCTTCATTATGATCCTCAGGATAATTAGTAATGACCACTTTTAAAGGCTTAAGAACAGCCATCACACATGGAACCTTTGCCTTCAAATCTTGTCTAAGCGCATGCTCTAACATGGCAATATCCACAATGGTGCTATTTCTGACAAATCCAATTTCCTTCACAAAATTCCGGATACTCTCCGGTGTAAAACCTCTTCTGCGTAAACCGCGAAGCGTAGGAAGTCTTGGGTCATCCCAACCGTCCACATAATGGCCTGTAACCAGCTGTCTGATATACCGTTTACTCGTCACAACTCCGGTGATGTTCACCCGTCCAAACTCTCTTTGCTTGGGAGCTTCAGGGGTATCCAGCTCATTCAGTACCCACTCATAGAGCGGCCGATGATCCTTAAATTCAATCGAGCATAAGGAATACGTAATCCCTTCGATAGCATCTTGTATAGGATGGGCAAAATCATACATCGGATAGATACACCATTCGTTACCCGTTCTATAATGCTCCGCATGAATGATTCTGTAAATCACCGGATCACGTAAGTTGATATTAGGTGAGCTCATATCTATTTTAGCCCGCAACACTCTGGCTCCCGTCGGATAATCTCCAGCTTTCATCTCCGTAAATAACCGCAAATTCTCTTCTACAGAACGCTCCCGGAACGGGCTGTTTTTTCCCGGCTCCGTAAGCGTCCCTCTATAGGCTGTCACCTCTTCAGGTGATAAATCACAGACATAAGCCTTTCCTTTTCGGATTAACGTAACTGCGCTATTGTATATTTTCTCAAAATAATCTGATCCATAAAAAATATGGTCCGGTGGATAGCCCATCCATTGAATATCTTCGATGATGGCATTTACATACTCCAAATCCTCTTTTAAAGGATTGGTGTCATCAAAGCGCAAATGGAACTTCCCGCCATACTTTTTCGCAGTCGTATAGTTCGTGTGAATAGCATACGCACTGCCAATATGCAGATACCCGTTAGGCTCAGGTGGAAATCTCGTGCAAATATCTCTACTGTAAGTCCCTGCTCCCAGCTCTTCTTGAATCAATCTGTCGATGTAGCTCTCTGCTAATACTTCCGGTTCCTCGTTCATTGGTGTTACCTCCTGTTTATAAGTGATATCCGCCTGCTTAATCTGCAAAATAAAAAGAACCTCACCTCCAAGACTTATGGTCTTGGGGACGAAATTCTCGCGGTACCACCCCAGGTTCATTAATATGTCACCATATTAATCTCATCAAGTACGGCAAAACATCTTACGCAGTGCTTATACTCTAGCTCTATAACAGGAGCTCCCGTCATACCATCCCCTTAGTCCGGTTCCGATATGCCGCTCAGAGGCTTGTTTCGATAAAATCCCCCTTACCCTGTTCTCATCATCCAGGGCTCTCTGTGAAGAAATGATTTCATGTACTCTTCTCGTCATCGCGTTTGATTATTTTGTATAGGATACCAAAAAGATAACCCTATGTAAATGTGCTTATTCTTCGTTCAGCGCCGTTAGAAGCTCCAATACTACTTCATTGTCAGGCTCTGCAGACAAAGCTCTACGCGCGTATTCCAATGCAGCAGCTTCAGCTCCTAGCTCGTAGTTACAAATTGCCATGCTATAAAGCACTGATGCTAATGGTTCTTCCGTATTGGCATGCATAGAGCGTTCTAAGTAAACCAATGCTTCCGCGAATTTATCCATTTCATACAGCAGTAACCCCGCATCTAGCGACAGGTCATAACTCTGTTCCATCGGATAATAGCCAGTCCACATCAACTGTATTCCTCGCTGTAAATCCAGCATTTCTTCATCACTGGCACTGGGCAGTAGCTCCGAAATCTGTTCAGCACTATGGATAAACCATTCAGCATCATACCCACCCAAACGCCAAAAGGCCAAAATTTGCTGCAGCCCCATCGTATCTAATTGCTGATCCATCCATTCCTTCATACTAAAGAAATCATCGGGACCAAAACGTTCTATAAACCGCTTGTAACCCAGCCGAGTATTTGTATAGCTCAACGGAGTTGGAAGCATAAGAATACAGCCGATGTTCAGGTTTTTATAGTAATGACTGGTGAATATTGAATGCGCCCCTTTTTGTTTCAGCACATGTTCTATCGCATGATAATTCGCAGTCAAAGAGAAGCTTCCGTGATGAATCAGCAATGGAGGTTCTGCAAATTCCCAGTTCTCTAAGCGATGGTCGCCCTTATCCGCTGTAAGCAGCACGAATCCCTCTGTAGAGAGCCGCGCAAGCCGCTCCAGACAAGTGAGCCCCACCACCGGAAAGAGTATATGTGAATCCTCCAGCTTCTGCTGATAAAGCGCTATAACGTCATGATAGGGATAAGTCTCCTCTTCATAACTAGCCGCACGCCGATAATGGTACTGCGGGATGATTTTGCCGAGCGCATCGGAGGGGTTATCCGGATCAACTTCCGCCGAATACTGGATCGAAACCTCACATTCATATATTTTTCCTTCATCCACATAAATTAATTCTTGCGGAATGCTGTCAAAAAAATAATTTGCCACAATCACCAATGGCTGCTGTAAATCACCCGGCCGAATGCTGAGCTTAGCGTGTACTAAATGTAGTTCTACATCCTGCACAGCATCAAAACGTGCGAAGTCCAAAATACCCTGCTCTACGTAAGGAAGTAGGCTCGGGTGCTGCTGCCAGCTGGATATATTTTTGGAAGGCAAATCACTCATCACATAACGAAAACGAGGAAGAGGAATATCTGCGTAGTCTACGATTTCACATAGCTTTTTAAGCACATGGAAGGCTAACCGGCCTGCTCCAGCTCCAAGTTCTAGAATCGTAACGGTCTCTGAGAGATGCCCTTGTCCAGCCCGGTCTTGCAGGAATCCAAAGATCATCTCTGCGTATGCTGTCGCAATCATAGGGTTACTCGTGATGTACTGCGGGACCTGATCATTATTCCAAGCCTTTAATCCCTGCTCTTCATAATATGTTCGTTGCAATTCCCAAATCGGTGCTTCGCTGAAGCGATATTGCTGCTCTTTGTTACCTGTCATCTGTTTCTTTACCCGCTCTCTGTCTAGCTTGTTTGAATAATCTATAGCAATTGCCTTATTGCGCTCTCAATGTGCGTGACCTGAAAATGACGTATTCAGCCTCTGTTGGAATGGAAACGGAAAATGATAATAATGCCGCCTTGGAGGTTGAAGAATCAGGTCCTTTCAACGTTTGATAAAAAGAATTTCCTTTACTGTCCACACTCACCAGCTCTAATTCCGCGTTTCCTTTAGGGATGATGAATCCGGAGGTATTTTGCACGCCTAAGGTTAATCTATATTCTTTCCCGGATTGAGCCTGCGTTAGCATAGTAGGATATAAAGGATACGGATGTGCTGTCGTTTCGAGTGGATAAGGAGCAAGGGCAAGATCTGCCTCAGGCTTCACCCATTCCTCCCCTTTTCTGGCTCCAATGCCAAGGGTTAATTTATTCACATTATTAAATTGCACTTCCCAGCGAAAAGACTTAAGCCCTTCTAAAATAGGGGAAGCCGGAACAAACAGAGTGCCATCCTTTACCTCTGGAGCAACGCCTAATGATTCTACGGTCTCCCCATTAAAATCTGCCTCTAGCTGCCCTGCTTTAATATTTCCTACAGATCGGTCCAACAGTGAAACAGTAACACTCTTGCTCAGAGCGTCATAGAACAAATCTGCACCAATCGCATTGGAGAAGGCTCGAATCGGCACCATTAATTTACCTGCTTTGAAATAAGGGGCGAGTTTACCTGGAAAAAGCACGTAATATCCCCCGTATGACAGTGGCATTACCTGTGTCCCTAACTGGACAGCTGCTGACACCGATGTAGGTGTAACCGCAGATCCCGCGGCGAACATAATCACTAAAAGACCTATTACATAAGCTTTTATTTTCCCTAATCGTTGTAAGGACTCCTTGATGTGAATCATCACAAACCCCTCTCCAGTTCATCTAGAACCTTAGCCTCTATTAGTAATAATCAATGATGACCCTACACATGTCAACTTGTACCACTTCTGCTATCCATCATAAAAGACAGCATTCCGCATATATTTTCATTGAACTCTTAAGGAACAAGAAAGGAGAACATCTTATGACTTCTGCTGGACAGGATTCGGCAAAAAAAACAAACATCCCCCAGCCCATCCGAAGCGATGGCACAGGGGGATTAGATAAAGGACCCCGCGACGTTATGCGGGATCTTGAGAATCCGGATATGTTCGTTCCTCCGGTGACTGATGCGGGCCTGGTTCCCAATTTGAAATTTTCTTTCTCCGATGCGCATATGCAGCTTAATCATGGTGGCTGGTCCAGAGAAGTAACCGTCAGAGAACTCCCTATCGCAACTACACTGGCAGGTGTGAATATGAGCCTGACCCCCGGTGGAGTACGAGAGCTTCACTGGCATCAGCAAGCGGAATGGTCTTATATGCTGTTAGGCCGCGCTCGGATTACTGCTGTGGACCAGAATGGGCGGAACTTTATAGCAGATGTAGAACCTGGTGATCTATGGTATTTTCCGCCGGGTATTCCTCACTCTATACAAGGTCTTGAAGAAGGCTGCGAATTCCTCCTAGTCTTTGACGACGGGAGCTTCTCCGATCTGAATACCTTGTCTATTTCCGATTGGTTCGCCCATACGCCCAAAGAGGTTCTTTCAGCTAACTTTGGAATACCTGCCGAGACCTTTGACTCCATCCCCACTGAACAGGTTTACATTTATCAGGATCAAGTTCCCGGCTCATTACAAAGCCAAAAGGTGCAGTCGCCTTACGGAGAAATTCCACAGAGTTTCAAACATTCGCTATTGGCACAGCCTCCATTGAAGACTCCTGGCGGGAGCGTCAGAATCGTTGATTCCAGCAACTTTCCGATCTCCAAGACCGTGGCTGCTGCACTGGTAGAGATTGAACCTGGAGGAATGAGAGAACTCCACTGGCACCCCAACAACGATGAGTGGCAATATTATCTTACCGGAAAAGGACGGATGACTGTGTTTGCCGGAAACGGTGCGGCACGTACCTTTAATTACAGGGCTGGCGATGTTGGGTATGTTCCTTTTGCATTTGGACATTATATTCAGAATACAGGAGAAGAATCGTTGTGGTTCCTCGAAATGTTCAAAAGTGATCGTTTTGCCGACGTCTCTCTGAACCAATGGATGGCTCTCACTCCCCATGAATTGGTTCAAAGTAATTTGAACGTTGGACCCGAAGTGACCGATGCCTTACGGAAAGTGAAATGGCCAGTGGTGAAATACCCTAAGTTAAAAGAATAGGTTACTTCCTCCTTTGCTTATTTACCAGTCTCTGCAAAATGTTTGATTCTATCTCCAATCTGGTCACGCACACGCTGGAACACTGCCCACTTCTCTTCATCCGTCCCTTGCGCTTTTGCCGGATCATCGAAGCCCCAGTGTTCCCGTTTGACCTTCGGAGGGGTCATTGGACATTTATCCGCAGCATCTCCACATAAGGTAATGACCAGATCCGCGTTGTTCAGCAGATTAGCATCAATAATATCCGAGGTCTGGCCCGTGATATCTATGCCTACTTCGCTCATGGCTTGTACAGCTTTTGGATTTAGACCGTGAGCTTCAATACCTGCACTGTACACGCTCCATCCTTCTCCTAGATATTGCTTAGCCCAGCCTTCAGCCATCTGACTTCTGCAGGAATTCCCTGTACATAAAAAATAAATCGTTCTCTTGTTCATCTTGATCTTCCCCTATTCAAATTAGTTAATTAACAACCACATATAAAGACCTAAAAGCGTAATAAATAACGTTGGAATGGTTAAAATAATACCTGTCTTAAAATACGTTCCCCAAGAAATCTTCACGCCTTTAGCCGAAAGTACATGCAGCCACAGCAGTGTGGCGAGTGAGCCAATCGGAGTGATCTTCGGTCCTAAGTCCGAACCTATAACATTCGCATATATTAAAGCCTCTCTAATGATTCCAGTGGTATGCGTCGCATCAATGGCAAGCGCGTCAATCAGAACGGTAGGCAGATTATTCATCAGCGATGAGATCAATGCAGCTATGAAGCCCATACCCATCGTTGCGGCAAATAAGCCCTGATCAGCAATAGACCCAATCATCTTAGCAAGTAAATCCGTCAGCCCAACATTCCGAAGTCCATATACTACGACATACATTCCAATAGAAAAGAACACAATCGCCCAAGGCGCTCCTGTAATCACTTCTTTCACCTTGACGAAAGGGCTTCTTCTCGCGAGAAGCAGGAACAAAATAGCTATGATCCCCGCAACCACAGATACCGGAATACCTAAAAATTCGCTGACAAAATATCCTACTAATAGAACAGCCAATACAATCCATGAAAGCCGAAACATTTTTTTGTCTTTAATCGCCTCATGCGGATCTTTTAGCTGTGAATCGTTAAAGTGCTTGGGAATACTTTTGCGAAAAAAGAAATAGAGCACCACGATGCTCGCCACAAGTGAGAACAGCGTAGGTATGATCATCTTGCCTGCATACTCCATAAACGTAATCCCGAAAAAATCCGCCGATACGATATTGACCAGATTGCTGACCACGAGCGGCAGTGAGGTGGTATCGGCAATAAAACCGCTGGCGATAATAAACGGAAATACTTTTTTCTCATCAAAATGCAGCGCCCTTACCATCGCAAGCACAATAGGCGTAAGAATCAGAGCCGCTCCATCATTCGCAAAAAATGCAGACACTAACGCGCCAAGAACGATGACGTACACAAACATTCGTCTGCCATTCCCGCGGGCAGCCCGTGCCATATGTAAAGCAGCCCATTCAAAAAATCCGATTCGATCCAGAATTAAAGAAATCAGAATAATAGCCACAAACGCTAAAGTAGCATTCCACACGATCTGCGTTACATCCAGAACATCATTAAAGCTGACTACCCCAGCTAGCAAAGCTATGATCGCGCCACCGCAGGCTGACCATCCAATCGATAAATTACGGGGCTGCCAGATTACAAGGATTAAAGTTACTAAAAATATAAGGATAGCTACAATAGGCAAAGTGCCATCCCCCTTTTACTGCCAATCCACATCTTTTTCAACACTCCTATATAAGCATGTGACTTCAATCCAACATCATTATATAACTATATGGTTATATATAAATCAAAAAAATCCTTACCTGAAATTTAGTCGCAGCATGGCTCTTTAGCCTCTTTATTCAGTTCAGCCAATATCGATTTGGTACTAGGCATCTGTTGAAGAACAGCCTTAAGATGTGGTTTATCCTCGACATTTAACGAATAATGTACCCACTGTCCCCGCTTGCTTTCCCTAACGATTCCTCTACTTTTCAATTTCCGTAAATGCTGGCTAATCGCCGGCTGGGAAATGTCAAAGATATCAACGAATTCACACACGCACCATTCCCGCTCTTTCAGAAGAGAAAGCATTGCCAATCGGGTCTTATCTCCGAATAGCTTCAAGTCTTCAGCAATTTCCGTTAGTGTCTGCATTCCTTCTCTCCTCCTTTCGAAAGTATATAAGCTAATACTTATATTCTAGTGAACTTACCAGTGGGAAGCAAGAGTTAATTTTTAGCGGGCTACCGTCCACTCATGCTCCAACATACTGAACATCAAAGAATCCCGCCACCCATCTTTAATAAGTAAAGCATCCCTTAATCTTCCTTCATAGGTCATACCTATCTTGGTGAGCACCTTGGATGATCCACTATTCCTAGGGTCACAGGTCGCGTATATTCGATGTAGTTGCAGTTCTTCAAAACCGAACTTTAACATTCGTCTGGCCGCTGCTGTAGCGACTCCCTGTCCCCAGGCATCAGGATGGACAATATAGCCGATTTCGCCGCTTCTGTCCGTATGGCTTCTAATGTTTAATTCAATCATGCCGATCAAATGTTCAGTTCCTACTGCAACTATGGCTTGCGCGAACCGAGTTCTGGGAACTTTTTGAGAGTCTTCTAGTGCTTGGTTTACAAATGAAAGGGGCAGCGTTAGCCTTAAGCTTCAGCTCATTAACTATTCATAGGGCTGAGAGATAGGGATCGAGACGATAAACTGGGTTCCTACCCCAACCCTGCTCTCCACTTCTATTTTACAATCATGCATTTTTAGAATTTTTAATACAATGGATAATCCAAGTCCATTCCCTTTATGAACGCTGCTCCGCGCTTTATCCACCATATAAAAACGATCAAAAATGCAGGGCAATGCTTCCTCTGGTATGCCTTGACCAGAATCTTTAATAGAAACCTTCACAAACTCTATAGAACGCACGATTTCGACATGAATGATACCCTCTTGGCTTGTATATTTTATAGCATTATTGATTAGGTTTTGCCAGACTTGATCAAATAAATCTTTATCCACCGTAATTTCGCAGGGCGATAAATCTAATTCTATCTGAATGTTTTTCTGTGCCCATTGGGGTTCCGCCAGAACGATCGCTCTTCTTAACTGTTCATCCAACTGGAAAGTGGTGAGATTAACCGGATGATGTTCTGAATCGAGCGAGGCTAATCTAAGCAGATTGTCACTTAGGCGGGATAAGCGCAGCGTTTCCTGATAAATAATATCCAGATGCTCTTTTTGCTCTTCTACTGGAACGACACCATCTTGCAGCGCTCTAGTAAACCCTCTAATCGACGTAAGCGGAGACTGCATTTCATGAGAGACATTGCTGACAAAATCATCACGAACTGAATCTATCTTTTGCAGCTCACTAGCCATATGATTAAAGCTTTCCATCAGTTCCCCGAACTCATCTTGATTTTTATGCGTCAATCGTACAGATAAATCGCCTGATGCCATTTTCTTAGCAGCTTCCGTCAGACGTTTGATAGGCTTCACAATGAAACCGGACATCAAGAGAATCAGTAAACTTCCGATGACTAAAACCGTTAGAAGTGTAAAAAATACGTTACGTCTGAATGTGATCAAGCTCGACGAAAAATCAATTTTAATGATGAGCGCAGCTTTCTCCTTATCTACGATGGGAATGCCAACAATAGCAACACCAGACTTATCATTAAGCATCACTGCGTCTGTGGAGTCTGGCTTAAATAGAGCGGCAACCTTCTCCTTATCCACTGAAAAAACAGCATCACTCCACTCATTCACTCTCACTTTCGCAATATCGACACCATATTTATTGAGTAGTTTAGTAAATGCCTGTGTTTTTTCCGGATCATCGATTAGGGTAAGCACTTTGGCTACGTCTCCAGCTACTCTAATGAAGATATGGTTTGGGGTCACATTATTTTCGGAAAACCGTACATTTAGCAAAAAAGAGATCATTAAGCTGACGATCACAATCCCAATGAACGTAATGACAATACGCAGACGCAGGCTTTTTTTCAACATTTAGGCCAACTCCAGACGGTATCCAAGTCCTCTTACCGTAGAAATAATTAGCTCAGGAATCGATTCCAATCTTTCTCTCAGACGTTTGATATGCACATCTACCGTACGCTCGTCGCCTTCATAATCGACACCCCAAATATTTTCTATGAGCTGAGAACGCGTGAATATTTGCCCTGGCGAACCCGCCAGAGCAAATAACAACTCACATTCCTTTTTCTTCAACTCCACCGTTCTCTGAGCCGCAACAACTGTCAAATTCCCCAGATCAATCATCACTGCGCCTAATTGAATCACACTCGAGGAGGTTAAATGATATCTTTTTAATAGTGATTTTACCCGCAGGACCAATTCTATGGGATCAAACGGTTTGACTAAATAATCATCTGATCCGGCATTAAATCCTCTGACTTTGTCCTTAGATTCTCCTCTAGCTGTAACCATCAGAATTGGAATATCGATATAAGATCGGATATCTTCGGTCAATTCAATACCATCTACATTCGGCATCATTACATCTACAATCGCCAAATCGATCTTTGTATGCGCTAGAATGTCTAATGCCTCTTGACCGTCTGCTGCTTCCACTACGGAAAATTGGTTTTTTTCAAGATATAATCGTATTAATCTACGGATATGAGAATCATCATCCGCCACTAGAATCGTGTTCATCTCTCAATTATCCTCTCCGCTAACCTATTTATTCATATCGTAGAGATTCCATTGGATCCAGTTTGGCAGCCTTAGAGGATGGCATCAAACCGGCGATAATACTAATCAGGGTACTCACAACGATCCCAAATAACACATAATAACCGGATAGATTAATAAGTTTCACTCCAAAAGCATTGTCCAAGAAAATATTTAACACATAACTAATGACAATGGCAAAGAGTACTGCAAAGATACCGCTGAATACACCTAATAAAGCTGATTCAGAAAAGAATATACGCTTAATATCTTTTTTCCTTGCGCCAATTGCCCGAAGAATCCCGATTTCCTTAGTCCGTTCCACTACACTGATATATAGCACAACCAATATCATGATCCCTGATACGAGAAGTGAAATCCCGGCAATACCAGAGAGAACTATAGTAGCCATATTCACATAAGTTGTGATTCGCTCCATGATTTTTGCCGATTGAGAACCTGAGAACCCAGCATCAACAGCGGCTGCATTAATATCATTCACATATTTCATATCGGTTGCAAAAGCATTAACTTGAATTGGACCTATTGTAATCCCCTTGTCAGCATACATTTGCTCCAAAGTCTGCGCTGGAAGATAACCCGTGGGTTGCATTTGCGCTCTTGGATCAGTGCTTTCATAAATACCAGAGATAGTGACTTCTTGTTCCAATGTGACCGGTTTATGCTTAGCATCCATTTCACTAATATATAGATGAATCGACTTCCCTACCAAAGACTCTGGACTGTCGTTTCCGCTTAATTTACTTGCCGTTTTCACGGGTAATAATATCTCTTTGTCCTCTGGAAAAGCCCCTGCGGTAATCGTCTCTTTATCAAAAGCATCCGTTAAGGTAGTTAATTGTGTAAGACTAACCGTCTGATCTGCAAAAACCATAGTAGATTTGCCCGAAATGGAAGTGATGGTTTCTACATAATCAACATTTGGAATATTTCGAATGGTTTCAATATCGGCAGCCGTAAACGTTTCGCCGGGCAACATCATTGCCTCTGGACCTTGCATGCCTTTAGCTTCTTCACTGGGTTTAGTTATATCCACGAGTAAAGGATCCATACTTGAATTAATTTCGTCATTCATATAGTTCGTAATTCCATTCCCTAAGGAAAGCATCAACAGTACGCTTAAAATACCAATAGACCCACCCAAAGCTACCAATACGTTACGTTTGGCGTTGAGCTTCATATTCTGCAGAGCCATTTTAAAAGATGCAAATAAACTGAGATTTCGGGATGAACCCTCTCCTCCATCGTAACTAATCAAGGAGCGGTCCTTTAACTGAATATCATCTTTAATCCGTCCTTCTTCCACCTTTACGATACGGGTACCAGAGTCGGCTACTTTCTGTGAGTGGGTCACGGTAATGACCAATATCCCTCTTTTGGCTATGCTGTCCAATAAGGATAAAATTTGATCGCCGGTATCCTTGTCCAAGGCCCCTGTAGGTTCATCTGCCAAAATAATATCAGGATTATTCGCTAGCGCGCGGGCAATGGACACTCTTTGCTTCTGTCCACCGGACAGCTGATTGGGACGTTTTTTCAGGTGCTCTTTCAAGCCTACCTCAGTCAAAATATCTATAGCACGTTTATTACGATCCTTCTCACTGGTATCCGTCATCTGCATCGCCACTGTAACATTCTCCAAAACTGACAGATGCGGGATCAGATTGAAATTTTGAAAAACGAAGCCAATATTGTTCTTGCGATAATCATCCATTTCCTTTTCGGTCATCGTGCTTAAATTCTTTCCGCGAACAAGGACCTCGCCTTCATAATCGGAGTCCATTCCCCCAATGATGTTCATCAGTGTGGACTTTCCGCAGCCAGACTCACCTAGAATAGAGACGAATTCACCTGTATCAAAGCTTAGATTCACATCATGGAGTACTGGCACCTTTTCTTTACCGTACAAAGTATATGATTTCTTTACATGTTTAACTTCTAATATTTTCATTTGTTTCTCTTCCTCTCCTGGTCATGCTCTATATCTCTTTTGATGTTTCATATCCTAACAAATTTGTGTGAACTGATAATGAACTGGATAGCCACATGGAAGAGTCAGAGCTACAGCAGATATTTAGGTTAAGCAATATAAAAAGGCGAATTCACACTCAAAATGAGTGGAACTCGCCTTTTCTATTCGGCTTATTTTCAAAAGAAATTAGTGCATGAGGTAATAAGCTAATCCTCCAACTTGTTTGCCGGCGTAATAAACGATGTCTATAATCACCACTGTTAATACAAATTTCGAGAGCAGCGGATATTTCTTAAATAAAGGCTTTATATTTTTCTCTATGTACTCCATTCGCGCGCCTCCTTTCTTAAGCTAGTGCTCTTTTTCGGATCAGCCTAATCTGGCCTCTATGATTGATTTCATCCTCAAAAACGTGAAACCACATAAAATAGTAGTTCGCAGGTTTGTTATGCCAGAATTCCTCTTCAGTATATAACCAATTATCATCGACGGTTGCGAATAATTCATAAGTCTTTTGTCTAACTTCATTTAGGCGATCTAAATAATAGCTCAGGTCATTCCCCTTAATATTGGCTCGTCCTTCGTCGCCTAAATTTAATGCTGGTCCCCATCTTGTTAGCTCTTCTTCAGACAAATCTCTTTGCTCAAACGTTGCCACTTGATATGCATATTCTACAGCAGCGTAGTGCAATAATAACGCTCCAATAGAGTTACTCTGAGCATCCAATAAATAATCCAGTTGTTCCACAGTTAGACCCTTAACGGCTTCTAATGTTGTATATCTTGCATAGTTCATCATGGATAAAAGTCGGCTGATTTGCGGCGAGTAACCTGGGATATCTGTAATCAAAAATAGTTGGTTCATGTCAATCATATGGATGTTCCTCCTTGATTTTTTCAGAATAATACATCTAAATACCAGAATGGTTCAGAATTATGAATTACAGGTAATGACGATCAAGATGTCAAAGTGAGGTGCTTAACACCATGAATAAAACTAACAAAACTATGTATTGGGTTGTATGGGCCATTGCTCTAATAGGGATTAATTGTTATGCCCTTCCACTAGCGATGTGGTCCACATTTGCTGGAACAGAGGAAGCTAAATGGCTGTGGATAGCGATTGCCGTTGTTATTTATGTTCTATTAAATGTAGGGATCATTCAGATGTATGTTGCGATCAAGCAAGGAAAATACCGATTTTTTCAGATCGGATTGATCGTCGCCGTTATTCAATTTATTGCAATGATGATCTTAGGTGGCCAATTTGAAGGAGACATATTTCTTCTACTGGGAACCCTTGCTGTCTCCATCACTCTTATGATTGTTCAACTTAGAAAGTCTCCATCCTAACAAGACCTAGTCGTTTACCCTCAACAATAGCCTCGGATCTGGAATGTACACTAAGCTTCTCAAAGATTCTCGTCAGGTTATACTCCACAGTCCTTTGTGACATTAAAAGCTTGCTGGCTATGTCTTTATTGCTTTTTCCACTAGCTACTTCTTGGAGTATTTCCTGTTCTCTTTGATTAATGGACACTTCTTCAAGCAGCCGATTATCCCGGTGATTAGAAATCTTGATATCATTTCTTCGTAGCTGTTTAAGTAAAGACACCGGAATGACCGCCTCATTCCTCAGTGCACAACGAATGGTATTTAACAACTGTTCTCGGGAAGCTGTCTTAGAGATAAATCCTGTGACCCCTGACTCCATCAAAAGATTATAATGAGCACTGATCTCATATCCGGTATAAATCACCACTTTAGATTCAGGATCACGTTGAACGGCTCTTTTAGCGAATTCAAGTCCGCTGATCGTAGGCATGTTGAGATCGCATAAGATCACATCAAATTCTTGTTGCTCCAGCCTATCCAAAGCTTCCATCGCTGACAAAACAAAAGTAACCTCCATATCCGCGTCCTGCTCAATCATAGTTTTGGTTCCTTCTCCGACTGAAGGATGATCATCAACCAACAAGATACGTATCATCGTCATCGCCTCCTCTGTGCTTTTCTTCTACAAAAGCCATTGTCGGTAAATAAATAATAACCTCCAGTCCCTTCCCTTTCTCCGAGTTAAAAGTGCATTGCCCCTCTAAGCTCGCAACACGTTCTTTGATGCCGGACAGGCCCATATGCTGAAAAGATTCCCTGATATCAACTATATTCATGCCAATCCCATCATCCTTATATCGGAAATAGAGATGCTCTTGCTGGTCCAGCTCAATTTCAATCTGATTCGCCTTGGCATGTTTCCCGGCATTCCGCAGGAGCTCCTGTACTATTCGATACAACGCAATCACCAGATCATCACTTAGCTCACCAATCGGACTGGATGTAAAGGTGATAATGTAGTTAGACTGCAGCTGGGCATACTCAAACAATAGTTCCAGTGCCTTCACAATTCCGGTCTCTCTTAGCAGCGGCGGACGCAGTTCATTGCAGGTCTCCCTAATCTGATATATCACATCCAGAAGTCCCTCTTTAATCTGAAGCAGCTCTGGCAAAATATCCGCGTCAATATCGTGATCGGAGATCAGTGTTTCCAGCCTGCGAAGCCAAATGAGCTGATCCTGAAGAGCAGAATCATGTAAATCCGCCGCCAGCTTTCTGCGTTCTTTCTCTGATAAGTTAAAGATCAGGCGTAGAACCCATGGTGCTGCATGCAGCTCTTTTTTCATCTCTGCTTCAAGGTCTTCAATCAAGCCTTCAATAAGATATAAATTCTCATAGACAATACTCGCATAATTTGCGAGGGTATTTAACCAGTTAAGCTCATCCGAATTAAGCTTTGTATGGTTCTTCTTATGATCAATCCAGAGGAGATGAAATTTTTTTTGGTGACGTCCGATTACGAGTAAGATCCCCTGTTTGAGTTGAACTACTTCTCCTACCTTAAAAACTGGAGATTTCGATACAAATTCTATGTTGATCTCTTGGCCCGAATTGTCGACTATTTGTTCGAGGTTACTCATATCCTCATCTCTCTCAAAAAAAGCAGACCGACTAACCGGTAAAATCTCATTGATTTCCTTGTAAATTGCAGCCTCCAAATCAGACCGCTTCATCACCTTGGAGATTTGCTTCGAGAATCGCTCCAGACTACCTTGATAATGATAAAGCTCACGGAACAGTTTAGGCCGGAAATAATAATCTATTTTCTCCTTAAAGAATAAAAAAATTGTAATAGATAAATATACAACCAAAAACATCTGAATCCATTTGATCCAATCATACTCTTGCCTGCTCTGAATGATCGCAAGTACGGCTACAATCATTAGCGCCGGAAAAAAAGCAATTAATAAATAATATTTAAACCGATTAAAAGCGAAATCAATATCAAATAGTTGCCTAGCCGTCAGCAGATAAAAATAAGTAACTGGCATCAAAAACAAAAAGATCGTAGTAATTTCGTAAGGAATCAAGTTGACCCCAACAGCAATGGGTGCAGCTGAGAAGAGAACAAAAGGTGTAAACGCAAGGATTTGTCCGGTAAGCATAATTTTAAACATCGATTTAAGCGCTGTGCTTCGATAAGTAATGTATAAATGTAGCAGCTTAAATATGCTGTAAAAAATCCCGAAAACAAAGAACCCAATAATAATTAACCTTATAAAGGAATACAAGGATCTATCCCATGAGTAAACCATTAGACTGGAGGTGGAAAATAGGCTTAATAAAATAACCAGGCCGTAGTATATTTTGATTACAGTAGTAGATAAAACTAACACACCAAATCGTTTCAGATATACTTGGAGAAAGTGAATAAAAACCAGTGGAATTAAAGGCAACACGCAACCCATCGCGATTCTACCTATAAGATCAGATCTACTTGAAGCATATCCCGCAAAGTAAGTTATTCCGACTAATAAAAAGAATGAAATCAGCAGCTCTGCTGAGCGCTCCCCGCTTCTCCTGCGGTATAATAGAAGGCTTAACACTGCCAAAAAAACAAATGTCGCTCCAGGGACTACAAGCTGGGTAAACGTATGATATATGGAGGATTTATTCTCAATATCATAATGCAAAGCAAGTGGAGCACCCCCCTTGGAGTTACGAAGAAGGTCAACGGATTGAACCTGAGTTAAGCTTCCATATCTAACAGCTTCGTCCACTTTGTCAATCGGTTTCCCATTAACCCGTAATAAGATATCCCCTTCCCTTAAATTCTGTTTATACCCTTCGCTAAAAACGTCTGCCTCAGCAATATAATATTGCCCTCGTTCATTCTGCTCCAGACCAACGCCAAGCAAGATATTAGAGTGAATGACCCCCACAAAATGAATAATAAGAAAAGCAAAAATGCAAAGTAACCCTGATATGAATAACTGGCGGAGTTTTACTGTCATTTCAAATCCCCCGAACGAACAAAATTATACATATCTCTATTCTTAGTTGGTATTCCCCTACCATTTTATATGAATCACACAGGAAATTATATACTTTTATGCATGATATTGCTTCCCTTCTAAATGTCCGCATTGAATTATAGCTCTATTCTGGCTTTTTGCTGTTTCACTCTGTGGTTTCGATTCAGAATCCATATAGCTGCGCACCCATATAAAATCATTGGAACCCAACCGCTCTCCCCGGCCACATACTCCAACATAGGTGAAGAACTGACAGTAATATTGTGCAAAACACTATCTACAGCATTATTAGTTCCGTGTAAAAGCACTGCCGGCCAAATACTACCGGAGGACAGACGCAGTTCATTTATAATGATGCCCGCAAACATAACAGATAAGGTAAAGAGCACCACCACGAGCCAGCGGCTTCCAGAGGAATGATAAGCACGCGGCCCAAGAATCGCCGGATAATGCCATATAGCCCAGATTAAGCCCATTGTTACACTAGAACTTACTCTTCCCATCCATTGAAAACGCGGGAGCAGCCAACCTCTCCAACCGATCTCTTCCCCCAAAGCAGATAACGAACCAAGGACAATGTAAACGAGCAAATATATAACAATCTCGATCCATGAATCTGGAGGAATTAAGCTTGAAGTCCATTCCATCCAATAGACAGCATAACCCGCTCCCAGTGAACCTAAGGGAATAACTAAAGCCAATATGTATTCTTTGCCTCCCCTAAATTTGAAACCCAACCTTCTCCATCCCTCAGCACTGTATCCATCTCTCACAATCAGAAACATCATGATACATACTGCGAAAAAAGGAGTAAAACCATACAGACCCTGTGCCGATTCCGGAAGCAGCAACATCCCTAACGCCATTGCCCATACGATAATAATAAATAGTAGAGATTGTTTCTTGTCTGAGAGCAATATTATCACCTGCCTTTTTTAGATATAAGGAACTATATTTCCCTATTTAATCCAATTGTATATAAACTGGCAGGACGTTTCACCGAAAACAACGTTCGTTAAAACCACAATTCTTTTGCGGTACTGCTTATCTGTATGCCGCAAAGTCTTCAGAAAGGTTGTCCCAAAAATAGGGAAATGGTGAGCGATGGGCGATGGGCGATGGGCGATGGGCGATGGGCGATAGGCGATGTGCGATGTGCGATGTGCGATGTGCGATGTGCGATGTGCGATGTGCGATGTGCGATGTGCGATGTGCGATGTGCGATGTGCGATGTGCGATGTGCAGCGTAAGTGTAAACTAATTAGGGAAATACTCCCTGAAAATAGCCGATATTCGCTCTAAAAGGACAAAATCAGGGAATTCCTCCCTAATAATCAGGGAGATTTCTTTATTAGTTACTGAATCGGCCAAAATTTAGGGAAGTTTTCCCTAATTATATGTCTTATGAACAGAAATCTCTGAATTTCAGGGAGAAATTCCCTAATTGCTGTATAAGTGCTTCGCTTATTGCATCATTTGGAGCATCACTAGGTACGCCCCTTGATTCAATTGGTTATCAAATAAAGGATGCTCCGCCGTACGCCGAATGATGAAACCGCAAAGTGTATTTGGATAACCGAAGAACAAACGAAGATTGCGGGGATCTCGGGGATTCCAGTGATTTCTGCTTTGCGGCACAAAAAAGTGACGTTAGAGATCGGGTGGCTTTCACTTGCCCATAATCTACTGAAGCAAGCTGCAGTTGACCAAAAATGCAGAACAGCGATTCTCCAATATTAGGAGAATCGCTGTTCTGTTTGGCTTTTATAGTTTTGGGCATGAACGTTTTGGGGGCAGCCTTTTTCTACCTAAATATTCTCTTAATAGGTCCACCAGTTGCCAGACATAACGATCATCGAAAATAGCTTGATGCTGTCTTCATAGTAATCTTCTGCAGCACTGCTTGCTGTGTGGCTCCAGAGAGAATTCAACCAGCTTTGGTAAGTTGATGAGGTCATCGCACTGACCCCAAATGGAGCATAGAAAGCACCGCTATTGTAACTTCCAAATACGGTTCCGTTTAGCTTGTACCCATCTTTTATACTACCAGGTGTACTGCTTACTTTAGTCTTAATCCAGCTATTCATCTTATTAAGCTGCGTAAGCGCCCTGCTGTCTCCAGTAATCAAATAATCTGTTGCGATCCGCCATGGGGTACGACAAGAATTGTAATTGTAATTCCCGTCATTGGCATCCTCAAGGAAATTCGCCGCAGCAGGTTTATACACACCCCCAGAGTAAACTACGAAATCAGGCAAGAGTCCAGTGCTAGAACTATAACCCGTATAAAGGCTATTTATAATCGTGTACGTTTTATCGATAACATTCGTCCAGCGGGTATCTCCTGTAGCCTGTTGGAATGCTTTTAAATGATTTAGCATGAAATCCGAAGGTCTAGTTGCTGTATTATACGAGCCACTATTCGCCCAGTCACCTAGACGGATCGTCCACTGTGTCTGGTTAATCTCATTGTCCATAATCGCATTGATGATATCTCTTTGCAGCTTGTAAATAATTGATCGTACCACTACTTCCCCACTGCTTGTCCGCAAGCAGCAATGAGAAAGCTATATCCATATCTCCATCTGTAGCCGAATCCTCTCCTTCAATGTTTTGAAAGCTGCTATTTTGCTTCCAGGACATCAAATAAGGGTTAATTGTACTTGGATGAGCCTTGTAATAATTATATAAGCCGTCAAAATAAGTCTGAGCATTACTGTCATAACCAGCCATCAAAACTGTGAACAACATCCCGTAACCATGTGCTTCAGATACCGTTTCTCCATCTGAATTATACTTAACGTAATATTTGCCAGTGCCAGCTGGTTTGAGATAGGCCGTTTTCCACGCATCCCATTTGGTCTTCACTGAATTATCCATACTGGTCTGGGTTACATTGTTCGGCTTGATAGATCCACTCGTGTAGGTGGTGTGTTGCGGAAAAGGTTTGTTCACTGCTGCAAACGCGGAACCGGCAGGAAGAATACTAATTATCAAACATACGACAATAAGGCTTCTCCAACTCAACCTAAGCTTTGCATTCTTCTTCATCATTCATTGCCTCCTCTTCAATTGTGGTAATTTGAAAGAAAACAGCAAGCTAATTCGTATTCGTCATCATTGTAATACAGAATATGGAATTAATATATAATAAATCCCATTAATAGATCATTAGTACTATATATCTGAGACTTAGATTTGTTCTCACTCCTCAACTAAAAAAGGATGATCCCACAACCAACTTCATTCATGGCTGTGCAAACATCCTTTAGATAAAAATTCATTCGCTATTCTCGTAATTTATTTAATTTAAGTCGATACGCAATGTATGGAAGACCCGGAAAGACCAACATACAAAGTGTGACCACTACTAACACTAGGCTGATATTCCTCACCATCTCAGGTAACCATCCATTAACGCCCAAGATCGCTAGGAAGATAAAAACAATCAAAGCTATAAGCAATGGCAAGGCTGCTTTGCTCATCGTTTTCTTTTCACGTTCATATTTGTCAATGAGGGTCCCAGTGTCTGAGTAGATAGGCGCCGTACCTGCAGCTGCCCGAAAGATATGAAACCCATTTCCGGCAGAACAGACATAGGTCCATCCGGCATCTTCAAAAATCAAATAATACTCCTCATCCACATTCGTGTGATAATCTACACTGTACTCAAAAGTCTGGGGATCTCCCTTTCTTAACTTATAACCAAATGGTGCAAAGCTTTCCAGGAGCCAGCCCCTTTTGGCATACTTACTCAATTTCTGCATATCACCTTTTTCAGTAAAAGCTAAGCCCCCGCTGGTCACATATTTTGTATTCTTCATGCCTATTCCCCACCTTTTATTTGAGAATTTGTTCTGCATGTCTAATCATTTTTTTCGGCGCTCTACTTCTTTTCTTAGCAATCCAATCCCTTTTTCTGTTGCAATATACGTTTTTCGTTTGTCATCCTCTTCTTCTTTATACAGCTCAATAAATTCAGCCGCTAACAGCTTCTTAATGGTTGTATACATGGAAGCAGGCCCAATTGAAAATTGATTGTTCGTCATCGTTTCGATCGATTTCATAATTAGATATCCGTGTTTGGCTTCGACTAAAGATAAGAGAATATAAAATGCAGTGTCTGTGAGCTCTCCCATTTCCAATGAGTCCGTTCTTGACACTTAATCACCTCCTCATATGTATCATTAAAAGATATATCATTAAATGAACTATATCTTTTAATGATACACTTGTCAACTGCTGGCATAAAATTCAAACTACCTTCTCATACTAGGTGAAGAATATGGAGGTGAATGTCATGCCCAAAAATAGTGCCAATCCCAAAGAAGCTCCAGGTAAACATCAACCAAGTAAGAAAAACAATGCGGAGAATAACAACAATTTCAATGAAGCCGCTCAGATGGTGAACATCGATAAGGCTGCTGATTATGTGCCCAGCTTAAACGGTGTCTCCAAAACTGATGTCTAAGCTAGACCGCTAATAACTTCTTATATTTCAAACAAAAAAACACTCCTCAGAATTTTCTGAAGGAGTGTTTCAATCCGTGGCAGCTTCATTTCAAGCTCTCTAACTCAGCAGTCACTTTTTCAATTAAGTTCACGAAGGAAGCCAGCTCTTGAGAGCTTTTGACCTGATCCTTGGAATACATGGAGTTATGTTCTGATTCTTTTTTCACCTTGGAAAGGGTGGCATTGATATTGTCTAGTTTCTGGTCAATGGTTACCAATGAATCCTTTGAGCGGCGGGCTAGCTACGAACCTCATTAGCCACAACTTCAAACCCTCTTCCAAACTCCCCAGCTCTGGCCGCTTCAATAGCCGCATTTAAGCCTAAAAGATGCGTATGATCAGCCACTTCTCTAATCATCGTACCCACTTGATGAATAGACTCCACCTCTTTGTCTAAATATAATACCGTTTGATGCGTTTTCTCTTGATAATCAGCATTTTTACTAGCTAAACTTTCTATCGATTCACTGCTATCCTTTAATTGAACCATCAAAGATACCAGCTCCTGAACGGCTGAACTCACTCCTGTAAGCAGGTGATTTTGCTTCTCCAGCAAGTTTTCAATTTTTGCTTTTTCATCCACTTCATAGGCTTCAAGAACGAGCTGTGAATCGAGATTAAACATCTTGGTTAAGGCATGAATAACAGGCTTCCACTCGTTTGGTAATATCCGTTCAAAATAAGCAGTAGCCAGATCCAGATATAATATGTACGTCCCCAAATACCAATTCGTTGTTAATCCAATACGAGAATGGATTTTCCCGATAAGCAAACGTCTTTCAATAAATGCTTCATCGATCACACCAGAGGCCATGGATAAAAAATACCACTGCTGTTTTTCTTTTAATCGATCCAGTGTACTGTGCTGCTCAATGATGTGGAGCAATTCTGGCTCCATCGTCATCTGTTTATACAGTTCCTCAACCAATGAGCTAACGATTAATTTGAATTCTTTCTCCTTGCTTTTTAATAATTCTAAATCAGCTTCAGTAATCCCTATGTAGCTAACTTGCTGGAGTCGTTCTGGACTAAGATTGATCATAACGTTGTTAACATCCCCCTCATTCTGTTTATTTTTCTCAGCCATCCCCTATGGCATCTATATCTCTTGATTATAAAGGTATTATTTCAATAAATTTTAACACTATATTTACCTATATTGCTTAATAATTTTACAAAACCTCACTAGTTGCCCTTAGATTTGGCTTCCTATTCATGAATAAAGGACTGCCGCGGCAGCCCTTTCAGTTTCAAGCTTTAATTTATGCCGCCATTTCACGGCAAACTCTTGCACAAGCAAAACAAGCTTCTGCACATTGCTGGCAATGTTCATGATCATGCTTTTGGCATTCGTTGCCGCAGGCTTCACAAGCTTCTGCACAAGCCAGACAAATTTCTTTTGCATATTTACTGTTCATCGACATCGCATGAGCTGCGAACTCGCATATATCAGCACATTCACGATCCAGGCGAATGCACTCCTTCATCATCCCCACATGATCCTCATCCAAACAAGCTGAGTAACAGTGATTACAAGCTACCATACATTTCAAACACTCTTCAATACACACTTTGTAGTTTTGATGTGCCATAACACATACTCCTCTCGAAATCATAAATTAGGATAGTCCCCTACTCTATATATACCCAATTTGAGCAAATAAAAAAGGATTCCAAGGAATCCTTCCGATTGATCAATTATCTAATTAATTTATTGATGGTAACTAATAGCTCATCCAGTACCTCGTTCTCACCATCCTGGATACGTTCCACTACACAACTTTTCATATGATGCTCCAGCAAAAGCTTGCCCACGCCGTTCAATGCAGATTGGACCGAGGAGATTTGATGCAGCACATCATCACAATAGGTGTCTTTTTCAATTAACCCTTTTAGCCCTCTAACTTGACCTTCAATTCTATTGAGCCGGCTAATCAAATTCTTTTTAGTTTTATCTGAGTGATGACTTTTCCGCTCATCCGTACTGCATGATTCATGCTCGTGAGTCAGATTATCCATGCACCGATCACCCCTTTCCTCGTATTTTTATTATACTATAGCCCCCCTATTCTATTCAAAAAATAAATCATTGATTAGATTTTCAATTCTTCATGAACTATAGCGGAAGTTTCAACCTGAATGGTTGTATGTTGAATTTTGAAATGATCGGCAATTAACCGAATCGCTTGCTGCAAAATGCGTTGGTCATCTGCTTCCTCTTCAATTAAGATATGACAGCTGAGTGAATCTAAGCCCGAAGTTATGGTCCAGATATGCAGGTCATGAATATTTCTAACCCCCTCAATGCTTTCGAGGATTTCCTTTACTTCAGCTGGATTAATTGTAATCGGTGTGCCTTCCATAAGGACATGAACGGTATGTTTGATAATTCCCCATGCCCCTCTAAGAATCAATAGAGCAACCAGAACGCTTATGATAGGATCTGCAACATACCAGCCAAAAATCATCATAATTAAACCGGCAATAATCGCCCCTACCGAACCTAAAGCATCACAAGCACATGGAGATAAGCACTACGGAGATTAATATTATTTTTCACATCCCCTTTTCTCATAAGCGACCATGCACTAGCTACATTGGCTAAAAGACCAATACTTGCGATCAGCATCATAGAACCACTGGCAACCGTCGGCGGATCAAAAAATCGCCCATAAGCTTCTACAATGATAAATCCAGCAACTACAAATAAAGTAACTCCGTTTAAAAGTGCCGCTAAAATTTCAAATCGATGAAATCCGTACGTTTTGTTCGGAGAAGCAGGTTTGGTTGCGAACCAGACCGCTACTAGGCTTAATGCTAGAGAGCTTGCATCGTTTAGCATATGCCCACTGTCCGATAACAGGGCTAAGCTGTTGGTAATTAACCCTCCAAAAAACTCCAAAAACATAATTCCAACCGTAATGATTAACGCAATCATAAGCCCTTTTTTATTTCCACTTGGATCAAAATGATGATGCCCGTGAGCGCCATGCGAGTGATTGTGTCCTTCATGAGAGTGACTGTGTCCTTCATGAGCGTGGTCGTGGTTACTGTGATCGTGATTGGCCTGTTGCCTGTGTGCATTCTCGACCTGATGATTGTGTCTTTTCTTCTTGTTCATCATGCTTAACCTCCTATTACCTTCAGCTAGATAGTATTCGTAGCCCTGCGTAGTTACATTCAAAAGCTCCAGTTAATAATAACATATGAGCATGTGTTCATATGTTATTATTAACTGGATTTTTCTTCTTGTCAATAAAAAAGCAACAAATGATTGTCTCTGACCTAATAAAATAAAGAGGACCCTCCGCAGCTCTTCCTGCATGAAGGATCCTCTCGAATCAGTACCGTGTATTAAATCAAATCTGATTGTTGCAGCAATCTTTGGATGATAGCCGCAACTTCTGCTCTCGTAATGAAGGCTTGTGGGGCAAGTACATTTCCGCTTCTGCCCGTGATGATTCCTGCTTGCAGGCTGTCTGCAATGCCACTCTTCGCCCAGCCTGATGCTTCATTCGCATCCGTGTAAATGCTCAGCAGCTCGCTTGCTTCTTTGGCAGGAAGTTTTGTCTTCAAATCGGTAATCACCATAGCTTTAGCAATAATACTCATCGCCTGTTCCCGAGTAATCTTGTCTGTAGGATGGAACGCTCCATCCTCAAAACCGTTGATTAGCTTATAGGAGTAAGCTGTCTGCACCGCATCATTATACCAATCTGAGACCTTCACATCCGTAAAGGATGTTGTTCCGCTCTCCAATTTCAATCCCAATCCACGTACGATAATCGCCGCAAATTCTGCACGTGTAATCTCCTGATTAGGGTTAAACAAATCGTCACCGACTCCATTAATAACCTTACGGGAAGCCATCTCATTGACAATGTCCTTAGCCCAGTGGGTGACGACATCCTTGAAGTTCTGTGGATCTTGAACTACAAAATACGTACTGTTCGTTAAACTGTGTATTTTCGCAAAGTTTTTGCCATCAATGGCAACAATCTGTGTGGGTACATGGCGGATCGTCCCCCTGCTTCAAGCACTAGCCCAGTCGTAATCTTCTTAAGGTCTACACCATCCGCAAGAGGAATAGTTCTTTCCACATAGGTATTAAACTTAGTGAGTTCAACAGTTTTCCCAGCGTAAGTAACTTTCACCGTGAAATCTAATGGCTGAGCTACCAGCGTTAGCTTTTCATTGGCTGCCAGCATTTCTATTCTTTTCAGTACATCCGCAGTCGGAACAGAAATTGAAATTTGCACCTTCACATCTTGTAGAGCAATGTCTGTGCCAAACTGTTTTGAAATTGCACTGATATCAATCTGTGCTGCTGATATTGTATAAGTACCCTTTGGAGTACGAATGATTAACAGCGCCTGCTTCTGCTCCATATCTTTGATGATTTGACCATTAAGCTCGCCAATAATCACATCTGAAGTCGCAGTCACAGGGATAGTTATAATTGCATTCTGGTCTTCCTTTTCGATGCGTTGCTCTATTTTTGCCTGATCTACAACAATCGTGGTAACCGTCTGCCCGTTATGCTCAGATATCGTTGCTGTTCCGGCATTTTCAACCTTACCGTTCACCAATACCTCAACCATGCTGCTAGATGGTGTAGCTGTAGCTGTAGCAGTGGATCCTGCTGTTGCAGGTGGTGCAGTTGTTGCAGGTGGTGCAGTCGGTGTTGATGTCGGTGATTCTGTTGGTGTTGGTGTTGGTGTTGGTGTTGGCGGTGTAGGTGTAACCTCAACCTCCGTTGATGACTTTGGTGTCACGGAGTTCGAAACTTCAGAAGCTACACTACTACCAGCGCTATTAATCGCTTTAGCTGTAAACGAATAAGTTGTTCCATTCGCTAGACCTGTTACCGTTATTGGACTTGTTGCCCCAACTGTTACGATATTACCCGGAGAAGCAGTAACCTCATAATTCGTAATTGGAGTTCCCCCGTTCGAATCAGGAACTGCAAATGTCACAGTCGCCTCGCCATCTCCCGCTACTGCTATTAAGCCCGTAGGTGCAGATGGTGATGTTCTTGGTTTCGTGCTGACTTCGTTAGAAGCTGCACTCTCCCCGCCCGGATTAGATGCCTTAACTACGAAATAATAAGATTGGCCATTAGTTAACCCTGTCACATCATAGTTGTAGACGGACTCGCTTACTGTAGCCACTTGTGTCTCATAGATTCCGGAAGTGATACCTTGATATATAGTGTATCCAATCGCACCCTTCACCGGATCCCATGTTAAGCCGATGATGCCATTACTTGCCACAGGTGAATGAAGTATTGGCGCGCCCGGCGCTGGAACCTGAGGCGTTCTAGTTACTTCATTGGAAGCCGCACTGATACCATCAGGATTAACAGCTTTAACAATAAAATAATAAGCAGTTCCATTAATTAATCCTACAGCATCGTAACTGTTCTCAGAGCCACTTATAGTAGCTACCTCAGCTCCATAAACACCTGAAGCTGTAGACTGATATACAGCGTAACTATCGGTACCATATACGGGACTCCAAGTAATTCGAATATGTCCGTTTCCTGCCGTTACAGACTCAATACTTGGCGCAGCAAGTTCAGGCCAGGTAAGGTCAATAACTGCACTAGTGATCTCTGCAAGACCTGTCGCATCAAATGCCAGTTGGGCTCCTGTGATTCCAGCTGCATTCGTAGCTCCCAGATCCGTAAAGGTAATGACACCCGCTACTGCCGTCAACGTCACATTCCCCGTCAACGTCCAGCTTCCTGCATCCTTCTTCGACACAGTAACAACCGTACTGTTGTCGCCAATGTTTACATTCCCAAACTGATCCAGCAAAGTAATTACTGGCTGCTGCGCGAAGCTACCGCCATTGGCTTGCGGAGCACTTACGCCCGTGGTCAGCTTCATTGTCGCTGTGCTACCTGCGACAGGTGCAATGTTCAGCGCCGTTGCCGCTGGCGATGCTACACCTACTTGGCTGAACATAACCGCTTGCGCGCCAGCTTTGTTCAGCTTCAGGTTCACCTGTGCTACACCCTCAACGAAATCAACGTTGATCTTGCTCGGTGAAGCTGCCAAAGCGGTACTTCCTAAGCTGCCGTACGTTCCGTCCGGCGCAACATCATAACCCGTTACCGTCACTTCTTTTGTTCCGGTAAACAGAGTGTCCGTGTCGCCCAGCGAATTCTTCACGGTCAGCGTAATGCCATTATCTACACCTACGACAGGTGTCAACGTCGCCGCTGAGGCAGTGATGCTTTGCGCTCCCTGTGGTTGTGGAAGATTCAACGCTACACTAGTGATCTGTGGAAGTCCTGTCGCATCAAATGCCAGTTGGGCTCCGGTGATTCCAGCTACATTCGTGGCTCCCAGATCCGTAAAGGAAATGACGCCCGCTACTGCCGTCAATGTCGTATTTCCCGTCAATGTCCAGCTCCCTGCGTCCTTCTTCGAAACAGTAACAATCGTACTGTTCTCGCCAATGTTTACATTCCCAAACTGATCCAGCAGTGTTATTACTGGCTGCTGCGCGAAGCTGCCGCCGTTAGCCTGTGGCGCACTTACGTCCGTAGTGAGCTTCATTGTCGCTGTGCTACCTGCGACAGGTGCAATGTTCAGCGCCATTGCCGCTGGCGAGGCTACACCTGCTTGGCTGAACATAACCGCTTGCGCGCCAGCTTTGTTCAGCTTCAGATCCACCTGAGCTACGCCCTCAACGAAATCAACGTTGATCTTGCTCGGTGAAGCCGCCAAAGCGGTACTTCCTAAGCTTCCGTACGTTCCGTCCGGCGCAACATTATAACCCGTTACCGTCACTTCTTTTGTTCCGGTGAACGTTGTATCTGTATTGCCCAGCGAGTTCTTCACGGTCAGCGTAATGCCATTATCTACACCTACAACTGGTGTCAAAGTCGCTGCTGAGGCGGTGATGCTTTGCGCTCCCTGTGGTTGTGGAAGATTCACGGTAGCGCTAGTGATCTCTGCAAGACCTGTCGCATCAAATGCCAGTTGGGCTCCTGTGATTCCAGCTGCATTCGTAGCTCCCAGATCCGTAAAGGTAATGACACCCGCTACTGCCGTCAACGTCACATTCCCCGTCAACGTCCAGCTTCCTGCATCCTTCTTCGACACAGTAACAACCGTACTGCTGTCGCCAATGTTTACATTCCCAAACTGATCCAGCAAAGTAATTACTGGCTGCTGCGCGAAGCTACCGCCATTGGCTTGCGGAGCACTTACGCCTGTGGTCAGCTTCATTGTCGCTGTGCTGCCTGCGACAGGTGCAATGTTCAGCGCCGTTGCCGCTGGCGAGGTTACGCCTGCTTGGCTGAACACAACAGCCTGTGCTCCCGCTTTATTCAGCTTCAGGTTCACCTGAGCTACACCATCAACGAAATTAACGTTGATCTTGCTCGGTGAAGCTGCCAAAGCGGTGCTTCCTAAGCTTCCGTACGATCCGTCCGGCGCAACACCATAACCCGTTACCGTCACTTCTTTTGTTCCGGTAAACAGAGTGTCCGTGTCGCCCAGCGAATTCTTCACGGTCAGCGTAATGCCATTATCCACACCTACGACAGGTGTCAACGTCGCCGCTGAGGCGGTGATGCTATATGCAAGAGTAGGTCCTAGGTTCAAGGTCATTTTAGTGAAATAATCCCCCACGACCTTAAAGTTAGTACCATCGTAAATAATGCCATTAAGATTAGAAGTAAGATCTGATGTTTCCTGAGTCCACGTGGAACCGTCTGCCGAAGAGAATAACTCCCCCTTCATTCCAACAGCCAGAAAACTTCCATTACCAAAGCTGATATTATTTAGTGCGCTAGCTGATATTGTAACCTTCGTAAAAGTTACCAAATCCTCAGTGGTTAGAATTACTGCCTGCTGGCTAATTGTATCTTCTCCAACCAGAATATAAGCTCTGCCATCATAGGCAATTCCCTTCAAAGAAGTATTGGGGAACCCAATCTCTAGGGGCACATTCCACTGTATTCCATCCGATGATTTTGCGATAACAACGCTCTCTTGCTCATAAGTAGTACTGTTGTATTTCATCCCAAGAGCTACAAATTGATTATTCAAGTAAGCTACTGTATTAAATGCAAAATCCCCATTTTTAAATCTCTCTGTCCATGAGGTTCCGTTAACTGAAGAATAAATTCCGCCATAATCGGAAACTGCAATATACTGATTTGTGCCAAAAGCAATACCTGTCAGATTGTCCTGCACTCCGGTATCTGTCGTAGTCCAAGTGTCACCGTTGGTCGAGGTCACCACTTTGGCGTTAAGATTGTAGTTTTCTTTATCTGTAACCGCAATAAACTTCCCTGCTCCATAAGTGACCGCATTCATTCCCGGCAGCTTAGAGGGTGTGACATCGTTCCATACTGCGGAGCTAGTAGATTTGTAAATAGAGCCATATTCCCCGGATGAGACAGCAACATAATTGCCATTACCATCCTTAGCAATACTTTTCAGATTACCGCTGACATTACTCCACGCCGAGAGGTCAGAAGAAACCAGCAAGCCGCTGCCCCCTGAGGCAACATATTTGCCATTTCCGTAAACCATATTGTTCACCATCATTGTTGTATGGGTATCCGAAGATGTCCACTGGCTGCTGTCCAGCGGAGCCGCAGGAGATTTATAAATTACGCCCTGCCCAAACAACAAATAGCTCCCATTTAAAGAACCTCCCCCATAAAATTGCTTATTATCCCATGAGGCATCAACGGTCCAGTTAACACCGTCTGTAGAGGTGAATACTTTTTTAGCATAAGGAGTCACGATATAACTAAAGAAACGATTATTTAAATAGATTACATTCGTAACATAAGGCCAGCTAGAATTATAGTGGTTGATCACAAGATCGGTTAAGGTAACCGTTGTCCAATTGATCAGATTCGTTGAGGTATAATAGACAGCATTGTTAGCAGAGACCACATATTTGTTGTCGCCATAAGCAATATCCGTTAAGCTTTGCATTCCGAATATTGCATTGGTAGAAGTGATTCCTGTGTCTGTCCAGTTAATGCCATCCGAGGATTGTAGAAGAGTTACATTATAAGAAGGTGGATTGGTGCCAGGTTTATATACTGACTGCCATACAAAAAACTTTCCATTGACCGCTTTCAACCTTTCCGGTGTGATAGCTAACGTTTTTTTTGTCCAATTTTCACCATCGAGTGAATTGTATACTGCCTTTTCGCTACCATCAATAGCTAAGAACAGCCCATTAGCGAACACAATAGAAGTTAGTTTGGGGTTCCCCGCCTTATTGGAGATAGACCAATCTACGCCATTTGATGATGTAGATATCCCTCCTTGGCCCACCGCTACAAAAACATTGTTACCAAATGCAACACTGCTCAAATTTCCAGCTGATGTGGAGCTTTGATCTATGATATTGCTATTGCTGGGTGCTGCATAAATTACTGCAGGCATAAACAGAGAACTGACGATAGAGAATACTAAACTTATTGCTAATAAAAGATTGCCACTCCGCTTAATCACAATTTTCCCCCTTTGGCATTACACCAAAATATAAATACTTCCACCATATGGAGATTAGATGTCTTTTCTAAGATTTGTAGCCATTTGGTTTGATTTTTATATCGGTATAATCCGAGAGAATTATTACGAATTTAACATTAAATTTTGATTAAAAACAACAATAATTTACACGCTTCACCTATCCATTTCCACAACCTTACAAATGAGAAAAAAAACCTATTAAATATCAGGACTTAATCCTGAATTTAATAGGCTCTCAAGCTTTTGCTCGTAGAACTTTTTAAGCTACTTAATCTTTTTTATTAAATAGAAATCGCTGCTTCTAAAGCTACTTCCATCATGCCGTTGAAAGAATTTTGTCTTTCTTCTGCCGTGGTTACAGCATGAGTAACTAACGAATCAGAAATGGTAAGAATACATGCAGCTTGTTTACCTAACACTTTCGCATTATGGAACAACGCATAACTCTCCATTTCTACACAAACACAGCCATGTTCATTGTAAAATTCATTAACTCCAGGCACATTGTCTTCATGATAGAATACATCGCTGGAATGAATTCTCGCCGTCAGAACTGGCTTGTTAATACGTGTAGCCGTTGCTTCAATGACTTCGTTCAATTCTTTACTTGGCAGCTGGATATCTCCTTCTACACCGCTTTGCACATAGGCATATGTAGATTCACTCCACGCGCTATCCGCCAACACCACGTCAAATAAATTCAATTTATCTGTGTATGCTCCAGCACTACCGATACGAATGATGTTTTCCACACCATAGTTTTTGTATAGTTCATAAGAATAAATACCGATACTTGGCATTCCCATTCCCGAACCCATTACAGAAACCTCTTTGCCTTTATAAGTTCCTGTATATCCAAACATATTACGTACCGTATTAAATTGGGTTGGGTTCTCCAAATAGGTTTCTGCAATATACTTCGCTCTCAAAGGATCTCCTGGCATTAATACTGTTTTGGCGATTTCACCATTTTGTGCTGCATTGTGCGGCGTTGACATAATTTATTCCTCCTATGTTGATTACTCATTACTATCTTACTATACCATTCATCATTTTAAATATACGTTTAAAATTTTCTTTTATTGCGACAAAAATACTGCTACTGAATCTCTTTTTATAATTTATTAGCAAACTCGTTAAGTTTTTGGGACATTATCTTTATTTCCTCAATAAATGTAGAAGTATGCTGAACAGACGCCGCCTGTTCTTGGCCGATAGCTGCTATCTTCTCTATCGAATTAGCCATTTGATTCGTAATTCCCTTAATCTGTAACATGGTTTTATTTATGTTTTGCGTCGAGGCGACGGTTTCCCTTGAAAATTTCCGGATTTCCTTGGCTACGACTTCAAAGCTTCTACCTTTCTCACCTGCATGCGCTGCTTCTATTGCAGCATTCAGCCCAAGTAAATTCGTTTGATCAGCAACCCTATTTATAATGGATAGGACTTCTGTTGTATTCTCCACATCTTTTCCAGCCTGCTGAGATTGAATGAGTAGTTCCTGAGAGTGATCGGAAAGTGAACTTACACCATAGGAAATATTATTAATTTGCTCATTGGCTTGGGATAATGATTCCGAGATTTGTTCTACAATGGCTTTTAATTCACTTTGTCTTCGAATCTGAACTGCAATCCCGCCAATGACTTGTCCCGTTTGATCGTGAAGAGGTGTTGCTGTACCTGTAAACTCAAATCCATAAAAGTGGGCTGGAACATCGGACTTCAAGGTACGATTCTCTTGTATCGCTAAGTAAAGCGGTTCTTCTTTGTGTAAAGGTTGTCCTTCGTTAATGTTTAAATTTATGGTGTCGCCAGGAAAATAAGCAACGAACCGTTCCAAATCACATATCGCTATTGATAAATCAGCGGGGATAGATAATTTTATAATAGGCATAAGTGAGATAAATTTGTCTAAAGATTCAATGTTGTTAATCACAGAAATATAGTCTCCATTCCAGCAAAACGTTATTTATAGCGCACCAAGTCTAACCAGATCATGCCTTACATACATGCATTTAATCTAAATCCTTAATTTTGCTTAATTCATATTTTAGATATGTATTCGCGAAAATCTTCATAAAATCCTCCAAAAAAGTTTACAAACACCCATTTCTCTCTCACAAAAGACGAATAACATAAAAAAAGCCCCCACTTTGTGAAAAGTGAGGGCTTTCGTTCTCTTGCTGTTACTAATAATATCGATTAGTTACGGATCAGATAATCAAATGCTCCTAGCGCTGCAGTTGCACCGGATCCCATCGAGATAATGATTTGTTTATAAGCACTATTAGTGCAGTCACCAGCAGCAAATACTCCTGGTAAGCTAGTAGCACCATGGCTATCTACAACAATCTCACCTACACGAGTACGTTCAACTGTGTCACCTAGCCATTCTGTATTTGGAACCAGACCGATCTGTACAAATACACCCTGCAATTCAACATGGTGAGTCTCTTCTGTCGCACGATCAACATAAGAAATACCATTTACCTTATCAGTTCCGGTAATTTCTTTAGTTTGCACGTTTTTAAGAACAGTAACGTTAGGAAGGCTATAAAGACGATCTTGCAGCACAGCATCAGCTTTGAGCTCTGGAGCAAATTCCAGAACCGTTACATGCTTCACTATACCTGCAAGGTCAATAGCTGCCTCAATACCTGAGTTACCGCCGCCAACAACTGCAACATCTTTGCCTGCAAACAAAGGACCATCACAGTGTGGGCAGTAGGCTACACCTTTGTTCTTGAATTCAGCTTCACCAGGCACGCCCATATTCCGCCAGCGAGCACCTGTAGACAGAATGACCGTCTTACTCTTTAGAACAGCGCCGTTCTCGAGTTCAACTTCAATTAAGTCATTTTTGTCTAGACGTCTGACACGCTGCAATTTCATCACATCAATGCCATACTCTTTTACCTGCTCTTCAAGTTTAGCTACGAGTTGAGGACCTTCAGTGTACTTCACACTAATAAAGTTCTCGATACCAAGCGTGTCGTTAACCTGTCCGCCAAAGCGTTCAGCAACAATACCTGTACGAATACCTTTACGTGCCGCGTAAATGGCTGCACTTGCACCAGCTGGGCCGCTGCCGACAACAAGCACATCATATGGAGCTTTATTGTCAAACTCTGATGCGTCCACACTGCTGCCCATTTTAGCTAAAATTTCTTCAACCGTCATACGACCACTTTCGAAAAATTCACCATTAAGGTAGACGCTTGGAACAGACATAATTTCTTTGCTTTCTACCTCTTCTTTGAATACTCCACCGTCAATCATCGTATGGGTAATGCCCGGATTAAAGATACTCATAAGATTCAGTGCTTGTACAACATCAGGGCAATTATGACAGCTCAGGCTAACATAAGTTTCAAACTTATATTCGCCACTAATGCCTTTGATCTGATCAATTACACTTTGCTCAACCTTAGGAGCTCTTCCGCTAACCTGCAACAGAGCCAATACTAATGAGGTAAATTCGTGTCCAAGCGGAGTTCCGGCAAAGGTTACGCCCGTATCTTCACCCACACGATTTACACTAAAGCTTGGGGTTCTAGATAGTTCGGTTCTTTCCACCGTAATCCTAGCTGACATTTTGGCAATTTCATCAACTAGTTCAGTCATCTCTTGTGATGCCTCGTCAGCGCCTGCACTGAGTTTCAGTACTACATCGCCTTCCAAGAGTTCTAGGTATTGCGCTAGTTGAGCTTTTATTTCTTGATCTAGTTTCATTTAGCTTTCGCTCCTTAAATCTTACCTACAAGATCGAGACTTGGTTTAAGAGTTTCTGCACCTTCCGACCATTTCGCTGGGCAAACTTCACCTGGATGATTGCGTACATATTGCGCTGCTTTAATTTTGTTAACAAGAGCGCTAGCATCACGGCCGATACCACCAGCATTAATCTCAACAGTTTGAATAACACCGTCTGGATCAATGATGAATGTACCACGATCAGCAAGACCGTCAGCTTCGATCAATACATCAAAGTTGCGGGAAACCACATGGGAAGGATCGCCGATCATAATGTACTTCACCTTGCCAATTGCTGCGGAGCTTTCATGCCATGCTTTATGTGTAAAGTGTGTGTCAGTAGAAACGGAATATACTTCAACACCTAGTTGTTTGAGGGTTTCATATTGGTTCTGCAAATCTTCTAGTTCAGTTGGGCATACGAATGTGAAGTCAGCTGGGTAAAAGCAAACTACACTCCATTTACCTTTGAAGTTTTCTTCTGTAACATCGATAAATTTCCCATCTTGAAATGCGCTTGCTTTGAATGGTAGTACTTCTGTTCCGATTAATGACATATTGTTTAATCTCCTTTGGGTTTAATTTATGAATAGAGTGAATACTATTTATAATTATTATAATTAACCAAATTAAGGCCTGTCAAGTTATTTATAATAATTCTAATATGATAATCGTTGTCAGTCGCTAAATGTTCATACAAATTCCTTTCTTTCAGATTTAAATACAACACTTTATCATCTGACTGATGCTCATTCGTACTTATTGACTATTATGGTTTAGTTTACATGTTTTATGTAGTTCAATTTCTACAATTCGATGTCTTCTACTATTAAATTGATAATATTCAAGGATTCTTCCGCTACTGTTGGGTTAGAATATCGATTTCCATTATAGGTGATCAGTGCTTTCCATAAAGCCCACCCTCTTGCTCTATTCCACGTTTGTGCATCCATGTTTAATACCTTTTTAAAGATTCTTCTACTAGCCTCATCAAAAAAAGTCCACGCCATTGCAGCATCGCAAGCAGGATCACCCACCCCTAATATGCCAAAATCAATGACTGCACAAAGCTGTCCGTCTTTGACTAATATATTTCCAGGTGCGACATCACCATGAACCCAAACTGGTTCTGACTCCCATTCAGAGTCTAATGCCAGTTCCCAGATCTTTTTCAATAGACCTTCATTAAAAATATCTTTATTATGCTCAATCGCATTTCTAGATTCCTCATCATATACAGCTAAGGACCCACCTCTATAAAAATTATGCTCTCCGGCTAAAGGTCCCCCACTAGCATCAATAGACTGTAATTCAATTAAAAAGCTTCCCAAGTCTCTCGCAAATTGATTGAGATCATTAATGTTCTCATGGGATAAAGTCTCTCCCTCTAGCCAATTATTAATAGACCAAGGCCAAGGATATTCTTTGGTAGGTGTCCCTTTTGCTAATGGTGTTGAAATAGGTAACGTCAGTCCTTTCTTTAAAAAAGGTAACCATAGTTGTTCTTTCTCCACTTGAGGAACATAAGCGGCTGCACTTGGTAATCTCACACTCATCTGTTCACCTAAATGAAAAGTCCGATTATCATGCCCACTGAATTTTACAGACCTGATCTCTAAATCGGACCATTCAGGAAATTGTTCATTTATTAATCTTGCTACTAAATCGACGTCTATAGTATGCATAATATCTCTCCACATATATGAAATTGAAGCAACACCAGTTGCGGAATCCGGGCTGATGTTGCTTCTTTTTAACTATGAAATGGATACAAGGGTCTACTTCAGATAGGTTCCTGACTCTCCGATTCCACCACTACCGTTCAATACATATACACGCGCATTTCCTTTACCGGAGCAGTTGATTGTGATCACACCGTTGGTAACGGTTTTCGTATCACCAGTGACCGCATCCACATAAGTTCCGTTAGGAATTCCGGTGAATGTTGCATTTCCTGAGATCGTAACCAAAGCAAAGCTATCGATTCCTTTGCTACTATCAGTGTATCTTCTTTTAAATGCCAAATCACCTGATACATTTTCTGTAGAATATTGGCCTTTTTGCAAAGCAGGAACAGCTCTTCTGATTAAATTAAGTTGTCTGATATGTTTCGCCAGAGGATAATTTAACGAGTCTGCAAGTGTGCCAGTAGCATTGGTATATTTACCGTAATCTTGAACAGTAACACTACCCTCAATATGATCGCCAAAGTAAGCACGGCCTGTTGTACTTAACGGTGCATTTGGACCTACATCTATGACTGATCCTTTTTTAAACTCAATTTCAGAACCATAATAGATCGCAGGTATTCCTCGGAAGGTGAACATCAGAGCGAGATTCTCAGCCCAAGTGTCCTGTGTGCCGGCAAATCTTTGATTTTCTGGTGCCTGGTCAGGTGCATAGTCATGAGAGTCAATATAAGTTACATTCCAGGTAGCATCATTATAGAATTGATCACCGCTTCTCATACTGAATGCTTCCTGAGCAGTCTTGAAGGCCCAGTGCATTGGAAAATCAATAACATCCATACCCGATTTCATCGAATAGTCAGGCGTATGATAAGTATTTCCTGTTAAAAAAGCATTGTTCGAGGTAGGCTGTCCTGCTGTAGTAGAGTTATCTGCCCACTCTTGTTCCACCGATAGCTTGTTGGAAGCGTAATCATTTTGACCGTCACCCGGATAGGATTTTGAGCTTTTCCAAGTATAAAATGGTGTTGATATCGCGGGGATTCCACTGTTCCACACATCTCTGTACCGAGTAGCCACTTCCCCAAAGACAAAGAAGTCTGAGCCCCCTCTTGTTTTCCATGCCGGCACAAAATATTTGTTAAAAATATACCGGCTTACATGCTTTACAGTATCGACCCGGAAAGCATCCACACCCATATCAATATATTGATTATAGCTGTCGATTAGATACTGATTCACTAGAGGATTTTCTGTGTTTAAGTCCACACAGTCTCCCGCAATCTGTCCTGTCTGGACGGTATAAGACTCCCAAGAAAGACTTTTTTCCGTATGGTAAATGTTATTGTTAGTCTCCGCAGTCTTCATTAAGGCAAGTCTTGCCTGATATTGCTGATCAGGGGTCATGGAATCATAGTTAGCTGGCAGCTTATCCGTAATTTTGAGCATGTTACTCACGGTGTCCGCCGCCGCCGGATCTTTTTTGAACATCGGGAACAGATTTTCTTCTCCAAAATTACCGGTATGATTGACGACAATATCTTGAATAACCTTTATCCCTCTAGCGTGCGCCGCATTGATCAAATCCTGATAAGAAGCCCCTGCGGATTCATATCTTGGATCTATTTTTGCAAAATTAATTGCATGGTACCCATGATAATCATAACCGCTGGCATTCTGCACCACAGGTGTAATCCAGATGGCACTGAAGCCTAGGGCTTTAATGTAATCGAGCTTTTGAATCAGTCCTTTGAAATCCCCTCTCCAAGCTGGATCAGAGTCCGGATTTCCTGCCTTGGCATCCTCCCATGCATGCTCGTTGTTACTGGAATCACCGTCATAGAACCGGGAAGTGATTACAAAATAAATCGTATCTTCACGAAAATCGCCCTTATTACCAATGTTATAAACAAAACTCTGTTTGGTTTCATTTCCGGCACCATCGATCACAAGAAATTTTAAGGTTGTCGTCTTGTTAATTAAGATAGACGGTCCTGCAAGAGATGTCAGTGCATTGCCTGAGATATAGACTTTTGAACTCGTTGTTGGTTCCGTACCATTATCTGTGTAATATGCTGTAGTTGTTGCCGCCTTGTTGTCTTTTATATTAAAAGATACGGAAACCGCTGAGCTCGAATTCCCAACAGGCAGATTCGCAGTGATAATCGGAGCTTGCAAATCGGCATTCAGATCAATCACATAAGCAAAAGAGCCTACATTACCCGCTTGCCCTATAGAGTTAACGCCGAATGCTTTGATAGTCAAAGATGAAGGTACTTGGATTGGAGTCGTATACAACGTTGAGGTTGTCGTAGGTGTCGAGCCATTGGTCGTATAATAAATTTTATCGCCGCTATTTGTACTGGATAGTGTCACCGTTTGGGCAGAATCATAGGTTTTGGGCACAGGAGAGACGGTTATCACCGGAACCTTAGGAACGTCTGGATTGGCGTCATACCATACATTATCTGAGTTATACCAGCCCTCTTTTATGCTGCGAGATAAGTCAGCCGTCTGTTTGCCATTGCCGTCATTAAAGATCAGGCTTGCACCTGTAGCATTTGGAACAGTATAGCTATACCAATCGTTTCCGTCCGATTTCATCAGTATTCCCGGCCATGCTCCACTAGTCGGAACGGTTGCCGGATTCAGATTCCAGTAATGGATGCGGATCGCTGCATTCCAGCTTGCTGGTTTCTTAAAGTGAACGGTTAGCCCCGCTGAAGTTGGTGTAGGAGTTACGGTAGGTGTTGGTGTTGGCGTTGGTGTAGGAGTTACGGTAGGTGTTGGCGTCACCGTTGGTGTAGGAGCTACCGTAGGTGTTGGTGTCACCGTTGGTGTAGGAGTTACCGTAGGTGTTGGCGTCACTGTTGGGGTAGGAGTTATCGTTGGTGTTGGGGTAGCTCCGGCCGAAAGGGTCACATAGTCGATATTAATATTCCCGCTATCATCCGAGTCATATTTATAAGCAAGCGTGTTATTTCCTGCCTGTAAGGAGAGTATTTCTATTTGGTCTGCCCATGTATCCCAGTTGGCCAGGTTTGCTAATGTTGTCTGTGTAACCTTTATTCCATTGACATAAATGGACACCTTTTTTGCACTGCCAGATGCATTAGCATAGTGAAGTGTGGCATTATAGGACCCTGCTGCGGAAGACTGGACGTTAAAAGTGGTGGCTGCTCCTGTAGTTGTATATCCATCAACAAAACCAGTGCCCGAATATCCGATGTGATTCGTATTTACTTTTGCACCACCAGACAGGGATGCACTCTCTGCTTCGTATTTCCCGGCAACCGGAATAACCACCGTCCAGTTCTTCCCGCCGTTATTGTCCCAACTATCCGTTGGAGCCGTGATGTGATAACAATAAATAAGGGTGGCACCTTCCTGAACATTGAGGTTGGCGGTGAACGTGGTTCCATTTTTGGTCATCACCGTGTCCGTAGTATTAGCCCAGTTATTCGTAGTCCAATGTAAGGTCACAGCTGTCGCTGTAGGATTGGTATAGGTGACTGTATGATCCGTATTGCTGGCCGATGCTCCACCCGATAAACCAAATAAACTAAAAATGAGCGAAAAAATAATTAACCACGAAATATAACGCCTGGATTGTTTGGATACCAAGTAAATAACCTCCTCATAATTTTTAGTGCAGCTACGATTTTTATGCTTATCGTGTGGTGCAAACGTTTGCAAAAATGAGAAAAAAAGAAATACTTGATAGTTTTGATCTCCTCCTTCCATGATAAATAAGGAAAAAGCTCATTGAATGCGTTTACAAATAGCTCTATATGTGGTGGATTTTCCTTGTTAAGATTATAGGCGCCAAACTTTGGCTGGTCAATGCATCTTTTAGGCTATAATTCAATCGTTTTCACTATAAGTTCCCTAAGATAGCAGGTAAATTGTTCAGGTTCTTAGCCAGCCAATTCATTTCTTTTGCAAAACGTTTTGGAGGTACACTATGTTTGTCCATCGCGGCATTAATCCACCACGGGCTTTCCATATACCACAACAACTGCAATGATTTTGTTAAATCCCCCTGCTCCACCGTTCGTTCCTCACGATATCCGTCAATAAATGCTGAGGCTAGTGCTCCATCTAAATCTTCATCTAGAGCACATGACATCACTGCTCGCGCTACATCTAGCTGCGGATAATCATATTTGAACCGATCAAAATCTAGAATTGCAGACAATTGGCTATCTTGAAATAAAAGATTATCAACCCATAAATCACGATGTGCCCATCCAGCTTCAAGTCCTTCGAATATTTCCGGATCTATTTCTTCAGTCGCTCTTAGTTGTATCTCTAGGTCAGTGATAAGTGAGGTTTTACCCATTTCCTTTGATTGTTGTAGGAGTACATTCCAATGTTCTAAACGTTCCTCAGGGCTTTGTGGAATAAATTGTGGGGTTCTTTTCAAACTAATGGTCCCATCATTTAATAAACGATGCATTTTACCTGTGGCACGACCCAAATCAAACATTTGATGGATATTAATCTTACCCGGCTCTATGACACGGCCTTCACAATATTCCATTGCCATAAACGTTTCTCCCTGATCTGATTCCAGTAAAACATTATTGTTATAAGCCAACAATCCGGGACATGGGAGCCCCTGTAGATACAATCTTTTCTGTTGAGAAAAGGCAAAGTTCAGCTCTTCTGGGTTATACAATTTATATCTTTTTTTGTTGTATTGTTTAAGTAGAAATTGCCCTGAATCCGTTGTGATTTTCCATTTAAGATTTAACCAGCCACGTTTTATTGGGGTAGCATGAAGGACTTTCAATCCAAAAAAATGATAGAAACTATTACTTAAATCCTCTAAAATGGCTTCCTCTGAACGAATCGCTTCCATTTCATCAACTCCTATCTATTCAAAGTATAAAAGAAGAAGCCGCCAATGACGACTTCTTTTAGATATTTCTTTTTAGCAGAAAAAGTTATCTATAAATGAGGCTCCCGCCTTGGAGAAACTCTTCTGCCTTCTCTTGCATTCCTGATTCAATTCTCGTCGAATTACGGATATTATGAGAGATCTTCATACTGCAAAATTTCGGCCCGCACATGGAACAGAAATGAGCTGTTTTAGCGCCTTCCGCAGGCAATGTCTCATCATGATATTCGAGCGCTCGCTCAGGATCTAACGATAAATGAAATTGATCACGCCAACGAAATTCAAAACGGGCTTTCGAAAGAGCGTTATCCCGGTCTTGTGCTCCTTTATGCCCTTTCGCCAAATCTGCGGCATGTGCCGCTATTTTATAAGTAATGACCCCTACACGTACATCTTCCTTATTAGGCAGGCCAAGATGCTCCTTCGGAGTTACGTAACATAACATTGCTGTACCGAACCAACCAATCATCGCTGCACCTATAGCAGAGGTAATATGATCATACCCCGGCGCAATATCTGTAGTCAGTGGACCTAACGTATAAAAAGGGGCTTCGTTGCAAGTTTCAAGTTGCTTATCCATATTCTCTTTAATCAAGTGCATCGGCACATGTCCTGGACCCTCTACCATCACCTGTACATCATGACTCCAAGCCATAGCTGTTAATTCACCTAACGTCTCTAACTCGGCAAATTGTGCTTCATCATTCGCATCAGCAATCGAACCCGGACGTAATCCATCGCCTAGGGAAAAAGAAACATCGTACAGCTTCATGATTTCACATATCTCTTCAAAATGTGTATATAAAAAGTTCTCTTGATGATGCGCAAGACACCATGCCGCCATAATGGAGCCACCTCTTGAAACAATACCTGTCATACGTTGTGCCGTCAACGGGATATAACGAAGCAGAACTCCCGCATGAATGGTAAAATAGTCCACCCCTTGCTCCGCTTGCTCAATGAGCGTATCACGGTATACTTCCCACGTTAAATCTTCCGCTTTCCCATTCACTTTTTCCAAAGCTTGATAAATAGGCACCGTTCCAATAGGAACAGGAGAATTACGGATGATCCACTCGCGTGTCGTATGGATGTTTTTACCTGTGGAGAGATCCATTATATTGTCTGCACCCCAGCGGGTAGCCCATCTCATTTTCTCCACCTCTTCCTCTATGGATGAGGATACTGCGGAGTTTCCAATATTGGCATTGATCTTTACCAAAAAATTACGCCCAATAATCATTGGTTCACTCTCTGGATGATTGATATTCGCTGGAATGATGGCGCGGCCGCGGGCTACTTCATCTCTTACAAATTCCGGTGTCACATTCTCACGAATCGCAACGTATTCCATTTCCGAAGTAATAATCCCTTTGCGTGCATAATGCATTTGAGAGACATTACGCCCCTTTTTCGCTCGCAAAGGTTTTCTATGGAGCGCTGGAAACACTTCCGCCACAGCTTTTCCCGTTGCATTCCCGTTATCTTCAGGCTTCACGGTTCTTCCTTCGTACGCTTCCACATCCCCTCGTTCCTCAATCCAGCTTAGACGATTGGGCTCTAACCCCTGACGAATATCAGTATGAATATTAGCATCCGTGTAAGCCCCACTTGTGTCATAGACATGAATTGGGGCATTCTCCTCTTCGCCGTCTATGCCCGCAGTTGGACTAAGTGAGATCTCCCGCATAGGGACCTGAATATCAGACCGTGAACCCTTTACATAGACTTTTTGACTTGCTGGAAAAGCTGATAGATTGATTGGATCGTTGTTCAATTCGCTTGTCATCTCAATTCCTCCTATAAGGTGATTTGATCAAGCGGAGACGGTCTACTCCCCACACATAGAAAAGGCCACATCTGTATAAGATGCGGCCTTAGAGTAGACAAATAGAAATAGAGCTCCATTTCCTCCGCTGGCATTATCCAGATCAGGTTTGACGGTCGATAGTTATAACTATCCTCTCAGCCTGGTCCCACCAAGCTCCCGTGACTATAATTGCTACTTCAAAGTATAACCGAAAAGAGAGAATTATCCAAATCTACTCAAATGTGAGATCAATGTGTACGTTAGTATAACACCAATACCCCAAATCCTTCCAGAAGCACCTCGCCCGACAATGTTGTGCCGCTCAGTAAATCTGTTTTGGTCTCATGAAGATGGATCGTGACAGGAGTCTCACTATAATTAAGCAAAAAAGCATAACTGGAAGAAGCTCCGGTACGGACTTGCAGCTCTACCTCTTCTGGGAGCTCCAGCCAATTTGCTGGCGATTGTAGATCAATTAATTTTATGATCTCAGCCGCTGCCTGTTCGTTAAATACGGCTCCGTAATACCAAACCTCACCCTTGCCGCGACGATTTCTAGTTACCGCCGGTTTTCCCGCATAATAATCAGAGGCGTAAACCGCCATCACTTCAACCGAAGCTTCCTCTATTTTGAGAATATCATTAAAGTCATCTGCTCCTGTAACGACTTCGGTCGCGCCCGACCAGCTAATTGTTGTTGGCTGACGACTGCCCTTAACCATTGTGAATTCTTCAACTGTGATCCCGCATAGATCCTTAGCAGTACCTGGGAAAGGACGCATATAACATTGACCGCGCTCATCCTTATAGCCAGTTCTACAGCCGAAGATCAGTTTGCCGCCTTGTTGAACATATTCATCCAGCAGAGACGCTGTCTCATCTGTCATAATCGCTGGGTGAGGATAGATAAGCACGTCGTACCTTGCAAGCTCCTCCAGCGTTGTTTTTTTGCGCAGATAGAGCACGTCATTCGGGATATGCTTCCGCTGAAGAGCCTTGTACCACTCCTTATTGCTCTTCCACATAAACGGGCCATGCCAAACATCGTATTCTCCATCCCACTCATTGTCATAATCACGAACAATAGCAACGTTAGCCTGATTATGAGTACCGATAAACGCTTGACCTGCTGCTGCCAGCTCCTGACCGATCTGCCCCGCTTCCCGCACTCTCCGGTTAGGCTGATTATGATAGTCATTGATTCCATGCCAATAAATTTCATTGCCCATCGTAGCTGTCCGCCAGCGGAAATATAACACCATATCTGCCCCATGAGCGATCGACTGATAAGTCCATAACCGCATCTGCCCGGGCTTTGGAGAAGGCATATCCATCCGGTTCACCCAGCCACCCGGGCCTGACTGCTGCTCCATAATGCAGAAATTCGGGGATATCGAACGAACAACAGATAATGACAGTCCCCAGCCTCTATCATTCAGCGGATTCCGCTCATTCGGGTCATAAAAAATAGTAGAGAACTGAGGATAGGAATCATAGCTGAAGAAATCCAGCAGTTCATCCGTCATTTCATGGCTATCGAGATGACCGAACAGACCGTTCGTGGTTACCCATTGCTTAGGGGCAAGTTTACGAATGATATCCGCTTGGTTTTTGGCAAAAGAAATTGTATTGTCCGAAATAAACCGTTTTTCATCCAATGCCTGATGAGGATTGGGTTGCTTCGGTACTGGAGTCGGACGTGGAAGATAGACCTGAGACCAGTCACTATAGCTTTGATTCCAAAAAACAGCTCCCCATGCCTCGTTCAAATGCTCAAGCGTAACATATTTCTGCTGTAGCCATTCCCGGAAGGCCTTATGGTCACTCTCCGAATAAAATTCACTGATCTCACAGTTGAGCTCATTATCAATTTGCCAGCCAACTACACCCGGATGATTGCCGTAATGTTCAGCCATTTGTTCTGCAATACGTGCACACAGTTCCCGGTATTTAGGACTGCTGTAATTATAATGGCGGCGCATGCCATGCTGAAGTGTAACACCTTCGTAGGTTACATTTAATACTTCTGGATATTTATCAGTCAACCAAGCTGGAGGCGTTGCCGTCGGAGTACCAAGTACAACCTGAAGACCATATTTATGTGCTAGATCAATCGCCCGATCAAAGAGCCCGAACTGAAACTCCCCTTCTGTGGGTTCAAAAATAGACCAAGCAAACTCCCCCATCCGAATGATCGTAAAGCCGAGTTCACGCATCCGGCGATAATCGTCCTCCCACATGTTTTCTGGCCAGTGCTCCGGATAATAACAAACGCCAAGCTCGAATTTTTCAGTTGCGACAGGTTTCTTCATCATTACCTCCAAAGTATTAAAAATATGCTTTCAATATTTTATAATTCTATTGTAGTATCAATGATAAGAGGTCTTATATAACAAAATATTGCTATCATATAACAATCTTGCGTTTATTGCCTTAATCCAACTTGCGCTCTGTTGCGCTACAGAAATGGGTGCTGCCAAACATGAAGAAACAATGGTATTTGCCGACACCGGCTTTTTCAAAATATGTCTGTTATCCTGAATTTTTGGGACATTACACTCACTTTCCACAACATACAGAGAGAAGAAGCGAAGGGTTTCTGGGGAGTTATAACCTGCATTTGATCTTTGGTGGGGAGGGTTATGTATTCCATGAGGGCGAACGTATTCCGATGAGTAGAGGACGAGGTTTTCTGTACCCAAAAGGGGCTTATCAGCAATACGGCTCTGACCCAGGCGAGCCTTGGGATGTCCGATGGGTTCATTTTAATATTGAAATCGTCCTCCCCTTATTAGAGGAAGTGGACCAGTCCCGTGCATACCTGTTCACTTTTGATTTGGATGCTAAGCTGGACGAGCTATTCGAGGAAATGTACCTACTGAGCGCTTCCTACGTGACCCGTAGCGAGCCAAGACTATCTGCTCTGCTGTATGAGCTTCTAGTTAAATTGCTGCAGAACTCCGAGCCGCTTCACGGCTCAGTACCGCACGAGGTTAGACAGTCCATCCGGAGTGCTGCAGATATCATTCATGTCGAATGTGCCAGCCCTTGGTCTCTGGAATCGATGGCAAGATTGACCGGGTACAGCAGCTATCATTTTCTAAGGCTGTTCCGGGTGGTTATGGGCAAAACTCCAAACCGTTATTTAACCGATTGTCGGCTGGCTAAAGCCAAGCTTTTACTGGTTTCCACAGGACTCTCCATTGCTCAGGTTGCGACTCAGTCCGGTTTTGCCCAATCCAGCTATTTTATTAAAGTGTTCAGAAGGTTTGAAGGCATGTCTCCTGTGAAATACCGGCAGGCTTTTGGGGCGTAGACGATCTTCCTTCAGTCCGTAGAGATTCAATCTTAGTCTCTTGGACTTATCACCCTTAAAGATCATCCTTAAGAGAAATTTCACTCTCAATATCTAAACTTATTGTTTCGGAATGAATCTCCCCTTCATTATCATTCCATGTAATAGATAAAGTGGTGTTTTCATAATTTTGTCTATTTTTATTTAATTCGTCATACGAATACGGACCTGTTATAGACCCGATATCAGTGTTACTTAATATTGAAACGGGTCCATCCGTTGACCTAGCTTCATTTACAAGAACTGTTTCATCCTTATTATTAGTGTTTTTTTCATTGACTTCATACTTATAATAGCTACTATTCACTAAAGCGCTTGGGTCTCCCTTGAACACTAACTTCCCATGTCCCCGTAAAATTTTGCTAGATGAAATTATTATTTTGTAATCTAAAACATCCCATGTATCCCCTGTACCCTTAAGCGTATATACTTGAACACCAGTGTTTAAATTTGTTTCGACCTCTTTATTGAAATATAAATAACTCCATATCGCATTCGAAATAATAACCACAGCTACAAGTACTAGGATTAGTTTTTTCATATCTGCTCCTTTATAAATACTCCCAAACCTTTATTTATATCTTAAATTCCACTCCTTAGACCATTTCGGGAAAGCTTCTCCGGTCAATTCTTCGAGTGTTTTTCCATCAATGGTGTAAACCCAACCCATATGTAATTCATCGAAATCAGGAAAACTATAGCCTCCTATCACTTCATCGTCTGCTTCTAGCAGAAAAATCAGGGTTTGTTTTTTTGTATTATCCTTCTCATTATCTAAGGGGTGGTTTTTAACGATTAACTTACTTGTAGTTATTTCCTTACCTATATAATCGATTGGATCAACACTTTGAACACTCCAATATTGTATGTATGGCATTTCCGTCAGCAGTTTTTTATCTAATAAATATTCAGAAACAATTCCTTCATTACTAATGATCAGATAGCCCATATCGGTAATAAATTGTTCAGCTTTGCTATATTCTTTTTTTGAATTATCGCTAATTTCCTCATCACTACATCCCAATAAAAAGATTAAGAATAACGGAACTATGATTGTCCTTAATTTTTTCATAGGTTCTCTCCTTGCATTGTTTATTATCTCCGCGATAGCCCCATAGATTAATCTTGTTGTATGAATTTAGTATCATCAAACTCTTTAGCGTCTTATAGGCTCTCCATTCCACGCTGCTCTTCTAATTGTTATACCGTCTGACTTCATAAAATAAGTTTTAAACTGACCCTAGAAATTGAAACAGCGACAGCAATGGACGAGAAAATAAAATCCTAGACTTTCGCTGTTTCATTGAACTAAAGTTCCCCATTAACATAATATTCCTTAACTTATTTGCTTTCTTAATCAGGATTCGTTATATATTGTTAACAATAGACATCTGCCAAATATTATACATTGATTCAAGAGCCTAACTTATTATTCTGCCAACTTTTTTCTTATTTTTCTCCAAAAGCCGTCATTCCTCCGATTAATATGCTTCTCATTGTAGATCAGCAGACTATAGGAGGACAACAAAGTAGATGTTCGAATAATTACATATGTGCCTATAGTAATCAAAATGACGCAAATAGGATAATAAGGAATTAACACGCCTTTGGAGATCCCCTTTCTCTCTAGCAAAAAGCCCATTCCACCTACCGCCAACATGCCAGCACCCACAATGATCACAGCTGCGTACCTACTCTTCAATCTATTCAAACGTTCTGTTAATTGCTTCACATAACCTTGATCCAGCATAAGAGCCTCTTTATCCAGCACATGGTACCTTTCCTCGTCTTTCAGTATGGCGGACACAAGAACAACGACACCCGCTGCCGCCAACAAAATGATAATAAGAAAAGAATAAATGACTTGTTCCTTCCGAAGCATCAAATACGGCAAAAAAGACATAATTAGAAGGCACACACCTGTCGCAATGCGATTGGATGACTTTCGCTGATGAATCAAATACCCTTCCGCCATCTCTTGGCTGACATAATACCCACGCTCTTCAACGCCGCCCTTTACCTCGCCCTCCTTTAGCAAATAATCAATGGACACCTCGAACAGGTTTCCAATCATTAGCAATTTTTCGGTTTCGGGGTACCCCTGTCCGTTTTCCCACTTGCTGACTGCCTGTCTGGTTGTGCACAGTTTTTCGGCCAGCACTTCCTGGGAATAACCTTTTTCTTTTCTAAGTTGCAACAATTTTTCACTGAAAGACATTTGCTTGCTCTCCTTTGCTATATCTTGCCTTAATTATAGAAAAACAATGGAGTCTATGCTATATGATTGAGGTTGCGTTTACGACACTTGCAGTTGCAAATGCGTAATACATTTTCTTCTGACATCTAGAATCGCAGCAATACCCTGACCTCTTAAACGTTTCCGCGTTCAGGAATACTAGTGGCTTAGAGCGTTCCAGCACCGAGTCATAGTCTTAGCCTCCTAGGATTGTCTCCGCATAACAGGTTGAACTAACGTGTATAAATTCGCTTTCAACATTCCATCCACCTTCCAAAATATTGAATATTTTGTGCTGAGAATTCAAATAAAAAAGACAAATCACGTATTAAAGTGACTTGTCCTACGGTGCTTCCACATATAAATTTGCTTAAAATGAATTGAACGCTAAATAATACGTTTTATTTCCGCCAAAAAGTTGAACAGTCTGCCTTATCCAAAATATTAAACTCGATCATTTTTTCAAGTAATGAGAAATCAACTGGACTTTCCCACCGGATGCGTAACAACTGCTTGGTGTGATCATAACCTGCCTGCACAATTTCATCAGAAAAACGATTAATTCCTGCAATTTCAGGGGCAACCGCCAAATGATGTTTGGATACACTAAAGCCAATAATAAAAGTATCGTGATCGGTAAACATAGGCTGATTCCACGCAACTTTTGGCTTTAAATCAGTGAATTTTCTGGCTACCCAAGTCAAAACTTCTTCCATTCTTTCCCGATGTTGCGGGTTATCAATTTGCGCTAAATATTCTGCAAATACTTCCATGTCATTCTCTCCTAAAAAAATATTTTCAAATGGTCTAATTGATGTTACGTCACTCCAATTACATTCTCTTAGCATAATAATTAAACAGGAAGATTCCTAAGGAGATTTGAAAAACAAAAACACCACATAACACAGTGACTACAGTTTGATCTACTCCCATTAAACTAAATACAACAGTTAGAGCCATTAGGATGTAAAAGTTAACAATATTAGTTTTCCAACCGGCTTTTTCTCTTATTCTTATTTTCCGTTCGTCATTAGCCTCAATTTTACTCATTCTAACTTTCTCATCATTTTTTACTTTGTTCTGAGGCTTATTAAGCCATAACGAATACCCCATATTTCCTACTCCAAGCACTGCAAGGACTGAACCCACACCAATGAGCAAACCGGAAATTCCTTTTAGCTTCTCGTCAGTTAAAATAAATCCACCCATATAAACCATAATAGCACCTGCAATTGTTAAGAGCACCCATTTACTTGCCGTTTTCATTACCCAGCTCCTCCTCGTAAATGAAAATATCTTCAATACTCATTTCAAAAAATCGCGCAATCTTAAATGCAAGAATGATGGATGGGTTATACCGGCCATTTTCAAGTGAACCAATCGTTTGCCTGGATACTTCCAATTTATCCGCTAGTTCTTCTTGTTTAATACCTTTTTCTTTTCTAATCTCTTCAAGCCTGTTTTTCAATATCTTACCTCCTGAAGCAATTATGGAAAGTTAACTTTCCGTAAGAATAACACATTGAAGTGTGTATGTAAAGCTAACTTTCCATCAGCTGAAATTGATTGCAATTTAACCCGTGATCTTTATAGGTGTAATGATTTAGGGCACGCCTTGTTGATACTACATCTGTAGAATTGGGCATGAAAAAACGCCACCCGCTAACTCCCTAATAGGAGTACGGGGTGACGTTGAGTGTTTTACGGGCGAAAACTTATGAAAGAAAAGTTCAGTTAGCTTAGCCTGCCTCAAGAATATACCCTCCGAAAGTTTGCCTTTTTAATAAAAAAGTCCCGATGATTATTCACATCATCGGGACTAACGTGTCATTGTCAGCAGAAAATAAAATATTAGACTGTCTCTGTTTCATTGAACAAAAGTCTCCTGTTAGCTTAAACGACATTACGCACCGAGTTTAGCCTTGCAGGGTTGTCTGCTAATTACGGTTCACCGAAAATCCTTAGCAGACCAAGCAGAGCGGCGTAGATATGATTTAATAAGATGTCGGCAGCTTCTTCGACTATACTTTCAAATTCTTCTCTTACTGACTATGATTTATTAAATGAGCAATTTCTTTAACTCTCTCCATTGTAATTCCTTCTCTTTGTTCAACTGCAAGTTGATGATTCGTTTGTTCTAATTCTATTAACGGAACAGCACCAACCTCTTGTGTATGCACCATTGTCTTTAACGATAATGTAGTTATTGGATATATTGAAAGTTCAGTCGATAACCAACCAAAATAAGGTTCTTCCGTCTCCCTTCCTTCTACGTGCAATAATTCATTAGACTTCAGAAAGTTTTCTTCACTAAGAGAAACCCACACACTCCATATAAATTTCTCTTTGCTATCAATTATTGGTATTTCAATATGTCCTCTAATAAAGAAATGCTGTTCATCAATTACACAAAAATCTCTAATTAATTCTGTTCTTTTCTCTTCTGGTACAGTGTAAAAATAATATGGTGCTTCACTTCCGTAACATAAAGGAAGTTCACTTAATTCGTTGTTACAGTGAGGGCATTTCATGTTTTCTGCTCCTTATAGTTTCTCGCCGATTTCTTATAACGTCTTATTTGGGAACTTTGTGATAATTCCATCTGTTGAGTATTCGCGAAATTACTTAGTTATCCTGCCCTTTTAATTCAATAAAAACGGCAGCTGATCCTCTGATCGGCTGCCTTCTTGTTGCGATTAAACTATCGTGACCCATTAGTTTAATCATATCAACTCTGAGATAAACATTGGTGTAGCTCCATCCTCTGTATTAAAGCCAATTTTATTATAGAAATTCACTGCATGAGGATAAGAAATTAATACTTTTGTTTTACACCCTTTATATCTATCAAGCATTATATTCATCATTTCCTTACCTATACCAATACCTATACTCTGATAACTCGGATTAATAAGCATATAATGAAAATATACCGTTAAAACACCATCTGACAAAGCATTTATTAAACCGACAAGCTTTCCTCCTTCCCAAGCGGTAACAATTGAATGAGACCCTCCGATTGCTTGTAAAAGCTCGTTTGGATACTTGCCAGACTCCCATTCTACCGAAAGAAATAACTCTTGGAGTGCATCCTTAGTGATATCCTCTTAGCTTGGAGCGTAATAAATACTCACCCCTATACCTTCCTTTCATAAAACTAACTACGGCACAACATCTGTTTTAAACTCCCATATTTCGATGGTTTTGCAATCCTTACGAAGCCATAAAATAATACCAACAAAGAAATTTCGGATTTATCAAAGTGAATAATCACTTTATTTACCTCAATATACTATTAAAAAATATGTATAGAAAATGGATTAACTGAAGTGGAATTTGTATTTATTCACATTAGAGAATTCATGATAATACTTTTTTCACTTAAGCATACAAATCCTAAGAGGCATATAGCGTTAATCTGCCAGTTAGCTAAATAGATAACATTGAACTATAGTTAAATATTTAGCTAATCGGCGAAGTATAACGTTCTTGTCCTCAGCCTGGGGCAAGAAACGTGATTGCTTAATCAAAAAAAAGCCGCTAAATTAGCTACTTTTAATCAAACGATTTTCTCTTCCTAAACCTTTCCTTTGTTTTTAATCTAACATGTGCTTTTCTTAATGAACAGTTGTATCTGATAATCCCACTGCAATATTCCAGTCACAATAATGTTATGAAGAACAAAATCTGGACACACATCGTATTCCGTCTTTGCCCTTTCAAGTAAATTTTGTAATACAGCATTCTTATTCTCTTCGGTACAGTTTGCACACAGATAGTCCCCTTCTGGTAGCACAGTTAACCCCTCTAAAGACGGATATTTCAAGCAAACAGCAAATAACCGTGTTATTCCTTCAGTCGTAAACATTCCCGCCATATCTTCAAACAGAAATTGTGAATGCAGAGAAGTCTCAATTTGTTGATAGAAATGTCTGTGATAGTCCCATAAATTCTTAAGTGTGGGGCTTTCCATTTTATTCGAAAACATAATTACCCTTTCCTCTATGTGTCTGACAAAGTAATTTTCACTTTGACTATAATCGTTGTGGAACTTATTTTCATAATGTAGATAGGCACGTTTAATTTTCGATTTTGCATACTGCAGACGAGCAATTTTATCGTCTGCTCTTTTTTCTGCCTGTTTTAGAAAATCAATTACTTTAGAGAGATCATTCTGCTGCAATATATCTTTAATATCCATTAAAGTAAGATCCATTGCTTTGAGCAGTTCAATGGTTTGCAGCTTTACGAGCTCCTGCTCGGAATAGTATCGATATCCCGACAATTCATCTTTATGGCATGGCTTGACTAACCCAATACGATCATAGTGCCGCAAGGTCTCACTGGTCATCTCTACGATTTCTGCTGCTTGCTTAATTGTAAAATAGTTGTTCATATCTACCCTCTTGACCTTTTTGTAACACAAAAGTTTATGATGATTAAAACATATGCGACTGATAAACGCAACGAAATACAAAAATGATCCGATCCAACTCTTGCAACATATTTGGGTAGACTTTTTCAAGATCATTATGTTTAGCTCTAATGCTTAGTTGCATATCGCAATTTTTTTTGCAGAGCAGCTTAGGATTGGTATTCGTAGGACTGGCATTAAAAAGAAAAATGATTTAACAAAGGAGCATTTTATAATGAAAAGTACTGCAAAAAAATTACTAACTACTATAGGCATATTGGTGACACTATTGATATCATTGGCAGGATGCTCCTCCCACTCCACTTCCATGGAGGAAAAAAATTACATCATCCCTGCCCAAAAGATTGATACTTTAACAATTGATGTAAAGGACAAAAAAATAACTATCCTCCAATCTAAAGATGAACAAATTCATATTGTTTACTATGAAAGTGAGAAAGATTTTTACAAGATTGATCTATCTGATGATAAAGAACTATCAATGGTAAGTGACAGTAATAAGGAATGGAACGACTATATCGGAGGAAAAGGCTCGCAAGTAACCAGAACTATTCAGGTATGGATACCTGACGCAACTTTAAAAAATTTGACTTTAAAAACATCAAATGAAAGTATTGTATTCCCAACAATCGCGTTTTTGGGGACAGTGGAAGTAAACATAAATAACGGAAATATCCAACTGGACAAATTGAATGCAGGGACGGCTATAACCCTTGAAACAAAAAACGGAAATATTAGCGGTTCAATTCTAGGGTCATATGATGATTTCGCGATCTTAAGCAAGGTAAAGAAAGGAGATAGCAATTTGCCTGCCAATAAAGAGAATGGTTCAAAAAAATTATCTGCTTATACAAATAACGGCGATATTACCTTACAATTTTCTGAGTAGCCAGTAGTTAAATATTAGCTCGTATGAAGTCAGATACAATATTGAAAGGGATAACCCCTGTTTCACTTTTGAAACTTCTGGTCCTACCTCTTCGACTATTCCACCGGCCTATGACCGATACAATATCCCTCCCTCTTGTAATGGAAAATCACCTTGATAAAGTTGTTAATCCGACCCGTAAATCGATTATCTTATGATGTACCCGAGGGCCAAAATTAAGCTTGATCGTGAATTCCATCAAAATAAGGTATAAGCCGCATTACAGCGGCTTATACCTTCATGATTTTGTTTGACTGTTTTGAACCATCCTTTGGAACTGAATGTATCCGATGCATATAAAAAGTACTACTAACGATATAATTTAAATAATACCGTATATTGGATATTCAAACTATCCTGCCAGTTAGCTTAATGAAGCATCTCAGTCTAATACTTTATTTTTTTTTGACAACAACTGTACTTTTATATCACCAAACCTACTCCACAGTAACACTCTTCGCCAAGTTACGTGGTTTATCCACATCATGACCCAGCGCAAGAGAAGCATAATAAGACAATAATTGCAGAGGCACTACGGACAAAGCTGCTGTCAGCATTGGAAGTGTCTTTGGAATCACGAACACTTGATCAACTGATCTAAGCAGGTCAGTCAAATGCTCTTGGTGAGTGATTGCCAGCACGTCTGCGCCACGAGCTTTCACTTCTTTGATGTTGCTGACGGTCTTCTCAAGTACAGCTTCCTGAGTTGCCAGGGCAATAACTGGAACACCTTCTTCGATCAGAGCCAATGTACCGTGTTTCAATTCACCTGCAGCATAAGCTTCGGAGTGAATATAAGAAATTTCTTTCAGCTTCAAGGATCCTTCTTGAGCAACAGCGTAGTCTACGCCGCGGCCGATGAAGAACAAGTTTTTGTGCTCAGAAATTTGTTCAGCATAACCTTTGATTGCTTCTTTTTGAGCTAGGATCTCTTCCACTTGCTCTGGCAGAGATTGCATAGCTGCAAGAATCTTAGTAACTTGTGCTTCGGTTTGTGTTCCACGAACTTCAGCCAAGTAAAGAGCAAACAATCCAAACGCGATCAATTGTGAAGTGTAAGCTTTGGTCGAAGCTACTGCAATTTCCGGACCCGCCAAGGTTACCAACACATCGTTTGCTTCGCGAGCAATAGAGCTGCCCACTACGTTAGTGATCGCCAATACATGTGCACCGTTAGCTTGAGCTTCACGCAGAGCTGCCAAAGTATCTGCAGTCTCACCGGATTGGCTGACTACGATAACCAACGTTTCTGGAGTCACGATTGGTGAACGATAACGATATTCCGAAGCAATATCATTCTCAACCGGAATACGAACCAAGGATTCGATCATAGTACGTCCTACCACACCTGCGTTGTATGCTGTTCCGCAAGCAACGACTTGAATGTTACGGATGTTCTTGATTTGTTCTTCAGTCATGTTCAATTCAGGCAATACAACCTTGTTGCCTTCCGCATTGATGCGACCACGCATTGTGTCGCGGTAAGCCTTAGGTTGCTCGTGTATTTCTTTCAGCATGAAATGCTCGTAGCCGCCTTTTTCTGCGGTAACTGCATCCCAATCGACAGTAATCATTTCCCGAGAAATAAAATTGCCTTCAATCGTCATCAATTCGACAGCATCTCTTGTCAGCACAGCCATTTCGCCGTCATTCAAAATATATACGTTACGGGTATATTCAAGCAGTGCAGGAATATCTGACCCGATAAAGTTTTCTCCTTCGCCAAGACCGATAATGAGCGGGCTAGCTTGACGCACAGCCACCAGTTTATCTGGTTCATATTCAGTCAGGACGCCTAATGCAAACGCACCGCGCATGAACGTAATCGCTTTTTGTACAGCCTTCACGATATCCCCGTCATATTCGCGAGCAATCAGATGTGAAATAACTTCTGTATCTGTTTCAGAGACAAAGTGGCATCCGCCAGCGATCAGCTCTTCTTTCAGATCCAGATAGTTTTCGACAATACCATTGTGAACTACCGAGAACTTCATGCTGTTATCCGTATGTGGATGTGAGTTCTCATCGGATGGTTTACCGTGAGTGGCCCAGCGTGTGTGTCCGATACCTGCGCTACCTGCCAGCGGGCTGTCTTGGAGCTTCGACTGCAGATTCGCCAAACGGCCTTGAGCTTTCACTACTTGCAGTCCTTCTTGGGTAAATACAGCAATACCAGCGGAATCATATCCACGATATTCCAATTTCTTCAAGCCCTCAACCAAGATTCCCTGCGAATTCTGATTACCAATATATCCTACAATACCACACATTATAATTTCCCCCGTCCGAGTTATCGTAATGTGGCGGCATAAGGAAAGAAACGTGCCGTGCGGCATGTTTTTGAGAAAAAGCAAATATTCTGTTGTATTTTAGGATCAACAAAATAAACTGTCACTTACATTCTAATGTTCATGAAATGCACAGCCTTCTCCTCTGCCGTGGCAGAAATAACGTGTTTCCTTCTGATGCGCGCACACATGAATAATATAATTTATTGCACCCATGAAAACGTTGTGTGAAAGGTCGCCCTTTCATTTTCCGTATCCATTTACGGCTCTGGTGCATCACCGGGAGGTCCCCGCCGAACATTTCGAACACCTCCACCTCGTCAGCTTACGTCTGCCGTGATCCGTTCAAGCCATAGCCTACATAACAAGTAAGCAGCTTTCCCTTCTCCCCCGCGCTAGACCAAGCTCTGGCGCTTGCTATTGCTAACCTCACAATCCCCGCTTTCCTTCTAGAATGACACTTAATCTATTATATGCACCTTGTAGTACTTTGGCAATGGCGCACCAACCTAAATTTTACAAAACCAGTTCAAACGATCCAATCCTAAAATAAAATAACACTGGTGCAACGAGTCCGAATCGCTCTCGCTCACTGCACCAGCCTTATAGTTAAGGTAATGGATTATACCAATTCGCGTTGAACTACTTCCACAATTTGATTCACATAAAGATCCAGATCTGCCTTATCCGGTCCCTCTGCCATAACGCGGATTAGAGATTCCGTACCTGACGGACGTACAAGCACACGGCCATTGTCGCCTAGCTTGCCTTCTACTTCAGCGATAGCCGCTTCTATAGCTACGTTATTAGGGTAATTAGTCTTATCCTGTACACGAACATTAACCAGCACCTGCGGGTATTTAGTCATCATACTCTTAACTTCGCTAAGCTGTTTGCCTGTAGCCTTAAGTGTGTCTACCAGCTGAATAGCTGTAAGAATACCATCACCAGTAGTATTGTAATCCAGGAAAATAACATGTCCAGACTGTTCTCCACCTAGATTAAAGCCTCCACGACGCATTTCTTCCATAACATAACGATCCCCTACAGCTGTCTTAGCGGTATTCAGGGATAATTTCTCGGTAGCTTTATAAAATCCGATGTTACTCATAACGGTTGATACAATCGTGCTATCCTTCAGCTTACCTGCACGGTTCATCGCATCGCCACAAATACAAAGGATAAAGTCACCATCGACTTCATCACCATTATTATCAATAGCGATCAAGCGGTCTGCATCTCCGTCAAAAGCAAGTCCCAAATCAGCTCCATGACGTAAGACTTCTTCACGCAAAGTCTCTGGATGTGTCGAACCAAATCCATCATTAATATTCAATCCATCTGGCTCAGCCCCGATAGAGATCACCTCAGCGCCAAGCTCTCTGAACAGTCTTGGAGCAAGCTCATACGCTGCGCCATGCGCACAGTCCAGTACAACCTTGATTCCCTTAAAGTCCTGAGAAATGGTAGTTTTCAAATACTCCAGATAAAGATACTTAGCATCATTATCTACGGTAACCATACCTAAACCTGAACCGATAGGACGAGGCAATTCATCTACCTCCGCATCCATAAGCTCTTCAATTTGCAGTTCGGTTTCATCTGTTAGCTTGAAGCCATCCCCACCAAAGAACTTAATGCCGTTATCCTCTACCGGATTGTGAGAAGCTGAGATCATGACGCCTGCGTCTGCTTTTAACAATCTCGTAATATAGGCAACAGCAGGTGTACTAACTACGCCTATACGGATTACATCAGCTCCAATAGACAATAAGCCCGCAATCAGCGCGGATTCCAATAAAGGACCGGAAATACGTGTATCCATTCCGATAACAACCTTCGGTTTATCCAAGTTACCCGCTAGTACATATCCTCCACAACGGCCAATGCTATAAGCCATTTCTGCAGTCAATTCACGGTTTGCTACTCCCCGCACACCGTCTGTTCCAAAATACTTCCCCATTATTTTTCTCCTTTGAATACGCTACGTTAGCTTAATGTACTATCATATGATTTGCATACTATTTTGGTGTACCTCTGGGCTCAAAAGATTACGTCCCACCCGTACCTACAGGATTTTCGGAATTCGTACTTGTGTTAGCTGTGCCGTTATTCTCCGGATTGGTATCCGTTGGTACAGGCGTTGGTGTTGCTCCAGCCTCTCCGCTATGAGTGGGCTTCTCCGTAGGTTCCTCATCACCTATAACAGGTTCAGAACTTGGCTCAGGAGTAGTAGTTACCCCCCCCGTATCTGGATGAGGTGTAGGAACTGGCGCTGCAGGTGATAACAGCTGCACGGTCACAGTAAGAGGCACCCCTGAATTGGCTAGTGCGATAAACTGGGGCAGCGATACCCGCAAAGAAACCTCGTGGGTTCCAGCCGAAAGACCGCTAACATCAGCCACAACCCCTATATCTTTCTTATCAAGTTGATCTAGTAAAGCAGGCGCACCCTTTAAGGTAAGCGCTATTTCCTTGCTTGAAGGATTAACAATACTTCCTTCCAGATCATCCCCCACACCCTGAAGCTTGACAGGTACCGCCTCAATCGTCCGCTCAGCAATTTCTGAGATGGTTAATGAAACATTCACAGCTTCGGGCATGACTTTCTCCGTTCCAGCCGGAGGCTTCAAATCGACCTTTACTTGTTTCGTTCCAGCAGAATCTATTGCACTAAGGTTAACAGTGGCTTCATAGGCTGATAAAGCTGCCAAAGCCTCTGCTTGTCCATACACTACGACTGCTTCCTGCTCAGGTGTCAATTTGGATAATACGAGAGAATCCGGAAGTTGTCCAGTAAAGCCAATCTCCAGCGGCAAACTCTTAAACGGTAAGGTAATCGGCAATTCCACGGATACAGTAGAAGGCTCAATTACAGCATTTTTAATTTCATTTCCATCCTTATCATAAGCGTGTAGCTTCAATTTTTTCTCTTTAAATGTCTCATTTTCACCGTTAAGCTCAATGGTTCCTTGTATCTTAGCTACCTTGCTCAGTTCATTATCAGCAAGTGTGACTTCGACAGTATCTGTAGGCTGCAGGACCGGGGTGCCTATTTGGTAGCCCTCTGCAGGTTTCCCCTTCGTAACCAAGGATATGGGAAAAGACTTTGTATTCCGTGATTCTACATGTACGGTAACCTCTTTAGGATTCATTCTTACCAGGGATACACCTTTTGGCAGTTTATAATAAAGTGGCAACGTGGTATCTCCAGGTTCGACCTTAGTCAGATCAAGCATTACTTTATAGTCATCCGAGAACTGAAAGGAGATATCGGAATTTTTACCCGCTACCTCCAGACTCACACTGTCGACAGCCAAAGGTTCAAGGACATATTTATCCTCGTCAAGGCCGGTCACTTCAATCTTCACATTCTCAATAGTTTTTGTTTTAATATCCACTGTTGTCTGTCCAGAAGGCGCAGTATCGACATGAACCATCGTAAACAAAATGATCCCGAACACAAGGGCCAGAATCTTATTGAAATTGTTATTGTTCATCCACTTATCCATGATTCTTGTCCCCCTTCCGTTTCCAGAAAGTTGAACCCTTCTCCTTCAGCGATGAACTTACACTAAGCTCTTGATGGAGCTTCGATATCATGGATTCTTCCTTAATGTCTCTCACGATCTGGCCATTAATTGCAAGGGAAATCTGCCCTGTCTCCTCTGAGACAATGACAGACACCGAGTCCGCAACCTCACTTATTCCTATAGCAGCGCGATGACGGGTTCCCAGTTCTTTGCTGATAAAAGGATTCTCGGACAAAGGCAAGTAACAAGCAGCCGCAGCAATCTGATTTCCCTGCATAATAAGGGCTCCGTCATGCAGAGGTGTATTGGGAATGAAGATGTTAATGAGTAATTCGGAGCTGACCAGGGAACGCATGGGTATACCTGACTCTGTATATTCGTTTAGCCCTGTCTCCCGCTCAAAAACGATTAACGCCCCTATTTTTCTGCGAGATAAATAATTCACGGCTTTAATCACTTCGCCGATTAACTTACTGATCTCTTCGTCACTTTCTCCAGCCCGTCCGAAAAATCTGCCCCGTCCAAGCTGCTCCAGTCCCCTTCGTAGTTCCGGCTGAAAAATGATAAAGACAGCTAGGACCCCGAAAGTAAACATTTGATTCATTAGCCATTTAAGTGTATACAAGTCCAAGATTGTGCTTACCGCCCAAATCAAGACCAGAACCAATATCCCTTTTAAAAGCTGAATCGCCCGCGTCCCGCGTACCATATTAAGCACTTTATAAATAATGTAACTGACGATTAGGATATCAATTATATCTTTAATGGAATCTTTCCATGTTAGCTCAGTAAAATAACTCATTGCCTAAAACCCCCGTCATTTCAAATTAGCTGGGTTTATGTAAAATGTCTGTTAGCTCTGTATCATATCTAGGTTATAACGTTCGGGCTTCAGTTGCAAGTTTAGTCCCTCAATCCTTTCCGAAACCACCCAATTTAAGGAAACAAAAAAGCGCCATCTTTCCGGAAAAAGAGGCGCTAATTAATATTCCTGCTCAAGGTAACCACTGCCCGCATTAACGGTAGGCAACTTCAGAGAACATGTTCGTCACTTTATACCAGAACCAGCTTACTGCCTGGTCTATGCTTTTGACTTGCCCAGAAATATGAGCTGTTGAAGCCTGATATAGAGATCCGTCAATGACTGTCACGTTGCCGTTCACTTCTCCATATACCTGTGCTTTACCGTTCTCTATGGTAAGGTCTCCGGTAATTATTTTGCCGGAAGGTACAATTACAGTATCCCCTTTGATGACCACTTGATCCAAATCAACACCTCTAACTACAAGTTGTCTGTCTGGACTCCAAAAAGTTACGGTGCTCATCAGCATAACGACAAGGAATAGAGATGCCGCTGTAAGTGCAGGGTGTCTCTTGATCCAGGTAATAAAGGCTTTTTCTTTCTTAGTCTTTGGCAATGAACTCATTATCCGGCTCACAAGATCATCTGAAGCTACAGGATTCTGATGCATTAGGGAGAACATCAACATATCTGTCTGTTCCAATTCTTTAAACTTTGCACGGCAATCTGGACAGGATAGAAGATGCTCCTTCAATTCCCTCTGCTGCTGTTCGGGCAAGTCGTCATCCAAGTAGTCATGCATCATAGAGACGGCCAGTTTGCATTCCATAGGAGCCAATCCTTTCATGAGTGCTATTTAATTATCCTAAGACAAAGGGTCAGGACACATAAGACTTGCTTAACTTACATACGTCGCTCTCGAAAAGATGTTTCATAAATAAAATCTATTTTTACATTTTTGGGCCTAATTTTTTACGCAAAAATTCACGGCCTCGGTGTACACGCGTCTTAATCGTGGTCACGGGCATATCCAGGACATCACTAATCTCCTGAAGGGACAGATCCTGCAGGTATCTCAGAATCATCACCGACCTGTATTTCACAGGCAGACTGTCAATTGCTTCATAGATTAGCCCCTGCGTCTCAGAGAGCAATAGTTCGGTCTCAGGTGTCACATTGTCGCTCGGAATCAACGAATAGCCATCAAGGCCCTCCTGATCGTTCATTTCAGCATCCAGCGAATAGGTTGGTTTTCGTTTACGCAATCTATCAATACAGAGGTTCGTTCCAATCCGGTAAATCCATGTGGAGAACTTCTGTTTATCATCATAACGATCCAAATTCCTATACACACGCAAAAAGGTCTCCTGAACAATATCCTCCGCCTCATGGCGATTGTTCAACATCCTGTAAGCTAAATGATATATTTTGTCTTTATATAGTTCCACAAGCTCGGCAAATGCCCTTTGGTCGCCCTTCAAGGCGAGCTTTGTCAATCTGCCTTCCAAATTCTCCACCTGTTAACTCCCCCAGACTTGCCGCCCTTGGTATTTCTTCGCAAATATCCACGGTACAAGCAATTAAATCGTAATTCAAGTTTGTGTAAAAATCAAGGATTGTATTGTAACCTTCTATGTAAACTGAGTTAAAAACTGGACAACTTGGTATAGGCGATTAAGTGCGGCTCCGAGAAATATTTGGACTTCCGGTCGCTGTTATCCTCACATTTCCTGATTATAAACCGCATATAGCGGTCGAAATCTGAGGATAAAGGCGAACGCTGGCGCTCCTACAGTTCCAAATATTCTCTACGCTGCTCCATCACCGAAGTAATAAGTGCCACTTTATTTACCTCCGATTACATCTCGGTTACTTGGGTAGGGTAATAAAAAAAATATCGGGTTTGACTCTCCAATATTTAGGAACAAGTAAAGTTCACAGCAGCAATATACAGTTTATGATCACAACAACTTGTATTAGGCAAAAAAAGTCCGCCCCAAATAGGGCGGACTTTTTGTTGTTAGGACTATATCAGCCGGTATTCCGAAGACCGGCGGCAATGCCGTTGATGGTAAGCAATACTTCGCGAAGCAGTTCGCTATCATCTCCATCGATTTCACGGAGCGCTCTAAGCTCGGATAGCAATTGAACCTGCAGATAGCTAAGCGGATCAACGTATGGATTGCGGAGTCTGATCGACTCTTGAATCACAGGAACGTTATCCAGAATATCCTGCTGGCCTGTAATCTTCAGGATCAGCTCAGAGGTCAGATTAAATTCATCTTCAATCTGGCCAAAGATCCGTTGACGTGCTTCCTCGTTCTTGCCCATGCTGGCGTATTCCTTAGCAATGATCAAGTCCGCTTTTGAAATAGCCATTTGCAGCGTATCTATCAGTGTAGTAAAGAATGAGAAGTTCTCATACATATGTTGCATTATCTTCAGATTCTCTTCCTTACCCTCATAGAAACTCTGCAGTCCGGTTCCAGCAGCGTACCAGGCTGGGAGCAAATAACGGCTTTGTGTCCATGCAAATACCCAAGGAATTGCGCGCAGATCTTCAAAACGATCGCTGTTCTTCCGTTTGGAAGGACGGGAACCGATATTAAGCTCTCCTACCTCAGGCAGAGGTGTTGATTCTTTGAAATAAGTCAGGAAATCCGGATCACGGAAGATCAAATCCTGATATTTGTTCAGCGAGACTTCAGAAATCCGGGCAACAATCTCTTCCCATTTCTCTTCATAAAGATCCGCTTGTGGCACTCTCGCACTAATTGCTGCAGTTACAAGTGCAGATGTCGCTTGCTCCAAACTGCGGTAAGCAATCCCTTGCATCGAGTAACGGGAGGAGATCACTTCTCCCTGCTCGGTAATCTTAATCCCGCCGCCAATTGTCGAAGCTGGCTGAGCAAGAATACTGCGGTTAAGTGGCATACCCCCGCGGCCGAGCGCTCCACCACGGCCATGGAAGAACTTCAGCTTGATTCCGAACTTATCCGCTGTCGCTGTAATTTCTTTTAGGGCAACACGCAGTTCCCAGTTAGCAGTAACCACGCCGCCATCTTTATTACTATCTGAATATCCAAGCATGATTTCCTGCAAATCATTCATTGCTCTTACCGCATCACGGTAGATCGGCATATTGAGCAGTGTGTTCATAATTTGCGGTGCTTCATGCAAGTCATCGATCGTTTCAAAAAGTGGCACTGCTTGCAGGGTACATACAACTGTACCGTCATTATCCTTGCGGAATAGTCCTACCTCTTTGGCGAAGACCATAACCTCCAGAATGTCACTCGCAGCTTCAGCCATACTGATCAGATAACTGGTGATACATTGTTTGCCGTACTCTTCCTGCGATGCGAAGATCGTCCGGTAAACAGCCAGACACTCCTCTGTACTTTCAGTATACGTCTGGTAAGAAGAGGTCAACGGACGTGGATCATTCAGCAATTTCTCCAGCAGATCAATCTTCTCGATCTCCGTCAACTTAGAGTAGTCCGGCGAAATGTTCATCTTCGCCAAAATTTCTGTCATGGCATTTTCATGTTCTTGACTGTGTTGACGCACGTCAAGAGTTGCCGTATGGAATCCGAACAGCTCCACTTGGCGGATTAGCTTTTTAATATAAGTATCGGCCACATAGTCGGCGTAGTGATACCGTAGACTGCGGTCAATGACATTCAAATCATCTATGAACTCCTCAGGTGTAGCATAACGCTCAGGAGTATCCTTTTTCTCATCATCCAAAACATTTTGTGTCTTAGAGATCATGTAGCTAAGTTTAATACGGTAAGGTTCATTGTCATTGCGCCATTCTTCCATCTTGCCTAGGTTAATGATCTGACGATCAGCTTCGATGGATTCTACTAGCTCAGGCGTTACTTTAACAATACTTGTGCTAAAGCTTAGATATTTCATGAGTTCACGCATAATCCGCTGATATTCACGAATGGCCAGCTTACGCTGCATGCGTAAAGTCTGCGCAGTGACCGTTGAGGTTACCGAAGGGTTACCATCACGGTCTCCACCAATCCATGATCCAAAACGCAAGTAGGTTGGCACATGCCAATTCTGTCCAGGATAGTATTTGCTCAGACAGCGTTCAAGCTCTTGATACACATCCGGCAATACATGGAAAATAGTCTCATGGAAATAGTACATTCCATTGCGCACTTCATCGAGTACTGTTGGCTTGCGGTCACGTAGCTCATCCGTTTGCCAAAGCGTAATCACTTCATTCAATAGCTTCTCGCGAAGCTGTTCACGTTCACGGAAAGTTAGAGTAGGGTTATCAAGACCCATAACATCATCGGATATCCGTTTATGAATATCGAGAATCGCACGGCGCATGGCTTCCGTTGGATGTGCCGTCATTACAAGTTCCAGAGACAATCCTTCAATAATCTCGTTGACTTCCTCATGAGAGAAATCACGTTCACGAAGCTCTTGAATAGCGCTTTCTATAGAACCGGGTTGAACTGTCTCCCCAGCTGAACGTTCATAGTCACGTTTACGGCGAATCCGGTGGTTCTGTTCGGCAATATTCACCAATTGAAAATAAATGGCGAACGCTCTTATTACCTGATGACGGTTCTCCGGATCCAAAGAATTGATTAACTCCTTAAATTCACTATGCAGTTCAGGTAAAAATAGTGAGCGTAGCGATTTACTGGTCTCGCGGATCTTCTCCACGATCTCTAGCAGTTCGTTACCGCCTTGGTGAACCAAGACCTCTCCTAAAATGTTCCCCAAGAACCGTACGTCCCGTCGCAGCAGATTGTTAGAGTTGCTTTTGCTGACGGTAGTCGTAAGTTCGGTCATGCTGCTCCCCCCATTCTCTTCCGGATCAATGTGTTAAGTTTGTCTGTCTAAATATCGTCTATTAAAGCTTCCTCATATCATACAATAAAACCGTTTGAAAATCTGCAACTTTTTTGTGCTGTAAAGCGACACAGTACCTAAGATTATACACCAATTTCTGAATTTATACAGTCCTTATATTTTATGTATTCTTTCATATATATAATGGCTCTATCGTATATTCTCTATGTATGCTTATATTCGGATTGTGCGGAGCTGGTCAATGAACAGTCCAATTAAAGGAGAATAATGACGATCACGGTTATACGAATAATAAATATGTCTTTCAAAATTATAATCCGGAATGGCTCGCATTAGCAATCTTCCTCTGGCTACCTCGTCCTCCACAGCAAGTCGTGAAATAAATGAGACATGCTGTCCACTCATAAGCGATTGCTTAATCGCCTCCAGTGAATCGAGCAAAATATGCGGTTTTGATTCTTTTCCCTCTCGTTCAAACCATTTATCCGTCAAATGGCGTGTGCTTGATTCCTTGTCATGCAAAATAAAGCTCGCTGAAGCGATCATCGCCGAGTTTAAATTAGAAAATCCGGCAAAATCATGTGTAGGTGCAAAAACAAGGACAAGCTCATCTTCACATAAGGCTTGAGTATGCAGATCAGGCAGATAAAAAGATTCCGTAGACAAGATACCAAGATCAATCTCATGACTGGCAAGCATTTCTTTGATCACCGGTGAAGGCTTAACCGATAAAGAAATGGTAATCCCCGGATGTTGTTCGCCAAACAGCCCCAATATTTTTGGAAGAATATATGTAGCTGGAACATAACTGGCACCAATCTTCAGCGTCCCCCGGCCTGCCTGACTGAACTCTTTTACCACCCGCTCCGCTTCCGCTGCAAGCGCATTGATTTTAATCGCATAGTGAAGAAACGCTTTGCCACTCTCCGTAAGAATCATTTTATCCATTCTGGATTCAAATAACTTCTCCCCCAATTGCTGCTCTAAATTCTTCAAATGATACGTAACGGTCGGCTGCTTTAGTCCAAGTTTATCTGCTACCGTGGTAATTTTTTTATGTTTATTCAGCAGTTCTACAATTTCCAGCTTCATTAGATTAAGGTTCATTCTCTTCCACTCCCTCGCCTTTTCCTAAACGGTAACATAGAAGAATTCTATGAATGTTAAAATAAATCGGCAAAAAAGTTAATATCACAGTTACATTCAGCAAATATAGCGGGAATTCTTTACCTTTACACTAAGAACAAGCTTAAGAACAGGCAGGTAGATAGAATGAAGGAAATTACAATCCACAGATTGGAAAAGAAATTCGGAGATGTGCATGCCTTAAAGGCTGCAGATCTGAAGATTCCCGCTGGAAGCTTTACGACATTACTCGGTCCTTCAGGTTGTGGAAAGACGACACTACTCCGTCTGATTGCTGGGCTGGAAACACCGGATGCAGGAGAAATTCTGATCGATGATGAGTTTATTTTTTCAGGCAGCAAAAGAATTAGCCACCCTATTCATCGCCGTAACTTTGGCATGGTTTTTCAAGATTTCGCCCTCTGGCCGCATCTGACTGTGTTCGAGAATGTAGCCTTCGGACTTCGAGCTTCCAAACAAAAAAAGAATTTACGGGTTCGGGTACAGGAGGCACTTCGATCGGTCAAGCTGGAGGGGTTAGAGCTGCGTTTTCCACACCAGCTGTCCGGTGGACAACAGCAGCGGGTTGCTTTTGCCCGAGCCGTAGTCATGCGCCCTCAGCTTGTATTATTCGATGAGCCATTAAGTGCGCTAGATGCGGTCTTGCGAGATGAAATGAGGCTGGAGTTAATCTCCTTGGTGAAAAACATGGGCATTACAGCCCTGTATGTGACGCATGATCAAACCGAGGCGATGTCTATGTCAGATGAAGTAGTTGTAATGCAAGGTGGCACTATTTTACAGAGTGGTTCTCCTGAGGACATTTATCGAAAACCGAGCCATCCTTTTGTAGCCCACTTTATTGGAAAATCCAACTGGATCGTTCCGGATAAACAGATGCTGCGTCCAGAACATTTACGCTGGTCTCAGGAGGATGCTTCCTTTCTTCCTTTTACAGGGACTATTCAGCATGTGAGTTATATGGGGGATCGCTATGAGATCATTCTGAACATGGAGCACAATGGGACTTGGACCGCTTATCATGATCGGCGCCTACCTGTAGGGGAAAAGATTCAGCTGTACGCTTCAGAGCACCAAATCCATCATCTGAATTAAGCGTCCACTGCATGGAATGGCTCTATATGATGCTGTTCCATGCAGCAAGATGCACACAACAATATTAGGGAGGCAATTACATTGAATCAAATGAAAAAGACAAAAGGGTTAAGTTCACTTCTTCTAACAACTGCACTTGGCATTACTCTAGTGGGCTGCGGCTCCTCGAACACCCCTGCGGCTAACGCAAGCAACAACCAAACCGATACTGCGGCGGCGACGCAAACTGAAGCCCCACAACCAACAGAAAAGACACTAAGCGGCAATCTTGTCGTTTACAGTGCAGGCCCTGAAGGTTTAGCCAATAAAATCAAAGACGGCTTTGAAGCCAAAACTGGCGTTAAGGTTGAAATGTTCCAAGGCACTACAGGAAAAATACTTGCCCGCATGGAAGCAGAAAAATCCAATCCGGTCGTTGATGTTGTTGTCCTCGCCTCTCTTCCGTCCATGCAAGGAATGAAAAACGACGGATTATTACTTCCATATAAAGAGGCGGTTAATGCAGATAAGCTCGTTAGCGATTGGTCAGACACAGCAGATGGCAATTATTTTAGCTATAGCGCATCCGCACTGGGGATTGTCTACAATACTAAAAAAGTAAGCACACCTCCGACTTCATGGGATGATCTCACTAAAGCGGAATGGAAGGGTGCAGTCAATATCCCCGATCCTTCACTTTCCGGCTCGGCTCTTGATTTCATGACTGGGTATTTAAGTGCTAAGGGGGACAGTGGCTGGGATCTTTTTAAACAATATAAAAGCAATGAAGTAGCTATGGCAGGCGCCAATCAAGAGGCACTTGATCCGGTGATTACCGGTGCTAAATCCGTCGTTGCTGCTGGCGTAGATTACATGGCTTATAAAGCAAAAGCTGACGGAGAACCTGTGGATATCGTCTACCCTGCTGAAGGAACTGTAATCAGCCCTCGTCCCGCTGCGATCATTAAGACAAGCCCGAATGTAGATAACGCTAAGGCTTTTATCGACTACCTTCTATCCGATGAAGCGCAAGCCCTTGTTGCCAAAGCCTATTTGCTGCCAGGCAGAACTGACGTGAAGGCAGAAAATCGTACCAATCTTGAAGAAATTAAAACATTTGATGTGAATTGGGAATGGATGAACGAGCACGGCGATGAAGTTTCCTCGACCTTCACACAAATTTTTAAATAAGCGTAATGAATACTAACTCTTTGCGCTCATTTAAATGGGTGAGCGGTGGACTGGCTTTATTTATACTAACCGTGCTCGTGCTGCTGCCACTCCTGCTCATTTTCTGGACCAGTGTTTATCCAGAGGGGCATCTCGATATAACCGCACCACTACGAACCATTATGGGGAGCAATGACCTAGTAGAGGTACTGCTGAATTCTATCGGGCTTGGGGTAAGCGTTATTCTGCTAACTACTTTGTTTGCGCTGCCTCTAGCCTGGATTATGGCAAAAACTGACTTAGGGCGCCACAACTGGCTGGATGTCGTGCTGTTAATTCCATTTATGACGCCGCCTTACATTGGTTCTATGGGCTGGATGTTGTTTATGCAGACGGGTGGGTATATGGAGCAATTTCTGCCCTCCTCCTCCGTGCTTACACCGTATTTCTTTAGCTATGGGGGTATGGTGCTGATCATGAGCCTTCACCTGTTCCCCTTCCTGTATCTGCTGCTGCGCAATGCGCTTTTGCAGATCGGGGGCAATCTGGAGGAAGCAGCCTCTGTTCACGGCGCCCCCTTCTTTTACAGATTTAAAAGAGTGATTATTCCTTTACTGCTCTCTAGCTATGGGCTTGGAGCACTGCTCATCTTCGTTAAAACAATTGCTGAATTCGGTACCCCTGCGACCTTTGGCCGTAGGATCGGCTTTTACGTTCTGACCTCTGAGATCCATAAATATATCTCCAGTTGGCCGATTGATTTCGGTAAGGCTACTTCACTAGCCTCCTTGCTGCTCGGAGTTTGCCTTGTCATGTGGTACATCCAAACTGTAATTAGCAGCCGCTACTCTTACCGTCTGATCGGTGGAAAAGGAACTCGTACTAACCGTTATAAGAGTACAGGAATCGTAGGGTTTCTTAGCTGGGGTTATGTTCTTCTATTGCTTCTGGCATCCATCGGCATTCCTTATTTCTCTATCATAACAGCCTCATTATTGAAGCTTCGGGGAGAAGGTGTATCCTGGAGCAATCTAACCTTAAAACATTATGCAGAGCTGTTATCCCCGGGTTCGCAAGGACTTGAGGCCTTATTAAATAGCTTTACATTAGCTATCGTTGCTTCCAGTATCGCTGTTATTCTCGGGACTTGGTTTGCCCTAACGGTAGGAAAAGGGGCTACATTCAAGCAGAAAATTACAGATTTATTCAGCTTGCTTCCAAATACAGTCCCGGGAATTGTAATTGTAGTAGGGCTAATTCTGCTGTGGAATGCCCGCTGGATGCCTATCCCGCTCTATAATACCTACTGGATGGTTGTACTGACTTATGTCGTACTTTTCCTTCCTTATACTGTTCAGTATGTAAAAGCAAGCTATGGGCAGATCGATTCCTCTCTGATACAAGCGGGACAAGTATTCGGAGGTAGTAAGCTGTATGTGTTCCGCCGTATCCTGCTTCCCCTCATCCTTCCAGGGATGGTGGCTGGCTGGATGATGACCTTCACCATTTCCAATCGGGAACTGGTAGCCTCGTTACTCATTCTGCCACCTTCAATGCAGACCTCGGCGACCTATATTTTCGCCCAGTTTGAACAAGGGGCGGTAGCGATGGGGATGGCCATGGCTGTAATCTCTGTAGGCATCACTACCCTATTACTATTAGTCTTAGAATATTTAAGCCCAGATAGAAAGCGGAGACAACAATGAGCAGACTAACGATTTGGGGAGGGGCCGGAGAGCATGGCCGTTCCTCCTATCTTTTGCAGGGCAAGGATTCACGAAATGGCATCCTGCTCGATTGTGGCGTAAAAAAAGAAGGCCCAGGGGAATACCCCCTACTTGATAAGGATATTATTCCACATTTGCAGGCAGTATTTCTGTCTCATGCTCATGAGGATCATTCCATAGCGCTGCCCTTACTTTATAAACACGGATACAGAGGTAAGGTATGGACTACTAGATCCACCTCATTACAGCTTCCTGATTATTTCGAGGCCTGGGATAAATATGTGGCAGCTCAATCCGCCCCGCTCCCCTATGAGGAAACGGATAAAGAAGCTATTCAATTCAAGTATTTAGAGGAGTATGTCTCCCCTCAAACTTGGCTGACGCTTGCGCCTAACCTTCGAGTTCAATGGGGACGTAGCGGGCATTTAGCAGGTTCGGTTTGGCTGGGCCTAGAATGGGAGGACAAAACTGTATTTTTCTCGGGGGATTATACGGAGGAGTCGCAGCTGCTCACGGCAGACACCCCAGCAATTATGGAAGCCGAAGCTAAAAATGTGGCTGATCTGTCCATTATCGATGCTGCTTATGGGGCAGATCCTGATGAGCAGCTTGTAAAATTACAGCAATTAGAGATAGCCATCCATAACACCTTGCAAAAAGGGGGCTCAGTCCTCCTTCCCGTGCCTATCCATGGCAGAAGCCAGGAATTGATCGTATGGGCAAATGAATGTTTTCCAGATCATCAGTTGATCGTTGAAGAAGCACTCGTCGCTCCTTTACGAGCTTTAAGCAACAAGGTGGAATGGCTGAAAGAGGACGCTATTCAGCGCGTAAATGCGCTTTTTAACAGAAAAAGCTTGTGTGTTGTATCTAATTCGGACGAACGCGCGAAGGCAATGTTGAATCTTAAGGGAGCTATCGTATTCACTAATGACGGGATGATGCAGTCAGCAAAAGCACAAGAATACTTTCACCAGCTCTCTGTTTCTCCTGACAACCATGTGATTTTTACGGGACATTTAGCGGCGGGAAGCTTTGGACATCGCCTTGTTAAGCAAGCTATGATCGGAGAATCTAGCAGCGTGCGCTGTACAGTCTCACTTATCCGCTATAAAGTCCATCAAGGCTTGCCGGACATTCGCAAAATGCTCCAAACGATTCCCAGCCACCGGACAGTGCTCGTCCATGCTCCCAAACCACATATCGACCAAGTAGCTTCTATATTAAAGGGAGAAGGTTTCACAGGACTATATTCTTTACAACCCGGCAGCACGCTTTCGTTCTGAATCTTATTTATGTAACATCATGAGAAAAACAATGGGGCTCTTCCTTAGGTCTTTTTCAGACTTTTTGGAACAGCCCTTTTTTATGATTCGTACCTATTATCCACTTACTCTTTCGTCGTGCCCGGGTGATCCTTAAAAGCTAGTTCAAACAACCCGGTTGCAGATAAGCCTGCAAGACCCCCAGCCCAAAGGCGAAGCACTAAATCAAGTTCGGTAAAAGGATACGCTACTACGCCGATGAGCAAACCTATCGCCAGTCCGATAATCGGGACTGCATTACGCGGGATGTTGATGCTATTTTTGACCAACTGAACCAGTGCCAGTACGAATACCGCTAATATAGAGGCGAACGCCATAACATCATCTAAAATTGTTCCAATTTCCATCCTTTTCCCTCCTTAGCGGGTACTTGTAATCTCAACCGTTCGAGTCGCTGAATCATAACCTACCTGAGCACCCAGCGCTTCTGCAATAACACGTACAGGGACGTAGGTGATGCCTTTTTCAAGCACTCCATCTGCAACTTTAACCCCGTTAACCTTTACGACAGCAATAACATCACTCTTCAATTCTTCCTCCTCCTTCCGATTGATGACCTTATACGCTGACTCCACCGCAGATGTTGAGGGCTTTGTCCCTGCTCGTAACTGTGTGAGTGTTAACCCAAACGCCATTTGAAAATGGGGGTAATCCTTGAAGCTTGTCCAGTCGCCTCCCCACTCGAAGCCCAGCCCTTTTGCCTCCTTTACAACCTCCTGCCAATCTGCGATCTGGTTGTTATTACCGTCCCGGCACATATCCCAAGACACACTAGATCCATTCGGCAGCAAAAGAGCAAAATCTACGGCCAATCCAAAATTATGATAGCTATATCCGCCACGTGCATTGGTGACAATCGCTCCGGGCTTGGTGCGGCCTTGGGCATATAGAGCATCCTGCTCGTCAATTGTGCGAAGTCCCTGCGTAATGAGAATGGGGATGTTGAGTTTGTAGCAACGTTCGATTAGAGCAGTAGCAGCGGAACGGACTACGGGGTGTAGTCCTGTTAGGCGTTGGGCTGATTTATTTTTTACCTGAGTTATTGTCAGCATGAAGTTCCTCTTTTCTGTCTATCTTTTTCAGATAAATAAATTGGTCGTATTTCCCCGAACGTGTCAGTATCGCTAATATTATAATTCCACCAGTTGTACCGAATTGGGCAATAGCCCAGCTATAATTAAGCCAAGTCAGCCATGTTGCCATGTCCACTCCTAGTAATTCTGCCAAACGGAATAGTAGAACGATAAGCATATTGAATGTATAAGCCAATAAGAAAAAAAGCATAGCCAGCATAAACACGCTGACCACACCTTTTTGGAATCTTTCGTAAAAATATTGCCTGTGGCGATGAATAATGTATAATCCGCAAGCCGTATTAGTGCCATATAGCACCAATAATAAAAATTCAATCATGTGCATCATGATCCCCTCGATCATAAACTAAATATTTGGCGAACCGGTTACGATCAATCTCCTCCTGAATTTCCTGCGAGACATTTTTATAATGACTTATGGTCAGTGTAACGCTGGTAGAGGCTCTACGGAGCTCCATCTCTTTATCAACATGCCGGGGGAGAAGCAGCCGCCGAATCCATTGTGACAGCATTTCTAACTCCCCCTGTCTTCCGTATGGTCAATCTTCAGTTTCTTTAAGACGTCCAGTGTGGGCTGCATAAACTCCGAGCGCTCCTTATCCAAAATCGCTTGCAGACGATCCCGATCCTCCTCTGCCCGATCCAGCATTTCTCGCGGTACAAGGTTCCCTTTGACAATCGCACGCAATAACACCATCAGCACGATCATCAAAATGAAAGCAACAATATAAGCCAGCCCATACTTATCCGCCAGCGGCAGCAGCTTCTCCAATTGCGCAATATCCCCTTCGCCCATTCGTCCGCTCCTTTCTGTAATGATGTTGATGCGTAATAGCCCCCGGCACCACCGAGGGCACAAAAAAACACGCTCCTGTGTGGATGCGTGCTAATTATTTGGCTGATGAAGCTTGCTCAGTCGAATCGTTTTCAGCAAAATGAAATTCTGATCGTTTCTGGATAATCTGATCCTTAACCAAAATCTCATTATCCGGCTGCATGTTATAGGAAGAAATGATATTCTCTATCGGACCCTCCTCACGATCAAAACGAGTGATGCAGGCATTGGCCATCAAGCGGATTTTGGCGGCTGTTATTGAATCCATTGTCATAATTACAACTCACCTCCTTTTGGGTTTATATGCTGAGTAATTCAGCCATAATGACTTCGACATCTTGAAGCCTGTCTTGCAAAGCAGTATTCTCAGCACGGAGTTGCTCGACTTCGCTTAATTCTGGTGGTTTGTTAGCTTCTGCTTCTAGATATGCTTCCCACGCCGCTTCCAGTTCTGCTTCCGTTGGTTGCGGGACTTCTAGGTTCCAGGCTGCGATGTATGGGCCGCGTTCCTCTATTTCATAATCTACGCCCTCTTCTAACTCTGCGAGGTGTGCTGGACGAAGTATATAATGTACGCCTTCTATCCAATCTACCTCTTCCGTAGTCTCACCAGGCGTCTGTACATGCTTCGTAAGCAAAGGTTCTTTAAGATACTTTACTATTGGGCCGTCGTCTCTCAAAGTGAAATCGACTCCCAACTGACTATCTGGAAATAGGAATAGCAAGTTCTTCATTAAATCCATATTTTAGTCACCTCCATTAGTTATGCCACTCTCGCAAGAGTGGCATATGTGTACTGAGAAGCCCATGAAACATTTGAATTGTGAAGGGCAACGGCATAGATATGAACACGGTCTCCTGGATTTAAAACCAAAGTAGTATTACCATTAAGGGTACAGCCTATAAGTGCAGTTGTGATAGCTCCCTCGCTCAATGTGCAGTTTAGAACTCCGTTTATATAGATCTTAATTGCAACACCGCTTGTAACACTCGTCGTAATCCCAAATCCAACCCGAACAGATAATTCATAAATCCCTCTCTCGGGCGCATAGAAACCGCCTTGTGAAGGTTCAGCTACTCCCTTCTGACTCATGTGCACACCGTTAAAAAAAAGTTTTTTATCTACACCGGCAGTTAAAGGTACGTCGCCACCGGCATCCATATACATTGCTGCAAAGGGGCGTGTATCAATCGTGTTATCTCCCCATGGGTTAAGTACACCCCTAGTTATGATACCTGCGTCAATCTGTTCATTTATTGTGCCCGCGGGCTGACCGTCTTTTTTTGTTATTGTGCCACCGTCGTATGCTGAAAGTCCAATAGTATTTGAGGTCCCAAAACTATTTCTGGATATTACCGTTGATCCTTGGTTACTGACGATGCCTGCATTACGATTAGAAGCTTCACAGCCGTAAAGTCGCAAACCAGAATGGTTACTAGCCTCGAATCCTCCAACGGAGTTTGCCTTGCCATCTGCTAATATACGGCAATATAGCATCTGAATAAATATCGAGTTATTAATAAAAAATCCGACTCTCGTTGTAGAAGTTGCTGTGAATCCAGTTACAACTACTTGATTACTAACACCGTAAAAGGTCATACTTTTAACCTTGAAGTTTGCGGCCGTCTCGTAGCTTGTTCCTCCGTTAAGCCATACTTCCGTGCCACCACTCACATCTGCAAAAGAGATATCTTCGGCGTACGTACCGGCAGCGACATTGATAGTAGCGCTATGAAGAACATGTTTAGGAATACTGTTAATCGCCTTTTGTATAGTCCTAAACGCCCCACCCGCCGTATTCACCAATCCCGTATTATAATCATTCCCGTCCGTCCGTACGTAGTACGTAATATCCGCTGTCGTCTGCTGAGGCGTAGTAACCAACGGCGCCTTACCATTCAACTGCCCCTGAATCCCACTAGAAACCCCATCCAAGTACCCAAACTCCGCGTTTGAGACCACTCCCGTTCCAATCTTCGAAGCATCAATTCCGGCTGAAGCATTAACATCGGCGTTTACAATCACCCCAGCCGCAATAGCCGTAACTCCATCACCAGTACTAGTGACATCCCCCGTGTGATTAGGATGCACATAATTATTCGCTCCCGTAGCAATACCCGCCAGCTTCGTTTTCTCGGCGGCGGTGTAATCGTTCGTGGACAGCTGTTTGCCTGTTACTTTATCGACCTTGCCATTAACGGCATTGTCCAAAATATCCATATTCCCGTTCAGATCGGCAATATCAACGATATCTGTTCCCTCTGGCTTCTTTAAGCCCAAATTTCCTGTGGTTTGCATATGTCACTCTCCTATCTATAAGTTCTTAATTCGTTCCATGTTTTACTGTGAGCACTCTCCCAAGTCAAAGCCTTAACAGAGTCCCACCAGGTATAGCTGAACACAAATTCATAAGCTAAATGCGCAGGTTTAATCTCTTCGATGATTTGAATCAACCCTGCCATATTCGGAGGAATCCCTAGTGTACTCACAAAATGAATCTCAAAACGGTACTCCTCAGGCACTTCCTTTACTTCAACCACTCCACCTGAAAAAGCTGATGCCGTCCGCTGAATCATCTCCGGTGTGGTGGTCCCATTTCCACGCAGCTTTGCCTTAATCATCTCTCGACGAGTGGCATAAGACTTGGATGGATCGCTGCTGAGTCCAAGTTCGGATTCCCAGCGACCAAGGCTCACTGTAGCCGTTTCAATAAACGCCTGATCCAGTACATCTATAGTACCTACCTTCAGTCCACCAATTTCTAGCCCGATGGTCTCCTGAAGCTTCTCCATTTCGCGGACATCCTTGTAATAATCCGGTAAATACTGCATTAGATCAGGCGCCTCGACTTCACCCGGATGGCTCGAATCTTTATCTGCGGAATATTGCAATTCGCTGTATAAAGAGCTGCCGTAACTCATCCTCTACACCCCCTTCAGTTGATTCCAGGTTAGGGGGCCTTTGGGCAAATAATCATGTGTATGCGCCGCTGGAGGAAATACCGTTGGTTTACCCGCTACCCCCGCCCAAGCTACACTATCCGCTTGTTGCGCAAAATCCACCTTGCCATTGTTATTCGTATCGTAAATGCTTTTCAGCATATCCCCGGTACTCTGCGCGGCTACCAGCAAGACATTACCAGCGGCGGAACCAATGTACAGCTTGCCACTGTCTGTACAATATCCAAGCTCACCAATAGCCAGCGCTCCAATGGCGCTTTCCAAGCCGCGGCGTATTTGAATCAATGTTTTTAGAGCCATTGTCCCGCCCCCTAGAATGTTCCGCCATCAATACTGGCCACGGTAAGTTTATTGCCATTCGCAGCATCATAAACGATACTGCTTCCATCCACACTTACAGCTATACCAGCTGCATCCACGGTGATTCCTTTTCCAGCGGTAACCGCAATCGCGTCTGCAGTGACCGTGATCCCATTACCCGCACCAATGTTCAGCGTCACAGCATCGGCTTGACCCCCACCAATCAGCCCGTTCCCGGCTGTAATGGTCTGTAGTGCACCACCGGTACGTACCCATGCGCTACCGTTCCAGCTGTAAATTTTCTGCTCATCATCGACGTAAGCGGTCCAACCTACGGCAGGAACATAAAATACCCAAGCGGCAGATTGGTATTCAACAATTTGATTCGTTTTGCCCGCCCATGCCCCGGTTGCCCCTGCTGGAATAATATATCGATCCCCTTCAACCGGACTGGCAGGTGGAGCCAGCAGGTTCTGGTCTTTTACCGATGCTTGCGGTTCGATGTTATGCTTAGCCAGCTCAATTTCATTTTTAATCTTTTGCGCAGACCACAAGTCTGTAATCGTAGTCCCCGCATCATTGATCGTCCGGTGCTTGGCCACATCATCAATGTGAGTCTTGATCTCAGCGGCAGTCTTTACATTTGTCCCATCCGATACTTTATTGATATGTCCCGCACTAATATCCGCTTTAAGCACCTTCGCATAGGTTGCTCCATCAGCGATATCATCAATTGTACCTGTCAGATCGGTAAGCTTCTGCGCATTCACCCGCCGCCATGCTGCCCCATCATCAAAATATAAATATCCGCTATTCGAACCCGTAGTCACGTAATACAAACGACCAACGGATCCTGCAACCGGACGCGAAGCTTCTGGCCCGGACAGCGCCCTACCGACCATGGAATTGGACGTGCCGTCACCAATATAAACTTCCTTAGTATCACTGCAAAAACCAAGCTCACCTGCCTTCAACACGCCATAACTCGTTAGCTCAGCCTTTGTACCCCGCTTTATTTGTATGGTCTGTGCCATTTTACACCTCTCTTCTAAATGATCCTCCGTCAATCTGGCCCTTGTTCTTATAACGCTCTATTTCAGTCTGGACAGCGGTAAGACTCACCTGCAAACCGTTAATATCCTCTGCTTCAACCGTATCGCCGGGGGTTTCGTAAGTCACATATACCTCAGGCACATCGGCAAAAATCTTAATCAACCGCCGCCAGGGCGCCTCATCCGGAAAAGACACAGTGAAATTGCGTAGCTCGATCCCGGAATACTGTGACCCTGTGTACACCGCAATGGTCTGATTATTAATATTGTCATGCGCTAGAAGACCACTGTGAACGCCATTTACAAGCGGTAATCTCTCTTCGATAACATAGCTGCTACCGTTTGCCTTTTTATTAAGTTTTTCTTGAAAAATATCAATTTGCTCTGGATAACCCATGCTACACCTCCAGTAGAACGTTACCGAACAACGGTACTTCTTCTTCGTTCAACATCACATTGCCCGCTCCACTGTTCAACTTCAGCTCTGTGTAATCCGCGACTCCTTCAGTAGCAAGCAATAATGCCCCGATGACAGACTGACTGATATAGGTTGCTGAAAAAGCCTTCTCCTTGCGATATTTCTCAAGCATCACCTGAAAGCCTTGGTTTACAGCTTGCAGTGCATAGCCAGAAGCAAGGGTTACCTTGGCGCTTATACTGATGTTTTTGCCCGCAGCCGGCGCCACGGTCACAACAGCCCCTACCGGCGCTTGTCCCTCACCCGCTCCTGAAACTGGATCAATGTATTGCTGTACCTGAGCCGCCAACAGCTCGGATGCAGGTTTTTTTTCGGCGTCCACAATAATCACCTTCACAGTTTTAGGACCTTTCCATAATGGAAAAACACGTGCGCCTCCCACACCCGAAACTTGCAGTGCCCACTCCATATAGTGATATTTATTTCCGCTAGTAGCTGGGCGTCTGGCTGAATCCAAATAACGCTGGCGTAACGCATCATCCGTTTCAATGTCCTCCCCAGGGATGAGAAGAGAGGCTATTTCTCCGCGCGCTAGATCTGAAATATAATCCACTGGCAGTAAAGAGCCAAAATATCGATTTCCTTCTTCTCCAGCGGTTTCACTTTCCAAGCGATACACTCCAGGAGATAACTTCTCCACAGCCGTATAATTCAGCATTTCGAGTGAGAAGCGGCTGCCGAGTGGAACATCCAACAATCCTCCATCCGCCTTATAAAAAATCCCTTTCAGCTGTGCCTTGCTGGCTTCACGCCTTACAATGCCTGACCAGGAGATGCTTCGCTCCAAGTACTCTCCGGTAGCCGTATCTGCAAAATACAGATTATTATTCACATCCAGCTCAATATACATCTGTGCCAACTCAGCGGCTGCTGGAGCCAACGCGTCATAAATGATGCTGCCCTCGCGTTTATCCAATCCTGATGGAATCCGGTCCAGCATCCGCTCCAAAAGAGCCTCATACGTCTGATCCTCATACATCCTCATTCCACTCCTTTCTCAGCTGAAAATTTCCGTAACGTGTGACGACCTTGCAGTCAAAAGTTAGATTATCTCCGGTAAACGAAACAACAATATTCTCTAAGCTAAGGATTCGTTCATCCTGAAGTAGTGCCTCACTAACGATACGTCTGATTTCAGCTCTAACCAGCAGCCGATCCTTGCCAAGCACCAACCGCCACTCTGTTCCGTAATCCGAACTGTAAATCAGATGTTCAAACCGATCGGTTCGCAAAATTTTTGCCGCTGCCTGTTGAACTGCTTCCAGTCCATCCGTTTGGCCTGTAATCCTTTTTCTCTCCCAATCCATTCGGTACGTAAGACTAGGACTTTCCCCACGCTCAAGGTTGACCTCCCCCTCAAGCAGGGCCGTTATCGGTCCAGCTTTTCCAATCGCCGGGATCATATCGGACTCACCAGCCGATCCAGAACAATGTAGCTTTGTCCGCCCTGCATTCGAACCATTAATACGCGGTCCCCACTCGCTAATCCTCGCCGAAGTATTACTTCTTTGCCCTCGATGTCTATCTTGCTTTCCATTACCGATTCAGGCAGCACTAACGCATTCCCCGATAAAACAAACCGCTGATCCACCTGAATCTGCAAAGGAGCTGCCACCGTTACCGTTCCATAAGAAAAAGCCACGGGATTTGTACTTCCCACGGCTCCTAGACTTGCTTTTTTAATAATATCTAACATCATTTCTACACCACCTTAATATCGAGGGACATTGTATGCTCCCCTCCAGAAATCTTATGGCTGCATTGGTCCACCAGAAACAATTGAGTCTCGAATTCATCCAATAGGACATAAATGAAATTGCCTGCTCTTACACGCATATCACCAATCGCCTGTATGGAGAGACTAAGCTTTTCACGATTGTGCATTTTCAGCAGATTGTTTGCCTTCTCCTGAATTTGTGCAGCATTCGCTTTGTCATCAGCCTTTTGATACAAGTGCAGGATACCCCAGCGTTTCACATTGTCCTTGTCACTGACCGGATAGAAATCGCGTTTGCCCGATGCCTCGTTGTCCTTGTACAGAAAAATCGTGTTGTACGTATCGTCATCAATACTTTTTTTGAGCGAATAATCGTACAGATAATGCCCCGCTCCCAGCACCAGGTTAAGCAGCATAGAATCCGGTTTACGCAGCGTCAGCTTCCCAAAATCATCGTAAAAAGCCATCAGCCGCCCCTTAAACTGAAGCTCACTGCCGATGGCTCCCATAATGATGTCCAACAGCTTTTTGTCATCTTCAATTAAAGAAGGAATCCGGTACTCTGTCTCCTCCAGCACACCTGTCTTTAATCCGTAGTCCGTTGTTATTTTCTTGATCACATCACTAGCCGTAACATCCTGCAAAACATAACTACCATTGCCCAGCAAATAACGAATCTGATCATAGGCAGTCAGCTTAATCTCTTGATCCGAGCCCGTATCAATGCTGAACACAAATCCGTAAAATACATCTACATTATCTTTACTGAACTGAATAATATCACCGTTGCTGATCCCGAACTTGGGGAGCTGATAAATTCCGTTGTCCACAAGCGTTAACTCTAGCGTTGACGGTTTACCTGACCGTGCAGTTTTCCAAGAAATATCTGAGACGATGCCAGAAATATCCCATATATTCCCTTCTTTATTCTTCACTAGCAGTTCCATAACAGCCTCCTACGGCAGCTTGATGACTTTACCGATGGGCAGCTTTTTCAGCTCACTATCCGGAATGCCATTAAGCTTCTGAATGGCTTTGTACTTCGAGCCATCTCCTAGGTTTTTTTGAGCGATGCTCCATAGACTGTCTCCAGCTTTTAAGGTATAGGTAGTAGGCTTTGCCTTTTCATTGGCCCTCTTCTGCTCCGCCTTCACTTCACCTTTAACAACCTTCACAGCTACCGCCTGATAGAATACGTATTTTTTGAGAGATAACGAATATTCAATATCCCCTGACGTACCCGCACTAAGCTTCCAAGTGAAACCTTCGATGCTCATAGCCATATTCACAGCAAAATCAATTTTTAAAGATGCATCCTCACTAATTGAAGATTCCTCTAGCCATTTCTGTGGTTTGTTTAACTTCTTTTTATCCTTTTTCGTATCATCGGGATACCTCACACCGGAGAACACAAACCGAATGGGCCGACGACTCGTCATCCATTTCTTAATAAGCTCCACATATTCAAAAGGTCTCTTCAGCCCGTCCTCCTGCACCAATACGAACGGATACCTTTGTGCCGGAAAAATACTTTCAATCGTGATCTCCGTAAGCTTCGGATAAGCAATCGTATTGATCTCACCCAGATCGATAATGGTATAGCTTTTTCCATCTCCACTCTCCTTGATTTCCAAGGTCTCTGGATTGACTGGCAGCCGGATTGCATCCTCCTGATTATTAAAACCCAAAAAAATCCCGTACTCTTCCACGTTACGTATACACCCCCTGCGCCGTAGAGACAAACTCCTCGTTCAGCTTTTGCCCGATCTTGTTGATAATCGTATCAATGTCTCCGGCATTGTTAATATTTCCGGTCGTCACCTGCACCGTCGGCGTAAGCTCCACAAAATTCTGGATCGCCTGAATCTCGGCCAGCTCGCGGAGCATTTTCAGATCATCACTGGAGATGTCTACGGTGTCGTTGATGGAGCCGAGCTCGTTCACACGGTTGACGGTGTTCAGATTACCAGGTACTCCTGCATTTTGAAAAGAACCTACAGCGGAAGGCGTATTTAACGCAGGAGTTTTCGTCACAGGAACTACTGGAACCTCAGGAATGGTAGGCGATTTCGGAGGTTTCGTTGAATCATCTTGATGAGTAGTATTCCATTGATTGATTGTAGTCTCGTTATTCGTATTCCCCCCTACGTTTAGGCTTTCTTTAAATTTGTTAACATCAAATTCTTGCGTATATTTCGCAGCCGTATCAAAAGTATTTTCAATGCTCATCTCCACGTTCTGTTTAAATTGACTGCTGTCAACCCGTTCAAGATGAAGATTAATCTCTGATTCTATACCTATAAATTTACCAACAGCCCCAATTACTTTATTAATACCACCTAATAAAAAATTGGCAGCATCAATGATACCATTAATAAATCCGGTCCATAGATCAATCACATAACCTACAAAATCTGCAACGATCTGTCCGAGAGCCCTGAACATATTGGCAAGAAAATCTCTTACTGGCTGAAGAGCTGCAACAATTCCTAAAAAAGCCACAATAAGTGCAATAACAAGTCCAATTACAAGCGCAATAGGATTGGCATTTAACACAGCGTTGTAAATCCCTTGCGCTACGGTAGCGATCCCAGTCGCAATTGCTGACATATTTGTTGCGATTGCTGCTGCACCCATAGCAATTTTATAAGCAATAATCCCAGCAACAATTCCCAAAAGAATGGGTACTACATAAGGCAACGTGCTGCTAAGAACACTCCAAAGGAATAAGGCTCCCTGTACAACTTGTGAAAAACCTTGTGCTATAATAGCCAATCCAATGGCCATCCCATCGATAATAGGCTGAAAGGTTCCTTCTGAGAACGCATCGTTAAGAATGCTTAACAGCGGAGAAAATGCTGCAAGTGCCCCTTGTCCCATGCCAGCTAAGGAATTGTTATAGTTTCCAAGAAGTGTCTGCCACTGATTTACGGGTGAATCCATCATGGTTTGCAGCGAAGTACTCGTCATACCTGCCGTTGTCATGATATCTCCCAAAGTACTTAAAAAAGCGCCCATGTTCCCCGTACTGGCTACTAGGTCGAGTCCACCAAGCTCCTCTTCATCTACCTGAAGCATCGATGCTAAGTCACTAGAGTCTCCATCAAATGCAGAATTAATAGCTGATGAAGTATCGCCAATATCCTTACCTTCTGGAGACATCATACTAAGCCTTGTGGAATAATCCATTAGCTTATCTAGCTGGTCCGTATTTTGTGTTTTAGGATAAAACGACAAGACACTTTCCATAGACTTGCTGACGTCCTGTCCGGTTTCTAGCGCTCTCTTCTTGAATTTATCAAACATAGCTACACCAACATCAGCATTTCCGGTTTTTGCTTTGAAAAGATCTTCCCACTTTTGCTGCTCAGCAGCTGGCACAAGCACCTTCTCCATGACACCCTTAACTTTTTCCACCATACCCTTAGCCTTTTCAAAGGCCCCCGTAAGCTTTTCCCAGGTTCCTGCTTGCTTTTCAGCTCCTCCAGCCCCTCTATCAGCCGCATCATTCAGTCTCTCCTGAGCCTGAACCGCACCTCCAATAGAAGCTTGAATTCTGGTATAAGCTGCACTGTAATTATTAGTGATGTTGTACACGGGTTTATTGACTATTTTCATACTGATACGGTTTAAGGTTGCTGAAAAGGAATTTGAAATATTTGCCGAGACCTGTGTTGTAATCTGATTGGTTATATCATTGATCCATTGATTGGAAACTTGCTGTATTCCAGCTATATTATTTTGTACACCTGCCATTCTCTCACCCCCTAACTATCTCTTCCTCGCCTTACTCCGTGCCTGATCGCGCTTCTCCTTCTCCACACGAACAGCAATCATCGCATATATTGCGGCGCGTTCGCGGGAAGACAGCTTCATCAGCTCATGGGGTAAAATGTGCAGCTCATGGAGGGCGTAATAAGCAAAATTGGCCTCACTATCGCCCTCGTTGATTAGTTTTTTACTTCATCCACCAGCTCGTTCATATCCGTGCCAAAACCATTTAAGGCCTGCACCCGCTCACCCAACGCCGCGAATTCACCCGGAAGCAGCATTTTACGCAGCAGTGTTTCAGCACCAAGTACGCCATAAGAACGCTGCAATTCAGCATTTTTTAGATCCGGATGCATTACACTTGAGGTCATCAGCTTCGCCATATAATCGTTAGGCTCAATTTCAGAGGTATACACTCCGTTTTTCCCTTTGACTTTGCGGGTTGCGGTCTTGCGGCATTCCTGATTCTCATCCTCAGTCATACTGCGCAGCTTCCAGGCCACCGCATTTCCTTCCTTATCCTTAAAACGCTGGGATACCACAAACTCCTCGGTCGTGTCACATGCTACATTTTGGGCAAAAAACAAACTTAATTCGCTCATTGTCTTCCTCCTAGAATTATTTATTTAGATACTTCTCCTGCTACTAGCTGCCAATAGACAGAGAAGAGACCCGTCGCTCATTCTACGTTCGGGTCTTGCTTACTCCATTCTATCTAGTTGTCTTAATTAAAGCCCGGAACCTGCCGGAGCACCAAAAGCTTGCACAATCTGCACATCTTCAAAGGTAAAGCTAACTTCTTCTTCCAGAGCGTCTGACTCTGTATCGAGTGAGGCCATGATGACACTATCGAGGTTCACCCCTTTTAGAATAATCCGTTGTGCCCCCACGCTGGACGATGGATCCTCGTTCGTAACCTCAATATCGAAGTACTGATCAACACCCGTATTCATATAATCGAGCATCATCTGGCGGAAACGACTAGTCATATAAAAAATCGTCATCGAACCGCTGCCCGACCATCCAGTCGCTTTATGCTGAACACCCCGGCGGCCCAGTGTTTTCACCTCTGCCTTTGTTTTTTCTACTGTAGCCTCAAGAGTTTTCACATAGAACATCTCTTCGGTTTGCGTACCAATCACAGCATAAGCACGGCCCTCCTGGCCGGAAATCGTATCACTAGCTTTTAAAAATGCCATCTTAAACCACCTTCACTTTCATATATACTTTTTCTACGGAATCTACCGGTTTCACAGCCACATCCAGCACGATACTGTCACTATCTGCACCAGCCACAACTACAACATCTGTCTGCGCGTTAAAGCCCTCAATCGCACCCATATCCTGCAAATCATTCATATAAGTCGCACACTGTGACCAGAAAAGAGCACGGCCATCTTCATTATTCGCGACCTTACCGATATAGTAGTTCTCAAAAATACGCTTCATATCATTTGCAATTCCATCCAGCACGCGAAGTACACGATTTTTGGAGAATGCTTTGCCTTTGTCCGGTGAAAATGCGGTAAATGTATTAATATCCTGTTCCACCACAGCCCGTCCGCCACTGTAAGTAAAGATAAGCTCTCCTTTTAGCAACGCAGCTGTAGTCTCAGAATGGCTAAGTCTTACATCAGCATCCACCGAATCATCATAACCCTGATAAGTCAGCGATTCATTAACAGCTGCTGCTGCTGTAGCACCAGCTACCCAAGCAACGGCATTGACGTTATCAATCGTAGTTCCGTCGCTCAGTACTACCCCATTATTCACGCTAATCACACCTTCATGACCTGCAGCCGCATAATCGGATAGTACAGCCTGTACCTTTTTCCCTTCTGTATCCCGAAGCCGTCTCACAAAAGAACTGTAGAGTGCCTTGAGAGCACTATCCTGCGATACTAGACCCACTGTTTGGAATTCTTGCACCTCAAGAGCAGACAGGAAGTCACTATGTGCTCCATTCGTCACGGTTCCGTTAGCCCCCCCTGTAAGCGGCATGCCTGCAATTAGCTTCAAGCCTTCTGCACCATTTTTCTGGAATTGAACATAATCGTTCGCGACCAACTCCTCAGCCGTTCCAACCGTTTGCTTGTTCAGTTCTGTTCCATTAAGCAAAGTCTTTACATCAAAAAGAGCAACATTCTCTATATTTTTCTCAATCACAATCGAAAGATCATTTCCGCGTACACCGCCATATTTAGCTGTTACCTGAAGACCGTTATTTGTGACTGCCGCTTTAACGCCTTCATTCAATCGATAGAGCAGCAAGGTTCCCGCCCGTTTCAGCGCTTCACGCACTGGCAATAGAGTTGGATGTTCCAAATCAACTCCTAGCAGCTTATTCACATCATCCTGCGGGGTAATCTTCATGATTACTCCCGGTTCTCCCCAAGATAGGGCAAGCGCCAATGCCGTAATCCCGCGTTCTCCCATTTTGCCGATGGCACCTTGATTTGATGCTACATTTACGTATACCCCAGGGCGCACCTTATTTTGCGTTGTCCATGTTCCGCCTGCCATTAGTTCATTACCTCCTTATTTTTGAACAATCCCATAGATTGCTTTGCTTCTTCGAGCGTATAGTTCTTGCCATCCTGCAAAATAACGTTCAATATATCCTTTTCCCTCGGCGTAAAAAGTGAGGAATTCACAATCTGTTCCTTACTGAACCCATTCCCGTTACTCCCTTTAGTACTCATTTCAATCGTTCTCCTCCAATCATTTGTCCCATCTTAATGCTGTCAGGCTCGTCGTTTTGCAAATACAACATATAGTCAACTGTAAACAGCGGCCCATGCCCCTCAGTTCCAGCTTCCCAAGCTTGCCTAACTACACGAAAAGCTCCACCATCCTGCTCCATCCCTGCCATCGCCTCACTTAGCTTATCTGCCATTCTTTCAGCTTCCAGCAAATTGCCTTGCTCATAACGGATGCCAAAACGGTAGACCGCTAAATACCTGCCCTCCCGCTGCCGATCCAGTGTTGCTGAGATCAGTCCGGGATGAAAATAGGCTGTTTGAGGTTTTTCTCCTTCTACATATACAGGCACATCAGGAAAATACCGTTCAAGTGTACTTGTAATGTGTTCTCGCAATTGTTGTACCGACATCACTCCATTCCTTTCTGATCTGCGATCGTTCGTCGATCTTTGATGGTGTTAACCTTCAACTGCATGAACATTAAGCAGACACCCCCTCAACTAGTTTAAGAAAAAAGGATACTATCCGAGGTTGGATAATATCCCTTCTTCATTAGGCAAATGCGAGAAGAATCTTTCACCGCTAGGTTTGTTCTCATCACCCTTAGGGCGGAACTATTAGCAGAGCATTCATGCTCTTGCGGTGTTCTTTTGCTTCATTTGCCATGTTATAATCATACCCCCATATTTTCCTTGCGGAGAGGGTAAACGGACGAGGTTTTGGCTAGCTTTTGGATGGTATAGAGCGGTTTTTCGGAGGAACATAATTGAAGACAAGCTTAAGAGCCTTCGTCCCTCCTTTTATGGACGGCAAGTTTTTGTGCGGGATTATAAGGATAAAGTACATCCTGAAACTTATACTTTCTTATAATTCAAAAAAAGACCGCATCATCCGCTCGGACGATACAGTCTTCTTTACTAATCACACTATTCTATTTCTATTAAGTAATACTCATTTTCTCTTTCTTTACCCTAGGCGCTGTTGTTACTAAAGTTTGCAGAGATAGTAAACCGAGATCCGTTAACGCTAATGCCATCTTGTAAAAAGCCTTCGAGCGTATCTTCACGTAAGTGTCCTTACTTACCGGTGGATCAAACACATGATTGTAAATCGTATAATCGTACATCTCGTCTCTTCTCATATACCTTTCCCGTACCAGCTGCTGTTCTCTCGTATCGAGTCTCTCTACCACAGAGTCTATTGCGGAACAGTAAGCCCTCCTTGCGGCGGGGATGTCCACATTATAAGAAGCTATCGCAGCAGTCTGATCAGTTACAGTGTTAGTAGGACCATGAAATCTTTCTGTGTATGAATAAGTTGTGCTTGCTTCCTTCGCTTCAAATGTAACGGTCTTAAAAATACGGTATTTCTCCAACATGCTCTCTATAGCGACCTGGGTTCGGCGACGGTCCAACTCTGGTAAAGTTGATATGTTCATCATTTATGCACTCCTTTTGGGTTTAACTGAATGAGATTAAATTTGCGGAATTTTCCAGCCCAATGTGATAAAATAAATCTTGTTCGTATTCTGTTCGTATTTTTCTATAATATACCACTTCTTTACCAATCTCGTAAAACCCCGTTTTAGGCTGTTTTTATCGAAAAAGAGCGTATATCCCTCCATTATCTTGCCTTTTGGCAATAATATACGCTTTGTTGTTTACCTATTGGCAAAAATGGCTTATATTATTATCATAAGGTTACAGCCAATAAGGAGTGAGTTGAGATGAAACAGGAATTCGGGGATTATATGAAGCATCTTCGGGAAACAAAGGGACTCACCATTAATCAATTAGCAGCAGCAGCCGGAATTAGCGGTTCGCAAATTTCCCGGATTGAGAATGGATTAAGAGGGGTTCCTAAACCAACCACGTTACGCAAAATTGCTGAGGCCACTGGCGTCCCCTACGAGGAGCTAATGGATCAGGCAGGGTATTTGCAGGACCAGACTCTTTCAAGCGATGAGGCTGTCCCAGATTGGGCTACAAGCAAAGATAAACGAGACTTTCGAAAAATGCTAGAGGATGATGGAGAGCTGATGTTTGATGGGATTCCATTAGACAAAGAAGATAAACAGAGGATAAAAGATGTACTAACCGGATTGTTCTGGGAAGCCAAACAGATGAATAAGAGAAAAAAATCCAAAGACACTAAATAACTATACTAACATGCTGCAGGTGAAGAACATGGATGAACTGATCAATAGTCTGATTAAAAAATATAAAACCAACTGCCCGTTCGAGCTTGCCGCAGCACTAGGCATTCAAATTCGTTTCATGAACCTGGGGACTGGCACAAAGGGATTATATTATCGAAAACTAAGAAGAAGGTTTATCGTCATTCATAATGAGTTGCCTGTAGAATGGCAGCGCTTCGTTTGTGCGCATGAATTAGGGCATGATCGGCTTCACAAGGGGATCAATCGCTTTTTTCTGGAGGAAAGCTCCTATTTCTCTCCTGGGAAGCTTGAACGTCAAGCTAATGTCTTTGCTGTAAAATTACTTTCTTCGGGCAGAAGCCCCGAACAAGAGGAATCATGGAGAAACTATTATCTACGGATTGGAATTCCACCGGAAGTCCGATTTTTTTTGGAGGAATAATAGAACATACGTTCTTAGGCTGTATTTATATGTTTATTCAATACATAACAAAAAAGCCCTTACCGAAGTAAGAGCTTTTGAGCAGCGATTAAGCTGAGTATCGGGATGACACGATTTGAACATGCGACCCCCTGGTCCCAAACCAGGTGCTCTACCAAGCTGAGCTACATCCCGTTACTATAAAATTATGGAGCGGGTGATGGGAATCGAACCCACGCTATCAGCTTGGAAGGCTGAAGTTCTACCATTGAACTACACCCGCAAAGGTGAAAATCGGGATGACACGATTTGAACATGCGACCCCCTGGTCCCAAACCAGGTGCTCTACCAAGCTGAGCTACATCCCGTTATAAATACTATAATTGCTTAATAATAAAAATGGCGCGCCCTGAGAGATTCGAACTCCCGGCCTTTTGATTCGTAGTCAAACGCTCTATCCAGCTGAGCTAAGGGCGCAAAATTATGGAGCGGACGACGGGAATCGAACCCGCGACCCTCGCCTTGGCAAGGCGATGCTCTACCGCTGAGCCACGTCCGCAATAAGTGGTGCGCGTGAAGGGACTTGAACCCCCACGTCGTGAAACGCCAGATCCTAAGTCTGGTGCGTCTGCCATTCCGCCACACGCGCATGATAATAATAAAAGTGAGCCATGAAGGACTCGAACCTTCGACACCCTGATTAAAAGTCAGGTGCTCTACCAACTGAGCTAATGGCTCGCACTTGGCTGGGGATATAGGATTCGAACCTATGAGTGACGGAGTCAAAGTCCGTTGCCTTACCGCTTGGCTAATCCCCATTGATGGTACCTCTATGTTGCCCACAATCTCTTAGGAAGATTATGGTGGAGGCTGAGGGGATCGAACCCCCGACCCTCTGCTTGTAAGGCAGATGCTCTCCCAGCTGAGCTAAGCCTCCATATCTATGGGACCCTCTAAGGGTAAGTACAAGTAAAAGTTGGTGACCCGTATGGGATTCGAACCCATGTTACCTCCGTGAAAGGGAGGTGTCTTAACCCCTTGACCAACGGGCCTTGCAAATCTGTGGAGCTCTCAACCGGATTCGAACCGGTGACCTCTTCCTTACCATGGAAGCACTCTACCTGCTGAGCTATGAGAGCATGGCTCCCCGAACAGGACTCGAACCTGTGACAACTCGATTAACAGTCGAGTGCTCTACCAACTGAGCTATCAGGGAATATCCGCTTGGCAACGTCCTACTCTCCCAGGACCCTTCGGTCCAAGTACCATCGGCGCTGGAGGGCTTAACGGTCGTGTTCGGGATGGGTACGCGTGGAACCCCTCCGCTATCGCCACCAAACGGGCATTTACAGCGTAAATGCTCAGGCTTAATCGCCTGAAAACTGAATCCGAAACGAATTTGCATTCTAAGTATAGGATAAGCCCTCGACCGATTAGTATTGGTCAGCTCCATGCATTGCTGCACTTCCACCTCCAACCTATCTACCTCGTCGTCTTCAAGGGGTCTTACTAATTGGGAAATCTCATCTTGAGGGGGGCTTCACGCTTAGATGCTTTCAGCGCTTATCCCGTCCGTACGTAGCTACCCAGCCATGCTCCTGGCGGAACAACTGGTGCACCAGCGGTACGTCCATCCCGGTCCTCTCGTACTAAGGACAGCTCCTCTCAAATTTCCTGCGCCCACGACAGATAGGGACCGAACTGTCTCACGACGTTCTGAACCCAGCTCGCGTACCGCTTTAATGGGCGAACAGCCCAACCCTTGGGACCTACTTCAGCCCCAGGATGCGATGAGCCGACATCGAGGTGCCAAACCTCCCCGTCGATGTGGACTCTTGGGGGAGATAAGCCTGTTATCCCCAGGGTAGCTTTTATCCGTTGAGCGATGGCCCTTCCATGCGGTACCACCGGATCACTAAGTCCGACTTTCGTCCCTGCTCGACTTGTAGGTCTCGCAGTCAAGCTCCCTTATGCCTTTGCACTCTGCGAATGATTTCCAACCATTCTGAGGGAACCTTGGAACGCCTCCGTTACTCTTTAGGAGGCGACCGCCCCAGTCAAACTGCCCGCCTGACACGGTCCCCGTACCCGGTAAGGGTACTAGGTTAGAACCTAGATACGATCAGGGTGGTATCCCAACGGCGCCTCCACCGAAGCTTGCGCTCCGATTTCTACGGCTCCCACCTATCCTGTACAGATCGTACCCAAATTCAATATCAAGCTGCAGTAAAGCTCCATGGGGTCTTTCCGTCTTGTCGCGGGTAACCTGCATCTTCACAGGTATTAAAATTTCACCGGATCTCTCGTTGAGACAGCGCCCAAGTCGTTACGCCATTCGTGCGGGTCAGAATTTACCTGACAAGGAATTTCGCTACCTTAGGACCGTTATAGTTACGGCCGCCGTTTACTGGGGCTTCGGTTCATAGCTTCGGGTTACCCCTAACCACTCCCCTTAACCTTCCAGCACCGGGCAGGCGTCAGCCCGTATACTTCGCCTTGCGGCTTCGCACAGACCTGTGTTTTTGCTAAACAGTCGCTTGGGCCTTTTCACTGCGGCCCCCTCGTGCTATTCACACTACCGGGGCACCCCTTCTCCCGAAGTTACGGGGTCATTTTGCCGAGTTCCTTAACGAGAGTTCTTCCGCGCGCCTTAGAATTCTCTTCTCGCCTACCTGTGTCGGTTTGCGGTACGGGCACCTTCTCCTGGCTAGAGGCTTTTCTTGGCAGTGTGAGATCATGACCTTCGCTACTATAATTTTCGCTCCCCATCACAGCCCAGCCTTAATGATGTGCGGATTTGCCTACACATCAGCCTCACTGCTTAGACGGACATCCATCAGTCCGCGTCACTACCCTCCTGCGTCACCCCATCGCTCATAGCGGATTACGGTGGTACAGTAATTTCAAACTGTTGTCCTTCGACTACGCCTTTCGGCCTCGCCTTAGGTCCCGACTTACCCTGAGCGGACGAGCCTTCCTCAGGAAACCTTGGGCTTTCGGCGGATCAGATTCTCACTGATCTTTTCGTTACTCATACCGGCATTCTCACTTGTGTAGTGTCCAGCGCTCTTTTCAGTACACCTTCAACCCCTACACAACGCTCCCCTACCCCAGATACATACGTATCTAGCCATAGCTTCGGTGGTGTGTTTAGCCCCGTTACATTTTCGGCGCAGAGTCACTCGACCAGTGAGCTATTACGCACTCTTTCAATGGTGGCTGCTTCTAAGCCAACATCCTGGTTGTCTGTGCAACTCCACATCCTTTCCCACTTAACACACACTTGGGGACCTTAGCTGATGGTCTGGGCTGTTTCCCTTTTGACAATGGATCTTAGCACTCACTGTCTGACTCCCGGCAATAAGTATATGGCATTCGGAGTTTGACTGAGCTTGGTAATCCTTGCGGACCCCGCACCCAATCAGTGCTCTACCTCCACTACTCTTATACCGAGGCTAGCCCTAAAGCTATTTCGGGGAGAACCAGCTATCTCCGAGTTCGATTGGAATTTCTCCGCTACCCCCACCTCATCCCCGCACTTTTCAACGTACGTGGGTTCGGGCCTCCAGTGCGTGTTACCGCACCTTCACCCTGGACAGGGGTAGATCACACGGTTTCGGGTCTACGTCCACATACTAAATCGCCCTATTCAGACTCGCTTTCGCTGCGGCTCCACCTTCTCGGCTTAACCTTGCATGTTAAACGTAACTCGCCGGTTCATTCTACAAAAGGCACGCCATCACCCATTAATAGGGCTCTGACTTTTTGTAAGCACACGGTTTCAGGTTCTATTTCACTCCCCTTCCGGGGTGCTTTTCACCTTTCCCTCACGGTACTGTTTCACTATCGGTCGCCAGGTAGTATTTAGCCTTAGCAGATGGTCCTGCTGGATTCATACGGGGTTTCACGTGCCCCGCACTACTCGGGATCCGTCTCGGAGAGAATACAGTTTAGGTTACAGGGCTTTTACCTCTATCGCGGGCCTTTCCAGACCTCTTCACCTACCATATTCCTTTGTAACTCCATGTGAGACGTCCCACAACCCCTAAGAGCAAGCTCTTAGGTTTAGGCTGTTCCGCGTTCGCTCGCCGCTACTTACGGAATCACTATTGTTTTCTCTTCCACAGGGTACTTAGATGTTTCAGTTCCCCTGGTCTGCCTCTACATTTCCTATGTATTCAGAAATGAGTAACTGCGAATTACCACAGCTGGGTTTCCCCATTCGGACACCCCCGGATCAAAGCTTGCTTACAGCTCCCCGAGGCAGTTTCGTTGTTCGCCACGTCCTTCGTCGGCTCCTGGCGCCTAGGCATCCTCCGTGTGCTCTTATTAGCTTAACCTTGATTTTTCCGAAGAAAAATCTCACTAATAACATTTACTTGTTTGCACAAGTTGCTAAAAGATGTTCTAAAACGCAAATTCGTTTCGGTATCCAGTTTTCAAGGATCAAGTTGAAAAAGTTATTCATTTAAAAATTTATGGTGGAGCCAAGCGGGATCGAACCGCTGACCTCCTGCTTGCAAGGCAGGCGCTCTCCCAGCTGAGCTATGGCCCCATAAAATTACTCTATAATGTTATATGGTGGGCCTTGGTGGACTCGAACCACCGACCTCACCCTTATCAGAGGTGCGCTCTAACCAACTGAGCTAAAAGCCCATATAACATATATAACATTGTGAATCAACCAATGAATTGGTTGTCCGCTTGGCAACGTCCTACTCTCCCAGGACCCTTCGGTCCAAGTACCATCGGCGCTGGAGGGCTTAACGGTCGTGTTCGGGATGGGTACGTGTGGAACCCCTCCGCTATCGCCACCAAACGCATACGAAAGAGACTTGCTCTTTCAAAACTGAACACGAGTGAGTATTCGAACCCGAAGGTTCTATTATGGAAGTTAAACTTCCGATTTGAATGTCTTCATTGCAGAAGACGATTCTCCATAGAAAGGAGGTGATCCAGCCGCACCTTCCGATACGGCTACCTTGTTACGACTTCACCCCAATCATCTACCCCACCTTCGGCGGCTGGCTCCCTTGCGGGTTACCCCACCGACTTCGGGTGTTGTAAACTCTCGTGGTGTGACGGGCGGTGTGTACAAGACCCGGGAACGTATTCACCGCGGCATGCTGATCCGCGATTACTAGCAATTCCGACTTCATGCAGGCGAGTTGCAGCCTGCAATCCGAACTGAGACCGGCTTTGATGGGATTGGCTCCACCTCGCGGCTTCGCTTCCCGTTGTACCGGCCATTGTAGTACGTGTGTAGCCCAGGTCATAAGGGGCATGATGATTTGACGTCATCCCCACCTTCCTCCGGTTTGTCACCGGCAGTCACTCTAGAGTGCCCAGCATTACCTGCTGGCAACTAAAGTTAAGGGTTGCGCTCGTTGCGGGACTTAACCCAACATCTCACGACACGAGCTGACGACAACCATGCACCACCTGTCTCCTCTGTCCCGAAGGCCGCTGCTATCTCTAGCAGATTCAGAGGGATGTCAAGACCTGGTAAGGTTCTTCGCGTTGCTTCGAATTAAACCACATACTCCACTGCTTGTGCGGGTCCCCGTCAATTCCTTTGAGTTTCAGTCTTGCGACCGTACTCCCCAGGCGGAGTGCTTACTGTGTTAACTTCGGCACCAAGGGTATCGAAACCCCTAACACCTAGCACTCATCGTTTACGGCGTGGACTACCAGGGTATCTAATCCTGTTTGCTCCCCACGCTTTCGCGCCTCAGCGTCAGTTACAGCCCAGAAAGTCGCCTTCGCCACTGGTGTTCCTCCACATATCTACGCATTTCACCGCTACACGTGGAATTCCACTTTCCTCTTCTGTACTCAAGCCACCCAGTTTCCAGTGCGACCTCAGGTTGAGCCCAAGGTTTAAACACCAGACTTAAATAGCCGCCTGCGCGCGCTTTACGCCCAATAATTCCGGACAACGCTTGCCCCCTACGTATTACCGCGGCTGCTGGCACGTAGTTAGCCGGGGCTTTCTTCTCAGGTACCGTCACTCCGATAGCAGTTACTCTACCGGACGTTCTTCCCTGGCAACAGAGCTTTACGATCCGAAAACCTTCATCACTCACGCGGCGTTGCTCCGTCAGGCTTTCGCCCATTGCGGAAGATTCCCTACTGCTGCCTCCCGTAGGAGTCTGGGCCGTGTCTCAGTCCCAGTGTGGCCGTTCACCCTCTCAGGTCGGCTACGCATCGTCGCCTTGGTGGGCCGTTACCCCACCAACTAGCTAATGCGCCGCAGGCCCATCCCTCAGTGACAGATTGCTCCGTCTTTCATTCTTCTCTCAGGAGAAAAAAGAAATTATCCGGTATTAGCTACCGTTTCCGGTAGTTATCCCAGTCTGAAGGGCAGGTTGCCTACGTGTTACTCACCCGTCCGCCGCTAAGTTATTTTGAAAGCAAGCTTTCAAAATAACTCCGCTCGACTTGCATGTATTAGGCACGCCGCCAGCGTTCGTCCTGAGCCAGGATCAAACTCTCCAATTAGTATTGAAAAGAGCGATATGCTCATTTTGAAACATCTGACGAGAAAATTAATTCTCTAATTTGGATTTCACTTGCGTGATTTCCTACTCACTCGTTGTTCAGTTTTCAAAGATCAATGTCTCTCATTTCGTCGTCGTTGTTTATCAGCGGCGACCTTTATAATATATCACAGTGTTAAGCTGTTTGGCAAGTCTTTTTTTTTGAAAAATCTTTTTTTTCAATTTTTCTTGCCTTCCGCTTCCCTTTTACACAAGCAAAAGGAGCGCGAGATATAATTTATCATGAGCACTCCTTTTTAGTCAAGCTATTTTATTAAATAATCTGAAAACTTTATAAAACTGTAGCAATTCTCGTATATCTTCAGTGTTTATACTGAGAAGAACGTCCACCCCATGCATACTTGGAAAGCTCTTTCTGAGGAGCGAAGCGAGCATACATCCGGAATACAGTCTTATATCTATTAGCGATGGCGTGCCTGATATTTTGGTCCAAGCGCTGATCACTCAAATCTAACAGCATCTCATCTAGTTCTTTTCTCAAAACATAATCCAGTTCCTTGCATTCCTTTTCGTTAAACAACATTCCCAACATATGCTTGGCCTCCTTCATGAAGTTGCAATTAACACCTTCTCTAAACCCCCAAAACCTTTTTGCATAATCAGTAAGTACATCTCATGGAGAAAGCTGCCTTAAGATCCTCTTACACTAGATTAACCGGAGTCCTCTTTTTATAACCATAATTATTAAAAATTCCCTTTATGGTTTCGTCTCGATTATATACTCCTTACCTTTAGGTAATCCTTGGATGAACGCCCTTAATGTTATGCTCTATTCCCGGAAGTTTTATGATAAAAGTGAAAAAGTAATTGTACTTTCAATAATGGCTGCAACAAATAACAGGATTACAGTCCATATGGAAGCCGTAAGTGTTTGACGCATGAAAGCAGACCAGTCTGCGCTTCTCTCCTCTTTTCTATCTGTAGATCGAAATAAACTTGAAATCACTTTCCCGCCAAAATGCAGTCCAAAGGCACACGCGATAATGATTGCCGGAATCTCTATAATCCCGTGTGGCAGTAATCCTTTTACGATTAAATCGAACAAATCCTGTCCTTGCAGTGCGGATAAATGTATCAAGTAGCCAATTACCGCTCCGTTTATAAATAAGAATATAGCTGGCAATATGCCGAACAACGCTCCCAGGAAAATAATAACCACGCCCTTGATGGCGTTATTCAAAAATATAAATACAAAGAAGTTCCATTGCGGATTAGAGGTGTCTCTTAAGTTTCCGCTGATCTCACTTAGCCCTTCCAATTGCTGAACCAATAGTTTTTCCAGACTACTTGTGGCTACCCAGCCAACAACCGCTCCTATTACGAAGAGCAGACAGGACAGCAGCAAAGCCTTGCGGATCGATTTAATATCTTTAACAAACGTGAAGAACGACAACATAAATACCTCCTGAAATTGTGATCTCTGTTTCTTAGGTCATAACCGTGCGGTACGAGCATACATTTAGAACAAACAAGCATTTCGCATGGGAGAGGAGCGCTGTCATTAATGAATTCTTTTTATGTATTCAGCGGCAAAAAGATCAAAAGGTTCATCTATATCTTCGCCGCTGTGCTTCTTGCTGCTGGAGTTGTCTATGTCGAGAGGGGTAATATCACCGTTTTTTCTGAGGCTGGACCTTCTGCCATTTACAGTGTGCCAACAGAGAAGAAGCTGATTGCCCTAACCTTCGATATTAGCTGGGGGGAAAAGAGACCCGAACCAATTTTGAAGGTACTTGAAGACAAGAAAGTGGACAAAGCCACCTTCTTCCTATCGTCACCATGGAGTAAGACTCACCCGGATATTGTAACAAGCATCAAAAACGCAGGATTCGAAATTGGCAGTCATGGCCATAAACACGTCAATTACAGCACTCTAAGTAACGAAGAGATTCGCACTCAGATCACAACGGCTCACACTGTGCTTACAGAATTAACCGGTAAAGAACCCAATCTAATTCGTATGCCTAATGGTGATTTTGACAAAAGAGTTCTGCAAGTGGCCAATGATCTTGGTTACAAAGTCATCCAGTGGGACACAGACTCTCTAGACTGGAAGAACATAGGTGTAGACAATATCGTGAAGCGTGTAACGACTAAAGCACATCCTGGTGATATCGTTCTACTGCATGCCAGCGATTCCTGCAAACAAACTCACGAAGCTCTTCCGCAAATTATCGATGAGCTCCGCAGACAAGGTTATGAATTCGTTACCGTCTCTGAGCTGATCAGCCAAAGCAACGCAGAGGGTAAAGAGGTTCGTGACTCGGCCTCACTAAATAGTGCCTTAGAGGATGCTGCTGGGCTGTAACGCTCCTCCCAATCTTAGGTACCGCAATAGATGTTGGTCTTATCCAAATATTAATGACGCGGGGAAATGAGCTCCGATATGTCGGGTGTGGGGGTATTCAGCTTCGGATAGCTCAGATCCAGACTCTCCAGTGTCTTTACAACGATGGATAAGGCCAAATAGTTGCGGTACCATTGATGATTGGCTGGTATCCAGTACCAGGGTGCTTTATCAATACTAGACTCCTTAAAAACATCTACATATGCCTCTTGGTAATCATCCCAAAACTCCCGCTCCTGTAGATCACTTGCGTCGAATTTCCAGTGTTTTTTGGGATCTTCAAGCCGTTCTTTGATTTTCTTAAGCTGCTTTTCTTTTGAAATATGCAGAAAAAGCTTGATAATTGTCGTTCCCTCTTCCACCAGCATCTCCTCAAACTGCCGTATGTAACGAAAGCGGCGCTTCAAGTCATCCTTTTTCAGTCCCCCATGTACCCGCGGTACCAATACATCTTCATAGTGTGAGCGGTTAAATGCAGAGATGTAGCCTTTAGGGGGTGTCTTTTGATGCACTCTCCATAAGAAATCGTGAGCTTCTTCCTCCAGAGAAGGTTTCTTGAAGCTGGTCACTGTAAAGCCTTGTGGATTGATCCCTGAAAAAATGTGTTTAACCGTTCCATCCTTACCGCTGGAATCCATCCCTTGCAGAATTACTAGCAGTGAATGCTTTTTCTGTGCAAAAAGAATATCTTGAAGTTCTGCCAACCGTTCCTTTAACTGCTCTGTTTTGGCTTCTGCTTCTTTTTTTGATTTAAAATTACCTGTATCGTCCGGGTCCAGCTTGTTAAGCTGGATTTCATTTGTGTCTTTTATCATATAGCGCTTGATGTCCATATATTCCCCTCCTGAAAGTTTTGTGAGCGATGCTACGCTTTGTATTACTACGTACAAAACTCGCTTCGGAAGCATCTGCTTAGTTTTGTGAGCGTTGCTACACACAAAGAATCCGCTCTATTGTTCTTTAAGATTAACCTCCTCCAGCGGATTTTAATCGTTAGGATACATCCTAGAGCAAAAAACCCCGTCTTCTGAAGGCCAGAGCACGGGGTTCATGATTTGCTGAATTCGCCCCAGCCTTTATCCGGCTGCCGGCTTGAGAATACGGTGAAGCATCAAAATTTGGAATGCATTACAGGCGATGAGCGGAACAACAATAAACACTGTCGCACTATCAACACCTATACGGAGCACGCCGATAATTTCCACAATTGAAATAGCTGTCATAAAAAAGAGGGTTGGAATCCAAGCTGAGATGTTTGTACTTTTCACTTTGAAATAAGACACAATAATGGCAGCTAACAAAATAAAGATTCCTAGTATTAGATCAGACAAGACACTTCTTTCCCCGCCAACGACGGTACGCAAAAAAATCAGTTCAAGCAATGCGAGCACAGAAAGCACCAGTTGTATGTATTTCCAAATTTTTGGTGGGAAAACACCATTGCCCATGTAATTCAAAATTAGATAAGCAAAAAAACCAAGTTGCGCATAAACACTGACAAGCATACCGTAGCCGAATAGTATCAACGGGTATAAAAAGAAATCAGCGACACTTTTGAAATCAATTCGACCGTTCACGAATTGCAGTGCCAGACCTGCGATTACTGCTCCGCCCGCTCCTATTAGAAGGGTTGTCCAAAATAAATAAAACCATTTTTTTATACTCAGCCACTTCACCTCCCCTATGTCAGATTTATTTTACCAAGGATACCGACAAAACACCATTACATCAGCAACATAAATGTGTGTTAATGCGGCATAATACAACTGGAGAATCCTAATAAAGGAGGGCAGCGCCAATGAAATGGAGATTTATCGGATCTGTGGGTTTGGCTTTAAGCTTTGTTATGGCCTTAACGGCTTGCGGAAGTGAGCAGAGCAGTTCTTCTTCTGGTCAGGGCAGTTATAAAGAAATGAAGACCATGGTTATTGATATATTAAAAAGTGAAGATGGGAAAAAAGCGGTTGAGGAATCATTATCAAATTCCAGTTCTGGAGGCACCAGCGGAATGAGTATGAAAATGATGCCACTTCAAACAACAGAGGATATAAAAACCGCTGTTAAAGATACCCTCACTGCACCGGAATATCAAAAGGAAATCGAGAAAATTATGACTGATCCCAAGTTCGCAGGCGATTTTGCTAAAGCCATTCAATCACAAAGCAAAGAATTGCACCTGCAACTAATTAAAGATCCCACATATCAAAAATCCGTCGAAGAAATCATGAAGTCTCCAGAAATGATGACCATGTTTCTTAATCTCACCAAAACACCTGACTACCGAAAGCAATCCATGAAGACCATCCAGGAATCTATGCAGACTCCATTATTCCGGATGGAGGTATTGAATTTACTTAAAAAGGTCGTTCAGGACGAGCTCGAGCCGAAGGAACAGAAAAAGGGCGGCGAAAGCGGCGATAAACAGGAAGGCAGCGGCAGCGGTGGTGAAAGTGGCAGCGGTAGCGGCGATGATTCAAGCACATAACAAAAAAGAGGCCTTATCCCACCTAACAAAGTGGGACGGCCTCTTTTTATGCACAATAATTAGTGCTCATATTTCGCAATCAGCTTATCGGCGATATCAGCAAACAACAAGGCAGTTGGTGTGTCTTCCTTGTATACAGAAGGCGAGAAATCCGGTTCAGAAATATGGTTGTCCGGTGCGCCCAATGGAACTTGTGCAAGCAGCTCCGTATGGAGTGTCTCCGCAAGCCGCGCGCCTCCACCTCTGCCAAAAATATAATCTTTTTTACCGCAGTCTTTACACTCATAATAAGCCATGTTCTCAATGACTCCAATAATCTCATGTTCTGTCTGCAGAGCCATAGAGCCCGCTCTAGCCGCCACAAACGCTGCGGTAGCATGAGGGGTCGTAACAATAATCTCTTTGCTGTGAGGGAGCATCTGATGTACGTCAAGCGCCACATCACCTGTACCTGGAGGAAGATCAAGCAGCATATAATCAAGTTCTCCCCAGCCCACATCACCAAAGAATTGGCGCAGCATTTTGCCAAGCATAGGTCCCCGCCAAATTACCGGACTATTCTCACGGATAAAGAAGCCCATAGACATGACCTTCACTCCGAAACGTTCCACAGGAATAATGATTCCCTCTTCTACAACGGGGCCCTCTTCGATTCCCATCATATCAGGGATGCTAAACCCATAAATGTCCGCATCAATCAATCCAACCTTTTTACCTTTTCTAGCCAGAGCTACTGCCAAATTCACAGTAACCGTAGACTTTCCAACCCCGCCTTTACCACTGGCAATGGCGATAAAGTTAACACCAGAGTTCTCATTGATTAATTCATGATCGTCAAGGCCTGCTGCATGTCCCTTAAGTTTCCCCGGTTCATCAGCCAATGGCTCTTCCCCAGCACTCTCTCCGCGAAGCAGAGCACGTTCATAATCGGTTGCATCACGCAGCCGGATATGTACATTAGTGACTCCACCCGCTTCAAGCAACTCACGAACCTGTTGTTCTAGGTCCATGCGACTTTGCTCTTCAGGATCCAGACATACGATTGACAAAGAAATACGATCTTCTTTAATCATAATGTCACGGATCAGCTGTAGTTCCACAAGGCTTTTTCCGGTTTCCGGGTCTGTTAATGACTGCAGTATTTCCTGGATATGTTCCCTAGTCAGCATGGAAAGCACCTCTGTTTCCTTTCCGGAGGAGAATTCTTCCGGAGTTTTTGTCTATTATAGCATTACCCATCTCCTGATGAGTAGTCCCGGCTACTCGGAAGCATAACGAAGAATGCCACGATATATGCTAGTCGCTACCTTGCGTTGATAAACATCATCTCCGAGCAGAACTGATTCCTGAGGGTGCGACAAGAAACCGACCTCTACAAGGATCGCAGGTATTTTTAATGCTTTTAATAGATAAACAGTATTTACAGTCTTAGCTACACGATCAGTATTCTCCAGTGTAGTCTTCAGCTCACTCTGTACAAACTCTGCGATAGCTTTATTATCCTTGTGATTGGGATAGTAAAAGGTCTGCGCCCCGCTCCACCGGTTCGAAGGTACACTGTTCATATGAACGCTTATAAAAAGATCTGCGCCCTTCTCTTCAATGCTTCTTACTCTTTGCTTAAGATCTTCAGTCTTGCGCTTAGAATAGCCCTTAGTGCCCTCCTGAGCTAAATCATAATCCCCTTCACGGGTCATCACAACAATAGCCCCTGCCTGTTGCAGGTAATCACGTAAATAAAGAGAGACCGCAAGATTAATGTCTTTCTCAATTAGCCCTTCCCGGCTAACTGCCCCTCCATCTGCTCCCCCATGTCCAGCGTCGATAGCGATCACTTTACCAGACAAAGGAAGACTCCAATAATTTAACGTTTTGGCAGTAGGCATGTCATACGCTATAATGCCGATCATTATAGCCAGCAGTGTCGCGCCCAGCATACATTTTTTGATACTGCTCCATGAGATCCAGACCGAGACTTTACTGTGTTTTCGGCCAGACATAACAAAGACCCCCTCGTCCCGATAGATAATACTCATCTATATGGGACAAGAAGGCCAAATAGTACTAGCTAACGATGATTAAGCTGTTACTTCTTGAGTCATGCCTTCAATTAGAATCTGCGCAACCTCAGGTCGCGTAAATTCAGGAGGTGGACATTGACCCTCCCGAAGCAAAGCCCGTACCTTTGTACCCGACAAAGTCATATGATCGTCGCCAGGATGCGGGCAGGTTTTACTGGAAGCCATATTTCCGCATTTTTTACAGAAGAAGCTGTGTTCAAAAAATAATGGAGTAATATCAAGTTCCTCAGCGGTAAAATTCGCGAAAATTTCTTGTGCTTCATAAGTTCCGTAGTAATCACCTACACCCGCATGGTCACGTCCGACAATAAAATGGGTGCAGCCGTAATTTTTGCGAACCATAGCATGAAAAATCGCTTCTCTCGGACCTGCATAACGCATGGCTGCCGGGAAAACACCTAGAAAGGTACGATCCTCAGGATAATAATTCTCCAAAAGCGCCAGGTAGCTCTTCATTCGTACATTTGCCGGTACATCATCAGACTTCGTCTCACCCACAAGCGGGTTTAAGAACAGAGCGTCTACAACCTCCATAGCGCACTTCTGAATATATTCATGTGCACGATGAACTGGGTTACGCGTCTGGAAGCCTACAACTGTTCTCCAGCCTTTGTCTGCAAATATCTTACGTGTAGCTGAAGGGTCAAAATAAAATTCTCCGAACTTTTCTGGCTGTGGTCTATTCAGCACTGTAATTGGTCCTCCTACATAGGTAGCCGGGCGGGCCAACAGCTTACTTACTCCTGGATGTTCAGGGTCTGTTGTTTTGAATACATTTTGCGCTTCAAGGTTTTGATCAACCGTATAAATACTCTCAATATCCATTAAACCGTAGATCTCGCCATCCTCTTCACCGATTAGAGATACTTTGTCTCCAATAGCTAAACCAGAGACCACATCCTCTTCTACAGCAAGTGTTATTGGAATGCTCCACACTGTGCCATCTTCTAAACGCATGTTTTTGACTACGGAGTGATAATCTTGTTCATTCAAAAATCCAGTTAGTGGAGAAAATGCACCTACCGCTATTAGATCCAAATCAGATAAAGTCCAGGTGTTCACGGCAATCGCCTTATATTCACGTGCAAGCTGCAGCAATTCTTCTCTTTCTGTACCCTCTACTACACGGTTTACTAATGTTCCGCCATGCGGACGTATTGAAGTCATTATCGTCTCTCCTTCTGGGTTCTCACGGGGATAGGTCTTACTTGTGTAATCCGCACTCAGTCTTCTCTGATCCAGCCCAACGTCCAGCACGCGGATCTTCACCAGGCATAACCTGACGTGTACATTGCTCACAGCCGATACTTGGATAGTTACGGTCATGTAGAGGGTTATAAATTACATCATTTTCACGAATATAGTTCCATACATCCTCAGTTGTCCAATCCGCAATTGGATTAAACTTAACCAAACCAAATTTATAATCATACTCAACCTTTTTGGCATTAGCACGGGTAGGCGCTTGGTCACGACGAATGCCTGTAATCCAAGCTTCATATTGAGATAGGATACGAGTCAGCGGCTCTACTTTACGAATCCCACAACATTGGTTAGGATCTACTGTCCATAACGCATCACCGTGTTGAAGTGCTTGCTCCTGCGGAGTGATTTGTGGAGACACTCGTACGAACTCCAGCCCGTATTTATCCGCCATCAAATCTCTGGTCTCATAGGTTTCCTTAAAATGATAATCTGTATCGAGATAAAAGACGTCTGTAGACGGACTAACTTTGTGAAGCATATCAACTAGCACTACATCTTCGGCACCAAAGCTGCAGGCAAAAGTAATGTTAGGAAATGTTTCTACAGCCCAGCGGATAATTTCCTCGGGTGATGCAGTTTCTAATTCTTCGGCCTTAACTTTGATTAAATCCTCTTTCTCGAGCAGGTTCATTAAGGTATTCCTCCATCCAAAATATTAATCGTATGAATAAATGAGGTAAAAGAAGTAATAAAACCAACTAATTCTATATGAAATAGTATATAACTTTTACTGAGGAAGTCAATGCGTTTCAACCGTTAGAATTAGTAAATAGATGCAAAAAAAGCCCATTTCTTGTGGAAAGGGGCTAAACAAGAAAAACCCTTAAGCATAACGGCTAAAGGTTTCTTATGTGCTTTTTTATCTCCCGTATTTTTCTAAGGCTTCTTTAAATATAGTATTTAACGCTTCAGGATACTCACCATAGATTTCTAAATCTTGAGAAGACTCTTCCTCAGACTGTTCCAGTATCTTATTCACTTTTGGTTCACTCAAAGGAATTTTACCGTAGTAAACTCCTTTAACAAAATAAACATTAGGATCGGTTAAACTTTTATCTAAGAATAATAAATACTCTTCATCTTCATTCATTAACTGATAACCTTCAATTCCATAGATCAATGTTCCATCTTCTGTTGTTTCGATAGCTCCATTTTCTTGCACAGTAACTTCAGAGCCCTCTACAATATCTGGATTATCGGATTTGAAAATCTGATTAATCTTTATTGCAGATTGCGTATGATAATCAATCGTTTCACCAAATTCATTTTTATCGATAAATGTATTTATGACTTTAGCTTTTTTGCCTTTCAGTATCAATTCAGCCGTGTTGTCTAGCTCATTAAAATCACGATAACCAATAACTTTTGCTTCAGAACTAATAAATGCAGGAGAATTATCTCCCTTTACAGCTTTGTTATTGTTAATCAATCCTGCAGCACCGACAACCAATACGAAAGCCAACACACCTATTGAAAGAAACTTATTTTGTTTTTTCATATATTGACCACCTTTATAACCTCAAACGCCTATAAATGGAAAAAGTTGCTATGATTTAAATAAAAAAATTATAAATATAAAAAAACCTATTCCGAAAGAAATAGGTTAGTTTGAAACACAGCTCTAAATATGATTCTGTTCTGATATAAAAAAATAAAACCCTCGGCCGTAAGGCCAAGGGTTGAATTCTGTAGATATTAACGTTTCGAGAACTGAGGCGCACGACGTGCAGCCTTCAAGCCGTATTTCTTACGTTCCTTCATACGTGGGTCACGAGTCAGGAAGCCGGCTTTCTTCAATGCACCGCGATATTCAGGGTCAACTTTAAGCAATGCACGGGAGATACCGTGACGAATTGCTCCAGCTTGACCGGAAATGCCGCCACCATGTGCAAGAACGATTACATCGTAGTTGCCCAGTGTTTCAGTCAGGTTCAAAGGTTGTTTTACGATCATTTTCAGTGTTTCCACACCGAAATATTCGTCCATCTCACGTTTGTTAATGACAATGCGTCCTTCACCCGGTACAAGGCGAACACGTGCTACCGAATGTTTACGACGACCTGTCCCATAGTATTGTACTTGTGCCATGAAACTGTCCTCCTCTATTCTTATCCGCGAAGTTCGTAAACTTCAGGTTTTTGTGCTGCATGTGGATGCTCGGCGCCTGCATATACTTTCAATCTCAGCTTCATGTGGTCCCCTTGACGAGTCTTAGGAATCATACCATGAACCGCGAATTCAATTACGCGTTCTGGTTTAGTGTTCAGCAGAGTTTCAGCATTAGTAACTTTCAAACCACCTGGGTGCATCGAGTGACGGTAGTATTTTTTGTTTTGCAATTTCTTACCGGTCAAGTGAATTTTCTCAGCGTTGATTACGATAACGAAATCTCCTGTATCAACGTGTGGAGTGAATTGCGGTTTGTGTTTGCCACGGATCAAAGCAGCGGCTTCGCTGGCCAAACGACCGAGTGTTTTGCCTTCGGCATCAATAATGTGCCAATTGCGTTCAACTTCGTTCGGCTTCGCCATATAGGTGGTACGCATGAATGTTTCCTCCTTGTTCTCGTACGAAAATCTTCTGTTTCGTATATCTTGTTTCTCATTGAATTACGATTATGTGAGTTAAGCAAAGCATTTTTTTGGCATTTTCCTGATCGGGGCTGTGGGATAGCCATCAAGAAAACACAACTTTTATATTACAGTATAAACATAACAAGTGCAAGTGATTTTTAAACATTTAGCCTATTAATTAGGAAGAAATTTATAGAAAAAACTATTCACTTTCAATCTCGTCATATTCAACACTCCACAAAGCTAACCCCATGGCCACAGCTGTTGGACCAGCATGTGATCGATCACATGCTGCCAATATTTCAGCAACCTTATCAGCAGGTATTTTACCTTCCCCCACATGGATCAAAGTCCCCATAATAATGCGAACCATGTGCTGAAGAAATCCACTACCCGTTATATAAGTATGGATAACTCCTTGATCTGATGAAGAGGGTCGGCACATACTGCGATCTACTTCCATATGAGCTTCAAAGATCGTTCGTACATGAGAAGTCTTCGTAGACCGTCGTGATGCAAACGAAGTGAAGTCATGTGTCCCTATAATTTGCGTTAAGCCTTGCTGCATCGCAGGAATATCCAACTTCACTGGATGGTGAAGCTGCCAGCGCCGTTGAAACGGATCTGGAAACCTGTTGCCATTAATCGTGTATCGGTAAGTTTTACGCTTAGCCCCTCTACGAGAGTGAAACGTTAGCGGAACTTCCCTAGCCTCTGTAACCACGATGTCTTGTGGCAGCCGGGCATTAAGCGCTAGACACCAACGTTCAGTTGGGATTCGAGAGGAGGTTGTAAAGTTAAAAGGCTGGCCATAGGCATGTACTCCGGCATCTGTGCGGCCTGAAGCAGTAATCTTCAGCTTCTCACCAGTCAGATGGAGTATGGCTTGCTCCAGCCGATCCTGAATCGTATTGCCCTGAGGCTGGGTCTGAAAGCCATCATAATTCGTTCCGTCATAATTGACCTTCATCAATAGATTGCGCATTCCGTTCTCCTTTTTAAACCGGTCAGCAGAACGTCGATCGAAGCACTGTCTGATCTTCTATTTGAAGAAATGGCTTCGCCGTCCCTAGAAGGACGGCATCCATTTTTCATATATAGAACTACAAGTCCTATAGGATCCTTAATTTCAAAAAAAAGAGCCCCTGCGGGAGCTCCTTCAATTGAACCAAGGTGATTCCCACGGTTATTAGTACAGCAGAGTCTTGCGCCTCTGCAGCACAATAACGCTGATATTTCCCCCATCTTTACTCCAAAGAGGGCTGGATGAAAGGGAAGCATCGGAAATCAATACTTGTGATACTACGCGCGGTCTACCAATTCAAGATAAACCATAGGCGCAGCGTCGCCACGACGAGGTCCTAGTTTAAGGATACGAGTGTATCCACCTGGACGCTCAGTGTAACGAGGAGCAATGTCAGAGAACAATTTTTGAATTGCATCTTGTTCACCATCAACAGTCTCGCGGCGAACAAATGCAGCTACTTGACGACGAGCATGAAGATCACCTTTTTTAGCTTTAGTGATCAGCTTTTCAGCGATAGAACGAACTTCTTTCGCTTTAGCTTCCGTTGTTTGGATGCGCTCGTATAAAAACAGATCCGTTACCATGTCGCGAAATAACGCTTTACGCGCACTGGAATCACGGCCCAATTTTTGGTATGCCATTGTGTTTTCCCTCCTTTACTAAAGCAATCTGCAGCTATTCTTCTGTGCGGAGACCCAAACCAAGTTCCTCAAGCTTTTCCTGAACTTCTTCCAAAGATTTGCGACCAAGGTTACGCACCTTCATCATATCTTCTTCAGTCTTCGTGGTAAGCTCTTGTACGGTATTAATACCAGCACGTTTGAGGCAGTTGTAGGAACGAACAGAAAGATCAAGCTCTTCGATTGTCATCTCAAGTACTTTTTCTTTTTTGTCTTCTTCTTTTTCAACCATAATTTCGGCGTCTTTCGCTTCGTCCGTAAGACCTACGAACAGAACGAGGTGCTCGTTCAAAATTTTGGCTCCGAGGCTTACAGCCTCTTCCGGTCTGATACTTCCATCCGTCCAAATTTCAAGCGTCAATTTGTCGTAGTTGGTCACTTGACCAACACGTGTATTGTCTATGCCGTAGTTAACGCGTGAAATTGGAGTGTAGATGGAGTCAACTGGAATAACACCAATTGGCTGATCGTCACGTTTGTTCCGGTCCGCTTGGACATAGCCGCGACCACGGCCTGCAAAAATACGCATATGAAGTCTCGCACCAGGTCCCAGCGTTGCAATGTGAAGATCCGGATTGAGGATCTCAACATCGCTGTCCGCACGGATATCACCTGCGGTAACGATGCCTTCCCCTTCAGCATCAATCTCGAACACTTTTTCCTCGTCTGAATGAATCTTCAGAGACAAGGCTTTAAGGTTCAGAATGATTTCCGTCACATCTTCCATTACGCCTGGAACGGTCGAGAACTCATGCAGAACGCCGTCAATTTGGACCGAAGTCACTGCGGCTCCTGGAAGCGAAGAAAGCAATATCCGGCGAAGCGAGTTCCCCAGAGTCGTGCCATACCCACGTTCCAGCGGTTCAACTACGAATTTCCCATAGGTACCTTCATCATTAGCTTCTACGGTCTCAATCTTCGGCTTTTCGATTTCTATCACGAGTTTACCCCTCCTTCAACGTCGCTCCTATATGAAACTGTCACCCCATCAGGTGCATCATGTAGTATGCCTAAACACCTATTATTAGCAGATGCGTCAGAATTATACCACATTCACAATACTGATTTCACTATACGCGACGACGCTTAGGCGGACGGCATCCATTGTGAGGAACCGGAGTTACGTCTTTAATAAGGTTAACTTCAAGCCCTGCAGCTTGAAGGGAACGGATGGCTGCTTCGCGGCCCGCGCCCGGTCCTTTAACCATAACCTCAACCGACTTCATGCCGTGCTCCATAGCTGCTTTAGCTGCCGATTCAGCTGCCATTTGCGCTGCGAATGGAGTGGACTTACGGGAACCTTTAAATCCTTGGCCGCCGGAGCTTGCCCAGGAAATTGCATTTCCGTGAGGATCCGTGATGGTAACGATGGTGTTGTTGAACGTGGAACGAATATGTGCCACGCCGGATTCGATATTTTTACGGTCGCGACGTTTGGTACGTACGACTTTTTTCGGTTTAGCCATTGTCTCTTATCCCCCCTTATTATTTCTTTTTGTTTGCTACCGTACGACGCGGGCCTTTCCGGGTACGGGCATTCGTTTTAGTACGTTGACCGCGAACAGGCAATCCACGACGGTGGCGAACACCGCGGTAACAGCCGATCTCAGTAAGACGTTTAATATTTAAGGAAATTTCACGACGCAGGTCACCTTCAACCTTAACCGTTTTGTCGATCGTTTCACGCAGTTTGCTGACTTCATCTTCCGTCAAATCACGGACACGTGTATTAGCGCTAATGCCTGTTTCATTAAGAATTTTCTGAGAAGTCGTTTTACCGATTCCGAAAATATAAGTCAAGGCGATCTCAACGCGTTTGTCACGTGGCAAATCCACTCCAGCTATACGAGCCATTTTACGCTACACCCCCTTCTTAACCTTGTTTTTGTTTGTGTTTCGGATTTTCGCAAATCACCATAACAGTCCCTTTGCGGCGGATTACTTTACATTTCTCGCAAATGGGCTTTACAGAAGGTCTTACCTTCATGTTAATTACCTCCTCAAAGTTTTGCGAAGCAAAACTTTTTTCGTAGTTCCCATCTATTTACGGTAAGTTATACGACCTTTTGATAAATCATAAGGCGATAACTGCACGACCACTTTGTCTCCGGTCAAAATACGGATAAAGTGCATCCGCAATTTACCGGATACATGGGCAAGTATTTGATGACCGTTCTCAAGCTCAACCTTAAACGTTGCGTTTGGCAACGGTTCAAGGACAGTACCTTCTACTTCAATGACATCTTCCTTAGCCACAGTTAGTCTCCTTTCTCATCAGCACTTATTCCGGTGGGTCCAGCATACTTCATGACTGCGAATCGCAGCTTTCCGTTTGTTACCCGCCCAGTTTCCTTCAAACTGTCCACAACCTCACTGCTGATGAAGGGTATGAGCTCAAGATGAAGAATATTCTTCTTCTTTGGCCCATCAAACTTACGTTTGTCTCCATCTGCAATGTATACAAATCTGCTATCAACAACTGCGATAACAACGGCTGCCTCTCCGGCATCTTTGCCTTTGAGAATTCTCACTAATTGACCAACCTGCGGGCTGCTCACAGTATTCAAGAGGAGATCACCTACGCATTCAGTTTTGTGAAAATTTCCATGCCGTCCGGAGTAACTGCTACTGTATGCTCGAAGTGAGCACATAGTGAGCCATCAACCGTAACGACAGTCCAGTTATCTTCCAGTGTTCTGACATGTCTCTTTCCTGCGTTTACCATCGGCTCAATCGCGAGCACCATACCCGGTTTCAGACGTGGTCCGCGGTCCGCTATGCCATAATTCGGAATTTGCGGTTCTTCATGCAGTTTTGCCCCAATACCATGACCAACATACTCACGTACGACTGAGAAACCAGCCTCTTCGATGTACTGCTGAATAGCATGGGAGATTGTAAACAAGCGCACATCCGGCTTAACTAACGCCAGTCCCGCGTACAAGGAGCCTTCCGTAACGTCCAGCAAACGCTGAGCCTCTTCGGAAATGCTGCCCACACCGTAGGTCCAGGCGGAATCACCGTGATAACCGCGGTACTCTGCACCGATATCCAGCGTAACAATATCGCCTTCGATCAGTTTACGTTTACCTGGAAATCCATGCACCAATTGTTCGTTGACTGAAGCGCAAATGCTGGCAGGAAAACCGTTGTAGCCTTTGAAAGACGGCACAGCATCTTGACTGCGAATGTATTGATCGGCGATTCTGTCGAGCTCGCCCGTTGTAATGCCAGGCTCAATGGCCTGAGCAATAAGACGGTGACTCTCGGCAACAATTCGACCAGCTTCCCTCATAAAGGCAAGTTCCTGTTCGGATTTACAAATGATCATTACATTAACCCCGCATTAAAGACACGATTTCAGAAGTAACGACATTAATTTCGTTTTCCCCGTTTACCTGACGCAAAAGACCTTTATTATCATAAAACGCAAGCAGCGGCGCTGTTTTATTATCATACTCATCCAGGCGCTTGCCTACACTTTCTTCGTTGTCATCCGGACGTTGATATAACTCACCGCCATCAATGTCGCAAATGCCATCTTGCTTCGGCGGGTTGAAGATTAAATGGTAGGATGCTCCGCAAACGCTGCAGATACGACGTCCAGTAAGACGCGCCATTAGCAATCCACGGTCAACATTCAAGTTGATGACATGATCCAAAGAAGTGTTCAAACGGCTAAGAATATCATCCAGCGCTTCCGCTTGCGAAAGAGTTCTTGGAAAACCATCCAATAGAAATCCTTTTTCGCAATCGGACTGCTGCAACCGTTCTTCGACTATCCCAATGGTCACATCATCTGGTACAAGCAAACCTTGATCTATAAATGATTTGGCCTTCAATCCTACCGGAGTTTCCTGTTTGATTGCCAAACGGAAAGCATCTCCTGTCGAAATATGAGGAATACCAAATTCTTTAACGATTTCTGCCGCTTGTGTTCCCTTGCCTGCCCCAGGAGGGCCCATGAATAAAATGTTCACGATTTCTCTCTCCCCCCAAAAGTTCGCCACCAAGCAAGAAACAGCATAATAGGTGCCGGGAAGAATAAAAACTTAAGCTTCACCGGAACCTATCACCTATTTATTGATGAAGCCTTTGTAATGGCGTTTGATCAATTGGCTCTCGATCTGCTTCATAGTATCCAATGCCACACCGATTACGATCAGCAGTGATGTACCACCAATTCGAACTTCTTTAGGCAATCCAGATAAAGCACCGAAGAACATCGGCAGAACAGAGATCAAAGCTAAGAACAAAGCGCCGGACATAGTCAGACGAGACATTACTCTAGTCAAATATTTCTCTGTAGCTTTACCAGGACGGATACCTGGAATGTACCCACCATTCTTCTTCATGTTATCAGCCATCTGCTGAGGATTCATCTGCACGAACGTATAGAAGAACGTGAATCCAATGATCATCACTACATACAGAAGCATACCAAGTGGAGCATCGGTTGCTAAATACTTAGCAATCCATTGAGCCCAGGCATGTGTTGACCAGAAACTGGAGAGAACAACTGGGAACTGAAGCAATGATACGGCGAAGATTACCGGAATTACACCTGCCGCATTAATTTTCAATGGGATATGTGTATTCTGTCCACCGTACATTTTATTGCCGACTACGCGTTTAGCGTATTGAACAGGAATCTTCCGAATACCTTGCTGTACGAAGATAACTGCTGTAATAATCGCTACAATCACAATCAGCACGATAACGACTTTAAGAATATTCAGGAACACCTGATCCGGCTGAATAAAACTTGAGTTAGCCGTACTTGTGATATATCCCGGAATGGCGGCGACGATTCCCGCAAAAATCAGGATCGAAATCCCGTTCCCGATTCCCTTTTCGGTAATCTGTTCACCAAGCCACATCAAGAAAGAAGTACCCGCCGTCAAGATAATGGCAACCAGCAAGTAATCAGCAAATGTCGCATTCGGCATCATTTGAGTTCCATAAATCCGGTTAAACCCTATCGACGTAGCAAAACCTTGGATCAGGGCTAATATCACTGTACCGTAACGAGTGATTTGCGCCAATTGTTTTTTCCCGTGCTCCCCTTGTTTAGCCCATTCAGCAAACTTAGGAACAACATCCATCGACAGCAATTGCACGATGATGGATGCTGTAATGTACGGGTAAATACTGATCGCAAATATCGAGAAGTTTTTGAGCGCTCCGCCCGAAAAGGTGTTCAAGAGTCCCATCAAAGCGTCACCACTCTGATTTGCTGTTTGCAGTACATCTTTGTTCACACCAGGAACCGGAACAAACGAACCGATACGGTAGATAATCAGAATGAACAAGGTAAACAGGATCTTTTTGCGCAAATCTTCAACATGCCAGATATTCTTAAGCGTCTTGAACATTAGATCACCTCGGTTTTACCGCCGGCAGCCTCGATTTTCTCTACCGCAGATTGAGAGAACTTATTTGCTTGTACAGTCAATTTTACGGTCAACTCACCGTTGCCGAGAATCTTGATGCCGCTTTTGGAATTCTTGACAACACCAGTTTCAAGCAACAACTGCGGAGTCACTTCAGTTCCTTCTGCAAAGCTATTCAGATCTTCCAGGTTCACAATCGCATACTCTTTACGGGTAGGATTGACGAAACCACGTTTAGGCAGACGACGATAGAGCGGATTTTGTCCACCCTCGAAGCCCGGACGAACACCACCGCCAGAACGTGAGTTTTGACCTTTGTGACCGCGACCGGAAGTTTTACCATTTCCGCTACTAGGACCACGACCAACGCGATTGCGTTCTTTGCGGGAACCAGGAGCTGGAGCAAGTTCATGTAACTTCATCGTTTGCACCTCCTTATGTTTGTTAATTTATGCGAGGCGTTTAGCCTTCAATTTCAGTTACAGATAGCAAGTGACTCACTTTATTGATCATTCCGCGAATTGCAGGACTGTCATTGTGAACCACTGTCGTGTTGAGTTTACGCAGGCCGAGCGTCTTAACAGTAACACGTTGTGTTTCTGGACGTCCGATTACACTACGTACGAGGGTAATTTGCAATTTTGCCATTGACGTTCCCCTCCTTAACCGCGCAATTCTTCGACAGATTTGCCGCGAAGTTTCGCGACCTCTTCAATGCGTTTCAGACGGGAAAGTCCCTCCAAAGTTGCATTGACCATGTTCATGGAATTCGAAGAACCCAGTGATTTTGTCAAAATGTCGCCAACGCCTGCCAATTCCAATACCGCACGAACTGGACCGCCAGCGATAACGCCAGTACCCTCTGATGCTGGTTTCAGCAACACGCGTCCTGCGCCGAAGTGTCCAGTAACGAGATGGGGAATCGAAGTTCCTACGATTGGGATGTGAATCAGGTTTTTCTTGGCGTCTTCAATGCCTTTACGGATGGCATCCGGAACTTCGCCGGCTTTACCGATACCAGCACCGACGTAGCCGTTGCCGTCGCCCACAACAACAAGTGCACTAAAGCTGAAACGGCGTCCGCCTTTTACAACTTTTGCAACACGGTTAATGTGTACAACTCTTTCTGTCAGTTCTAAACTGTTCGGATCTACACGCAAGTCGTTAACCTCCTTTTAAGAATTATTCTAGAATTCAAGACCAGCTTCACGAGCTGCATCAGCCAATGCTTGAATCCGTCCATGGTACAAGTAACCTCCGCGGTCGAATACGACCACTGCATAGCCTTTTTCTTTGGCACGCTCAGCGACCAATTGGCCAACTTTCGCTGCAGCTTCAACGCTGCCGCCATTACCGATATTAGCGCTCAGATCTTTATCAAGTGTAGAAGCGGATACGATAGTAACCCCTTTAACATCATCGATCAGTTGAGCGTAGATGTGTTTCGAAGAACGGAATACGTTCAAACGTGGACGCTCAGTAGTTCCCTGGATCTTCTTACGAACACGCAGGTGTCTTTTGAGACGAGCCTTGTTTTTATCTTCTTTTGTAATCATGACTTCCCTTTCACTCCCTTCAGTTTGCCGTAAACAGCTTCACTTTAAGATGCACGGGGTATCTTACAATTAAGTTTAAACTGGTTATTTCTTCTTACCAGCTTTACCTTCTTTGCGGATGATACGCTCGCCTTCATATTTGATACCTTTACCTTTGTACGGTTCTGGTTCACGAACGGAACGGATTTTAGCAGCGTATGCGCCAACGCGTTCTTTATCGATACCTTTAACGATGATCTTCGTGTTCGCAGGAACTTCGAACTCGATACCAGCTTCCGGTGTAATTTCAACCGGGTGGGAATAACCAACGTTCAGAACGATTTTATCTCCGGATTTGCTTGCACGATATCCGACCCCAACCAGTTCCAGAGATTTCGAGAAACCTTCAGTCACACCTGCTACCATGTTGTTGACAACGGAGCGGGTTGTGCCGTGAAGTGAACGATGCAATTTGTTATCCGACGGGCGAACAACGGTAATTTCGTTATTTTCAACTGTAACCTTCATGTCTTTATGAAGCTCACGAGTCAAAGAACCTTTTGGACCTTTTACTGTAATAACGGCGTTGTCCAAAGTGACATCTACACCGCTAGGTACTGCGATTGGTTTGCGACCAATACGAGACATGTGTTGCACCTCCTTATCTTGTGACGTTTATTACCAAATGTAGCAGACAACTTCTCCGCCAGATTTTGATTGACGAGCTTCTTTGTCGGTCATAACTCCCTTAGATGTGGAGATAATCGCGATTCCTAGACCACCGAGTACACGAGGCACTTCATTGCTCTTCGTGTATACGCGAAGGCCTGGTTTACTGATTCTTTTCAAACCAGAAATAACACGCTCTTGGTTAGGGCCGTATTTCAAGAAGATACGGATAATCCCTTGTTTGCTATCTTCAACGAATTCCGCATCGCGGATGAAACCTTCACGCTTCAAAATGTCAGCGATTTGTTTCTTCATAGTAGAAGCAGGCATTTCTACCGTCTCGTGACGCACAATGTTAGCGTTACGAATACGAGTAAGCATATCTGCAATAGGATCAGACATAGTCATGTGTGTAAACCTCCTTCCCGTTTATAAACTTCTTACCAACTTGCTTTTTTCACGCCAGGGATCTGGCCTTTATAAGCTAATTCACGGAAACAAATTCTGCAAATTTTGAACTTTTGCAGTACCGAATGTGGACGACCACAACGTTCGCAACGTGTATATGCACGTACTTTAAACTTAGGCGTACGTTGTTGTTTAACTTTCATCGAAGTTTTTGCCACTTAGCCTGACACCTCCTAAACATTTTCGGAGAAAATGGATTAACCGACTTTATTTTGCGAAAGGCATTCCCAGCTGACCCAGCAGCTCGCGGGATTCCTCGTCCGTCTTAGCAGTCGTTACAATAACGATGTCCATACCGCGGACTTTATCCACTTTGTCATATTCGATCTCGGGGAAGATCAATTGTTCTTTAAGACCAAGTGTGTAGTTACCACGGCCATCAAAGGCTTTAGTGGAAACACCACGGAAGTCACGTACACGTGGAAGTGTTACGTTGAACAATTTGTCCAAAAAGTAATACATACGCTCTCCGCGCAGTGTTACTTTAACCCCAATCGGCATATTTTCGCGTAGTTTGAAACCAGCGATGGATTTTTTAGCTTTAGTGATTACTGGTTTTTGACCAGCGATCAACTGCATGTCATTAACTGCAGCATCAAGTACTTTGGAGTTTTGAACAGCGTCACCCACACCCATGTTGATGACAACCTTCTCGATCTTAGGCACTTGCATAACAGTTGTATAGTTAAACTTCTGCATCAAAGCAGGTGTAATTTCGTTAAGAAAACGTTCTTTCATTCTTGCTGCCATGAAGATTTAACCTCCTTTCTTAAGGGCTAGATTAGTCGATAATCTCTCCGGATCTTTTAGCAATCCGAACTTTTTTACCATTGTCCAAAACTTTGTAACCGATACGGGTTACTTTGCCGGTCTTCGGATCGATGTGCATTACGTTGGACACATGAATCGAAGCTTCCTGCTCAATAATTCCACCCTGTGGATTCAGCTGGTTCGGCTTTTGGTGTTTTTTCACCATATTGACGCCTTCTACCAGAACGCGGTTTTCACGAGGATAAGCAGCGATGACACGGCCTTTTTTGCCTTTGTCTTTACCACTAATCACAAGCACCACGTCATCTTTCTTCACGTGCAGTTTATTGTTATGGGATTCCAGAACTTTTTTCACTCTAGGCATTTATTACACCTCCTATAACTAACCTTCAACTTATTGGTGCCGTGTTTATTAGATAACTTCCGGTGCCAAGGAAACGATCTTCATGTAGTCTTTATCGCGAAGTTCGCGAGCAACTGGTCCAAAGATACGTGTTCCACGAGGGCTTCTGTCGTCTTTAACAACAACAGCTGCATTTTCGTCGAATGCGATGTAAGATCCATCTTTACGACGAACGGAACGTTTCGTACGAACAACTACCGCTCTAACAACATCACCTTTTTTGACAACGCCGCCTGGTGTTGCTTGTTTAACGGAACAAACGATCAAATCACCGATTGCTGCTGTACGGCGTCCAGTACCACCCAGTACGCGGATACACATCAGTTCCTTCGCACCAGAGTTGTCAGCCACATGCAAACGTGTAAATGGTTGAATCATTATAATTTCCTCCTTCCGGAAAAACTCTCTTGATTATCTTAGATGATAACCGCTGCTTCTACCACTTCAACTAGTCTCCAACGTTTGTCCTTAGACAACGGACGAGTTTCCATGAGTTTTACGGTATCGCCAATCTTTGCAACATTTCCCTCATCATGTGCTTTGAATTTCTTCGTAGACTTGATGCGTTTGTGGTACAAATTGTGTTTTTTATAGGTTTCAACAGCAACTACGATGGTTTTATCCATTTTATCACTGACCACTTTACCGATTAGCACTTTACGTGCATTACGTTCTTCACTCATTAGTTAGCCTCCTTCCTGAATACGGATCTGCGATCCGTCTCACTTAACTAATCCCAAGCACTCTTTGATGGATCACGGTTTTAGCACGAGCTATTTCCTTACGCACGTCACGAATCCGAGTTGGGTTGTCCAATTGGCCAGTTGCCAATTGAAAACGGAGATTAAAAAGTTCCTCTTTGAATCCAGCGATCTTTTGTTCAATCTCAGCAGTGGTTAAGTTGCGAAGTTCATTAGCTTTCATTTGCTTCACCACCCAATTCTTCACGTTTCACAAACTTAGTCTTTACAGGCAGCTTGTGAGCGGCAAGACGCATCGCTTCACGAGCGATTTCTTCCGACACGCCTCCGAGTTCGAACATAATCTTGCCCGGTTTAACTACGGCTACCCATTTCTCAACGTTACCTTTACCACTACCCATACGAACCTCGAGAGGCTTTTGAGTAATAGGTTTATCTGGGAAAATCTTGATCCAAACTTGACCGCCACGTTTGATATAACGTGTCATCGCGATACGAGCAGCTTCGATCTGACGGTTAGTGATCCAAGACGGTTCAAGTGCAACCAGGCCGAATTCGCCGAAGTTCAATTCAGTACCGCCTTTTGCCATACCCTTCATGTGTCCGCGTTGTTGCTTGCGGTGTTTTACGCGTTTTGGTACCAACATGATTAGTTGCCTCCTTCCTGAGCAGCTTGTTTCTTAGCTGGGGGAAGAACTTCTCCACGGTAGATCCATACTTTTACGCCGATAAGACCGTAAGTTGTATGTGCTTCAGCCGTTCCGTAATCGATATCGGCACGAAGCGTATGAAGTGGAACTGTTCCTTCGCTATAACCTTCTGAACGAGCAATCTCAGCTCCGCCAAGACGTCCGCCCACTTGAGTTTTAATCCCTTTTGCGCCAGAACGCATAGTTCTTTGAATCGCTTGTTTGAGGGCACGACGGAACGATACACGACGTTCCAATTGTTGAGCAATGCTCTCAGCTACAAGAATTGCATCCAATTCAGGGTGCTTGATTTCATTGATGTTGATGTGTACTTTTTTGCCACCAGCGATTGCTGTAACTGCGCTGCGAAGTACTTCTACTTCTGCTCCGCCTTTACCAATAACCATACCTGGTTTAGCTGTATGAATTGTAACGTTCACGCGGCTAGCCGCTCTTTCGATCTCGATATGGGAAACAGCGGAATCCTTCAATTTGCCTTTAAGGTATTCCCGGATTTTGACGTCTTCCATCAGAAGAGTACCGAAATCTTTTCCTGCATACCATTTAGATTCCCAATCGCGAATAATACCGATTCGGAGTCCGATTGGATTTACCTTTTGACCCACGTGTTATCCCTCCTTATTTCTCAGATACCACCAGTGTAATGTGGCTCGTGCGTTTATTGATCCGACTTGCGCGGCCCATGGCGCGCGGACGGAAACGTTTCATAGTAGGTCCTTGGTTAACGAAAACCTCGCTAACGAACAAACTGTTCACGTCCAAAGAATAGTTATGCTCAGCATTCGCAATTGCCGAATTAAGCAACTTTTCAACGACCGGAGAAGCGGATTTCGGAGTGTGGCGAAGAATAGCAATTGCTTCCCCCACTTGCTTACCGCGAATCAAGTCAACAACCAGTTTCGCTTTACGAGCGGAAATTCGCACCGATCTTGCATGTGCTTTTGCTTCCATTGTTTAACCTCCTTTCAAACAGAGACCTTATTATTATCTTCTTGTTTTCTTATCGTCACCCGCGTGGCCTTTGTAAGTACGTGTTGGCGCGAACTCGCCCAACTTGTGACCTACCATATCTTCTGTTACGTATACAGGCACGTGTTTACGGCCGTCATATACACCAAACGTATGTCCGATAAACTGAGGGAAAATGGTTGAGCGACGGGACCAAGTTTTAACTACAACCTTTTTTTCAGCCTCGTTCAGTTCCTCAACTTTTTTAAGCAGGTAGCCATCGATAAACGGCCCCTTCTTTAAACTGCGACCCATGTGTGAATCCTCCCTTCATCCGGTTCTTCAAACCGCGAATCGACGCTTCGCGCTTTATTAACTTGCCAGAAGCGTCTTATTTAGTGCGGCGGCGAACGATATATTTATCAGATGCCTTGTTTTTCTTACGCGTTTTGTAACCAAGGGTTGGTTTGCCCCATGGAGACATTGGCGATTTACGTCCGATTGGAGCGCGACCTTCACCACCACCGTGTGGGTGATCGTTAGGGTTCATTACTACCCCGCGAACTTCAGGACGACGGCCGAGCCAGCGACTACGTCCAGCTTTACCGATTTTGATCAATTCGTGATCTTCGTTACCTACGGAACCGATAGTTGCACGGCATACGCTAAGGATCTTACGAACCTCACCGGATGACAAACGAACGGAACAGTATTTTTCTTCTTTACCAAGCAATTGAGCTTCTGTACCAGCTGCACGAACCAATTGTCCGCCTTTACCTGGTTTCAACTCAATGTTGTGGATAACTGTACCTACTGGAATGTTCTCCAGTGGAAGACTGTTACCAATTTTGATGTCGGCCGCAGGACCGGACTCTACTTTATCCCCAACTCTTAGACCTTTAGGAGCGATGATATAACGTTTCTCTCCATCAGCATAGTGGATCAAAGCAATATTAGATGTGCGGTTCGGGTCATACTCGATTGTAGCAACGCTACCTGGTATGCCGTCTTTAGTCCGCTTGAAGTCGATAATACGGTATTTACGTTTATGTCCGCCGCCATGGTGACGAACCGTAATTTTACCTTGGTTGTTGCGTCCCGCATGTTTGAACAGCGGAGAAAGCAACGATTTCTCTGGCTGGTTTGTTGTAATTTCTTCAAACGTAGACACGGACATAGCGCGTCTTGCCGGAGAGGTCGGTTTGTACTTTTTGATTGGCACTGTAGTTCCCTCCTTACTTCAACAGAGTATTATTCTACCGCTTCAAAAAATTCAAGCGGTTTGCTGTCCGGGCTAAGCTTAACGATGGCTTTTTTCCACTCTGGAGTGTAACCAGAATATTTACCATAACGTTTCAGTTTGCCAGGTACGCGCATTGTGTTCACATTTGTTACTTTTACTTTGAAAATAGCCTCGACAGCTTTTTTGATTTCGGTTTTGTTAGCACGGATATCCACTTCAAAAGCGTATTTCATTTCGCTCATGTAGTCGGAAGTACGTTCCGTAATCACCGGACGTTTGATAATATCACGAGGATCTTTCATTACGCGAACACCTCCTCTACCTTCAGAACTGCTTCTTTAGTGATGATCAGTTTGTCGTACGTCAGTACGTCAAGAACATTAATGCCGTCAGCCGCTACGAATTTCACCCCAGGGATGTTACGAGCGGAAAGTGCTACGTTATCATCATAGCTAGTAGCTACGATCAACGCTTTACGATCTACTTTCAGATTGTTCAAGATTGCTGCGAATTCTTTCGTTTTCGGAGCATTCATTGTCAAGCTATCCAATACGATAATGTCATTCTCGAGTACTTTCGAGGACAAAGCGGATTTGATCGCCAAACGACGAACCTTCTTAGGCAGTTTCCAGGAATAGCTACGTGGTGTTGGTCCGAAGACAACGCCGCCGCCTTTCCATTGTGGAGAACGAATGGAGCCTTGACGAGCGCGACCTGTACCTTTTTGTTTCCAAGGTTTACGTCCACCGCCACGAACTTCAGAACGTCCTTTTACTTTGTGTGTACCACGACGTAGGGAAGCTCTTTGCATAAGCGCAGCTTCATGTAGAACGTGCTCATTCGGTTCAATACCGAATACTGTATCGCTCAATTCCACTTCACCAACTTCGTTGCCACTAATATTAAAAAGTGTTACTTTTGGCATTTCATGTTCCTCCTTTCTTCAATAATTATTTCTTAACGGTTTGTTTAACTTTCACGAAGCTGTTTTTAGGACCTGGGATAGCGCCTTTAACCAGCAATACGTTACGTTCAACATCAACCTTGATAATTTCAAGCTTTTGAACCGTAATAGTCGTGTGACCCATATGTCCTGGAAGGCGTTTGCCCTTAGGAACACGGTTAGCTTGGATAGAACCCATGGAACCCGGTCTTCTGTGGTAACGCGATCCGTGTGCCATTGGTCCGCGGCTTTGTCCCCAACGTTTGATGTTACCTTGGAAACCTTTACCTTTAGATGTACCAGTTACGTCAACAAATTCGCCCTCAGCAAAGATATCAGCCTTCAGCTCTTGTCCAACCTCGAGAGACCCGAGATCAACACCGCGAATTTCACGAACGTAGCGCTTAGGTGTTGCATTTGCCTTTTTGGCGTGACCCTGTTCAGGCTTATTGGAGCGTTTTTCTTTTTTATCAGAAAAGCCCAATTGCACTGCTTCATATCCGTCGATATTCAGGTCTTTCTTTTGCAGTACTACACAAGGTCCTGCTTCGATAACAGTAACAGGAATTACGTTACCTTCTGGAGTAAACACTTGAGTCATACCGAGTTTTTTTCCTAAGATACCTTTCAATGTTGACACCTCTTTTCTTTTCCTAAGTTACTTAAAATAGAATTACAATTTGATTTCGATATCTACACCGGACGGTAGATCCAAGCGCATCAAGGCATCCACAGTTTGTGGTGTTGGGTTCACAATATCGATCAAACGTTTGTGAGTCCGTTGTTCAAACTGTTCACGGGAATCCTTGTACTTGTGTACCGCACGGAGAATAGTAATGATTTGCTTCTCAGTTGGTAACGGAATCGGCCCGGACACACCTGCACCCGAACGTTTTGCTGTTTCAACAATCTTCTCAGCGGATTGATCAAGAATTCTGTGGTCGTATGCTTTCAAGCGAATACGAATTTTTTGCTTTGCCATTTTAGTCCCTCCTTCTATCGCCCAATTTGGTATCGGACATACTCCGTGAAAATTTTCTGACCTCGTCCCCATGGCAAAGGGGCCGGGTGTGTCAGTAACCTCTCACATCATCGCAACGTCTCAGAACAACATTTATTATTATATATAATAGGCAGCAGTATTGCAAGCAAAAATAGAAAAACAACGCATATTTTTTTCATGCGCTGTTCTTCTACTATATATATGTTAAAGATTCTCTGTCGCAGACTTAAAAATCTCTGCGGAGGAAGCAGTCTGAGCCGTTGCAGTTCCGATCCCCTCAATGGTTTGGATTAAGGTTCTTATTTCTTCTTCCACTATTACAATCTCCTGTGTACTGCTACGCATAGCGTCTACAATATCAGAGAACAAAAGACTAGTCTCGACCGATTGGTGTTTCCCATTCTTAGTTAAGTCCTGCACCTTACGAATCTCTTCTACAACCTGCTGAGTGAGGAGTCCTGATTTATTTGTTAGCTCTACGATCTGAATCACAGTATTCTTAGTATCCTCCGCAAGCCGGCTAACTTCTTGAGCAACCACACTAAACCCTCTACCATGCTCACCAGCTCTTGCGGCTTCAATCGTTGCATTAAGTGAGAGGATTTTAGTCTGATCAGCAATTTCCCTTACTGAGTTCACGATTTTTTGAATTTGTTTAGAGGAATCGCTTAACTCAATGATCGAGTCTTCCATCTCACTGGTGGTCTGATATATGAGATTAATTTGCTCAGTCAAATCGTCCAAGTGTTCATGCCCATCTGCAGCTAATCCCTGTGACTCCAGAGCGGATGAAGCCGTACGTTGGAATGTTCTACTTACTTCATTGCTGCTTGCCACTAGCTGCTTCACAGCAGCATTAGTATCGATGCTATAATCTATCAGTTCAACGCTAAACTCTGAAATTTTTTGTTTCAATTCATTTTTTACTAATAAATATTGCTCCTCCTTCTCTCTTATATTCTCCTTCTCATATTCTTCTAGCACCAATTGCTGCTCAAGATTAAGCAGTTTAGTCACCGTCTGAACCACTCGAAGGCGTATATTGTCATCGTTTGTTTCATTATATATAACGCGTATAAATACGTTCTGAAGATTCTGAAAAGCAGATAAGTACCATTTAGGCTCAAGCCCTACTCTTTTATGAATATTAGCGATCATTAGACGCTTTGCTATGTACTCATCGTCAACCTTTCCATTAAAAATCTCTAGGATATGACCACGTAGAGTAGTTTTTAACCTATCTATACTGCTATGTTCCAAAATAATAGCTTCGAGTTTATTTACACCTAATACAGAATTGTAAAATTGATCAATGATATAGTCTATATTCTGCTCAACAACAGGTTTCACCCTGCGTAGTAAGTTCAGATCTGCTTCAGTTAGATCAATCATCCTCATCTGCTCGTTAAGTTCGCCATGTCCTTCCAGTTTATGAAAAGACTCCGCAACAGAATGATTCTGATCCTTGAAGTCTAAGGAACGAGAGGCAGGAGAATCCACATTATTATTACGTGCAGTTAACGCATGCATGAAGGAAAAAGGACATTTCCCCATATTAACACCCTCCCACAACTCCTATTATTTTACATTATTATACCTCCTTCATTTTACTCTAAGATTAGTATAATTGTAAACAATTGATTGTTGTAATTTGACGAATTATGTAGAAAAAGATCATAATAGTATGCTTTGATTATCAATCTTTGTCGAATAATAAATCCTTTTCAGAGAAAAAAAAAAAAAAAAGCCCCTGATTCTCCGCAAGAAGAATCAGGGGTGTTTGTAATTCGGAATCTACCCGCAGATAGAAGTCGAATTATTATTTTTGGATAGAAGCTACGCTACCAGCACCAACTGTACGGCCACCTTCGCGAATGGAGAATTTAGTACCTTCTTCAATAGCGATTGGGGAGATCAGTTGTACGGTTACGGAGATGTTATCACCAGGCATAACCATTTCAGTACCTTCTGGCAAGTTGATGATACCAGTTACGTCAGTTGTACGGAAGTAGAACTGTGGACGGTATCCAGTGAAGAAAGGCTTATGACGGCCACCTTCTTCTTTTGTCAGAACGTAAATTTGAGCAGTGAACTCAGTGTGTGGTTTAACGGAGTTCGGCTTAGCCAATACTTGGCCACGCTCGATCATGTTACGGTCAACACCACGAAGCAATGCTCCGATGTTGTCCCCAGCTTGAGCGGAATCCAGCAATTTACGGAACATTTCTACGCCCGTAACTACGGATTTCTTAGTATCTTCGTGAATACCAACGATTTCGATTTCTTCTCCGACTTTAACTGTTCCGCGTTCTACGCGACCAGTTGCCACAGTACCGCGGCCAGTGATGGAGAATACGTCTTCGACAGGCATCAAGAAAGGCTTGTCAGTTTGACGCTCAGGAAGTGGAATGTACTCATCGATTGTTTCAAACATTTCGATGATTTTTTTAGCGTAATCGCCATCTGGGTTTTGCAGAGCTTCACGAGCAGAACCACGGATGATTGGAGTATCGTCGCCTGGGAAGTCATACTCGCTAAGCAAGTCGCGAACTTCCATTTCAACCAATTCCAACAACTCTTCGTCTTCAACCATGTCGCATTTGTTCAAGAAGACAACGATGTAAGGAACGCCTACTTGACGGGACAACAGGATGTGCTCGCGAGTTTGTGGCATTGGGCCATCAGCTGCGGATACAACCAGGATAGCTCCGTCCATTTGCGCTGCGCCAGTGATCATGTTTTTAACATAGTCGGCGTGACCAGGGCAGTCTACGTGAGCGTAGTGACGGTTAGGAGTTTCATATTCAACGTGGGAAGTGGAGATTGTGATACCACGTTCGCGCTCTTCAGGAGCTTTGTCGATTTGATCGAATGCGATAGCTGCGCCACCGTAAGTTTTGGACAATACAGTAGTGATTGCAGCAGTCAGAGTCGTTTTACCATGGTCGACGTGACCAATAGTACCGATGTTAACGTGCGGTTTGTTACGTTCAAACTTTGCCTTTGCCATTTGAACAGTTCCTCCTTAATGTGGGGTTCCTTATATTTGAGCCGCCCGCATACGTGTAATCTTAGATGACTGAGTGTTTATACCCGGGACGGCAAGTTAAAACTGGTAATTATTCAGCGCCTTTGTTCTTTGCAGCGATCTCTTCCGCAATGGATTTAGGAACTTCTTCATAGTGAGAAAGCTCCATTGAGAATACGCCACGTCCTTGTGTACCAGAACGAAGTGTTGTAGAGTATCCGAACATTTCGGAAAGAGGCACCTTAGCACGGATAATTTGCGCTCCACCACGGGAATCCATACCTTCGATACGGCCACGGCGGGAGTTCAGCATACCCATTACATCACCCATATATTCCTCAGGAACAGTTACTTCTACTTTCATGATTGGCTCAAGCAGGACAGGCTTACACTTGTCTTTAGCTGCTTTGAGTGCCATCGAACCGGCAATTTTAAATGCCATTTCGTTGGAATCGACATCATGATAAGAACCATCTACGATGGTAGCTTTAACGTCTACTAGCGGGAAGCCAGCAAGTACGCCGTTTTTCATTTGTTCTTCAATACCCGCAAGTGCAGGAGCGATGTACTCTCTAGGAACCGAGCCACCCACAACTTTACTTTCGAATTTGCTACCAGTACCTGGTTCGAGGGGTTCAAATTCAACCCATACGTGACCGTATTGACCACGACCACCAGATTGGCGTACAAATTTACCTTCGACGCGAGCAGGTGCCTTGAACGTTTCGCGGTAAGCAACCTGTGGTTTACCCACATTGGTTTCTACTTTGAACTCACGACGCATACGGTCGATGATGATGTCCAAGTGAAGTTCACCCATACCAGCCAGGATTGTTTGGCCTGTTTCTTCATCAGTGTGAGCACGAAGAGTTGGATCCTCTTCAGTCAACTTTCCGAGAGCAACACCCATTTTATCTTGGTCAGCTTTAGTTTTTGGTTCAACAGCGATCTCGATAACTGGATCAGGGAAGTTCATTGATTCCAGAATTACTGGATTCTTCTCATCACACAGTGTATCACCTGTACTGGTATCTTTCAAACCAACAGCAGCTGCGATGTCGCCAGAATACACGATGGAAATTTCTTGACGGCTGTTCGCATGCATTTGAAGGATACGACCAATACGTTCACGCTTGTTCTTAGTTGCATTAACTACGTATGATCCGGACTCAAGTACGCCTGAGTAAACACGGAAGAACGTAAGTTTACCAACATAAGGGTCTGTCATGATTTTAAATGCCAAAGCTGCAAACGGCTCTTCATCCGAAGAGTGACGAACAGCTTCTGTACCGTCATCAAGATGTCCAGTAATAGCTGGAACGTCAAGAGGAGAAGGCAAGTAATCAACAACAGCATCCAGCATAAGCTGAATCCCTTTGTTTCGGTAGGAAGATCCAGCAATTACAGGGAACAATTTAACTTCAACTACGCCTTTGCGAATTGCAGCTTTAATTTCCGGAATTGTAATTTCTTCGCCTTCCAAATACTTCATAGTCAGATCCTCATCAAGTTCAGCAACTTTCTCGATCAACTCGAGACGCAGCTCCTCAACTTTGGCCAAATATTCTTCCGGAATATCCGTTACTTCGATGTTTTGGCCCAGATCATCCCTGAACATGTGTGCTTTTTGCTCAACTAGGTCGATAATACCAGTGAAATCACTTTCTGCACCAATTGGCAATTGAATAGCAACTGCATTGGCTTGAAGGCGATCACGCATAGTTTCGATTACGTTAAGGAAATCCGCACCGATAATGTCCATTTTGTTTACATATGCAATCCGGGGAACGTTATAACGGTCAGCCTGTCTCCATACGGTTTCAGACTGAGGCTCAACGCCCTCTTTTGCACTAAATACACCAACTGCCCCATCCAATACACGCAGGGAACGTTCAACTTCAACAGTGAAGTCAACGTGTCCTGGGGTATCAATGATATTGATGCGGTGACCTTTCCACGCAGCAGTCGTAGCAGCGGACGTAATCGTGATTCCGCGCTCTTGTTCTTGCTCCATCCAGTCCATTGTAGCAGCACCCTCGTGAACTTCACCGATTTTGTGCGTACGGCCTGTATAGAAAAGAATCCGCTCTGTGGTAGTTGTTTTACCAGCATCAATATGCGCCATGATCCCGATGTTACGTGTATTTTTTAAGGAGAACTCTCTAGCCATGAAATGGATCTCCCTTCAAAATATAAGTTATTTGAATGACCTTTATCCTACCAACGGTAGTGAGCGAACGCTTTGTTTGCTTCAGCCATTTTGTGTGTATCTTCACGTTTCTTAACAGAAGCGCCTGTGTTGTTGGAAGCGTCGATGATCTCAGCCGCCAAACGCTCTTCCATAGTCTTCTCACCGCGGTTGCGAGAGTAGTTTACGAGCCAACGTAATCCCAGAGCAGTACGTCTCTCCGGTTTAACCTCGATAGGTACTTGATAGTTAGCACCACCGACACGACGAGCTTTGACTTCCAAAACCGGCATGATATTCTTGATGGCAGCTTCGAAAACTTCCATCGGATCTTTACCCGTACGTTCTTCAATCAATTTGAATGAATTGTACAGAATGCTTTGAGCGACACCTCTTTTACCACCCAGCATAATGCGGTTAATCAAACGAGTAACCAACTTGCTATTATACAACGGATCTGGCAATACGTCTCTCTTTGTAACTGGACCTTTGCGTGGCATGGATATCCCCCTTTCTTAAATGTTTATTATTCAGATATTGTTATCTTACTTCTTAGCTTTAGGACGTTTTGCACCGTATTTAGAACGAGCTTGCATCCGGTTAGCTACACCTGCTGTATCCAAAGCACCACGAACGATATGGTAACGAACCCCTGCAAGGTCCTTTACTTTACCTCCGCGAAGTAATACAACACTGTGCTCTTGTAAGTTATGTCCGATACCCGGGATATAAGCTGTTACCTCGAGACGGTTCGTCAAACGAACACGGGCATATTTACGAAGCGCTGAGTTTGGTTTACGTGGAGTCATTGTGCCTACACGAGTGCACACACCGCGTTTTTGCGGAGCGCTCAAATTTGTAGCCTCACGCTTGAGGGCGTTATACCCTTTTTGAAGAGCGGGAGATTTAGATTTTTCGATTTTGGCTTGACGGCCTTTACGAACCAATTGGTTAATTGTTGGCATGTTGTTGCCACCCCCTTCCTGAAATGATAGTCGATTTAAGAACTCTAAGCCCACAGACCCAGGCGGTTCATAAAAAGACAAATGAAAAGTTCTTGCTGCTGGTGTTCACCCCAGTACAAAAACATTTCTGTAGCTATTGTTTTAAGACGGCTGCCATCGCAGCGCCAACTTCTATTCCGCAGGCCTTGCCCAAATTCAGCATCGTATCCACATATGTGATCTTAACACCTTGTTTGTTACAAAGCAAAACTATCCTGGAAGTAAGCCTTTGATCTCCGTCCTCTGCCACATAGACTTCTGCGGCTAGGCCCAACTCTACCGCCTTGACGGTTTGTTTGGTACCGATCTTGACCTGAGCATCCTGTAGTCCTCTATCATCAGTCATTCTCTTTACCTCCAATGAACAAGGATAACATGGCTACTCACGCACCTTAGACATTTTAGCATTATCAATAGATGGTGTCAAGAAATTCAGCAACAATTTTTATAGAAATTATACACAGCAGAACACTCATGCCACACCTATGAGTAGGTATGACATGAGCACACTACCATGATTGCTAATTTATTCAGCAGGAACCGTCTCTAATGATTCAAGTTCGCTTTCTGCATTTGGATCACTTAGCTTAACGTTACGGTAACGGTTCATCCCAGTACCTGCAGGAATCAACTTACCGATAATAACATTTTCTTTAAGTCCAAGCAACTTATCTACTTTACCTTTGATAGCAGCGTCTGTTAGGACACGAGTAGTTTCTTGGAATGATGCAGCTGACAAGAAGGAATCAGTTTCAAGAGACGCCTTGGTAATACCGAGCAAGACTGGTTTAGCAACAGCAGGCTCTTTACCAGACAAGATAGCTTCCTTGTTAGCACCTTCGTACTCATGAATATCCGCAAATGCACCTGGCAACAGACTTGTGTCACCTGCGTCAATGATACGGATCTTCCGAAGCATTTGCTTGATCATAACTTCAATGTGCTTATCATTGATCTCAACGCCTTGGTTACGGTATACACGCTGTACTTCTTGCAGAATGTAGTTTTGTACCCCACGGATCCCTTTGATACGCAGCATTTCTTTAGGGTCAATCGAACCGTCTGTCAGCTCATCGCCGGCTTCGATTTCTTGGCCTTCGCTAACACGTAGACGTGAACCATAAGTTATGGAATAAGTCTTGGATTCTGCTTCACCTTGAACCTCGATTTCGCGACGGTCTTTGGTTTCACGGATTTCCTTGATTACGCCATCGATCTCACTGATTGTAGCTTGACCTTTAGGGTTACGAGCTTCAAACAACTCCTGAATACGCGGCAAACCTTGAGTGATGTCATCACCGGCAACACCGCCGGTATGGAACGTACGCATTGTAAGCTGGGTTCCTGGTTCACCGATAGATTGTGCCGCAATAATACCAACTGCTTCACCAATCTCAACGTGTTTACCAGTTGCCAAGTTACGTCCGTAACATTTCTTACAAACACCATGACGGGCACGGCAGCTCAGTACAGAACGAATTTGCAGCTTAGTTACACCTGCGTTTACAATTGCCTCCGCTTTATCGGAGTCAATCAAATCATTGCGGTGAACAATGATTTCGCCTGTTTCTGGGTGACGAACAGTTTCGAAGCAGTAACGACCTTCAATACGGTCATACAGATCCTCGATAACCTCTTTACCATCCTGAATACGACTAACTGTGAAGCCTTTATCGGTTCCACAATCTTCTTCACGGACAATAACGTCCTGGGCAACGTCAACAAGACGACGTGTCAGATACCCTGAGTCAGCGGTACGAAGTGCGGTATCGGCAAGACCTTTACGCGCTCCGTGAGTGGAGATAAAGTACTCCAAGACGGTAAGACCTTCACGGAAGTTCGCCTTGATTGGCAATTCGAAAATCCGACCTGAAGGTGTTGCCATCAGACCACGCATACCACCCAGCTGAGTGATCTGCGATTTGTTACCACGCGCTTTAGAGTCAACCATGAGCATGATAGAGTTGAAACGGTCCATCGACTTAAGCAGGATGTTCGTAAGATCATCCTTAGTCTTCGACCAGATCTCAATAACACGGTCATACCGTTCGTCATTGGTGATCAAACCACGGCGATATTGGTTAGCAACCACATCAACCTTAGCTTCAGACTCTTTCAGGATGGTAACCTTTTCCTCAGGAACAATAACGTCCGACACGGCAACTGTAACACCAGAACGTGTGGAGTAAGTGAATCCGAGCTGTTTAATTTTATCCAAAATCATAGAAGTTTTGGTTGTGTGATAAGTTTCAAAACAACGAGCGATTATCAGACCCAGATATTCTTTACCTACAGCACTGGCTTCTGGAGCAGATTCAATCAGCTCGCGAATGTTCGCGCCTTTTTCGTAGATAAAGTATTTCTCTGGTGTGCCGTGCAGCAAGTTGGTTTTGGTTGCTTCGTTGATATAAGGGAAACTACTTGGGTAGATTTCATTAAAGATGATCTTACCGATCGTAGTAATCAACATTGCATTTTGTTGTTCTTCCGTAAAGCATGTTTTGCCAAGTGCTTTAGCCGGAATAGCAACACGAGCATGAAGTCCTGCAGTTCCGCGTTGGTAAGCTGATACAGCTTCGTTAACGGTACGCAGAATCATACCACTACCCTTTTCTTCCTTGTTATCCATGGTCAAGTAGAAAGTACCAAGGACCATATCCTGGGAAGGTGTTACAACTGGCTTACCGTCTTTAGGGTTCAAGATATTACCAGATGCAAGCATGAGAATGCGTGCTTCCGCTTGAGCTTCCGCAGACAGAGGAACGTGCACCGCCATTTGGTCACCGTCAAAGTCGGCATTGTACGCCGTACATACGAGTGGGTGAAGACGAATAGCATGACCTTCCACCAAAATCGGTTCAAATGCTTGAATACCGAGACGGTGAAGTGTTGGTGCGCGGTTTAGAAGCACTGGGTGTTCTCTAATTACTTCTTCGAGTACATCCCAAACTTCAGGACTTACGCGTTCAACTTTACGTTTCGCGCTCTTTATGTTGTGGGCAAGGCCCTTATTAACCAATTCTTTCATAACAAAAGGCTTGAACAATTCTAGCGCCATTTTCTTAGGAAGTCCGCACTGATACATCTTGAGGTACGGTCCTACAACGATAACGGAACGTCCAGAGTAGTCAACCCGTTTACCGAGCAAGTTCTGGCGGAAACGTCCTTGTTTACCTTTCAGCATATGGCTGAGCGATTTAAGTGGACGGTTACCAGGACCGGTTACCGGACGTCCCCGACGGCCGTTATCGATGAGAGCATCGACAGCTTCCTGGAGCATCCGTTTTTCGTTCTGCACGATAATGTCAGGAGCACCGAGATCAAGCAGTCTTTTCAGACGGTTGTTCCGGTTAATAACACGGCGATAGAGATCATTCAAATCGGACGTAGCAAAACGGCCACCATCCAACTGAACCATCGGACGAAGCTCCGGAGGAATAACCGGAAGAACATCCATGATCATCCAATCAGGCTTGTTGCCGGAGTTACGGAATGCTTCAATGACTTCCAGACGTTTGATCGCCCGGTTACGACGTTGGCCTTGGGCCGTACGCAGTTCTTCTTTGAGGAATTCCAGCTCTTTATCGATGTCGATATCTTGAAGAAGCTTTTTAACAGCTTCAGCACCCATGCCGGCTTGGAACCCGTAACCGTATTTTTCACGGTAGCTACGATATTCTTTCTCGGACAGAAGTTGTTTCTTTTCCAGTGGAGTTTCACCTGGATCCGTTACAACATAAGATGCGAAATAGATAATTTCTTCAAGTGATCTTGGAGACATATCTAGTGCAAGCCCCATGCGGCTTGGGATACCTTTGAAATACCAGATATGAGATACCGGAGCAGCCAATTCAATGTGACCCATACGTTCACGACGAACTTTAGCACGGGTAACCTCAACGCCACAACGGTCGCAGACTACGCCCTTATAACGGACACGTTTGTATTTACCGCAATGACATTCCCAGTCTTTTTGTGGTCCAAAGATACGCTCACAGAAAAGACCCTCTTTTTCCGGTTTCAATGTACGATAGTTAATGGTTTCCGGTTTCTTAACTTCTCCGCGGGACCATGAACGAATCTTCTCCGGAGAAGCGAGTCCGATTTTCATAAATTCAAAATTGTTAACGTCCAACAAGGAGCAACCCTCCTTAACCTAATCCTGATTTAGTACCGCTTTACCCTCTTCTGACTGTTACATCAAAAGAGGGCGTGCGGTCCTTTATAAAATGGAACTTTTAAGCTCCAGCTTGATTATTCTACTCCGACTTCTGAACCTTCTAAATTGAGGCTTAGTTTGTCGCCTGACGTCTCGTCCTCATCGTCCAATTCTCTCATTTCAATTTCCTGCTCGTCACCGCTAAGAATCTTAACATCCATACCCAGGGACTGCAGTTCTTTGATCAATACCTTGAACGACTCAGGAACACCTGGTTCCGGTACATTTTCACCTTTGACAATGGATTCGTACGTCTTCACGCGACCAACCACGTCATCGGATTTCACGGTCAAAATTTCTTGCAATGTATATGCAGCACCGTAAGCTTCAAGCGCCCACACTTCCATCTCCCCGAAACGCTGTCCACCAAATTGAGCTTTACCACCCAATGGTTGTTGCGTAACTAGTGAGTAAGGTCCTGTTGAACGGGCGTGAATCTTATCATCAACCATGTGCGCCAGTTTGATCATGTGCATGACACCAACAGTAACTTCACGTTCGAAGCGTTCACCTGTACGGCCATCATACAATACAGTCTTACCATTACGCTGCATACCTGCTTCTTCCATCGTATCAAACACGTCGTACTCACGCGCTCCGTCAAATACCGGCGTTGCAATGTGAATTCCCAGACGCAATGCGGCCATACCAATATGGACCTCAAGCACCTGTCCGATGTTCATACGAGAAGGAACGCCCAGAGGGTTAAGAACAACCTGTACTGGCGTACCGTCCGGAAGGAACGGCATATCTTCTTCTGGCAGGATACGGGCAACGACACCCTTGTTACCGTGACGTCCGGCCATCTTGTCACCCTCAGAAATCTTACGTTTCTGAGCGATGTAGACACGAACCAATTGATTTACACCAGGAGGCAGCTCATCGCCGTTCTCACGTGTAAAGACTTTAACGTCCACGATAATACCATCACTACCATGAGGAACGCGTAAAGAGGTATCCCGTACTTCACGAGCTTTCTCACCAAAGATAGCGTGCAGGAGACGTTCTTCTGCTGTCAGTTCAGTCACACCCTTAGGAGTAACCTTACCAACCAGAATGTCACCAGCGCTGATTTCCGCACCAATACGGATGATTCCGCGCTCATCAAGATTGCGCAGAGCTTCTTCGCCGACGTTCGGAATATCGCGCGTAATTTCTTCAGGTCCCAGTTTAGTGTCGCGAGCTTCAGATTCGTATTCTTCGATATGAATCGAAGTATATACATCTTCCTTAACCAGCTTTTCACTTAACAGGATCGCATCCTCGTAGTTATAACCTTCCCAAGTCATGAACGCAACGACTACGTTACGGCCAAGAGCAAGTTCGCCCATTTCTGTGGAAGGACCGTCTGCCAGGATATCACCCTTCTTAACAATGTCCCCTCTTTTAGCTAGAGGACGTTGGTTAATACAGGTACCTTGGTTAGAACGCATAAATTTGTGTAATTTATATTTAACGATATCGCCTTTAACTTCCTTGCCTTCGACAGTCTCAACGCGACGCAGCCAAATTTCATTAGCTGAAGAACGTTCGATAATACCGTCATACTTGGAAACGATACATACGCCAGAATCCTTAGCGGATTTATGTTCCATCCCTGTTCCGACCAGCGGAGCTTTTGGAATTAGAAGCGGAACGGCTTGACGTTGCATGTTAGATCCCATCAGTGCGCGGTTGGAGTCATCGTTCTCAAGGAACGGAATAAGCGCCGTAGCGACAGATACAACCTGTTTAGGCGAAACGTCCATGTAATCGACACGATTACTTGGCATCGTTGTAATGTTGTCTGAGTCTTTGTTGTAACGAACGATTACCATATCTTCTTTAAAGGTGCCATCTTCTTCGATCAACACGTTAGCCTGAGCAACTACATAATTATCTTCCTCATCAGCAGTCAGATAGTCAATTTGCTCAGTCACCTTACCAGTCTTCGGATCCACCCAACGATACGGTGCTTCAATAAAGCCGTATTCATTGATGCGGGCAAAGGTGGACAAGGAGTTGATCAACCCGATGTTTGGACCTTCCGGCGTTTCAATTGGACACATCCGACCGTAGTGACTGTGATGGACGTCACGAACTTCAAAGCCCGCGCGTTCACGTGTCAAACCACCAGGTCCGAGTGCGGACAGACGACGTTTATGCGTAAGTTCCGCAAGCGGGTTCGTCTGATCCATAAATTGAGACAGCTGGGAACTACCGAAGAACTCTTTAATGGACGCGATGACCGGACGAATGTTGATCAGAGCCTGTGGCGTAATCGCATTAGCATCCTGAATTGACATTCTTTCGCGAACAACACGCTCCATACGGGACAAACCGATACGGAACTGATTCTGCAAGAGTTCACCCACAGAACGCAGGCGACGGTTACCCAAGTGGTCAATATCATCGGTATTGCCAATTCCGTGAAGCAAATTAATAAAGTAGCTGATTGAGGATATAATATCAGCTTGAGTAATATGCTTAACAGATTTGTCGATGTTGCCGTTAGCAATCAGCTTAATAACCCGGCCTTCTTCAATTGGCGAGAACACGTCAATTGTTTGAAGAGGAATATCTTCGCTGTCCATAACTCCGCCAGTAACACGGTAGTTTTTAAAGGCAACATTCTTTTCGAAATATGGAATCAATTCATCAAGCAGTCTACGATCGACCATTTGGCCGGATTCTGCCAGGATTTCTCCAGTAGAGTCGTCAACCAAAGGCTGAGCAAGACGTTGATTGAAAAGACGGTTCTTAATGTGTAGCTTTTTATTGATTTTGTAACGGCCTACATTAGCTAGGTCGTAGCGTTTTGGATCAAAGAAACGCGCAACCAGCAAACTTTTGGCATTGTCTAGTGTCGGCGGTTCGCCCGGACGCAAACGCTCATAAATCTCAATAAGCGCCTTCTCCGTGGAGTCCGTGTTGTCTTTATCCAGCGTATTGCGAATATATTCATCATTGCCAAGCAATTCCAGAATTTCGGCATCACTACCGAAACCGAGAGCACGCAAAAGTACGGTAACAGGAATTTTACGAGTCCGATCGATACGAACATACATAATGTCCTTAGCGTCGGTTTCAAGTTCCAACCAGGCTCCGCGGTTCGGGATTACTGTGGCGGTGTAGGTTTTTTTGCCGTTCTTATCCACTTTTGTGCTGAAATAGACGCTTGGAGAGCGAACCAACTGGCTGACAATAACCCGTTCCGCACCATTAATAATAAAAGTGCCGGTCTCCGTCATCAGCGGGAAATCTCCCATGAACACTTCCTGCTCTTTAACCTCACCGGTCTCTTTATTAATGAGCCGCACCTTTACACGCAGAGGAGCCGCATACGTTACGTCCCGCTCTTTAGCGTCGTCAACCGTATATTTCGGTTCACCCAGGCTGTAATCAATGAACTCTAGTACCAAATTACCTGTGAAATCCTGGATCGGCGAGATGTCCTGAAACATTTCCCGCAATCCTTCCTCCAAAAACCAATCATAAGATTTTTGTTGGATCTCGATCAGGTTCGGGACCTCGAGTACCTCGTTAATTCTCGCATAGCTCCGCCGAGTGCGTCGACCATACTGAACAAGATGTCCTGCCAACTTTACTCACCCCTCATGTCTACTCACTTAAAAATTGATTGCGAACCCTTGTTTGGAACCGTATAATGGAACCATACTACAAGGATTCAGTCATAAATAAAAGAAAAGCCCTTATCGAAATCTTCGAAAAAAGAGCGCATTTATCCATGACCAAAATACTCCTTATCAAGTAGATTTGCCCAAAACGTACATATTATACGTCACCAAGCAATAGTTTATGCGCTATTATCTATTACCACGTAGCATTCGCTGCGTTAGAGCATAGACAACCAACTCGCAAAAACTTGCCGTGCGGCATGCGCTAGCCGGGCGACAATATATTGCTTGACATTTCAGCAAACTAAAGACATGGAGCCTATCTTAATACTGACATTTTATAATAATACCATTATCACTATCACATGTCAATAACCTATTGTATTTTATTTTTGCGCTTTAATAATACGATAGCCTTTGTCTTTCCCCACTTCTTCCACCATTGAGAACAAGCTTTCTAGTTTTGCCACTGCTGATGGAGCGCCCTGCTTCTTCTGAATTACAATCCACAGATAGCCACCCTCATTTAAGTGTTCATACGCATCTTCAAATATCTTATGCACTACAGCTTTTCCTGCACGAATCGGAGGATTAGTTAGAATCACATCGAACTTCTGCTGCTCATTCAATGCGCCGAGCACATCGCTTTCCATTATCGTAACATTCCGGATTCCATTGTGCTGAGCATTCTCACGCGCCAGTTCTACCGCACGACTGTTAATATCAATCATGGTCACATGTCCTTTGGGAGCTAGGTATGCTGCACTTATGCCAATCGGCCCATAACCACAACCTACATCAAGCACCGCTGAACCGTCCGGAATTATCATAGCTTCAATAAGAACTCGGCTACCGTAATCGATGTCTCCTTTAGAGAATACACCGGCATCGCTCGTAAAACGAAAGCTTTTGCCTCTTAGTACGGTATCAATGCTACGTCTGTCATGACGTACTTCCGGCTGCTGCGAATAATAATGTTGCGACATCTCTTTCCTCCCTTTCCTATTATGTTAGCAGTTGGTATATACGCCCTACTAACTCTATTTATAAAACAAACCCCTTGAACAAGTTCAAGGGGTTTTCAGTAATAGAAGGAATTACTTCACTTCTACAGCTGCGCCTGCTTCTTCCAATTTTGCTTTAGTAGCTTCGGCTTCGTCTTTGCTTACTTTTTCTTTGATTGCTTTTGGTGCGTTGTCTACAAGATCTTTAGCTTCTTTCAAGCCAAGACCAGTGATTTCGCGAACGATTTTGATAACGTTGATTTTGGAAGCGCCAGCGCCTGTCAAAATTACGTCAAATTCGGATTGCTCTTCAGCTACTGCTGCTACCGCACCGCCAGCTGCTACTGGAGCTGCTGCAGTTACGCCGAATTCTTCTTCAATTGCTTTAACCAGGTCGTTCAGTTCCAATACGCTCATGCCTTTAATTGCTTCCAAGATTGCTTCTTTACTCATGATTGAACCTCCATTTTATATTTAAATTTATTTGTGGTATTGATTATGCTGCAAGAGTCAAAGGCTTACGCGCTTTGTTCTTCTTTTTCAGCAACAGCTTTAACTGCAAGCGCGAAGTTGCGCATTGGAGCTTGAAGTACGCTAAGCAGCATGGACAGCAAACCATCGCGGGATGGAAGCTCAGCCAGTGCTTTCAGTTGTTCCGCGTCAATGACACGACCTTCAACTACGCCGCCTTTCAATTTCAAAGCGTCGTTTTTCTTGGCGAAATCGTTCAAAATTTTAGCTGGTGCTACTGCATCAGTTGTGCTGAATGCGATAGCTGTTGGACCAGTCAAAACTTCATCCAATTCACTCAACTCAGCCGCAGCAGTTGCGCGACGTAGCAATGTGTTCTTCAGGACTTGAAACTCAACGCCAGCTTCACGAAGTTGCTTACGTAGTTCAGTCACTTGGGAAACGTTCAATCCACGGTAGTCAGCTACAACAGTCGAAAGACTGTTTTGCAGTTTTGCAGTAACGACGTCAACCGCGTCTTGTTTTGCTTGAATTACTTTTGCATTTGCCAATGTATACACCTCCTGAAAATTTATGTGTCGGCGTTCTTTCCAAGGAAAGCTTCACCGCTCCTACGCAGGCAGTAGAAAAGCCTCCGCAGAATCACGAAGGCTTGATAAAACGAAAGTTATACGAGCGAGCTCGTTACTTCTTGTTTCTATCACAACACCTCGGTAGGAAATTAAGCACTAAGGCACCTACTGTCTACGGTAAGCATATTCAAGGTTAAGATTGATACCTTAAGTTTCACAACTGTTATAGATTATCAAAATTGACTCAAAGAGTCAACCCTTAATTATCTGAAGACGGTTGTGTTCACACGAGCGCTAGGACCCATTGTGGAAGAAATCGAGATGCCTTTAAGGTATACACCTTTAGCAGCAGCTGGTTTCGCACGGTTCAAAGCGTCGATAAGAGCTTTAAGGTTATCGTTCAATTGTGCAGCATCAAAGGACACTTTACCGATTGGCGCGTGAATTTGACCTGCTTTGTCGAGACGGTATTCGATTTTACCGGCTTTGATTTCTTGCACAGCCTTGGAAACATCGAATGTAACTGTGCCAGCTTTAGGGTTAGGCATAAGACCTTTACCACCAAGCAGACGACCCAGTTTACCGACTTCACTCATCATATCAGGTGTAGCTACGCAGACATCAAATTCAAACCAGCCTTGTTGAATTTTGTTGATCATGTCTTGATCACCAACAAAATCAGCGCCAGCAGCTTCTGCCTCTTTCGCTTTTTCACCTTTTGCAAATACAAGCACGCGTTGTGTTTTACCAGTGCCGTGAGGCAGGACAACAACACCACGAACTGCTTGGTCTTGTTTACGCGGGTCTACACCCAGACGAACTGCTGCTTCAACGGTTTCGTCGAACTTAGCAGTCGCTGCCTTTTTCACAAGCTCTACAGCTTCTGAAGGCTCGTAAGTTGCTTCGCTGTTGATCAGCTTAGCAGCTTCTTGGTATTTCTTACCATGTTTAGCCATGAAAATGTTCCTCCTTTGTGGTGTTAGCGGAAATTCCTCCCACATACTTGCGGGTCACGAATGACCGATTCTTCGAAAACTACTAGTCTTCGATTGTGATACCCATACTGCGGGCAGTACCTTCAACCATACGCATTGCAGCTTCAACAGTTGCAGCGTTAAGGTCAGGCATTTTTGTTTCAGCAATTTCACGTACCGCAGCGCGGCCGATTTTTGCTACTTTTTTCTTGTTTGGTTCGCCGGATCCTTTTTCTACTTTAGCAGCGATGCGAAGCAGAACAGCAGCCGGAGGAGTTTTAGTGATGAAAGTAAAGGAACGGTCTTCAAATACTGTAATTTCAACCGGAATGATCAAGCCAGCCTGGTCGGCAGTACGAGCATTAAATTCCTTACAGAATGCCATGATGTTGACACCTGCTTGACCTAACGCCGGACCTACTGGAGGCGCTGGATTCGCTTTCCCTGCAGGAATCTGCAGTTTCACCATTTTAATAACTTTTTTAGCCATGAGTGACACCTCCTTGCAAAAATAGTGGTCTTCGAACGCCAATAGCGCTCTCCCACAAGAAACCCTAGCTTATGTTATATTTTCTCCACTTGAGTGAAATCCAACTCTAGCGGGGTTTCCCGTCCAAACATGTTAACATGCACTTTGATCTTGCTCTTGTCAGCCAAAATTTCTTCCACGGAGCCCACAAAATTCGCAAACGGACCAACCATAATACGTACGGATTCCTTGATTTCGAAATCAATCTTCGCTTTAGGTTCAACCATGCCCATATGCTTCAGAATTTGTTCTACCTCTTCCGGAAGCAAAGCTGTTGGTTTAGACCCTGAGCCTGTCGAACCAACAAATCCAGTAACGCCCGGAGTATTGCGGACAACATACCAGGAATCATCAGTCTGAACCATTTCCACCAAAACATATCCGGGGTAAACTTTACGCATAACGGTTTTTTTCTTACCGTCTTTGTTTACGATTTCTTCTTCCATAGGAACAAGAACGCGGAATATTTTGTCTTCCATGCCCATGGACTCAACGCGCTTTTCCAAATTGGCTTTGACCTTATTCTCATACCCAGAATAGGTATGAACGACATACCATCTTTTTTCCATATCAAGCCACCTGGGACCTCTCTAAATAATCGCTTCAATCACAGCGGAAATACCGATGTCCAGAACCCAGAAGTAAATAGCGACAACTACAATCGTACCGAGAACGATCAATGTATAGTTGGTCAATTCTTTACGACTTGGCCAGCGAACCTTTTTGAGTTCACTCCAGCTCTCAGTGAAAAAGGAAAACATAGACTTGAAACTACGTTTCATGCCGACTACACCTCCACAGACTATCTGGTTTCGCGATGAGGAGTTTGCGAGTTACAATACTTGCAAAATTTCTTCATCTCCATGCGGTCGGGGTGATTTCGCTTGTTTTTGGTAGTCGCATAGTTTCTTTGTTTGCAACTTGTACAAGCCAAAGTGATAATTACCCGCATGATGTGCACCTCCCGAGACGTCCTTCTAATTCACATTAGAAGACGCAAATATTGATCCTAAAAAAAAGCCGCGAATTTAGGCCTACCTAAAACACTTTAGCATAATGTCAAGGTCTGTGTCAACGAAAGAATTCCGTTCTGCACTGGGTAATTCCGGGTTTAGTAGTCATATGGCCGTACCCTGTCTTTGGGTCTATCTCTTCCTCACACTTCGCTGTCTTCCTTACCATTATGGGGTATTCCGTCTGTGTATAAACCTACCTTCAACGGCAACGACTAAAATCGGCTCAAATAGAAATTTATAGTGCAAGCACCTAATTCTATCCGGGTGATTTCAAAAAGACTAAAAAAAAGAACTCGATGTCCGAGCCCTCTCTTGTTCATTATATCATCAATTGTCACGTACTTCTAGATATCTTTCTAATTTCCTTTTTACTCGTTGTAGAGCGTTATCAATAGACTTCACATGCCGCTTAAGATCTTCAGCAATCTCCTGATAGGATCTTCCGTCTAAATACAACATCAGAACCTTGCGCTCCAAGTCACTTAGAATCTCCGCCATCTTATCTTCAAGACCAATGAATTCTTCTTGATTAATAATTAGCTCTTCTGGATCTAGAACCTGTGTTCCACAAATGACATCCATAAGTGTTCTATCAGAATCTTCGTCATAAATGGGCTTGTCCAAGGAAACATAAGAGTTCAGCGGAATATGTTTCTGACGAGTGGCCGTCTTAATAGCCGTTATAATCTGTCGTGTAATGCAGAGCTCAGCAAAAGCCTTAAATGAAGAGAGCTTGTCACCTTTAAAGTCACGAATAGCCTTGTATAGACCAATCATTCCTTCTTGTACAATATCTTCACGGTCTGCCCCGATCAAGAAATAAGAGCGGGCTTTAGCACGTACAAAGTTACGGTATTTATTAATCAAGTGTTCTAATGCGCCACTGTCGCCACCACGGAAAGCCTCGACAATATCTTCATCACTTATGAAATCATACTCAGACAGCATTATTTCCTTGAGGTCGACACTCACCAAGAATCCCCCCGGCTGCAACGCAAGACACATCGTTACTTCGCGAAATATAGGATCAGTATATATTATGTTACCTTCCACCGTCAACCGGAGTTTGTCCAAAATCAATCTAGAATAGCATAAATTGGAATAAAATATTTCCTGATTCTTCCTCGATCTCACTGTCTGCGCCATTTTTCCAGCTTACTGCGCACATCGGGAGGCAGTTTGTCTTCCAAAGAATGACGAGTAGAACTGACACCGCCAGGTTCGATAGCTTTTTTTACTTGTTTTTGATTCTCTTCAATTTCCAGATGCAATTCCCTTGCCGAAATTCGCAATGCACCTTGTGCAAAAATAATATGCTGCTCTATAAAATCACTCGTAGCCACATAGATCTGCCGGCGCCGATTGCTATATTCCCCAACCAGTCGCTCAATGCATTCATCTGCGGTTTCTTTTTCCTTGGTGAAGTACACCTGGACCTTACCCTGGACAAAAGACCTTCCCAACCCCGGAACACGGTATGCATCAAAAACAGCAATAACTCTTCGTCCAGAGAAAGCCTGGTAATCTGCCAGCAAATCCATCAAGCGGTCGCGTGCTTCCTGCATACCAATCTGGGACAGTGCCACAAGTTCCGGCCAGCCACCGATCATGTTATATCCATCCACAAGCAGCACATCGCGCCAGTCGGCCATAGCTATCCCTGCTGTTGCCGGCGGCGTATCACTTCATACATAATGACTCCTGCGGCGACAGAGGCATTTAATGAATTGATCTTTCCGGCCATCGGCAGCTTAAGAAGCACATCACATTTTTCACGAATCAGGCGTCCCATTCCTTTACTCTCATTGCCGATTACAACAGCTACCGGACCCGTGAAAATATCGGATTGGTATAGATTCTGATCGGTATCCACGTCTGTTCCTACTACCCAGACTCCCTGCTCTTTTAGACGGTCAATGGTCTGACCCAGGTTTGTAACCCGGGCAACCGGAACATACTCCACAGCACCCGCGGATGTTTTGGACACGGTCGCAGTTATCTGAGCCGAACGGCGTTTAGGTACGATTACCCCATGTACTCCAGTACAATCCGCCGTCCGCAGAATCGAACCCAGGTTATGAGGATCTTCAATTTCATCAAGCAAAATAAGGAATGCCGGTTCTCCTTTGGCTTCTGCTATAGCTAACAAATCATCCACTTCAACATAGGCAAATGGTGCTGCTTGTGCAACCACCCCTTGATGCTGCACACCTGGTGCCAGTTGATCCAGCTTACGCTTGTCCACATGCTGAATGACAATTCCCGCTTTCCGGGCTTCGGCAACGATGGGTGCTGTCAGATGCTTCTGGGCTGTCTCTGCGATCCATATTTTATTTAATGTACGACCAGCACGAAGCGCTTCAAGCACAGAATGCTTCCCTGCCAATATTTCCTCTTCAGTCTTCAATTCTTCTTCCATGTTCACTTCTCCTATTTTCTATTTCGCCAAAGCCTATCACGGCTGTTTCAACATAAACTGTATACCCTTGTGCACAATTTCTTCTATTCTCTCCTGTTGTCCTGTGTAGTACAAGTAACCAATCAAGCACTCAAAAGCTGTAGCATGACGGTATTCAAGCACATCCGCATTCTTAGGAACACTTCCCGATTTCGCATTTCTCCCCTGACGGGCGACATCCTTCTCCTCTTCCGTGAGACTAGGCTCCAAAAAGTTCAGAATTGCACACTGTGCTTTAGCGGATACCAGCCCTGTAGCAGAACGATGCAAATGGTTCGGACGCAAATTCGGAAGAGATACTAAATACTGGCGAACAGCCACCTCATAGATAGCATCTCCTACATAAGCTAGAACAATAGGCGAAAGTAGTCGCGCAGGTTTGGAAGGCTCATAAGGAAACCATCCGTTATCAAACTTGCGTTCCTCACTCATTTACGACGCCACCGCATTCCTTGTGGAGTATCCTCAAGCAATATGCCCAAGCGGCCTAATTCATCACGGATCTCGTCAGACCGGCTCCAATTCTTATTCTTACGAGCTTCAACCCGCTCGGCGATCAACCGTTCAACTTCTTCACTTGCAATTTCCTCTTCCAGTTCAGGCGTCAAACGCAGCACAGCATTCATTTCGCCAAAAGCTTGCAGTAATGCAGCAAAATCAGCAGGAGCAGCCTCGTTATTCGCAAGCGTATGGTTTGCCAGGCTCACCCAATCGAACATAGCCGTGATCGCATCAGGCGTATTAAAGTCATCCTGCATTCTAGCATGGAAATTGGCCACTATAGCCGACAGCTTATCATTAATCTCTGAGTTGACCTCACCTTGAGCACCATCAGCAGCGAGTTCAAGCCGATGTTTAACGTTACTCTCTGCAAGCGTGATCCGTTCAACGCTCTTTTCGGCGGAAGTCATAGATTCCTCTGAGAAATTCAACGGGTTGCGGTAATGGGTCGATAGCATGAAATAGCGGATAGCTCCTGCTTTAAAACGCTCACGGATGTCTTTTACAAGCCAGCCATTACCGAGCGATTTCGACATTTTCTCGTCTCCGATGTTGATGAATCCATTATGCATCCAGTAATTAGAGAGTGGTTTACCAGTCAGAGCTTCGGTCTGAGCGCATTCGCATTCATGATGCGGGAACTGCAAATCTTGTCCACCACCATGGATATCAATCGTATCTCCCAAGAACTCGCGCGCCATAGCCGAGCATTCAATATGCCAGCCTGGACGTCCGTCTCCCCAAGGGCTACTCCAGTGCACTTCACCAGGTTTGGCTGCTTTCCAAAGCACAAAATCCTCCGGTTTTTCCTTACGTGAGTCCACCTCAACACGGATACCAAACTGCAGCTCATCCAGATTCTGACGAGATAATTTACCGTAGTCTTCAAATTTTGAAGTGCGGTAATATACATCGCCGCCGCTTTCGTATGCGTATCCTTTTTCCTCAAGCTCTTTAATAAATCCAATGATCAGCTCCATGCTTTCCGTTACACGGGGATTCAAGGTTGCCGGTTTAACACCAAGCCCTTCCAGATCCTCACGGTAAGCAGCAATAAAAGTTTCCGCTACCTCTGCTACAGTAGTGTTCATTTCTTCGGCTTTGCGAATCAGTTTATCATCAACATCCGTGAAATTCGTAACATAACGCACCTCATTACCTAACTGCTCCAAGTAATTCCGGACCATATCAAAAACAATTATAGGTCTAGCATTTCCGATATGCATATATCCATAAACGGTTGGACCACACACATACATCTTAACTTTGCCCGGCTCCTGGGGCACAAACTGCTCCTTGCTGCGTGTCATTGTGTTATATATTTGTAAAGCCATCCTTATTCCAGCCCTTTCTGTTCTTCCGGATTCCTTAATACCGGGATGCTTAAATTTCATAGTCACCAATATACTGCTGAGCTTCTGCTATCCGCTGTGCGGTTTTTTGTTTATCTTCTGCGCCAAGCTTTTCCCTAATTTCTTCGATTTCTTTCTGCAAAAACCGCAGTGAATCGACAAGCGGGTCAGGCATCTTCGTATGATCGAGCCGATCGGATACCCGTTCTCCATTACGTTTTACCACACGACCTGGATTCCCTACTACTGTACTGTTGTTAGGCACTTCACGCAACACAACAGCATTCGAACCTATATTTGAATTGTCACCAATACGAAAAGATCCTAAAACCTTCGCACCGGAACCAATAACTACATTGTTGCCAACCGTGGGATGTCGCTTACCTTTTTCTTTTCCGGTTCCTCCAAGCGTAACCCCTTGATAGATTATAACATCATCACCGATTTCGCAGGTTTCTCCGATAACTATCCCCATACCATGGTCAATAAACAGCCTATTTCCGATGACAGCTCCGGGATGGATCTCAACACCAGTCATAAATCTGCTAAACTGCGAAACCATACGAGCCATTGTATACCAGCGGCGTTTGAAAAAAGAGTGGGCGATCCGGTGACCCCAAATGGCGTGCAAGCCGGCATATGTGAAGACAACCTCGAACCAGCTGCGGGCAGCAGGATCGTTATCAAATACCGCCCGAATGTCCGACTTAATATGCTTAAACATCACGGTTCCTCTCTTCTTAACTTCCTTATCTCCTGTTTACAGGTACACAAGAAAGGTATTGTCTCCAGGCCCATCATCCTTATCATACATATGCTGTGAGTGTTCGCTTGGTTTGTTATCTCGTAAAAATATAAGACAAAGAGTATTGTATGAAAATTATTTTTGCTTATATTTAGACAAAAAACGCCCCTGCAGCATAATGCTGCAGAGACGTTTAACCGCGGTTCCACTCTGCTTGAACGAATCAAATGAGCCGCTATTGTAACAAACGGCAGAATTTCTTCATTCCACTTGGCATCATTAACGGCGACGTTCCCGGCGCGATCTAATGAGCCTTAAAAAGGTCATTCAACCGTGCAGCTCACAGGCGCATGTTCTGCCCCGGACAAATGAATAACTCCCAGCCCGAAAGGGTGTCCCTTTCTCGGTTATTCTCTCTGGCAATTGTCTTCAATGGACGTACTTCTCCTGATCACAGCTATTATCATATAATTCTATCTTAGCGCAAAAGACAAGATACTGACAAGGGGGTTTAGTCGTATGAAATACGACCTTAAGCGCCCTTAATTTGTGATTTCAAACGTTCGATAACGCGATTTTTGCCGAGCAAAGCAATGGTTATATTAAGATCACGTCCGTGCGTTTGTCCGGTCAGAGCCACACGAATTGGCATAAAGAGTGCTTTGCCCTTATGACCTGTTTCTTTCTGTACTTCCTTAATCAGAACAGCCATGTTGCTTGCACTGAAATCCTGACAGGCTTCAACTTTAGCCAGGAAAGCAGACAATACCTCAGGGACTTGGCTTTCAGCCAGAACCTGCGCTGCTTCCGTCTCTAACTCTAGGTGACTGCGGAAGAACAGTTCCGATAGCGCCACGATGTCAGAAGCTGCAGTCATCTGCTCTTGATACAACGCGACAAGGCTTTCCGCCCATGTTTGTTGCTCTTCGTTCAGCACAGCAGGTATTTTACCCGCTTTTTGCAGATGTGGAATAGCCAGTGCAGAGATCCGTTTAGGATCAGCATGCTTAATATAATGATTATTCAGATGCGCCAGCTTGTTTTTATCAAATACAGCCGGGCTTTTGGACAAACGGTCCGCATCAAAAATAGAAATAAGTTCTTCTTTACTGAAGATCTCTTCTTCTCCCTCTGGAGACCAGCCAAGCAGAGAAATGAAGTTAACCAGAGCCTCAGGCAAGTAACCCAATTCATCATATTGCTCGATAAACTGAATAACGGATTCATCCCGTTTGCTGAGCTTCTTGTGGTTGTCGCCAACAATAAGCGTCATGTGACCAAATAAAGGTGGCTCCCAGCCTAGCGCTTCATAGATCATAAGCTGGCGGGGTGTGTTGGAAATATGGTCTTCTCCACGCAATACGTGGGTAATAGCCATCAGATGATCGTCAACAGCTACCGCGAAGTTATAGGTCGGAATTCCGTCCTTCTTCACAATAACAAAGTCACCCATTTCTTTTGTGTCAAAAGAAATACTGCCTTTTACGAGATCATCAAACGCATACGTACGATCTTCTGGCACACGGAAGCGAATGCTGGCAACTCGTCCCTCAGCTTCAAAAGCTAGACGTTGCTCTTCAGTCAGATCACGATGTTTGCCAGAATAACGAGGCGTTTCTCCGCGAGCAGTCTGTTCTTCACGTTCCGCTTCCAGCTCTTCCTCTGTGCAATAGCAGCGGTAAGCCAGACCTCTGTCCAGCAAATCCTGCCAATGTACACGATATAAGTCAAGACGTTCTGTCTGACGATAAGGTCCGTACTCTCCGCCCACATCAACGCTCTCATCCCAATCCATACCCAGCCATTTCAAATACTTAAGCTGGCTCTCTTCACCACCAGCGACATTGCGCTTTACGTCTGTATCTTCAATTCTGATAATGAATTTACCGCCTTTATTACGGGCGAACAGATAGTTAAACAGCGCCGTTCTGGCGTTACCTATATGTAAATGTCCCGTAGGGCTCGGTGCGTAACGCACCCGGACTTCATCCGTCATTGTATTCCCTCCGCTTCATATGGTTGAACTTAATTTACTACTTAGACCATCTCAAGATGATATCACATCTTGGAGTAGACAGACAATAGATTGTGCGGCAATTCCTTCGCCGCGTCCGGCAAAACCAAGCTGCTCAGTTGTAGTAGCTTTAACATTCACCTTGGACGGGTCGGCATTAAGCGCACGTGCGATAATCTCGGTCATTTGTGGAATGTATGGAGCCATCTTAGGCTTTTGGGCGATAATTGTTGAATCGATATTTCCCAGCTTATATCCTCGCTCACGAGCAAGTGCCCATACCTCTTCTAATAACTTCAAGCTATCTGCGTCCTTAAAGGCTGGATCTGTATCCGGAAAATGTCTGCCGATATCACCAAGTCCAAGTGCGCCTAGAATCGCGTCACTAACTGCATGCAGCAGTACATCTGCATCGGAATGCCCAAGCAATCCTTTTTCGTAAGGAATCGTAACTCCCCCAATAATACAAGGCCTGCCCTCTACCAGCTGATGCACATCAAATCCTTGTCCTACAGCGATCATGATTGTCCCTCTCCCCTGTTTCTTTCTGTGAATTCTGCATAATCCAAATCATCAGGTGTCGTAATCTTAATATTTCTGTAGCTTCCCTCTACCACAGAAACCGGAATCCCCGCACGCTCCGCCAAGCTGGAGTCATCGGTGCCCAGAAAGCCATCCCGTTCCGCCGCTGCATAAGCCTCCAGCAAATCAGAAAGACGAAAAGTCTGCGGGGTTTGAATCGCCCACAGACTTCGCCGATCCGGCGTAGACAGTACTTGTCCTTCATTATCCACCTGTTTGATCGTATCCTTGACGGGTACAGCAAGAACCGAAGCACCCATCTGCTTCGCTCGTTCGTAGCAAGCCTCAATTTCATTCGGCTGTACAAACGGACGAACACCATCATGTACCATTACCCACTGTGTCGTAAGTTTCAACAACCCTTTATGTACGGAATGCTGACGCTCAGATCCACCAGTTACTATAGCCTTAACCTTGTCCAGCTTATAGAGCTGTATCCATTCCCGGCAGCGTTCAACATCCTCTTCACCGGTTACGAGCACGATTTCAGAGATCAATTCGTGCTGCTGGAATACCTCCAGCGTATGAACGATAATCGGCTTCCCCTGCAGTAACAAATATTGCTTGCTCTCCGCAGTTCCCATTCGCGTTCCTCTGCCTGCCGCCACAATGACGACGCCCACACTGTTTGACATTAATCTGGCTCCTGTCTTTCACGTATAATCCCATCATAACGTGTTTGGCGGGCATTTCCAACCCATAGGACAGTCCCCATACACTTTATCTTCACTTATTGCGCTTTTTCCAAAAGTTTTGGCTTAGCAAATATCATTCGTCCGGCCGAAGTTTGCAGCACGCTAGTGACCAGAACCTCCATCGTAGTCCCGATATATTCCCGTCCGCCCTCTACAACAATCATCGTTCCATCGTCTAAGTAGGCTACACCTTGCCCATGCTCTTTGCCATCCTTAATGACCTGAACTACGATTTCCTCACCAGGCAGCACTACTGGCTTCACAGCATTCGCCAGATCGTTAATATTCAGTACGGAAACGCCCTGCAATTCGCAAACCTTATTTAAGTTGAAATCATTAGTGACTACTTTACCTTGCAGTACCTTCGCCAACTTCACTAACTTACTGTCAACCTCAGAGATTTCTTCAAAATCTCCCTCATAGATCAATACCTTCACATCAAGCTCTTTTTGAATTTTGTTTAGAATATCAAGCCCACGCCGTCCCCGGTTCCGCTTCAACAGATCCGAAGAATCAGCAATATGCTGGAGCTCTTCAAGCACGAATTCAGGTATGACAATGGTTCCCTCAATAAATCCCGTCTTACAAATGTCAGCGATTCTTCCATCGATAATAACACTTGTGTCGAGGATTTTATGTTCCTCAAGCCCGCGGCCTTCCGGCTCAGCCGCTTGGCCCCAGCGTCCAGATGTCCAAAGTGCAGCTAGCTCCTCTTTTTTCTCCAAACCGATCCGCAGTCCCAGGTATCCAAAAGCTAACGTTGCCGGCACTTGCAGCAGCTGCCCAGCTTTCCCCAGCCAGATCATTGCAGGATATAACAAGAGAGATAACAGAAGCCCCCCTGTAAGCCCAGCTGCACTTGCAGCTAATTCATTCATTGGAATACGCGAACAGTAGTGAACCGCCTCCCGCAGTTTTGAACCTCCCCATTCCGCGCATAAAGACCCCGCAAACAAAAAAATAATGGCACCCAGCACCGTAAATAAAATGCTTCCTTCAACAGGTAAGCTTTCACCCAGCTTCTCCATCCCCTTGGGGAATCCTCTTTCGAGCGCATGGTATAGCGAAAAACCTGACCAAGCACCACATATTAAGGCAAAAGACAAAATCACTTTTTTCCACATAACCTAACGCACCTCCTTTTTATTCATCCTAAATGGATCTATTCCTCACCAGTATGTTCCAATTTTCAAGACGATAAACTTGGGGTAGCGCTGGAAATGCAAAAAGGCTTTGCCATCCCCCAGGGAAGACAAAACCTTTGGTCATAATTTATTCAGTTACCTTACCTTTATGGGCCGATTAACCATTCTTGGAGTGATACACTTTATCCTCTGAACGGCTACGACGACGATGACGGCGTCTGGCTGTCAACCGATCAATATTTTGCTTAAAGCCGTATAATGCGTAAATTCCAAGTAAGACAAAGATCAGCTTAGCGATTTGCTCTGGGAACACAACAGCTACAGCCACTGCAACAACAATAACCACTGGCGCTCCAACCACCGCTTTTTTCGGCAATCCAATCTTTTTGAAATTAGGATATTTAACAGTGCTGACCATCAAATAGGATAAGAGCAGTGTAGCAACGATCATAAACGGAGCCGAAACATCTTTATTAAAAAGAGCTAATGTGGCCAGTACACCACCTGCAGCAGGAATTGGCAAACCGATAAAATAACCCGGAACCCCCGGACGAACATTAAAACGGGCTAACCGCAAAGCACCGAACACCGGAAAAATCGCAGTTACTGTCCAGCCTAATGCAGAGTTCAGATCCTGCAGGCTTGAGACGTACAAAATAACGGCCGGTGCGACTCCGAAAGAAACGACATCAGATAAGGAATCCAACTCCTTGCCAAATTCGCTTTCGCATTTTAGAGCGCGAGCTACTCGACCATCTAAGCCGTCTAACAGCATAGCAATAATAACCATGATAGCGGCCATGCTAATCTTACCGTCAAACGCCATCATGATACCAAACATTCCGAGCATCAAATTACCTATCGTAAAAAGACTCGGAATTGATTTTTGTATCATTTCTTCACCTCAATTTTCTAACTTTGGCCTTTAACGTCCCCAATATTACGTGATTGTATGTTATTTACATTTGCCTGTCAATAAGAACTTGCTTCTGTAAACGTTTGAGCCCATCCTGAATATTACGGGCCCGCACCTCCCCAATTCCGTCCACTTCATCCAATTCAGCTATGCTTGCGGACATCAAATTAGGCAGCATTTCAAACCGCTCCACCAGATTGTGAATGATCACATTCGGAAGCCGCGGAATTTTGTTAAGCAGGCGATAACCGCGTGGAGTCACCACTTCTTCAGAGGTAATTGCCGTAGAAGAATAACCCAGTATACGGGCAATATGGTTGTCATCCATCAGATCATCATCGCTTATCCGTTTGAGACCGGCGATAATTTCACGGATTTTATCTTCCTGCTCTTCCTTAGCATAGTCTCTGTATAGAAGCCATGCTTCTTCCTCTGTATTTCCAACCAGTTCTTCCATCTGCATGCTGATCAGGCGTCCTTCGTTGCCCAATTCGTTGATATAGCGTTTGATCTCCATTTTTATGCGCAAAACCATCTCTACACGCTGGATAACACCCACTACTTCAGCAACGGTAACAATGCCCTCATATTCTGAAGCTGACAAATTCGTCAGTCCTTGCGTGAGCACTGCTTTATACTTCTCGAGTGTCTGAATCGCTTGGTTAGCCTTTGCCAAAATTGCGCCGATCTCTTTGAGTGCATAACGTATCGAGCCTTGATAAAGCGTGATGATATTGCGGCGTTGTGAAATGGAAACCACCAGCTTACCCGTTTGCTTCGCTACACGCTCCGCGGTCCGGTGACGGATCCCCGTCTCGATGGATGAGATAGAGGAATCCGGTATAAGTTGTGTATTAGCATACAATATACGCTTTAAATCCTCACTTAGAATAATAGCTCCGTCCATTTTAGCTAGCTCATATAAATAATTGGGCGAAAAATCGCAGTTAATGGAGAATCCGCCATCCACTACGTCCATCACCTCAGGACTGTACCCTACGACAATAAGTGCCCCTGTCTTAGCGCGCAGCACATTCTCCAAACCTTCCCGAAAAGGTGTACCCGGTGCCGCCAGTCTGAGCAGATCATTCATATTCTCTAATTGGTTATATTCTTTCATATCCCTGTGCCCCCTAATCTAACGCGACCGATAGTGCATCTGCTACGGTACTGACGCCAATAATCTGGATATCTTGCGGGTGCTTCCATCCCTTCATGCTCTTCTCAGGCATAATCACCCGCCGGAAGCCAAGTTTTGCGGCCTCCTTAACGCGCATTTCCGCGCGCGAAACGCCTCTTACCTCACCGGTAAGTCCTACTTCTCCGAAGAAAACGTCGTAAGGTTTTGTTGAAATATCACGAAAACTGGAGGCGATACTAATAGCTACAGCTAGATCAATCGCCGGTTCATCCAGCTTTACTCCCCCGGCAACATTAAGGTATGCATCCTGATTCTGCAGGAACATGCCCATCCGTTTCTCGAGTACAGCGATAATAAGTGCCATCCGCTGGTGATCCATGCCTGTGCACATTCGCCGTGGGGAAGGGAAGTGGGTGGCAGCAACAAGTGCCTGAAGTTCTACAAGCACAGGTCTAGTTCCCTCCATACTAGCCACCACAGTAGAACCAGCCACGCCAAGCGGACGTTCCGATAAAAAGAGCTCCGATGGATTCTCTACTTCGGTAAGCCCCGCTTCACCCATTTCGAAAATGCCGATTTCATTCGTAGAGCCAAAGCGGTTTTTTACAGCCCGCAAAAGTCTATACGTATGATGCCGCTCACCCTCAAAATACAGCACGCAGTCCACCATATGTTCAAGCATCCGTGGTCCAGCAATAGCCCCTTCCTTGGTAACATGACCAACGAGAACTGTTGCAATTCCACGAATCTTAGCGATACGCATAAATCTTGTCGTACACTCCCGAACCTGGGTCACGCTGCCTGGCGCACTCGTTACTTCTGGCATAAATACGGTCTGAATAGAATCGATGACAAGAAATTGTGGCTGGATTTGTTCGATCGCTTCTTCTATGCTTTCCATATTTGTCTCACATAGTACATAAAGCTCCGTTGACAACGCATCGAGGCGATCCGCGCGCAGCTTAGTTTGCCTTACCGATTCTTCGCCCGAGATATACAGTACTCGCAATCCCTGTGTTGTAAGGGCGTGCGAGGTCTGTAATAAGAGCGTAGATTTACCGATTCCTGGGTCTCCCCCTACTAGTACCAGCGATCCTGGTACGATCCCCCCACCGAGAACACGGTTAAGCTCACCTATACCTGTCAGTATGCGCGGTTCCTTGTCACTTTCTATACTTATGATCGACTGTGCCTTTTCTTTACTATGAAAAATAGGGGCATTCATTCCCTGTGTTTTGACTACGCTTTCCGTTTCCTCCACCATGGAGTTCCAAGCCTGGCACCCTGGGCATTTCCCGAACCATTTTGGCGATTCGTATCCACAGTCGGTGCAAAAAAATTTTGTTTTTGCTTTAGCCATTTGTTCTCCTTACGGTCCGAACTGTTTACAATTCGGATCATTTTCTTCTAATGAAAGTTTACCATTTCTACCCCTTTAACGAAAGGTCATTCGGTATTTGCATTAAATGTATATTTTAAATTGATCTATTTCCAATAAAAAAAGCTTCCGCTCCTCTATAAATCAGGAGCGAAAGCCTTGTTTATTTTATTCGGATTCTACTTCTTTTTCAAGCGCTGGCGCTACTGGAGCGTCCACTTTAGTCACCACAAGTTCTCCGCCGACCTCATCAATATTGAGGGAATCACCCTTTTGGATATTTCCTCTCAACAATTCCTCAGAAAGACGGTCCTCAATATGCTTCTGAATTGCCCGGCGCAATGGACGTGCACCAAAGGCTGGGTCATAACCTTCTTTAGCCAAGAAGGCCTTCGCTGCATCCGTGAGTATGAAATCAACATCATATTCACGCAGGCGCTTGCGGAGCTCATCAGACATCAACGTAACGATCTCAGCGATATGTTTCTCATCGAGTGAGTGGAAGACGATGATTTCGTCGATCCGGTTCAAGAACTCTGGACGGAAGCTCTTCTTGAGCTCTTCCATAACCTTGCCCTTCATATTGCCGTATTCTGCTCCTGCATCTTGCACAGCCGTGAATCCAAGTGTCGAATTCTTCTTGATTGCCTGTGCGCCTACGTTAGAGGTCAGAATGATAAGTGTATTACGGAAGTCAACTACCCGGCCTTTAGAGTCGGTAAGGCGACCATCTTCAAGCACTTGCAGCAAAATGTTGAATACTTCCGGATGCGCTTTTTCAATTTCATCAAGCAGTACTACAGAGTATGGTTTACGACGTACCTTCTCTGTTAATTGGCCGCCTTCTTCATAGCCGACATATCCAGGAGGGGCACCAACTAAACGGGACGTGGAGTGCTTCTCCATGTATTCCGACATATCAATACGAATGACCGCATTCTCATCGCCGAACATAGCTTCAGCAAGCGCACGTGCCAACTCAGTTTTACCTACACCCGTAGGACCGAGGAAGATAAACGAGCCCATTGGACGTTTCGGATCTTTAAGACCCGCACGCGCCCGGCGCAATGCCCGGCTGACAGCCTTAACAGCTTCGTCCTGACCAATCACTCGTTCATGCAGCAGAGCCTCCATGTTAAGCAGACGGTCGGTCTCTTCTTCCTTCAGCTTGCTTACAGGGATCCCCGTCCAGCTTGCTACAACCTGTGCGATATCTTCAGGAGTAACTTCAGAATCCGTGCGTCCTTGTTTTTCTTTCCACTGGTTCTTAGTCGTATCAAGCTCTTCACGGATTTTTTGCTCCGTATCACGCAGGGCAGCCGCTTTCTCAAACTCTTGGCTCTGAACAGCGGAATCCTTCTCCTTGCGGATATCATCCAAGCGCATTTCTAGTTCCTTCAGATTTGGCGGGATAGTGTAAGAGTGAAGCCTTACTTTAGACCCTGCTTCATCGATAAGGTCAATGGCTTTATCCGGCAGGAAACGATCCGGAATGTAACGATCAGACAGCTTTACAGCTTCCACGATAGCTTCATCCGTAATTTTCACACGGTGATGTGCTTCATAACGATCACGAAGTCCAAATAGAATTTGTACCGCTTCTTCTGGAGACGGCTGATCCACCGTAATTGGTTGGAAACGACGCTCCAAAGCTGCATCTTTTTCAATATATTTACGATATTCATCCAGCGTAGTCGCACCGATGCACTGAAGTTCTCCGCGGGCTAAAGCCGGCTTAAGAATGTTAGATGCATCAATAGCACCTTCTGCGCCACCAGCACCGATCAGCGTATGAAGCTCATCGATAAAGAGTACGATATTCCCCGCTTGGCGAATCTCATCCATGATTTTCTTGAGGCGGTCTTCAAACTCACCGCGATATTTAGTACCAGCCACTACAGAACCCATATCGAGCGTCATTACGCGTTTGTCGCGCAGTGTTTCTGGAATTTCATTATTAATGATCTTTTGGGCCAGGCCTTCAGCAATAGCTGTTTTACCAACCCCAGGTTCACCTATCAACACGGGGTTGTTCTTCGTCCGGCGGCTCAGTACCTGAATAACACGTTCAATTTCCTTGCTACGACCGATAACCGGATCCAGGTTGCCATCCTTGGCATAAGCCGTCAAATCGCGTGCTAGGCCGTCTAGAGTCGGTGTGCTGACATTAGCAGGTGTTCCGCTATGACTGGATGCAGCCTCGCTGCTTCCCAGAAGCTGAAGCACTTGCTGACGAGCTTTGTTCAAGCTGATGCCGAGGTTATTAAGCACACGAGCCGCGACACCTTCTCCTTCACGAATAAGTCCTAGCAGAATATGCTCAGTGCCGACATACGTATGTCCCAGCTTGCGGGCTTCGTCCATCGACAACTCGATTACTTTTTTGGCGCGAGGAGTATAAGCAATGTTCGTAGGTTGTTCTTGGCCTCTGCCAATCAGTGTCTCCACTTCGTCCTGGATTTTCTCAAGACCCAGACCCAAAGCGATTAATGCTTTAGCAGCAATGCCGTCTCCTTCACGAATAAGTCCTAGCAAAATATGTTCTGTGCCAATATTGTTGTGTCCTAAACGAACAGCTTCTTCCTGCGCTAGAGCTAGCACTTTTTGTGCGCGTTCCGTAAATCTTCCAAACATCATATCTCCTGCACCTCCATGAATAATAAATATCTATATTAAAGTTGTGTTCCCAGTGTTTCTCGGAGCAGTTTCGCCCGATACATATCCCGTTCAGTGGCGTTCATCTCGTCACCGAACATTTTTTGCAGAAATCCTGGCTGTGTCTTAACGTTAAGCTCATTAAGCACGGAAATCGAAGGGCCTTCCAGTATGCCAAGGTCGACCCCAAGTCTCACATCAGACAGCCGTTGTGCGGATTCTTTAAGCTCCATTAGAGCTGCATAACACAAAATCCCATAAGATCTTTTCACTCGGTCTGTAATTCTTAAAGCGGAATCTACCAGCAGCCTTTCACGGGCATTTCGTTCATGCTCTATAATCTGGGTGACTACACTGTGAAGGTTCTCGATGATTTCACTTTCCGTTTGACCGAGAGTAATCTGATTGGAAATTTGAAAGATGTTCCCTACTGCTTCGCTGCCCTCACCATAAATTCCTCTTACAGTCAATCCCACTTGATTCACTGCTGACAATATGCGATTGATCTGTTGGGTCATTACTAGTGCTGGCAAATGCAGCATTACTGAGGCACGCAGCCCTGTACCCACATTGGTGGGACAACTGGTCAAGTATCCTCTTTTATCATCAAAAGCGTAATTAACAGCCGATTCGAAGATATCATCGATGGCTGTCGCACGTTCCCATGCTTCTCTTACCTGAAGACCCGGGAACAGACATTGGATCCGCAGATGGTCTTCTTCGTTAATCATGATGCTGACCGACTCATCTTCATTTAATATCACAGCTGCACCACGTGAATCATTAGCCAGATTAGGACTGATGAGATGTTTCTCGACCAATACCTTTTTGTCCAGTTCATTCACTTCAGCAAGCTTTATCAGTTGAAAAGATCCGAATTCGGCAGCAGTTTCCCCATGAAACACAGGGGCCAGCAGCTCTAATACTTCTTCCGATTGCTCTAAGGAAGCAAGCATAGGGAATGGAAGATGCTCTAAGTTACGTGCAATACGCATACGGCTGCTAATTACAATCTCGGAGTGACTGCCTCCCGAGCGCATCCAATCACTAAGCGCTTGTTCAGTAAATCGGAGACTTGACATGTCATATCCCCCCTATATATCAAAGACTTTACTCTTGTGCCATTTCTTTTTCAAGTTGGCGAATTTGATCCCGCAGCTCTGCCGCAGTTTCGAATTCCTCCTGTGCGATACTTTGCTGTAATTCCAGCTTCAATTCATCAATTTGCCGTTTGAACACAATCTGTGCTCCAGCACGTTTGGGAATCTTGCCTACATGCGAAGTGCTGCCATGCACCCGTTTAAAGAGCGGGTCCAGTGCACTGTTAAAATATTTATAACAGGAGCTGCAGCCAAAACGACCCAATTTGCTAAACTGCGAGTACGTCATCCCACAATTCTCACATTGCAGACTCTGCGTAGTCTTCGTAGCAGCCGTCTTTTCCTTACCGGCCCCTTCAAGATCAAGCAGACCGGACAGCAAGCTGTGAATGGAGAATCCTCCAGCAGTTCCCGGGATCAGTTCACCCTTCTCCCGCGCACAGCTCTCGCAGATATGAAATTCTGTCTTCTCTCCATTCACGATCTTGGTGAAATGGAGTGTTGCTGGCTTGACGCCACATTCCTGACATTGCATAAGCGAAAGCCCCTCCCTTATGATTGACAATTATTTGCCTAACAAAGAGATTAACATCGCCTTCATAATCTTGGCCCGAATCTCATCCCGATATGGAATCTTAACCGTTAGGCAATCCCGAGAAACAGCAGCGCGCATAAGACACGCCTCACGCTTGCTTAGAAAACCAGCTTCCTCCAGTTGATAAATCAACCCTTCGGCAGCGTTCTGATCTATCCCGCCACCTATAGTATGGTTTAAATGGGCATGCAGTGCCACGTTGGGCGGCAATTCAAAACGTTGAATACGAATATATCCCCCGCCACCACGCTTACTTTCCACCACATAGCCTTTTTCCAGTGTAAAGCGTGTACTAATAACATAATTGATCTGTGACGGTACGCATGAGAACTGGTCCGCCAGTTCATTTCGCTGGATTTCCACCGTACCTTCGGGACTTTCATGCAAAATATTCTTCAGATATTGTTCAATAATATCAGAGATATTGCGCATCACTCATCCTCCAGTGCTCTTTAAAGCTTCATAATATCGGTTGCGGCCCGCATCCTTAATGACATTCATTAGTGAACTTCATTCATATAAGTCTGAAGAAAACTTCACGATTCAGAGGATCGCACTGTATGTCATCAGGTGCGTTGACTTTGACTTTCTTTGACTTTTTAATATTATAACATATTCTGTGCTAATTCCAAGAGGATTCTCTTATTTTTCACTTTTTTCAGCGAATGTATTCGGAAATAAAGAACTCTCCCAGCATCTTTCGAAGGGGAGAGCCTAATTATTTTCTAAAAATGATCAAAAAGTGCGGTTTCAGCTTGCGGAATGATTTCTTCGAGCCATTCCAGAGCCGTCGGACTACCAGTCACAAGTCCATAACGAGCCAGCTCTGCAGGGCGTTTATATCCAAACATTAGAATCGTCAGCGTGCCAATATCACAGCTTAAGTCAGCTGCATCCCGTTCACCCTCTATACGCAAGAAAGCTGCTGCTCCCTCTTCGGAGACCGTCCATTCCCACAACCCGTCATTCCATGGTGCATATTTATCTTCAATATAAATAACCTGTTTCTTCTGACTGCTGTGACGCTTAAAAGAATAACTCTCCACAAATACTTTAGCATTCACAATACGCGCCATAAAATAAGGATAGTTCTCCTGCTCTATACGCGGATCAGGCAGCAAAAAGGGTAACATATCATCGGATGGCACCAGTTTTAGCGATGCACCGGTCACCATTGAATCGTGATTCGCAAGAAATGTCCACAGCCCCTGCCGGGCCTGTTCGTTCAAAAACACAAATTCATCAATGACCAGTTCTCTATTTTCTATCTTATATAATACGTATCCTTCAGGTTCCCCAAGCTGTGAATAAAATACCGCAGTCTGACCTTCATCATCCAGAACAGAGTTCTCCCACCAGTCCAAATCACGCTTAAGTGTTCCGTTATATCTAACTGCAAAACGATTGTATAAGTTGTCCAATACTCCGATATCTTTAACACCGCGTCTTACCTTGCCCTCAACTTCAACCTTCTTGGGAAACTTGGCAACAGGAATGGAGTATTTCTTATATTCACAATAAACTTCCCAACCAAATTTGCGATAAAAGGGGATCAAGAACGGATGCAGAAAAGATAATGTCTGCCCCGCCTCATTCATCGTTTGCAGCGTATGCGCTAGGAGCTTTGCCACATGACCCTGTCTGCGATTCTCTGGCCATGTCGCTACCCCAGCGAGCCCTCCCATAGGTACTAATCTACCTTGTATGTACACTTGGAATGGAAGAAGAGTAAGTTTGGCTTCCAAAGTACCTTCTTCAAAAGCACCCCATACGCGTTCTGCTTTAAATCTTTCCTTAGCATTAGCCCTTTTCTCACTAGGCAGCTTGTATTGAAAAGCATATTCAGATAAATCCATGCTTAGATCAAACTCTTCTGAGTGCAACTGTCTGATATCCACAAAACTCACCTCACCATTTATGAATTTACTTTTATGGTTAGTATAACAAGAGAGTGTATTGTGTGCGAATTATAAGGATATTTTTCGAACTTTTTTTTAGTTATCCACAGCTTTAAGCAGTTTCAAAAATAGTCTTGTAATCTTGTCCTATTCAAGTTAAAATAATTATCCACTTATCAATCCCTCTATCCACATAAATCTGACTATATCCACAGCAACCCGTGTATTACTTAGGTTTTCTGTTGACAGATCTACATAAATATGTACTTAATCCACACCATTCGGTGATTTTTTGCCTTTTAATTATCTATCCACATGTGCGTAAGTTTTCTGCAAATTCCAATGAATTATCCACAAGTTTTCCACAATCTATAATAGACGCAAAAAAGCCACTGTCGAGTTATCAACAGTGGTCTATTTGTGCTTGGCAACGTCCTACTCTCCCAGGACCCTTCGGTCCAAGTACCATCGGCGCTGGAGGGCTTAACGGTCGTGTTCGGGATGGGTACGCGTGGAACCCCTCCGCTATCGCCACCAAACGGGCATTTACAGCGTAAATGCTCAGGCTTAATCGCCTGAAAACTGAATCCGAAACGAATTTGCATTCTAAGTATAGGATAAGCCCTCGACCGATTAGTATTGGTCAGCTCCATGCATTGCTGCACTTCCACCTCCAACCTATCTACCTCGTCGTCTTCAAGGGGTCTTACTAATTGGGAAATCTCATCTTGAGGGGGGCTTCACGCTTAGATGCTTTCAGCGCTTATCCCGTCCGTACGTAGCTACCCAGCCATGCTCCTGGCGGAACAACTGGTGCACCAGCGGTACGTCCATCCCGGTCCTCTCGTACTAAGGACAGCTCCTCTCAAATTTCCTGCGCCCACGACAGATAGGGACCGAACTGTCTCACGACGTTCTGAACCCAGCTCGCGTACCGCTTTAATGGGCGAACAGCCCAACCCTTGGGACCTACTTCAGCCCCAGGATGCGATGAGCCGACATCGAGGTGCCAAACCTCCCCGTCGATGTGGACTCTTGGGGGAGATAAGCCTGTTATCCCCAGGGTAGCTTTTATCCGTTGAGCGATGGCCCTTCCATGCGGTACCACCGGATCACTAAGTCCGACTTTCGTCCCTGCTCGACTTGTAGGTCTCGCAGTCAAGCTCCCTTATGCCTTTGCACTCTGCGAATGATTTCCAACCATTCTGAGGGAACCTTGGAACGCCTCCGTTACTCTTTAGGAGGCGACCGCCCCAGTCAAACTGCCCGCCTGACACGGTCCCCGTACCCGGTAAGGGTACTAGGTTAGAACCTAGATACGATCAGGGTGGTATCCCAACGGCGCCTCCACCGAAGCTTGCGCTCCGATTTCTACGGCTCCCACCTATCCTGTACAGATCGTACCCAAATTCAATATCAAGCTGCAGTAAAGCTCCATGGGGTCTTTCCGTCTTGTCGCGGGTAACCTGCATCTTCACAGGTATTAAAATTTCACCGGATCTCTCGTTGAGACAGCGCCCAAGTCGTTACGCCATTCGTGCGGGTCAGAATTTACCTGACAAGGAATTTCGCTACCTTAGGACCGTTATAGTTACGGCCGCCGTTTACTGGGGCTTCGGTTCATAGCTTCGGGTTACCCCTAACCACTCCCCTTAACCTTCCAGCACCGGGCAGGCGTCAGCCCGTATACTTCGCCTTGCGGCTTCGCACAGACCTGTGTTTTTGCTAAACAGTCGCTTGGGCCTTTTCACTGCGGCCCCCTCGTGCTATTCACACTACCGGGGCACCCCTTCTCCCGAAGTTACGGGGTCATTTTGCCGAGTTCCTTAACGAGAGTTCTTCCGCGCGCCTTAGAATTCTCTTCTCGCCTACCTGTGTCGGTTTGCGGTACGGGCACCTTCTCCTGGCTAGAGGCTTTTCTTGGCAGTGTGAGATCATGACCTTCGCTACTATAATTTTCGCTCCCCATCACAGCCCAGCCTTAATGATGTGCGGATTTGCCTACACATCAGCCTCACTGCTTAGACGGACATCCATCAGTCCGCGTCACTACCCTCCTGCGTCACCCCATCGCTCATAGCGGATTACGGTGGTACAGTAATTTCAAACTGTTGTCCTTCGACTACGCCTTTCGGCCTCGCCTTAGGTCCCGACTTACCCTGAGCGGACGAGCCTTCCTCAGGAAACCTTGGGCTTTCGGCGGATCAGATTCTCACTGATCTTTTCGTTACTCATACCGGCATTCTCACTTGTGTAGTGTCCAGCGCTCTTTTCAGTACACCTTCAACCCCTACACAACGCTCCCCTACCCCAGATACATACGTATCTAGCCATAGCTTCGGTGGTGTGTTTAGCCCCGTTACATTTTCGGCGCAGAGTCACTCGACCAGTGAGCTATTACGCACTCTTTCAATGGTGGCTGCTTCTAAGCCAACATCCTGGTTGTCTGTGCAACTCCACATCCTTTCCCACTTAACACACACTTGGGGACCTTAGCTGATGGTCTGGGCTGTTTCCCTTTTGACAATGGATCTTAGCACTCACTGTCTGACTCCCGGCAATAAGTATATGGCATTCGGAGTTTGACTGAGCTTGGTAATCCTTGCGGACCCCGCACCCAATCAGTGCTCTACCTCCACTACTCTTATACCGAGGCTAGCCCTAAAGCTATTTCGGGGAGAACCAGCTATCTCCGAGTTCGATTGGAATTTCTCCGCTACCCCCACCTCATCCCCGCACTTTTCAACGTACGTGGGTTCGGGCCTCCAGTGCGTGTTACCGCACCTTCACCCTGGACAGGGGTAGATCACACGGTTTCGGGTCTACGTCCACATACTAAATCGCCCTATTCAGACTCGCTTTCGCTGCGGCTCCACCTTCTCGGCTTAACCTTGCATGTTAAACGTAACTCGCCGGTTCATTCTACAAAAGGCACGCCATCACCCATAGATCGGGCTCTGACTTTTTGTAAGCACACGGTTTCAGGTTCTATTTCACTCCCCTTCCGGGGTGCTTTTCACCTTTCCCTCACGGTACTGTTTCACTATCGGTCGCCAGGTAGTATTTAGCCTTAGCAGATGGTCCTGCTGGATTCATACGGGGTTTCACGTGCCCCGCACTACTCGGGATCCGTCTCGGAGAGAACACAGTTTAGGTTACAGGGCTTTTACCTCTATCGCGGGCCTTTCCAGACCTCTTCACCTACCATATTCCTTTGTAACTCCATGTGAGACGTCCCACAACCCCAAGAGGCAAGCCCCTTGGTTTAGGCTGTTCCGCGTTCGCTCGCCGCTACTGACGGAATCACTATTGTTTTCTCTTCCTCAGGGTACTTAGATGTTTCAGTTCCCCTGGTCTGCCTCTACACACCCTATGTATTCAGGTATGAGTAACTGCGAATTACCACAGCTGGGTTTCCCCATTCGGACACCCCCGGATCAAAGCTTGCTTACAGCTCCCCGAGGCAGTTTCGTTGTTCGCCACGTCCTTCGTCGGCTCCTGGCGCCTAGGCATCCTCCGTGTGCTCTTATTAGCTTAACCTTGATTCTTCCGAAGAAAAATCTCACTAATAACATTTACTTGTTTGCACAAGTTGCTAAAAGATGTTCTAAAACGCAAATTCGTTTCGGTATCCAGTTTTCAAGGATCAAGTGTATAGACATAACAAATAGATGAAGTTTGTTGGTGGAGCCAAGCGGGATCGAACCGCTGACCTCCTGCTTGCAAGGCAGGCGCTCTCCCAGCTGAGCTATGGCCCCGCAAATTCCATCAAAACCGAACAAATGGATACACGTTAATTAGTTTTGGAAGCTTAGCTTCCGATTTGAATGTTCTCATTGCAGAGAACGATTCTCCATAGAAAGGAGGTGATCCAGCCGCACCTTCCGATACGGCTACCTTGTTACGACTTCACCCCAATCATCTACCCCACCTTCGGCGGCTGGCTCCCTTGCGGGTTACCCCACCGACTTCGGGTGTTGTAAACTCTCGTGGTGTGACGGGCGGTGTGTACAAGACCCGGGAACGTATTCACCGCGGCATGCTGATCCGCGATTACTAGCAATTCCGACTTCATGCAGGCGAGTTGCAGCCTGCAATCCGAACTGAGACCGGCTTTGATGGGATTGGCTTCACCTCGCGGCTTCGCTTCCCGTTGTACCGGCCATTGTAGTACGTGTGTAGCCCAGGTCATAAGGGGCATGATGATTTGACGTCATCCCCACCTTCCTCCGGTTTGTCACCGGCAGTCACTCTAGAGTGCCCAGCATTACCTGCTGGCAACTAAAGTTAAGGGTTGCGCTCGTTGCGGGACTTAACCCAACATCTCACGACACGAGCTGACGACAACCATGCACCACCTGTCTCCTCTGTCCCGAAGGCCGCTGCTATCTCTAGCAGATTCAGAGGGATGTCAAGACCTGGTAAGGTTCTTCGCGTTGCTTCGAATTAAACCACATACTCCACTGCTTGTGCGGGTCCCCGTCAATTCCTTTGAGTTTCAGTCTTGCGACCGTACTCCCCAGGCGGAGTGCTTACTGTGTTAACTTCGGCACCAAGGGTATCGAAACCCCTAACACCTAGCACTCATCGTTTACGGCGTGGACTACCAGGGTATCTAATCCTGTTTGCTCCCCACGCTTTCGCGCCTCAGCGTCAGTTACAGCCCAGAAAGTCGCCTTCGCCACTGGTGTTCCTCCACATATCTACGCATTTCACCGCTACACGTGGAATTCCACTTTCCTCTTCTGTACTCAAGCCACCCAGTTTCCAGTGCGACCTCAGGTTGAGCCCAAGGTTTAAACACCAGACTTAAATAGCCGCCTGCGCGCGCTTTACGCCCAATAATTCCGGACAACGCTTGCCCCCTACGTATTACCGCGGCTGCTGGCACGTAGTTAGCCGGGGCTTTCTTCTCAGGTACCGTCACTCCGGTAGCAGTTACTCTACCGGACGTTCTTCCCTGGCAACAGAGCTTTACGATCCGAAAACCTTCATCACTCACGCGGCGTTGCTCCGTCAGGCTTTCGCCCATTGCGGAAGATTCCCTACTGCTGCCTCCCGTAGGAGTCTGGGCCGTGTCTCAGTCCCAGTGTGGCCGTTCACCCTCTCAGGTCGGCTACGCATCGTCGCCTTGGTGGGCCGTTACCCCACCAACTAGCTAATGCGCCGCAGGCCCATCCCTCAGTGACAGATTGCTCCGTCTTTCATTCTTCTCTCAGGAGAAAAAAGAAATTATCCGGTATTAGCTACCGTTTCCGGTAGTTATCCCAGTCTGAAGGGCAGGTTGCCTACGTGTTACTCACCCGTCCGCCGCTAAGTTATTTTGAAAGCAAGCTTTCAAAATAACTCCGCTCGACTTGCATGTATTAGGCACGCCGCCAGCGTTCGTCCTGAGCCAGGATCAAACTCTCCAATTAGTATTGAAAAGAGCGATATGCTCATTTTGAAACTGACGATTCATTAAATGAATCTCTTTAAAAATTAACGTGTTCCATTTGTTCAGTTTTCAAAGAACTTGCTCCCAGCATTTCGACATTCAATGTCTCTTGCACAGGAATTAGAGTGTATCATGTTTGTTTCTATCTTGTCAACTTATTTTTTCATCGCTTGTGTTTCGTATGTGCGATGCGTCGTAAGCACAAGAGATAATATACCATGCTGTCATTGAGTTTGCAAGCTTTTTTTGAAATAAAAAAATCATTCGTATAAATAACTTCGATACAACACAAATTGATACCATTCATCCATTATTTGTGGCTAAATAGAATTTATCGTATTCGCCAATCTTACCTTCTAACTAACAGTACAGAGAGGAGTCAAAATGAAGACCAAACCTACAGACGCTGCGTCCACGGTAGACAGCAAGGACAAGGAGCAGCGTAATCTGCAGCAGGCAACGATTTATAAAATTTTGTTAGCTGTCAGTTTTGTTCATTTATTTAATGATTCTATACAGGCAGTCATTCCAGCAATCTTCCCTATTCTCAAAGATAATCTACTGCTCTCTTTCGCCCAGATTGGATGGATCTCATTCGCTTTAAATATGACGTCATCAGTAATCCAACCCGTCATTGGATATGCTGCAGACCGTAAACCCCGTCCTATATTATTACCACTAGGTATGTGCAGCACATTTTTAGGTGTACTTCTATTGGCTTATGCCTATAGCTATTTTCTGGTCTTATTCTCGGTTATCCTGATCGGATTCGGTTCAGCCACCTTCCACCCAGAGGGTATGCGTGTTGCTCATATGGCCGCAGGTCAGCGAAAGGGATTGTCGCAATCTATTTTTCAAGTGGGCGGCAATGCTGGACAGTCCCTTGGTCCAATGCTTACGAAATGGGTATTCATCCCCTTTGGCCAGATTGGTGCCCTAGGCTTCACGATCGTCGCGGCTGCCGGAATCGCTGTTCAGACCTATGTAGCTCGCTGGTATAGAGAAATGCTAGATGCCGGTTATACCTTTCATAAAAAATCAACAGCACGAGCAATCGACCCCACCCGCCGAAAAAGCATACGAACAGCAACGATTATTCTTGTATTCCTAGTCTTTGTTAGGTCTTGGTATGGCGCTTCTATCGGTAGCTACTACGCCTTCTATCTAATGGACAAATATCAAATGACACTGGATAAAGCCCAAATCTATATTTTTATGTATTTGGCTGCTGGCGCAGTGGGTACATTTTTTGGGGGTCCGCTGGCTGACCGTTTTGGACGGCGTAATCTCATCTTACTGTCAATGGTCGGAACCGTCCCCTTTGCGCTTGCTCTACCCTTTGTAGGTCCATTATGGGCGGCTGTATTGCTGCTGATTGGCGGTTTTATACTTCTGTCCAGCTTCTCGGTTACCGTCATTTATGCTCAAATGCTATATCCGGGCAACATTGGCACAGTTTCAGGTCTGATCACGGGACTTGCTTTTGGACTCGGCGGGATCGGCTCATTAGTCCTCGGCAACCTCATTGATAATATCGGGATTGCTAAAGTGTTCATCGCTTGCGGCTTCCTCCCGCTGCTTGGGTTTCTTGCCTTGCTGCTTCCTAGAGATGAGAAATTAGAAGAATGGGCGGCGCAATAACTTCTCAATGATCACTTAAGGCTTTACTCATTACTGTAGAAAATAGAGCGGCAGCCTTCCCGCTGCCTTCAGTCATATAATTATCCTGATTCGTACGATCAAAACCCATCCATACCGCAGCTGTCCACTCCGAAGTATAGCCTACAAACCAAAGATCCCGATTGGCTTTCTTACTCACGCCAGCCAAGTCCAATTGGGTCGTACCGGTCTTTCCCGCTACTGGTCTGTTCATCTGCGCTTTTTTCCCTGTTCCTTCATTAACAACATTGCGTAACATAGCCGTCATCGCTTCTGCGGTACGCGGCGAGATTACCTGACGTGATTCAGAGGGATGAGTATACAAGACCTTCCCTTTTGAATCCGTTATGGAGCGCACCATATGAGCCGCATTAAATTTGCCTCCACTAGCAAAGACACTGTAGGCCTGGGCCATTTTTAGTGGAGAAACCCCATTATGAAGCCCCCCCAAAGCTATAGATAAATGATTGTCCTCCTCCGTCAGTACAATTCCTAATTTGGCGGCAAATTGCCGCGCAGAAGAGATTCCAACCTGCTTCAATAGCCATACAGCTGGTGCATTGATGGACTTTTGCAAAGCTGTGTTCATTGTAACCTGACCTTGGTATATACCGTTCAAGTTCTCAGGCTTATAGCTGCCATAAGCAACTTTACGGTCGGACAGCACACTATTCGAGTTGAATTTCCCGCTCTCGAGTGCAGGTCCATAATCAATGATCGGCTTAAAGCTGGAACCAGGCTGACGTGCATCAATAATAGCTCTGTTCAAATTGCCCTCGTTTTGATCTCGCCCACCAATCAACGCCACTACTTCTCCTGTACGATGATCCATTATGGTCATAGCTGCTTCTACCTGCTGATCTTTTCCGTCAGGTGGAAATGAAGCCTCTTTGAGAACGGCCTGCTCAAGTGCCTGCTGTGCTTTGATGTTCAAACCTGTAACTATAGTGTAGCCGCCTGTACGAAGCTCCTCTACGGATTTCCCTGTGATCTGAGCCGCTTCCTTAAGGGCGGCATCCACATAATACACTCCGGCAACCCCATTTTCGACCGCAGCTGGAGGCTGATATTGTTTATTCAGAGCTTCCTGCATTTGCTCATACGTGATTAGTCGCTGATTGAACATCATCTTTAGCACTAGATTTCTTCTCGTTTTGGATAATGCACTATTGTCTACTGGGTTATAAATAGAGGGTCCTTTAGGGATTCCCGCCAGAGTGGCTATTTGCCAGATCTCCAATTTTTTCAGATCAGACACGCCGAAGTAACGCTTCGCTGCTGCTTTTACTCCATATTGTCCCCGCCCCATATAAATCTGATTGAGGTACAGCTGCAAAATCTCACGTTTCGTCAGTCGCTGCTCCAAGGCAAAAGCAATAGAGGTTTCATTTAACTTGCGCAGCATGTTCTTATCTCTGTTCAAATAAAGATTGCGAGCAAGCTGTTGAGTAATACTACTGCCACCTTCTGATAAACTCATGTCCAAGATATTTTTTAAGAAAGCGCGTGATATCCCTTTATAATCGACCCCTTGATGGCTATAAAAACGGCGGTCTTCTACTGTTAAAAAAGTATCTATTAATAAAGCCGGCATCTCCTCAAGCTCTGCTGTAAGCCTATAACCCGAGCTCGGTAGCGGAGTCATTCGTATAACTGTTCCATCTGAAGCTGTGATGAGGCTTGATTCTGGCAATTGCAGCCTATCCTCATGCCGGTTAAGTACGCCCCCCCCATACTGGTATACATAGAACAAAATCAAAAGCGCCAATACCGTACTAATAACACTCACATCAAATAATAGGTACCCTACTCGCAATATCCGGGTGCGTGCATTCCATCTGCTCATGATTCGATAATCAGGTTCTCCAGGAACCGCTCCATACTGCGCACTTCATCATTCGCTGCTGCAAGAAGTGTATGTACTTCCGCCTCATCCTCTTCAACCTCACGGAGGGTGCGAAGTATCGCCCTAGTCCTTATTAATAAAGCTACTGCTGGTGTGTCCTCTATCCGCTTTGAACTTGCATCCCTATCTGGAACTTCTATTCTTTGCATTCGATTGAGGTTAGCAGCAATTTCACCTATTTCTCCTCCAGAAAGAACCTTGATGTTCTGAGCGACTCCTTTGTCTGCCAGCTCCGAGGTTCCCACCACTAGCGAGCGCAAATCATCAGCTATTTTCTGTGAACGAAGAACATACAGCCCACCGAAGACTAGAATAAATAGAAGGATGGCACTAGGGGTTTGACCCATATGATTAATAACCCAATGAATAAGCCGGACAAAAAAGGCTTCTGATTGGCCCGAATAATGAGAATACAGCAAAGCGACAGCCCGCTGGACAACAAAAAGAAAGGCAGCACTCAAAAGAGCGCAACCCATAAAAATATATAAATAGCTGATACGAACCGTCCGAAGTTTTGGCATGGTAGTTCCCTCCTTGTGCCACAAGGATAACTTCCAAATCTTAAGAACCCGCCAGAGTTTTCTTAAGATTCTATGAAGAATGGGAAACGGGTAATAAAATCCGTGCGAAGAGATGTACTTTCTACATAAATAACGCCATTGTGGCGTTCGATGATACTTTTGGCAATCGCAAGTCCAAGCCCTGAGCCGCCTGTATGCTGTGAACGCGACTTTTCTGCCCGATAGAATCGTTCAAAAATAAAAGGGATATCACTTTCCGCAATCCTCTCTCCGAAGTTGCTAATACGGACCACAGCATCATTTTCCTTTTTACTGAAACCTATCTCCAATTTCCCGCCGCTTCTGCCGTAACGGATCGCGTTAGTAATCAGATTTTCATAAGCACGTACTAATTCTTTAGGCGAAGCCTCTATCCATAACTCATCAGCAACGTCCTTGATCTCATAGAGCATATCCGCCTTTGTTAGTTCAGGAACTGACTCCTCCGCCAGCTGCCGTATGAAAGCCTTCAAATCCAATCTCTGCATAACCAAAGGGTACTCTCCACTATTTACACGTGTGTATTCAAAAAGATCATCGATCAGTTTACGCAGCACCAGGGATTTGTTGTAGGCTATATCCACGTAATACCGTATTTCCGCTTCTTCCTGACATCGATCTTGTTCGATGTATTCCAGAAAACCCAAGACAGAGGTAAGCGGGGTGCGTAAATCATGGGAAACACCTGTGATCAAGTCATTTTTTGCATTTACAGCTTTACGTTCCTCCTCTATGGAGTGCTGCAAACGCTCAGCCATTTCATTAATATTCTCAGCCAGCACACCCAGCTCATCCGTGGTTCTGACTTCAATTCTATGGGACATCCCGGAGCTTGTAATTTCTCGAATCCCTTTCGTGATCTCTTCCAGATACAGCACAACTTTACGAGTGTAGATAAAAAAGAATAATAAAAAGCTGATAATACCCGCTGCTGTCATTAGTGGCATAGAACCAATATGATTAATAATCCAGCGCAGTATGCGTGAATAGGGCGCCGACTCTGAAGCCGGATTTAGATAGATCATAAAGTTGACGAGTTGGTACCCTGCCATAAGCAGCAAAGCGCCTGAAAGCACACTCAGCAAAAAAGCGAACATAAACTTCCAGCGAATCGTCGTTATATATTTAGAATTCAAGAAGCCTCACCTAATCCTTTCAGGAAGGTCCGTCCAATTTATAGCCAACTCCCCAGACGGTTTGTATGTAACGTGGGCGTTTCGAATCGATTTCGATTTTGTCTCGGAGATTACGAATATGTACCATCACTGTGTTACCGCCATCTAGAAAAGGTTCATTCCATACCTTATTGTAAATTTGCTCCAAGCTAAGCACTTGACCTTGGTGTCTCGCCAAAAGCTCTAGAATAGAGAATTCCCGCGGAGTCAGTTTAATCTTCTGCTGGTCTACATACACCTCATGCTTAGACGTATCTATAGTCAGATCCTCAAAGCTTAGTTTGCTGTCGTTTCCCAACGTATTACTATCCTTATTAAATCCGTGATAACGGCGCAGCTGTGATTTTACTCGTGCCACAATCTCCAAGGGATTAAACGGCTTGCCCACGTAGTCATCTGCCCCGAGGCTCAGGCCGGAGATTTTGTCCATATCTGTATTTTTGGCTGATAGTATGATAATTGGCATTTTCCGCTCTTCACGGATCTTCATACATGCAGCTAGCCCGTCCATTTTAGGCATCATGACATCAAGAATAATTAGATCAACTTCCTCTTTCTGCAGACATTCCAGCGCTTCCATTCCATCATAAGCCTTTAGCAGTCTATAGCCTTCATTACAGAGATAAATCGTTAACAGTTCTACAATTTCCTTCTCATCGTCTACTAACAATATCGTTTCTCTCTTCACAGGAAGGGTTTCCTTTCAAATATAGTAATAAATATCTATAGCCTATATATTAGCAGATCATCCGAATTTTTTTCTAAAAAAGAAACGTTTAGTTGTAATCCACGCAAAAAAGGCCCCTGCTCCTCTCGTACTTAAACGAAATGGAACCTGGAACCTCTTGGAATCGAATATAGTTTGTTACTTACATATCCAACAAGCGAATTAGCTCATCTTCATCCTCAATGACCTGAATACCTAACTGCTGCGCTTTAGCCAGCTTACTGCCAGCTTTTTCACCAGCGATAACTAAATCCGTCTTCTTGGACACACTTCCCGACACCTTTGCTCCGAGTGCTTCCAGACGTTCAGCTGCTTCATCTCGGGTAAGCTTTTGCAAGGAACCGGTCAATACGACCGTTTTGCCACTAAAGAAGGAATCGGTACTAACAGGACGTGGCGCCTCAGGAGCCTTCGCTTCCACACCCAACGCCCGCAAGCGGGAAACATTAGCTACTACAACTGGATCTGCGAAGAAGCTGACAATGCTCTCGGCGACAATCCCACCAATGTCTGGTAACTCAGCGAGCTCCTCGGCTTTGGCCTGCATCACGGCATCCAGATCGCGGAAATGATCAGCCAACATCTTCGTCGTTGCTTTACCTGTGTTAGGGATCCCTAACGCAAAGAGAAATGAAGCAAGATCTCTACCTTTGCTATCTTCTAAAGCTTGCAGCAAATTCTGTGCTTTTTTCTCACCAAAACGGTTCAGCTGTACGAGCTGCTCAAAGTTCAGTTCATACAGATCCGCAGAGTCATGTACATTAAGCTCATCATAGAGCTGACCCGCCGTCTTCTCACTGAATGTCTCAATATCCATCGCATCACGCGAAGCAAAGTGGGTGATCCGACTGATAATCTGCGGCCTACAATTCAGTTTATTGTTACAGAAAAGATGTGCTCCGCGCATTTCTAACGGATATCCACAAGCTGGACATTCCTCAGGGAAAATAATCTCTCCACCGTCATTCTCCTCTGTTACCTTGCCGAGAATTTCTGGGATAACATCATTGGAACGGCGAATAAAGACCCGCGAACCTAGGGCAAATTTCAAGTTTTTGCGCTCAATATCACCCACATTATTCAGGGTGCAGTTCTGAACGGTAACTCCAGCAAGCTCTACAGCCTCAACCCGAGCCAGCGGAGTCACTTTACCTGTACGACCTACATTCCAGCTAACGGACTCCAGCACGGTCGTCGTTTCTTCGGCTTCAAATTTATAAGCTACTGCCCAACGCGGGAACTTGTCAGTATATCCAAGCACCTCACGGATTCTAAAATCCGTGATCTTAATTACAGCCCCATCAATGAGATAATCAAGACTCGAACGACTCTCCTCGATTCCAGCGAGCTGCTCAGTTACATCATCAAAATCATTGCAGTAGGTCAGGTATGGGTTCACTTTAAATTTGTTATTCCGCAGAAAATCCATCATTTCCTGATGGTCAGCGAACTCCGCGCCTTCTGCAAAGCCTACATTATAGAAAAAAGCGTTCAAACGGCGGTCCGCAGTAGTCTTCGGATTAAGATTACGCAGTGCACCTGCTGCTGCATTACGCGCATTCTTCAGCGGCTCTGCAGCCCTTGTATTATAATCCGCCAGCACAGACAGATTCATAATCCCTTCACCCTGAACCTCAATGACCCCATCCTTGAAGGGAATCGTCAATGGAACGGATTTGATGGTCTTCACCTGTGCAAGTATTCCTTCGCCAACTACACCATTGCCACGCGTCGATGCCTGTTCGAGAACACCATTACGATAGGTTAAATTCAGCGTTAAGCCATCGAACTTCAGTTCTACTGCATAACAAGGATCAGGAAGAGGGTTGTCTGGATTTTTAAGATTGTATTCATTCACTAACCGGAGCACCCGGGTATTCCAGCTGCGCAGCTGTTCAATATTCTGTGCTTTATCCAGACTCCAAAGCGGTGCCAGATGCCGATGCGGCGTGAAGCCCTTAAGCAGCTCTCCACCTACACGTTGTGTAGGCGAATCTGGTAGCACGAAGCCACTCTCAGCCTCCAGTGCTACAAGCTTGTCGTATAAAACATCGTATTCCTTATCGCTGACTAGCGGTGCATCCAGCGTGTAGTAGTGGTAATTATAATTATTTAATTCCGCAACAAGCTCTTCCATCACATGCATAGCATCCATGCAGGTACATCCCTCCGTCAATAAGTTTCCTAAAGTTAGCGTGGTCTAAATATCCGTTCGTTAATCGTTGTCTGCTATTATTCCACTTTGGTAATCGGCGCAAACCCCGCAAGCAGACGTTTCACACCCACTGGTGCCGGAAAAGCAATCTGCAGCTCCGTGTCATTCCCGCTGCCTTTAACAGATACAACGGTGCCGGTGCCCCATTTGCCGTGGGAGACCTTGTCACCCGCTTTGTAATCGCCAGCTGCTGCAGCCCCTGCTCCGGTAGCACGCTGTGCGCCTCCGGAGGTCACGGTCACGCTGCTCTTGCTTGCCGCCGCTGACGCCGTGCTTCCGCCGCCTGCCGGTGTAGCTCCGGCGGCGCCACCTCGGCCGCCAAAGTTCCCACGGCCACCGCTGCCGAAGCCGCGTCCGCCGTAAGCACCGCCTACCTCCGCGCCTCCGCGCTGGAAGCGGTCTTGAGTCTTAACGGTATCTTCCTTCAGTTCCTCCGGAATCTCCTCTAAGAAGCGGGACGGTTGGTTCGCCGTCGTCCGCCCAAAGAGCGTGCGCATCCGCGCACAAGAGAGAAACAGTTGTTTCTCCGCGCGGGTGATCCCTACATACGCAAGCCGGCGTTCCTCTTCCAGCTCGTCGTTGTCCTGGAAGGCACGGCTGTGTGGGAACACGCCTTCTTCCATTCCGACGATAAATACCGTCGGGAACTCCAGACCTTTGGCGCTGTGCATCGTCATTAACACAACCGCATCACTACGATCCTCTTCATCATCGTTCACACTATCGATATCTGCGATAAGTGCAAGATCCGTGAGGAAGGAGACCAGCGACTTGTCTTCATTGTTCTTTTCAAACTCCATCGTCACCGATAAGAACTCATCGATATTCTCTAGCCGCGAACGTGATTCGAGTGTATTTTCATTTTGCAGCTCCAAACGGTACTGCGACATCTCCAGTATTTTTTCCGTCAATTCGGTTACAGACAAGAACTCCACCATACGATGCAGAGCTTCAATCATATCGTAGAACTCTACTAGCATATTCCGCGTCCGTCCAGCAAAGCCCAAATCATCGACCGTTTGCAGAACGCGGAAAATAGAAACACCACGTTCACCAGCCGCAGCTGCCAGCTTACCAACCGTTGTATCTCCTAATCCACGCTTAGGAACATTAATAATACGCGTCAGGCTGATATCATCATCAGGGTTAGACAATAAACGCAGATATGCCAGCAGATCCTTGATTTCTTTACGATCATAGAACTTGATCCCGCCAACGATTTGATATGGAATATCTGATTTGATCAGAATTTCCTCTATTACCCGTGACTGAGCATTCGTCCGATACAAAATCGCGTGATTCTGGTAGGCTTGACCTTGTTTCACATTTTTGCTGATTTCTCCGGTTACAAAATATCCTTCGTCATGCTCGGAATCCGCCCGGTACACCTTAATCTTGGCGCCTTCCTCGGAATCGGTCCACAGCTTTTTCGGTTTACGGCCACTATTAAGCGCGATTACCCCATTGGCTGCATTCAGGATATTAGCGGTTGAACGGTAATTCTGTTCTAGCAGAATCGTCTTCGCTTCCGGATAATCCTCTTCAAAATTAAGAATATTCGTAATATCCGCACCACGCCAGCGATAGATCGACTGGTCACTATCCCCTACCACACAAATGCGGTGGTGGCTGTCTGCCAGCATGCGGCACAACATGTATTGTGCTCTGTTCGTATCCTGATACTCATCCACATGGATGTATTTGAATTTCTTTTGGTAAAAATCCAGAACCTCGGGAACTTCCTTAAATAATTCGATAGTCTTCATAATCAAATCATCAAAATCAAGCGAGTTATTGCTTCTCAAACGTCTTTGATACATTTTATAAACCTTAGCAACTAAACCTTCGAAATAATCACCGACTTTTTGCTCATACTGCGCCGGAGTTATCAACTCATTCTTAGATGCGCTAATTATGGCTTGTACAGCTTTCGGTTCGAATTTTTTCGTATCAATATTCAGTTCCTTCATGCAATTACGAATGACTGATAACTGATCTGTAGAGTCCAGAATCGAGAAGTTGGAGGTAAATCCAATCCGCTCAATATCCTTCCGCAAGATCCGAACACACATGGAGTGAAAGGTAGATACCCAAATATCTCTTCCCTCAGGTCCAACGAGCTTAGATACACGTTCCTGCATTTCCCTCGCAGCTTTATTCGTAAATGTAATCGCCAAAATCGCCCAAGGCGGCGCCTTTCGATTAGCAATCAGCCAGGCAATTCTGTGAGTCAGCACTCTCGTCTTCCCACTGCCCGCACCAGCCATAATCAAAAGGGGTCCTTCAGTAGTTTCGACAGCCTGCCTTTGTGGAGGATTCAATCGGCTGACCGCGTCTTGTATGTTAATAAGTTGCATGTGTAACATGCTCCTTTCCAAAAATGAAATTACAAATCATAAGTAGTCCATAAGCTAGCCGCTACTCGAACTGCTCTTGCACCGTCTTTTTAACAGCTAATACCGTACGAATTGCCTGCTCTACATCCCGATAAATAATATTGCCGACAACTACTGTATCACATAGAGCTGCTGCCTGCTCGGCCTCCGCCTCACAAGTAATGCCGCCTCCATAAAATAGTTGGGCTTGCTCCACCATCTCACGCACGATACGTACTGTCTCCATCTCCCCAAATCTACCGCTATATTCAAGATATACTATTGGCAGAGACATCAGCTTGTCCGCAACCTGGGCATACGCAGCCGCCTCTTCAGCATTAATGGTTGTCTCGGCCCCTGTAATCCGCGCAACTGAAGAATCACTGTTCAAAACGACGTAACCTTCCGTTAGCAGCTGATCCCATGGGATCATAAATCCATAACGCTCTATAGCTCGACGATGATGACCTACAATCCAAGCTGGATCGGGTGTATTTAGCACCATAGGAATCATATAAAGATCAAATCCGGGTACAGCAGCTTCAAGTTCGGATACCTCGAGTGCACAGGGCAGCTCAAAACGTCTTACTCTTGATAAGAGATCTACTGTATTCTCATAGGTTACTCCTGTAGAGCCCCCTATCAATATGGCATCCGTGCCGGACAAGCAAACAGCCTCCAAATCCTCATCAGAAATCATACGATCCGGGTCCAACTTAAACACATGCCGCCAAGGTTTGATCATTTGCTGTACTGATTTCATGAGAATCATCCTTAATTGTCATTTGGGCAAGACAAAACACTCCTGCCGCCGCAAAAGATATAGATCTAGTCTATGCCAGCACAGGAGGTGTGTCAATTTAAAGCGAACAAAAATACGAACATTTTTTCGCATATAAATTTTGGGTCCCCGCAAAGTACCTGAATACGCATCTGAGGAAAGCAGCACTTTGCAGGGATATATTAGTTGTAATGAGTGGAGAAAGATTTCAGCGTATACCTCTGAGGTTATTCAAATCATTTTCAGGCACAAAATCACTATAAAATCCGTCTACACCCATACGAGATAGCTCTCTAATCTCATCCTCTTCATCCACTGTATGAACGTATACACGAGCTCCAATATTTTTTAACTGTTTGACAAAACTCTTGGTGGCCCGGCTAACTGGCATCGTAATATCCACACCTGTTTTTTTAACAAACTCAATAACTTGTTCATCCGTATCCTTAGATTGGTACAGGGTGTAAAGCACTTCTGGAAAAGAATACACCTTATTGATCTCATCAAGCATCGGCTGATTGTAGATCTGTGGAACTATCCGCTCCAACAACGCTGGATCCCGACGCTGCGCCGCTTCGGTCAGCAATGTAAATTGCTTCTCTATAAGTTCCGGTTGGATTTCTTTGGTATCCGTAACGATATAAGCATCTGGATAATTCTGCATTAGATCAAGCACCTTCTCAATATCAAGGGGAGAGTATATATTCAGGATGGGGCTGTCCATAAATTCCTCGTAATCTAGTGCCACACCCTGTTTATTAGCAGGGAGAACCTCCAACTGACCTAAAAGCTTGCTCATATTGCCTGTCCATTCATGCCGAGCAACCAACTGATCATCCTTCGATAGCAAAAAATCAACTTCAAATACGCGAGTGCCCCGTTCATAGTTAGCGACAAATGCCTCCCAAGCATTGGTATACGCATAGCCGTTGATTCCCCCCATGGCATGTGCAACGATTTTGTGCGCTTCAAAGCCGCTCACGGGTTGCTCTTCCTCTTTGTTCAACGTTATTACAAATATCATTATTAGTGCGACAATCATTACTACGGTTGCAATAATCTTTTTCTTATTCATAGTTGTGAGTTTCCTTTACAAAGTTTAGATTAGAAATTTAATACCCCGCTCTGCCAGTGGCAAAACGGGGTATTATTAAAATTTCACAAATCTAAATAAGTGCAGGTCTCAATATGCGTTTTTGTTAACGAAGCCGTTGCGAATCGTTTTGAAAATAATTCGAATGTCGAACAGTAAGGACCAGTTCTCGATATAGAAAATATCGTGCTTAATCCGTTCCTCAATTGAAGTGTCCCCGCGCAGCCCATTGCTCTGTGCCCAGCCCGTAATTCCTGGACGCACATGGTGCTTCACCATATACTTCGGAATTTCATCACGGAATTGTTCTACATAAAATGGTCGTTCTGGCCGTGGGCCAACTACACTCATATGACCCAGTAACACATTAAAAAATTGCGGAAGCTCATCCAGACTTGTCTTACGGATAAAGGTTCCAAATCGAGTTCTACGCGGATCTTCCCGCGTACTCCAACCTGTATCTTCTTCCCCGTCCTGCTGCATCTTCATTGAACGAAACTTATACATCATAAAATTACGCCGATTAAGTCCCACCCGTTCCTGCCGGAATATAATCGGTCCCGGTGAGGTAAGACGTACGCCGAGAGCTACGATCAGCATCACGGGAGATATCATAATAATCGCGAATAGAGAGAACACGATATCAAACAAACGTTTTGCCATCTTATTACCCGTCATATCCAGTGGAATATCACGAACATTAATCATTGGCATACCTGCGAAGTTATCAAAGTAAGGACGCGCCGGTAAATAATCAAAGAAATCCGGAATAATCAATGTGCGTACCCCTGCTTTTTCACAGGCCGCAATAATCGAAGGATATTTAGAATGCGCATCGAGCGGCAAGGCTAGAATAACCTCGTCCACAGGCAGCATCTCCAGCATTCCGGATAACTGATCGACCGTTCCCAGGATAGGTTTATACCGTTGCTCCTCAATCCCGTCCCAAGTATGGTAATCGTCTAAAAAGCCAATGGCTTCATATCCAAGCTCAGGATATTGTTCCAAATTGTTGTAGAATCTTTTACCAAGAGTACCTGCGCCGATGATAAGTACGAACTGGCGGTTCAATCCTTTTTCGCGCAAAGATTTAAGCATCTTCTTCAGCACATAACGGTAAAGCATAATGGAAAGAACGTTAAATCCCATATAAATAGCAAGGTAGACACGGGAGATATCAATTTCTTTCACAAAAAACATCAAACCCAGCAGAATAAAAATACCAATTATATGCACTTGAAAAATCTTCAGAAATTCATCGACAAAACGTTTCTTACGCTTAGGCAAATACAGTGACAGGAGTATACCAATTAGAACTGCCACTCCGCCATAAATTAAACTCCAATAAGCGTAAGACTCTACGGGCAGCGTGTTATAGGATTCCATCCATCCGCTCTTGAACTTGATCCACCAAGCCGCTAAAAAGGACAGTTGGATGACAAGAAAGTCAGCAACCATATAGAGCTGTGTCAAAAATTTCTGATTCCGCCGAATCATAATCTCACCTCAGTATTCTTATCGTTACGAGCGCCAGTTTCCGTAGCAGAGCTAAGACTCTGTGCAGGTGATGGAACTGCTTTAGGAAAGATTAGGGCATTCCGCAAAAGGGACAGAGCAAATTTCACACCAACACCAGCATATACTGTTCCATTTATAATACTGTTGTACTTCCTACTATAATGCTTACGATGAAATAAAATCATTGCCCTGTGAAATTCATAGACGATCTTGAACGGTCTACGTCTGGCACTGCCGCCTTTAAGATGTACGATGGAAGTCTTCGGATAATAATAAATCTCCCACCCAGCCTCTTTAATACGATAGCACCAGTCTAAATCCTCACCGTACATAAAAAACTCTTCATCTAATCCGCCGACCTGATCAATCGTCTCCCGCCGCAACAACATAAACGCACCCACCAGACAATCTATCGGGTAATCAAGATCAGGGTCCAGATAACCTAACTGGTAACCGTTAAACTTCGGTCGATCTGGAAATAACTTACTGAAACCAAAAGCATAATAGAAGGAAGCTGACGGTGTAGGAAATCCACGCTTACACGCTTTATCCAGCGACCCATCTGGCAAAATAATCTTACATCCTGACGCCCCAACATCGGACCGACCATCCATAAAGGAGATCATCGTCTCCAGCGTGTCCCTGCGTACCACCGTATCTGAATTGAGCAAAAGCACATAACGTCCGGATGAAGCTTCCATCCCCTGATTATTTGCACGGGCAAAACCGACATTGTCGTTATTTGCGATCAACATGACACTTGGAAACTCTCTACCAATCATCTCTACCGAATCATCATGGGAATTGTTGTCTATCAAAATAATCTCATAGGAATAGTTCGTTTCTGAGTCATATACCGACCTGATACAGTCCATCGTCAGGCGACACGTGTTGTAATTGACAATAAGTATGCTTACATCTACATTCACTGCGTAACGCTCCTGACAAATATAGTAATCTACCGACAATTATTATAACATAAAACCTCCCTGAGAGGAGATGACCTTTCAGGGAGGTTTTACCAGATACTGTTCAATTTACGGGTTTCTTTCTCTCTTTTACGACGGTCTGTATATATTTTCGTTTCTTTTTCAACGCTGGGAGCTGAGTAAAAAAGGATTTCCATGCTACGATTAACTTTGGCTCTCTCAGAAGCATATAACCATGAGCGGCAATTTCATAGGGAAGAGAAACCAAGATTGTCTTCAGCATAGTTCGAGCCGATTCATTCTTGTAGATCATTTTGTAGCGATTAATGTAAGATATTCGTCGGATAAACATCGGTTTGGTACTGCGGCCAGACGTTTTCCACCCACGTTCATGATACCCAATTGCCTCAGCATCATAATATCCCCGCCAGCCGAATAACTCCGCCCTCCAAGCCACATCCACATCTTCCTTATAGGCAAAAAAATCTGCATCGAAAAACTCCCCACCAACACTAACGTCTTCAATCATCCGCCGAGAATACATCGCCGCAGCCCCAGAAACGCCAAATACTGTCCCCGACTGTGTCCATTGTTCTGCTGGCTCACCTGCACCACGGTCAAACGCACGACGTGCCTTGTTCATCTGAAGACCAGTGCTATCTACTGATCCGTGATCAACCTTTAGCAAAAGCTTACCTGTGGCGCTGCCGATCTGCGGGTTGGCTTCCATTTGTGCGATTAGTCTAGAGATATAGTCTGGAGCCAGCGTCAAATCCGGATTGAGAACGAGCACATAATCTGTTTCTGTAGTAGCTATAGCTTGGTTATGAGCTGGGGCGAAGCCTGTGTTTTTTTGATTTTGGATAAGTAGCAGGCTCGTGGGCGCTTCCATGTTAGCTTGTGAATTGAACGGTTCTAAATCCTCTAGTGAATTACTTGAAAAAGCCCCTTTATCGATCGCGTTAAAGAACATATTCACTTTCTCTGCACAATCGTCCGAAGACGCATTATCCACAACAACAATTTTCTCAATAGGATAATCCTGTGCCATTACTGCCTCTAAGCAATCTATAATGTCATCCGCACTGTTGTAGGTCACGATATGTACACTAACTGTTTTGTTATTCATGAGTATCCTCGACTTTGTAATTTCTAATTAACTACCTGCTTCCTTCTTATTATAACGAAAGAACACAAAAAACTCCCGCATCGTTATAAACGATTTGGGAGTTTCAATTGGTGTTATTCTATTCTTTTAGCTCTAAGAGGAAATCTCTCAAGCCTTCACGCCAAGGCCGAATGTCCTCAAAACCATTCGTACGTATCGACAGATGCTCCATCACCGAATTCCGAGGACGTGGTGCAGGTCTCGGAAACTGTTCCGTGGCACACGGTTCAAGCGTAGCAGTGAATTTGAAACCCAAAATATCCTCGGCCTCTACAAAGATCGCCTGTGTAAATTCAAACCAGGTACAAGAGTCGCTATTTGACGCATGGTATACACCATACTTCTCAGTTTGAACAAGCTCAAGCAAGAATCGAGCTAAATCGACTGTATAAGTAGGCGAACCTTTTTGGTCATCGACAACTTGAAGCATTGGCTTTTCTTGACCAAGCTTTAGCATTGTTTTGACAAAGTTATTCCCGTATTTGCCGTACACCCATGATGTTCGTACGATGAAATACTTAGAGGAGAGGGATTGAACGAGTACCTCACCCGCACGTTTCGATTTGCCGTATATACTCTTAGGGTTTGTATTATCATATTCATGGTAAGGCTGTGCTCCCATACCATCAAACACATAATCCGTGCTAATATACACCAGCTTGGCTCCAGCTTTTTCAGAAGCTAGCGCTACATTTCGGCTTCCAGTAGCATTAATTAAATAAGCTGCATCAATATCACTTTCTGCCGCATCTACTGCCGTATGAGCAGCACAGTGAATAACCGCATCCGGTCCAAAACCGCCAATAACTTGGATGCACTGATCCAGATCAGTAATATCCATCTCCTGACGATCGCAAGCCAACACTTCGTGACCTTGATGCTGGAGCAGTAAAACTACGTCCTGACCTAGTTGTCCGGCCGCACCTGTAACAAGTACCTTCATAGCTATTTTACCCCCGTATCAAAATTACAATGAGTCACCTAATCGATCACCATATTGCTGTTCAGCATATTTTTGGTATTCCCCAGATTGAATACGGGTCCACCACTCGCGGTTATTGAGATACCATTGGATAGTTTCTTTAATACCTGTTTCAAATGTATGTTTCGGCTTCCATCCCAGTTCATTCATAATCTTAGTTGGATCAATACCATAACGGCGATCATGACCAGGACGGTCTTGAACATAAGTAATCAAAGAATCAGGCTTGCCTAGTTCCTGCAATACCGTGTTTACAATATGCACATTCGTACGTTCATTATTACCACCAATGTTGTAGACTTCGCCGTTCACACCCTTGTGAATAACCAGATCAATCGCGCTGCAATGATCCTCAACATACAACCAGTCGCGGATATTCATTCCATCGCCATAAACAGGCAACGCTTGATCAGCAAGTGCGCGGGAGATCATCAGCGGAATAAGTTTTTCCGGGAATTGGTACGGGCCATAATTGTTTGAGCAGCGGGTAATATTCACTGGCAGTCCAAACGTTTCGTGATATGCACGTACTAGCAAGTCTCCGCCTGCTTTGCTTGCTGAATATGGACTGTTAGGAGCCAAAGGAGTTTCTTCGGTGAATAATCCAGTCGCACCCAGTGATCCATATACCTCATCCGTAGATACTTGAACAAACTTAGTGATACTGTATTTTTTCGCCGCATCCAAAAGTACTTGTGTTCCAAGTACGTTCGTCTTCACAAACACTTCCGGCTCTAAAATACTCCGATCCACATGCGATTCAGCCGCGAAATTAACAACGACATCCACACCCTGGCTAATCAGTTCATCCATCAGAGTAACATCTGTAATGTCGGCCTTCACGAAAGTGTAATTAGGATTATTCTCAATTGCTTTCAGATTCTCTAGATTACCTGCATACGTCAATGCATCTACATTAACAATTTCGTAATCAGGGTGTTGTTGTAACATGTACAGCACAAAGTTGCTGCCGATAAACCCAGCCCCGCCAGTAACTAGCAGTTTCATTTATAGCCCACCTTTTGTTCTTTGAGATTATATTCAAGTTCTTGCTTACCACTGTTAATCAAAGTTTATTTCCGCATCTTTCAGTAATGGATGACGTTGATCCTTATCCGACAATATCGGACTAGAAGTCGGCCAATCAATACCTAAGGTTGGATCATTCCATAATATGCCACGATCATTTTCAGGGGAATAATATTCGTCCACCTTATATAATACTTGGGTGTTAGGCACTAACGTACAAAAACCATGCGCGAAGCCTTTAGGCACCAGTAGCTGACGCTTATTATATTCGCTAAGAATTACTCCCACCCATTGCCCAAATGTTGGAGAAGTACGACGGATATCGACGATAACATCATAAATAGCACCGGATAAGACGCGAATTAATTTAGTTTGAGCTTTAGGGTTTAACTGGTAATGTAAGCCACGCAACACCCCAACCTCTGCAGAAAGAGATTGGTTATCTTGGATAAATTGATAGTTAACGCCAAGCTTGTGCATGATTTCTTCGTTGTAGCTTTCCATAAAAAAACCCCGGTTGTCGCCGTGGACCACAGGTTCTAGTATACTAGCGCCTTGTAGTTGTAGAGGTGTAACTTTCATAATCACAAAACTCCTTTACATCTAAAGTTCCAGTTTTCCTAATTCTTCGGCATGTGATTACCTGTGTTAACCACTAGCTTTCATTGAGAATTATGTCCATCGGTTTCAGTCACAAGGATTTTTTAAGTCTTCACGGTGTGAAAATAATAATCTTTATATTACGCTGTATTTGGATAAAAAAATAAATATATCTTCACCTGATCAAAAATAATATCCATATAGATTAATCCACTGCTATTACAAAAACGCCAACCATTATTACTATCATTCCTAGCCATTTCATAAGTGAAACTGGTTCATTAAATATGAACAGAGCAGCGAGTAAGCCTAGAACATAAGCTATACTTTGTACAGGGTAAGCAACACTTAAAGGCACTCTAGATAAAACAACAAACCAAACTAATGTTGCAAAAACATATAGCAGTAGACCTGCTATAATTTGGATATTAAATAATGCTTTCCATGCATTATTTAAACTAACCCCTCCCATTTTCTCTAGTCCTAATTTAAAGAAAATTTGTCCCGAAGCTAACATGACAATGTTAAATAAAAGCAACAAAGCATTAATTATACCAGATGAACGTAACGTAGTATCACCTCATTTTTCATTATTTTTTGTTCGTTTTAACTCTTCCACTTCGTACTTAAGCAACCCAATTTCTTGTGATAATTCTTTCACTTTTATTGTTGACCTCGATATCACTATAGTTAATGAAAATAAAATTAAAGTAACTCCAAAAATAGAAAGCAAGAACAGTGCATTTACAGGTATCTCTATACCCATCAGACCAGCAATCGTTTCAAACGAACTGGGGAATATGGAAAGAACAAGGACAATTAACATTATACATAACCATAACATTGAGTACTTCAACTCAATACGATATTTACGAATCATATTGATAAGAAGAACAAAGCAAAGAACAGAACCAATTAACAAAATAACTTGAAGCTTATAAGATATCATATTTTACTTCCTTCTTATACAATTTGCTTTCTCATTTTATCAATAAGTATAGCTAAAGAGACTTTCAGCATATAATATACTGATTTCAATTTTGTGATGGACGATTTTCCTCCCTGCCTCGATTTCATCTCCACAGGAACTTCCTTCAAAGAAAACCCGTTTCTCTTTAGATACATTATTGACTCAGGTTCTGGATAATCTGTAGGATATCTCTTCGAGAAAAGTTCAATTACACCTTTATTACAAGCACGAAATCCAGATGTCGGATCAGTAATGACTTGATTAGTAAGGAGCAACAAAAGATTAGAAAAATAATTTATACCAATTCTTCTTATCCTTGAACTTTGAAATCCCGTTTTCTCAATATAACGAGAACCAATTACCAAATCAGCTTCATCATTTAATAAGGGCTCTATTAATTTGGAAATATATTTAGGATTATGCTGACCATCCCCATCTACTTGAATAGCAATGTCAAAACCAAAATTGTGAGCATATTTATATCCCGTTTGAACTGCTCCACCAATACCCAAATTACACGGAAGATCCACAACTGAAACCCCTATATTTTTACACATACGACTAGTAGTATCAGCTGAACAATCATTAATGACTAATATCTCTGAATTCGGAATGTTAGTTGCTTTGATATTGTTTAAAAGCCGCAAAATATTATCTTCTTCATTATAAGCAGGTATTATCAATAGGATTTTCTTTTTATTCATACTTACTCCCTTTAAGATGTGTTGTTCTAACTGGTTCCAGGAAAATAATACCTTACCAAAATCGATGCACAACTTTTTGCAAGGATAACAACAAAACAATAAAGATCAAAGCCATGTAGATATATTGTTGCCGTATCCTTTTAATAATTGGAGTCAATAAATAAATAGAATACAGAAATATTATGGATATCGGTATAAAATACCTTCCTTGCAATCCATATATGACATTATCCTCACCTTGCGTCCATGTAAGATATAACGTGGATGCTATAATAATTACAGTTAGTAATGATACTGCAAACAAAATAAATCCTTTCTTAATATGAAGAAGATTATTATCGCTATTTTTCATTTCAATAATTACAGACGTCACGAGCATACATAGGTAGATAATGGCACTGAAATAATGTACAGAAGTCTCTCCCCAACCAAAAACACCAACAAATTGAACATATAAATAGTCAAAATCGATAAAAGTATTTACCAATTTATGAATATAATCAAAAGGGTGATGCAAAGCTGTACTCAATTGCATCATAGGATCAATTGGAAAAGTTACTTTAATACTCTTTAATATTAGCCCCCATGACAACAGAACAAGTAAACTTGAAGCTACTATAGTAGCGACGTAAGTAATATACTGCTTGAAACTGGCTGTCTTTTCTTTTGGTAATAGAAATACCAAAAGACAAATGAGGAAATATGCATTCTTAGAAGCCGCCACTATACAAGTTATTATTAATAAAGAAATAAATTGTTTTCTAGAAATAAATTTAATATTGGGATCAAAAATTAAATACATGAGGTAGGCGAAAAACAGAAATAGTGCTCCGTTTGTTAGCGCATCTGCACTAAGGGATGCTGCTTGATTAATAGTCATCGGCATAATAGCGAGCAATAAAAAAGTGTATTTCAACTTGGGGATTAATTTTATCGAGAGATAGGTCATCGCTATGTACGTAAATAGGTTGAAAAGTCGACCTAAATAGAAAGTAAATAATAAATTAAAATTCAGTAAATTTCCCAATTTGATCCCAATTGCTTGTGGTAAATATACTATTGGATGATAAACCGCGGAACTTGGAAAAAGAAAAAAATCATTTTCACCAGGAACAACATGAATTTTAGCAGCATTTTTCAAACTCTCAATCGTTGCTTTGTTTTCATAATTCCGTGTGATGGTCCCTCCTCCAACCGCAGCTTCAAAATCCCTAATTGCAATAGGAAGGTAATTTCCGATCTCACCATTAATATTTTCAGTTACTAAATTACGTTCTGAAATTTCATAAGCCCGATAAAAATGGGCGAATTCATCAGCTGATTGAAATGGAGGAACAAACACCACCCATATCAGTCCAAAAATAGATGCTAAAATCAAAAAAATATTTTGAGGCTTTAATTTCCTACTCATTCTTGTACCCACCTTCTTTCTCTATTTATCCGAATTATTCTATTAAACAAGAAAAAATCTATAGCGTAAAATAAATAAAAAACATTAATTCACTATAAATCACACACTTTTTCACAATCAGATAATATTAAAATATCATTCCATAATTGATCGCTAAATTATTAATGTTACTCTAGTGAGTACGATATCCTAGGAACTATTTCTTCTATAAATATTATCAGATATCATTTTTCAATTTTAACATCTTCTTAATTTTCACAATTCCGTATTGCAAACCCTTTTTAATAAGCCAGCATTGTATACTAACATAATTACGCATATTACTAATTTTAAATTCAGTTTTGGTAAGGTTTTTCCTATTGGTAATACCTTGACGTATTCCTTCAGAATACTCCTTTTGAAAACCAATTTTTTTATAAAATTGATATTTAAATAAATGCCCTACAATTAGGAATGGGGCGTTGAGAAGCAGTTGAATCCCTAACATATTTTTATAGAGCAGGTATACATTATTTCTGGCAGATAATTTTACTTTCACAGAATTATATCCGTTTCCTGTGGTAGCACTTCCTATGTGATAGATAATTGATTCTGCGCAATATAAATTATCGTAACCTTCTATACGAGCTCTATAACCAATGTCCACATCCTCTAAATATGCAAAAAATTGCTCATCAAAATAACCTATCTTATCAAAAACTTCCCGTCTATATATTGCCGCACCCGCGCAAGAAGTAAAAATGTACCTATTATCCAAGTATTTATTTATATTTTCACCATGTCCCTCTTGATATGCCCATCCAAACACAGTAAACGCATCACCAGCATTATCTATGAGTTTATTATCATGAAATTGGATCATTTTACTGGAACAAGAAAAAACATTTTCATCGCTCTCAATACAGGCGAGAAGATTTTCAAGCCATTTGACCGTTAGAAGAGTATCATTATTTAGTAAGGCCACATATTTACCTTTACTATTTAAAATCCCTTGATTTACTGCAGCACTAAATCCTTTATTCTCATCTAGTAATAGGCAATTAATTTCCGGCATTATTTCTAGTGCAAGTTTAATACTATCATCTGTCGAACCATTATCAACCAATATAGTTTCATAATCTTGATATGATTGTTCTTTTAAAGTAGTCAGACAGTCAATCAAAAATTTTTCGCCATTAAAATTAGGAATAACGATAGATACATTCATGATTTATTCCCTTAAAAACTTGTCGCGTTCGGACAACAGTTTTCTTATCCCCTGATCAACATTAATTTTAGACTCGAATCCCAGATATTCTTTAGCTCTTCTTGGATCGAGTACATTTCGCTTCACATCAATATCTCTCATGCCTTTGTAATCCACATGTGCTTTAACCTTAGTGATAATCTCAATCTGTTTGATTATCTCAATAATACTTGTACCAATTCCTGTGCCCACGTTAAAAATAGGTTTAACGCTATGCTCTGTATGAATATATTCCACAGCAGACATAACTGCCTCAATCACATCTGATATTTCAATGTAATCTCTTACCGTTGAACCATCGCCCCAAACGGTAATAGTATTACGAGTTAATATAGTGTCTAAAAACACTGAAATAGCACCAATCTTCTTCTCAGGGTCTTGTCCAGGACCATACGGATTGGCTACACGCAAAATAATATTATTCATATCATATAGTTGATTGTACATTAATAGAATTTTTTCAATAGTAAGTTTCATTATCCCATAATGATTCAAAGGGTGAGAGTTGCTGTCTTCATTTAGAAGATCTACCTCATTGAAATCTCCATAAACAGTTCCTCCCGAGGACAAGAAAATCACTTTCTTTATCCTCTTTCTCTTCGCTGCTTCAAGCAGTTCTAAGGTTTTTATAACATCATTCCTATAGGAGTCGGTAATATTTAACATGGAAGAATAAGGAGATACCGTACTTATCAGATGTATAACAACATCCTGGTTTTCCAGTAAATTATCAAAGTGATCTTCCGTCAAGAAATCCCCTTCTATTGCAGTGAATTCAACATCTGGCAAACTTTTATCGGTGATGTGTCGATCGTACACAGTAACATTATAGTTACTTTCACACATTTTTTTCGTTAGATGTGCCCCTATAAATCCAGCCCCGCCCAATATAAAAACATTCATAAGTTAAACAACCCTTTCGTCGGTCTCTCCCTCTTTATAAAAGGGGGAAAATCAGAACAATCTAAAATACGCAGACGCAAAATTGCTCATTTTAAATTGTTCGAATAATAATTTCGTATTTTTTGCATATTCAGAGTATTGTCCTGAGTCTGTAACCATCACTCGCATTGCATCTGTAAGTTCTTGAACATCAACTATTCTTTCCTCGTTAAGTTCAAGTATGATACCTGCATATTTATCCTCTTTTACAGAATGTAACATTTTTGGAATTTCTCCAATATTAGTAGATATTACAGGCTTATCATAAGCAAGATATTCAATGATAGAATTGGGAAGACTTTCAGATATAAAATAACTCGGAAGGATTGCTACATCAAATGCTTTTACCCATCCGATCCATTCAGATGGTTTTTTCAAGTCCATGATAAAATGGATGAACTTATTATCTTTATATTTCTCTCTCATCTCATTAGCGTATTGACCATGCCCTACTAAAATTAAATGAATCTTTCTTTCAAGTTCTTCATTTAAGTTAATAACAGCGGTGATACTCTCTTCCCAACCCTTTTCTTTTATTGCACGAGATACAAGGCCAAATACGAAATCGTCTTCTGCTATACCAAGTTCCGTCTTATCTTTTAAACCGATATTTTGTAATTGATATCCATAATACACTTTGTATAACTTATCGATATTATTTACTTCAACAGTATCAAATACTCTTTTATTCTTATTAGTTGCATAAATAATACTGTTAGCTCGATCAAGAACAGGTTTAACTAGACTTGAAAAATCATTATCCCAATCAGGATTTTCTATTAATGCCTCGTAGCATCCGTGCATAGCTAACACCCAATTAATATTTTGATTACCTTGAATTGCATGATAGGTAATTTTATCGGACCACCAAATATGACTATTTATAACCTCAATTTTCAAATCATTAATATATGATCTCAGTTCATCCGGGTTACCATTACTTTTCAAAACATTCACATTTTTTGAAATCATACCTGACATCATTGAATCTTCTAACCAAGGTCTAGCATTGTACACATACACATCTTGAAAGGAAGCAAAAAAATTGGCTAATCTAACAACCAACATTTGTCCTCCTCCCACCTCAAAATCAGGAGCAACAAATAGTATCCTTTTTTTGATACGTAAATAATTAACCGAATTAACTTTCTTTCTAGCTTCATTTTCTAAGTTCAAGAATTTATCAGCTAATACATCGTTTTTCAGTATATCCTTACTCTCATAACCTTTACAGCCTAATCTTGCATATTCATTTGGAATATGTTGAAGAAATCTATCTACTATAAATCCGGGGATCTCAAAGTTCTCTAAAATAAATAATTTGATAGCTAACATCTCTTTAAACAATTCAAGCTTCTGCTCACTTCTGCTTACAATGCTACTAGAGTGTCTTCTATGATAATTCAATATATCGGAAACAAAAGAGATCTTTCCTAATTTTAGCGCATATAAATACGCTAACCAGTCTCCTCCAATCTTATAATCGCATAGCATTTCTTCCAGTCCCTCAAGTGCAGAAGATCTGAATAATACAGCACTAGCATTAGGGATGGTATTCTTAATAGCCAGCCCCTCGACTACTTCTTCTCTACCTTCAATGCAATATGAAGAATCCCATTTAGTTAATGACAAATCCTTTGTATACTCAGAATAAATATAGCCAACTTTAGTAGAGTTTCCATCTATAATTTCAGATTGGCAATAAGCCAAGTTCACCTCGTCATCATCAAATGATGGGATTAACTTCTCTAGCATATTACTCTCACATAAATCATCAGCTTCAGCAATCCATATTAGATCTCCAGTAGCCTCTTTAATTCCTCTGATCCATTGGCCAAAACAACCCACATTCACTTCATTTTTTATTATCTTATAAGGAATATTAGATCTCTTTAGTATTCTTTCTGCCACTTGCACACTATTATCAGTAGACATATCATCCAGAAAAATAATTTCTTTTGGTTTCACTGTTTGATAAATAATAGAGTTCAATCTATCTTCGATATAATTTTCATAGTTATAATTGGGGATGATTACAGAAACCTCTTTGCTAAAAGTCTCCTCACCTTGTGTCATATGCAACAATTGGTTAACATAATCTGAAAAATCCAATTCCTTTTCGATTAATTCCAGCCCAAGTTGCTTTATACTTTCATATGATTGCTCATCGCCTAAAATCCTATAAATCTCTGATGCAAAATCTTTAGTATTCAAATATGGGGCTGGTCTAACACCTAACCTTTTAATAAATTCCCCCATGCCGCCATTCCCCTCAAAAGTAACTGTAGGCGTACCATTATCAATTGCCTCTAATACAATAGAAGGAAATGGATCTTCCCGTGAAGGAAGTAAGAATAAGTCAGCTCCCTGTAAGATCGGGGAAAGATTAGTTTGAAAATCAATTTGGTGGATATATGAGTCTAACTTTAAGATTTCCGCATCATGTTTCATCCACTTTTCCAGTATTGGTTCGACTTGCCCAACCCATACAAAATGTAGTTTTCCTCCATTCTCCCCCACTAACATTTCTTTTGCTATTGAGAAGAAAATATCAAACCCTTTACGAAGATCACCGTATCCCCCGCCTAAGAGGATAGTCGAATCTGGTTCAATCTTCAAATTTTCACAAAGTTTCTTTTTTGCAGCCTGTTTATCCAAAGCACCTCTACGTTTGTTATATATGCCTTGAGGTCTTATATGTACCTTCTTTTCATCTACTGGAAAACAATCTGCGAAAGACTCTCTAACAAAATTATTTGGAAACACAATTTTGTCAGAATATTGAACAGCATAATTTGCTGCTTCTATAAAATCATAAGTCTTTATAGAAGTGGGTAGTTCATGGACAAGTGAAATAACCTTTATACCATGTTCAAACATTAATTTAGTAAGGATATTTGAAACAACGGAGTTAGAGATACAAATATTTACTCCTTTATCCTTAAACTCATTAATTATTTTGTTAACTTCTTCTTCATTCTCTAAGTAGGAGAGAGAATTCTGATTGAAATTAATTATGGTAGCATACTTGGAAAACTCATTAACAAGTGGACCGCCTTTTAGTAACAAAACAATAACATCCTTATTAAAAACCTTCTTTAACGTTTTTACAATGTTAAGAGAAAGGATAGATGCCCCCGCATTTTGCGCATCATGAGAAACAAATAAAACAGTATTACTCTGTTTTAACGAGATTTCCCTTTTAAAATCCTGACCGCTCACTTGAATATTATTGTAACTATCCACGTTCTGATAGAGTTTACTCTTCGTTTTTTGGATAGCCTGCTTTAGCCCGTTCTCCTTCAATTCTTTAAAGAATTTTGCTCTCAGATGTGGTTGTTTACTAACAACCCTGCGTAACTTCCCCGTATATTGCTTCAATTTATTCGCCTTATACTCAGAATTGGATATCTCAATTAGTTCCAACTGACCGAGAGTAAAAGAAGAAGCCTCTGCTATTTCCAATGTAATAATCTCCGCATCAAAATCACACTTTAAGAAATACACAATGGGAGTTCCATAAAATGTTCCTAGATGGTACTTTTCATGCCTTTGATTATTGCCTTTCACATGTAATATAACTTCTCCAGTAGTCTCTGTATTCGAAATATTATATACTAATTTATAATATTTCTTACTGGTTTCAAGTTTGAAATTAATAAATACTGACTTATTATTTTCTGAAACTAATAGTCCGTGCGTACCTACAGATGCGTTCTCAACTTCTAAAGAATTTAACCGAGTCGTTTGCCTTAAAATATTTTTTTTGATATGATTTCGTTCGATAATATTCTGTACTAAATTTGTAGCTTCATTCAACTTTTATCACACCAATCTCGTTTATTTAATCATTCTAGCAATTAGTTTTCCTAGAATTGTTGAATATATTTTATTGAGTTCATTAACTCTCACGTTCAATTCTTCAGTTTTCATATTTAACTCTTCAGTTATTTGACTAACCTTCAATTCTTCTTGTTTCCTCAAGATTAATTCTTTGTCTGACCTTTCTTCTACACTTGATATTCTCTGCAACAATTCCTCTATACTTTCTTTACTCTTCTCCAGACTATCTTCAAGAAGAACTTCAAATTGCTTATTTTTCAGCTTTAAATTCGAATTTTCCAACAGGAGATCAGTATATTCCTTTTCTATCGATTGTATTTTATATTCAGAACCTCTGAGTTTTCCTAATAACCAATCAGGCTTACTAAACTCATAATCTATACAACTCAGTCTAACGATAATTCTACTTAGTTCCATTCGTGGTGAATCAAAGAGAATTTGTGGGTCTTCATGAAGAAACAAAAACGTACTCCCATCTGAAAAATCCGCGTTATTACCATATCTATCTATAACTAGTTGCTCACCGTTTTTATCAATACAAACGATTTCCTCTATATTAATGATACAATTCACATTCAATGGATCAAATCGCAATCTTTCGATCCCCTCGTATCCTATTAAATCAAATTCATACTCTCGAGAAGAAGCATTCGCTCTTATCGTTAAGCTTTGTTCTTCTGTGATACCATCACCGCAATCAACATATAGCTGCGAATAATAGTAATCTCCCTTAGTTACAACATTTCTTATTTTGCTAGAATTCTCCTGTTGGGGTTGTAGTTCCATAACAAATTGGTATAAATCACATAAGGGTCTATTTTTCAGGAATTTAACAACACCATTTGGTAACCCATCAAAAAAATTACCCAATTCTGTTTCACCCACGCGTTTTATAATTGCATCTTCCCACTTAACAGCTAAATTACAGGTAGATATCATATTTATTAAACTGGTATATGTGAAAAAACGTATATGAGTATCGTCAAGTAGACCCGTTTTTCTGTATTCAAATTTGTTGTGCAGCAAATCAATAATGACACTATTATGGGCAATATTGGGAACTGAAATCAACAAAGAACCCCCTATTTTTAGGAGTTCTACGCATTTGTTCATAACAATCTGAGGATTGTAGAGATGTTCTAATACATCAGCAAAAATAATGTGATCAAACTTCACATTTTCATACTGCTCAAACCATTTAAAATCTTCGATATTACCTATTACTACATCTTCAGCAAAAAATGAAGCTTTCTTTGCAGCAACTTCGTCTATCTCAACAATATAAACTTTACAATTTAATTGTTCCTTTAAATATTTTGTCATTCTTCCAGCAGCAGGACCAAATTCTAATACTGTCGACCCTGGTCTGATTTTTTTTATAATAAGTGACAAAGAGTTTTTAGACGAGACATCCAAATCGAAATCATATTTCACTATCAATCACCATCCATTTTCCATTTATGCGGAAGAACACAAATACCCTCACCTATATAAGCAGATCTTACAAAAAACTCTTTAATTCTTGCTCTATAATCAATGGGTACATGAGCATTGTTTTCAAAAATTGCTACATCAAAATAATAGCTGCCACCCAATAAATTAAATCCTTCGTATTCCAAATAAATAGTGTTTATTCCTTTTTTATAAGAAACTTTTTCTTTATCTAATAAAGTATTAACACCGCAGACGTAGATATCATCGATAGTATGAATAGCTACCCCAATAACTATATCTAAATTATCAGTATTCATTTCAAAATCAATCTTTAAATTGAAATTGGAGTTATATTCGATTTCATCAATTTCCTTACCATTAGTATCAATAATCTGAAATCTTTCGATAACACCTATCATATCATCATTCAGTTTTAATTTTTCTTTATTATCCTCATTTTCATTAGATTTTGTAGATTTTTCGCCGTATTTCAGATAATCGGTATAACGATCACATATCAAGTCGGTGTCGCCCTGTGCTTCGATCCTTCCTGAATTCAACCAGATTGCTCTGTTGCAATAACGCTTTATACTGTTTATATCATGAGAAACAAATAATATAGTTTTACCCTTGTCTCGAAACTCACTAAACTTTTCCATACATTTTATTTGGAATTTCAGGTCACCAACTGCCAACGCCTCATCGACTATTAATATTTCTGGATCCACATTAATAGCTACTGAAAAAGCTAACCTTGCGAACATACCACTGGAATAAGCTTTAACTGGTTGATAAACAAAATCACCTATATCTGCAAATTCCAGAATACTATTTAATTTTGCATCCATTTCCTCTCGACCAAACCCCATCATCATACCATTCAAGTATATATTTTCTATACCTGTATACTCCAAGTTAAATCCTGCACCAAGTTCTAATAATGCAGAGACTTTGCCATTAACATAAACCCCTCCAGAGGTAGGTGATGACACACCAGTAATAATTTTTAGAATTGTAGACTTCCCTGATCCGTTCTTTCCAATTATACCAACTACTTCGCCTCTATATATTTCCATGCTAACATCGTTAAGTGCATAGAAGGGACGATGGTAAGTCATTTTCCGAATACTCAAAGACTCTTTTAAACGGTGTACAGGCTTCTCATAAAGCTTGTACACTTTTGTTATATTTTCAGCTCTAATAGCCAACTCTTTACTCATATCCCTCACCTTTTCTAAAGCACATCTGCAAAATGTGGTTTCATTCTCTTCATAATTGTAATACCTATTAAGAACAATATCGATGTGAGTAACCAAAAATAAATAGATTGGTTATACCGTTCCCAGAACCATACCTTATTAATTAGAGCATCACGATATCCTTCGACAATATAATAGACAGGATTCACTTTAAGTATCCAACGATAAGAGGCCGGAAGCATAGTTGAACTCCACAAAATTGGGGTTAACCACATACCAAACTGTAATATCAAGCTAATAATTTGTCCTAAATCTTTAAAGAAGACTATGAGGGAACTCGAAATGAGCGATAAACTAAAGACAAAACAGATCGTACACAATGAGTAGTACACTACCTGTGTAGCGTACATAGAGGGATTAACACCATACAGAAGGAAGATAATAAAGGTCAGAATAACAAAAAATAAATGTACAAAGAAAGAAGATGTTATCTTCACTAAAGGAAGTAATCTAATTTGGAAAACTATTTTTTTTACTAAATAACTATACTCCATTAGGCAATTTGTCGCACTTCCCCAGGCTTCCGCAAAAAAGAACCACGGAACAATACCTGCCACTAACCATAGTATAAAAGGAACACTATGTACCGAACCCGATCTAAATCCAACTTCAAAAACAAACCAATATATCAAAACAGTAACGACTGGCTGTACGAATGCCCAAATCACACCCAAATATGAACCTGCATACTTTGTTTTAAAATCATTTACCGATAAGAAATAGAGCATCTTCTTATTGTAATACAGCTCTTGAAATAAATATTTGATATCAGAACGTAATTTCACAAAAACTAAAAAAATAATAGCAGTTAATAATGCTATACCAAAGGCAAGAAGTTGCTGAACTGTTTGATTATCTTTTATTATATTTTCTTTTATCTCGTTCGAAGGAACAAATTCAATATAAGGATCTTCTCCTAAAACTGAAACAGACAAATTTCCTTGTTCGTATTTTAAATTTTCTACTTGATTACTGTTTTTTAAATCAATATCTTTCATGTTGATTTCATAAGAGTGTAAGGGTGAGCTAATAGATATATTGCTTATAAATAAATCTCCAGGTTTTGTACCTAAATCTAATCTTAATTTTTGAACATCATCATCTAAAGGGAACTTAAGTGGTTCAAACTTTCCCACTTTATTATAATTCGCAACTACCGACTGTTCCTCATTTAACTGCTCATTATTCTTTAAAAAATACACTTGAAAATAATCTTTTTCTCCACTCTTTACAGTTAGCTCCAATTTCATTTTGTTAGATGGTTGAATAAAAAATATGAAAAAAGCGTAAAAAATAAAAAGAGATATCACTCCAACAATTCCAAATTTCGCAAGTCTTTTTTTACTAAATCTCACTATATAGTGCCCCTCTGCTAATTATATATAACAATCTCAGACATTACCTTCCGCAACATCAATTAAGTATTTTCCATAATCAGTTTTCAAAAGAGGCTCCGCCAATGCTACTAACTGTTCTTTCCCAATATAATTCATGCGAAACGCTATTTCTTCAACACAAGATATATAAAGCCCTTGTCTTTTCTGAATGGCCTCTACAAAATTCGAAGCTTGCAGTAAGGAGTCATGTGTTCCCGTATCTAGCCATGCCATACCTCTTCCCATTAGTTCAACTTTTAATTTATCCTGCTCCAGATATTTTTCAATTACAGAAGTTATCTCTAATTCCCCTCTTGCAGATGGTTCTACGTTACGCGCGATTTGCACAACATCTTTGTCGAAAAAATAGAGCCCAGGAACTGCAAAATTCGATTTAGGATTTCGTGGTTTTTCTTCAATTGAAATCACTCTCTTATCCTGATCAAACTCTACCACACCGTACGCTTTAGGGTCATTTACGTAGCAGCCAAATATTAAGGCTCCTTCTTCTAGTTTAGAGGATTCTTGCAATATCTTAGAGAAATTAAGACCATAAAAGATATTATCTCCTAATACAAGAGAAACAGCATCACCATCAATAAAATCAGCACCCAAAATGAACGCTTCCGCTAATCCATTGGGTTCACTTTGAACTTTATACATCAACTTCATTCCTAAAGCTGAACCATCTCCTAGTAAATTTTCGAAAAAAGGTAAGTCTCGAGGAGTAGATATAATTAAAACTTCCTTTATACCCGCCAACATCAAAACTGATAGCGGATAATAAATCATAGGTTTATCGTAAATCGGAAGCATCTGCTTTGATATAGCTCTTGTTAGTGGATACAACCTAGTCCCAGAACCTCCTGCTAATATTATGCCTTTCAAAATTGATCGCCTCGTTCATTAATTAGTGTTATTATTCTTTAGGAATAACTGTTACTGTTTACTAGTCTTGTAGTAAAATACTACATGTATGCTATTAATACTCATGTAATTACAGGAAAAGGAGATTATAACGTGTCGAAACCAGTATACGGTAAAAACGCCGCTCAGTCGAGAAATGTTGAAAAGATAGCAAGTCCGATTTGGGCATTAGTTGTTGGTTTTATTCTATTTTTGTGTTGGACCCCATTTCAAGTGGGATTGTTTAATGGATCGCTAGTAGATTACGAGAAGCCAATATACGTATCCGCACTATTAAGCGCACTGATGCTGCTAGTCTGTGTTGGCTTGAACTACAAAAAATTCAAGCTTGAAGAGCAGAGTGATTTAGTAGCTTGGGCAGCATTATTGCTCCCTGTGACCTATGCTCTGTCACTGTTTGTCGCAGTTTCGCATTATACGGCGATGAATATGCTGTTCATTCAGTGTACATATGCCGCAGTTTTCATTATAGCCTTTTATCTCATGAAGCAAAAGCAAGTAAATGTTGTCATTCAAAATGCTATATTAGCGATTGCGTATTTTATAGTGGGTTTTGGACTTTTAAATTGGCTAGGCAGTGGTAAATTAGCAGGAGATCTTATAGGTTGGTTCTCAAACACCGTCCGAAATGATGTCTATTTAGATGCTGTTATGACTGACTCTAACGGACTTCGTCTGACTTCGATCTTTCAGTACGCAAATACGTACGCTGCCTTCTTGATGGCCTTTCTATTTGTAGCGATATTCGCGCTTATTCGCTCTAAAAATTGGTATGGAACGTTAACACACAGCTTTATGTTGGTACCTATCATTGTTTCTATCTTACTGACGTTATCTCGTGGCGGCTTAGTCCTGCTACCTGTAGTATTCATACTCCTACTTCTATTCCTAAAACCTGCACAGCAAATCCTTTGGATTCTGCATCTAGGAGTTGCTGGTATTGCTTCGCTACTAATTACAACTCCAGTGACCAATCTGGGCTTAGAGTTAAATACAAATTTCACTTCATCCGCTGCCTTAAAGGGTTGGGGATACCTGCTGGGTGCTTCAATAGTTGTTGCCATTATCGGCTGGATGATCCAACGTTTCGTATCTCCATGGTTACATATGAAATTGGAGAAAGTGTCGTCACGTAAACGGACAGGTCTTTGGATTCCGCTCGGATCTGTCGCTCTAATTGCTATTGTAGCTTTCTTGCTTATCGGTACGAGTGCAAAAAGCATCTTACCTGACAATATGGAGACTCGCCTCGAGAACATCAATTTCCAGCAACATAGCGTACTCGAGCGGATTACTTTTTATAAGGATGCCTTGAAGGTAGTTAAGGATTATCCGATCCTCGGTGCTGGTGGAGGAGGCTGGGCCTCGCTGTATGAGCATTATCAGAACAACCCTTATACAAGCCGGCAGGTGCATAACTTCTTCTTACAATTCCTCATTGAAGTAGGTATTGTTGGATTTATCATATTTATGAGCTTCATTCTGTATATCTTCTATAAATATATTCGTGGATATGTAAAACGGGATAAAAACGAATTTGAGAATGGTTTCTTCTATCTAATTATTGCTCTATCTATTCTTGTGCACAGTCTACTTGATTTCAACATGAGTTATGCCTTTATGGGCATACTAGTTTTTATTGGCCTTGCCGGAATGGCCTCCGTTATGGATAGCAAGCCACTGCGGAAAAATTGGAATAAAGCGGGCATCCGTTTTGGATACCTCGCTGTGCTTTCTTTAGGAACCTTGTTCCTAGTGTTCTTGTCAATCAGCTATATTGGCTCCAGTAACTCTGCTTTGAAAGCTAAACAATTGAGAAGTTATAGCACTTCCTACGAAGAGCTTAGAGCCCCATTGATTGAGACTTTGAACAAACGTCCAAGTCATCCAGAATCGACAATTTATCTATCGGCCTTGGATCAGCAGGTATTTAGTCAAACACAACAGGAACAGTTCCTTGACGAGGCATACAGTGTATTAACTCGCGCACTCAAAGATGAGCCATACAACAAAAATCTTCTGCTCCAATTAGTGAGCTACTACGATCTGAAAGGTCAAAGCGACGTCGCCTTGGGTATTTACCGTGACAACGCAGATAAGTTCAACTGGGATATCGATTGGTATGATGCAATAATCAGCCGTTCCTTTGCCTTAGGTCAGCAAGCACTTAATCAAAAGGATGAGACAAAGAAACAAGAGTATTTCAATGAAGTGCAAGAAGCATATAACCACGTTCTAGCTGGGATTGAACATCTGAAGACTCTTCCACCAGAACAACTGCAAGGGCGTCCTTTCTCAGTAACGCCAACTATTGCTTTAAACGTTGGCAAAATGCAACTTTTATCCGGACAAGAGGATGCGGCGAAGACCACTCTCAAGCTTAATTCAGATGCTAATTACACGGATATTATGAACAGTGAAACTCCATGGGATATAAATTGGTACAGTTCACTCATCAGCCGTTCATTTGATTTGGGGCAGGCAGCTTATGCACAACAAGATAATCCAGATAGAATAGACAACATGAAAGCTGGCTTTGTTATTGGGCTTTTGGCCTACGATCATGTACTTGCGGATAATGATCCTTCGAAGACATTTACTCCGGATGTGACACTGAAGGTAGGGAAAATGCAATATATGTCTGGAAAGATACAAATTGCAGCCTCCATCTTAAAAACAGCCTTAAGCCAAGATTTCGCTGATGCAACCAATCGTGAGATTGCTCGTTGGTACCTTGCTGCACTGGCGAAAACTGGTGGCGAGGATCAGGCACTATACGATTCGCTGATCGCAGCTGATCCTGCGGAAGCAGCACAAGTTGAGGCCATTACAAATTCACAATTTTAATAAAAGAAAGAAACCATAAAGGCGCGCCACTGTAATAACAGCGGCGCGCCTTTTTTTAGATTATATGAGATTTACTTATAGCCCGACCTTAGCTGCTTCGCTCTCGACAAGCTCTTTCATATAACGAAGCAAGTCATCTTTAAGCTCCTCGTGTTGAAGTGCATAATGAATGGTAGTCTGGATAAAGCCCATTTTCTCACCCACATCATGACGTTTACCTTCAAAGTCATAGGCAATAATTCGTTCAACCTCGCTTAGACGTGCTATCGCATCAGTAAGTTGGATCTCTCCACCTACACCTACCTGCTGCTCACCTAGCATATCGAAGATACGTGGAGTTAAGATGTATCGTCCTAAAATTGCTAGATTAGAAGGAGCCTCTTCTCTCTTTGGCTTTTCTACTAGACGATTAGCTTTATATACCCGTTCTGCCAAAGGCGAAGCATCTACAACACCATACCGTGATACTTCTTCCCATGGAACAGGCTGAACACCCACGATAGAAGATTTATACTCGTCATAAACATCTATCATCTGTTTGAGACAAGGTTTATTCGCTTCAACAATATCATCGCCTAGCAGGACAGCAAACGGTTCGTTTCCTATGAATTTACGTGCACACCAAATTGCATGTCCGAGACCTCTTGGTTCTTTTTGACGAATGTAGTGGATATCTGCCATTTCGGAAGATTTACGAACAGATTCAAGCAGCTCCCACTTCTGCTTCTCTGCTAAGTTAAATTCCAGTTCAAAAGAGTTATCAAAGTGGTCTTCAATCGCACGTTTACCTTTCCCTGTTACAATAATAATATCCTCGATCCCGGAAGCAACAGCTTCTTCAACAATATATTGGATCGTCGGTTTATCTACAATCGGTAGCATTTCTTTAGGCATTGCTTTAGTTGCAGGTAAAAAACGAGTGCCGAGACCTGCGGCGGGAATAATCGCTTTACGGATCTTCATCACATTAACTCCTTCTATCATATACTCTTTTCAATTACATATCTGTAAGTACCCTAAAATGGCATATTTCTTTCAATTATAGCAGTTACAGCACATTTATGTCAGAGTGTTTGTTATATTTGTATATCTATTCCAATGAAATAAGAGGGTAGGAATTATAATCAAATTGCTATTTTAAATACTTTGCTGCCCCAATAATATACTATTATTTAGTATATGCAAATTAGGATGAGGACGAGATCAAATCTAATAAAAAGGGCTAAGCAATACCAGCATCTACCTGGTAGTTACTTAGCCCTTATCTTTAACTCTTAACTCTTATTACTTCGCGTTCACCAATTGCCCACGCGTTACGCCAAGTTGGTTAGTAGCCTTTAGGCTCTTCCATACCTGCGTCCCAGAGATTTCACCACGCAGAGCGCGGCTGTAGAGGCTGATTACCTCAGCCACTTGCTCTGGCGTCTCTTCCAAGAACTCCACACGGTATGAAGATACTCCTAGGTCACGGAAATTGTTCAAATACTCCGCACCAGACTGCTCAACAGCGTTATAGACGGTATTACGGCAGCCTTCATCCACACGAACTGGATGTGACATTCCAATACGGTCTTGCAAAGAAGCACGGTGCTCTTCACAAGGACGACCACAGTTCGTATAGTCAGTGCCTTCACTCATAAAGGTACAGTACACACAGTGTTCAGTATGGAACATCGGCAAATGCTGATGGATAACGACCTCCATCCGGGAAGTATCGCTGTGCTCAAGCAGATCGACCATCTGTTGAATGTTCAAGTCATAGGATGGCGTTACTATGTCACAGCCTGCCTCAAGGAACAAATCCACTGCTTTATGATTGGCGATATTCAATGAGAAATCGCCAATCAGGCGTGGATGCACAGCATCCGGTTGCTCCTGGCGGCGGCGCAGATAATAATATAACGCGCCTGTATTACGCACGAGCACAGCATCCGGCTGCAAGCGAAGAATATTCGCGTGGTAGCCGTTCTCGCCCGGCATATGAATGCGCGGCGTGGCCAGCGCTATGCTGGCCCCTGCAGCCCGTACCGCATCTACCGCTGCCGGGAACTGCTTGATAAACTCGAAGTCGGCGTAGATGTTTCTCACGCCGGCCTCGAGCGCAGCCTGCACCTGCGGCAGGCTGCGGCACAGCGCGGTGAGCTCCGCTTCACCAGCGCGCTGCGGAGCGACACCCCTGCGGGTGGCGTCGCCGTAAACCTCGATCGCCCGTTTCACGTAGACGGGCGGTTTCGGGCGCTCGCCCGCAAGCAGCTCCACCGCTTGGCGGCGGATGCTGTTCAGCTCGCGCATAGGGACGATGACTTCGCCTTGCAGATGCGACTCCAACGCGTCAAGCTGGAACACGGTCCCGCCCAGGCGGCCGAATTGTTCTTCCAGCAGCGCGGTATCCATCGGACGCTTTTGCGCGGCTTCCAGCGCGAGCTCCGAGTCCACACGGACGGTAACGTTCTTCTGAATGTCCGTCCACCAAGTCGTCAGCTTCTCGCCGACGCAGCCTTGCACTCTAACATGTACCGGAAATACCCGGTACGGCTTTTCGGTTTCATAAGTCTGGCGCAGCGCCTTATCTAACGCAGGGTCATTTGTCTTCCAAATGCGGTCACCGACATTTAGACGACGAAGATCTACATCATTACGACCGGCTACGATGTCGATGATCCAACCTTCTCCGGCTTCGCCTTCCAGCTTCACACCTTTACGACGAAGGTCGTAGACACGACCGCCTTCTTCTTTTTTCGTCGGATCCCCAGCGTCAAAAACAATTCCGTCCCCACGCTTAAGCGGTGCATGAATACGGCAGACCACTCCGTCACGCAGAATTTGCTCAACAGTCCCCAAATATACACCACGGCTTTTTGGGAAAGTCCCGTCTACCAGTTTCTTATTGTTCGTTCCATCCAGGAAACCATGTGTAAACCCGCGGGAGAAGCTTTGTTGCAGCTCACGCACCTCCTCCTTCGAAGGTTTAGACAGATCGCCTTCAAAATACCGATCAATCGCTTTACGATACTTACTAACTACATTCGCTACATATTCCGGGCTTTTGAGGCGACCTTCGATTTTAAAAGAAGTCACACCCGCCTCGATCAGCTCAGGCATTAGATCAATTGCTGCCAGGTCCTTAGGAGAGAGCAAATAAGTTACGTCTCCCATAGGTTTTACCTCACCATCCACCATCAGATCATAAGGCAGGCGGCAAGCCTGCGCACATTCACCGCGGTTGGCAGAACGTCCGCCCCACATTTCAGAGGTCAGACATTGACCGGAGTAGGAAACACACAAAGCACCGTGTACGAATACTTCCATCGGCAGGCGGGCTTGCTCCCCGATCGTACGAATTTGTTTCAGATTGTTCTCACGACCTAATACCACACGTTCCAAACTAAAAGGTTTAGTAAACTCGACCGCTTCCGGCGAAGTAATGGTCATCTGTGTCGATCCGTGAATCGGGAAATCCGGTGAGATTTCGCGGATCATTTTGACCAAACCTAAATCTTGTACAATTACTGCGTCCACGCCAGCATCCACGCATGCATCAATCAGTTCTTTTGCATCAGACAATTCATTTTCAAAAACCAGTATATTAAAGGTCAAAAAGCCCTTCACACCATAGCTATGCAAAAACGCCATAATTTCCGACAGCTCGTCCATGCGAAAGTTGTTCGCTCTGGCCCGTGCATTAAACTTCTCTACGCCAAAAAAGATAGCATCCGCTCCGTTTGCTACCGCTGCACGCATGCAGTCCCAATCACCTGCGGGTGCCAATAGCTCCACGTCTTCTCTGCGTATTTGTTGCTCTTTCATTTATATCCTCCCAAACCGCCATTTGACGGGTCATTTCTAGTTGATTAACTTGATAATTGTATCAAATATCACACTTGAGCGCTATGCGTTTACCAACATTTATATAGAATAAAAGTCATAATGCTGTCAGGAAGCTGACTTCTTGCCTATTGCACTTTACTCCATGAATGTTGTAGAACATGCAACTTTATTGCCTAATCCAGCGCTTCGACAACTAAATGTTGTACATAAAGCATCATTCTCACACTCTAGTATCGACAACTGGCACAAAAAGTTGCAACATTTACAACAATTCACTAGGAATATCGTGACATATAATAGAATGTTGTATCAAATCGAATACACTAATCCACCCTTTAGTTATTCACATTGTGTCCAACTTGGATAACATTGGGTCCAATCCCTTTTCCCTCTTTATACAAAAAAGAACGCCCCAAGCCAAATCGGCAACTGGGACGTTCTTCGTCTGATTGAATTATACGCTTCTATTCGTGTGTCAGCTACGACATTGGTACTCTTTTAACTACTTGCTGCCTGTAAACCGAAACGATTGTAACGTCTTGTCTAATAGAGCCTGCTGTTCTGCAGTGGCATTGGCATCATTCAGCGTAACGGTAATCATGTAGACCACATCATTTTTACCAAACACAACCTGCTTGCTGCGAAGAGGGATACCATTTTTGATTTGATGTGCAGTTATGATCGTAGCAGGGACATCCGCAAAGGTAGACTCCACTACACTTTCTATACGAGGGCCTTTGGGATCATTATTTTTATTTTGATAAGCATCTTTGAGAACATTAACTGTATAATCCACTGAACCCTCGGATTTTGAGTTGATCTGTAGACGTCCTCCGCTGAAGCGATATTCAATCGACTGCGTCTCAAAAATATCCTGATAAGGTGTCCATAAACTTGGAATATCAATGGCATAACCGTAGGTTTTGGATACTTTGGTTAATGTCTTATTTTTGAGCGTCTTATAATCATCACTAGCGAGTCGCCCGAAGTTCTCCTTCAGCAGATCAAAATCAATATCAATAGAGGATATGATGGCTTTGAATTTTGCCTTATCGTCATCTTGCCCAGCAGCTGTTACATATTCAAAATAATAGCGATACCCATTTTTGAGTATGAGAGCTTGATATTCTGTAGTAACACCGTTGCCGTAATTTAGCTGTAGCTCATTGATTTGTGCAGATACACCGGAGATCTCCGACTTGTTGCTGTCTTTCAGAACATAAGCATCCGCTACAAAGTTCTCTTTAGTTTTCGTTTTCAGATCTTCAGCCCAGCTCTCTAGTGTAGAACCAGCAGGTGCCGAGGTAACCGCCACACTCAGATGACTTCCCTGCTTACTCTCATAATAGAGATGCTGGTCGTCCTTACTCCAATCTGCGGGAACCTGTAGTGAAATCCCATAGTCCTCATTGTACGCGTCACGCAATCCACTTTTCACCGTAGAAAGATCACGGATTTTTTTGTTTTTAGTATTAAAAGAAGGCTGGAAAGAGTTAAGTAATCCTGTGTATTTAGCAAAATCTTTATAATTAACTGCTTTGTTATCCGTCAAATAAATCTCGTAGAGTCGACCTTCAGCATATAACAGTCTGCTTTCCCAGAGCGCTCCACTGGAATCTTTACTGATCAATCTAGCATAAGGTATCGCGGCTTTGGGGAACGACTCCCGATCCAATATCAACTCCCCACCTGCCTCGACCTCCCGAACCAGCTGTTCCAGCAGCCCTTCCGCATCTACCGCAACCGCCTGGTCACTTACATGAATCTCCACATAATATAGATTGTCCGCACTTGAAAAGGTAGCCACACTTTCATCTCCACCGCTATTTCCAGCAATCAGCCCTGAGGGATAATTCAGTGTCCATTGAAAATAGCTGTTTCCAATTTGAGTCTTACCAACATCGCTGTCAATCCCAGTCTCCTCTGGCGTATCTTCTTCGCTGTCTATAGGAACTAGGGTAACCATTAGCTCATCCCCACTCCCTTGAGAGAGTGTCGCACCTAACACATCAGCTACAAAGCGAAGCGGTACCATCAGCACATCTGAAACCATCCGGGGCGCTGAACCCAGTTTAACTTTGATTCCATCCTTCCAAGCGATATCGCTCCCAATCGTCATCGCCCCTGAATGAGCACCATAGGTTACTTTTACCACATTGTTCTGCTCTAAGGAAACAGTGCTGCCAAACGTCTTTTTAAAAACCCCAAGCGGGACCATAACCGTTCCGTTCTCCGTATAAGGCCGCTCGATAACCACCTTCTTACCATTCACCGTAGCTGAAGTACTGCCAACTTTTAGACTCAGCTGTAGCTTATCTCCTTGTGAAGCTAATGCTGTTTGTATGGGTAATATAGAAAATAGCAGTAATAAGGCCAGCATCGCACAAAATCCTTGTTTTAAAATTTTCAAGCCCATTTACCGTCCCCCTCTCCAGTTTGCTAATCACTCTTCCGCGTGCTCGTCCCCATCCGTTTCATAATCATCTCCGCTTAACAACGGATCACCTTGAGTGAGCACGAGTTTACGGACGACGATATCCCCATCGCTTTGCATAACCAGCCGCACAGTTGCTCCCGGCAGGTAGCTTTTGAACAATTCATTAATATCAACTAGTGAGACCACACGATGCCCATCGATGCTATACAAGACGTCCCCTTCAGCAACCCCTGACTTGAGCGCTTCTGAAGACACTACCTTAGTGACGGACAAAGGATCCAGCGTTGGCAATCCCACAACCGTAGACCAGCTTGCCTCCAGCTCTAGCCCCAGACTCGGATGCTGGACCTCACCATATTTTAAAAGCTGGTTCATAATATACTGCACAGTATTCGCTGGAATCGAAAACCCCATATTTTCCACACCCACCGCTGAGTATTTCAGGCTGTTGATTCCCAGCACCTCACCTTTCATATTTACTAGCGGCCCTCCGCTATTTCCGGGATTAATCGCTGTGTCACTCTGGATAAGACGATAAGCCGCATCTACCTCACGGTTAAGACCACTTATAACGCCTACAGTCGCTGAATTTCGTAGAGAAAAGCTAATCGGTGTTCCGATAGCAATAACCTTCTCCCCAACCACTGTTTTGCTATTCGCTGGAATAAACTTGGCGGGCTTTAAATGGGTGGCATTGATTTTGATCAGCGCAAGATCACTAACTTCATCCAGATATGTTTCTTTAACACTGTAGGTTTTGGAGTCCGAGGTGACTACTATGGCATTTTGCAGATCCTTGATTACATGAGCATTGGTTACAATCCATCCGTTCGATTTCACAATGATGCCGGAGCCATGCGTCAGATTATACCGATCATCCGGGCCACTATTCCCGCCACTCTCGTCTTTGCCGATAATGCCCACAACAGAGGGAGTGATACTTTTAATAATTCCAGGTATCGGATCTTCTGCCGCCGCTTTACTGACCACCTTACTAGTACTATCAAAAGCAAACACCGACTGACTCCATACTCCTGACAGCATTACGCCGCATAGTAATAGACCTAGTCCTTTCCTCGCCAGCTTCTCCCCAATACTCCTCATTCCTCACCAGACCCTCTCTTTGCTCATGGATAAATTTTACATTATATTATTTGAAAAAAGACGCCTTCAATGCGCCCATGGCGTTAAAGGAGTCTTTTGGTGCAAAGCTGTTCAATTTAGTTCTTTCATTAACTTAACCAATGCATCACCATGGCATAGTCAGAGATCACAAAAACCAGCAAGCTAACGGCTCCAAAACCAATGGCAAATTTGTTCTTCTGGGGAGCTTTCAATAGTCGAACAACCCCGACCAAAATCAAGATGGTAAATAAAATCATAAACACATCAAAGGTATGAAATTTAGACGGTCCTTGCGCGGCAACTTCTGCAAGCAGCATAACCTTACCTCCTCAAAAATGTTGTCAAGCAAGATCCAGTAATCCCCATATCACCTTCTATGTTATCGCTACCATTTGGGCGATGCAATAGGTTTTGTAGAAAAATTATGTATTTGTCGCAAAAAATATATTTTATCCCTGCAAAATCCGTAATGACGATGAGATTAATCACTGACAATTGGGTGCGGCTTAGTGAAAAGTGCTGTGAGCCCAATCAACTCTATCGTCATGAAGGTTACAATAGAAAGTCCGTTAACTGCTTTAGAGTTGAGATAAATTGAGCAGTGAATTGAAATTTAGAACTTAGAACTTAGAACTTAGAACTTAGAACTTAGAACTTAGAACTTAGAACTTAGAACTTAGAACTTAGAACTTAGAACTTAGAACTTAACATTCTGAGCTCAAAATTTAGGTTTTTAAAGAATTAGGGAAATTCTCCCTAAAATTGTCCGATTAACAGTTCATTTTGTGGTTATCAGGGAATTCCTCCCTAAAAATCATTAGAAAACCGGGTATATGAGTAAATTCACCCGATAATTGGGGAGATTTTCCCGGATTTTACCTTATATGATCTAAAAACTCGGATTTTCAGGGAGGTTTTCCCTAATCTAACAAACAGTTATTTGATAGAGTGATATGATGATTAATTATTCGGTTTTCAAGGAACTTTTGACCCTAACTTTAATCAATTACCCGTTAACCCTATCAACAGAATACTCCTCATTGAATCTTACTACGAACATGTCCTACATATGCCTACCTTGCCTATTATTAAATCCATTTTTTCTATAGAATTCGTATAACTTTTGCTAGAAATATCACATCATATATCTATGAGCCATCTTTCGCACAATTACCAGATAATCCTACAACGCCTTAAGTGGCTTTGACTCCATTCTAGAGGACGAGGTTAGCTATTAGCTGTTAGTTGTCAGATGTTTCCCTTCAAGAAATTATTGCTTACAACCTACAATAAAAGCCCCGGCAAGATACCGAGGCCTTATTATACATAGGTTATATTACTCACTGTTTATTTGGTTTCCGCCGTCTCAAGCATAAGCGCTTCGGTCCGCTCTGTATCACGAATCAGAACCGGCTTCAGATATTTACCTGTGTAAGACTCTGTGACAGTAATGATCTTCTCCGGTGTTCCTGTTGCCAGGACGGTACCACCGCCGCTACCACCTTCCGGTCCCATATCGATGATATAATCCGCTGTCTTGATTACATCCAGATTATGTTCAATAACAAGAACCGATTCTCCGGAATCCACCAAACGATGCAATACCTCAAGCAGACGACCAATGTCATCTACATGCAGGCCTGTCGTAGGCTCATCCAAAATATAAAGTGTTTTACCCGTGCTGCGACGGTAGAGCTCAGAAGCCAATTTTACCCGCTGTGCTTCACCACCGGATAAAGTGGTTCCCGGTTGACCAATCTTAATATAACCAAGTCCTACATCCATCAGTGTTTGCATTTTACGATGGATACGCGGAATATTCACAAAAAACTCTGTTGCGTCCTCTACCGTCATCTCTAACACATCTGAAATGTTTTTGCCTTTATATTTCACTTCTAGTGTCTCGCGGTTATACCGTTTGCCTTTACATACTTCGCAAGGGACATATACGTCCGGCAAGAAGTGCATCTCAATCTTAATGATCCCGTCTCCACGGCAAGCTTCACAACGTCCGCCTTTTACGTTAAAGCTGAAGCGTCCCTTTTGGAAACCACGTACCTTAGCCTCATTTGTCTTGGAGAATAGGTCACGGATGTCATCGAATACACCTGTATAAGTTGCTGGGTTGGAGCGCGGTGTCCGCCCGATTGGCGACTGATCGATTTCAATAACCTTATCGAGATTTTCTAGTCCACGAATTTCTTTATGCTGACCAGGACGCACCTTCACAGCCTTATTCAGCTGCCGTGCTAAACTCTTGTAAAGAATCTCGTTGATAAGCGAGGATTTACCGGAACCCGATACACCTGTCACCGCTGTAAATACACCTAATGGAATCTTCACATTCACATTTTTCAGGTTATTCTCTTTAGCACCACGTATTTCTACCCATCGATCATCGGTAGGACGGCGTTTAGCGGTAACCGGAATAAATTTACGTCCACTTAAATATTCACCCGTTAATGAATTTGGATCTTTCATAATCTCTTCTGGCGTCCCTTGAGCCATAACTTGTCCACCATGAATACCTGCGCCCGGACCAATATCAATAATATAATCCGCTGCCATCATCGTATCTTCGTCATGCTCTACAACAATCAGCGTGTTGCCTAAATCACGCATATGCGCAAGCGTAGAGATCAGGCGATCATTGTCCCGTTGATGCAAGCCAATACTTGGCTCATCCAGAATGTACAATACACCCATGAGACTTGAACCAATCTGAGTAGCCAACCGAATACGCTGCGCCTCACCACCGGAAAGCGAACCCGCTGCACGGCTAAGCGTCAAATAATCCAAGCCTACATTCACAAGGAATCCAAGCCGATTGCAGATCTCTTTTAGAATGAGATTGGCGATGGCTGTTTCTTTTTCGCTCAATTTTATCTCTTCAAACCAATGCTGGCAGTCTCCTATTGAAAGGTCCGTAACATCAGAAATATTATGATCATTGATAGTCACAGCTAATATTTCTTTTTTCAGACGTTTACCTTTACATACATGACATGGCTTAGCACTCATAAATCCTTCGATAAATTCACGAATACCATCCGAAGCAGTTTCACGGTAACGCCGCTCTAGGTTAGGTATAATCCCTTCAAAAGCAACCATCGCATCTTTCTTTTGACCGAAATCATTTTCATAACGGAAGCGGACCTTCTCACTGCCTGTACCGTTCAGTAATTTATTCATATGATCAGGTGTCAGACTGCTTACCGGAACGTTCTGTGGAATTTTAAAGTGTTCACAAACCGACTTCAGGAATTGCGGATAGTAATTAGAAGTACTTCCAGTCCAAGCTAAAAAAGCACCTTCTTCGATGGATTTCTCAGCATCAGGAATAAGCAGGTCTGGATCGACCACCATCTTCATGCCAAGTCCATCACACTCTGTACAAGCTCCAAACGGACTGTTGAAAGAGAACATCCGTGGTGCCAACTCTTCAATACTAAAACCACAAATTGGACAAGCAAAGTTAGAACTGAAAAGCAGCTCTTCCTGGCCGATGATATCCACAAGGATTTTACCGCCCGAAAGCTTAAGCGCCGTCTCCAGTGAATCCGTCAGTCGGGTCTCCACATCGTCTTTAACAACGATCCGGTCTACCACAACTTCTATTGTATGTTTTTTATTCTTTTCTAGTTCAATATCCTCAGACAGATCTCTTAGCTCCCCGTCCACACGCACACGTACGAAGCCTTGCTTGGAGATATCTGTGAAGAGCCCTTTATGCTCACCTTTACGTCCTGAAATGATTGGCGCCAGGATCTGCAACCGAGTTTTCTCGGGATACTGCATAATCCGGTCTACCATCTGTTCAACGGTCTGGGAGGTAATCTCAATACCATGCTCTGGGCAATGGGGATGACCAATACGTGCAAAGAGCAACCGCAAATAGTCATAAATCTCCGTAACTGTACCTACCGTGGAGCGTGGGTTCCGGCTTGTTGTCTTCTGATCTATAGATATCGCCGGGGACAAACCATCAATTGAATCCACATCTGGTTTCTCCATTTGTCCCAAAAACTGACGTGCATAAGCCGACAAAGATTCAACATAACGCCGTTGTCCTTCAGCATAAATCGTATCAAATGCAAGCGACGATTTACCTGAGCCGCTAAGTCCCGTCAGCACGACGAAACGGTCACGTGGAATCGTCACATCGATGTTTTTGAGATTGTGCGCCCTCGCGCCTTTAATTACAATATTTTCGTTCGCCAACGGAACCTCTCCTTTTAAAAAAACTATTTCAACTTTATTTCAAAATATTCTCAAAGCCTTTTCAAAGCCTTTCGATCCCTCCCAAACCCTCTCTTCCAAGGGAGGGCCCCAAGGGTTGCACCCTCTGGACACCCGCATTTTCTGGAGAAGGAGTATGGTGGGACGTAACTTAGTGACTATAATGCTCAGAGCGCTTATCCCTGCGGGACCGCTTGGACATTCTCGCACTACCTAAAAGCAGGTACAAGCAACTGTCATAGACGTTGCATGGTGCTGTCCCTGCGGGATACGCATAAGTACCAAGTACATTGCCTGGTGCTGTCCTACGGGATACGCGTAAGTGCCAAGTACATTGCGGGCGCTGTCCCTGCGGGATACGTTTAAGTGCCATAAACATTACTGGATACGCGGCCCTCTATTGATTCAAAAAGAACGGTCTAGGACAGCACCGTTCAATACCTATTTTAAATATCGGTGATGCATTAATGGTTTGTTACTCAGCCCGAAGCTCCAGCAATGCGTCACGCAGCTCTGCCGCACGTTCGAATTGCAGGTTCTTGGCAGCGTCCTTCATTTCAGCTTCCAGACGCTGGATCAGACTTTGTTTTTCTTTCTTATTCATCTTGCCACCAACACCTGTGAGATAATCGGCTTTAGACTCAGCAACCTTCGTCGCCTCGATGATGTCACGCACTTTTTTATTAATGGTGGTTGGGGTAATGCCATGTTTCTCATTATGAGCAATCTGAATGGCGCGACGGCGCGATGTTTCGCTCATCGCTTTCTCCATCGAATCAGTTATACGATCACCATACATGATTACACGACCCTCAGAGTTACGAGCCGCACGGCCAATCGTCTGAATTAGTGAACGTTCGGAACGAAGGAACCCTTCTTTATCGGCATCGAGAATTGCAACTAAAGATACCTCCGGTAAGTCGAGACCTTCTCTCAGGAGGTTAATCCCTACCAGTACATGGAACGTACCGAGACGAAGATCCCGCAAGATCGCCATCCGTTCCAGTGTTTTGATGTCAGAGTGCATATAACGAACCTTAATACCGATTTCCTTAAAGTAGTCTGTCAGATCCTCCGACATCTTCTTCGTCAAAGTGGTAACGAGTACACGTTCATCACGTTCAACCCGGTCACGGATTTCGCTAATCAGATCATCGATCTGGCCTTCTGTAGGACGAACCTCAATGATTGGATCCAATAGCCCAGTCGGACGGATAATCTGCTGCACCATAGTTTCGCAGTGTTCCATTTCATAAGGTCCAGGTGTCGCGGAAACGTAAATGATCTGGTTCACTTTATCTTCGAACTCTTCGAACTGAAGCGGACGGTTATCCAGTGCAGAAGGCAGACGGAAACCATGCTCTACCAACACTGTCTTACGCGCCCGGTCACCGTTATACATCGCCCGAATTTGCGGAAGGGTAACATGGGATTCATCTACGACAATTAACATATCATCAGGAAAATAATCCATTAACGTATATGGAGTTGCTCCTGGCTCCCTGAAGGTTAGCGGCCCGGAATAGTTCTCGATCCCCGAACAGAAACCCACTTCCTTCATCATCTCAATATCGTAACGTGTCCGTTGTTCCAGACGTTGCGCTTCCAGGAGCTTGCCTGCGTCACGAAGCACGGTCAGCCGCTCTTCCAGCTCCCGTTCAATATTGACTATTGCTACACGCATCGTTTCTTCCTTGGTAACAAAGTGAGAAGCCGGAAAAATGGCGACATGGTCGCGTTCACCGATCAATTCACCCGTTAAAACATCAATTTCAGTGATCCGCTCAATCTCATCGCCAAACAATTCAACGCGAATCGCATGTTCACCCTGAGATGCCGGGAAGATTTCAACCACATCACCACGTACACGGAATGTTCCGCGTACAAAATTGATATCATTGCGCTGGTATTGAATATCCACCAGTCTGCTCAGAATCTCATTGCGCGGCTTCTCCATCCCAACCCGCAAGGACAACAGCAAGCTTCCGTATTCCATTGGTGAACCGAGACCGTAAATACAAGACACACTCGCTACAATAATAACGTCACGCCGTTCGAACAAGGAGCTTGTCGCGGAGTGGCGAAGTTTATCAATCTCTTCGTTAATGCTGGAATCTTTCTCAATATAAGTATCGGAGGAGGGAATGTACGCCTCTGGTTGGTAATAGTCGTAGTAGCTGACGAAATAGTCTACCGAATTATTCGGGAAAAACTCCTTAAACTCACTTGCCAGCTGGGCAGCCAGTGTCTTGTTATGCGCAATAACCAGCGTGGGGCGATTTAATTTGGAAATAACTTGCGCGACAGTAAAGGTCTTCCCTGTACCTGTCGCTCCCAGCAGCGTCTGGTGCTTCTTACCCTGCCGGATGCCTTGTAGTAATTCATCTATGGCATGAGGCTGATCGCCCTGGGGTGTATACTCGGACTCCAATTCAAAAGTCTTCGTACTGACGACAATATCACTCATTTGCCCGTCTCCCCTCTATCGTCTAAACTAGATTAATATATTATAATTGTTGTCTGAATCTTCTCTCTCCATACGATAGTAAAAAATATGGAAGATAAGAATATGTGTTCCCGTTCATTATACAGTGTTGCTTAGATCGATGCAAACCATAATACACAGAAATGTTAGGAGCTTGAAGCATGGATATTACCGCAATAATCGGCCTAGTGGCCGGACTGGCTGCGCTAATCGGCGGCTACCTCTGGGAAGGCGGAAGCCTTTCCGGACTGCTGCAGCTTAATGCAGCTTTGATTGTATTTGGAGGTACGATTGCCGCCGTAATGATCAGCTTCCCGGCAGCTAAGCTACGTTCCATTCCCACCGCTCTGCGCATGGCTTTTGGCCGCAATCCTGAACGTGATGAAGAGAAGGCAGAAGAGCTCATCGCAATGGCCACAGTGGCCCGCCGTGGCGGCGTTTTAATGCTCGAAAAACAAGCGGAGGTACATCCTGATCCTTTTACCCGTGAAGGACTGCTGCTTATCGTCGATGGCACTGACCCTGAGCAGGTAAGACAGATTTTGGAATTGGAAATGGATGCGAAAGAATTGAAGCATGAAAGCTACGCCAAGATTTTTGAAGCCGCTGGTGGATATGCTCCAACGATGGGGATCATCGGTACAGTTATGGGACTCATTAGGGTACTGGGCAACCTTACAGACCCATCAAATCTAGGTACCTCTATCGCAGTAGCGTTCACTGCAACACTGTACGGAGTAGCCATCGCTAATCTAATATTTTTACCCATTGCTTCCAAAATCAAATCCCGCAGCCAAAGTGAGCTGCATAGCATGGAGATGCTGCTAGTAGGCATTCTTTCTCTACAAAACGGGGATCATCCGTTGCTGGTGCGTAAAAAACTGAACTCCTTCATTTCAGACACCACCACAGATGACCGTGCAGAAGCAAGAGGTTTTATATGAGACAAAGAGACCGGCGCAAACGGCGGGTAGAGAATCGAGAAAGCCGTGATCGTTGGATGATTACTTACGCAGATCTAATTACGCTTTTACTTATATTTTTCGTTATATTGTATGCGATGAGCAGCCTGGACACTGACAAATACAATATCGTAACCGGCTCTTTATCCCAGACTTTCAAGTCGAGCAGCACTGTTCTTGAAGGCGGAGATGGTATTTTAGATGCTGGAAAGACCCCTGACAACAAACCAGAGAGTACAGATGGGAATGGGAACGCAACTGCAAAACCAAATGACGGTTCTGATAAACAAACGGAGAATGAAACACCTTCAGCACGGGAGTTGGCTTTTCGAGAACAAGAGGCGAAGCTTGCTGAGTTAATGGGTGTGATCACCCACTATGTGGAGGAGAATAATCTCGGTGAACAAATATTTGTAGCCGACAAACCGCAGGGCATAGAAATCACGCTCAGCGACCGTTTTCTTTTTGATGTGGGTAAAGCAGATGTGAAGTCACCAGCCCTTCCTGCTCTTCAGCAGTTGTCAGGCTTATTCAAAGATATCGGGGCAACGATCAGCATTGAAGGACATACGGATAATACACCAGTGTCATCAGCTTCCCGTTATAACGACAATTGGGAGCTATCGGGTGCTCGTGCGCTTTCTGTGCTGCGCTTTTTCTTAGATAATGAAGGACTGAACCCGGACACTTTTCAATATGCAGGTTATGCCGATACCCGACCAACAGCAGATAATACTACGGTAGCAGGCAAACAAAAAAATCGACGCGTAGAGATCATTGTACTTCGACAGCTTCAAGAGGTGGAATAAAATATAGTTGTTTGCGCTCAGAGCTAAGTTCGGCGGCAGGAGCCTTTGCAATTACCACATTGAGCTAACAAGGGGCTTCATCCAATTTAATTAGGGAAAACCTCCCTGATTATTCACCTATTATCGTATCCAATCGCGGAATGAGGGAATTACTCCCTGATTATTACTCTTTTTAGTCTGAAATAGTGGTTTTACCGAGATGATTAGGGAGGAATTCCCTAAAACCCTAACTCTCAAGCTATAATCGTCTAAAATGAGGGAGGTTTTCCCTAATTCCATACTCCACTAGACCCTCAAACCACTCGATTGGGTTTACGAATACTCGCACAATCTACATAAGAAACACAAACAGCAAGTCCCCAAATCGCAGAAACTTGCTGCTAAAAACATCACACTTGATCAGACTATTTCCCGTCCCCAATTTCCAATTATTCAGCAACTAACGCGCTATAACCGGCTGCATCTAACAGACCTTTTACAGCATCAGCATATTCTCCATCAACTTCAATCTCAAAAATCCAACCCCCGCCATATGGCTGATCATTGATAAGCTCCGGACTAGCTTCTAATCCATCATTCACCTTGGTAACCGTCCCAGAGACGGGCGAATACAATTCCGATACCGTCTTAACGGATTCGATACTGCCTACGCTGTCACCGGCCGAAATGGTTGATCCTACCTCAGGAAACTCAACAAATACGATGTCGCCTAATAAATGCTGAGCATGGTCCGTAATCCCAACACGTACTACTCGTCCTTCTACTTGCTGTGCCCATTCATGCTCTTCGCTGTAAAGAAGGTTGTCTAATACTTCACTCATTTCAAGCCGCCTCATTTCCAATTTGGAGTTCTAAATTTAGTTATAGCCTAAGTTATCCCGGCTCACAATGTCAATATTACTAACAGGAAATTTAAATTTGTCATTTTTTCGACGTTTTCTTGTTGACAGCGCCCGACTATACCCGTTTAATGGAGACATACAAGAAGAAACGACGTTGTCGTCTTTTTATAGACAATCGCCGTTTCTCGGAGAAATATAAGGATAATGTATAATGTGAACCATATACTTTCTTATATTTGAAATAAATATAGTTGCGGATGATGGCATAGGGAGAGACTGTCTCACTTGAAGACGGCGCCGAAGGAGTAAGCCCTAACAGGGGTGAATCTCTCAGGCAAAAGGACCTTTGTCGGACGTATCTCTGGAGAGCATCAGACGCAAGGCTAGATGCGTCAGATCACCAACGGGGAAACCTGCAAGCTAGTTACGGCAGGGTAACTCTCAGGTACAAAGGACAGAGCAGAAAGCGATTTGTGCATTTATGCATGATTGCTTCTGCCTGTCCTTTTTTCGTATGTAATCAGATCAAGGGGAGTGACGACATGGATGCTTTGAGAAGAACACCTTTTTATGATCTCTATTCCGCTTATGCGGAATCCAGATGCATTGACTTCGGTGGCTGGGAGCTGCCAGTACAGTTTACAGGTATCGTAAAAGAGCATGAAGCCGTTCGCCAGCAGGCTGGGCTGTTCGATGTCTCGCATATGGGTGAATTCATGGTGATTGGGAGCGGTGCAGAAGCCTTTTTGCAAAAAATGACAACCAATGATGTCAGCCGTCTCACGGATGGTGCGGCACAATATACACTGCTCTGTTATCCAAATGGCGGAGTTGTCGACGATCTACTCGTGTATCGCCTAAGCGAAGGGCATTATATGCTCGTCGTTAATGCCTCCAACATCGACAAAGACTTCCAGTGGCTGCAAGAGCATTTGACCTCTGAATTCGGCGAAGTCACGCTCACTAATGTCTCTGACGAGACGCTTTTGCTCGCCTTGCAGGGTCCTCTGGCAGAAACCATTCTCGCGGAAGTTACTGATGCTCCTATTTCAACACTCAAGCCTTTCCATTTCATCGAACGCGCCACCGTTTGCGGTGTAGAGGTACTTATCTCCCGTACGGGTTATACCGGTGAAGATGGCTTCGAGATTTACGCTCCGCTGGAAGGTGCAGAAACGTTATGGAACGGACTGCTTGCAGCAGGCGCGCCCCACGGATTAACACCTGCTGGACTGGGTGCACGGGATACCCTGCGTTTTGAGGCAAAATTACCACTGTACGGTCAGGAACTATCCGCTGACATCACCCCGCTTGAAGCAGGAGTACAGTTCTTCGTGAAGCTGGACAAAATAGACTTTATCGGACGCGATGCACTAATACAGCAAAAAGAAGCTGGGATTCCCCGTCGCCTTGTCGGCCTAGAAATGATTGATCGAGGCATTCCACGCTCCCATTATCCTGTTTGGGCAGATGGGGTTAAGATTGGTGAGGTCACAACCGGAACACAGTCCCCTACGCTGAAACGGAACCTGGGGTTGGCTTTGATTGATGCTGCTTACAGTGAAATAGGCACAGAGGTTTACGTAGAGATACGCGGCAAGCAGCTTAAGGCTGTAGTGATCAAGGCCCCTTTTTACAAGTATAAACGCCTTTAGCGTCCATATAAGGACGGTGAGCTTTTAAGCGAGAAATAGAAGGATAAAGTATAGCGTGAAAATTGTACTTTCTTATATTTTAAAAAAAGCCAAGGAGTGAAACCTTAATGAAGCACCGTTATCTGCCCATGACAGAACAGGACCGCGTAGAGATGATGGAGGCCGTCGGGATTCAGTCTATAGATGAGCTGTTCTCCGATATTCCTGAAGCGGTACGTTACCAAGGCACTATGCCGATGTCTGAACCACTCGATGAATACGCCCTGCTGCGCCACATGAAAGGTTTGGCTGACCAAAATGCCGACTTTGATTCTCACGCCAGCTTCCTCGGCGCCGGATTATACGATCATCACATCCCTGTGGTCATCAACCATGTCATTTCCCGTTCTGAATTCTACACTGCCTACACTCCTTATCAACCGGAGATCAGCCAAGGTGAGCTGCAAGCGATCTTCGAATTCCAATCCTACATTTGCGAACTAACCGGTATGAAAGTTGCCAATGCCAGTATGTATGATGGCGCTACAGCTTTATCCGAAGCAGCGGTTCTCGCGGCTGGTGCTACCAAACGCAAAAAATTAATCGTCTCCCGTACCGTTCATCCTGAGGCTCGCCAAGTGCTATGTACTTCGGCTAATGCTTGGGGTCTGGAGGTGGTGGAGATTGACTATAAAGACGGTGTTACCGATCAAGCTAAACTCGCTGAAGCTATCGATGGAGATACTGCCGCAGTGCTTATTCAATCGCCTAACTTCTTCGGCAGCATCGAGGATCTTCGCTCGGTTGAGCCGCTGATTCACGCGGTTAAAGGTCTTCTTGTAGTCAGCGCGAACCCAATAGCTCTAGGTGTACTTGAAACTCCGGGCAAACTTGGAGCCGACATCGTAGTGGGTGATGCTCAGCCACTTGGTATTCCAGCTTCTCTCGGGGGTCCAACTTGCGGATTCTTTGCCGTAGCTGATCACCTGATGCGCCGCATGCCAGGCCGGATCGTTGGCCAAACGGTAGACCGTAACGGTAAACGTGGCTTCGTTCTTACACTTCAAGCGCGTGAGCAGCATATTCGTCGTGAAAAAGCGACATCGAATATCTGCTCCAATCAGGCGCTGCTGGCTCTCTGCGCATCCGTCTACTTGTCCGTTATGGGCAAAGAAGGCATGCGTGAAGTAGGCGAGCTAAATATTCGCAAAAGCCATTACGCTGCTAATAAACTCAGCGGACTAACAGGTGCTGAACTTGCCTTCTCCTCCCCATTCTTTAACGAATTTGTCGTGAAGCTTCCTGAAGGCAGCAGTGTGGCCTCTATTAATTCGAAGCTGCTGAAGGAAGGTTATCTTGGGGGTTATGATCTGGGTCGTGATTATCCTGAACTTGCTGGACATATGCTGGTTGCCGTAACGGAAAAAAGAAGCAAAACCGAAATCGACCAATTCGCTAGCGCACTGGAGGGCTGTTTATGAAACCGGAGCAAAGTCTAATTTTTGAATTAAGCCGTCCGGGCCGTTCGGCCTATTCTTTGCCACTATGCGATGTGCCGCAGGAAGAAACCTTGGAATCCCTAATTCCATCGGATTTACTCCGTAGCGAACCCGTCGTACTTCCAGAAGTATCGGAAGTGGATGTCATTCGTCACTACACTTCTCTTTCACGTCGCAACTTTGGTGTAGACAATGGCTTCTATCCACTCGGTTCATGCACGATGAAATACAATCCGAAGATTAACGAAGATGTTGCCCGCTTCTCCGGCTTCGCCAAAATTCATCCCTACCAACCGGAAGAAAGTATTCAAGGCGCACTTGAATTAATGTATACCCTACAAAATGATCTGTCCGCGCTGACGGGCATGGATGCAGTATCCTTACAGCCTGCCGCAGGTGCTCATGGTGAATGGACCGGCCTCATGATGATCCGCGCCTACCATGAAAGTCGCGGCGAGACGCGTACTAAGGTTATCGTGCCGGATTCCTCGCACGGAACCAATCCTGCTAGTGCCTCAGCAGCAGGACTTGAAACGATCACGATCCCTTCCACAGATAAAGGAATGGTCGATCTTGAAGCACTGAAGGCAGCCGTCGGTAGCGACACAGCCGCACTGATGCTGACTAACCCAAGCACACTCGGCTTGTTCGAGACCCAAATTGTCGAGATTGCTGAGATCGTGCATGAAGCAGGGGGCTTACTCTATTACGATGGAGCCAACTCCAATGCCATTATGGGCATTACCCGCCCTGGCGACATGGGCTTTGACGTTGTGCATCTGAACTTGCATAAGACAATGAGCACCCCACATGGCGGTGGCGGCCCTGGAGCCGGACCAGTCGGCGTAAAATCTATCCTCATTCCATTCTTGCCACAACCTACTGTGGTAAAGAATGAAGATAGCAGCTTCTCACTTCACTTCGGTGGTCCTGAATCTATTGGACGCGTGAAAGCTTTTTATGGAAACTTTGGTATTCTGGTTCGTGCCTATGCCTATATCCGGACCTATGGTCCAGACGGACTGCGTGAGGTATCCGAAAATGCTGTGCTGAATGCGAACTATATGATGCACCGTCTGGCGCCGTATTTTGAAATCCCATATCCGGGTGTATGTAAGCATGAATTCGTGATGTCCGGCAAAAACCTCAAGCAATATGGCGTGCGCACCTTAGACGTTGCTAAACGATTGCTCGACTTCGGCTACCACCCGCCAACCGTGTACTTCCCTCTGACTGTTGAGGAATGCATGATGATCGAGCCGACGGAAACCGAAAGTAAAGAAACGCTCGACGGCTTCATCGATACGATGATTCAGATTGTGAAAGAAGCGCAGGAGACACCAGAAATTGTAATCAACGCACCGCATACCACAGAGATTAGCCGTTTGGATGAGACACAGGCTGCGCGTAAGCCAGTTTTGAATTGTTCTTGCGGTTAAGTACTTATCAAAAAAATGTTCTAGACAGATAAAAGCCATCCTCCGTTGTTGATTAATTTCGGAGGATGGCTTTTATATCTTATGTACAAACGAGTATTTTGATGTTTATCATCAAAATTTACAACTTAAGTATTTCTATCAATTCCCATCTCTCGCTGATATCCATCTTACTATAAATACTCTTAACGATATTCCGCACAGTCCCCTCTTTCACATTAAGGTCATTGGAAATTTGCAACGCACCTTTTCTTAGTGACCAGTGATACGCTACCTCCCTTTCTCTGGGCGATAATCGATACGAATCACACTTTTCCTGAAATCTGTACTCAATTAACTTTGGGCTTCGTTCCTTCAACTTCAGAACAATCTTTTCGGATAATTGTTTAATAAAGAGAATCGAAAAGCCAATTTGCCTCTCGGCTTCAAATGAAATGTCGATATATCCACATATACAACCATTTATCATTATAGGAGCGCATACACAATTCCACTCTTTAAACATTGGCATACTATGCTCTTCTCCACGCACTACTGCAATTGATTTAACCTCCATCGCTAGTGAAACTGCATTTACTCCAGAGAATTGCTTCGAAAGGTTAGTTCCACTCCTAATTCCAAAATGATCTACTTTCTTCTGAAACGCTTCGAAAGGAGCAACAATATTAATAATATTGCCGGCTTGATCTGTTAAGAAAAAAACAAAGGGCAATAAGAGAAATTCCGTTACTTTCGCCAATTCTGAATGTAGTACTTCAACCAATACCTCGTAGGGAACCAGCTCTTCTATAGAAAAGGATTTTTCTGTTTTGAGGTTACTCCAAGGTTGGCAAAATTCACACAAGGAATTATTAGATTTTTTATCTACATCATCTACCGTAAACCAAGCTCGTTCACATTCAAGAATATCCAAAACAAACCATTCTCCCAACTTATGGTATTAATTAAACAGAGCATAACACTCCATTCAAAAGAAAACAATGACATAAGTCGTGAGGTTTGTGTTAGATCAAAAAGATAAAAAATTGTTAAATAAAGTGGATTTATTGTAAAAAAAATATATTTTAGCACAGATTAACTCAAAAGGGAATATGTACTGAGGGATATGTATCTTAATAGATATTCTAGTTACTATAAAGTTATTAATCCACTCATCAGGGAGTTTAACAATTACGATAGGTTTGTGAAAATTCACATAGTTATGATCTTTTTTAGGAGGTGCTGAATTGTTTGAAATTCAAAAAAATCAAGAAATTTTGCTTGAAAATGTCCTTTCCGTTAGAAAGAAGATGAATCAAGAAGAATTACAAATAGAAATAGCTCAAACTGCAAAAATAATAGAAAAATATCAAGCAGTGAAAGCAGGACCCCTTATTACGAGCACATTCTCGGTGGAGATTGTTAATGGGGAATATTTAATGGACATGGAGATTATGATTCCTCTCAATAAGCCTTTTCCATCAGATCAAACTTATAAACACAAAAAAATTTTCCACTTAGTTAATGCCCTATCCTGCAGATTCATGGGGAACCCTGTTGGAGTACAAAGTACATATGAATCTATTATAAAGTACATATCAGATAAGGGACTTCAACAAATCACAGCATTTTATAATGTGTACACTTCAGATAACTCTGAAGCTTCCTTAGAAAAAATGATTATTGACATTTATGTAGGTGTAAATCCATCTATTTTATAAAAATGAGGAGCCGGCTATGAAAAAAAAAATAGTGATTTTCTGTTTTAGTATCACATTAATTTTCACTATCTTGAGTTTTATTTATTATATCGATACCTTTCAAGATACTACAATTACTGTATTAGGAACTCTTTTGATTTTGAATCTATTTATCATCAGTGAATGGAATAAGCTTAGACTGGGAAATCAAAATATTAAGCTTTGGAAGGTGTATTTTTCAGTTATTTGCTCAGGAATTATATTGATAGCCAAAATGAATAGGATTACTAATGGTCCCATATGGATACCCTTTTGTTTCACAGGATTTATCGCTCTCATATTAATTGGATTGAATTTTCTAGCCAAACACGAAAAATGAATATGGAATTAAATCAGGGATTTTCATTTGATCATTCACTCCCGATTTAATATAAATCATGATTAAAGGAGGTGACATAATGGAACTCAGTTTTAATCATAGTACGTTTGAAGAACTTGATTTATCTTCGTTGATGGATCTTAATGGTGGTGGCTGGTTAACTAAAGCAGTCGGCGTAGCCTCTTCAGTAGTGGGCGTTGGGGTTGCTGCTGCTGGAGTACCAGCAATCGCTAGTAGCTGCGCAATCTTAGGAGCAATTGCCACAGTACCAGCTCTTCCTGCATTAGGTTTAGCTGCTGCAGTAGCAGGCGTAGGAGTCGCAATATTTGGATAAGGGGGGATTGAATTGGAAATTTCAAGTAGTGGTTTTGAATTATTAAAAGGATCTGAATTGTACGATATTCAGGGCGGTGCTCTTTGGGGACAAATTGCAACTGGTATAGGTGGAGTTATTGCTGGAGCCACTTTAATAGCAGTTGCGGCAACAGCACCAGTTAGTCTTCCAGTAGTAGCAGCATGCGCCTTTGGCTATACTGCCTTAACTACATCTAGTATCATTATAATTTCCGCAGGAATTGCTAATAAAAATATATAAAACACTTTCCTGAATATTTAGTAGCTCCAAGAGAATAAATATCATTCACTTGGAGCTTATTATGATTTCTATTAGGTCAGAGAAGCAATCTTCTAGTGAGGCTTATTTACAAAAAGATTTTGTTTCAGTTACGAAATCATTCTCTACATGGATAAGATATTGTTGATCCCAATGAATATGTACAAATCACTAATAGTAGGTGGGGTTTATTCTGTTTAAGAAATACTATTGTATTAAACAGCTTGATATTAAAGACTGCGGTGCAGCCTGTCTAGCAACTATCTCCAAACAATACGGTCTCAAATATCCAATCACTAAAATTCGTGAAGTAGCCGGAACTGATAAAATGGGAACCAATATATATGGACTCATAAAAGCAGCAGAAAAACTTGGGTTTACAGCAAAAGGAGTCAAGGGAAGCCATGAAGCCTTCTTCGAAAACTTCCCACTTCCCGCTATTGCCCATGTCATTATAGATCAGACATTATTACACTATGTTGTAATCCATAAAATATCAAATAAGGAAATAATTGTTGCAGATCCAGTCCAAGGCATAGTTAAATATACACCGGAAGATTTCTTCCAAATCTGGACAAGTGTCCTTATCTTAATGGTACCCACTCCTCAATTCAAAAAAGGGGACCAAACAAAAGGTCTATTTGCTCGTTTCTTTGGATTGCTGATTCCTCAAAAAAGAATGCTAGGAGGAATTTTTCTAACATCTATACTCTACACTATCTTAGGTATACTTGCTGCATTCTATTTCCAATTTCTTTTAGACGAAATTCTACCCTTTGGATTAAAAAAGACACTTAACATAATATCTGTTGGAGTCATCATTCTCTACATATTTCAAATATTATTAAATGCCTTTCGTAGCCATATCTTACTGACGTTGAGCCAAAAACTCGATATTTCACTCATACTTGGCTATTACCACCATGTGTTAAAGCTCCCAATGAATTTTTTTGGTACACGTAAGACAGGAGAAATAATATCAAGGCTTATGGATGCTTCGAAAGTACGAGATGCCATTTCCAGCGCAACACTAACCATCATGATCGATATTATCATGGTTATTGCCGGTGGAATTATTCTATATTCGCAAAGTGCTCTTTTATTCGGAATTACTATACTTATGGTGCCAATGTATCTGGTATTGGTTTGGAGCTTCCACAAACCATTTGACCGTTTAAACCGCGAACAGATGGAAAAAAATGCTCAGCTCACCTCCTATATTGTTGAATCAATAGATGGTATCGAGACAGTTAAAGCCTATCATGCAGAATCGAAAGTGGGCTATGAAACTGAACAGAAGTTCATCTCATTTCTGAGATCTGTCTTCAGTTTTGGTCTTTTCAATAACATTCAAGCCTCCCTCAAGAGTTTTGTACAACTCGTTGGAGGAGTAGCCATACTGTGGGTCGGAGCAAGACAAGTGATAAAAGGCAATATGACAATGGGCCAATTGATTACCTATAACTCGTTATTGGCTTACTTCCTGCAACCCATCCAGAACTTAATCAACCTCCAGCCCACTTTGCAAACGGCCATTGTCGCTGCTGACCGATTAGGAGAAATTCTTGATTTGGAAGCGGAGAAGCATAATGATGAGGACAAGAAGATTCAACCTGCTTCATTAAAAGGTGATATTAAATTTGATCGTGTCAGCTTCAGATACGGTACACGTTCCCTTGTACTTCATGATATCGATTTGACACTTAGACAGGGTGAGAAAATTGCCTTTGTCGGTGAGAGCGGCTCGGGTAAAACCACACTAATCAAATTAATTATGCAATTTTACCAACACGAAGAAGGCGATATCTTAATTAACAACTACAACATTAAAGATATTCATTTAGATAGCTTAAGACAGCGGATCGCATATATCTCACAGGATACTTTCTTTTTTAGCGGAACAATTCGGGAAAATCTATGTCTGGGTGTCGATCAGGATATGGATTTGGAACTGATTGTTACCGCCTGCCAAACCGCACAGGCTCACGAATTCATCAATCAGCTTCCACTCCGCTACAACACTTTGTTAGAAGAGAATGCGACCAATATTTCCGGAGGACAGAAGCAGCGACTGGCTATCGCCAGAGCGGTGCTCAAACAGCCGGATATTCTTATTATGGATGAAGCCACTAGTAACCTGGATTCTACAACGGAGAAGGCAGTATCGGAGACGATCAATGCTTTTGAAGACATGACTACGATTATTATCGCTCACCGTTTGAGTACAATCATGCGTTGTGACCGAATTTATGTCATGGATCAGGGGCGGATTATTGAGTGTGGGACACATCAGGAGCTTCTAGATTACCGTGGAAAGTACTACGGCTTGTGGAAAGATCAACTCCCCGGGGTTGAACAAAAACAAGATCACACCATTCAATATGCTGCTGCAGGAGTAGGCGAGGTGTCTCTCGTATGAGCGCACAAATACATAACTTATCAGAAATGACCGATAGCAGAGAAATCATGGAATCCAAGACCAGTCCTGTGATTTCTATTTTCATACTTATCTTATTTATTCTATTGGGGTCTGCGTTGGTCTGGTCCTATTTTGGCCAGATCGATGAAGTCGCCAAAGCCTCTGCTGTAGTTAGGCCCAATGAAAAAGTCAGTACCATTCAGACTTCATCTGTGGGAAAAGTGGAACAGGTATATATCCATGAAGGGATGCAAATTAAGCAGGGCGAGCAGTTAATTTCCTTTGAGCATAAAGAACTCGATATAGAATTATCCAATCGTAACTCCGAAATCAATAAGCTCACTAAGAAACTGCACTATCTCGAGCTTTATAAACAAAGCATTAGCAATTTAAACAATCAATTTTCTTCTGAACATGCAGACGAAGTTTACTATTATGACATGGTAGAACAATTTCTCCTTGAATACAGCCAGCAGCAGCAGACCTATCAAGGAACCCAGGATCAGCTTACAGCTGCCATTCACGAGAATATAGGTTTGCAAGAATCTTCTGCCTTTAGTGCCGAATCCAGTTTGGATAAATCTCTTCAAAATAAAATTGAACTGGAACGAAAAAAGAAACTGCTGAATGTTGAAATTACAAACGAGAAATTGCTTGTGCAATCCATCAAAGAGAATCAAAATCTGCTTCCATCTACAGATACCAAACGGACGGAACAATATAATACATACCAAATTAAATATGTGCAACTATCTAAACAATCTGCTGAGAAAAAAGAAATCTACAACCGTTCGCTCAGCTTGGGGGACCGCCTTGTGCCTCAATCTCAGATTACAGATGAACAGCATCTATATGAAAGTTCATATTTGCAAATCAACCAATTCCAAACCGAAGCCGTGCTCAGCGCAGAAAGCAATATCACCAATTACAATCAACAATTGGTTGAGATAGAGGTCAGCCTCGATTTGCTAATAAATGGGCATGATCCCTCAGTTTCAGAACGAAAAACTTTAGAAATGCAAAAGAAACAGCTGGCTGAGCAGCAAAATGATCTACTGAATCAAGAGAAACTTAACCGGTCAACCGAAAAAACCTCATTGGAAAAGTTGAAACTTGACCGTATTGTACAGATTCATTCAGCAATAGAAGAAAATAAAAGAACCTTAATTACGCTGCAAGAGGCTATTAAGCAACTTGAGCTTGAACGAAACAAAAGACTGCTCATAGCACCAATTTCTGGGACCATTAATATTTTAAAAGAAACCAACATCGGGGACATGGTACAATCCGGCGAAGCCTTGATCTCCATTATTCCTAGCAACGAGTCAAAATATAAAATGAGCATCGCCGTACCTAACGCAGAAGCAGGAAAAATAGCGATTGGCAATAAAGTTGATTTCAGCTTTTCAGCCTTCCCTAAACAAAGTTTCGGTTCCCAAAAAGGTACGATTACATCTATCAGCACAGATTCAATTGTTCAGCAAGACGGTCTAAGCTACTATTTGGTGGAAGCAACGATATCCAATGACCCACTTGTTAATCGCAGAGGTGAACGTGGAGAGCTTCGTGTAGGGATGATAGCGCAAGCCTCTGTTATTACCGACTCCAAGAAGATCATTGATTTTGTTCTTGAAAAAATCAACTTAAAGGAATAGTGAGGTTGCCAGCTAAATGTTAAAGAAAACAGCTCTCTTGATACTTTCCTTCTTATTACTCCTATTGCCGCATTCCATTACAGCTCATGCTGATACGCAGGTATCTAGTGCAACAAAATTGCTTTCCATGGAAGAAACAATCCAGCTAGCATTAACTAACTATGTAGATATCAAGCTCTCACAATGGAATATTGCAGAAACGGATTCCAAATTCTCGTATGTATCATCTGAAAAGAAAAAGCTGGAACAAAAAAATGTAGTCATAACTAGCGGACTGCTGCCAGTAAATCCTGATATTTTTATCAGTAGTATTCCTGGTTACTCTGATTTAAGTAAAGAAGAACAGGCAGGGGTTAATCAATCCATTCTCATTCAAATTATGATTAACACATCTCTGAATCAATGGGTTAGCGCTCAGACTGAAAGCCAAAACAGTTACAATCAAGAGACTAAAACAGCGCAGCTCAAGGAATTTCGTGACCAGTTGCGCACATTAGAAACAGATAAAGTAATTAATCAGTTACGACTTCAAAAAACAGAAGCCCTCATCCGCTACTACGCTGTGCAGAAATATTATCAACTCTCTTCTCTAAAAAAAACGATTGAGTATGACAAACAAGAAAGCCAATATTGGTTTCAACATTCTGTGGATACCTTGCGATCATACGAGCATGGTCTACTGTCTAAGAGAAGTTTGGACGATTTTAATCGTAAAAATGCGGAACGAAAATCTGCTTTTGAACGTAACCTTAGGAGTTATGAAGCTCAGCTAGAACAATTTAAGCTTGAGTTAGGATTATCATCCTATTCAGAAGTCCTGCTGGATGATGTCATCTCCAGTGCACCAGAGCCTGTGAATTGGAACACTGTAGTCAGCCTCTCTAGCAATTATGATTTACGCGAGGAAGATGCACGAATCACACTCGCCAAAGATAATCTTGATGCAGCTAAAGCTTCCGATGCTGAACTCGTCACTTATTATTCTGTTCTATGGGCCAGCCAGATTTCACACAAAAATATAGTACAACAACAACTCGAAGAAAAACTGGCAACTTATAGGCCGGAAGCCAATGAAATTGATTTTGAATATTCAGAGCTGAAAGAGCAGCAACTGGAGCTCGTACGCGTCTCCCAGGATAATGATACTCTCTTAAATAGCGGATTAATTTCAGCAGCTCAGGCAGATCAGAACAAGCTCGATTTACTCAACTTAAATCGGCAATTCGATAAGCAAAAAGTAAAGTACGCTTTATTCCAAGCAAAGGTTACTCTGGCTCTTAGTGGAGTCATCCTCTAATAACCATTAAATTATCATTCATAACTCAAAGGAGAAATCACAAGATGAAAACCATATCCAGCATAATCGCAGCAACTCTTCTTTCTACCGCTATCGCATGGCCTGTCCATGCCGCAGAGAAGCCAATCTCCATTCAGATCAATCAGCAACAGCTCGCACTGAAGGGACAGGCTCCCTTCAATGATAATGGTACAATTGTCGTTCCTTTTCGCCCGGTTTTTGAAAAACTAGGACTTTCAATCGATTGGAATCAAACCACAGGTACCATAACGGGTACTAAGGAAGGGCTTACGATTACACTGCAACTAGGCAGCAAGCAGGCCAGCGTCAATGGTGTAATAACCCAACTTTCTGTTGCCCCTAAGCTCATCAATAATTCCACTTACATTCCGCTGCGCTTCGTTGGGGAGGCTACAGGTAATGAAGTCTCCTGGAATGCACACTCGAAGACAGTAACCATTACAGGCAAGACTAACCAGGTAAACCCGCAGGAAATCAATGCTTTTTTTGAAAAATACGTAACCTATACCAACAATGAGAATTATGAAGGGTTCATGAGCCTAATCGATAGCAAGTCTCCTCTTGTGGTCATCGGGCCACAGATTAAGAGCCAAATGGAACAATACGATTCGACCACTTCACTTGATCAATTAGAGGTTATCAGCCTTCAACCCACAGAGGCTACGGTTCACGCCGTTGAAACGACTACACACCTCAGCGGTCCATTCACCTTAGACAATACCTCTGAATATATTTATAGCTTAACGCGTACTGCCAGCACTGAAGACTGGAAAATCAACAACCTGCAGATTAAAGGCGTACAATATATACTCCCAGATAAACTGCTGAACGCTAAGCCAGCTGTGACGAAGTCGGATGAAACGGATATATTAGCTGTGCTTAAGAGCAACTTGGACTATACCAATGCAGAGAATATTCAAGGTGTGCTATCTACTATTGATCCTGAGTCCCCTGCTCTCGAACAAACCAAACAGCTCTTCAGCCAAATTTTCACAGTCTATGATCTACAGTTCACTCTGGAATCTGCCAAAATCATTCATTATACCCAGGATACCACAGCCGTATATATGGTTCAGACGAGCATCAAGCTTAAGGGTCCTGAGTTTCAGGATAACCGCTCCACCTCTGTCACAACGCTGAAGAAATCCAAAGCAGGCAAATGGATGCTGGATCAGACCTATCCGATTAGTGTAGACAAGTTAACTCCATAATTATAAGGATTTGTAACAAAACATAAAAACGGCAAGCCCCATTAACCCGGAGGCTTGCCGTTTGCCTATTTAAAGCGCCGGAGCATTAGTTTTTTCTGCTCCTTTACGCTCTTTTGCCGATTTACGGAAGTAGAACAACTCGTAAATCGCCGGCACTACAATCAGCGTAAGCAGTGTTGCTGCGGTTAAGCCGCCAATGACTACAATCGCCAAGCTTTGCGAGACGATGCTGCCCATCTCGGCATGGCCGAACAGCAGCGGTGTCATGGCGCAAATGGTGGCAATCGCCGTCATGAGAATCGGACGCATCCGTGTTCCGGCAGCTTCTAGAATAGCCTCGTGGATACTCATAGTGGCTTCATTTTGCTTAATCCGGTCAATGAGCACAATGGCATTCGTAACAACAATACCTATTAACATCAACGCCCCAAATAGAGCTGTGAAGTCAGGCGTTACACCGGACACGATAAGTCCAACAATCGCACCAATCGCTGCGAGCGGTAAGGAGAACATAATCGCCAGTGGAGCCCGAAGAGTTTTAAAGGTGAGTACCATGATCAGATACACCAACCCGATGGAGATTAATGCCGTCATACCCAGGTCGTTGAAATCCTCTGACTGATCAACTGACGCTCCGCCTGCAAATAAGGTCACGCCTTTCGGAAGTGTAAGACTATCCGTTTCTTTTTTAATATTCGCACCGATCTCAGATACCTTCTTCGGATCAACCTCTGCTGTAATTCGTACATACGGCTTCCCATCTTTATGGAACAACATTGCAGGCTCATTCCGAACCTCATAAGTTGCGAGCTGAGACAGTGGCTTCGGCCCCTCAACCGTCATGAGCGTCAGTGCTTTTAAATCCTGCTCCGTTTGCGGCTGAACCATAGGATCTAACACTACACCTGCTGCGTCACCATCGAGCTCAATTTGCCCCATTGGAATCGGATTAAGCATCGCTGACAGCTGCATCGAAATCTCCTGCGCATTGCTTTGCGCCGGATCTACCTTAAAGGAAAATACAGGTTTGGTATCCTCCATATTGCTGCTGACTTTTTGAATCCCCTCTACGGTCTTCAGCTTAGCAGTAACTTCTGTTGCTACATTAGTAATATCCGTAAGATTATCTCCGACAATATCAATATATTCGCTGGTAGAGCTGGATCCCATCATGCTCATTTGGTTGGCAACAAGCGTTGCTCCAGTGTATGAATCTTTTACCTCACGAACATGATCAATAAAAGCCTGAGCATCTGCACCTTTTTTCATAACAACGGTATAGTCCACTAAGGTTTCAGAGGTAACATTCCCCCACTTAGCGGCGTCCGCACTATTCCCTGATTGCATGATTACCGTTTCTGCTTGTGGCTGCTTCATCAAATCTTGTTCTAACTGCTTTCCCTTTTCCAAAATATCTTTGACAGGAACATCCTTCGGATAATTCATCTGAACAGAAACATAGCTGGCATCTGATGCATCGAGTGCCCCTTTTGGCATAGTCACATAAGCAGCAATGGAGCCAATCAGAAGCAGGAGACCCAACGATAAGCTAACCCATTTACGGCGAAGATTCCAGTCCAGAAAGCGGATAAACCATTTAGAAGGTTCATGTTCTTTCATTGATGTCCTTCTCAGCAGCCATGAGCTTAACAGAGGAACAACCGTCAAAGCTACTACGAGTGAAGTAAGCAATGAATAGGTCACTGTTAAAGCAAACGGCAGTAAGAAAGCTTGCAAACTACCACGCAAGAGACCCATCGGCAGAAATACTGCTACAGTAGCAATGGTTGATGAGGTAATCGCTCTAGCCACTTCCCCAGTTGCGCTAATAATCATTTCACGGGAAAGGGGTTCTTTTTGCAGCCTACGGTAAATGTTCTCAATCACCACGATACTATCATCGACCAAGCGGCCTACCGCAACCGCGACTCCCCCGAGTGTAATGATATTTAAGCTTATGCCGGAAATGTTCAGCAGATATAAGGTGACCGCTAACGAAAGCGGAATGGATACTGCCGTAATCAGAGTAGCCCGCAGGTTACGCAGGAACAACAGAATCACGATCGTCGCAAATAATGCACCTAGCAATACCTCACGCATCATACTGTTCACCGAGGTAACTACCATATCCGATGTACTGAATACCACTGCTGCTTCTGCATTAGGAATAGTTTTATTAATATGATCTACGGCAGCCTGAATGTTATCTCCGACACTGACTGCATTCGCATTAGCCTCTTTGGTCACAATGGCGAATAGAACGTCTTTCCCGTTCGAACGGCTGACACTTTCCTGATCCTGCTTCAATTCGACAGCAGCGATATCCTGCAGCTTAACGCCCGCAGATACAGGAAGCTTTTTTAAAGTATCCATACTATCTATCGTAGAAACTACGTTAACATTACCGGTTTGCCCACCAATCGTTTGCTCCCCAAGGGATGCCGAAACATTACGTCCTTGAAGTAAACCTAATACTTGTGGAGTCGTGACTCCCTTCTCAGCCATTAATTTTGGGTCCAGCTTAACACTGACCTGCGGAGTTACCTTACCATATAAAGCAACGTTCGCTACCCCTTCAGCTTTTTGCATCTCTGGAATGATAGTTTCTTCCGCAAGCTTAAGATTCTCTTTAGTCAGGCCTTCTTCAAAAGTAAGGGTAACCTGGGATACAGGAATCATGGAGGTATTCAACTGAAGTACAAAAGGAGCCATTACCCCTTCCGGAAACTTCAATGAATCGACGACCTTCTGGACCTCCTGCGCAGCATCCTTCATATTCGTTTTCGAATCATAAAAAATATTCACCTGCGCATATCCGTCTCCGGAAGTGGACAGTATTTCCTTCTTCCCTTTCACAAAAGCTGCTCCAGCTTCTATCGGCTTCGTTACATTAGTCTCCATAGCATGTGTATCCTGGCCAGGACCCAGCACAGTTACAGTCACTTGAGGATTATCCGCCTCTGGCATAAATTCCATCGGTAACGAAGTGTAGCTCATCCCTCCCACCACAAGAGCCATGACTACTAAAAGCCCCACCGCAGCCTTGTTACCGAACGACCATTTTGTTAACCATTTCATTTTCTTTTTCCCCTTCCACTCCACATGATTTCTGGCACTCCCCTTATGTCTGTTTGATTATGTATTAATTTCCATCCCGAGATTTAGTTTAGTCATTTTTGGCTGAAGTCAAAACAGCCCTACGGCTGGTTTCGTACTCAGTCTTAAGACGGGGAACTTTCCCCTTCTGCAGACAGATCCCCGTACTTTTTCTTGATGATGGCAACTGGAACGTGAGCATAAAAAAAGAGCCCCGTTAGCCATATAAATGGCCAACAGGACTCCCTTTTGTTATGGTTTATTTCCCTTCCGCACGTACTGGATCACGGAACATAAATTTCAATAGTGGCGGCGTTACAAGTGTAGTTACAATGACAACAATAATGACCGAAGTAAAATACTGTTGCTGTAACAAGCCGCTTTGCAGCCCTGTGGCGGCAATGATCAACGCAACTTCCCCCCGTGAAATCATCCCTGACCCAATAATGGCAGACGAGTGGTTATCAAAGCCTGTAAGACGCGCGCCCAGACCGCCACCAAACAGCTTGGTCAGAATGGCAACCACCGTAAGCAAGATCACGAAGCCTATTTGACTGCCTACCCCTTCAAAGGAAACACTAAGTCCGATACTTACAAAAAAGACCGGCACAAAAATCGAATAAGCAATCGGCTCGAGCTTGGATTCTACCGTGTGCTTAAAGGAAGTTTGCGAGATAGCAATCCCAGCCGCAAAGGCACCAATGATTCCTGCCATCCCCATGATTTCAGCAAAATAGGCGAATGCGAAACAAATCATTAACGCTGCTGAGATAACTGCCTCTGTCACCTTCAGCGGAGCCATCCATTTCATGACCCGAGGAACAATAAACCAGCCGGCAACAATCGCTACGGCAAAGAACAACACCTTTTTCCCAATTAGAAGACCAATAGAAACGTCTGCCCCTGTACCGAAAAAGCTCATCAGAACAGCGAGCAAAATAACAACCAGAATATCATCTACTACAGCAGCCCCCAGAATTGTAGAGCCTTCACGTGTGTTCAGCTTATTCATATCTTTTAACACCTGCACCGATATGCTGACCGATGTTGCACTAAGAATAACGCCCATAAACAATGCATTATGATAAGCAAAACCAAACATTTCTCCTAAGGCGAACCCACCCAAAAAGGGTAATATAATTCCACCGACGGCTACTGCAAAAGCTGATTTCCAGTTCTTGCGCAATTGATCCAGGTCCGTCTCAAGCCCTGCTATGAACATTAACAGTAGAACACCGATCTCAGAGATATAATGAATAAACTCTCCATCCTGAACCCAGCCCAGTACCGCAGGCCCCAGTATGATTCCCACAATAAGCTTGCCTAGCACAGCTGGTTGCCCAAGCCGCACAGATAGATCACCAGCTACTTTGGTGAACAATATGATCAGCATAAGATATAAAACAAACTCCATCTTTCTATCCACTCCCTTGTTGTATATAAGAACTGCCAACCAGGAGCTTCTCCAAGCCAAAAAAAGACAAAGAGGAGCCCTTGTTGACAGGCTCCTCCAAAAAACAAATAATTATTCAATTTAACTTTATAAATTATATTATACCTATATTTAAAATAACTGTAAACCAGATGCGCCGATAATATAATTATGCACATTTGATTTGTTCTAGAATGCAATTACTTATTTCAGATAGAACACTTCACGTAAGGGCTGCATAGGCACCTCATCATTGAAATCAAATGACCCTTCAACCATCTTAGAGGTAATCGCATTCCAGCGGTTGCAGGCATCACTTTTGGCAATGTAATCAAAAGCCGCCTTACTATCCTCACACTCATAACAGTAAAAAAATTGATTGCCATTCTGAAAGATGGAATAGTTAGAAATACCAGCCTTACTGTGCTCCTCCAAAATTTCTGGCCAAGGATTTAAATGCATAGCTACATACTCCTCTAAACATTCTTCCTTCACCCGCCATGTCCAAGCCAATTTATTGCTGCTCATCTGCTCATCCTCCTAGAAATCCCCTCTTTTGCATATATTAAGAACTAGGGACATTTGATACCTATTATTGTACCTGAATAGAGTAGTCCAAGCTATGCATATCTATATTCTCTGGAAATTTCTTAAGCGTTAATTCCGGCTTCACTCGGACGAAGAATAGCAGAACCAATCGCCAGCAGCACGGCGGCCATAAGGCCCAAGATGGCAAAGGGCAGCCATAATTCATTCCAGCCCCCACCTGTAGCAGCGATATCGATCGCTTGGATCGCCCATTTTTGCGGTACAAAATTAGCTGCCTTCTGCATATAGTCCGGCATAATGGATAACGGCCAGAAGCAGCCTCCAAGCATACATGTCGGGGTCAGGATCAGCGAATTAAGCATGCCCGTATTATTGGGATTGCGAATCAGACCTGCTACCGTACTAGCTAAACCCATGGAAACGAGCATAAATGCTGCAAGAACCAAGAAATACAAGTAGAGCGGTAACCCAAAGTCAAACTGCAGCACATAACGGCCTAAGGCAAGTATTACAATGATTTGAATTAACCCAACGATGAAGCTTCCCAGAAAATTACCGAGGGCAATCTCATACGAGCGAACCGGGGCACTGAACATACGTTTCATCGTTCTTTCTCTTCGATCATCCATAATAAGCGACACTGAACTTGTAACCAGCCCCATTAAGAACATCAAAGTAAATCCTGTGACGATGCTTAAGCCCTCTTTGGGATATAAATCATAATCTGTTCTTATACTGCCTACACTATGTTGCTCTGCTCTCTGCATTACGGCAGCAAACTGTGAGTCCGAGCCAGTAGCCTCAGCCCGAGCTGCTCCAATTAGTCCCGCAGTGTTTCGCATTTCATCAGCAATTACACTGATTTTCATTTTCACCATAATTGATGTTTCGGTAGCCTTAAGCTCATACACACTAATTTGCGGCTCTTCTCCAGCAAGCAGTGCGGAGGTGAAGTTTTGCGGTATCAAAACACCGGCTTCTCCGTTCTGATCGATAATACTCTCCCTCAAATTAGCCTCATCTGTCTTCTCTACAAGCTTATAATCACCGGTATTCTCCAGCTCGGTAAGCAAATGATTACCTGCTGCACCATCATCCATATTCGAATATAAAATAGTAGCCGGTCTTTCACCCATACTTCCACTAATTGCTACTATCACCGACACGACAATACAGGGCAGAAGAATATACGTAAGCAGCCCATTCCGAGAACCGATTGTTCTTTTCACCATATTCCAAGCAATCGTTAAGATCTTATCCATGGTAACCTACCTTCCGGTACGAGATAACCGCTCCACTGAATAGAACTAGACAGATGATCGACATGACCAGCAGATTCGGCAAAATCTCTGAGACCTCTGCATGCAGCATCATTTTTAGAACAGCTTGTAGCACCCAGTGATTCAGGGTAAATGCCCCGACGGAGTTCACCCATGATTCCGGAAGTGGAGCCATCCCTCCACTAATAAAGGTCATGACCACAGTGATAACATTAATAATACTTCCTGCACTTGCTTTAGTTTTGCTAAACATTGAAATGACAATCGATAACGTCATGGAAGCAATGATCATTAAGAGACAGAAGAGCAGCAGCAAGCCCGGACGATTGCCCCAATTTACGCCAAACAACAAGTGAGTCAGGATAATAATCGCTGCACACTGCACTACACTTACAACCCCTACACCTAACATTTTACCAATAAACAGCTCAGAACCTTTTACCGGCATTGAAGTTATTCGGAAGAGGGTATGATTTTCTTTTTCATTAAAAAGAGAGGTACTGACGGTCAAACCGCTATATAGCAGAAACATCAGCATCATGGATACCGCATAGAATTGGGAGGCTGTATAGGATCGGCCACCTTCACTGAGCGCCCCAACCTTAACAGAAGGCTGCTCCCCCGAACTTGGTGCAGTAACAGTCAAAGCTTCTGGACCCAGCGTCATAGCTACGGACTGCTTATAGTTAATATTGTTCAAAAAGTTATCGAATACCGTCCCCGCAACCATATTATCTGTCCGATCTTTACCCAGAATAAACTCTAGCTGTGCAGTATCACCGCTTTGTACTTTTTTATCGAAGCCTGGAGGAACAATAACCGCATAACCATATTTTCCGGTACGCAAGCCGCTTTCCGCTGTCTCTCGGCTCCCTACTTTGACCGGAATGATGATATCCTTAAGCTCCGGCGTCTTCAAAAAGCTGTCTATCATCGCCGAGCTTTCATATCCTTCTCCAGAAAGATTAACTATACCAACACGTACTGGATCAATCTCAGACGCTGCCTTATCACCGATTACACTGGAAAGGGAGGCACCCAGCAGAAAGATCAAAAGCAGCGGTAGCAGAAACATATTAATGATGATTGAGCGTGAAATAAACAGCCTGCGAAGCTCATAAATCATAATTGTCCAAATATTTCTCAAAGCGTTCTCTCCCTCCTTTAATCGCGCAATGTCCGTCCTGTCAAACTAAGGAATAATGTCTCCAGATCCGGCTCCTCTATATTCAAAGAACCAATAACCCCTTCATGTTTAGCAAAAATAAATAAGATATCCTGCAGCTCATCCTGTGAGGAGGGGAGATACATTTCTACCGTTCCCTCTTTACTTTCCACTCTCGTGATCCGCGGGTGTAGACTAAGCTCATTGATTAGCTCCGGGGTGATGTTCGTTGCTTTGACCACTATTTTTTCTTCCTGAGAAACCCGTTCCCGCAGCTCCTTTTCCGTACCACAAGCAATGATATGTCCCTTATCCATAATCGCTACCCGATCACAAATGGCTGCAACCTCTTCCATATAATGACTAGTGTAGATGACGGTTGAGCCAAGCCGATTTAGCTCTTTGACCGACTCAAGGATATGATTACGAGACTGCGGATCAATCCCTACGGTCGGCTCATCCATAATAATCAGCTTTGGATGATGCATGATGGCACAGGCGATATTCAAACGTCTCTTCATCCCTCCGGAGAAAGTGGCTGGTTTTTCTTTGGCACGGTCACTAAGTCCTGTGAAAGCAAGAGCTTCCGCCACCCGCTCTTTCAGCAATTTTCCCCGCAAACCATACAATCTTCCGAAAAAAGTCACATTTTCAGCTGCTGTCATTGTATTGTACAAAGCCAAATCCTGCGGAACTAAGCCGATCTTTTTCTTAACCTCCAGTGCATACGAAGAGACTGATAACCCATCAATAACAATGTCTCCACTATCAATCTTTAGCAGGCCGCAAATCATACTTATAGTTGTACTTTTACCTGCCCCGTTCGGGCCTAGCAGGCCAAAGATCTCTCCTGCTTGAATCGTAACATTCACATGATCTACCGTTAATTTGTTCTCATACCGTTTCACCACATCGGTCAACACCGCGATTGCCATCTCTTATCTCCCCTGTCGTGTGTGCTTCTATATTTTCAATTTTATTCTAGGTTGAATTTTTACGGATGTACGAAAGGTCATTTTTTGAAGGTGACTAAAGTCATCTCCTGAAGTAGTGGGATAATATGCTAAGATTATTAAAAAACATAAAGGATGACTAAGGCGTGCCCAGAGAGCTAAACTTATTGCGTTACGGACTCATCTTAATCCCTGCGTTTATTACCATTTATGTCTATCAATATAACGATTATGGAATCTTCACGCTGCATATCCTGATGCTTCTATTCCTTGTGGTCATGGTGCCAAAGCTCCCTCGATCCATTCATGCTTTGATTAGTATCATTGAAATCTTGTTCACGGCCTGGTTATGTTATCAATATGGCAGCATGATGATTTTCCCCGCTATATCAGCACTGCTTTATTATTCCAGACTCCAGCCTAAAGCAGTGCCTTATGTGTTCACAGGTGTACATCTGATAGCTTTGAACGTTGCACTCCAGAATTCTCCATCGCTCGTAGTGACTTACATTAACTTTTCATTTCTGCTCACTGCCTACCTAAATAAGCTATTATTAAAAGCTGGCCAGAGGCGCGAAGACACTCTTCTTCTATATGATGAGTTACGCAAAAAGCATTTCGAGCTCGATGAAGCTCGCAACCGCCTGCTGGAGTTCAGCGCGCAAGTAGAAGAGTCTGCCCAATCCAAAGAGCGCGTCCGCATCTCACGACAGCTCCATGACGATATCGGCCACCGGCTAATCCGGATTAAAATGATGATGGAGGCCGCCCTCCAGACCTTGCCTACCTCTCCCGAGAGCGGAATGCAAATGATGGAACTGATTCGTGACCAGCTGTCGGCCAGCATGGACGATATGCGGTCCGCAGTTAAACGTATCAACTACACTCCGAAGCTTGAGGGAGCTTATGCGTTAGACCGGCTGCTCGAAGAAATTGGACGTGAGACGGGGATCGAGACCTCATACCAAGTACAGGGCATACCTTATCCACTCTATCCCAGTATTCAAGTAATCCTGTACAAAAACGCCCGTGAAGCTATAACCAACGCCTTGCGGCATGGAAAAGCAACGTCCATCCGGATCAAAATTGACTACGCGCAAGCAGGAATCACTATGGAGGTTAGCAACAATGGATCACTTCCAGAAGAAGAGAAGCTCCGCAAATTATTGGGGAGTGGTGGAGACGGGATGAAAGGAATGTACGAGCGCACTCATCTGATCGGCGGAACACTCGAACTAAGGCAGGCGCCACATTTTACAGTCGTTACACGGCTGCCCATTTATAAGCAAGATGAGATTGTATAACGAAAGGAGCCATGCTAATGATTAAAGTGTTGATTGTTGACGACGACCCCTTTATTCGCCAAAGTCTGCAAGTATTGCTAGGTATGGACCCAGATATTGAAGTTGCCGGAGCAGCTTGTGAAGGTAACGAGGCCTTGGAATTACTTCAAAAAGGATTAAAGACCGATGTAGCTCTGATGGATATCCGCATGCCCGGCTGCGGTGGCGTTGAAGGAACGGAGAAGATTAAGCAGGCTTTTCCGCAAATTGCGATATTGATGCTGACCACTTTCGATGACGATGAATATATCATTGAAGCACTGCGTAACGGAGCTAGTGGATATTTGCTCAAAAACATACCGCCAGACCGGATCATCCAGGGCATTAAAACGGTTTTTGATGGGAACATGCTTATCCACCCTGATATCGCCCGCAAGCTGGCAACCTTTCTGCAGCCTACGGCACGGCAAGAATTGCCACAGGTACAGCCACTGGAATCGTTCGGATTGACCAAAACAGAGCTGGCTGTAGTGGCTTCTATCGCTGAGGGGCATAGCAACAAAGAAATCGCCGGACAGCTTTTTTTAAGCGAAGGTACCGTCAAAAATTACATAACGGATATATTAAGCAAATTAGAGCTCCGCGATCGTACGCAAATTGCAATTTTTTATTTGAAGAACATGCGGGGTTGAACTAGTAACATATAACATGTGAATAGGCCGCTGCCAAAGTTAGTTTTTCTTACGGACTCCAGTGAAGTTACTCCTTGGACGCGGGCTCGGACTCCAGTGACGTTGCTCCTTGGCGCGGGCTCGGACTCCAGTGACGCTATTTACAATTTTATCGGCGTTTGAGCAGAGTTTCGGACTCCAGCGACGTTACTCCTTGGCGCGGGCGGGCTCGGACTCCAGCGACGCTATTTACAATTTTATCGGCGTTTGAGCAGAGTTTCGGACCCCAGCGACGTTATTCCTCAGAAAGAGGCTCATTTGGGGTGTTTTTAATGCCAATAGTGGCTTTCGGGTCCGTTACCATTCTAAAAAAGCGAAAATGCTGCGATTAGGGGCAACTGGGTCCGATAGCAACTTCTCGCACGCGAAACTACCATCTAATCAAAACAAAGATGCCCCATTCACCATTTCATGGCTGATGGGGCATCTTCTAGTTATCCTTCCGCTGATTCCCGCTTGGCTTCAGTGGTTTTTTTTCGTTTAAGTTGGCCGTCCGGAAGGTTCCGGCTGCGTATGCCTGTCTTCATCCCGATGATGCTGTAGATGCTGGAAGGCTTCGCCTCAGCGGTAATCATCCCATCCGTCTCCGGCACCAAAATAATACCGAGCTGATGGTGATCCCCATCATAGATCGGGCTTTGAAGGTATTTGCTCTCCCCTTCACGGTTCAGCACCTCCAGCTTGCAGAACGCTGGATTCATGCGCAGCGCCTCATGTAGCTGCGCCGCATCGGTCAACAGGACCCCGTTGACCTTCAGTAAGATCTCGCCGGGCAGGATGCCCAGCTCCTGGCCGGGACTGCCCGGCAGCACGGCCAGCACTTTGCGGCCGCGCGGTGGATGCACGAAGATGGGGCTGATGCTGCGCTCTTCCAGAGCGCTGTACCAGCTTAACCCTTCGTGCAGCACAATGGCTGCGAGCGCCGCGACCAGAGTCAGCGGGCTCCACCAAGCGGCAAGCAGGCTTAAGCCGAGCAGGACGATGCTGTAGATCAGCAGTCGTCCTGCAGTGCGGGCCGCCTTGCGCCCGGGCAGCATGCCCTGCGTCATCTCGCTGAAGCCGATGATGACGGGCAAAGAGACGATGCCAAGGCTGCCGCCCAGCAGCGAGTGCCATGGCAAATCCGTTCCTGCTCCCGATGGGATCAGCAGGAACAGCGGCAGCGGCCAGAAGGCCTGCAGCTGATAGCCGCCAACGACCATGCCTCGCTTTCCCTTCAGGAAGAGCGGCGTTGCAAGCTTGGCCCCTTGTCTGCGGGCCAGCAGTGCCTCCGCCATGTGCAGCAGCGCAGCTAACACTAGCAAAGCAGGAATATCCATCTCCCGTATGGCGGTGGTAATATTCCCTACCGTTCCACTATCTAAAGCATCTGGAAAGAAAGAAATTACAAACTGAATGATACCTAACAAGCCTATAGAATACGCAAAGCACAAATACCGCACACGCAGTAGCGACAACACGAGACTAACTACCCAAATACAGGCTACAGCGGTACCTGATAACGATATTCCTAGCAGAACGGCTGCTATAGAGACGACCAAACCCAGGACTAAACCACTCCATACCGTCCGCCACGTTTCCTGACCCCAGCTATGTAATTTTACATGTATCAGCTTTCGTTCTAATGCCACCTGCCTACGGTAATATAACGCAATAAATATAATAGCAATGTAGTAATACGGCTGGATCAATAAGTGTAAGAACGCAGTGCCCAAGCTTCCTAACAGTTCCTGAATCACATTCAAACTGTTCGTCACACTCCTTTTCGTCCGATGACTGATTTGTATATATTCTAATTCCTCTACGTCGGTTGGCATTTTCTTATCTAAAAGAAAAAAAGAAGGCTGAATTCAGCCTTCTTACTTTTTCGACGCTGCCGCCTTAATTTCCTTCTGAATCTCAGCAATCCCTTTATTCCGTTGGTTGTCGTGAGCAGGGTCTTGAATGACCTTGATCAGCGCTGCTTCCAGCGCCTCCGCTGTCTTGGCGTCAATTATGCCTGTGACTTGGAGCTTTGCTGTACTTTGGAACTTCTTCACTGCGTCCTTAGTGCCAGCATCGAAATAGCCATCTTTACGTCCAGGCTTGTAACCCAAACCGTCCAGCATCGTCTGTGCACTCTTCACATCAGCGTTGTTCATATTATATTGCAGCGCCACGCTTTTGTTAATTGGAGCCACCGAGAAGTAATCCGGCTGCGCTACCGCGATATCCGGTTTAATTCCCTTGCCGTGGATCCATGTGCCGTCTGGCGTAAGCCATTTGGCAATGGTAACTTTCAGCAAGCTGCCGTCTCCAAGCTGTTTGTCAAAGCTCGTCTGCACGGTGCCTTTACCGAAAGAATTGTCACCGATTAGCTTAGCTCCTGCCGACTGCTGCAAGGCACCCGCCAATATTTCCGAAGCACTTGCGCTACCTTTATTCATCAGCACGACCACTGGATAAGCTTTACTCGATCCTTTTGAGGTGCTAACTTCGCGTTTTTTGTCTTTGTATTCTATTTGCACTATAGATTTGCCAGCTGGAACAAATTGCTCTGCCATTTCAATAACAATCGGAAGAACACCACCTGGATCATTGCGGACGTCAATAACAAGTCCCTTCATGCCTTGCTTCTCTAACTTCTCCAGCTCTTCCTTGAATCGTTCTGCGGTATTCAAGGAGAACTGCGTAACCTCGATTACGCCCACATTGTCCTTTTCCATGGTAGCGTAGACTGTTTCGAGCTTCACATCATCCCGGGTAAGAACAAATTCCAGCGGCTCTACAGCGCCGGAACGTTGTATTTTCAAAGTGGCCTTACTGCCCTTAGGACCGCGAATCTTGGCAACAGCTGCATTCAGCTCCATACCTTCCAGCGATTCACCGTTAACGGACAAGATAACATCTTTGGCCTGAATCCCAGCTTTCTCAGCAGGTGAGCCCTTGATCGGAGAGACCACGACTACCTTGCCATTATCCGAAGAGACCTCCGCACCGATACCTGAAAAGGAACCCTCAATGCTTTCTTCGAATTTCTCAGCTGTTTCTTTACCCATATAGTTGGAATAAGGATCGCCCAGCGCTTCCATCATACCGTTGACAGCACCGTCTATCAGCTTCTCCCGATCTACTGTCTCGTAGTAATTGCTCTCAATCAGACTGAGAGCAGTTCCAAGCTTCTGGGATTCCTTCTGCTGAAGGCCAGTAACCTGCAATGCTGAGGCCAGTCCTTCTCCTGCAGCTTGTCCAATAACATGACTATAACCCGTCACGCCCAAGGTCACCAGACTACCGCATAGCAGGGCGGCGATAATCATAAACGCCGCTGTGCTTTTTTTTAACATGATGTTCCCACCGTCCCTTCTTGTCCATCTCGCAAACAACTCCATAAGTCCGTCCTGAAAGGTACGGTATCTCTTCCAGTATATGCCGTACGTTCAAATAATATGAGTTATAAGTTCTTAAAAATTAGAGATAGGGCATCGGATTTACTGTCTTGCCGTCGATCCGAACTTCAAAATGGAGATGGGGGCCCGTCGAATTACCTGTAGAACCGGATTCAGCAATCACATCCCCACGATTGACTCTATCCCCAGGGCTAACCTTGATACCACCTTTACGGATATGTCCGTAGAGGGTCCAAACTCCGCCGCCATGATCAACAATTACACAATATCCATAGCCGCTATACCATTCAGCTACGATTACCGTTCCGGAATCAGCCGCATGAATATTGGTTCCTTGTGGAACTGCAAAGTCTACCCCGGTGTGTACTTTCCCCTTCTCACCCGTAATTGGGTGTGTCCGTGGTCCGTAGGAGGAAGAGATTCTTGCCGAACCTACAGGCAGCAGGAAGGGTCCATCTCCACCAGCATACGCGGTTGAGGAGCTGGAGCTTGAACTGCTGCTTGCCTTGCTAGCTGCAGCTTTCTTGGCCGCTGCTGCTGCCCGGCGTGCTGCTTCTGCTTTGGCGGCTGCTGCTTTGCGAGCCGCTTCCTCAGCTTTAATCTTATCCTTTTGGGTTTCCAAAGCAGAACGTTCGCTCGCCAGCTTAACCAGCTTCTCGTTCTGCTCTTCACTTAGATCATCGCTTTCTTGAATCTGCTTATCATAAAATGCGATAAGCTCCTGCTTCTCCGCTTCCTTCTCTTTCAGCAGGCTTCTCTGATTTTCCAAGGAGGTGTATAACTGCTTGGCTTGAGCATATTGCCCCTCAAGCTCCTGCTTCTTCTCTACAACTGTCTGCTTGTCCAGCTTGTGTTGGACTAACAGCTCCTGATCCTGATCCACAATCATCTTAAGCGAATCGGTGCGGCCCAGAAAATCAGAGAAGCTTGTCGATGAGAGCAAAACATCTAGGTAAGACACCGCTCCATCCGTGTACATCAACCGGACACGGGATCCTAAGAGTTCTTCTCTTGAGGCCACTCGTGCCTCTGCTTCATCCAATTCCGTTGCTGTAACGTTAAGGGATTCTTCTGTATCGGAAATTTTGTTAGAGATGTCGGTCATTTTACCTTTAACTTGATCCACTTGCTGCAATACATATTGTAAATTAATATTTGTCTTATTCTTATAGTGCTGCGCTTCCTGTGTTTGGGACTCCGCTTTCTCTTGCTGCGCCTTAGCTTCCTGCACCTCTTGTTGCAGCTGCTTTAATTGCTTATCGATCTCGGCAACACTTGTTTTTTTGGCATATCCATCAGAGGGTTGGAATATAGTGACAGCTAGTAACATTACGGCTAGTCCGGCGGCAATCTTCTTCAACTCGCACTCCCCATCCTTCACTCTTAAATTAAACTTTCAAAAACTTACGAATAGAAACCGTACTTCCCCAGACGCCGATTAGCACGCCTAGTCCAACTAACAGACCCACGAGCAGCAGCCAAATATCACTGAAAGGGATCAACTGCAATCCGAGCATAGGATCTCCCTGTACCGAAGATTCCAAACCGTTGTAGCCGGCATATAAAACGCCCGAAGTAATCAATGATCCAATGAGTCCAATTAATGCCCCTTCTATAAAGAAAGGCCAACGAATAAAATAATTTGTCGCGCCTACCAGCTTCATAATCCCAATCTCTTTACGCCGGGCAAGAATCGTCACCCGAATAGTATTGGAGATGAGGAACATAGACATAAGTGCCAGCCCCGCTACAAAAATAAAGCCAATGTTACGTACGGCACGCGTGATTTTAAACAATGTTTCTATCGAGCCTTTGCCATATTTCACTTTGTAGATAGGCTGCTCGGTATGTGTCTTGTTAAGGGCTTGAATCTTCTCAGCCACAAAAGCAACGGTTGTAGGTTCAATAACCTCTACCTGAAGGGTATCTGGAAGCGGGTTATTATCTTCATCGAACCCTTCCAGAAGCTCTGCTGCCTCCTCGCCCATATCCGCGCGGAGATCTTTAAGTCCCTGTTCCTTGGAGATGAACGTAATCTTGCTGACCTCCGGCATATTGCCAATTTCAGTCTGCAGGGTCTCGCGCATCTTCTGATCTGTATTCAAAGCTAGGTGCACTTTGATCTGTACCTGACTGTCTGCCTCATCAGCTACAGAATTTACGTTGAGGACAAGAAGAATAAATACACCTAGAACAAAAAGAGAAACAACAATCGAAGTGATTGAGGCGATCGACATCCAGCCATTACGGAATACGCTTTTAAAGCCTTCCCGCACATGTCGCAAGAAGGTTTTAAAACTCATAACCATATTCCCCTCTCGCTTGGTCTCTGACAATGTTTCCATTCTCAATCGCAAGCACCCGTTTGCGCATTTTGTTCACAATATCTCTGTTATGGGTAGCCATTACAATCGTTGTTCCACGAAAATTAATCTCGTCAAGCAGCTGCATAATGCCCCATGAAGTCTCGGGGTCTAAGTTACCTGTAGGCTCGTCCGCAATAATAACAGAAGGATTGTTGACGATAGCCCGTGCAATAGCGATCCGTTGCTGCTCACCACCAGAAAGCTGTGAGGGCTCACGATTCGCTTTACTTCTCAGCCCAACCAAATCAAGAACCTCATTCACACGTTTCTTGATGACTTTTTTCGGCGCTTCAATAACTTCCATAGCAAAAGCTACATTCTCGTATGCCGTCATTCTGGGCAAAAGCCGAAAATCTTGAAATACAACGCCGATATTACGGCGGACATAAGGGATTTTGCGTGGTTTTAGCTTTCCTATATTGAAACCTCCCACCGAAATCTGTCCTTTGGTAGGCACTTCTTCTCTATAAATCAATTTCATAAAAGTAGATTTACCCGCGCCGGAAGGGCCGACAACGTACACGAATTCATTGCGGTCGATTTTCACTGAAACTCCTTGCAGTGCGTGAGTTCCGTTAGGGTACGTTTTCCATACATCTTGCATTTCAATCATTTTCTCACTTCCCAATTATGACATTTTCCACTTGTGCGAATCGACATTGTCCACCTCAAGTTTCCATAAACTTCAATATTTCCGCAATGTATCTATTGTAACAAATCTGTAACTGATTGAGTACCCCGTAACTGCACGACTATTCGAAAGTTTTGTAGTGACTGGACATATACATATAAAAAAGCACCTAGCGGTGCCTGTTATCAGATGTCGTAACTCCCTTTATTAGAGACTACTTATTTCTTACTAATTTATTATCGGTATCCCACGAAGTGTTCTTTAAGTTCTGTTACAGGGCCGCGCCTGCTTAGCGCAATCCAAATCCCCAAAAGGAGATTAATCATGAAAAAAATCCATGCTGCCCTCATAGTGGTTATCGCACTCGTCCTTATCGGCTCCTGTATTTACGGAGGGCTTCATCTATATGGCAGCAAAACCACGCTTCCAAAGGGTACAACCCTTGCCGGCTGGCAGGTCGGAGGCATCACCCTCACCGAGGTCCGCTCCCAGCTGGATAAACGGCTGCATGCCCTAGAATCCGTCCCTCTAGTGCTAAAAGTGGAGGGCAATGCAGATTTACCCCTAACTCTTAGTAAGACTGGGTTGAGTTATGAAGCCGCTGCTTTTCAGCAGGGCTTAAAAGAGCTTGCCGAAGGAACGCTTTGGGAGCGGGTAAAGGCACGCTATAACTTCCCTCAGCTGTGGAAGCTTGAAACTCATCTGGAAATCGCACAATTCCAGAAAATTCTAAGTCCCACTTGGGAGAAGGAGTCCTTTGGTGAACCAGTGGACGCTACGCGGCGAATTACAGGCGATGACCGAATCGTATATACTTCTGAGAAAACTTCCCTGGAGGTTGATTGGACAGCTCTGGAGACTTCCTTAGGAGCAGCTGCCCCCACCAGCTTTAATCATCTAAATACCCTGCTGGAGAAAGGAATCACGATGGAGGTCCCTTTGTTAATTCTGCAGCCTGACATAACTTTAAAGAAATTAAAGGAACAAGGTATCGAGCGAAAAGTAATGCAGTTCAGCACCTCTCTAGGTGCAAGTGGACCTGGACGAAGCTACAACGTGGAAGCTGCTGCCAAAGCTGTGGATGGAACCATTCTCCCGCCTGGAGCCGTCTTTGATTATGGAAAAGCTATAGAAAAAGCAAAGGTGAATTACGGCTTCCGTGAAGCGCCGGTGATTGTGAACGGCAAGCTGCAAGCAGGTGTTGGTGGAGGGATCTGCCAAGTGTCGAGCACTCTTTACAATGCCGCACTGCGTATAGGGCTAGAAATTGTGGAACGCCGTAATCATTCCTTGCCCGTCAACTACTTGCCCAAAGGTCAGGACGCAACATTCGCTGAAGGTTATATCAACTTTCGTTTTCGCAATACGACTGGCAAATATCTCATAATTAAAGCAGCTGTGCAGGGTAAATCACTGACCATAAAGCTGTTCGGCACGTTTCCGCAAAATGTCACTTACAAAGTTCATTCAAAAACAGTAGAAGTACTCCCTCCAGTCGATAAATACGTAAACGATTCTTCACTGCCTCGTGGCAGCTCACGCGTTATTCAAAATGGGAAAACCGGATATATTGTAGAAACCTACATTACAAAGTATGTTGACGGTAAATCCACTGAGGTGAATAAACTGTCCCGCGACGTATATTACGCACAAAAACGATTAATCGCCATTAATCGTGGAGGCGTGAGCAAATCCATAATCCCCGATGTCCCCCGAAAGCAGCTGGTGGAGGACGGGGTCCGCAGTGAATAGCTAACAACAAATAACCGGTCAGAGCCCCTAAGGTCTGACCGGTTATTTTTGCCAGCAATCTATTTTACCTGTAGCTTACGTTACCCGGCTTTGAAATTTACGATTCAGGGGTACATTAGAAGTAGACCCATAATCAGAAAGGATGAACATCCTATGACAACAGCTCTTGTAAATGATCTTACTGGTATTGTCCGCAGTGCTCCTGCTATTTTTGCCTCACGCACTTGCAGAGAAGCCCTTCGCGTCATGTTTCAGCATCCAGAATCCAAATGTATCGTCGTCTGCAATGCTATGAATGAACCCCTCGGATTGTTGATGAGCGAACGTTTCTTTTTAAAAGCTACAGGAAGATCCGGAGTAGATCTGTTCTACAGAGAACCTGCCATGAAGCTTATGAACAAAACCCCGCTCATTCTTGACATTTCCACTCCACTCGATACGGTATTGAGCCTCGCTATGAACCGCCCAGACCCTATGAAAAATGATTGTGTCATTATCACTCGCAAAGGTAAATTCGCTGGTGTTGCTTATACCTCTGACCTTATCCGCGCCCAAGCGTAGAGCCTCTTTGCCCTTCCTCTTCTACCCTAACCCTTCCTCAAAAAAGAATATCCGGTGACGTATCAATTCTCCAGTATCCATTCACCTTTTTCAGCTTCACATACACCGACTCACTGCCTTCCTGCCCGCTCGAATAAGGAACTGTTAAGTCAAATTCAGCGGTTGTTGCAGTTTTGGAGAGCATTCGGGCGGTGGCTTTTTCAAACATTAATGAGTTTCCAAGATCCGCATTCACCTGTGACATTCTACCTTCATGCTCCAAAAATTGAGTCTGCACATAATAAGCTGCTGCATTATGCGTGTAGGCTTTTTTTATGTAATTCATCAGCTTCGCCTTTGTCCCAATATCATTGGAAAGGTAACGGTACTCTTGCGCTTTATACATGAAGGTTTCCATCGGGAAAAAGTTGCCCCCGCGGCTAGTATAGAAATAGATTGCTCTGGCATGTACAACAAGCGGTACCACACTTTTTACCGTCAAATTGTTTATAGTAGCTGGGCCTTCTTTTCCTGTGCCAATCACAGCCACATTTTTTATTGCCGAGCTTCCCACTGATGATGAAGCTGCCATAACTCCGCTACCTGCTGATAAAAGGCCTAAGGATAGGGCCAACGAACCAAGCATCCATTTTTTGTTCATCTGAAGTTCCTCCTCTTTCATCTGAAAAATACAGGCGATCGCCACTGTTTCAGCTTATGCACCCCGCAAGCTAAAATACCCAATAAACAGAGGAATGAAAACGTATTACAACTCTTTTGAAAATATAAAAAAACTCCACCCTCCTGATTCACAGGAAAAGCGGAGTAATATAGTTAAATAAAGTAGTACAAGAACCCTAATCGGATGCTGCTGCGGTGGCCTCAAAATACGCTGTAAAAGCTACGTTAGCAGTCAAAATACTCTCCGTATTGTTCTTAGTACGATCCTCGTAGGATTGCTGAAAATTGAAAGAGTCCACATTCACAATACGGGGTAAGGCTTGTAGTTCATCCATCCATTGCCGGATCCCCGAATATGTCCCTTCCACCACTGCAGTCATTTTGATCTGTTTGACCGTCGGGAATGACACCTCAGCTGAACCTGTCATTTGCTGAATCGGATTAGCCTCATCCATAACAAAACTAAGATCCTTTAGCCGCGCTTGTGAGGACGTGCTAACCTCCCGCAAATCAACAATCAGACCTTCGCTGTCATCGCCCTTTGGGAGTTCCCCCAGTAATTCCTTCTGTTCTAGATCTCCCTCAGTGCCGCTGCCCTTCAGCTCATAGATTTTGTTTTGGAGGACTTCTGCTTCCTTTTCCAACTGACTGATCTCGCTGCTCTGTGCGGAAATTTCCTTATTGGCCGGCTGAACACCCAGCATATAGAACGCAAACAATATCAGGAATAGAATTAACACACCTAGTACGATGGGAGAGCGATATTTATTGATCTGTTCCATCGCTGCTCACCTCCCCTTGGCTTGCATCTGTATTATTTGCCTGCTGCTTAGCCGCTGCTAAGTTCACTTTATAAATAGCCGTATACGTATTGTATGAAATGGCATCTTCGGCTCCTTCAGTAAGCTTTTGAATAGAGGCATCGGTCGTAAAAGACATTTGGCGAAGTTGTCTTAAATAGTTGGACGCATCCTCCATAGTGGATACATTTACAGTCAGATCTATAGATGTCCGGTAGGTATAGTTAATATCACGGATTAGTGCCTCCTTAGGCAATCCTTCCACTAATTCGTCCAACATAGGGACTGCAATCACCTTATTGTCCTGAAGTACTGTGATGGCTGCTTTCCGATCTAGCTGTCCAGGTCCGCTGTTCTTAAGCTTCGCGAGCTCAACTTGGAGCATAAAACTGCGATCCTGCAGGCCTTGCAGCTGTTCTTTACCGTTAGAGATTTGACCCTTATTGGCAGAAAAATAAATCCCCGTTCCGATCATCCCCAGCAGCCAGATCGCTACAAGCCCCATCGTGACATAAGGAAATAGCAACGTCTCCCGATCTTCTCTCGGCAATAAATCAATCGTATCCGTGTTGATGCTATTTTTTAGAGCAGTCCCGGCAGCTACACGGTAATCATTTAGTTCAGGGTCAGAAACAGCAGCACTAGCCATCTGTTCCAGACTTATTGGTGTTATTTCAAGTTCAGCTAGGGACTGCTGGAGTTCTAGGTCCAGTTGTTTACGAATTGAGGGAGTGCCCGTAATCACTAAATTATTGATACGAGTGGAACCGTCATGCAAGCTGTATTGATAAAAGCTGAGCATACGGGAGATTTCCGCAGTGATTTCCACCATTTGCTCGGGCGATAAATGTTCTTCTACAGCGACAGCTGTTTCTGCCAAGGTTTCACTGTCTGTCAAAAGATCCATTCCCGCTAAATTTCTTCCTTTATGTAGATCAAGTAAGTTTATCGTACGAATAAAGACCGGATTCCCGTTTCTGAACATATAAATGTCCATTACCGATGGCTCCATATTAATCAGCATCGTCTCCGCAAAGCTCTCCCCGTGCCCAGTGGTTATAGCACGCGCCAAGGCGGTTGCCGAAATTTCGACACTGCTTATCCGGAGACCCGCCCGCTCCAGAATTTCTACGTAATCCTGAATCGATTTTCGCGGAGCAGCAAATACGAGCAGATGGCTTTGCTCCTCACCCACTTCGAGCGTTACATAATCGTAGACAGGATTTTCAAAAGGTAAATGCAGTCCCGTCTCCACTTCCAGCTTCACGAGTTGTTCTACCTGTTTGTCATTGGTACTAGGAATACTCATTTTACGGATAATGATCTGTGAAGGGGGAATGGACAAAGAAACCTTACTGCCCCGTAAGCCTTCCTTCTTCACCCACTGCCTTACCCGATCATAAAGCGCCTCGCTATCCGCCACCTGATTCTCAATGATCATGCCTGGAAGGAGCGGGAGAAACCGTTTTTTACGGACTTCCCATGACTGTTTATTCTTAAAACTAATATAACGGATTCCGGCAGCTTCAATTGAAAGTCCGGCCACTTTGGGGCCTAATCCAAGCATGTGATCGATGTCCTCCTATCCGATAAGCGAGAGATACGCGCCGATGATGTGTGAACCATATCCAAAACTAATTAAAGCTCCTATAGCTAACCATGGGCCGAAGGGTACCGGCTGTTTACGTTTGATTACACCGAGCAGCATCAGCAGTCCGCCCACCACGCTCCCAAGCAGACAAGCCACAAAAAAAGCCAAAATCACATTCGGAAAGCCAATCACCAAACCCAGCAGCGCAAATAACTTCACATCTCCAGCCCCCATGCCACCTAATAGAACAAAAGGGATAAGAACCCCTCCCCCAAGCACAGCTCCTAGCAGATGATGCCATATCGGTCCATCCGGAAATAACAGTACAAGAATCAGCAGCAGCGGTAAAAAAAACAACAATACCTTATTGGGAATCAGCATGTACTTCAAATCCGCAACCGTCACGATAACCGCTAAACTCACAAGAATGAACCCGATGATTCCCTTACCCGTCAGGCCAAATTGCAAATACACCCATAAAAAAAGCAAACCCGTTGCCGCTTCTCCAAGCGGATATAATGGCGATACCCTTGTTCCGCAGTATCGGCATTTGCCTCCTGACAGCAGGTAGCTTACCACCGGAATCAAATCCCGCGCTTTTAGCCGCGTGTTGCAGTTCGGGCAATGTGACGGCGGATTAAGCAAGGATTCCTTGGCCGGAACCCGCAGCGCCACTACGTTATAAAAGGAGCCTAGAATCAGACCCAGTAATGTGATGTAACTTGCGATAAATATCATCATGGCTGTCCTCTGTTAGCTTCTGGATTTTAAAAAAGGAATCGGGAAGTCCGATTCCTAAGGATATTATAATCAAACTTCATTAAACCAATAAATGTAAGATCCTTATTTTTTCTCAGAGTCCAAAACTTCTTGTGCCGTGAAGGTTTCTGTTCCAGCCGCTGTTATAATAGTCAGAGCTGGAGTACCTGTAGTCGTACTTAATTGCCCATTCACAAAATTAACCACTCCACCTGTAATGGCAGCTTTAGTACTTGGTAATACAAGACCTCTCTCTAGGTAGCCATCTTGTTGAAGACCAGAAACAGCAGCAGTACTTCCTGATGCGGCTGATCCTGTAATTGGAATACTTAATGTACCTGATGGATAAGTTCCATTTAACTCGGCAGTCACATACATACGTGCAGCATCATAAATTTGTCGAGCAGTTGATGCATTAGCGTCCTCCTTAGTATTATTAATTATTCCACCAATCATCGGTATTGCAATAACCGCAATAATCCCCAAAATAACAATAACCGCCAGCAACTCAATCAGCGTAAACCCCTTTTGATTTTCCTCTTTGCTTAATCTTCTCTTAATCGCTTGTGCTAACATTTGATTTCCCCCTCTAAGTGGTGTGTGATTGATAAGACCTATATTCTTCATTTCAGTGAATCCAGCATCATCTATCTTGTGCTTACGGAAACAGCTCGTCCATCGTCGTCTAATCGCCAGCGTAAGTTCGTGGATCTTGCCCCGCCTCCCCGGCGTCACCCCTCTCAATATATACAAGGAACCAAGAGGTTCACATATTACCGTACAGACTGAACATCGGCAGCATAATGGCAGCTACAATGACACCTACAACAGCAGCTAAAAAAGCAATCAGCAGCGGTTCAAGCAGCGATTTCAGACGGTCGACGGTATTCTCCACGTCCATCTCATAAAAATCAGCTACCTTGGACAACATCGTGTCGAGCGCCCCTGTCTCTTCGCCAATCGCTATCATCTGTGTAACTAGTGGCGGAAAGACCCAAGCTTTTTTTAGCGGCTCAGATAGTGGATTTCCTTGTCTCAGCGAATCGCCTGCACTACGGATGAATCTCCCGATGACCTTATTTCCTGCTACCTCCTCAACAATCACCAAGGATTGTAGAATCGGTACAGAGCTGGCATAAAGAGAAGAAAAAGTGCGCGTAAACTGAGCAATCGAGCCTTTTTGATTCAGCTTACCGAACACAGGTATCTTAAGCTTGGCATAATCCAGAGCGTAAGCACCCTTTTCCGTACGTTTTGTAATCTGAAAAGCTATCACTAGGAGAAGTACTCCGAGTATCCAGAAATACCATTGACCTTGAATGCTTTTGCTAAGTGCCAAGACCATCTGTGTAATTGCCGGAAGCTCGGCATCCATCGATTCAAACATCGTTACAAACTGCGGCACAATCGCCCAAAGTAGATAGATAACCGCGGCAATCGCCATAACCCCTACGGTAATCGGGTACGTAAGCGCTGATTTTATCTTCTCTGTCGTGGTGTGCTGTTTCTCAAAAAACATAGCCAGCCTGTCCAACGTCCCCTCAATATCACCGGATTCCTCACCGGCACGGATCATGCTGACAAATAGCTGCGGGAAGATTTTTTTATGATCCTGAACGGCTTGTGAGAACGATATCCCCCGCATCAGGCTGGAATTAACATCTACTAACGCTTTGCGCAGTGGCTTACTCTCGGTCTGCTCTGCCAAAATACGCGTTGCATCCACAATCGATACCCCCGCCCGCATAAGCGTGGCAAACTGCCTGCAATAAATGATGAAATGAAGCGGCTTAACGGGATTACCAATATAAATGTCCATCGATAAAATTGTGGTTTTGCGTTCAATCAGTGAAAATACCGTAAGTCCCCGCTTGCGTAGCTCCTCCATCGCCGTAGGTTTATCGGTTGCTGTTAGTTTCCCTTTGATAGATTTGCCCGCGGATGTCTTCACCTGATATTCAAAAAGAGGCATCAGCTGCTCACCTCCGCCATAAACGCCTTAGCTGCTGCTGGATCAATAAGCCCCTGCGATAAATAGTCACGGATGCTCATGTCCAAGGTGTGCATGCTTTGTGAGCGCCCGGTTTGCATTACATTTTTGATCTGATGTGTTTTTTCGGTACGAATAAGATTGGCTACGGCAGGTGTATTGACCAAAATTTCCGTTGCGCATAAACGCCCCCGACCTCCAGCCCTTGGGAACAACCGCTGACTGACTACTGCCAGCAGCACTGATGCTAATTGTGAACGAACCTGTCCCTGCTGATGGCCCGGAAAAGCGTCGATAATTCGGTCAATCGTCTGTGGTGCGTCTGTTGTGTGTAAGGTTGCCATCACAAGATGACCTGTCTCTGCGGCCGTAACCGCTGCTGAAATGGTCTCCAAATCCCGCATCTCACCAACGAGAATAACATCCGGGTCCTGACGTAAGGCAGCACGTAATCCATTAGCAAAACTAGCCGTATCACTTCCCACTTCACGTTGATCTACTAGACAGGTTCCATGGTTATGTAGAAATTCTATCGGATCTTCCAACGTCACTATATGCTTGCTCTCCGTCTGGTTAATATAATTCAGCATAGCTGCAAGCGTAGAAGATTTGCCGCTGCCTGTGGGTCCTGTAACCAAAATTAGACCTTGTGGCTTAAGCGACAAAGTAGTTAAAATCGAAGGCATCGACAGCTGTTCCAGACTCGGAATCTCTGCAGGAATGGCCCGGGCGGCGATACTAACCTCGCCCCGCTGACGATAAACGTTCACCCGGAATCTTACCCCACCATCAAGCGGATATGAAAAATCGAACTCGCCCGCATTCCGAAATGCTTCAATTCGTTCATTACCAAGTAGCGTTTTGGCCATATCTGCCGCTTCTTCAGCAACCACGGATTCACCCTCAAGCGAGTGCAGCTTTCCATCCATCCGAATAACCGGCGGTGATCCTACGGAAATATGTAAGTCAGAAGCTTTGGAGGAGTAAGCCGTTTGTAATAGTTGTCTAATATCCCGCGTATACGTTGGCATTAGCCGCTCCCCCTAAGTTAGAATGCTAAATCCCTGTTAACCTCTAATGTGAGACCGTCTCGCGCATGACTTCTTGAAGCGTTGTAATTCCTTGACTGACCTTGAGCAGTCCGTCATCCATCAGTTGAACAAGCCCACGCGCTTTACCTGCTGCACGCAGTTCTTCTACTGAGGCAGTGTTTGTAATGAGTTGCCGTAAGTGATCATCAATACTGAGTACTTCATGAATCGCTATTCGTCCACGATAGCCAGAATTGTTACAGCTACCACAGCCGCGTCCACGCTGTAATTCTTCCGCAGGTAGTCCTAAGCTACGTAGCATAATTGCTTCCTGTTCAGATGGTTTGTAGGTTTCTTTGCAGTCAGTGCAGATTTTGCGCACCAGCCGCTGTGCTACCACACCAATCAGCGAAGAAGCGATCAAATAAGGTTCTACCCCCATATCCCGCAATCGGGAGACGGAGCTAATCGCATCGTTTGTATGTAAAGTAGACAATACTAGATGACCCGTTAATGAGGCGCGAACAGCAATTTCTGCAGTTTCCGCATCCCGTATTTCACCAACCATTACGATATTCGGATCTTGTCGAAGAATCGAACGTAGCCCAGCTGCAAAGGTTAGTCCAATAGCCGAGTTTACGTGCACCTGATTTACTCCTTCAAGCTGGTATTCCACTGGATCTTCGACTGTGATAATATTTGCGCTTTCTACATTAAGTTGATTCAACGCTGAATATAAAGTTGTTGTTTTTCCGCTACCGGTAGGTCCTGTGATCAGCAAAATCCCATAAGGACGAGCTATCATCTCCTTAAAAGCTTCTGCATTCCCCTCACTGAATCCCAAAGCATCTATGGATTTGACCCCTGTGCTTAAGTCTAGCAACCGCAGCACAATCTTCTCTCCGTGCATCGTTGGTAATGAAGACACACGAATATCTACCATTTTGTAATCGAACTGCATTTTGATCCGCCCGTCCTGCGGCAAACGCCGTTCTGCAATATTCAGGCGGGCCATTATTTTCAGACGGGCGGTGATAAAGCCCTGCATCTGCTTAGGAATAATCCGCTCTGTCCGTAAGGTTCCGTCAATGCGGTAGCGGATGGTTAAATTATTTTCACCTGGATCCATATGTATATCAGACGCCCGCAGAGCAACTGCCTGCTGAATCATCTGGTTGACCAAACGTACGATTGGGGAGTCCTCATCTGTAATCTCTGTCTCTTCTATTTCTTCCTGTGTCGGGAGTTCTACCAGCATCTGATTCATAGAATCGCGCATGCCATAGTGACGCGCAATCGCCCGCTGCAGCTCATCTCTCGTAGAAATAGCGGGTTCGATCCGGAAGCCAGTACTCATACGTAAATCTTCTATCGCAAAATAATCCAGCGGGTCCGCCATCGCAACCATCAGCTTGCCGCCCTCTTTTAAGAATGGAAGCACCTGATATCGCTTAGCCATACTTTCAGGGATTATCTGCGTGATTGCGGGATCTATCTGGTATTTAAATAAACTGACATGCGGGATGCCGAGTTGAAATTCAAGCACTTCAATCAACTGCTGCTCCGTAATATAGCCTTGAGAGATTAGCAGATCGCCGAGCTTACGTTTGCTCTTACGCTGTTCCGCGAGAGCCTCAAGCAACTGGTCCTGCGAAATAATATTATTTTCTACCAGCAAGTCTCCCAGTCTCTTTTTCGCGATAGCCAAGTCTATTCATCTCCGTATGCCGTTATTTATGCCGGCTGAAATAATGGATATTTTTTATATAAATAGAAATCAAACTCCCAGCAAAATTCGCTCAAAAACGAAAGATATAATTACCATAAATACGCCTTCCATAAATTTGTCAATTTTGAGTATTTTTCAATCTAACTAGGACTTTAGTTATAATTTAATAGGTATATTTCAATAGATTTATGTTGTCTATCAATGCTGAATGTCCTAGAATGTATATAACATAGATTGGATAATTTTACAACGACACGGAATGAAAAAGGCTGTCGGAATCTAGCATATACGAGACGGAATACAACCATATCTGCCAATAGTTAACAATCAGGGAGAGATGACAATGAAACTTGCCAGCAACAAAAAAGTTTTTATTTTTACAGTAACTACCCTGCTTCTCCTTCTGCTTGTTCTGCCGATCAAAAATCACTTTATGAATGTCGATGCCAGTTCAAATGAATACCAAATTCGTATGCTGGAGGTTACGGAGAATGGGGTTAGTGAGCTTGCGTCTCTAAAAACGGGAATATCTAACCTTACCATTGACACGATGAGTATGAAGCGCTTTGTGGCGCTGCGGGATGATCTGGACGGGAGATATGATGCAGTATATATCGGGAAGGGAACTTACAATCCTGCACAGGTAAGTAATCAACAACCCGCCTCTGAGGAAAATAGAGCTAAGGCCCTTAATACCAAAAGTATGAAGAACGACATTACTCATCTGAAGGCTGATCAAATTACAAAGGAATTTATCAACAAGGGATTATATGTTTTTTTTCATAGCCAGCCCTTTAAAGACAAAGATGCAAAACCTCAAACTGAGCAAGGTATACTGTACAGCTCTTTTAACAGTTATCGTCTTTCCACCTCCAACCCAAATGTTAAGTTTGTAGATGACAGTGAACTCGCGGATATTTTTGCCGATTTAAAAAAACAAGACTCCAAATACATAAACGACTTGAAGAAACGCCCTCATCTACAAATTACGAATAGAATTCCCAACTATGACCCTAATGCAACTAACAGCAAAATCTATGTTCCTGGGGAGAAGCTTTCTTTTAATTTCAATGTCACCACACCCTCTACACAAAATAGTGCTCCGCTCTCAGTCAAACTGTACGTTGGTCTTGATAAATCCATCAAAATGGGAGAAAAACAGGTCGTTGCTGAAACTGAGATTAGTACATCCAGCGGAACTATTGAATACACTTTGCCAAAAACATACTCTGGGTTACTCTACTGGAAGCTAGAAGTTAATGATTACCACAGTACACAATTAAAAGACTTCGACAGCGGTGTAATTCGTTACCGTGGCGAGAAAACCATAGTAAATATTCTTCAGGTTATGCCTGACACTCTAACAGAAAGCAGCCTCCTGAACACTAGTAATATGAATCCGAATTTTCTCGATACATCTGACTATAAGCTCGATATAAAAATCAAAACGATGACTGAATTCAAAAACTATATTGATGACAGCTATGCTGCAACACATAGTTACGGACTAAATGGCACTTATGACATGCTCATCTTTGGATTTGTAGACGAATACTACAAAAAATCTAATTTAAACACTAATGCGATCAACGCTATTACACAATTTACTGGTACCTTCAAGCAAAGCGCCTTGTTCACTCACGATACCATCATTAATTTAGATGCAAATAAAAAGAACTGGATCAATAATTTCATGGGGATTACTGGTCAGGTGAATCCTGAGACCAACTTAGGCCATAATGCCATCAATCTTTCCACCAAGGTTAAGCCGGTGAATGACGGGCTTTTGATGCAATATCCTTTTTATCTAAGCAAGAGGGACGACAGCAACCAGCAAATCGATATTTCCACACCACAAATTGCACCAACACATAACCAGTACTTCACACTTAATTTGGAAGATCCTGAAGTAGTATCTTGGTATAACATTCAAAGTGAAGCATCAGGTACGAGGATAAAACCAAATGGAGAATATAATCAATACCAACGTGATACCGAGGATAGCTGGAATCAATATTACACATATTCCAAAGGAAATATTACCTACTCAGGTACAGGTCACTTTTTTGGAGTAAGTGATATTCCAGCCAATCTAAAGAAATTCCCGGACTGGGAACAACAATTGTTCGTTAATACTATGTATCGTGCTTTTATTGGGGCCAATCATGCTCCAGAGATTACCGTGCATACGCCGGCTAATGATTCATCGATTCCGTCTTATCAAGAAACACTCCTTGTCGACTATACAGTAACTGATTTGGACTTTAACGATCGTGATCTAACAACTGAAGTCCGTTTCAAATCAGGGAACACGTACTTTCCCAAGATTGAAATAAGTAAGATGAACATCAAATCCGGTCAAAATATATATAGAACAGTTGACAATCCGCTTCCAAACGGAGGTCTACTCGACATCGAAATTAAAGCTTGGGATCAAAATGGTGCGCTCTCAAGTAAAACGCTCAGAGTAAATGTCCTGCCGTCAAACACCAATTTGAGTGTAACACGATCTCTCTCTCAGAATGTTGTGAATGGCAAAATAGAAAAGGGAGAACCGGTCACTCTTAGTTATTCCATCACCCCAAAATCTGTACCGTTTGATAAAGTCGGCACGGTCAACCAGACCTCTAACACACAATTAATATCGGATATTGTATTTACCGAGAATCTCCCACCTAACCTGGAGATTTCAGGAGAATTACCTGCCGGTACGATCGTCACTGGAAATGCAACCAGTGGATTTAGATTGACACGCAATCTAAATGACATAACCTATTCATTAAAAACGGTGAACGGCGCCCAAATCTATAAACCAGACTCTGAACAGCCTATAACGTTCCAAATCACAGTTAAACCGACCGAGACCCAAACCTATATTTTAAATGATTCCAAACTTAGTTATATCGATATTCATGCCACATTGCCACCGCTAGGAATCTTAGGTAAATACAATGCACTTATCCTTCATACCACTTCACTTCGTGGTGGAACTATCAAGGGACCACTGGCTTCCGGGGGAACAGTCAACTTCAACAACGCGGGTATTACAGTAAATGAACAATTTAAAGACCAAGTGCCATATGGTATTGTCACGGGCGGAGATGTTTCCCTTCCTGAAGGAACAGTTTACGGAAACCTAATGGTTAAAGGCACCGTTAAAGACCAACGTCCTGGTTCTATCCAAAATGGTACCATCAATTACGGAGAACTTCTCGATTTCAACAAGCAAGAGAGTTATCTCCTTGGACTCTCTGATGCTATTGCCAAGCTGCCTTCCAATGCCACGGCGACTCATGAATACGGAAAACTTACGGTCACAGGTAACTCAGATATCAATATTGTTAATATTTCTAGTTCAGCGTTAAATACGCTTAACAGTTCCGAGCTTAAGGTTCCGCAAGGATCAACGGTAATTGTTAATGTACAACAAGACAGTAACAGTGAACCATTCTTACATTTCCCACTGGGGAGCGACGGTAGCCGTGTGCTATACAACTTCCCTAACGCCAAGCCTTTGCTAATTTCCCAAGCCAACGTATACGGAACCATTCTGGCACCACGATCTACTATAAACTTTGATGGAGGACAGGTGTATGGAACAATCATTGGAGCTTCAATGAATATGAGTAGTGCCACTTTATACCATTTCCCTTTTGCCGGTAGCCTACCAGCGGAAATCTATCCGCTACCTGTTCCAATCCCAACAGATCCTTCATCGACTAATTTAGCGCGGACTACAATTTCGTTTGAGACTTTAACTTTTACAGCCGAATATAAGATTAACGCCCTGCAATTGGATGACAAAACTATTTATGTAGGAGATGAGATTCGACTAATCCCAATAGTTACGCCTTCAGATTTAAGTAATTCTGCATTCCTCTGGACAACTAGTAATGCTTCAGTTGTGCAAATAGACTCCAACAGTGGCGATATTATCGGTTTGGCCAAAGGATCAGCACAAGTCACTGTTAAGGCTCTTGATGGTAGCGAAGTTACTGGTACTGCATTCATAACTGTAGAAGAACGTAATTCTCGTTCTCTATCAATTAAAGGATATGAAACAGGGAAAATCTATGAATCCATTACGTTAAGTGCCTCGTACGTTCAAGACAGTAAAGAACCTGAGACCAACATAACCTATATCTGGTCCGTTAAAAACATTACCTCTGGGGCAAGCACTGCTGTAATTAATACCAATCCAGAGTATCCCGGTGATGATACCGAAAAGATTTTCAGTGCGACGCAGTCAGGAACTTACCTAGTAAGTCTTACTGTAAATTCAAGTAACCCGGTTCCAATTACCCAAGAGAAAACCATAACAGTTACTAACCCACTAACCTCATTGTCGATTACAGGTCCAACAACGGTATTGATAGGAGGGCAAATCGATCTAAGCGCAAGTAGAAATCCTACGTATGCTGATCCAGCAACGCTAAGATGGAGATTCGTGAAATCAACGGATAAAAATATTACGGATGACACTATTACGAATGATCATATTGCTACTCTTACGCCTTCTAGTGATGGCTCAACCGCTAAATTGACGGCTGGTGATACCGCTAAAGAAGGACTGCTGATTGAGGTTTCATTCAAAGATATGACTTCAACACATGAGGTTAACATCGTTGAGTTAACGGGAATAAGATTTAAAGAACAGTCTATTACTATTGAAGTGGGCCATACTTTCCAATTAACCAATATTTTATGGGCATTCCCAACCTCCGTCTCGATAAAAGACATCAAAGATAACTTGAGCTGGGTAAGCGACAATTCTTCAATCGCCAGTGTCGATAATGGAACCAATATTGATACCAGAGGAATTGTTACCGGTGTCAAAAAGGGATCAACCACCATTACAGTGACTTATACCGGAAGCACAGGCACAACAGCAGAAGCAGATATTACGGTTAAGGTTGTAGAACCCCAGAATGACGATCGTTACTAATCTTTACATTTAAAAATAAGAAACTTCCAACGAAAAAAAGGGTATCCCTAAGCACTCGCTTAAGGATACCCTTTTTCAATTGGTCTCAATGACTCACAAGCTCCAGAGGGCCTACAGTTACATTCACCTGCTGCACACGCGGGAGGCTAGACTGCTGATGAGTAAAAACATCCTGATTATATTGAATCTGAAAACGGTGACCCAAATTATATCGATCCGCATCCTGATTTTCAAAATTAAAGCCGAGAGCCGGATCTAAGGGCTCAGTTACTCCTCCTAGTACTGCGTTTACTGTAAGATTCCCTTTGGCAAAGAAGCCACCATTTAACCAAAAGATTGACCCCACTCCGTACAAATCAGCGTCACTATCCGTGTAAAAAAAAGCTTTCATATAAAATGAATCCTGCTCAACTTTTTTCTTAGGTGGATTAGTAAAAGTATCAATTCGGTTAATGAGCACATCTCCTTGAGATATGAGGACTAACTCCTTACTACTTAAACCTTGGATCACGGCATCCTCTACTTTCGTTTCTCCTAAAACAAACATAGTAGAGTTGAATTTCACCTGACCTTTAATAGTAACATTACCTGTAACTAGAATATTAGCTTGTATCTCCAAAATTTTAGTTATATCTGGGCTATAGTTATTTACCTCCAGATCACCATTAACAATAAGCCATTTGGGCTTATTAGAAGGATTACCTGTTTTGGCTTCATCACTAAACTTTAACTGTTTGTAATCAATTCCATCGATAAGCAGATTACCGTTATAAAACGTAGAATTATTCAAATCTTTATCCAACAAGGAGTTCTGATATATTCTCAATTGTTCTTCGTATTGGCTGCACTCTAGTTCATACTTATCCTTTTCTTCTTTTGTCGGATTATCTTCAAGTACTGGCTCAGTGTAGGGTGGATTCTCATCGGGTAGTCTATCTAATGTTGTTGTGCTTAAATAATTCCCCAGTTGATTATCCTTAATAGCTTGCTTAAGTTCAGACCTTTTCCCGGTCAACCCTGTCGCTTCCTCCACTTTATCAAGAAACGATTCCAGCACATTAATCTGCACGAACTTTTTTTGCGGTTTGATAAACACCTGCTCTTTATTAACTCCCAGTATGTTAGGAAGAATAATTGAGGCGTTGTTTTTATTTACTGCTGCATTAATAATTCCATTTCCGGAATATTTAATACTTTCAAGTGATTGCACATGCACCTCAGGAAGAGGTTCCGTAGATGCTAGACTGGCAGGGTCTTTTAGTAATTCTACTTTAGGATATTGAGTCTTTTCTTTAAGATCTTTCACTTTCTTATACGTATAAACAGCCGTATCGCTGATGTTTAGTTCTTCACCCGCATATATATTGCCATGGAGACCAGGTGCTCCGTTTAATGTTAATACTTTTTCCGATCCAAAAGCATATTTAAGAAAATCAGGATAGGTATCAATGACTATCTTTTGTCTCAGCTGTCTGATGACGCCATTAACTGTGGCTTGTGCTTCAATATCGACATAATATTTTTGCTTATCCTGCTTCTCATAGGTGATGCTTTTGATCGTACCGCCAGCTCCAGATAGCCCCGTACTTACGCCATTGTTAACGCCGACAACTTTGGTGGTCACCTCATTAACAATACTTTTAATCTCATCTTCCATATGATCAGGATCAATATCCGTACGCCCGTCCAACTTCGTCTGTATGTATGCCGCTGCTTCATCGAGCCCCTTTTGAGCCAGATGCAGGCTCTGCACGTCGTTTTCCCTTGTCTCCGTTCGTTGTGCGCCACCCATCGTTGCCCCGAGTACAGCTACTCCGAGTATAGTAAGTAGAAGAGCAACAAACATAACTAATACTAGGGCTGAGCCTCTTTCATTATTCTTCATCCCTCCTGCTCCTCCTAGAATCCGAATTTACTTTTCAACTCCAATGGGTAATCCCTTCCGTCGTAGCTCTGAACTAGCGATAAATCTATAGATATCAAGCCGCTATCACAAGGGATGCTATTCTGACACTCTAAAGTTATAGCAGAATCCTGTTCTAATTTAGATATCGTCTCAGTTCTTGCATCTACTGGTGGATCGACTACATCAGGATTTGCTATTGTAAGAGCACCATTAACAATACGAATCTGAGACTTAGTTCCATCCTGACGTTCTAACGTAATGTAGCTATCAATAATAGTCCCTGAATCATTTTTGAGAATAGTTGGAGTGACCTTCTCAGGAGCAAATGTATACAACTCCGTTATAATTGCGGACATTAACAAATCACCTTCGTCTCGTAATGAGTTTTCAATCGATATTTTATGATAGCTTCGTAAGCCCAGCATTGTTATCCCCGAAATAATTCCTGCTGCAACTGTAAACAATGATAGTGCCACAATTAGCTCTACTAATGTAAAGCCGCCTTCTCTGCGAAGAAGATTAACGAATTTTCTCATCGGTAATATATCCCTCCACAACAGGTTCACTTTGAGGTCCGCCAGAAGAATCCGCTCTGCTGACTTTGACCAACACAGGCAACAAATATACTGCCATCTTCTGTTTCTCCGGATCACTAGATTCCAAGCTTTGGTTATGTAGATCACGCTGATATTTAATATCTATCTGATAGTTCACACCATTTATTGCAGGATTCAAAACCTGGTTTAAGATTTCTGTATCCTGAACAAGCCCTTTGTAATCCTCACACTTCAGAGAATCATCCGTATCCTTTTGGCATTTTTCAGCCTCTATCGCATCTTCCCCTTGCGTAAAAAATTCCTTCATCGCCTTAAAATCCTGCTTCTCCACATAAAATAGCGCATTCCGCGCCAGATTGACCATAATCGTTTTGTTCTGGTTCGATTTAGAGTAACTCATGGCGTTAGTAAAGTAAGACGTAAGCACCAGAGAAACTATCGATAAAATAACTATAGCTGCCAGCACTTCGATTAATGTAAATCCTTTTTCCTGCTTTAGGCCCGGTTTCATCCTACTTTCCGCCTCTCGCCTATGAAAATACTTTTCGTATTTGCACGTTTTTCCTAAATTTTCTACTTCCATTATATTCTCTCATATCCAGCTACAGCAATCCTCAAAACCCTTATAATTCAGATATTTCTACAATATCTCTCCCTTTTGGTCTATGCTATGATTTGGAAAGAGAGGAGATGAATGAAATGGCTTTAATAGAGTGCAAATTTTATTCAGAAGTACTAGGTTTGAATACCTCAATGACTGTAATTTTGCCGCAAAAAACAACTACACAAATCGGGATGAGTAATGTAACAAGAGGTGATCTTCACCCTACTTTGTATTTACTGCATGGCTTGTCTGACGATGATTCGATCTGGCTGCGCCGGACTTCCATAGAACGGTATGTAGCGGAGATGGGGATAGCTGTGGTAATGCCAAATGTGCACCGCAGTTTCTACACAGATATGGCCATGGGGGGCCGTTATTGGACCTTCATTAGTGAGGAGTTGCCGATGCTGGCGCGCTCATTTTTCCCGCTTTCCGATAAACGCGAGGAGAACTTTGTAGCCGGGTTGTCGATGGGTGGTTATGGAGCGATTAAGCTGGGACTGCGTAAACCGGAATCTTTTGCAGCAGCAGCGAGTTTGTCTGGAGCACTTGATATGGCGCATAATTTCTTGAACGGGGAAGGTGCTACCACTAAAAGCAAAGAATACGAAATGATCTTCGGAAAAGAAGATACCGCTGGAACGCCGGAAGACCTTCTTTGGCTGCTTGAGGAAGTGAACCGCTCCACGGGACCAAAACCAGCGTTGTATCAATGCTGTGGCACAGAAGATTTCCTATACACCGATAACTTGAGATTCCGCGATGCCTGCCAGGCAACCTCACTTTCTTTAACCTACGAAGAAGGTCCGGGGACACATGAATGGGGATACTGGGATGCCAAAATCCGCGATGTGCTGGCATGGCTACCTTTAAGAAGTAACTAGCTGTACTTATTAGACAACAAAAAGATGCAGCCATAAGCTGCACCTTAATATCTGTTCTACTCAGATTGCCCTCTTCGGAGGGTTCTTCTCGCTTAATTGCTTACCGTCCTTATAAGGACGCCGAAGGCAATTATGCTTGTTTGGTGATTTTTTTAAATAATCCAGTCTGTTCTGTGATTCCTTTTTCAGCAGCAAATCTTTCAATACTCGATGCACCAAAGAATCCGTCTATGCCTTCTGTCCGTTCAATTACGTACGCCGCATCTTCTGGCTCTGCAATCGGTCCGCCGTGACAAATCACCATAATATCTGGATTTACTGCTTTCCCTGCTTTAATAATCGCTTCGATTCTTTCTACACAATCATCCAATGTCAGAGCAGTCTTAGCTCCAATTGTACCTTTGGTAGTCAAGCCCATATGTGCCACCAAAATATCTGCGCCGGCTTCTGCCATGGCTTTTGCTTGCTCAGGATCAAATACATAAGGAGTGGTGAGCATATCCAATTCATGCGCAGCTCTAATCATATCTACTTCTAAACCATATCCCATACCGGTCTCTTCTAGATTCTGTCTGAATACGCCATCGATCAAACCTACAGTTGGGAAGTTTTGTACGCCGCTAAAACCTTGTTCCTTAAGTTGTTTTAAATAAACCTCCATTACTCTAAATGGATCTGTTCCGCATACGCCTGCTAATACAGGGGTGTTTTTTACAACAGGCAATACCTCCGAGCCCATTTCGACTACTATTTGATTGGCATCCCCATAAGATAATAACCCCGCCAGTGATCCACGGCCTGCCATTCTGTATCTTCCTGAATTATAAACAATCAGCATATCTGCTCCGCCAGCTTCACTGCTTTTCGCAGTAATTCCTGTGCCGGCTCCCACGCCTAAAAGAATCTTTCCATTTGCCACTTCTTCTCTAAACTTCGCCATGATTTCAGTTCTTGTATTTTTGTTCATGTGTAACGCCTCCATTTAAATATTTATTTATCTTATAAAAATCTTATTTGCTCATGAGATCTATTAGCTTCTGCGCTGCTGCTTCTGCAAACTCCACATCATTAATGGCACAATCCATTTCGATAACCTCGACAACATTTCTGTTTACACCATTTCTTAAGGTATCAAATAACATTTGATCTTCCTCTACCCCATAAAAAGCTTCCCCTGCGACATCAATGCCAGATATCCCTTTAAGCGGCAGCATTAACACCGTTTTCTCTTTGGCCATATTTAATTTCTCGACAAGCTTTTTGCCGATGGCTTCATTTTCTTCTACTGTTGTTCTCATCAGAGTAACTGTTGGATTGTGTTTATAAAACTTATGTACAGCAAATTTGGCTGGTACCGTATCATAAGGGCCAAAGTTGCACATATCAAGCGCGCCTACCGAGACAACCTGTGGGATATGATGTTTACCAGCAGCTTCTAACCGGTGAGGTCCAGCATTCAGCACGCCGCCAATAATTTCGTCCGCCCATTCTGTTGTGGTCAGATCCAATACACCTTCAATAAAACCAGCCTCGATTAGCGCTTCCATGGACTGGCCACCTACACCTGTTGCATGGAATACAAGCACTTCATATCCTCTAGCTTCAAGATAGTTACGGGCTGCCGTCACACAGGGGGTTGTTACCCCAAACATTGTTGTAGCTATTAATGGTTTTTTCTCTATCACTTGTTTATTCTCAAATTTAAGCATACCGGCGATGGCGAAAGCTGCGTTTGTAAAAATCTTTGTTGAAATAGAGTTCAGTCCGGCAACATCCACTACGGATGGCATCATGACAATATCACTAGTGCCTACATATGGAGCAGTATTCCCTGAAGCTACGGTCGAAACCATCACTTTAGGTACACCAATAGGTAATGCCCGCATACCCGGTGTTACAAGTGAAGTGCCTCCAGTGCCCCCAAAGGAGATAATTCCATCAAATTTGCCTTGCTTATATAATTCAGGTACTAATTTTTCCATACCTTTGGTTAATAATTCTGTTGCTAGTGCTCTATCTTTTTTGGCAACGAGCTCATCTATACTTACACCCGCGGCTGCTGCTACTTCTCTATTAGAGATATCCGGTGTAAAAGTGGGCTCAAACACACCTGTATGAATTGTAAACGTACCCAGCTCCAAGCTTTCCAATAAATTTTTAATGTAGAGATATTCTTCACCCTTGGTGTCAAAAGTTCCGGCAATAGCAATCGTCTTCATTTCTTCAACCTCCTCTTCAAATATCTGCAACAAGAAATATAAGCATAATGTATAATGTGAAACTTATGCTTTCTTATATTTCAAAAAAGCATGATCAACTTATGAGTTAATCATACTTCTTTGATTTATGGATGAAAACGCTTTTATGTCTTATGTTTTTGTGTTTATGTTAGATTTATATTGTTTTGGAGAGAACCCTTTATACTTCTTGAACATTTTGCTAAACTGCGCATAATCCTGGTATCCAACTAATGGCGCTAGCTCAGATAACTGGATATGGTCTCTATGTAATATTTCCGCCGCCTTATCCATCCGAAATTGCACGAGATACGTTTGAAAGCTGCAGCCTACTTTTTTGGTAAACAAACTACTCAAGTAACTTCGGGATACATGTGCCACCTTAGCTAAATCTGCAAACAAGATCTCATTCCTATAATTTTGAGCTACGTATTCTTTTACAAATTCAACATAATCATAGTGCTTTGTGATGCCATCTAACATTTTGACCATAAAATCATCTTCATCCAGCGTCCCCGACACTTTAAAAGCTTTGGTTATATTCGTAATGGACTTCTCCGATGGAATTCTTTCAAAAGCAGAGCCTCCGATATATCCCATCAAGTTTTGATTATTGCTGTACATATATTGCACATCAATTGGCGTTTTCACCGGACCACCGTAAACCAGCTTAATTAAATCTGGCTTTAGCTCATTGCATGTATTAAATATCTTGTCCGCTTTAACCTTGGCAGCTTCCAGAGAGAATACTTTCTTAGCGCCTAATAACCCGCCTTCTGTTAGACCTAGATGGGCACAAATAATATCCGCTCCAGCCTCAATCATCTGTGCTGCCTGGATTTCGTCAAATACAAAAGCAATGGTAAACAAATTCTTCTCATGGGCTATTCTTATGGCTTCTACTTCAAGTAGATAACCATTCCCCTCTTCTTCGAGCGCTTCTCCAAATTGACCATCTATTAAACCAACCGTGGGGTAATTATTAATGCCGGCAAAGCCTCTATTCTTTATTTCACTTATATAGGATTCCATATCTTTTGTCGGATCAGTTGCATTGAGGCCAAAAATAATAGGGATATCTCTGACCAACGGTATGATCTCTCTAGATGCAAAGTCCATCACCATATCATTGCTATTACAAAATGGTAAAATACCAGCGAGAGAGCTCCTCCCCATCTGGCGAAATTTACCCGAGTTTAACATCAGAATGAAATCAGCTCCACCCTGCTTCGCATACTTTGCCGTTATACCAGCACCGGTGGCTACTCCAATAATATGATTGCCTACTTTTAATTCCGATCTAAGCTCGTCTAGGGTTTGCTTTCTGTTCATATCTACGAACCCTCCTATCCTAACCTAAGGATAACCGTAAAGAATACTGCTAATCCAGTCATAGTTCATTTAGATAATAAAAAAAATCCCGCCTGCCACCTATAAAGGTCTGAGGCGAGATTTGATATTGATACGGTTTACAATATAGCATCCCCGTGTTGTACAACCCATTCATTAGCTTCGTGCAATGCCAGCTCCGCCCGTTCAATTGCAGCCTTCACCTGAACGGTTGCTGTGCCGCCATAAACGTTACGAGCGTTAACTACAGCCTCCGGCTGAAGAACAGCATAGATATTCTCGTCGAAAAGCGGTGAGAATTGCTTGAACTCTTCCAGCGTCAGATCCAAGAGGAACTTGCCTTCATTGATACAGTAGAGTACCGTTTTCCCGATTACTTCATGCGCTTGGCGGAAAGGAAGACCCTTGCCTACCAAGAAGTCGGCGATATCCGTTGCATTCGAGAAATCCGTGTTCACAGCTTCACGCATACGACCTTTGTTCACCTTCATAGTGGAGATCATCGGTGCGAACAATTGTAGTGCACCAGTCAGCGTAGTAACCGTATCGAACATGCCTTCTTTGTCTTCCTGCATATCCTTGTTGTACGCCAGTGGCAATGATTTCAGCACCGTCAGCAAACCAATCAGGTTGCCGTAAACACGGCCTGTTTTGCCCCGTACCAGTTCTGGTACGTCAGGGTTCTTCTTCTGCGGCATAATGCTGCTGCCTGTGCAGAAAGCATCATCCAGTTCTACAAAGCTGAACTCTGTGCTGCTCCACAGGACCAGTTCCTCACTGAGTCTGGATAGATGTGTCATGATAAGGGAAGCATTCGCCAAGAACTCCACGATGAAATCGCGGTCGCTGACAGCATCCAGACTGTTCTCATACACACTGTCAAAACCCAGTTGTTCCGCTACAAAATGACGGTCAATCGGGAAGGTCGTTCCAGCAAGCGCTCCTGCTCCGAGTGGTAGCACGTTGATCCGTTTGTAGCTGTCCGTCAGACGTTCTGCATCGCGGCGGAACATCGATACGTAAGCCAACAGGTGGTGAGCAAACAGGATCGGCTGTGCCCGTTGCAAATGCGTATAACCAGGGATGATGGTCTCCACATTGTCTTTTGCCTGTTCGATCAAAGCTTCCTGCAGCTCATGCAGCAAACTAACTAGCTCAACTACACGGCCACGTAAGTAAAGGTGCATGTCCGTCGCCACTTGATCGTTACGGCTACGTCCTGTGTGCAGCTTACCACCAACTGGACCGATTTCCTCGATCAGATGTTTTTCAATATTCATATGGATGTCTTCATCCGATACTGAGAAAACAACCTCTCCAGCATTGACCTTGTCCAGCACTTTGTTCAGACCTTGTTTGATTGTTTCCACGTCTCCTTGTGGAAGGATTCCGCATTTGCCCAGCATCGTGACATGTGCCAGACTGCCTTGCACATCCTCTTTGGCCAAAGCCTTATCAAAGCCAATGGAAGCCGTATATTCCTCCACCAGCTTGTTCGTTCCTTTAGTAAACCGTCCGCCCCAAAGCTTGCTCACCTGTTGTTTCCTCCTCTTGGACGCCAGAGGGCCGCTCCTATCCTGACGGGAGGAACGGCCTTCGGGGTTGCCCGTTTAAGTATATGTTATCGTACTATTTAGAAGCTCCATTTACACCTGTAGAAACTTTAAGGCGCAAAGCGTTCAAGTGGATAAAACCAGTGGCATCCCCTTGATCATAAGCTTGTGTAGGATCAGCTTCCATCGTTGCAATCTCAGGATTGTACAGGCTGACTGGGCTCTTCACTCCAGCGCCGATGATGTTGCCTTTGTACAGTTTAAGACGAACAGTACCCGTTACATTTTGTTGGCTCTGTGTTACAAGAGCTTGCAGTGCGATACGCTCTGGAGCGAACCAGAAACCATTATACACCAAAGTGCTGTAACGAGTGATCAGGCTGTCACGCAGGTTCATCACTTCACGGTCCATCGTGATGGATTCCATTTTGCGATGAGCGACGAACAGGATCGTTCCACCTGGAGTCTCATACACGCCGCGGCTCTTCATGCCGACAAAACGGTTCTCAACCATATCTACACGTCCGATGCCGTGTTTACCACCTAGATCATTCAGTTTCTCCATAACTTGAAGGGGTGATAAAGACTCCCCATTCAGGGCTACGCAGTCTCCCTTAACGAATTCGAGCTCCAAATATTCCGCTTCATCCGGAGCATCCTCAGGAGCATTGCTCAGTAGGAACATTCCTTTGTTCTCTGGTGCACTTGGATCAAACCAAGGATCTTCCAGTACGCCGCTCTCATAGCTGATATGCAGCAAGTTACGGTCCATCGAATACGGCTTCGCCGCAGAGGCTTGTACCGGAATATCATTAGCTTCCGCATAAGCGATCATTTCCGCACGACCTGGGAATTGATTGCGGAACTCTTCTAGACGCCAAGGTGCGATCACCTTGATGTTCGGAGCCAATGCAGCTACGCCAAGCTCGAAACGGACTTGGTCGTTCCCTTTGCCTGTCGCGCCGTGCGCGATAGCCGTTGCGCCTTCAGCGATGGCGATATCTACCATGCGCTTAGCGATCAATGGACGAGCAATACTAGTTCCGAGCAAGTATTGGCCTTCATAAAGTGCGCCAGATTGGAACATCGGGTAGATGAAATCGCTAGCGAACTCATCGCGCAGATCGTCGATGTATACTTTCGATGCGCCAGTAGCAAGTGCTTTTTCCTCCAGACCGTCGAGCTCTTCTTTTTGGCCGATATCGGCTGTGAAGGCGATGATCTCCGCGTCATAGGTTTCTTTAAGCCATTTCAAAATAACGGATGTATCCAATCCGCCGGAATAGGCGAGTACAATTTTTTCTTTAGCCATGGTGTGGCAACTTCCTTTCGTGTGGGCTATATAAATTAAAATAAACGTGCCTTTGCCAGCACTCTGACGATAAATCGCAATTACACTGAATATTTGGACTTCCGGTCGCTGTTATCATCAGATTTCTTTTATTTCAAACCGCATTGTGCGGATGAAATCTGATGATAAAGGCGAACGCTACGCTCCTACAGTTCCAAAAATTCCGCTCCATTACTCCATCGTCCAAAGTCTAACTTCGCCCAACATTAATTCAATTTATATAGTGATTTATATTTTATATTTTTTAAATTCCTTAACTCATCAACGCAGCCATTAAAGCTTTTTGCGCATGCAGGCGGTTCTCAGCCTGATCAAAGATCACCGAGTTAGGGCCGTCAATTACGCCTGTGCTGACCTCTTCCTCACGGTGGGCTGGCAGGCAGTGCAGGAAGAGATAATCGCTCTTAGCGCCTTTTACAAGCTCCTCATTGACCTGATAGTCCTTGAATGCCGCTTCACGTGCCTTTTGCTCCTCCTCGAAGCCCATACTCGCCCATACATCTGTATAGATGACGTCAGCGTCTTGTACAGCTTCTTGCGGGCTGCGAGTGACCACAATCTTCGCTCCGGTTTCTTTAGCGATCTCACGAGCTTCTGCGACAACCGCTGCATCTGGCTCATAACCTTCCGGTCCGGCGATAGATACGTCCACGCCCAGCTTAGCTCCGCCAATCATTAAGGAATGCGCCATATTGTTGCCATCGCCGATGTAAGCCAGCTTCAGGCCTTTGAGCTTTCCTTTGTGCTCATAAATCGTTTGATAATCCGCCAGCACTTGGCAAGGATGTGCCAGGTCGCTAAGACCGTTGATTACGGGAATAGAAGCATAACGAGCGAGATCTTCAACCTTGTCATGGCCGAAGGTACGGATCATAATCCCGTCGAGATAACGCGACATTACTTGCGCTGTATCTCCAACGGTTTCTCCGCGTCCAAGCTGGATATCATTTTTGCTCAAGAATAGGGCATGCCCTCCCAGCTGATACATTCCAACTTCAAACGACACACGCGTACGTGTAGAGGATTTTTCAAAAATAAGACCAATCGTTTTCCCCTTCAGCGGCTGAAATTCTTCGCCATTTTTCTGCTTCTTCTTAAGCTCAATCGCCGAATCAATCAGATACGTAATTTCCTCCGGGCTGTAATCGTTCAGCTCCAGTAAATCACGGCCTTTCAGTTGCTGCGCAATGGTGTGCTTGTTACTCTGTACGCCCTGACTCATGAGCTTACCTCCCCGTTTGCTTGTTTAGCATAAGTATGAATGAGTTCGCATAGGATGTCCACCGCTTGGTCGATCTCCTCTTTGCTTACATATAGATTAGGCAGCAGACGAAGAACATTAGGACCGGCTGTCACGAACAACAGGCCTTTCTTTTGTCCAGCCAGTACAATATCGCCTACTGAGGATTGACATTCAATCCCGATCAACAGTCCTTTACCACGGATATCCTTCACAAAAGAACAGTCCACCAGCCTCTCTTTCAAAAGACCTGTCAGATATTTACCCATATCTTCGGCGCGCTGTGGAAGCTCATCTTCCAGCATCGTCTCAATCGTCGCTGCCATAACAGCTGTTGCTAGCGGTGTTCCCCCGAAGGTGGACGCATGGCTGCCCGCTGAGAAGGCTTCACGCAAATATCCTTTGCCAAGCATTAAACCTGCCGGGAACCCGCTAGCAATCCCCTTTGCCAAGGTGAAAATATCCGGTTCAATTCCATAATGCTGATGAGCGAACAGCTTGCCTGTACGTCCCATACCTGTCTGTACTTCATCTACAATCAGAAGCAATCCGTGTTTCTTACACAAGGCCACTACAGCGTTCAAGAACTCAGGTTCTACCTCAAGCACGCCACCCTCTGCAAGTACCATCTCCAGCATGATAGCAGCTGTATGATCTCCGATAGCAGCTTCTAACGCTGGGAGATCATGCAAGGGTACGGTCTTGAAACCTGCTGGAAGCGGCAGGAAGCCTTCTTTTACCTTTTGCTGGCCTGTAGCTGTTAGTGTTGCCAGTGTACGTCCATGGAAGGATTGTTCGAATGTGATAACCTCATAACGGTCGACACCTTTAATCTTCTGATGGTAACGGCGGGCCAGCTTAATAGCAGCCTCATTCGCTTCTGCCCCGCTATTGCAGAAAAATACTTGATCAGCGCAGCTATTCTCTGTCAGAAGGTTGGCAACTTTATCTTGTCCCGGAATATGGAACAGATTCGAGACATGCCAGAGCGTATCAATCTGATCCTTCAGCTTAGCGCCGACTTTTTCAGGAGCATGACCTAGACTGGTCACAGCCAATCCACTGGTGAAATCCAGATACTTATTGCCTTTATCATCCCATACCCAGGTACCCTTGCCTTTAACTAGGCTGATATCATATCTGGCGTAAGAAGGGAACACTGCACTCAGCTTGCCTGCTGCAACATCCGGTGTACCTGATCCTACTGTATCGGTCTGCTGTGCCCCTGCTTGCGAATCCAACTCCGCTTGTGTAAGCTTGCTCATTCTAAGTCACTCTCCCATCGGCTGCTCCTGTGAACAGGCTGCGCCTCTAATTTGTATTCATCTATGATTCTACGAACGAATAATACGTGTACCTATCGCTTCACCTTGCAGTACTCGACTAAGCACCCGTGGTTCTTTTCCATCCACAATGATAACCTCTGATACGCTGCCCTGAATGCAATCGATAGCTGCCCGCACTTTGGGGATCATGCCACCGTAGATTTCCCCACTTTCGATCAAGGCTTCGATTTCCTGTACAGTAACGGAGGGAAGCACAATCTTTTCACCTTCCACTGTACTCATGATGCCTGGCACATCTGTGACGACGATCATTTTGGGAGACTCCACATAGGAAGCAACTGCCCCTGCTGCCGTATCTGCGTTAATATTGTAGCGCTGACCTGCTGCATCTACTCCGATAGGTGCAATGACAGGAATATAACCCATCCCAACAATACCAGTTACGATCTCAGCCTTAACTTCCGTTACTTCTCCTACCAAACCTACTTCGGCGCTGTTCGCTACTGGTTTAGCAAGGATCATATTCCCATCGATGCCCGAAAGCCCCAGAGCTAGACCGCCGCTCCCTTGAATTCGCCGGACAATCGCCTTGTTTATACTCCCTGCCAGGGTCATCTCTACAACATCTAGTACTTCCTCGGTGGTTACTCGCAGGCCATTCACAAAGCTGCTTTCAATGCCCAGTTTCGCTAGATTCTCAGAAATGGCTGGCCCTCCACCATGAACAATTACTGGCTGAATGCCCTCCTCCTGCAAATCTCGCAAATCCTCAAAAAAAGAATCAGGTAGAGCCGCAAGCGTACTGCCGCCGCATTTCATTACAAACAACCCACTACCATCTAAAGCATCTATAAGTTCAAGCTCGCTATTTAGCGTCATATAATCGATATCCTTCCCTTTTGGGCTTAACACGCCATAAATTAAGTGCGATATGCAGCGTTAATACGCACATAATCGTAAGTTAGGTCACAGCCCCAAGCCGTTGCTTTTCCGCTTCCATCATGCAGATCCACAGTGATCAGCACAGTTTCACTTTTTTGCAAATAGGCCAAAGCCTTTTCCTCGTCAAAAGCAATTGGCTTCGAGTGCAAAAGCACCTCAATATCCCCTAACGAAATGTTCACATGCTCCGGCGATACCGGAACACCCGCGCGCCCAACCGCAGCAATAATCCGCCCCCAGTTCGCATCCGCTCCAAAAATAGCAGATTTCACTAGACTAGAACCAACCACTGTCTTAGCAATCGCTGCCGCCGCCTCATCATGAACAGCCCCATTCACTTGAACCTCAATCAGGTGAGTTGCACCTTCGCCATCTCGAGCAATCGCTTTGGCAAGCGTCTGGCACACATAAGTGAATCCAGCAGCAAAAGCGTCCCAATCCGGATGCAGCCGTGTCAGCTTCTCATTACCGGCAAGCCCACTCGCCATCGACACTAACATATCATTGGTGCTAGTATCTCCATCGACTGTAATCATATTAAAAGTAACATTCGTAGCTGAACGCAAAAGACTAAGTAAATCCTCCGCTGCAATATCAGCATCTGTGGTCATAAAGCCAAGCATCGTAGCCATGTTAGGATGAATCATCCCTGAGCCCTTTGCAGCTCCGGCAATTGTAACTTCTACACCGCCAACGAGCACCTTCACGGCAATCTCTTTTTTAACTAAATCGGTGGTAAGAATAGCTTGGCAGAATTCCTCCGCGCCAACAGCTCCTCCGTCCAGCTTCTCTGGTATTGCAGTAATCCCGTTACGTACGCAGTCCATTTTCAACAGTTCACCGATAACTCCAGTCGAAGCAACAGCCACATCATTAACGGCCACACCTAAATGCTGAGCCGCAGCAGCGCGCATCTCATAAGCATCTGCTTCGCCTTGTTCGCCTGTGCAGGCATTGGCATTCCCGCTGTTCACGATAACCGCCTGCAATACTCCGTTCGAAAGGCTTTCGCGAGTCACTTTCAGCGGAGCCGCCTGAAAAACATTCGTCGTATACACAGCCGCAGCCGTTGCCGGAACTTCACACAGAATCACTCCGAGATCGTTGCGATCTGTTTTTTTTAATCCACAATGCAATCCTCCGGACTTAAAACCCTTAGGTGAAGTGATACTTCCACCCTCCAAGGTGGTAAATAACTCAATCTCGCTCATATTATTTGTACCGCTGATCCTTATGGATACACAGGTGTGTAGCCGAGGCCAAGGGTTTCCTCCCATCCCATCATCAAATTAAGGTTCTGTATTGCCTGCCCTGCCGCACCTTTTACAACATTATCAATGACGGAGACTATGGTCACCCGCCCTGTACGAGTATCTGTTGCAAATCCGATATCACAATAATTAGAGCCGCTAACTTCTTTTGTCGCCGGAATCACACCTACATCACGCACCCGCACATATGGCCGGCCCGCATAATATTCACGGTATAAATTCACAAAATCCTGCTCCGTATAATTGTCCATCATCCCTGCATACATCGTACTCATAATTCCCCGGCTCATCGGCACGAGATGTGTGGTGAACGTTACCGTTACCTTTTCTCCAGCAACCTCTGTGAGCGTCTGCTCAATTTCTGGTATATGTTGATGCTTATTGATTTTATAAGCTTTAAAGTTCTCATTAATCTCTGCATAATGCACCATCAGGCTTGTTCCGCGTCCTGCTCCAGTAACTCCTGATTTAGCATCAATAATAATACTGTCGTGTTTAATCCAACCTGCCTGAATTGCAGGAATTAGTCCAAGAAGTGTAGCTGTAGGATAACAGCCTGGATTAGATATAAAATCTACCCCAGCCGCACGCTCTCCAAACACCTCGCAAAGTCCGTATACAGCCTGCTCTAGATATTCATCAGCCGGAGCCGGATGTTTATACCAGTGCTCATACTCTGCACCATCCTTCAATCGGAAATCACCGGACAGATCCACGACCTTAAGTCCAGCTTCCAGCAGCTGCGGTACCAGCTTTGCGCTCACACCCGACGGCGTCGCCGTAAATACCACATCCGCCCGCTCAGCCATCTGAGCCGGGTCAACGCCATCCAGCCTTCGATCAATGATGCCCGTCAAATGCGGAAAACCTTCCTCTATAGCATCCCCTGCACTTGATGAGGAAATTACCGAAGTAATCTCTACCTTAGGATGACTTTGTAGCAGCCGAATCAGCTCTACGCCCCCATAACCCGTTGATCCAACAATCGCCGCTCTCAGCTTGCCTTCCACTGTCATCCCCACTTCCTGCTTATCATGAATTATAATAAATAATATAATGCATACCGTCTTAGAAATATGTATTATTATACGACTCAATTAATATAAATACAACACATAGTGTTAACTTTCTTTATTCCTAAATATAATTGTATTTACAAAAAAAGAGAAGCATAGCTTCTCCTTGAGGAGAAATTACACTTCTCTTTTAAACCCTTCACCCAGCACCTCATGCGCCTCAGTTATAATCACAAAAGCACTAGTATCTACCGATTGAACAATCGCTTTTAATCTGGAAACCTCATTCTGGCCTACTACAACCATCAACACCGTACGCTCATCACCAGTATAACCGCCATGTGCATCTAGCTTCGTCAGACCCCGATCCAGATCATTCAAAATCGCCTCAGATATTTCTTCCGTCTTGTCCGAGATTATGTAAGCCACCTTTGTATAACGGAAGCCTACCTCTATCGCATTAATGGCCTTACCTGTAACAAACAGACCGATCAGTGCATATAGTGCTTGTTCCATACCGAGTATAAAAGCAGCCAGCACAATGACCGTCCCGTCCAACAGCACTACGGAAATCGAGAAGCTGAGACCGGATATCTTTTGAATAATCTGCGCCAAAATAGTAAGTCCACCTGTCGAGCCCCGTCCGCGGAACACAAGACCTAACCCCACCCCCACACAGATACCGCCATAAATGGAAGCTAAGAGTGGATTGGTGGTAGGTGCAGGCAAATCTTTTGTCAACAAGATAAAGAGCGGCAACACAAAGCTCCCAAGCAGCGAGCGAACTCCGTATTGTTTACCCAAGAAGATTACCCCGAGTACAAACAACGGAATATTAAGCGCCCACTGCGTAAATGCCGGTTCAGCCCCAAACCAAGCTTCAGCCAATACAGACAGACCAGATACACCACCAGAAGCAATATGATTAGGCAGAAAAAAAAGATTAAACCCCAGCGCTGTAACTAGCGATCCGAGCAAAATTAACATCGTATCCACCACATGTCGGAGTGGCCCATTCAGAGGAATCAGTGGGGGTTTATTACGTGAATTGACTTTTTGCATTTCAAAGGCTCTCCTTAAAGTGTCATCTTGCTCTACGAAAGAAGAAACGGCCATCCCATCCTAATCCATGAATGGTATCCGTTTCCCCGAAACTCTCTTTTATTCTGCCTCAATCTTGATCTGGCTACGCAAGTAACCATCAATGAATGCATCAATATCTCCGTCCATCACAGCGCCAACATTCCCCGTTTCCACGGAAGTACGGTGATCCTTAACCATGTTATACGGATGGAATACATAGGAACGGATCTGACTGCCCCAAGCAATATCGGATTGCTCACCGCGAATCTCATCCAAATGCTGCTGTTGCTCTTGCAGTTTGCGCTCATATAGCTTGGAACGCAGCATTTTCATCGCTTGTTCGCGGTTTTTGATCTGTGAACGTTCGTTCTGACAGGTTACCACCACACCCGTAGGTAAGTGAGTAATCCGTACCGCGGAGTCTGTGGTATTAATATGCTGTCCACCGGCGCCACTTGCACGATACGTATCGATCTTAAGATCCTCCGTACGAATCTCAACCTCTACATCATCGGCAATTTCCGGAACGACATCACAGGATACAAAAGAAGTATGTCTTCTGCCCGAAGAGTCAAACGGAGAAATCCGTACTAGCCGATGTACACCTTTTTCAGCTTTCAGATATCCGTAGGCGTTGAAGCCTTTAATAAGTAGTGTGACACTCTTAATTCCCGCTTCATCACCCGGTAAGTAGTCCAGCACCTCAACCTTGAATCCACGTTTTTCAGCCCAACGGGTATACATCCGCAGCAGCATCTGGCCCCAGTCTTGGGATTCCGTACCGCCCGCACCCGGATGGAGCTCAAGAATAGCATTCAGCTTGTCATACGGCTGGTTAAGTAGCAATTGCAGCTCGAATTCATCAACTTTACTGCCTAAACTGCTGATCGTCTCCCCAATCTCTGCCGCAAGACCTTCATCGCCCTCTTCATCCGCAAGCTCCGCCATCATTGCAGCATCGTCGTATTCTTGTTGCAGCTTCTCGTATTGATCCACGGACGATTTCACGGCATTCATCTCGCCGATCACGCTCTGTGCCTGCTCTGGATTATCCCAGAAGCCTGGAGCAGCCATTTTTTCTTCAAAGTTCGAGATCATCTCTTGCTTAAGATCTAAGTCAAAGAGACCCCCTAAGGTCAGTTAGTTTCTTGCCTATTTCACGCAGATCCTGCTTTACATTAGCTTCAATCATATGGTCACTTCACCTTTCAAAATAGGTTGTTACGGTCCTCGCTATTGGAAAGTTAGTAATGAGTGAATGTTCAGCCATTCCGAGAAGGATTGGACTTCCGATCGCTGTTGTTTCCAGATTCCTTGAATTGATAACCGCATAGCGGTTGGAATCCCGAAACAAAGGCAACACTCCGTTTTTCCAGTTCCAAACCTTCTCTCCATTCCACATTCACTCAAGTGCTAAATATCCAAAAAAGCGACTGGGCCGTAAACGGGGGATACCCCCGGGCCCAGCCGCTCTTTATGGTTAGTATACCCATAGAGATCAGGGTTAAAGACTTACATCTTCAACACCTGAATATGAGCGCTACTAAACGTTTGTCTTATGCGTTTTGACCGTGGCAGTTCTTGTACTTCTTGCCGCTTCCGCAAGGGCAAAGATCATTACGACCAGCCGCAGCCTCAACATGTACCGGACGTTTCTCAGCAGGTTCGCTGTTAGTGGAAATTTTATTTTCCTCTACAACGGATTGACGCTCCTGATTTGTCTCGATGTGAGCCTTCATAATATAAGTAGCTACTTCTTCTTGAATCGTAGCCGTCATAGTATTAAACATTTCGAAACCTTCGAATTGATACTCGCGAAGTGGATCTGTACCACCGTAAGCACGCAGGTGAATCCCTTGACGCAATTGATCCATCGCATCGATATGATCCATCCACTTGCTGTCCACGGAGCGCAGCACAATTACCTTCTCGAATTCACGTACCAATTCTGAACCCAGGCGTTCTTCACGAGCAGCATATTTCTCAAGTACACGTTCGAAGATGTACTCAATGATCTCTTCTGCTTCCTTGCCCCACAGAATATCGCGAGTCAAAGCACCTTCTTCAAGCAGCTTGCTGTTTACGTAATCAGCAACTTCTTGCAGCTCCCAGTTTTCAGGAATATCGTCACTGCAGTGTGCGTGAACAATACGTTCAATAACCGGCTTGATCATTTCAAGCACGATATCTTTAATATTTTCAGACTCCAGAATCTCACGGCGTTGTTTATAAATAATTTCACGCTGTTGATTCATAACGTCATCATATTGCAATACGACTTTACGAATATCAAAGTTATTACCTTCAACACGTTTCTGAGCAGATTCCACAGCACGCGTAATCATGCGGCTCTCAATCGGCTGATCTTCCTCAAACCCAAGGCGATCCATCATACTCAAAACGTTGTCAGCGCCGAAACGCTTCATCAACTCATCACCAAGGGATAAGTAGAATTGTGTAGAACCTGGGTCCCCTTGACGACCCGCACGACCACGCAGCTGGTTATCAATCCGGCGCGATTCATGACGCTCTGTACCAATGATATGCAGACCTCCAAGATCTGTCACACCTTCGCCCAGAACGATGTCCGTACCACGACCTGCCATGTTGGTAGCAATCGTAACTGTACCTGGCTGACCTGCATGTGTAATGATTTCAGCTTCAGCAGCGTGATGCTTCGCGTTAAGCACTTGGTGTCTAACGCCTTTGCGCTTCAGCATTTCAGATACGAGCTCTGAATTCTCAATCGATACTGTACCAACAAGTACAGGTTGGTTCTTTTTGTGACGCTCTACAATTTCTGCCACAACAGCGTTGAACTTACCGTTCTCACTCTTGTAGACGACATCTGGCATATCTATGCGCTGATTTGGTTTATTCGTAGGAACTTGAAGAACTTCAAGACCATAAATCTTCTTGAACTCTTCTTCCTCAGTTTTAGCTGTACCTGTCATACCGCCCAATTTGCGATACATACGGAAATAGTTCTGGAAAGTAATCGTAGCAAGCGTCATGCTCTCATTCTGTACTTCGATTTCTTCCTTCGCTTCAATCGCTTGGTGCAAACCGTCACTATAACGACGGCCTGACATTAAACGTCCCGTAAATTCATCAACAATAACGACCTCACCCTCGTTAACAACGTAGTCTACGTCACGACGCATAATTACGTTTGCTTTCAGGGCTTGGACGATATGGTGATTCAAGGTTACATGACTGTGATCATACAAGTTCTCAATACCAAAAGCGCGTTCAGCAGTAGCTACACCTTTTTCAGTCAAGGCTACGGACTTCACTTTGATATCAACTGTGTAGTCTTCTTCAGCTTTAAGCTTTTTCACAAAACGGTCTGCTGCAAAGTACAATTCAGTAGACTTCTCAGCTTGTCCGGAAATGATAAGAGGTGTACGGGCTTCATCAATAAGAATGGAGTCCACTTCATCAATAATACAGAAATAAAGAGGGCGCTGAACCATTTGTTCTTTATAAAGCACCATGTTGTCACGCAAATAATCGAAACCAAATTCGTTGTTCGTGCCATACGTAATATCGCAGGCGTAAGCATCTTGTTTATCAGCATGGTCCATACCGCTTAGGTTAACCCCAACCGTCATGCCCAGGAAGTTATAGATTTGTGCCATTTGTGCGCTGTCGCGCTGAGCCAAATAGTCATTGACCGTTACTACATGTACGCCTTTACCAAGCAAAGCATTCAGGTAAACCGGCAATGTTCCTACTAGAGTCTTACCTTCACCAGTCTTCATCTCGGAGATTCGACCTTCATGCAGAGCCATACCACCAATTAATTGTACATCAAAATGCCGCATGCCAAGCGTCCGTTTGGAAGCTTCACGTACGGTTGCAAACGCCTCAGGAAGAATTTCTTCCAAGGTTTCGCCTTTCTCAATACGGGCGCGGAACTCTTCCGTCTTAGCTTTTAAAGCTTCATCGGATAGTGCTACAAATTCCGGCTCCAATCCATTAATTACATCGACTGTCTTCATGAGACGTTTAACGTCACGATCGTTTGTGTCTCCGAATATTTTCTTTACAAGTCCTAGCATGGTTAACCCCTTTCATGCAACACAGATGGTGGAACCGAGCCCATCCTCACAAAATTGAAAGGGCCATTTATAAATTCGATTCCGCTGCTTCATAAATTGTAACAGTTTGTAAGAGATGCCGCAATACAAGGTGTAACAGCCACATTTTTTCATATATACGCACAAGAGCCCTATTCGCTATAAGCGAATAGGGGCTCGGTTTAAATTTCTTAAGTCCTGACTAACTCTCGAGGCCCTTTATACTTAGAGCATAACTGGCATCATCGTATCTTAGCCCTGTTCAATCAGTCCATATTTACCATCATCACGTTTGTAAACTACGCTAACTTCCGAGGTGTCGATATTGGAAAACACAAAGAAATTATGTCCTACCATGTTCATTTGAAGAATCGCTTCTTCCACATCCATCGGCTTCATCGTAAAGCGTTTGTTCCTAACCACTTCTAAATCATCATAATCTTGTTCTTCTACAGCAACAGCGGCACTAGCTCCATCCACAAACAGCGTCTTGAGTCCCTCTTGACGGAACTTACGGTTCAGCTTCGTTTTGTGTTTGCGAATTTGGCGTTCCAGCTTGTCCACAACGGCGTCTATGGAAGCATACATGTCATCGCTGCGATCTTCCGCACGAAGCGTCACGCCAGCAAGCGGAATGGTTACTTCCACCGTATGAAGGCCGCGAACTACGCCAAGCGTCACAGACCCTTCAGAGGTAGGGGGTGCTTCGAAATACTTCTCAAGTTTGCTGAGCTTCTTATCAACATACTCTCTCAAAGCGTCGGTCACGTCAATTTGTTGACCTCGAATGGTGAATTGCATGGCCACTCCTCCTTTAGTTACACCTTCATTATACCAAATTGTAAGCGCTAAGTAAAAAGCAATTCCTTACAGCCCTTACATTTAGATAACAAATGTTGTCATAGCGTTCACAAATAAAACAAGTCCGGTAAGAGCAACCAATCGCCCTACCGGACCAAAAGTAAACCTGTCGTTATTATAGTACGGATTCCACTCTTATATTCTCCGAATGAAATCACATAAGGTCAGGCTATTTGGTATGAATTTGAATAATTTCTACAGGAGACCATTGAGAACCCGATCCTGCAATAACATATACCTTATAGGCAGTATTTGCTGCTAAACCAGTTAAAGTCTGTGTATGCTTTACACCAGGAGCAAACGTAAGCGTGTTAGTCCATGGAGCAGCCAATGCAGTACCGCTACCATTTTGACCTAAGGCAATCTGCGCTGCAGTAGGTGCCTTCTCATTTGCCGGCAATACTACATATCTAACTGGGGTTGTATCGCCACCTGTTACACCATATTTAACATATACATCTGCTGTAACTGTACTAACTTGTCCCGGCTCAAAAAGCGAAATCGAGCTAGCAGTAGCTTGAGCAGTAGTCAACCGAACTGTCGTTACAGTAGATAAGTTACCAGCTACATCCGCAAGCGTGATATATGTTGCATATTCTGTACCAGGATTCAATCCGTAAACAGAGAATGTAACCGTTGTGTTAGCTACAGTCGCAACACTACCATGGATACCACTTGCAGTCCCGTTACTAATTTGTCCTTTTTCCACCTGCAATGCAGTTGGAGCAGTTACATCAGCATTATAAGGAGCTACAACATAGTATACTGCACCAGTTACGGAAGGTGTCAGGTATACATCCGCTGTGACCGAACCAACATTACCGTAGGTTGCCCCACTTACTGTTGGCGCTGTGCTACTTCCGCCACCGTTACCACCGCCAGAACCTCCGCCAGTACTACCACCTGGAGCAGCAGTTGGGGTTGGTGTAGCTGTTGGTGTCGGAGTAGCCGTTGGAGTTGGTGTAGGTGTTACACCACCACCTGTGCCACTACCAGGATAATAGATAGCTGAAGTATTGATAATACCTACAGCCTCGGCACGTGTTAACGATCTCTTAGGACCGAAGGTTCCATCTGGATAACCGTTAACAATCTTCTTTTCCACTGCGGCTGCTACAGCACCTTTTGCCCATGCTGCAATTTGTGCATTGTCTTTAAATTTGTTCGAAGTTGTATTGGTGCTCAATTTAAGTAATTTTGCAGTAATTACAGCTGCCTCTTCTCTTGTAAGCGGATTATTAGGACGGAACGTATTATCCTCGTATCCTCCGATATATCCAGCTTCCACGGCTTTAGCCACTTCACTGTAATTCCAGTTTGTGCTCTTCATGTCTTTGAAAGTTACTGTTGCTTTAGTTGTAAACCCTAACAGGCGATTTACCATAGTCACATACTCACCACGCGTAATTGCTTTGTTTGGTTTCACCGTTCCATCTGGGTAGCCTCCAAGGTATCCTCTATCTAGCCATTCCTGCAGCTGACCTTGTGCCCAGTGGCCTTGAATATCCTTAGGTACAGTTGCAGCAGATACGCTGCCGAGAGACCCTAATAACATACTAGTACCTAATATTCCGGTCATAAGACCGCGCCACATCTTCTTCATCCTGCTAATCACCCTCCTAATTGTTTTGATAGCTTAGGCTATATTGAATTTTTTCGTGAATGTAGTAACCTAGGCTAACATAGTGTGTGTCGAGGTAAGATAAACAGCTCAACGTATATCTATTACCCACCTTTTGCAGAGTTCTAACATTTTCCATAAAATGAATTTACAAAATAGGCTATTTTCTTTACTAGGATTGGCTATACTAGACACATATGAACGCACAAAAAAAGGATCTTGGAAGATTCCAAGATCCCTGCTAGCGCTGTCTAAATTGCTAACCATCTACTTATATGTAGTTCGGCTTCGCCGGATGATTATAATTTGATTACGTTAGCTGCTTGTGGTCCACGTGCACCTTCAACGATATCGAATTCTACGGATTGACCTTCATCCAATGTCTTGAAACCATCAGTTTGAATCGCGGAAAAGTGTACGAATACGTCGCCACCGTCTGCAGTCTCGATAAAACCATAACCTTTTTCTGCGTTAAACCATTTTACTTTACCTTCCATTGATTAAACATTCCCTTCGTCATCAGATGAACGTGAGTCTTGCTCACAATTCGACTATACCACCGTAACTTCTTTATTGTCAATTGGAAAAGAAAATGTTTACATTCAATAATTTACCACGTAAAATAAACTATTAAATTTTCCATAAACAAGAAATAGATTCGGTACAATGATCAAAAAAAGGAGCAGACGGTATTTAATACCCGTCTACTCCTATAGTGAAACACCGATAAATTATTTTTTGCGATCCATAAGAAAACTGTCTGGGGTGTAGGCGGCCTCGTAGGCGTTGCGCTGTGTTTTGGCCTGTTCTCTCTGTTGAAGCCACTTAGCTGCCTCGCTTTTAAGTTGTTGCATTCTTGTAATTATCATAGGATCGGTCTCCAACAACTCTCGTAACTGATGATGCTGGATTACACCGATCGACTGTTTTTTCACATGCTGTTCGAGTTGATCTATCAAAATTTGACGTTGTTCGACGAAATCATTTAATTCTTCATATGAACAATTATCTAGTCTATTAATAATATCTTGAGTAATCTTATTTAACTCTAAGATACAATTATCCATGGGTCTTCTCATGTGTTGGTACCAGCTTTGACGCCTCTAACCAAGTTACTCGAAACTCAGTCAAATACTGTAACGCCTCTTCTGCAGGTACCTTGTCCTTCTTCACATTTGCTTGAATCAACAAATGATTTATATATTCGTATAGATCATTCAAACTTTTAGATATGTCATAGGTAGGATCCAGTGTCGACATCAATTCACTAACAATTGTTTGCGCTTTCCCCAGGTTAATGTTTGTCTTTTGATAGTCAACTGAATCTATTCCTTCCATACCCGCCCTTACAAATCTAATCGCTCCATCAAATAACATAATCAGTAACTGTGAGGGGGTCGATGTTTTTACCGATGACTGACGGTATTTTTCATAAGGAGAATTTATCATTTGTGTCACCCTTTACTTCATATTAACTCGATAAGAGACTAGTCAAACTTGAGGACTGAGAGTTGTATTTATTCATTGCTGTTTCCATCGCAGTAAATTGTTTGTAATATCTGGTCTCCAAATCATTTAAGCGATCTTGCAAATTACTGATTCGCGAGTCATAATCCTTCAACATTCTACCCATAACACTTTCTGTTTTATATACACTTTTAATATCTGTAGAATATTTTGATGTACCTGCCTTCAAAACAATTTTATCCAAGGCTTTATCGGCTGCATTAGATACCGCCCCAAATATTCCTCCTGTTTTATCTATTGCTGTACCGCGGAATAAATCATTTACCTTTTGAGGATTGGTTAATATAGCTTGTTTAAGTTTATCCTCATCTAGATACAGTTTTCCATTCTCAAAATATTGCCCTGTAGTAATCCCAATTGAACTAAGATCGCCTAGTTTTGATGTTATTGCTGATCGTAGATCCGAAATTGCAGTTGAAAGAATAGAGTCATTTTTAAGCAAGCCGCTTTTAGCCTTCTCCTCCCACAACTCAATATCTTTGTCTGTCATTGCTGCTTTCTGTTCATCTGTCAGAGGGGTATAAGCTCTGTACTTCTCTTCACCTATTTTGTTTGCCATTAGACTTATAAGGTCATTATATGTTTCGACAAATGCTTTGATGGTTTCCATAGACTTATCAGGGCTTGTCTGAGTCGATATCGTTGAGACACCACCAGTGGTATCGCTTTTAGCTAGAAGTGTAAGTTCCACCCCATTTATTGTTAACGTATTAGAGTTTGAAGTATATTCTTCTTCCACTCCGGATGTTTTCACTTTAATTAATGCATCAGCTGCACCGTGGAATGAACTAGGGTCATTACGATCCATATTCATTAAGTCTAAAAAAGAACCACTTAACTTATCATTTTCAATAACATTGTCTGTTCCATATTTGTTAGCCTTAATCGACAACTTCCCACTAACTTCATCGAAGACCGCAGTTACGTTTGCCGAACTGTTATTAATTCTAGCCATGGCTGTTGAAATGGTATCCTCAGATGTAAAGGTAATTGTCTCTCCCCCGTCAATCACAAGCTCAAAAGGAGAGGCTGTACTACTTACTAAGTCACTAAGTAGCGTATTTAGTGTAGCTTTACCTGCGCCAGAAGACGTTGTTAATTTAGTTGTTGAATCTAATGAGGATTTAGATGCAAGCTTTTCCACAGTAACCGACATTTCAACTCCATTAGCAGCTGCAGTAGCCTCGGCCCGAATCGCAGATGTATTTCCCGACACAATAGCTTTTTGTGAATTCATTTGGGAGGCAGTATTCCATTTAATCAATTTATTCATTTTAAGGTCAACTAACTTAGCGTTAAACTCACGATAGCTGTCTCTTTGCCACCCCAAAATTGTTTTCTGTTGATTAAGTTTATTTAGCGGTTCCCGTTTTGCTGTCATCATTTCTTTTACAATACTATCAACATCTATTCCAGAAGAAAGTCCACTTACTCTCATCGCGTCTCATACAGCTCCTCTCTATACACGTTCATCAATAAGAATTCCAGCGATTTCCATCATATTAGCTACCAAATCAAGTGTTTTTTCAGGTGGAACCTCACGTATCAGTTCACCTGTTTCTTTGTTCATAACTTTTACCATTAAGGCGTGGGTTTTCTCATGAATACTTACTTCCAAGGAGGTCGTTGGCCCTTCTAATGCTTTAACAGCACGAGCGATGTTTCGGAGCAGTTGTTCTTCCCCAATTGGAACCTTAATTCCTTGTCTTTCCATTGTAATTAAGTCCGAGGCACTATTTGCTTTCGTTCTCTCGTTGTTATCTTTCTTATTAGTGGTCTCGTAATTCGGATTACTGTTAGTCCGATCTATCGATTTGGCTGATAGAGAAAACTGGAAATCCATTAGCAAAACCTCCACGAAAATTAGTATTAGTTTATATATCGGTATAAGATCAAAGTTATTGCAGTGGAGTTATGAATTTATTTTTAATAGGTTAACTCTAGATCAATAATAGTGCCTCTTCTATAAACTAGTATGTTATATATCTATTAAAAAATGCTGCTGTGCCCAACATCTTTGTTTAAATTTACATCTAATGGATCCGTCCATTTCTCTATAAACAACCATTCCACTTTCAATGTTCTTTTCATAGACTGATGCACCAATCCCTACTGAAACTCTATCGCCAATTATACAATTACCAACGATTGAGGAATAAGGCAGTAACGATACACCTTTCCCCAGCTTCGGATAGATTCCATTTTGAGCCCCAACCGTACTACCTTGCCCAACGACTAAGAAATCGGAATATTCAGCCTTGCCCAGCACCGTTCCCACAGTGTGAAAGAGCAAAAAAATATTTGGTAAATTCGTATCGTACATACAACTAAATCCATGAAATGCTTTATTAATATAAAAAATTTTATTAGCTAATGCCGTATTTCCACTTTCTTTCCATACGGTATTCGACAAGAACCAAAGAAAAATAGCGTATTGATCAGAATGCAGATGATTGAAGAATGTAGTACCATTTTTCCTGTAAGACTCCAAAGCTATCTTGGAAAAACAATACTCTGTACGATCTAAGGCAAGATCAAATAGAGAGTTCCCAACTTCTTGAAAATGGACTATTTGTTTGTCTGGAAAAAAATGATTAAGTTGAGCTGATGTATACTCTTTAAAGTTATATAAAGGGAGGGATAGTTCTATTAGAATCGCTCCTTTCCATTAACATGTTTTGAAAGGTGGATTTTTTCAATCATTCCAAGAGTCAATATTTATTAGCTCTATATTTAAATGCTGCTGTACAATTATCTGTTTAATTTCTTCCAAATAATTAGGATTCATTACAATTACCGTTGATAACTCCTTGTCTTGTAATACGTTAATACCAACTATTTCATGACCTGTTCCAGGTAAATATTTGCCTACTTTATTTGGATTCACATCTATTACACAATTAATATACTTCAAATCTGGATCAATTAAATTCAAAAAGGTTACACCTTTGGCACCTGCACCCCAAATCGCAATTTCACCCTTTTCAGAATGCTCAGCGAGACGATCCTGTACTTTCTGCTTCCATTCCCTCTCATGCTGAGAAAACTGCATACTATTTGTTACAATATCCATTATAGATGTGAAATCATCGAATTTCTCACTAGTCTCCACAAGCCTAGCCTCTAACCACATATATTGGCCATTAAATAGATGTTCAATATTCACTACTTCAAATCCAGCTAATTCAAATGCTTTAGCTAGAGAACTCTTATTGAAATAAGAACAATGTTCATAGAAAAAATCAAACATTACTTTATTATTAAAAATCCATTCTACACATGGTGTTTCAAAAAAGACTCTAGCATTAGGAGAATGAATTAGTGCCTTTCTAATTGTCTTTAGTAAAACTAGTGGCTCCGAAATATGTTCTATAACATGCCGGCAAATAACAACATCCGCCTTTATATGAACACACTCTTCATCGTACAACCTCTTCTCGAATCTCAATTTCCCATCTAGCTCCACATCAGGTCCAATATAACTCGGATCAAATCCATATCCATAATTATTGCCAGCTTCAACTATTTTTCTTAGAAAAATACCTTTTCCACAACCTACTTCTACAACATTTAGATTTCTTACGCCGTTTTTATTAACAAGGTTAGAAGTAAGTTCATTTAAATACTTTTCAAAATACAACGAATAGGACTGAGTATTCTCATAATCACTACCATAAACAACCTTATCCGAATCAAAAGAGCTATTATAAACAAAACCACAGTCTATACATTGGAGAATGTTTAGATCACCTTTTACAATCTGCTTTGCGCTCTCTAAGCTATTAATCAATAGATTTTGAAACACTGGTATATTCTCACGAGTTATGATGCTCTTTAGATTTGTTGATTCACATACTGGACAGTTATTTCTCGTCACCATTCTTGCCTCCAAAAAGATAGGATTGCCACCACTCTACGGTTTCATATATTCCTTGTACTAAAGTGACAGAAGGACTCCAGTCAATATTTTCTCTCAACCGTTCTACGTTAGCCAACACAATTTCCGGTTCATCTACTGAAGCTGGGATTGCATTAAGCTGAATAAGTTCCTTCTTATTTAGAATATCCGCTATATTACTTACAATTTCATGCAATCTAATTGGCTTACCTGAACCAATGTTAATAGGACCACTAATCTCACTATCTAATACATTAACTAACGCTTTTGCTGCATCCTTAACATACAGATAATCACGAATTTGCTGTCCATGTGTACATTTTGCTTGTTCACCTTTTAATAAGGATAAAATAACAGAAGGAACCAGACGAAGTTCATGTTCCCGAGGGCCATACAAATAAAACACCCGTGCCCATGCACTAGAAACTCCATAATGTTTTTGGTACGACATTAACATATGAAATAATGAATTTTTACTAGATCCGTATATACTATTGTAATTAAGAGGAGTCTCCAGCTCACTGCAAATCCCCTGACTCAAATCATATTCGGCACAGGATCCCACACCTACAATCCTCTTTCCTCCTAAAGAACAAAACATATCAAATAGTGATAAGCTCGCTTTTAGCCATTTAAAATTCGCAGACGAATTCCAATACTGACCTGGTGTAGTGTCCCATGCAAGATGCAAAAGATGCGTAGGAGAATTTATTAATGTAAACATCTCCCTCATCTGATCGTCATTGAGTAAATCGACCTTCAGCCAAGTAATTTTATCGGTATTTTTTTTGTTTACAAGACTTGACGTAATTGCATAGATTTGATCCTCTTTTACTGCCAACTCATTTAGTACATGACTTCCTATAAATCCATTTGCACCAGTTACAATAATTTTTTTCATTGCTTATACCTAACATAATTCAAATCTTTTTCGGAAATTATTCTATCATTTTCTTCTTTCGGCCATACTATATTAAAGTCCGGATCATTCCATTTTATTCCACGTGCGTACTCATCTTTATAAACTTGGCCCATCTGATAAAATACTTCAGTATCATCAGATAAAGTTTGAAATCCGTGTGCGAAACCCTTGGGTATATAAAGCATTTTATAATTAGTCTCTGATAATTCTATACCAAACCATTGTTTATAGGTCGGTGAATTAGGCCTAATATCAACGATAACATCATAAATGGAACCTTTAGTACAGCGAACTAATTTTGTTTCTTCATAAGGAAATGCCTGATAGTGTAAGCCCCTTAAGGTTCCCTTTTTTTTATTATATGAAATATTGCACTGTACAAAAGAGTTGTCCAATCCTCGACTCGCGAATTCTTCATGACACCAAGATCTTGCGAAATGCCCCCGCGAATCAGTTAATAACTGCAATTCTATTAGATAGGATCCAGCTAATGTCGTTTCTGTAAAGTGCATTTAATCTGCCTCCATTTACTCTGTTGCTATACATTTCAATCCCCATCTGGATCTATAGTTATTGAAGGTTTTTCTTCTTCATCATAATATTTCGTATGAATATGACTCCCTGTGATTTCCTGATTATTCAATAATAGACGCCTCCGGTACTGGTATAATCCATTTACCGCCCCATTCACGAATAAAAGAGGTCTGTTCCATGATCTCCTCTTTCAAATTCCAAGGTAGAATAAATACATAATCTGGTTTTGTCAACTTCAACTGATCTGGCGAATAAATAGGAATCCTCGATCCTGGAAGAAAAGCTCCCTGTTTGTATGGACTTCGATCCACTGTATAATCCAAATAGTCACGATCAATACCACAATAATTAATTAAGGTATTTCCTTTAGCTGGGGCACCGTACCCTACAATAGTGCTCCCCTGATTCTTAAGGTCAATAAGAAAACTCATAATCTGTCTCTTTAATTGAACTACCTTTGTATAGAACCCTGTATACGTCTCTACATTTGTCATACCATATACTAATTCTTTTTCCAGCATTTCATAAACAGCCGGACTGATCGCAAGTTCTTTATTTTCTGAATGACATGCATAAATTCGTATAGAACCACCATGAGTCTCCAACTGCTCAACGTCATAGATCGAAAGATTGTGCTTAGCAAAAAGTCGACTAACAGTCGTAAATGAAAAATAGGAATAATGTTCGTGATATATAGTATCAAACTGATTATGTTCTAAGAGCTGAAACAAATGAGGGAATTCCATCGTTATAGTCCCTTGGGGCTGTAATAGAATTTGCATTCCTTCGACAAAATCATTTAAGTCAGGAACATGGGCAAGTACATTATTACCGAGCAAGAGATCTGCCATCTTCCCTGCTTCCCTTAGGCTTTTTGCTAATTCAGTTCCGAAAAAATTTATCGAAGTATCGATCCCTTTTTCAATAGCGGATTTCGCGACATTTGCTGCAGGCTCGATCCCTAATACAGAGATCCCTTTTTCCTTAAAATACTGTAATAGATAACCATCGTTACTAGCAATTTCAATTACACGTGTCTCACTTGTATAACGATACCGTTCTATCATTTGTTCAACATAAATGCGGCAATGATTTAACCAACTATCCGAATAGCTGCTGAAATAAGCGTACTCACTAAATATATGTTCTGGAGACTCAAATTCCTCTACCTGAACCAAAAAGCAGTGATCACAAACATAAGTTCTTAATGGATACATGTATTCCATCTGATTTATAGATTTCACATAAGAATTTGCCAAAGGGGAAATCCCCAAATCTAGAAAAGTGGTCTTTAGTTCTGTACCACAAAAACGACATATTCCGGTTGACATTTATTCATATCCCCTTATGTTATGAAAGTCTAGCAGCTTTTATTTTTTCATAGTTACTTATTTGTCTTAACGTTAAATCATTAAGACTATTACTCATATAGTTTGTATACCAATCCATCGTCCATTCAATTGATTGTTTAACAGGCAACTCTATACCCCAATTTAACAGTTTTTCAGCCTTCTCACTGTTGAGGACCAGCGTTGTAGCTTCATATGGCTGAGTATCGGATTCATATAACACCTCTAATTTATTCCCAAGATATTTGTTACATTCTTCAATGAGCTGAGCAACAGATATAATTGAGGATTCACCAGGGCCAAAATTCCACGATCCTATATACTTTTCTCCTGATTCCCACATTTTTTGGGCTAACAACAAATACCCATTCAAACAATCCAATACATGCTGCCAAGGTCGGATAGCTTGGGGATATCTGATATTCAATGGTTGTTTATTAGTAATAGAGCGAATGATATCTGGAATAATACGATCAGGAGCCCAATCCCCTCCACCTATAACATTGCCCGCTCTGGCAGATGACAATAATTTACTACTATTCGTATAGAATGATCTTTCATAGGCGGTTGTCACAATCTCAGAACATGCCTTACTCGCACTATAAGGATCAGAACCTCCAACAGGGTTCTTCTCTATAAACCCCAGTAATGAGTTACTACTGTTTTCGTAGCATTTATCTGTGGTTACATTAATAACTAATCGGACTGATTCAGTATGCCTAGCTGCTTCTAACATATGAACCGTACCCATAACATTAGTAGAGAATGTAGCTATCGGCTCAATATATGACTCTCTTACTAAAGGTTGAGCAGCAAGATGGAAAATGATCTCTGGTTGAATCTTTTGAATAAATATTTGTAGCCGTTCGTAATCCAATATATCACCATACATAGAGTCCATATTTTTTGAAACTTGAGCAATTCCATATAAATGTGGCTCACTCACTGGTAAAGAACTACTATATCCGTATACATCAGCTCCTAAATGCTGAAGCCATAACGATAACCAACTACCCTTGAAGCCTGTATGTCCTGTAATAAGTACTTTCTTAGAGACCCAAAAATTAGTTTGCATCAATTACCACACTTTCCAAGGAGCGGTCCCTGTGTTCCACATTTCTTCTAGCTTGTTCTTATCTCTTAGAGTGTCCATTGGCTGCCAGAATCCCTCATGCATAAAGGCTGATAGTTCTCCAGATTTCGCCAACCTCTCCATAGGTTCTTCTTCCCACGTTGTATTATCACCACTTATTAAGTCAAAAACCTCTGGTTCAAGGACAAAAAATCCCCCGTTAATCCAGTTTCCATCTCCCATTGGCTTTTCCTGAAATCCTATAATCTCATTTTTCTTAAACTCAAACGCCCCAAACCTTCCCGGTGGCCGAACCGCTGTTACTGTTGAGAGATTATTTTTATTTTTATGAAATTCTACAAGTTCTAATATATTAACGTCACAAAGACCATCTCCATATGTAAAGCAGAAAGTTTCATCACCAACATACTGTTGGACTTTCTTTAGCCTTCCTCCCGTTAGGGTGTGTTCACCTGTGTCAACTAATGTCACTTTCCAAGATTCCGAGTTATTTTTATGAACTTGCATTTCATTAGTTGTGAAATCGAATGTAACATCTGATGTATGCATATAATAATTCGCAAAAAACTCCTTTATTAAATATCCTTTATAACCCAGGCATATAATAAATTCATTAATTCCATAGCTCGAATATACTTTCATAATATGCCAAAGCATTGGAGCCCCACCAATCTCCACCATTGGTTTGGGCTTAACTACTGTTTCTTCGCTCAATCTTGTGCCTAGCCCACCTGCTAATATAACTGCTTTCACCCGCTAAACATCCCTTCTAAGGATAATCTCCAATTCCACCCCAGAGGAATTGTTTGTAGCTGCCACATTGCAGTAATAGTACGTCATACCAGATATTTGAATACGTTCAATATCCTTACTAATGTTATTTTTGTCGAATTGAGGGTGTTTTAAGATTAATGCTAATTGACCTCCATGATTTAGCTTGGAGCTCAATTGCGCAATGATCAGAGGATGATTATTTAAATTATTTGAATCGTATTCGAAAATGATATAATCAAATTTCTGATTTTTCAGCTCAATATCAATATTTTCAATATCTCCTTGGATGTAGTCATCTGAAACCGTTATGATATCTTGCAGGTATTTATGATCCAAACAATAATTCGTTATACACGTATCAAGTATTCCTTTTTCTCTCAACATATTTTTCAACTGCAATGGGTTACTACCACATCTAGTATTGACTCCTAAAATTGATGCATTAGTACATGACAATTTAACTGAAATTTCTTTAAGCAATCCAATATTCATTACAGCATCTGTCCATGAGTCCAAATTATACTTATCTATAAAAATGTCCCTACTTACATTTAGTGAATTATTATTGACCTGATCATCTCGCACCGTAACAGAGCCAAAGTGATAAGTAAATGTGTCTTTACAATATATCAACTTATAACCTGCTCTTCGAATACGAAAACTAATATCATCATCAGCAAACTCACCATAATAAAATCTAGGATCATAATAATCGATTTGTTTAAGTAACTCTGTTCTAACCATTAATACACATGGAAGCAGTCTTACTCGTTCTTCCCATTTGCGAGGATCCGAATGGTTGTAACGTTCTGCGAACTGAAGCATTTCTTCAAGGTTATTATATTCACCGTTAATCTGCTGTAGATTACTAATCATACTAGCCCCAGGTGATACATACCCTATCCTCTCGTCAGACTCAATACATATTAATAAATTCTCTAACCAACGAGGAGTGAAAATAAAATCATTACATACACAAGCCGTATATTTACCCTCAGCGACTCTCATACCTTCATTAAAACCGTTAGTAACACCTACATTTTTCATCAAATGAAGCGGCTTGACAGATGGCAATGAATCAAAATATTCCCTAGTCCCATCTGTTGAACCATTATTAACAAGAATTAACTCATAACTAATGTCTAGTGTATATTTCAATATACTTTCTATACATAATTTAGTGTAATCCAATTTGTTATACGCCAATACAATAATACTTACCAGTGGTTTCTCAGTTAACGAATTGAGATATCTGTTATCTTCGATAAATTGTTCGATTGCATTAATTAGTGCATTATCCCTTGTTACATCTATCGCTTTTTCAAAAAAGTAATTTGATTGGATAAGATTGTTACGCAACTTATAGACATATCCAAGGTTAAAAAGCACATCTATATATTCTGAATCAATAAGTAATCCCTTCAATAACAATTCCTCTGCCTCATGTAGTTTATTCTCAGCTACGGCTATAGCAGCTTTCATCGTGTAGATTTCGACCTCTTTAACCAAATAGCTATTATCTTCAAGCTCTGACATCAACTCTTTAGCTTTATAGAGATCACCACTATGAATATATTCTTGAATTCTCTGAGCTATCATTATTTAATCCCCATTCATTTTTTTGATTAATTTAAGACGCATCCACCCAAGAAACTAAAGGGAACTTTCGTTTAATTTCATTCTTTAAGATATTCATAGCTTTAATATCGCCCTGTTTTTTATAACAGTCATAACAGCGTTCATAAGTATTATAATCAGGTTTCAGATCCATAAGCTTGCTATAGAATAGATGAGCATCTTCAATATACCCACTATGTAAACAAAGATCTCCTAGTAACGTGATAGTCTTTATATTGTATGGTTGTTCATCATATAATTTGATTAACATATCAATAGCTACCTCAACAAAACTATATTCTGCAAGGAAAAAGCACAAGTTATATTTAGTTTCAACACTACCTCTATAAAGAAACTCTAATACAACTTGAAAAACATCAAACTCTTGCAAGATTACAAGGTGACGAGAAACTTCAAAAAGCAATTTTTCCACATGAGAGGTTAAGCGGATAGTAGAATTGTCTTCTCTATTAATCAAATTGACTATTGTTTCACTTTCCTTTTTGCTCACATTTAGAAGTGGCCGTACTCTATGAAAAAGAGACAGATCCTGAAGGATTATTGCAAGCAACAGCAGATCTCCTCCTACTTCATCAGGTAGCTGTGAAATATTGGACCACTGTATCCGAGCTAACTCATATTTTTTGTTATACTGCGATGCAACAGCACAAATATATGGCTGAGTTTGTAACTTATACTTCGCAATATATTCATTTAAAAGTGGATGTCTTAGTTCATATAGTGTATCAATCAGATTTCGTAAGTCATTAATGTTCTCAACGTTATAGATGAGCTCTAAATTTTGATATACATCATCCGCAGGTATGTTAGCTTTAGAAACGATCTCGAAATATTTTGTGAGTGCAGGTATATGTGTTTTCTTCTCTTCAAGAACTTTGATTACTAACTCATAGCTCTCAGCCAACTTCCTTTGCCGCTCATATACTTCAGCCAGCATAAATCTCGCTTTATAGCCACCTGACCCTTCGTAAACCATAGCCCCTTGTCCCTGATCCCCCATCAAAAGACACTTTCTAAACGATAGCTCTGCATCTTTAAGATATCCAGCCTCCATAAATAATTGCCCCTGAGTATAACTCATTTCAGAATCCTCACTATACAAACGTACAGCTTCATTAATAACACTCAAACCATCTTCATACCTATTTAGTTTACCTAGAGTAGATGCAAACAAAGTTAATAGATCGGGCAAATACAAGGTACTTTTACTTAAGGGATAGGCTTTCTTAAAGTAATTCACTGCTTTATGGTATTGACCAAGGCTTAAATATAATTTCCCCATATTAAACAAATTAAAGCCGTTAGGATTTTCTTCAACTTCCCTAATCATGATAGGAAGATTCCGTTGCAGCTTGTCCTTTTCTTCTATGGTTTCATTACTATAACCAGTATGATGAAGAAGTAAATCCACATCATTACCCACAAATTTAAATCTTTCATCAAATATATTTAAATGCTCATGAAGTTGATTTTCAAAGTAGAGGTTTTCATTATTTACGAATAACCTTACGTTATAATGAATAAATGTTTGATCGAATGATAGATAATTTTTAATTTTCAAAACATAATAATCGAACCCAGTAACACATACCTTATGAATATCTGAATCTTCATCAAGGTATTCATCTGCATCCATTACCAAAATATAGTCGCATGAAGATTGCCGAATACTGAAGTTTCTTGCTTCAGCAAAACTTCCTGTCCATTGAAAACTATATATGTTAGAGGTATATCGCTTTGCAATTTCTATTGTATTGTCCTCTGAACCAGTATCTACAATAATAATTTCCTCAACCTTACCAACGACACTATCCAGACATCGGGCAAGTGTTTTCTCCTCGTTCTTCACAATCATGCATAAGGACACTGTTTTCTTCATGACTACCTCTCAGTTCTAGGGATAAAAATTCATACTATTATTATCGGTCGTAACCAAATACATGATAAGTAAAGAAAATGAAATCAGCATATTAACCACTTAGAATTTCAAAACGTTTACGAGCCAACTTATAATTATATTGGGCAGATAACTCGTAATATTTCCTGGCCTTATTCAAATCACCAGTAGTTTCATAAAATACCGCTAAATTATAGGTTGCTAAAAATGTACCTGTCCCTTTTACACTCTCATATTTATCCGTATCTCCTATAGATAAACACTTTAGATAAGATTTCTCTATTAATGGAAAATATCTTATATATTTATTGATATCACTAAAAACTAGTTCCATGTAAAACAAACCACTGACGAAATAGAAGTCTGGAAAATCGCTTAACAGCCTAGCCTCCTTTTCTATCAGTGCAAGTCCCTCTTCGAAATTACCCACCCCTAACATTGTATACAAACACTCGATTATCAATTGTGGCTTGTACCCGTCTATATCAGTAATTCCACTATAACATCTTGATAGATAGGCCTCAGCATTAATAAAATCCTTTATTATTCTGTACTCTTTACCTAGTTGATAAAGAAGATAATTATCATCAGGATATTCATCTAGCTCAAGTTCAAGCATTTTTATATTTCGTTTGTACTTATCTGATTTGTAATACCCATCATGATAAACATAAATCGGCACATTTTTCCTTGGAAGATCGGAAACAATCTGCTCATGGATTTTTCCTGTGTAGAATAGCCCCTTTGGAAATAACCTAGTAACATTCGCTTCTGACTCTCTTAACTCCCCATCGTAATCAAAACTATTAGTAATTCTGATTCGTCCCAATGAATTATTATTAGTGATAAAATCATCAATTTCTTTCCGTGAAGCTTTAATGATACGATCATCAGCATCCAATACTAAAATCCAATCTCCTTCACACTGTTCCAACGCAAAATTCCTTGCAGCTGAGAAGTCATTCACCCATTGAAAATCAAATACTCTCGCTCCATAAGCACTTGCTATTTTCTTGGTATCATCTACAGATCCAGTATCAACTACAACTATCTCATCTACGATTGACCTCACACTCTCAAGGCATCTTCCGAGCTTCTCTGATTCGTTTTTTACAATCATTGCTAAAGTTAGCATAAAAAAATCCTCCAATCATAAATAAATAAATAAATTAATTAATTAATAAAATAAAAAAAGACCCTAGTTAAACTAAGGTCCCTCCTAAAACAGTAAAAATTAACGAAGCAATTGAAGAACGCCTTGTGGCTGTTGATTCGCTTGTGCAAGCATAGCTTGTGCGGCTTGGGAAAGAATACTATTCTTCGTTTGAGCCATCATTTCTTTAGCCATATCTACATCGCGAACACGAGATTCAGCTGCAGTGAGGTTTTCAGAAGATGTATTCAAGTTATTAATTGTGTGTTCCAAACGGTTTTGAACAGCACCAAGTTTCGAACGTTCTGTAGAAACTTTAGCGATCGCTGCATCCACAGCTACTAGCTCTGTTTGTGAATTAGCTTTAGTCGTTAGATCACCAACAGTAGTCATTAACGCTGCTGCATCCATGTCACCAAAAGTATAAGATATCTTTTGATTGGCATTAGCACCAACTTGGAAATCAACAGCTGTTGTAGATCCATCCCAAAGTTTTTGAGTATTAAATTCTGTGTCATTTGATATCCGTGTGATTTCGAGTGCCAATGCTTGGTACTCTTCATTAATCGCTGCACGGTCAGCTGTTACGTTAGTATCATTTGAGGATTGAACAGAAAGTTCACGCATACGTTGAAGAATGGAGTGAGTTTCATTCAATGCACCTTCAGCAGTTTGAATCATGGAGATACCGTCTTGAGCATTACGAGATGCTTGATCAAGACCACGGATTTGACCGCGCATTTTCTCCGAGATCGCCAAACCAGCGGCATCGTCACCAGCACGGTTAATACGTAAACCGGAAGAGAGTTTCTCAATATTCTTGCTAGTGTTACCAGTGTTAATAGATAGTTGGCGGTGAGTATTCAGCGCCGCGATATTGTGGTTGATAATCATTTGAATTTCCTCCTTGGATTTTAACCCTCACATCCATGTGATAGGTGTATATATATTATTGGTTAAATCATCTTAACTCTACTTTAGATTAACGAAGCAATTGAAGAACGCCTTGTGGCTGTTGATTCGCTTGTGCAAGCATAGCTTGTGCAGCTTGGGAAAGAATACTATTCTTTGTTTGCGCCATCATTTCTTTAGCCATATCTACGTCACGAACACGGGATTCAGCTGCAGTGAGGTTCTCAGAAGAAGTATTCAAGTTATTGATAGTATGCTCCAAACGGTTTTGAACAGCACCTAACTTAGAACGTTCTGTAGATACTTTACCAATCGCTATATCAAGATTACCAAGCGCTGTTTGTGATTTAGTTTTATCTGTCAAATCACCTATAGCAACCATCAATGTAGTAGCATCAGCTTTAGAGAAAGTATAGGAAATAGTTTGTGCTTTATTAGCGCCTATTTGGAATTCAACAGCTGTTGTAGATCCATCCCAAAGTTTTTGAGTATTAAATTCTGTGTCATTTGATATCCGCGTGATTTCGAGTGCCAATGCTTGATACTCTTCATTAATCGCTGCACGGTCAGCTGTTACGTTAGTATCATTTGAGGATTGAACAGAAAGTTCACGCATACGTTGAAGAATGGAGTGAGTTTCATTCAATGCACCTTCAGCAGTTTGAATCATGGAGATACCGTCTTGAGCATTACGAGATGCTTGATCAAGACCACGGATTTGACCGCGCATTTTCTCCGAGATCGCCAAACCAGCGGCATCGTCACCAGCACGGTTAATACGTAAACCGGAAGAGAGTTTCTCAATGTTCTTGCTAGTGTTACCAGTGTTAATAGATAGTTGGCGGTGAGTATTCAGCGCCGCGATATTGTGGTTGATAATCATTTGAATTTCCTCCTTGAAATATATTAGTTCCACATCCATGTGGTACGCCAAACCGTTAAGGTCGGCCGCCCTGCGGGTTCAGCGTCTAAACTATATATCGACAACATACCATGATCTGTTTAGAGTAATTTAGTAATAATCAATAATTTTTCAGAACTTTTATCCTATACTAAAAAAACGGGTCTGCACATCATGCATTTTCCCGCTTTTTCGTGAGATTTAAATACTATCTTGGATTCCTCTTAGTCGATCCATGATCACGTTAAGATCAGATGGTGCAGTCGCGACTGATTCACGATTTGCTTCCTGAATAGACAAGTATATCTCTTTGCGGAATACATCAACATGTTTTGGAGCCGAGATACCAATCTTAACAGTATCCCCTTCCACACTTAGAACCGTCAACTCTATCTGATCCTGTATAACGATAGACTCCCCTTTCTTACGGGAAAGCACGAGCATATTATCCACCATCCTTTCCGTCTACAATCAACTTCTCCTGTAACAAGGGATGCTTTGTATGGTATGAAGCACTATGCAAAACAATCTGCTTTCCGGTGTTAGCATCAGGATTCAATACGATAGGTCCCAGCAGATTTATTGTGGATAGTTGAATCTGATCCTTCAGTGTAATAATACAGCGAATCAGTAAACTCGATTGAATCTCTAATTCCTCAGCATCAGCATCAGGAAGTTCAAATTCATAAGATGGGTAAAACAAAAAAGGATCGCCTAGTAGAAACGATAATCCCTTCTCCCTAACCGATTGTAAATACCAAAAGGAAGTATCCTCCATAGTTATCAGTACGAAATCAGTCTCTTCATCGAACCCGGGTATTCCCTTTGAGAAATGAAATAACTGATCTTCATTTACTTCCAATGTACCCCAGGATAATGTCTCTATAATCAAAATGATCACTCCTTAAAAGTATTACTACGTAAAAATTATTTCTTTTATTAATAACATTTCAAAAAAAGCAGAAAAGCTATAGAGGCGCTCTCAAGCACATCTATAGCTCAAGAGCTACAATTGAAAATTCACTTCCGGCGGAATAAAATGTATGGAAGCGTATTGCTGCATGTATATATTTAACTTGCCACGAGTGTATTCAATTTCCGGACGACGCCCTTCCACTTGAATGTGAACCTCTGCAGGGTGAAATTCAATTTCCGGATCCCTTGTCTCAAAATGAATATCCACATTATCGTATGATGCTGGTCCTCGAGTCTCAGGAAACGAATTTGGTTCTGTGTCTGTGCCATATACTTCCGCAATCGTATTGCCTGGTTTAAAAAAATGGGCCATTCGATTTCCCTGTTCTACCTTCCTAGCAATTCCCTGAAGATACAACTGCTGTATGCCTGAATAAATTCGCTTGTTCATGTCGGGCAAACTGCCCCCGGTAAAAGCCGCCCAAGCTCTAGATTGGTCTATTAAAAGCTCTGGACGAAAAGATTCAACCGTAAGCTCCGCCGAAGTGGTTGTAATATTCACCTCTGCTTTGGGCTGGGTGATGGATAAGATCCCTAAATCAGCATCCATGCCAATCAAAGCAGGTGTCTGGCGTATTTGTAGTAGCGGTTGTAGCACGATAACCACCTCTGTTATCTAATAAAGTCCACAAGAGTTGTAGATATAATCTTAGCACCGACTGACAAGGACGCGTTATAAATATTCTCCTGAATCTTCGATTGCATGATCAACCCCTCATAATCAGCATCTTCAGTCTTAGCTTGAAGATCTGTTAGGTTGATATTTAAATCACTTAACCGTTCCTGCATCAATTCTACACGATTAGTTTTTGCTCCAACCTCAGATCGAGCGGATAGAATAGTATTCATCCTTGAATCAATAGTGTTAAGTTGATTGGATATTGCTGAAGTATTACCCGATTTTAAAGCATCTGATATACTATTAATAATAGTAAACAGATTATCCGCTTCCCCAGTATTACCAAATATGTCATTACCAGTCGTACTAATTGGCATTCGTACATCCTCACCTACAACAAACTGAATCTGACCTGTATCCGTAGTAATCGGCTTAGATACATCATATGTACCATCTGTGCCTTTAGAAAAATCATAAGGTTTAGTGGTATATTGCTCACCATTAAAGATATATTTACCGTTCAATGTGCTGTTAGCGATATCGACAAGTTGTTCTTTTAACTGTAATACTTCTTCATTAATACTATCGAGTGCAGACTGTGGATTACTTCCTGTCGAAGCTTGTACAGTCAGTTCACGAATCTTTTGAACGACATCTCCAGCTTGACCCAGCACTGTATCATTGTAATCAAGCCACGAAAGAGCACTATCTACATTCTTAGTATATTGTTCATTAGAGGAAAGCTCCGCACGGTAGCGCAGGGAATACGTGATCCCTACTGGATCATCGGAAGGCTTGTTGATTTTGCGTCCGCTGGAAAGCTGTAACTGTGTATCGTTCATTGTACGTGCATTACGATTTAAGTTAAGCAGAAGCTGTGAATTCATCATGTTAGAGGTTACTCTCAACATACGCTATATCTCCTTTTATCTGCCGACTGTGCCGGTGGAATTAATCAATTTGTCGAGCAGTTCATCAAAAGTAGTCATAAAACGCGCTGCGGCACTATAAGCATGCTGGAATACTAGCATATTCGACATTTCTTCATCTAGTGATACTCCGCTGACTGATTGACGACGGGAGTTAACTTGCTCTACCAGATAATCAGAGTTATCGGTCTGACGTGCAGCTTCCTGTGATTGAATACCGAGTTGACCAACCATAGAGCCAAAAAGTCCACCCACAGTGTTGCTCACACTGCCGTCCGGCTTAGTAAATTTACTATCCTTCAGGTTAGTCAATAAGAGTGCCAAGGTGTTATTTCCTTTAACAACCTGTGTTTTACCATCAGCATCAATAGTTGTACGTAACGAAGTTGCAAATAGGTTTACGTCAGCTGCAATTTCGGGATTAAGTTTGATTGTTCCAGCCTCACCTGATGTTACAAAGAAATCGCGTCCGACGCTTCCATCCATCGCGTAACCTAACTTGTGAAGTCCGTTTAACCCTTTGACAATGGTCTTGGCGTCCTCATACATTGTTGCGCCCTTAGGCATGGCCTGACCAGCGGTCAAAGTAACTACGGTACCGTCAGCTTGTGTAATCTTGGCATCACTAGTCAACACTGTGCCCTCAGGAAGATTGGAGCCAGCTGGCACTGTAATTTCAACGTCACCTGTAGCAATAGTGCTCGCCAAATCATTGAGCTGTTTCTTGTAATCGGCAACATAGGTATTATTGGAAAAAATCATTCCGTAAGCCTCGCCGCCCTTCAAGGTTCCGGAGGCATAAGCATTATTAAGAAACGCGCCATCTACGGTTGCAGTTACTTCCCCACCCTCTACGAGAGGTTGTCCCCCTAAAGAAATGTTATAACCTGCTTCCGTCTCTACAACAGTAATATTAGCAATTTTGGAGAGCTTGTCCGCCATCAGGTCGCGTTGATCACGTAGATCGTTCGCATGATCCCCCATACCCTCAATCTTATAGATCGATTTATTTAGATCTGCGATAGCGGTCAGGTAACCCTGAGCTTCTTTTGCCTTAACATCTATATTAGTGGTTAGATCCCGCTCCAGATTATTCAGTTGCGTGCTCATATAGTTCATAGCATCCGTCAAAGATTGTGCAGTTTGCACTACAATCTTACGGGCTGTTGGATCTTCAGGGTTCTTACTTAGATCCGACCACGATTTCCAGAAGTTATCCAAAACTGTACGAATGCCTGTATCCGATGGCTCATTAACGATAGCTTCCAGCTTAGAGAGCGTATCTGCTTGAAGACTCCAGTTGCCGAAAGCAGCGTTCTCACCACGGTACTGATCATCCAGAAACATTTCTCGAATCCGATCGATAGATGAGAATTCCACCCCTGTCCCCATTTGACCGGGAACGGTAGATTTTAACAATCCGTACGCTTCAATAGGTAAAGAGGCTTGCATATTAACACGTTGACGAGTATAACCTTCGGTATTCGCATTAGCGATATTGTGTCCAGTTGTATTAAGAGCTGCGGTCTGAGTAAAAAGGCTGCGTCTCGCCGTCTCTATCGAGTGAAATGTGGATGTCATGCTTCTTACTCCTCCTTATGTTCTGCTCCGGCAGAACACTTCATCAGTACAATTCTAACCTCGTGCATCAAAAATCCCCGACCGATTTACGTTGTTACCTTTGTCGGACGGACGATGATAAGTGATATCCTGATTTGGTCTTCCGACCAACAGATCCAAAGAATAATCTATAAATGTAAGCGACTGCTCTATCAGCTTCTGATTTAGGTCATTGGCTTCTTTCAGGCGATGCAAAGTGCCTGAAAGCTTCTGCTGAATATGCAGCAGTCGTGCCTTGTCTTCAGGGTCAAAGATAAGCCTGGACAGCTCCGTTAGATTCAGGTTCAGGTTGGAACGAATACCCACACCTTGCAAAACGGTATATGCGGCTAATATTCGCTCTTCCTCGAGCTGCCCAATTACCTTCATTAGCTTGGATTCACGATTAAGGATGTCGATTAACGCATCCACCTTGTTATCCATAATTGTCTGTTTCTTCTCAGCGGCCAGATCCAGCATTTGAACATGCACTCCATCTAGCCGCTCCAATAGTTCTATTAATGTCGTCAATGCCATGGATGTTTTCACCTAATTCTCGGAGGATTGCTTGAAGTAAGGGGCGAGTTTCTCTGCTAGCTTAGATGCATCAACTTGATAGGTACCTGCGGAGACCTGCTGCTTTAGATTGTCGATCTTAAGTGCGCGTTCTGGATCATTCTTGCCAGTGTTTTGTGCTTGCAAGAGTTGAATCGCTTCATCAGAGATCGAAACCTCATCCTTGCGTGTGCTTTTCTTCATTTGTTCCTGCCTTTGCGCTTCCGCGCTGCGTTGATACGGATTAATCGCGTTAATTCGTCCGGTCTCGTTAATTTTCATAACTTCCACCTTCCTTCTAATATAAAAAAGCCGATAATCTTTACTAAGTTTATCGGCGTAGACTGAAACATTCTTTATAGCTGCAAACGTTTTTTTGCAGATTTTATAGGTCACGCAGCTTATCTATGGCACGATATGCACCATCAGATGTCTTTTTAGTAGTATCCTCAGCAGAATTTTCCTTGACAGCATTCGTGAGATCTTTCCTGAGCCGGCTACGACAGCTGTCACACATATGGCCATCCCGAATCAGTGTACCACACACTTCGCAAGGGTACATCATATTGGGTGCATTAGCTATAGAAATCCGGCCTTCTCGAATAAAGCGGGTAATCTCTTTAATAGAAATCCCCGTAGCATCGGAGAGCTCCTGAATGTTGGTTCCTTTGTTTTCCCGTAAATAATTCACGCAGATCTCATATTCATGCTCCAGCTCTTTGATACAGGCCTGGCACAACCCCATAAGATTCTTGACAAACAACCGGCCGCACCTTGGACAATTGTCTAGATTCATAACAAGCAGCCGCTCCTCTCCGTACATTCTGTGCAATGCATAATATTCTTATGCTCCTAGATTACATGATTGCAAGGAATTCGTCTATGGGACAGAAGAAACGCTACCAACCGCAACTAATCCTTAATGAAATAGATATAGCTGTTCACAATCATGCATTTTCGCTTTAGGAACGCGCCCAGGTTAGGCTATAGATTTCTGTAGCATAATCATAGTTTGAAACCATTTGTTTTAGAATTTCGGCGCAAGCACGAATCGTGCTTCCCGTTGTATAGATATCATCAACAATAATAATTCGAATAGGACGGCTTATAGGTGAGTTATCTTTCAGCCAATCCTTAAATGGTGTGGAGACTGCCGGATTCGCTCCAAAAGCATTCTTCATATCTGCCAGTCTCTCCGCACGTCCTTTAAAGCTCTGCTTAACCGTATGATGCGTACGAATTAGTAGCGGTAGCTGAGGAATCTTCCTATGATGAGATAGAACATCGGCCAATCTTTCCGCTTGATTGAACCCCCGGTCTAGAAGCCTTGAATCACTGACAGGTACCGGAACTAATAAATCAGCTGACCAAAGGCTGTTTTTTTTGTACCTTTTATGTTGAATAAGATGAAAAAACGATGCCTTCTGGGATGAAAGAGCCCCCTGTTGCTTCTCCTCCTTTAGGGTTAAATATGCCCTATCCAGCATGAGACCAAGCAGAGGGGCATATCGTTCATTCCCGCGATATTTATATTGACCGAGCCATTCTCTCATCTCATTAGTGTAGGCTACCGCACTCCGGTTACATACAATGGGTGAGGGCTCAGCGCTGCGAGTACAGTCTGGACAGCCTACATGCCGCCCACATATCAAACAACGTGGAATGCGTATCCAAGGAATGGATTCCGCACAATTCTTACAGATACCAGGCAACTGTGAGGACTGTGGGCTGTACTTCCCGCAGGTTAGACATTGAGGCACGGAGGGGGTAAGGAGGAAAGACAGAGATTTTCGTAACCCTGTAAGCTTGGTATTCATATAGCCCCACCTTTACGAATATATCCTTGGCGGCGAGCGATGATATTCATAGTACGAATCTGAGCAATCGCTCCACGCTGGGATCGGCTCCACTGAGGGGAGGCAAATACAACATGCCCGTCAGGATCGTCTTTAGAACGACCAGCACGGCCTGCCATCTGAACCAAAGAGGCTTCGTCAAAAAGACCACTGTCTGCATCCAAAATAAACACATCACTGCGTGGCACGGTAACTCCCCGTTCCAGGATCGTAGTAGTTACTAACAAAGAGATGATATGGTTGCGAAAAGCAGTCACCTTCTCTGCCCGAAATGAATCCTTGGACGAGGTGCCTTCGATAACCACGCCAGGAAAGCTACGACGAAGTAGGATCAGCAAGCCTTCGATATGAGCTATGCGAGACACAAACAGAAAAATTTGTGCTTTTCGCTCCAGTGACTTTTGAAGATTCTGTATAAGCGATCTTGGCAAACTTCCACGCTTCAGAAAGGTTAGAACAGAGGGCATACTCAAATGCTGCGGGATAGGCAAGGGATGACCATGGAAGCGGACAGGCACTCTGGCATGTGGAAGCTTGCCTAACCGGACCAAACGCTGCATTTCTTGTGGTGGCGTAGCTGATAAATAAATGAAAGAGCCGTCCACTTTACAGGCTTGTTCAGCGGCATAGGCCAACATAGGATCATTGTGGTAGGGAAACGCATCCAGCTCGTCAATGATTACGAGATCAAAACCTTGATGGAAGCGCAGGAGCTGATGGGTGGTAGCGAGCGTTAAGCGACCGCTCACCCAGCGATCTGCGCTGCCGCCATAAAGTACGGCGATGTCCTCCGCCGGAAAAGCCCGGGCGAGCCGCGGCGCGAGCTCAAGTACGACGTCGCGGCGCGGCGTCGCTACCAGCGCCCGCCCTCCGGCGGCGAGCACAGCCTCTAGGAGCGGGAAGATCATCTCCGTCTTCCCCGCTCCCGTTACCGCCCAGAGCAGAAACCGCTCTGGGCAGGTACTGGCGGAGCGCTTGCGCGCCTCCGCCAGAAAACCCAGCGCAGCGCCAGCGGCTCCCGCCTGCGCTGGGCTCAGCCCCCACCGGCCTGCGGCCGCGGCGGGGTCAAGGGCGGCCGTGCACCGCACGGCCGGAAGTGCTGCGCTGCGCAGCAGCAGCGCACAAGCCCGGCTGCGCCCAAGCGCGAGGCAGGCCTCGCAATAGGCGCAGCCCATAAGCCCGCACGCGGCGCATGCCGTGCGGCCGGTGGGCACGCTGCCGCAACGCAGGCAGCGCGAAACCGCGCGGCGAGCGACAGCGCCGCGCCACAATAAGTGCGGCAGCCTAGCCGCCGCCCGCACCATAACGCCAGCACCCGCAGGGAGCTGGCGGGCCCGCGCCCCGTGCGCAGCCGGGGGCGCACTGCCTACGGCGGCTGTAAGCAACAGCCGCCCCTGCAGATGCGCCAGTTGTGCCGCCTGGCGCCAGCAACCCCCTAGCTCTGGCAATTCTTCTGCCAGCAGCGCTTCTACTTCCGGCTCCAATAAAGAGCGCCCGGCCACAGCCCGCAATAATTGTTCTGAATCAGATTCTAGTAATCCAGATTGAAAATCCTCTTTTTCACACCAATCGTATCTTTCATTCTTCTTATTGTCCTGATCTATTCCGAAACTTGATTCATTAGGCTTCCATATGAATATTCCATCATTCAGCCACTGTGCCTCCCACAGTCCCCCTGTCTCTTTCTCCTCTCTCAACTCAGCCTCAAGCATACTATTAATATATTGCCCCCACTCCTTAATCCCCCAGGTTCCCATTGCGCTTCTTTGTTTAAAGTTGTCCCGGAGCTTCACAGCCCAACCTAGCGGCAACGCAGAAGAAAGCAGAACCAATCTATTCGCCGCTAAGGAACTCCCATCTTTCTTCTCCGGTCTAGCTACAGACCACCACCATCTATCTACCCTAAGATCTAATGAAATTCTAACCCTCCAGCTCCCCTTGCATTCCACAGCATATACAGCGACTTGCATAATAATCCCTCCTACCTTTCGCTTGTACTTAGCAACTCCATATTTGATCCCAAATTCACGACTCCGTCTCCCCAAACGCAAAAAGCACACTCCCCCAGTTCTTGGAGAGTGTGCTTCACCCGTTACTTACATATTTACTTAAGATCTGTTGCGCTTTGATTCGCATCCCCTACTTCCTGCCATCCCCATAAAAGGCAGCGATACAGACTGCCCTGACAGCCGCAAGTCTACTACAATTCCTTCATGCTGTAATTCTTCACTCATCTGAAGAGAGTACAAAGATGTTGCAAGATCGATAGAGCAGCCGCTAGCGGCCATTTTGGAAACTATCCCAAGTGTTCCATCACTCGAACCATCATCCATGAACGTTACTCGCAATCGTTTTCCGGTTAGAAGAGCTTGAAATGTCAGTGCCCGAATGTACCATTCCACAACAGATTCATGATTACGGGTAATAAAAATATAATGAATCCATTTTCCGGACTGCGGTGTTTTACGCACCTTCTGCCGGTTATGCAACATATGAATCATCACTGCAGCGGATACATAAACAACCGCAATCCATATCAACTGGGCTACCATGGAGATGCACCTCCTCTGTATACCAACACTATATGCCGGCATTAAAAGGTCGGTGACTGCCTAGAATACCCATCAGGGAAGCAAGCTGTGTCTACTTAATTTCTTTCCTATATGTAACGTATTACTGTGAAGCTTTTACAAGGTTACCCAGCCATATTTAATCGAATTAATAACGGCTTGAGTCCGATCATCCACTTCCATTTTTTGCAAAATACTGCTAACATGGTTTTTAACTGTTTTTTCACTAATGAATAAATATTCACCGATCATTTTATTGCTCTTACCTTCAGCCATTAGACGCAGCACTTCTGCTTCACGGCGGGTCAGAGGATTGTTATCGCCAGCAATAAATTTAACACCAGCTTCCTTCACCACTGTATCTGTAGTTACACCAGTCTCGTTAAGGTAAGTCATACGCCGCAATTGATTGATAAGCTTTCCAGTAACCTTTGGATGGATAAAGGCATGTCCTTCACAGACCGAACGAATGGCATTAATAAGGGATTCGGCCTCCATATCCTTCAATAAATAACCATTGGCGCCCTTACGAAGGGTTTCAAATACATAACTCTCATCATCATGAATGGATAAAATAATTACCTTAACCTCCGGGAACATTTCCCGAAGTTTTTGAGTGGCTTCTACGCCATTCTCAACAGGCATATTGATGTCCATCAATACGATGTCCGGTTTAGTCCCGTTACAAAACTCTAATACCTGAATACCGTCGCCGCACTCCCCTATGACCTCGATATCCTCCTCCATATTCAAAATGCGTTTCAGCCCTTCACGAAAAAGCTGATGATCATCCGCCAAAAGAACCTTAATGGGCGTTTTACTAGAGTTTAAGTTCTCCATCACACTACTCCTTCCCCTTCTCCACATTCGTCGGAATATGGATCACGATTGTTGTCCCCTGATTCTCGGCTGATACAATTTCCATTCTTCCTTCAAGCAGTTCTACACGTTCCCGCATACCTACTAGCCCGAAGCTTTCCCGATTACCTTGCTGATTTTTTAACTTTTGTACATTAAAGCCTAATCCGTTATCTTTAATCACAATCTTAATTAACTGCGCTTGGTATGTAATCTCCACCAATACGAAGCTTGGGTAGGCATGTTTTGCTGCATTAGACAATGCTTCCTGAACAAGACGATATACCGCCGCCTCCATCGCTGAAGATAGTCGGTGTTCCTGTCCCCGGGTTTCCAAAGTCGTCCGCAGTTTCGTCTTCTCTTCAAAATCATGCACATATTTCCGCAAAGTCGGAATTAAGCCCAAATCATCGAGAGCCATCGGTCGTAAATTAAAAATAACCTTACGCATTTCTTCCAGGCTGTTACGAACCTGCCCTTTTAAATCTACTACTTCGTCCTGCACCAGCCCAAATTCCTGCTTTACCAGCATTCTTTCTACAATTTCCGTCCTAAGGACTAGATTTGCCAGCATTTGAGCGGGACCATCATGAATTTCCCGGGCAATTCTCTTCCGTTCTTCTTCTTGAGCCAGGATAATTTTGAGTCCGATCATCTGTCTGTTCTTCGCAGATTCGACAATTCTCGTCACTTGGCCTAGTTCTCCCGACAAATATTCGAGCACTACGCTCATTTGCGAACCAATTGACTCTGCACGCTCTACAGAATTTTCGACACTGCGCACTCGCATTTGTAATTCATCACGTCTGCTTCGAAGATAGACCTCTCGCTCACGCGTCATCATGAGTTCGAGCTGAAGCTCCGTAGCCTTCTCATAAGCAATACGGATATCCTTCTCTGAGTAGCGGACAAAGTCCCGGCTGACCTCTGTCAGCCGGATTCTGGAGCGGTGATACTGTAGCTCCAGCTTGTCTACCTTTTTCAACGTTTCATCCGTTTCGTCCATGACCCGCTGCAGTTCCTTGTTGAGTGCAGCAAGTTCATCACGTGCAACCTGCAATATTTCAAAAATCTGATACTTGCTGCTCTCCATCACGTCGATGGTATTTTTAATAACGCGATCAATCGCATCGGCTTGAAATTCCACGGATGCTTGCCCCTTTTCTATCGGATCGTATTAAGGTTTTCCTTATATATTAACATATCACGATTCGATAGTTACGGTCTTCGTTTTCTGTTCCCATTTTACAGTTAATCCTAACTGTTCAGAAACTAGTCTCAGAGGTACTAAAGTCCTACCCTGTAAAATAATAGGTGCTACTTCAGCACTTTGTCGCTTACCATTTAACAGGTATTCCTTTTTATTTACCGTCAGATCCAGTGCCTTGGCTCCGCGCAACACCATGATCTTCTTATTCACCTGATCCCAGGTAGCATTCCCTCCAAAAGCATCTAGCACATAACGGATCGGCACATAAGTACTGCCGTCTTTCACAATTGGAGCTACATCAATAGCCTTCTTATTTCCGTTTACGGTCATTGCTTTGGAGCCGATGCTCATCGAAGCTGTACCCTTTGGTAACCCTGCATCACTGGAAAGTGAAGGCATTGTGAAGGTGATATTATCAAAAGCAACGGTACCTGTCTTCGCCCGTTCATCTTGGCCTTCCTCTACATTGACTACATAAAGTCTCTTCAGCGTAGCCGGGAATTTAATCCCTGATCCTGACAAGTCGATGTTTATGTTCTTCCAACCGTTCCAATCGATAATCTTCGCAAGATCTACATAGGCTGTAGCTCCACTATTGTCTACAAACTCAGCACGCAGCCAATTTAAGCTCATATCGCCCATCACATCAACTGACATCGAAGTTGCAAGCGCTGGAACGGCTTTTCCACTTGTGCCGTTAAGTTGAGCATAAGCGTACATTTTACCGCTGCCAGCCGTCATATCATAACTGAGTGACAGCACCTTGGACCCTACTCTTTCAGCCGATCCGTCTACTATTGTTGCAGTCCCCTGTACCGCTGGCACATTGGTAGTAAAGTTGACTGGATAACTTACCTTCTCGAAATCTTCCCATGTTGTAGCTGCTGCTGTCGATAATACAACCGCTGTGCTAAACCCATCATAACGAGCAATAGCGTAACCTGTAGTAACCCCTGCATCCACAGAGTTTACAGTAAGCTTGCCATTTTGCACGACTCCCTTAAAGCCTACAAACTCCCACTTCAGCGCTGAATCTGGAACGCTTATGGTTGCTCCACTCTTCGTAGCGGCCTTTACAGGGACAGATACAGTTGTCCCAGCTGTCAGTGGCGCTGTAGCAGTGCCTACACTCATGCTGGATAGATCATCTCCACCCAAGACTGTAAGGGTTGTAGAAGCGCTTGCTACGCCGCTTTTAGCCGTTAAGGTAACGGTGCCTGGCTTCACTGCCGTTACTTCTCCTGCACTTACAGTTGCGCTTCCTCCACTTGATGTCCAAGTAGGATTGCCTGCTGCTACATCTATAGGGTTATAGTAAGTGTCATAACCTTTTAACGAATAAGTAGCCTTTTGTCCAACTAATAGTGAAGTGCTTCCGCTAATTTTAATTCCTTTCACTTCACCTTGTGGTGCGTTAGTATAAACACCAAGCGCGTTAACGATGCTGCGCTGCTCTGTGCCATACTCTGTATTAAAGGTTAGTGTGGCTGAGGTTTCACCGAGAGGCCGGTCTACCATCGTTGTAGAGCCGCCTCCGTCTAAGTTAAGCCCTTTCCAGACTCCAATATTGGTCATAAAAGATTGCAGCTCGGTTAATGACATTCCTGAGCTGTTGCCATTTTTTTCAGTAGCTATGATATATACATAACGTCCATCCTGAGAGTATCCTAAAGCCGTACGTGCACGATAACCGCCAATACTGCTAGTCGAGCGAGAGAACGTTGCAGCTTTTCCGTTATTTACAAGAATCGTATGTCCACCAATCATTGTTTGCAGATTAGCAGGATCTAGCGATTGCTGCGTAGTCTTGGATTTCAGGGAGTACACACTTGTTACCGGTTGTCCAACAGTCAGATGGGCAGTAACATACCGTGCGGCTAAGCCATGGGCCCGCAAAATATAAGCTCCCTTTGGAACCGCTGTAGGAAGCGCAGCATTTTCAGATATTTGAGTAACTACGCCGTTCTCAACGAGCACCTCTGTCGGTGTGGTTGAGCTGTTTTTGGGACGATCGAGTGCGGTCCATACATCCGTATAGATATACATTGCATTAGCATGGCTATAAGTAGAGCTTCCACCTTCAGGACTATAAGCACCTTTATTGATACCGGATATCTCAAACTGTGCGCCGTCAGGTGCGGTTATCATTCCTTCAAAGCTGAACTCATCAATAAGAGGCTTGCGGTCCTTAGTCACTGCAAAGGCATACATTCCATCCAATTGCGAAGGGGTGGATACCAATACTCCACTGGATACTTGTCCACCAATCGGAGCACCTTCCCCGCCTGTATTAAAATAATCTCCGTTTACTGCAGCCACGGCTCCAGTTTCCTTAGCCATCCCGCCAGTACTTTGACGTGTTGTCAGGTTTCCACCTTTACCTGTCATAACATCTAAAGAAACATATGGATTGTTGAGGTCAACGCGAATAACATCCGCCAAGCCAGAAGCGCTCGCTCCTGAACGTGTAGCCGTATATTTGTATTTCATCATAATGGCGCCCGAAGTAATTACTTCTTCTCCCAGCTTGCTTACTTTAAAATTAGATGTGGCTGCGGCAGCAATTGGTGTGGAACTATGACCAAACATAGCTAAGCCTTCACTGCCAATTACCGGCATAATCCACAACACACCTGCTAATGAAGCGGAAACCCATTTTTTAGTAGATGATAATTTCATTCCCCGAACAACTTCTCTACTCTTCTTCTCCATGAAAACTTCATTCATTTCGACGTAACTCTCCCATCTCTTTTTTACTCTTCAAGTCCGTTATCAAAAGTCTGGAAACTGGTTCCTATTTTTCTAGTACTCTTTTAATAGACTGAAAATAAGCGAAAAAGTTGCGAAATTGAGAGATTTCAAGCTTTATAGAGTCTCGTAACACAAACTATTAACATAAAAAAAGCCCAGCAGAATGCCAGGCTTTACCAATCTATTTATTCTATAAATATTCTGTTTGCTTCAGCATCCGATGCAACATCACAGCAGCTTGTGCACGAGTGGCATTACCCTGAGGTTGGAACTCACTTGTGGTCATTCCCAAAATAATCCCCGATTGCACAGCTTTAGCTACGAATTCTGCACTTTGATTCTGAATTTTGGACTTATCCTTGAAGCGAGCCAGCGTTGAAGCAGAAGTGCCGCTTAATGTAATAGGATGTTTGGTGTATTCCATTGCCCGAATCATCATGATTGCCATCTGCTCACGAGTGATATTATCATTAGGCCGGAAGGAGCCATCCGTGTTGCCTGTAATAATACCAGCCTTAGCTGCTGCACCAATATAGTCTCCCGTTTGTGTGGAAGGCTGCACATCCCGGAAGCGCTGTGCGGTCTCGCGATCGCCTAGCAAACCAAGTCCCCGGCTAAGCATTACTGCAAACTCTGCACGGGTAATCTTTTTTTCTGGACTAAATGTAGTCCCGTAACTGCTATCGATGATAGTCTTTGCACTAAGCTCAGCTACGATCGAATTACTCCAATGCTTACTCATATCTGAGAAGGCCCGGGTTGATATAAAAGTTCCTAACACCTGATTACCCTCCGTACGAGCACGAATAATCGTATAGCTACCTACCGTACTTACTTTTGTTGGCAGATAGGCTGCATCGTAATAGGAAAGATCCAGTCTAGCAGCAGATGTCTGCGCATTGTTCAATGAAGAAGTTGTACGCACAGTGTATTCTCCAGGTACCGATAATGCCTTAGCATTAGAATAATTGCTGCTTACTATCGCAGTCACCCGGACATCCATAAGACTAGTAACGCTCTGCATCCCCATAGTTTTTAGCTTTTGCTCAAATGGGGAGAACGTACCTGCCGGAACCTTTTCTAAGCGGAACACCAGCGAGATATTTTTACTGTCTGCAATCAAGCTTGTCGCTAATCCGTTCATATCGATATCGTCTAGTCCTACGCTATATAAGTGATCGCCATAACGTATCATAAATTTTGTGGTTTTACTGCGATTTACAGCATCAAGCAAAGGCTTTAAAGGAACAGTCACATAGGCCGATTGTTCTGTAGCAGGCACCTCAAAAGCTAATGTATCACTACTTGCCTTATACAGATATTCAAAACTGGCCGTCAGGCGATCTGTGTTTAAGGTATATCTTTTTACAGATTGATTGTATAACGAACGGTCATCCACGATTTGTGAAGAGTCACTCTTCAGCAGCGCGTATTCTTTTCCAAACTCACTTGTTGCAATCGTCCCTAGATAGGATGGACGATTTCCCGTTCCGGTGCTCACGCCGGTTAGGTTCTTAACAGAAAGTGAAGAGAAGGAGGACAGTATATTACCACTTAAATCCTTGATCGTACCTGAACCTGACATATAAGACAAATCAACAGTTTGCCCGGTTTTTACTGCTGAGGATGTTGTTATTTTTAAAATATCCCCTGACAAAGTGTAGTTTTGTACACCCATACTGCTTCCATCTGCTCTAACTCCGAACTGATTAGCATAGAGGGAACCAGATGCCTGCATGTTTTTACTGAATGTAACCGTAAGCTCGTCGCCATTGATGGTGGCAGAACTAATCTCAGGTATGCTAGTGCCGCTATTTTCCGAGATGGACACAGGCTGCAGGTTAATATAAGCTGCACGGTTTCCATTTAAATCGCTTATTCCGGTAGTCCCCGGAACATAGGATAACGTAACATTCTGATTCACCGTCAAAGCACTCTGGAGCGTTAGCGTGACCTGTGAGCCACTGACGGATACATTCGTAACATAGTTAGGAGTGCTGCCAACAAGCACAGAGAACTGGCTGTTCATCGGGAGGTTTGTCGTTGACAAGCCTTCATTGTAATTCAGAAGGATTTTATTGCCACCTCCGGTTGCACTTTGGAACACGGGTGGAATTGTATCGTTGCTGTTGCGAATGTAGAAATCTGTGAAATCCGCAATATTTTGTCCAAAAGAATTCTGCAAAGGATAAGAGCCTGCATAATAGGAGACACGAACGGTCTGGCCATTAGAAGCATCGCTATTTATCCCTAAATATACAGTGTTCCCGCTGGAGCTTATGGAGTTGACCCCTAGAGATCCCCCATCTGAAGTCACTAGAAACTGACTATGTGCGTAAGAGGAAACTGCCTTTAAAGAGTCATTGAAATTCAACGCTACAGTTCTACCTGTGATCCGTCCATCTTTTGGTGTAGGCATGGAGGACTCGATAGTGTTAGTAACCTGCTTTGAGCTAAAGGTGCTGGCTGCATTTCCGCTTGGATCTTGAATGGTCCGCAGCCCCCCTGTATAGCTAACCTTCACGTTCTGTCCAACCGCTACCCCTGTACTGAGTACCACATAGGCGCTGTCTCCCTGGATATAGACACTTTCAATTGTACGATTCTCATCATTCACCGTAGCACCAAAGCTGGAGATCAACAGTGCAATGGAAGAGTTAAGACTCTCATTGTATTTTAAACGAATGGTCCGATTGTTCTCGAGTGATGCAGATGTGAGCTGTGGAGCTGTTTTGTCCTGAGACAAGGTCCGGAAGCTCCATGAATTTTTGCCGCTTAGTCCATCATAGATAACATTAGCATCAATAGCGTCTACAAAGGCTCCTTTAGCAATATCAATATAATAGGTTGAGTCGCTATCTAAAGCTGTTTTAGGCGTAATTACATATTCGTTTGCTGCAGTTGTACTCCGGTTAACAGTAACCGGAACCTGTGCGCCACCACTTTTATAAAGCGCTACACCATTTTCCACGGCACTGTTATAATTCACATTACGATTGAATGTGACAGAAAATGATCTGTTGTTAGCTATGGATTCACTCCGGTCAGCTGGGTTTAGCGCGCTGACATTAAGTCCTGTCAAAGAAGCCGTTGTAAATGTCCAGGTATACGCACCCGAAGCTGGAAATACATTTCCGTCTTGATCATAAAAAGCTCCCTGCGGTATCGTCACCGTATACTGCGTACTGTTTAGCAAGGGTGATGCTGCTGATGCTGGAAGTAATGTTATAGTTCTGCTGCTTCCTCCTGTAACGGCTGGGGAGTTTACATTAAGCCATCTCGTTCTAGCATCGTTAGCTGCACCTGGAGATACTGTTATGGTTCCAGCTGCAGGCATCATAGGACGATCAAATGTAAGCTGTAGGGCTCCAGTGGTAGATACCCCACCTGATCCGTTTGCCGGTGCAGGAGTCACTGGAATCTCTGCCACACCTTTAGTAGAGAAGCTCCACACATCACCGCTTGAAATCCCGGAATACGTTCGATTATCAACATCCTTAAAAGCATAAGAATCTATAAGAACATAATAGTTACTTCCGGAGGCCAATGTTTTATCCAATGTTAGTTTAACTGTAGTAGAGTTAGCATCAGTCTGAACGTTAACTCTAGTATCATCATCCTTAATTTTGAACTCTTGTACGGTTGCATTATCTGCAGACGACAAAATCCGGATGGAACCTCCACCTTTTAACAGGTTTTTATTTAAGGTTAGACTTAGCTCCTTAAGGGCTCCTGCATCCACTCTTGTATTATTAGCAGGTGAAAAGTTGCCTGCCGTAATCGCTGTATTACTCTCAGGCGCAGTGGTAAATGCCCATGAAGTAACACCTGACTCATTACCATCATTATCCTTGAACAACCCCTTAGGGATTGTCACTGTATAAGTCTTGTTTGAAGTAAACTGTTGATTTAGCTTAAGCTCGTAATCTTTTGAACTACCAATTAGACCATAACTACCAATAGGAATCGTTAAAAAAGGTGAGCTATCACCCTGACCCGTGATGGTAATTTCACCTGACTGCGGGTTTACTTGACGATCAAAGCTCAGTCTAAGAGATGATCCGATATTTACATAACTTGCTCCAGGCGCTGGCGAGACTGTTATACCAAACTCTGATGCAGCGTACACTGCTGAATTCCCTATTCCAATAGCAGGATAACCCGAACCAAGTACTAACTCTCCCGCTAGAATAAGTGCCGTCCATATTGAAATTTTTCTTCTCATTCCGTGATAGACTCCTCTCAAGCCATACTATCGTCTTTATGTATATTCTTATATTTCGGCTAAAAGGCTGGCAAAGTTTAGTAGTCTACTTCTCTATGGTTAGTTTCACTAGCCTTGCTCGTTTTTGCACGCAAAATAACCCGCAGAGCTGACACCATGGCCAACTTGCGGGTTAACATATTATAAGACCGTATGATGAATTACAACCCTGCTTGATCTCTTAGCAATTCTGCTTTATCTACGCGTTCCCATGGAAGATCAACATCAGTACGTCCGAAATGACCGTAAGCTGCAGTTTGTCTGTAAATCGGTTTACGCAAATCAAGCATAGAAATGATGCCCGCAGGGCGAAGATCAAAGTTGTTGCTGATCAGTTGAACCATTTTCTCTTCACTGATTTTACCTGTTCCGTATGTATCCACATTTATCGAGACAGGAGTAGCTACACCGATGGCATAGGCAAGTTGGATCTCACATTTGTCGGCCAAACCAGCAGCTACAAGATTCTTAGCTACATATCGAGCCGCGTAAGCCGCAGAACGGTCCACTTTAGTTGGATCCTTACCTGAGAATGCTCCGCCGCCATGACGAGCATATCCGCCGTATGTATCGACGATAATCTTACGGCCAGTTAGACCAGCATCCCCTTGAGGACCCCCAATAACAAAACGTCCGGTTGGGTTAATAAAGTATTTGGTTTCTGCATCAAGCAGTTCCGCAGGAACAACAGGCAAAATAACATGTTCTTTAATATCCGCCTGAATTTGTTCAAGAGAAATTTCCTCTGCATGTTGTGTAGATACTACGATAGCGTCTACGCGTACAGGTTTTTCATCTTGATACTCAATCGTAACTTGTGTTTTGCCGTCTGGACGAAGATAGTCCAAGGTTCCATTTTTACGAACTTCAGATAAACGACGTGCAATACGATGTGATAAAGCAATCGGCAGTGGCATCAGTTCAGGTGTCTCGTTCGTAGCAAACCCAAACATGAGTCCTTGATCGCCTGCACCAATATTAGCTGTTTCTTCAGCTACTTGAGCAGGATCCCGGTGTTCTAAAGCAGAGTTAACACCTTGGGCAATATCAGCGGACTGCTCGTTAAGAGAACTCAACACAGCACATGTATTATAGTCGAAACCATACTTTGCACGTGTGTATCCAATTTCTTTGATGGTATTGCGTACGATGGCAGGAATATCAACATACTCTGATTTGGTACTGATTTCCCCGATCACCAGTACAAGACCTGTTGCTACTGCTACTTCGCAGGCTACACGTGCATTAGGATCATTAACTAAAAATGCATCCAATACTGCGTCGGAAATCTGGTCACAGATTTTATCCGGATGCCCTTCCGTAACGGACTCAGAAGTAAACAAATGACGCCCTTTAATAGACAAGTATAACAACCTCCCATATGGTTAGTCTGACACTGTATAAGGGATTCCTTAATGATAACAGGCCAAATAATAAAACTAAATAATATAAATAATTCAGGTTTGCCTGATTTCTTTTTATGAAGGATTTTCGCAAAATTTAATGCCTGCATTCACTAAACTCTTCAAAAAATGAACCTTTTCCATATGGAAAAGGTCTAAGGCTTTCCTCAAAAGTCATATTATCTTATTTAGGGGGTGGTGTCAATTAAACACAGAGCCCCCCGTGAGAGTATGAATATTGATTTCACGCTATAAAAAAGCAATATCAGATAAGGAATAAGGGTATCCTAACCCCTGATATTATTGAAAAAGAGACTGTTCAGCTTGCTTAATGAGTCTCTTCGTAATTTCTCCTCCAACAGACCCATTATCCCTTGAACTCAGATGCCCAAGGTACTGACTACGGCCAGAACCACTACCTCCGACTGCTCCTAACTCAGAAGCAAACTCCGTGTCTGCCCCGCCTCCATAATGAGCCCCATATAAACCAAATTCAGCTGCAATTTCATATTGCATTTGTTTCAGCATTGTCCGACTTTCAGGTACGACTGTACGATTATTACGTGCCATGTTACAGCACCTCCTGTGAATTTGTAAGATTACAGGAATATTGTGCGTCCATCACTTAATCTTCAATCGCGCCAATGATTTGTAACTTTGGAAAACAGTTTGAAGGTATGATTAAGTCCGTTTACGGGCATTATGAATATATATCATTACACATTATTTCAAGGTATATCCACCACGAACCATCACAACAAGACCAAGGGTTTGACCCTCTTGAACAGCTATACCACGACCATCACGAGGGAAGGACAATAAGTGGTTAGATGGTGCAGCTAGTCCATTTGTAAGATCTTTACCATCTGTTAAATCGGCCACACCATTCGCATCTTGTGAAACGATTACTGCTTTACCCGCGCGAACGATAAACTCAGCGCCTGCAGAAGCAATTAAAGTTTGGCCAGGCTTCACATCAACAATCACAGATTCATTACTGCTATTTTGACCAGGTGTAGCTACTGGCGCTGTGGTTGCACTAGGCGCAGGTGTAGCAGTCGCTACCGGAGTCGTCACTGCACCACCTGAAAGTGCTTTCTGAATTTGCTGATCGACGTAGCTTTTAGTAACTACAGGATCATCCGTTGTGCCAGGCTGAGAACCAACACCTGCACCTTCAGCAGTAATGTTTAGCAAAGACCCAGCCCATATACCACCAGCCAGCAATACAGCAGCGGTTGTTACTTTCCATACCGATTTCAAAGAAGTTCCTCCTCATTATTGGGGATAAAAACCTATAAAAAAAGAATAGCCTCCGAAGAGGCTATTCTGTGCTTCGGTAATCGGAGATTACTTAGCGGAGATTTCTGTTTCGCCTTTGATCTTGTTGCCATCAGCATCGAAGATTGCAGCGTCTTTCTTAACTTTAACAATGATTCTGTTAACACCGTTGGCGTTAAGATCAAGTTCTTCTTTAGCACCAGCAGCGGAATCAATGATTTTCTTGGAGAATTTAACAGACCATTTTCCTTTATCAGATCCGTATTTAATCGGAGTGATAGAAAGAATGTTATCTGATGAAATTTTGTTGCTAGAATTAACATCAGTGTTGATGTAGAATTCCAGGTTCGCTTTCAAGTCAGCTTCAGTTGTAGCTTCATTCAGGTCTTTGGAGAATCCGAGAATCAGTTCAGTTGAACCTCCGCTGGATACTACAGCTGAATCAAACGCAGGGCTAATTCTGCTAGTCAGCTTACCTTTTTGTTGTGCAACTGTACCATCGATTACGTTACCAGCAGTATCAGTAACACCATTCACAGCAAAGACATAGTCTTTAGTTTCTGTGATGCTGGAGCTAGGGATATATACATATGCACGAGCACGAGTTGGGTTAGTAGCAGATGATACTTCTTCGCCTTTTTCGTTCAATGTTTTAATTGTAACGTAAGAAGTGCTTGGAAGACCAGCATTGTTCAATGTGTAGCTGTTTTTATCAAGAATTGTGGATGATTTCAAACCGCTAGCATCAAACAGATCAACAGTGATCAAAGCATCACCATAAGTGTCATCACCAACAGATTTGCTATCATAGAACTTGATAGGAGCAGCGCCATTAACAACCAACAATTCTGGAGCTTTATCGTCAGTTGAAGTAGATCCGATTGTTACAGGCAATACTGCAGCAGTCAGTTCATTTGCACTGTAGGATTTATCTACGAACAATCCTGCAGGAATACGCAATGTGTAGCTACCAGCAGTTGGTACACTTACACCAGTGATAGTGAAAGTACTTCCGCTACCTTTAACAAGACTAGAATTGTGAAGTACAGTTGTAGCTTCACCAGTAGTATCATTAATCAGTTGCAGGGTGCCTTTACCTTTGTATACAACATTTTCAGAGAATTTCAGAACCAGACCTTTATTAACAGCTGTAGTTGTGTAAGTAACACCAGTTACAGTAGGAGCTACAGTGTCTTTAGTAAAGGTAATTGCTTGGCTAGCAGCTGTTCCCAAAATGTTACCCAGAGTATCTTTTACAGAAGCTCCGAATACTACAGAACCAGTGAAAGTTCCAGTTGAAGGGAAGCTAGTCAATGGGCTTTGAAGGGTGAACTTCTTGCCATTGTCAGTAGTCAACACTTGGAACGTACCTTGGCTTTCACCAACGGAGTTCAACAAGCGAACATTACCAACCAAAGAAGCACGATCAACTGTTTTGTCGAACTCAACTTCAACATACTTGTCACTTACTGGAGTTACGCTCTTGATTACTGGAGCAGCAACGTCAGAAACTACAGTTACAGTAGTTTTGATTGGGTTAGGATTAGCTACATTACCTGCAAAGTCAGTAACGTTAAGCAACGATACATCGTAAGTTTTGCCGCTATCCAATGTTCCTGCAGACAATTTATACTCAGTGTAAGTATCATTTGTTACAGTTACAGTAGCTACTTGACCATTTACGTAAGCAACAATACCAGTAGTTTTAACTGGTTCGCTGAATTTCACGTATACATCTTTAGTAGTTGCTTTTGCAGTAGAGCTAGCAGAAGCAAGTGTTGGAGCAACTGTATCAGCAACAGTGATCAGTTGTGTGTAAGCTGGGATAGCTTCAGCAGATGTTGTTGTTACAGCATCGTTAAGAACTACAGTGTAGTTACCTTTAAGGAATTTAACTCCTGGCAGGGTAATAACAGCTTCAGTGTTGTCAGCGTTGAAGGTAACATTAGCATTAGCTACTTCGTTAACATCACTACCCACTTTAGTTACTTTTACTACGCCGTCGATAACTTTGCTGGATTCAGCCAGTGTATCAACATCGATTGAACGGTTAAATTTGATTACTACTTGTTTAGCATTTGGAGCTTCTGCGGAAACAACCTTAGGAGCTGCCAAAGTTACTTTTGTAGTGTAATCATGATCATTGTGTTTGAAGTTGATTGTAGTTTCAACGCCTGCTACAAGAGCAGTTGTCAATTCAACAGTTGTAGTAGTTTTGTCAGAGAAAGTAACAACTACTTTAGTTGGGCTCAATGCTTCAGCAGAAACGATTGTAGCTGCTTGGCTCAATTGATCAACAGCATAAGCTGTTTCAACTACCAAAGAACGGCTAGCGTTAGCTTTGAAGTTAGTGTCTTTAGCAACCAAACCTGCATTGATTACTGCTTGAGCATAACCTTTAGCCCATGCGGATGCAGAGTTATCAGTTGTAGTTGGTTGTTCCAATTTCAAAGCGCGGAACAATACAGCCGCAACTTCTTCAACTGTTACTTTACCGTTGTAATCGAAGATACCTTTAACAGTATCTTTACCTTGCATGTAGTTTACTGCAGTAACAGCTTCGATGTAAGGCACAGCCCAGTTCGATGCGTTGTAACCTTTGTCTTTGTAAGACAATTTGTTACTTACTTCAGTAAGGTCGAACAATTTAGTAACGATCTTCGCGAACTCAGCACGAGTAAGATCTTTTTCAAGGTGAGCTTGACCATCTGGGTATCCGTTGAGAATACCTTTCGCTGCCAAAGCATCAAATTTTTGTTGCGGAGTTGTTGCTGCGTCACCAAACGCTACAGAGGCAAACATCGAGAATGCCATTGCTGTAGATAATGCTACGGATAAAATTTTCTTCATAACCTTTTTTTCTCCTCCTTGGACGTTCATAAACTGAGATTTTTCTTTAGTTGAGTAGCTCATGTCACTCATTAGCCGATGCACCCCCTTTCCCGAGTTGAGCAAATTAAGTATAAATAATGTCTGTGACGGGTATCACAGAAACTGGTAAACGATTTTAGGACATGACAATACTAGATTCCTAATTATACCTAAGTATTATACAATGTGCCTCAAGTCACGTAAAGCTAATTTTTCCATTTTGTTAAATTGGCTTTACCAGCGGTTAATTTCAGCCTCTGTGTAAATGACTCTACACCTTAAACGCAGAAGATTTGAAAAAGTTGCGGTTTCTCAAAAAAAATCTTCTTTTTTATATTTTCCGGTGTGATCCCATTAGAAGATACATATGTATGTTCTACTAACTATTGTTAATCATGGGTGCCTACGGAAAACAGTATATCATAGTCGCTTTCTAAACGTCATTATGCAATATTTACTAAGAATCATTAACACTTGTACTATTAATTTAAACATTCCTACAAAAAACAAAAAAAGCGCCGTTGCCGACGCCTGCTTCTATTACATTGTTTCTAACGAATCTTCATAGATAATTGGATCAATTCCTGACGCTTCTCAGGACTCGAGTTCACATTGTCATACATTGCATCAATAGCTGCGCGGTTCTCGCGGTAGCTCTTCTCATGCTTGATTGTAGTATGAGACCATTCGATCAGAGCATTCTCAGTAACAACAAGCTCGTTGTATGAATCGTGGAATCCTGTTGCTTGCACCAGTTCTTCCATGACCTCTTGAGTGATCTCCTGTAGTGCCCGTTTAGCTGCAATTTCCTTCTCCAACACTTTTGCTCTATTCTCAAACATATTCTTGGCTTTCATGTAATCCAACTGTGCTTTTGATAAAATCGGTTTCATCGATGGCTTTCACCTTTCAGAAAATAATATTTTCTACATTATTGTATCGTAAATCGGTGCAGATTACAAAATTTATGTCGCTGGTAATTGTTATCTTTACATCAAAACTCCGACCTACGAATACTTTTCGCAAGCCGGAGCACTTTTTTATTCTTTAGTTAAAGTTCTTAGGGAAGATGCTTGTACTCTTCTGTAAGAGTGCCACAGTAATCTTACCAGCCTCTGCTCTAGTCAACTTACCCTTCGGGTTAAAGTTATAGACGGGCTTCTTTTGGCCTGTAACGGTCACAGCGCTTCCTTCCATAATCTTAGCTTTAGATATAGCTTCAATTGCAGGACGTGAGTAGAAATCCATGTTACTTGTATCAACAAATGATTTGCTTAAGCTTGCCAGCAGTTTACTGTCATTCAAAGACATCTTGAGTTTCAACGCCCTAGCTATCATTACTGCGGCTTGTTCACGTGTTAAGGCTTGATCAGGCCCAAAGAAGCCATCACTGAGGCCTGTAACAATACCTGCCCTAGCAGCTGTCTCAATGTGTTTGAAATCCCATGTGGCCGCGACGGCTTCTGGCACAATATCAAAGAAGGTTTGTTTATTAGCATCATAGTTCAAAGGAATACTTAATGATTTCACCAACAATGTAGCGAATTCACCACGAGTGGTCAAATCATCGGCTCCGAATGCATCTGCTCGAAGATTAGTCATAAATCCTTTGGAATACAATCCATTCATTATATTTCTGCCCCATGGATGATTCGTAATATCAACAAAACCACGGCGCAGCTTCATAACAGTGTAATAACCAAATTCATCGAATGGAACGGTGATGGTATGTTTTTTCGTATCTACGACCCCGCCTAAGTTCTCCCACTTGCCTGAATCTGTATATCGGAATACTGTAATAGTCGATCCCACTTCATCCACAATGCTGGAGTTGAAAGTAAGCGTCAATTCACCACGTTGGGAAGGTACGATTTTTCTCGTTTGACTATACTGTGTAAAGTATCCAGTCTTTCCACTTGCATCCACGAAATGCGGGGTAACCCCGTTGGTCTCAAGATTAACGCCATCATTTCCTAGACCCCCACTAAGCCAATAGATATCCGATACTCTCGAAAAGTTATTAGTAGAAACGGTTGATGTAAAGCGTAGAGCAAGATCCTGTGGAATCACAAGCTGCCCGCCCCCGCCTTCGGTTCTGTCGTCACTACCCGTTACGTTGATAATGTTCCCGTAATCATTCTTACGTTCAACAACGCCATCAGCGGGATCCGCGATACCAAACAACAGTTTTGTATTAGGATAATATTTTGCAGCACCAGAGCTAGTATATCCCTTCATAATCGTACCTTTAGGGAAGTTCAATTCCAAGGTTTTATTAAAGACACTATACTTCGTAGCTACCTTCTCCGCCATATATTGTGTATCAATCTGCACAGCACTGGCATAATACACATTTATGGTATCGCTTATTGTGGAGTTAGCACGAACCACTTGTATCTTAATAGGATTCGATTTGTCTGCTTTTAAACCCACATAATCATAGGTGAAGCGATCTTGATTTGGCAAATCCGTACGTTTAATTGCTTCTTCTTTGCCAATTATTACTTTAGTGGCACCTTCAGCCTCAATATCAAAACGAACAAAGTTTTTGTTAACAACAATTTGCTCACCTACCGTCGCTACAGGTGACAGAAGACGATATGGAGCAACTTCCCGCACTACTTCAAGACGTTGTGTAGTTCTTGCTCCTGTTTTGTTAATAAGCTCTAGGGTATAAACTTGACTTCCTGGGGCATCAAATTTAATGTCACGTAATCTTAAAATAAAGTTTTTAGCACTGCCAATGTAGTCATAGTACAGACCATTTGCAGCCACTTCATCAGGATAACGTTTAGGACCAATAGGTCCAGCGGATTCCGTACCGTCAATTAGCAGCTTATCTTGCCCCGTCGAAGTAAACACCAAAGTAGAGCCCTGATAAAGATTCAGCGTTGTAGCACCACTACCTTGTAGTACCAAGTCGAATTTATCTTTGCTTGTTGTATATTTTTCATCCTTATATACAATCTCAGCTGGCAATGCCAGCATGGCATTACGCTCGACTTCATTAGAAAGGGTTGTAGTTGTAAATGGTAAACGATTATCCCCTAAAGTAGGATGGAATTGTTTTACCCCAGAAATATTGGTATCAATGATGTAGATTTTAAGTTCTTTTTTGATAATACGTTGGTTACCAGCATTATCTCTTGAGACTCCAGTAAATACGATTTTATTCTCACCGTATACCAGGGGTCCCGTCTGACTGATTATCACAGTGAAATTAAAAGTTGTTTTATTTACTGTTGAGTTTTTTTCTACTTCAAGCTTAAAAGGATTGCTAGTTAATGAGTTACTGTCTGTGCCGTTAATTTGCACTTGTGCATTTTCTATATTTTCGAACCCGATATATTCCCCCGAAACATTAAGTTTTCTTTCTACACTGGAATCGAATTCGTAGGTCTGACCATCTTGCAGATTACTTACATATATATAGTTTTTCGATACATATGAAATATCAGCATTATAGAAGGATTCTGATCCTTTATAACGGAATTGTACCTTTTGTTGACCATTAGAGAACCCTGATATTTTATAAATATATTCATTTGTTCCTGTGCCTGCAGTTACATAAACTATGGATAGTGGTTTATTACTCAATGGCAAATAGTTTGCAGTTATATCTGCCGGGGTTGTTGATCTATTTGTCTTCGCCATTATATAGAAACTATCCGTCTCTAACTGTTGGCCATTCAATGGCAATTTAGAGATATTGGTAAGATCACCTGAGCCTGTATATCCAGGAAGGTAGTACATTTCTGTTATAACAGTCTCATTTTTCAAAAATTTATATGAATAAAGATGAGAACTGCTGTGGCTGCCATAATCGACAGACAATTTAAAGTCATTTACACCCGCCAAGATTTCTAAATCAGCTGCAGTCTTAAATTTAACCAATTTATACGTTGGAGTAACGCCATCAGGACCAGGAATTGTTAATTCTTCTGTCACAGCACTAATCGTTACAACTTTTTCGGAACTATTACCTTTATTAAGAGTTAGCACAGCATTTGTTGCAAACGGAGCCACGTTATATGGAACTAAGATCTGTCCAGTAAAACCTGCAACACTTGGAGTCAAATCAGCAGTCAACGTAGGCACATTATCATTTAAGATATTATAGTCCGCATTGTCGTGGTTGATGTTCAAAGAAGCGTACGGTTGATCCTTATCAAAGAAATATACGGATCTGTCTATTGTTATTGAATCCGAAGCATTTTGAATAACAATCTTAAGCGTACTTAATCCCGGACTCAAGTTCAGCGCGGGTGTGAAAAATGTTCCGTCTTCCAATAGGGAAGTTTGTAATGCAGTTCCTCCATTCACGGAGACACTGACTTTAGTGGCATTCGTTACTTTACCTTGAAGAGTAACTGTAGATACTGGTACGACAACCTGTGTTCCTTCATTTAAATTAAGCGCAGAAGGACCACCCAAAACTTTTAATTCTGTTACATAGGGAACTTTATCGTAAAGAACATAAAATGATTCTGAACGTTGGAGATTCCCTTGCATACCAGAAAAGGTCACCTTATTAAAACCTGTATACAAAACAAGACCAGATGCTACAAAACGATTATCTGGGCTATTGGTATCTGTTGTTACCGCTCCCGTAGTCAGGTGAGTAGCATCTGTTACCCATTTATTAGATTGACTATCTTTTGTAAGCTGCTCTACAGTAACCTTCATCGTGGAAGATGTTACCTGAGAGTAGGTTCCTGTAATTGAAAAGGTAGGGCTACTTACTTTGTAAACACTAGAACGGTCAATAAGTCCCTCAGGATTAGGATTAGCTGTTGTTGCTACAACATCCTGTTTCAACAGAACAGTATTCCGTAATGTGAGATCATCCGGACTGAAGAAAGTCGTGGAGCTCGTGGTAGCCGCTGCCGCTATGGGCGTGTATTTACCTGGGAACATAGAAACGATCAAAGCCGCCAGCATCAGCCAAACGAACGGTCTCTTAAAGCGTTGCATGTGTTATATCTCTCCTTTGAGTATAAATTCTCGTAAACCTTCACTTTGTTCTTTATCGGTCATAGGAAGCGATATTTTTAGGGAAAACAACAAAAAACTCATCCGAAAAGGGATGAGTTTTGTTAGTTATAGAAAATATTAGAATAATACCATTAATAAATTAAGATTTGGAACCTCTTTCCGGATTAGCCTTCATACGAATTCTTAAAAAGAAATCAATCAGCGGACGTTTAGTCTTACCGATCAAACCTGTAACTTCCGCACCGATCTGCAAGAAGAAGAGCATGATGCAGATGACTACAAAGGTAACCCAGTTCGCCTCGTAAAGAGCGGCAGAGGATTGAATAACAGCTAAAACTCCGAAAAATGCAGCAATACCATAAATAATGAGCACAGTCTGACGATGACTAAAGCCTAGCTCGCGAAGGCAATGATGCAAGTGACCTTTATCTGGTGCAAAGATTGGTTTCTTCTGCAGCTTACGGCGCACGATCGCAAAGAACGTGTCCGACAACGGTACACCAATAATAAGCAAAGGTGTAATAAACGAAACCACGGCAATCTGTTTAAACCCTAGCAAAGCAAGTAAAGCTAAGCAGAAGCCTAAGAACAGCGATCCCGTATCCCCCATGAAAATCTTGGCGGGATGGAAGTTGAAGAACAAGAATCCGATTATGCTGCCCAGAAGCAACAGGCATAACATGGCAACCATCGTGTTACCCATCAAGAAAGCCATTACCGCAATCGTAGCAATCGCAATCCCTGATACACCAGCAGCAAGCCCGTCCAACCCGTCAATCAGGTTAACAGCATTGGTGACACCAACAATCCAGAAAATCGTAAGCGGGATAGCAATCCAGCTTTCCAATGAAGAATACGTATTGTTAAATGGAATATTCACAAAATCTACAGTAATACCAAAACCGAAAACTACAATACATGCTGCAACAATTTGGCCCAGCAGCTTCAACTTTGCTGATAATTCAAATCGGTCATCCAAACCTCCGATAAGTACAATCAGTCCGCCGCCACACAGCAGCGCTTTGATGAAGTTGGCCTCCCGCGGAGTGAACTCATATGGAATAATCGGCAATACGGCAAGCAGGCCTAACACAAACGCCAGAAAAATAGCTAATCCGCCAAGGCGGGGCATAATTTTCGTGTGCACTTTACGAGCATTCGGCACATCTGTCGCACCAATCTTAATGGCGAATTTTTTCACCAAAGGTGTGAGGCCAAGTGCGAGTCCCATGCATACGATAAATCCAGCGATGTATATGATTAACATTTGATCAGTCGACCCCCATTTCTCTACCGCATTGAATTATACGCTGTTACAAAAACAAATTCCAATCCCTTTTTTAGGCTATTCATCTGATTTTCTAGGTGAATATCGGCATTTGACTAGACTTTTGTTACTTTATCTTTCTCACGCACCACTTTTAATGCGAATTTCGGCAACGCAAGCATTCTTTTGTACCGCGTAGGCTCTTTTAATAAACGGTACAACCATTCAATTCTCATTTTTTGGAAAACTTTTGGCGCTCTCTTGCTCTTGCCAGAAATTACATCAAAGCTGCCGCCGACCCCCATCATGATCGGAACACCTAACTTGGATTTGTGTTTTGCAATCCATGGTTCCTGACTATCCGCGCCTCTGGCCACAAATAATAAGTCAGGATTGGTTTTAACAATTCCAGCAATAATTTCATCGTCCGATTCCGGACCAAAATAACCGTCATGATATCCTGCAATAATAACACGCGGATATTGCAATTGTAACCTTTCAGCGGTTTCCTGAATCACCTCAGGTGTAGAACCAAGGAGATATACCTTCCATCCATATCTTTCACCCTGTTGCATCAATTCATGTAACAGGTCAAACCCAGCTACCCGTTCGGTTACAGGCTCCTTACAATAATTAGCAGCCCATACCACACCGGTTCCATCTGGGACAACCAATTCAGCTGACTTCATTATCTCCATATAAGCTGGATCTTCCAAAGCAGCCATAACCATAATCGGATTAGCTGTAATCACTTGATGCGGGATACGGGTATGAACCGCCTCTGTCAAATAAGCAACAGTTGCTGCCATATCCACCTTGGAGACTCTAATCCCAAAAATAGGAACTGTAGGTACCGCGCTTTCTGCTTTCACTTTAGATCATCCTTTATGGTGGAAATATTCTACGATTTGCCGTGCTGGAGCCCCTGCTTCTTGAATCAACGAGGAGAGGATCGTCTCCCGCTCATTTCTCCATCCCTCTGTTGTTTCCAAAAGATGGCCTATCTCAGCAGCAACTTGTCCAGCATCTAATGATTGGGTCGTGCCCACAGGCTGACACCGAACTCTGTCTAGAAAATGATCAATTTTCGGATCATAAGAGATACCAATCAGCGGAACTCGCCGCCCTGCGGCATAAATCAGGCTATGAAGACGCATTCCGATCAGCACTTCACATTGCCCTACTTCCCGCAGCATGTGTTGCGGATGACTGGCATCTTCACAAATACTGACCTGACCCCCATGCTGGCTTATATTTTCTTCCAGCTTCTCCATCACATAACGTGAGGCTTCAATATCAGATGGAAGATGAAACGGAAGGAATCTTAAATGCAATGGTTTCTCAAGATTCGCCTTAATCAAGCCTTGAGCAAGAGCGTCCAGCTCCTTGCGATCTTGTTCCCAATAACGTACCGAAATACCTACTACCGGAAGTGAATCTGAAGACTCTGGTAATTCAGCAGCATCAGTATCATCAGGTAAAGATAAGCCCATCACCGGGTCAGGAACAACCTCTATGTTCTTCTGTTCTAATCCCATAGAAAGTAAAAGCTCGCGGGATTGTTCATCCCGCACAGAGATATAGGTACATTTGCGAAACACTGATTTGATTAATGGGTGGAAAAGCTTACGATTCACAGGTCCGATACCTTGAGCATAAATAAAGGTCGGTTTACCCATCCACTGCGCAAGCTTGATAATACCTAAATAGTAAGGAATACTCTTGCTTCCTGTTACATCTTGCAGCAAGCTACCTCCACCGCTGATCAGACCAGAACTCTCATAAATAGCTTGACGGACTTCAACCAGCTTCATCCGGTGCACAGATTTCACTCCATATGTGGCGCTAGTCCACTCAGGATCGATGGACAAGACAATGGGTTCGATCTCTATACCTGCAGCTTGAGAATGTTGTTGCAGTGCAATCAATATAGATTGCAGTACCGCCTCATCCCCGCTGTTATGGAAACCGTAATAACCGGAAATAACTATCTTTTTAGGAGTGGCGACCATCGTTTCCAACACCCTTCTGCAATTTGCCATACGATTACGGCAATCACACCAATGATCAGTCCTAATCCAAGACCGAGCAAGCCACGAATGAGCGAGATCAGAACTGGCGAGTGAATATGTGCAAAGGTATCCACCATGGAGAGCTGACCGATTACAGCAATAATCATGATAAACGCTGCATTCCGATATCTAAAGGCCAAGAATGCACCAAGAATTAATAACGGATGCGCTAGCAAAAACTCTTTATTACGCGGTCGAACGCCAACCGTATTTTCCAAGAAGGTACGTAAAACCATTTCCAGCGGACTCACACTGCCACCGTTACCTGTACGGGTCATGTAATAATAACCAACAACCGCCAAAACAAAGGCAATGATAATCATCGCAAATGTGATTGGTGTCCGCAGCAGCTTACCTGTCTTGTTAAAGACAAAATCCCCACGATACAAAAGCACGTAAAGTGCCACAAGACCGATAGGCGCCATATGAAGCAGACTGACACCACGGAACTGGTTGAGAACCAGGCTATAAGTAACATTATTAAGCAGTGCTATCATAAACGGCACAGCGCTCAAAGAGATCAGTGAAGTCTTAAAATAAAGCACTAAACTATGTGTAAACCGGCGTTGCGGGCTCATAGCCTTATAGGTAAGGGGATTGCTCCGTAGAGGTGGCCCCATTTCATTAACCTTACGAATGGCAAGCACAACGGCAAGCGTTGGTGCACTTATCGCAGCGGCAAGCGCGAGCGCTTGTTCAAACATTTCAGGCTTCACTAGCATCAGGCCTGCACTTCCAATCAGACCTAACACCCAGGCAGCAAGCGTGAGCTGTGGAATGAAGTAAGAGACCAGCAGAGCCACTAAAGACACTGCTCCAACCACCGCAACTAGCTTAAAGTAACGTTGATAAGAGGAATCTACAACCTCAAATGCCGTAGCTTGTCCCAGTTTAAATCCATTGTCTTTAATCTGCTCAACAGCTCCGCCTGGTTCGCTTAGGCTGGTAATAAGGTTATCTAATGTATCTGTAACCTGTGCCTTAGCAGTATTTCTTGCAGGAATCGTGTTTAAGTAGATCATGCGGATATTCCGATCCTTTGTTGCCAGAGCGAAACGGTCCGAAATCACTTTTGGATCTAAGGCAGAATCTCCCTCACTAAGGGAATATAAACGTGTCACATTATAATCCAGCAAATAAGCGAGCCTGTTAAAGCCCTTTTGCTGTTTCTTAATATTCTCAATTGCTGCAATCCCCATTCCACGTTCTTTAAGGAGATTAGCAAAGTCAGTGATACTGCCAGTATCGGCATCATCATTAAACCCTTTAACAGACTCACCTTCAAATAGAATCCGTTTAACACCCAATTCCTCATAACGATCCAACAGCTTCTTTACCGTGGCTTCATTATAAGTCAGAGAATCCACAAGACGAGGTACAATACTGAATCCCTTGTTGTGCAGCATCTCCAATGTAAATGGATCGGGCTGGAGCGGCTTCAATGTAGCATCTTCTAGCGGGGTCTCAATGATAAGACCCTGCTGTCCGCGGAAACTCCAGTCTCTTGAATTAATCCCAAGATTACTAAATGCTTCTTTAATTACAGGCGCTAAAGTATCGCTGTAATCAGCACTGGTAAAAAGAATATAGGTATAGTTCTCATTTTCAGGAATGATCGTGTCCGTAAGATTAGCTATATCAGCCGCACCCCATATCATCAGACGACGCGCCTTACGATAATCTTCCAGTGTGCTTTCGTAAATCGCCATACTCTGAACACCCGCGTCTTTAAGGCGATCTAACTGCTCGGAAATATAATCTTGTGGATTTGCACGATAGCTGGCTACATCAACCAGATCACGATAATCAAATACAAATTCTACTGTCTTGGAAGACTTCTCCGTCTGCAGTCGATCATAGACCACAGGCAAGGCTGCTATAACGCCAACCACAACTATGATCCACAGCCACTTTCGGGAAGTAATATTCCAACGTTGCCATTTTTGCCGCACCAAAAGTACCTCCTCTTTCGCTTTAAAAACTCTTTTAACAAAAGTAGAAACGGATCGTCATCCTTTTAGAGACGGTACCCGTTTCTACATAAAATATAATTCACAATATAGAAGGCACTCTATATTTATTATTGTCCCCCGTCAACGCGAGCCATAACTTGTTTCGACAGTGCAGCAACCTTATCCTTAGCATTCTGCAGGGAGTCACCCACTACTGCAAAATAAACTTTAATCTTAGGTTCTGTGCCGGAAGGGCGCAGGCAGAACCAAGATCCGTCAGCCAGCAAATACTTCAGTACATTTTCCTTCGGCAGTCCATTTAAGCCCAGGGAATAATCTTGAATTTCTGTTACGGCAGATCCAGCAATTTCTTGTGGTGCATTAGAACGCCAATCATTCATGATTCCTTGAATTTGCGCAACGCCATCTTTGCCTTTCAGCGTACGGGACTCCAAGCTTTCCAAGAAGTATCCGAACTGCTCGTACAATTCCTGAAGAACATCATATAATGTTTTGCCTTGAGCTTTATAATAAGCACCTGCTTCAGCGATAAGCATAGCAGCAAGAACAGCATCCTTATCACGAGCATAATTGCCTGCAAGATAACCATAGCTTTCTTCATATCCGAAAAGATATGTGTATTCTCCGGATTGTTCGAACTGCGTCATCTTTTCTCCAATATATTTGAAGCCAGTCAGCGTATTAAATACAGTTGCACCATAATGAGAAGCTACAGCAGCCCCCATTTCGCTAGTAACGATAGTCTTTACAACCGCACCATTGCGAGGCAGCTTTCCTTGTTCCTGCAAACGACTCAAATAGTAATGAATCATCAGTGCTCCGGATTGATTGCCGGACAGAACAACAAATTTACCTTCATTGTCGCGAACTACCGCACCCATACGGTCTGCATCAGGATCTGTACCAATCAAAAGGTCAGCATTCAACTCTTCGCCCAGCTTCATAGCCAGCGTAAAAGCTTCACGTTCCTCCGGGTTCGGAGATTTCACTGTAGAGAATTCAGAATCCGGCTGCTCTTGCTCAGGTACAACATGCACCTGGGTGAAGCCGATTTTCTCAAGTACACGGCGGACTGGCAAATTACCTGTACCATGCAGCGGAGTGTATACGATTTTGAAGTCTTTTCCAAGCGTAGAGGCAATCTCTTCACTTGCAAGACTGACCGCAGCAACAGTATCAGTAAACGCTTCGTCATCCTTCTCTCCTAGCCAGTGCAACAGCCCTTGAGCTTCAGCTTCTTCTTGCGAAATCCGCTTTACACCATCAAAAGTGTCAACCTCTAGTATGTAAGAAATGACCTTTTCGGCTTCGTGTGGTACAAGCTGTCCGCCTTCCGAATTATAGACCTTATAACCATTGTATTCAGGAGGGTTATGGCTCGCGGTGATTACAATACCACCCGTTGCTTTCAAATAACGCACACTGAATGACAGCTGTGGTGTTGAACGAAGGGAAGTAAACAAATGCGCCTCGATACCATTAGCAGCCAGTACGAGAGCAGCCTCAAGTGTGAATTCAGGCGAGAAGCGGCGAGAGTCATGCGCGATAACAACCGAAGGTCTGCCTTCTCCAGTATGCTTTTCTAGAATATAATTAGCGAAGCCTTGTGTAGCTCTGCCAACAGTATAACGATTGATACGATTGCTGCCCGCACCAATAACCCCACGCAAGCCGCCTGTACCAAACTCTAAGTCTCTGTAAAAACGCTCTTCAAGCTCCTGTGGCTCATTCTCCAGAGCGCGAAGCTCTGCCTTTGTAGCCTCGTCAACAGAAGGGTCCTGCAACCAGCGGGATAATGTGTCTGCCGCTTTTGCACTTAATTGAGTCATATGAATCTCTCCTTTAGATATATTTATAAAAAAATAAAATATTTAGCTCAGAGCAAACATAATTTCTCCAGAGGCTACAACCTTACCTTCAACGGAAGCAGTAGCTTGTCCTTTTCCGATGCTGCCCTTAAGACGGGTGATCTCTACTTCAAGAGTAAGTGTATCGCCCGGTACCACTTGACCACGGAAACGGAATCCGTCCAGCCCAGCTAAAAAACCGATTCGGCCGCGATTAGCCTCTACTCCCAGGATAGCAACCGCACCCACTTGTGCAAGGGCTTCTGTAATCAGTACACCCGGCATTACCGGATAGCCCGGAAAGTGACCTACAAAGAACGGTTCATTGATCGTTACATTTTTGATTCCTACAGCTTTTTTGCCCATTTCAATCTCGATAATTTTGTCCACCAGCAGAAATGGAGGCCGATGGGGGATGATTTCTTGAATTTGGTTGATATCCAGCATTATGACAAAACTCCTTTCGGATGTTGCACATTTTCTTTTATTCTTTGCCGAAATGCATAAAATTAGGCAGGTTCGGTAAAAACTATATTTATCCTTCACCAACTGCAGAAGTGGAGGTTGAGATAAGGGGCTTTCTCCACCGGATGCGGCAGCATGGCGGAGAGGGCCCTTTTTGCTGCCCGAGGCCCCCCACCATTATACATTTTTCAGCATAAAAAAGAAAACTCCCTTGTATAACAAGGGAGTGGTTAAATCATCTTCATTTATGGAGCAAAAACCAAATCATATACATGTCTCCACGTGCTCCACTGCAGAGCATCGCTTAACTCTTTCTTACCCAGGACAACGTAACCGACGGCCAGGCCGCCTCCAAGTGCAGCTACGAGAAGCAAGGGAATAAGAACCCATTGTATCATGGTCCATTTGGAGATCCCTCGTGGAGAGGGTTCTTTCTTCTCTTCCGATTTAACTTTTTCCTGTCGATCCATTCCTTCACCTCTACGCGCGCATGTTATTGGCTAGACCAAACATCTGATCACTGGACGAAAGTGCCCGAGCTACGAGTTGATACGTGCGTTGAATCTGCATCATTTCTGTCATTTCTGAGGTCATATCGACATTCGACTGCTCCAGCCATCCTGAGCGCACTCCAATTCCAGATGCCTCGCCTGCCGCTCTTTGTACAAAAGCCTGCTGTGCTGTAACTCCATCTGCAAGCATATAGAAATTCCCGTCGACAGCCTTTAAGGCATTCTGTGTCTTAGGTTCTACTATCATTATAGTACCCGCTACCTGAACAGGTCCATTCTCCGTCTTTTTCGTTAACACACGACCGGATTCATCGATAGCAGCATTCACACCTACAGGAACCGTTAGAGGTTTGCCCTCTGTATTTAAAACGGAGTTTCCTGTGTTATCAACCAATACCATCATCTTGGCATCAGTCGTGTCAGGAATAAAGTGAAAATCACCCTGACGTGTGTACGCCGTAGTACCATTGACCTGAACACCAAAAAGCCCGTTGCCCTGAATGGCTAAGTCGGTCGGACTCCCTGTTTCTTTAAGGGGACCCTCTTCCCAATTCGTTGAGATCGAAGGCACATAAGTCCCAAAACCCATATTAAAGCCTAGGGGTGTAGAACGGCCCGGTTGGTCATAATCATCCGATTGCTGTTGTACACGAGTCAGCACGTCCTCAAAAGAGCCCTGCTTGCTCTTATAACCATTGGTATCCATGTTGGCTAGATTATCCGCTATAATATCAAGCCGCTGCTGAAGGCTCGACATGGAGACTGCTGCACTAATCGTTGAGTTGTTCATAGATCAAACCTCCTATAAGCTCTACCTGTAAAGCTCATTTCCTAAGCACTGCCTAAACCCTGCCAACTTCACTTACAGCCTTCTGCAAGCTGCCATCATAATATTGAACAATCTTCTGGTTCGCTTCATAAGCCCGATAGGCGGCATTCAAATCCACAGTAACCTGAGTAGGATCTACATTGGAGCTTTCCAAGTAACCTTGGCGTACTTGCATGTTATCTGTTCCGTTAGAGAAACGGATATCTGCCGCCTCTACATCATCAGCGTGAAATACACCATTACCGTCACGTACAAGCTCCTGTGGCTTTGTTACTACACTCACACCAAGCTTGGTCCCTGTCGGAAGTCCTGTTACTGGATTAAGCAAATTACCCTGCCCGTCCACTTTAAGGGTGTCCTGATTTCCTGTCAAGACAAGGGGCTTGCCTGTGGAATCAAGAACCTTGAAGCCACCACTGCTCAGTACCTCTCCTGTAGCCGCGTTTATTGAGAAGCTCCCATTTCGCGTATACAGATTATTCCCTTCAGCATCCTGTACAGTAAAGAAGGCCTGTGGACGATAAACAACCTCACCCTCAGGGCTTACATATTTGCCCGAACCATCAAAGGAGATATTTTGACCTGTCACAGGATCAGCTACTTGCAAATCCGTAGATAAAGCAAAATCCATGGTCTTGCCGCTCTCCCTTAAATCACCCTGTAAATATTGGGATATCGACTGTTCTGCAAAAACCCCAGTGTTAAGACGCCCCACTGGCTTGGTATTGCCATTACTCATAGCAGAGATCAATACATCCGGAAAAGCATGATTGACACTGTCAACCTGCTTGTACCCCGTTGTATTCAAGTTAGCGATGTTCTGTGTTGCCGTATCATGTCTACGCTGCTGTGTAACCATACCTGCAGCGGCTGTATATAATCCTCTTATCATGAAGGTAGTCCCCTTCCGAATCTTTTGCTACCTTTTATATCGGCTGCTTAGAACTTTTTCTTAACGACCTTGTCCAAATTATCCAGCATTATTCCTGTTCCCTTAACTACACAATGCATCGGGTCTTCCGCTATCCACACCGGAACATGTAATTCTTCCGAGAGGAGCTCGTCCAATCCATTAAGTAAAGCGCCACCACCAGTTAGAACAACACCCCGGTCAATAATATCTGCGGATAGCTCAGGCGGTGTACGTTCCAGAACGGACTTAGCAGCTGCCACAATAGAAGAAACCGGATCCCATAGTGCTTCTTTTACCTCGCCTGAAGTAATAGTGAGCGTCTGAGGGAGTCCACTTACCATATCACGACCACGAATATCCATTTCAGCCTGCATCAGGCCTGGACGCACGGTGCCAATTGTAACCTTAATATCCTCTGCCGTACGTTCGCCGATTAACAGCTTATACTTTTGTTTAATATATCTTAAAATGGCCTCATCGAACTTGTCTCCTGCGACTTTAATCGAAGAAGCGGTAACGACGTCGCCCATAGAAAGTACGGCTACATCCGTCGTTCCGCCACCGATATCGACGACCATGTTCCCACTAGGCTGATAAATATCCATTCCCGCTCCGATTGCAGCGGCTTTTGGCTCTTCCTCCATAAAAACTTCCTTAGCCCCGCTCCGCTCCGCCGCTTCCCGTATGGACTTCTGTTCCACAGATGTAATATTTGTAGGGGCGCAAATCAGAATACGGGGCCGTGCGTACCAGGACCGGCCGCCAACGCGGTCGATAAAATACTTAAGCATCATTTCTGTGATTTCAAAATCTGCAATGACACCATCCCGGAGAGGACGGATTGTTATAATATTTCCAGGTGTACGTCCAACCATGCGACGTGCCTGTTCTCCCACCGCAAGGACTCTCTTCGTATCACTTTCAAGTGTGACCACGGAAGGTTCATCCAGAACGACTCCCCTTCCCTTAACATGTATGAGCACATTGGCCGTGCCGAGGTCGATTCCGATATCCTTGCTAAACATAATGAAAGAGCCCCCAAAGTGTTATTTTAATTGAAAAAACAGCAGTTAGTACTAAATTTAAAAATACCATACTTTAGGGGAAGTACACAATGTATTAAAGCTGAATATTTCCTTAAATTTCCGAAAATCTCATGGCTTTGATGCTACAGCAACCTCACGTTTTTTCCCCGTCGATTTTTTATATTTGATTTTTGTGGCTTCTCCCCCCCGAAGATGTCGGATGGACTTGTGATATTCGAGAATGTGCTTCACCTGATCGGCCAGATCAGGGTTGATCTCTGGCAGACGCTCAGTTAAATCTTTATGCACCGTGCTCTTTGAAACGCCAAATTCCTTGGCTATGGTCCGGACCGTATGCCTGGTTTCCACGATGCAGCGTCCGATTTTGATCGTACGTTCCTTGATGTAATCGTGCACGCTCCCGCCTCCCAACTGTGGATAGTTTGGTACATTATATGAGGGGCGGGCTTATATATTCGCGCTTTCAAGACATGACAAGCTATGGAGGGCTCATTTTATTTAATGGACAACCTAATAACCCGTGTTATTAGCATGATGAAAAGCCGTCGCTGTCCCTTTAGGTCAACAACCGTTTCCCGCGTAAACAAAAGGCTCATCACAAACATAACCTTAAAAATCCCTATATACACAAAAAAATAGGGGGCTTTCGCCCCCTGCTATAGAAATTTTTATCGCTGTGGCAGTAAATCCGATGGATTGACTACTTTGCCATCTTCGTACACTTCAAAGTGTACATGATTTCCAAGGTTCTTTTCGATCTCACTGCGACCAGCTGTGGCAAGAGTATCTCCCTGCTTCACTACATCGCCTTGTTTAACTTTTGTTTCACCAAGACTTTGGTATACAGTCTTCAAATTACCTTGATGGGTAATTTCAATCACTTTACCTAATACCGCAACATCTTCCACTCTGGTCACTTCACCGCTGAGCGCTGCTTTGACATCGAACGTATTGTTGTCTTCACGGGCAATATCGATTCCGACATTAGGAATAAATTTGTCGTTATATTGCACCATAGCGGCAACGTGATTGTCCTCTGTACCATTCTCATCATAATACGGCTTAACTACTTCTACTTCACCTGGATTAGCTACTGGCCAAGTCATACTTTCCGTTGAAGCAACAACTTCAAGTGCATCTGGACCTCCGGTTGTTGTACCAGCTTCATTAGCGGAAGTTCCTACTTGCTGCGAAGTGGCGGCAGTGTCCTGGTTGAGCGGCTTTTGGCCGGCATCCTGATAGACCCACACCAAGGTTAGTATAATTGCCGCTGCCGCCGTGTAGACTGCTGGGAATACCCAACGTTTAGATACCAGTCTGTTCCATGAAGAAGGTTTTGCACCAGGTAAATCTCCCTGAGTTTTTTTGAGAGATTCATCTTGGTTTGTTTTGTTTTTGTCTTGTTCATTCATATGGTTATCACCTCAGTAACCAGTGTTACCGGGCTTTTCTCTTTTATACGTATCTTTCAAGTTATTTTTTCAGAAGAGTTGAGATTTGTGTAAATGAGATACCACTATAATAGTGTTTGAGAATTTGGGTAGCTGTTCCACCCTCTTTGGCCATCCCATTTGCCCCCCACTGACTCATCCCTACTCCATGCCCATTTCCAAAGGTCGTGATCAAGATCTTATTCCCCTTACGGCTCCAACTGAATTGGCTGGATCGTAGGCCTAGCTTCTCCCTCACTTCACGTCCAGTAAATATAGAGCCTCCAATTGAGATCTCTTTAATCCGATGTCCAGTGGTAAGAGACAACACTTCCATAGGTAATCTCGAAGATGATGAAATCTTCGTTGTAGTTCCTGAATTAGTAGTATCTTTGGAGGCAGGAATGACTTTATCGTCTAGACCCAATCTAGTAAGTATCTCAGCAACAGTAAAAGTGTTAGTCACCGCATAGTTTGGGGTAATCTCTTTCTCCCAAGGACTCGTCACACTGCGCAGATAGGGAATCGCTGCATTCCAATACTCTTCTGAGTTCTCAGTATATCCTCCACTGGAGGCGAAAAAGGAGGCCGTTATCGGCTGCCCTTTATAAGTCATAATCACTCCGCGCGTCTCAAGGACCGCGCGCTGCAGCTTTGCGAGGTCGGCGCTTCTTCCGCCGAGCTTCCATTGCCGTTCCAGCGTGTCCTTAGATATGTAAGCCTGGTGGCTTACCGTATCGGTTACATCCGCCTCCGGAACGGGTACGCCGCTTCTGTCGCCAGCCACCAGGCGGCGCATGATAAAGGTGCGGGCCGCTACGGCCTGCGCTTTGAGCGCTTCAAGCTCAAAGTCGGCCGGCATCTCGGCCGCAAGCACGCCGCGGACGTAGTCCTCCAGCGGCAATGTCTCTATTTGTCCGCTGTGCGACAAATAGACAGAGACGTTCGGCTGCGGCGCTTCCTGCGCAACCGTCTCCGGCGCCGCCGGAGGGGCCGTGACCGCCGGCACGGCCACAGGCGCCGGTTGTCCCCGGTGTAGCGGGACAACCGCCAGCGGAATCAGCAGCGCCGCCAGGAAAGGCGCTGCGAGCCAGGCGACGGGAATGAGTCGCCTGCGCCGGGGAGCAAGGGGACGCGAATGCCAGCGCGTTGTCTTGTTTCTTCGCAAGTAGCGGAAATCTTTCATCTCTATGGCTCCTTCCGTGAATCACTGGTGATTCTTATAGATATGAAATTACAGCAACTGCTAGAACACAATTTGAGAGAAAGAGAGTTCCTGTCCTCAATCTATTACTAGACCGCAGGCTATTAAATTGCGCACAAAAAAATCCCCATCAGATGAGGATTCCATAAAAAAAGACCAAGCTGCAATCTGCAGCCTGGTCTCTCCTAATGAGTGATATTATACCCAAGTTGGTTGAACCTGAAAGCGTGGTTTAACCTCTTCGGTTTTAGTCGATTCACTCTTGGATACTTCCGGTTTAAGAACTTCATCCTTCACGGTTTGCGCTGAAGTATCCTCCATGGAAATGCGCCAAATTTCCGCACCCAGTCCGGACAGCTTCTCAGCCAAATGAACATACCCGCGGTCAATATGATGAGTTCCGCTTACTTCAGTAGTGCCTTCAGCAACCAGACCTGCCAAAATAAGCGCAGCTCCCGCACGCAGATCCGTAGCACAAACCTTAGCTCCGACCAATTGTGCATTACCTGTAACGATCGCCGAGCGACCTTCGATCTTAATCTCAGCGTTCATATTGTGGAATTCATCCACATGCATAAACCGGTTCTCAAATACGGTTTCTGTAACGACACTGGTACCTTCAGAACGCAGCAATAATGCCATCATTTGCGACTGCATATCCGTAGGAAAACCTGGATACGGCAAAGTCTTCAAATCAACAGCTTTGAGAGGCTTGTCACTGATTACACGAATACCGTTCTCGTCGGGAATAATGGTTACACCCATTTCTTCCATCTTAGCAATAACAGGACCTAAGTGATCTGCAATTGCGCCTTCCACATATACATCGCCACCGGTAATTGCTGCAGCCGCCATGTACGTACCTGCTTCGATACGGTCAGGGATTACATGATGTTTGACCCCATGCAGACGTTCTACCCCTTCAATACGAATAACGCCTGTTCCCGCACCACGCACGATAGCGCCCATACCATTCAAGTAATTAGCTAGGTCTACAATCTCAGGCTCCTTAGCCGCATTCTCGATAACGGTCACGCCTTCAGCTAGTGTAGCTGCCATCATTATATTTTCGGTCGCACCTACGCTTGCTACATCCAAATACACTTTGGCACCGCGCAGGCGTCCGTTGCTTTTCGCTTCAATGTAGCCCTGGCCGAGACTAATCTCCGCACCCAGTGCTTCAAACCCTTTCAAATGCTGATCAATCGGTCGTGTACCAATGGCACAGCCGCCTGGCAGGGAAATTCTTGTCTGACCAAGTCTAGATAACAGTGGGCCCATGACTAAAAAAGACGCCCGCATTTTTCGAACCCATTCATAAGGTGCTTCACAGGAAGTGATGTTTGTAGCATCCACCTGGATAATATCGTTCTGATATGTAACCCCTGCACCCAGAGATTCCAACATTTTTGATATCGTCATCACATCATCAAGCGGAGGTGCGTCTACAATGACGCTTACTCCTTCTTCTGCCAATAGAGAGGCGGCTATGATCGGTAATACGGAATTTTTTGCGCCGCTAACTTTCACGCTCCCGGTCAATCTGTTGCCACCGCGGACGATAAATTTGCTCATTTTCGGTTTCCCTCCGCGTCCATTATTTCTTAAATTATTTTTTTAGATTAAAGTAATTGCAAAAAAGTTCTCTACTCCATCAATACGCCCATTTACTCGGGCATGTTCCTTAAAGTTCAGTGTTGACATAATAAAACCTTATTATTCGACACCTTTTGACCACTGCGACCTAAGACACTTATAACCAAACTACATCCCCTTAAAACATATATCGGATCATCCCACTCCAGCTCAGGTAATCCAGGAAGAACCCCGCTACAAAACGACCAAGTACAATGGCCAACAGCAAGTGCAGCAGCCTTCCCTGAGGACTCTTGGGATATCTTATGACCAAATCGAGCTTAAGGTTCTGCAATGCCCACCAAGATAATACAACACTGAGCAAAGATACAATCATTGAGACCATACTGCTGGTTCCAACTGCACTAGACAACCCACCCGACAATATATCCTCCATGCTAACCCTCCGTGTTCGTATTACTCGGAAATCGACTCTTATATCATACTTGTGAAGAGCAAAAGAATCCAGTACTTTTACAAATTTTTAAACAATTCAGCGCCATTATCCAAAATAATGAAGAAATTTTAACCTTTTTCAATAGATTACTATAATAAAAAAGCAGTCAAACCCATAAGGCTTGACTGCTTTTTTCCTACTGTTGTCCTTTTCCAGTGGACACTTTAATCCGTGTAACAGCGCGTTGCAGCGCCAATTCCGCACGGCGGTGATCGATATCATCTTGTTTGCTCCGAGTCTGGAGACGGCGCTGAGCCCGTTCTCTAGCCGCTTCGGCGCGCTCAACATCGATATCTGTTGGCAGCTCGGCACTTTCAGCCAGCACAGTTACTTTGTCCTTATGCACTTCAACGAATCCGCCATGAACGGCGATGGAGATCGTAACACCGTCCGATTTGACGGATAACGGAGCAACCTGAAGTGGAGTCACAAGCGGAATGTGTCCCGGCAAAATACCCAACTCGCCTTCGACCCCTCTTACAATCAAGCTATTCACTTGCTTGGAGTAAACGAGATGCTCCGGCGTGACAATTTCCAACAAAAAGGTATTCACTTCCATTCCTCCTTAAAGCTTTACATAGTAAAGCTCGCTTCGAAAGCATGCACTAAGCTTTACGAAGTAAAGCTTGCATCGAAAGCATTAGCTAAGCTCAGGTTACATCGATTTCGCTTTTTCTACTGCTTCTTCAATCGTACCTACAAATAGGAAAGCTGCTTCTGGAAGATCATCATGCTTACCATCCAGGATTTCCTTAAAGCTGCGTACAGTTTCTTTGATTGGTACATATTTACCCTTAAAGCCAGTGAACTGTTCAGCCACGTGGAACGGCTGCGACAGGAAGCGTTCAACTTTACGAGCACGAGCTACGATAACCTTATCATCCTCACTCAATTCATCCATACCCAAGATGGCAATAATGTCTTGAAGCTCGGTATAACGTTGCAACAATTGTTTAACACCTTGTGCTACGTTGTAATGTTCTTCGCCAACAATTTCTGGAGCTAGCAAACGCGAGCTGGAAGCCAGTGGATCAACCGCTGGGAAAATCCCCTTCTCGGAAATTTTACGCTCAAGGTTAGTTGTTGCATCCAAGTGAGCAAACGCTGTAGCCGGAGCAGGGTCAGTGTAGTCATCCGCCGGTACGTAGATTGCTTGAATCGATGTAACGGAACCTTTTTTAGTCGATGTGATACGCTCTTGCAGCTGGCCCATTTCAGTAGCCAAAGTCGGCTGATAACCAACCGCGGATGGCATACGGCCGAGAAGAGCGGATACTTCGGAACCCGCTTGGGTAAAGCGGAATATATTATCGATAAAGAGCAGCGTATCGCGGCCTTCCACATCACGGAAATATTCCGCCATGGTCAAACCGGTCAAAGCTACACGAAGACGTGCACCTGGAGGCTCGTTCATTTGTCCGAAGACCATTGCTGTCTTCTTAATAACGCCGGAATCCGTCATTTCGTGATAAAGGTCATTACCTTCACGAGTACGTTCACCGACACCTGCGAATACGGAAATACCACCGTGCTCTTGGGCAATGTTATTAATCAATTCTTGGATTGTTACTGTTTTACCTACGCCGGCACCGCCGAAGAGGCCGACTTTACCACCCTTAGCATAAGGTGCGAGCAAGTCGATAACTTTAATACCTGTTTCCAGGATTTCCGCTTGTGTTGACAATTCGTCAAATGTTGGTGCGAGACGGTGAATCGGGTTCTTTTTCTCAGCAAGAACTTCACCAGCGTTATCAATTGGATTACCAAGTACGTTAAATACACGGCCTAATGTCGCTTCCCCTACAGGAACCGAAATTGGACCTCCTTGATCGATCGCATCCAGTCCACGAACCAGACCATCAGTAGAAGACATCGCGATACAACGTACCAGATTGTCTCCCAAGTGATTGGAAACCTCAAGTGTTAGGTTAAGCTGACGACCATTGTCCAAGACGGTTTCAATTTTGATAGCGTTGAAAATCTCGGGCAACTGGCCGCGTTCAAATTCAATATCGACAACCGGACCCATAATGCTTACAACGCGTCCTTTGTTCATCTTCTTTTCCCTCCTCGAAAGCTGTTACATCAAGAAGAAACGACGTTGTCGTCATATAAAGATGACAACCGTTTCTCGTAGAAATATAAGCATTTCGTATAGTGTAAAACCTATACTTTCTTATATTGTAAGAAGAACTTACAGTGCCGTTCTTAAGGAACTATGTACCCTAAGCAAGCGGCACTGTTTCTCGTAAAATACAAGACAAGTTAAGCACTCGGTTTAACTTTTCTTGTATTTTAAGACTGCGCGTTCGCTCCGGCCACGATCTCGGTAATTTCCTGCGTAATTGCCGCCTGACGGGCACGGTTGTACGTAAGGGTAAGTTCTCCGATCATTTTCGACGCGTTCTTCGTTGCACTGCCCATAGCTGTCATTTTCGCACCCAGCTCACTGGCCTTGCCATCCAGAATTGCGCTATAAATCAAAGTTTCAGCGTACTTTGGAAGCAATACTTCTAGCACGCCTTCCGGTGAAGGTTCATATTCGTAGTTTGCAGAAGCTTCATGATGCTCTTGATTCCCTACTCCATCCATAGGCAACAGTCGCTCAACGGTTGGGATCTGGGTGATAGCATTGACGAATTGATTGTAACAAACATACAACTCATCATACGTACCATCTACAAACTGCTGTACTGCCGAATTCGCGATAGACTTGATGTCAGCAAACTTCGGCGCATCCGAAAGCTCAGTAACTTCCTGTACAATCGGATATTCACGGCGACGTAGAAAGTCACGGCCCTTACGACCAATAACAAACAATGCGTACTCATCTTTGGACTTATGCTTCTCCGCGATGAGCATCGTCACCTTACGCAAAATATTAGCGTTGTAACCACCTGCAAGCCCTCTATCAGAGGTAACGATTAGATAACCAGTCTTCTTCACAGGGCGGCTAACCAGCATAGGGTGTTGAACACCTTCTGTGCCAGCAGCAATGCTCGATACAACCTCTTTTAGCTTCTCAGCATAAGGACGGGCGGCAATTGCCTTCTCCTGAGCTTTTCTCAGCTTGGATGCGGCTACCATTTCCATCGCTTTTGTGATCTGTCTTGTGTTTTGAACACTCTTAATTTGACGTTTAATATCACGCATGCTTCTTGCCATGATTTCACCACCTTAAAGCTTTTGACGGAGTCAAAGCTAACTTCGTAAGCATCATCTTAGCTTTGACGGAGTCAAAGCTACTTCATAAGCACAGCCTGAGCTTCGGCAGAGCCAAAGCTCACTTAGTAAAATCCGTTAAAGTCTATCTATATTAGCTAGTAGCGAAACCTCTTTTAAAGGTATCAATCGCTGCTTTTAGAGCGGCTTCGTTATCAGCTGTCAAATCTTTTGTATCCCTGATGGATTGAGCTACATCAGCAGCACTGCTATCCATGTAAGCAAGGAATTCCTTTTCAAAACGTTTTACGTCTTTAACTGGAATATCATCCAAATATCCTTTTACAGCTGTGTACAAGCTAAGCACTTGATGCTCAACAGACAACGGCTGATTCACACCTTGTTTCAGAACTTCCATCATACGTGCCCCGCGATTCAGACGGGCAAGTGTAGATTTATCAAGATCTGAGCCGAACTGTGAGAAGGCTTGAAGTTCGCGATATTGGGCAAGATCCAAACGGAGCGAGCCGGCTACCTTCTTCATCGCTTTGATTTGAGCGGAGCCCCCTACACGGGAAACGGAGATACCGACGTTGATCGCCGGACGTTGACCAGAGTAGAACAGATCGGATTCAAGGAAGATTTGACCATCTGTAATCGAGATTACGTTCGTAGGAATGTAAGCTGATACGTCCGATGCTTGTGTTTCGATAAATGGAAGTGCGGTTAATGAACCACCACCAAGCTCATCACTAAGCTTAGCTGCACGCTCCAAAAGACGGGAGTGCAAGTAGAATACGTCACCTGGGAATGCTTCACGACCCGGTGGACGACGAAGCAGCAAGGACAATTCGCGATAAGCCGAAGCTTGTTTCGAAAGGTCATCGTAAATGATCAGTACGTGCTCGCCCTTGTACATGAAGTATTCGCCCATTGCGCAGCCTGCGTATGGAGCAATATACAACAATGGGGACGGCTCGGAAGCCGATGCAGTTACAACGATTGTATATTCCAAAGCGCCATGACGGCGAAGAGTTTCTACAACCTGTGCTACTGTGGATTGCTTTTGACCAATGGCAACATAAATACATTTCATGCCGTTGCCTTTTTGGTTGATAATCGCGTCAATTGCGATTGCAGTCTTACCTGTTTGACGGTCACCAATGATAAGTTCGCGTTGTCCACGACCGATTGGTACCATCGCATCAATGGCTTTAAGACCTGTTTGCATCGGTTCATGTACCGATTTACGATCGATAACACCTGGTGCATTATTTTCTACAGGACGGAATTCAGTTGTAGCAATTGGGCCTTTGCCGTCAAGCGGCATACCAAGTGCGTTAACTACACGGCCGAGTAGAGCTTCACCAACAGGAACTTGCATAATTTGTCCTGTACGTTTTACTTGATCGCCTTCACGAATTTCCTTGTACTCACCCAGAATAACAACACCGACGTTGCTTTCTTCCAGATTGAGCGCCATGCCCACTACTCCGTTGGAGAACTCTAGCAATTCGCCTGCCATTGCGTTTTCCAGACCGTAGACACGGGCGATACCGTCGCCGACTTGAATGACGGTGCCGACTTCGGCAACTTCGATATCGGCTTTATATTCCTCAATTTGACTTTTGATCAAAGTGCTGATCTCTTCAGGTCTGATGCCCAATATCCTCACCCCTATCTTCTATGCTTATCATTAAAGGATTTCTCGAGACGCTCCAATTTGTTAGACAGACTGCCGTCATACAGCTTATCGCCGATATAAACTTTCAGTCCTCCCAACAGGCTTGGGTCCACCACATTCGTAATCCGGATTTTACGGTTTACGAGTTGGCCGAATTCTGCAGCTACAGCTGCTTTTTCTTCTTCACTTAAAGAATAAACAGAGTATACCTTAGCATCACCAATGCCAAGAGCGTCTCCTTCAATCTTGATATACGTATCCAGCAGATCGGCAAAAATATCGGTTCTGCCTCGCTCTACTAACAATTCTACAATGTTCATCACGATGGGAGAGAGCTTATCTTGAAGCGCTGTGCGCAGCACTTTCAGCTTGTCGGACTCCGAGATGCGCGGTGCAAGAATAAACCGCTTTATCTCTTGGTCGGAATGTAATAACCCAACCACTGCCTTGAGCTCTTCTTCTACTTCAAGGGTAATCCCTTTCTCTACCGCTGCACTGTACAATGCTCTAGCGTAGCGCTTGGCAACTACCGTATCGCGGCTCATGATTGGCCTCCTACCTCTTTGAGGTATTGGTTCACAAGTTGCTCCTGCTCGCCGCTAGCACTAACTTCTTTCTTAAGAAGTTTGGAAGCAATACGAACAGATGCCGTTCCAATTTCGCTGCGCAACTCTTCCACTGCTTTGTTCTTTTCGTTCTCGATATCGCGCACAGCCTCTTCTTTGACACGTGCTGCATCTGCTTTGGCTTGTGCCAAAGTTTGTTCTACCTGTAGATTGCTTGTGATTTGCGATTGTTGAATAATCTGTTGAGCTTCCTGGCGTGCACTGTTCAGCGCTTGCTTCTGCTCTTCCACATACGCGACCGCTTGTTCTCTAGTCTTCGCAGCTTCGTCCATTTGCTGCATTACCAGCTCACGGCGCTTCTCCATAACTGCAAAAAGTTTGCTGAACGCATACTTGCTAAGCAAGAAATATAAAATCCCAAAGGCGACAATTGAAAATACTATGTTTGTCCAAACAATATCCACTGAGGTCACTCCCTTCCGTTACCGCGTCATGCGGACGTATACAAAAGTAAGGCGCGGATGGCATCGGCCGTCCCCGCCAAACCGTAACTACGGTTTATTAAGTAAACATAATCAGGAATGCGATAACTGTTGCTGCCAACGGAATAACTTCGACGATACCTACACCAATAAACATTGTTGTTTGCAAAGCATTTTTCGCTTCTGGTTGACGAGCGATGGACTCAACTGTTCTACTAACGATCATACCGTTACCAAGACCTGCGCCAAGTGCACCCAATCCAACCGCTATTGCTGCTGCTAAAAATTCCATTTGTAAATATCCTCCTTTAATTTCGGTTCATATTTGTGTTTAATGATATAAGATATCTCCCACGAAGGAAAATCAGACGATAGCCGTTCTCTTCGCAGCAGTTCATTAATGTGCTTCTTCTTCGTGAATCGTCATCTGTGCGATATAAACCATCGTCAGAATCGTAAAGATAAACGCTTGTAGTGCCCCGACGAAAATACTGAAGCCCTGCCATACAGCCAGGAACGGAATACTGAGAATCCCCAGCTTCAAAATGACTGTAATTAGTACTTCTCCGGCGAAAATGTTAGCGAATAGACGAATAGCCAACGCTACAGGTTTTGCCAGGTTTTCGATAATGTTCAGTGGCAAAAAGATTGGAAACGGCTCGATGTAGTGTTTGAAATAATGTTTGCCGTTGAGCTTAATGCCCAGAAAGTTCATCAGTACAAATACTATGATTGCCAATCCTGCAGTGACATTAATGTCAGCAGTTGGCGACTTGTACCATAAAATTTCTGCATGCTCACCATTCGCCAAGTTCTTAGTTGCTTCAATCACGTGGCCAAACACTGTTACAGGTCCATGCGCCTCAGTTACAACGGAGAAAGGCAATCCAAGTAGATTGGAAACAAAGATAAACAGAATCAATGTCAACCCTAAAGATATGTAAGGTTTTCCTTTCTTCAGATCCATGGCACTGCTTATGACACCCTCTACAAATTCCACAACCCATTCCATGAAGTTCTGAAGCTTGGATGGATTTTCAACGGAAAGCTTACGAACCGAAAGCATAACCAGAACAAATACCACTGTACAACTGATCAGAAGCATCAACACGGCGGATAAATCTATCGGTATTCCCCCGACAAATATTTTCGGCATGTCATGCATAGTATCATCCCCCTTTCTCTTTAATCTGGTTAAAGCTTATTCTTCACACTCAGATATATCCCCGCAGGAATGGCGAGAAGCTGAGGAATGAATACGCCCGAAACAGTTGCTACCAGGGAGAAATGCTCAATCTTGACCGAGAACATGGTGACCAAAATTGCGAAGCTAATCCGTGTAACAAAACCGAGGCTGAAGGCATTCCCTTCGTTGCTCGCAATCGACTGCGTAACCCGTCGAACCTTGACGGCCAGATAACGAAAGTTTACCAATCCCGCCACCAGACCCAGAGTCATGCCCAGTGTAATTGCCCGGGTCTCATGATGAAGCACCCAGCCCATTAAGAGTCCTGCCATAAGGACGAGCGTAACTCTAGTGACGGTATTGATCATGGGAGTCATATTATCCATTCTGCTCCCCCAAAAATTTTTTAATTAACAAGGCGACATTCACAATTCCCAGAATCATTCCAGTTATAGTGCCAATGGCGAGCCAATATTTTGGTCCCTCCATCAGGTCTTTCAGCCATCTTGCCGCAAAAAAACCAATAAGAATGTAAGCGGCAAGCAAAGTGCCTGCACTTCCAATGACAAGCGCGGTCTGTAACAAGCTGTCCTTGCTATTTTGTTCTTTCATGGGCTACAATCCCAACTAATTTTACTGAATTTCCTGAGTCTTTGTCAATTCATTGAACATTGCCTAAAAACCCTTGAAAACATGAAAATAATCACAGCAAAACGTTCCAAAACCATATAAACCGTACAGTTTCACTGTATGTTGATTTTAATCAGATCAGATATTAGTTTAATTGAAATTATTTATTTTTTGTGAACATTCTGTGAAACTCTTCAGGACGTTCATCATTAACACCAAAATGGTGCAAAATCGCATTGACAATCCGTTGGGAAGCCTTGCCATCTCCATACGGGTTGGCGGCCCGACTCATCGACTGATAGAGCTCATTATCAGTCAAAAGAGCATGTGTCCGTTGATACACCTTCTCCTCGTCCGTGCCCACAAGTTCCAGCGTTCCAGCCTCGATCCCTTCGGGACGCTCCGTTGTATCACGAAGCACAAGAACAGGCACTCCATAAGAAGGAGCTTCCTCTTGCAGACCGCCGGAATCGGTCAATATCAAGTGGGTATGCGGATAAAAATTATGCAGGTCCACGACATCCAGCGGATCAATCAGCTTAATTCTTGGATGTCCTCCCAGTATCTCATGCGCAGGTTCCTTAACGGCAGGACTTGGATGCACAGGGTAAACAATGGCGACATCTTCGAATTCATCAGCGATTCTTTTAATAGCTCGGAAGATATTACGATGCGGTTCACCTTGAGATTCTCTGCGGTGAGCGGTCATCAAAATAAGTCTTTTTCCTGAAGCAAAATCCAAAACAGGATGCCGGTAATCCGGCTGTACGGTATATTGAAACACATCAGTTACGGTGTTGCCTGTGATATAAATACTTGATTCTTTTTTGTTCTCGTGTCTCAGATTGTTAGCTGACAAATCGGTTGGAGCGAAATGCAGATCAGCTAACACACCTGTGAGTTGACGGTTCATTTCTTCAGGATACGGAGACAATTTGTTCCATGTCCTAAGTCCTGCTTCTACGTGCCCAACCTGAATTTGCTGCAGGAAGGAAGCGTAACTAGCTAAAAACGTTGTTAAGGTGTCCCCATGCACCAGCACGAGGTCAGGTTTAACCTCTTTCAGTACAGGTTCCAAACCTTCAAGCACACGAATAGTAATCTCATTCAAGGTCTGACGGTCCTTCATCACGTCCAAATCGTAATCAGGGGTGATATTAAACACTTCCAACACTTGATCGAGCAGTTCTCTATGCTGTGCTGTTACACATACTATTGATTCGATATGCTCAGGATGCTTCTTCAGTTCAAGAACCAGAGGAGCCATCTTGATCGCCTCGGGGCGCACTCCGAAAATAGTCATTACTTTGATTTTGGACATAACCCCTACCCTCTCATCAAATATTCTCGCATTACTATACTTAATACTTAATTACTTATTACTTGGTTCCATAAAGACGGTCACCAGCATCACCAAGACCTGGCACGATGTAACCATGTTCATTCAAATGATCGTCAAGCGCTGCTACATAAATATCAACATCCGGATGAGCTTCCTGAACTGCAGCAACACCTTCTGGCGCTGCAATCAAGTTCATCATTTTGATCTGTGTACAACCACGGTTCTTCAGTGAGGTAATCGCAGCAATTGCGGATCCGCCTGTAGCAAGCATCGGGTCAATCACTATCAACTCACGTTCCTGTACATCAGTTGGAAGCTTGATATAATACTCCACTGGTTGAAGAGTGTCTGGATCACGGAAAAGCCCTACATGTCCTACTTTAGCCGCAGGTAGAAGCTTCAGTACACCTTCAAGCATACCTAAACCCGCACGAAGAATAGGAATAAGCCCCAGCATTCTTCCCGAAATCACTTTGCTTTCCGTTTCAGTGACCGGTGTTTGTACCGTAATGGTCTCCAGTGGAATATCACGTGTAATCTCATAAGCCATCAATGTGGCGACTTCGTCAACATGTTCTCTGAAATCCTTCGTGTTTGTTCTAACGTCGCGAATAAATGTTAGTTTGTGTTGAATTAAAGGATGATCGCAAATCACCAATTTTCCCATTTACTGTCCCTCCGGTAATTGTAAGTCTTGTCTATAGCCATAGAAAGCGCTTTGCTTCTCAGTGGCTAAATCCTGTCTATTATAGCACTCCCGCCGCTGCATTTCACCTCAGAATGGTACTTGAACTCACATTGAACATATTCCCTTGTATTTCCTTGTTTTTAAAGGTAATGATTGGCTTAATTAGGAAACCAATCACTTATAAAACCTAGATTATGTTGTGCAACTTTGGCTTTTTCATACTATTCACATTATTTTCACTAATTTTATTGAAAGTTCCATGAACTTTCATGATTAATTTCATTCAATTTCATCTATTAACTGCAGTAATATTTGTGAACAATATGCAACAAAAAAGCCTCCATCAAACCCGGAAGAGGGTATTGATGGAGGCAGAATCATTTCTTATTAGAAGCAAAGATTTAGTATTTCAACTCTGGATAAAGAGGGTATTGGTCAGTCAACTCAGCCACTTGACGGGCAGATTCTGCCAAGTTTGCCTCATCCTTCGGATTCTTTAGAACATTAGCAATGATACGTCCAATAGTGACCATTGCCTGCTCGTCCATACCACGGGATGTGACTGCAGGTGTACCAATCCGAATACCGCTTGTTACAAAAGGACTTGTAGGATCAAATGGAATTGCGTTTTTATTCACAGTAATCCCGATGGAATCTAGTACTTTTTCCGCATCTTTTCCGGTAATGTTCAGATTACGGGTATCCAGCAGCATCAAGTGGTTATCTGTACCTCCGGATACAATGTTAACCCCTTCGCTGATCAACGTTTCTGCAAGAACATTAGCGTTCTTCACTACATTTTGAGCATAAGTCTTAAAAGATGGCTGCAATGCTTCACCAAATGCGACTGCTTTTGAAGCAATTACATGCATCAAAGGTCCACCTTGGGAACCAGGGAATACCGCTTTATCAATAGCAGCTGCCCACGGCTGTCTGCACATAATCATACCTCCGCGGGGACCGCGCAAAGTCTTATGCGTAGTAGTTGTAACGAAATGAGCATGAGGAACCGGGCTCGGATGAAGACCAGCAGCAACCAATCCTGCGATATGGGCCATATCTACCATAAATAGCGCACCCACATCATTGGCGATAGCGCCAAGTTTTTCGAAATCAATAATACGCGGATAGGCACTAGCACCAGCTACAATCATTTTTGGACGGTGCTTGAAGGCTGCTTTACGTACTTCATCATAATCAATTAGGAAAGTATCTTCTTGTACTCCATAAGCAACGAAGTTATAAAGCAATCCAGAAGCATTAACTGGGCTACCATGTGTCAAATGACCGCCGTGCGCCAAATTCATTCCAAGAACAGTGTCGCCAGGCTTAAGCGCAGCCAGATAAACAGCCATATTAGCTTGAGCACCGGAGTGTGGCTGTACATTAACATGATCCGCACCAAACAATTCTTTTGCACGATCACGAGCAAGGTTCTCAACGATATCTACATCTTCACAGCCACCATAATATCGTTTGCCTGGATAACCCTCTGCATATTTGTTCGTAAGCACGGAGCCCATAGCTTCCATTACGGCTTCGCTAACGATATTCTCTGAGGCAATAAGCTCAATGTTGGCACGCTGACGTTTCAGTTCCAGTTCCATCGCTTCCAGTACTGCCGGGTCACTCTTACGCAATTGTTCCATGTTCTTATTTCCTCCCTAGTGTGTGTAGATATGTTGTATTTAAGTAGAAACGATTTGCCCGCTATAAAGAGACTTAGGTCTTCGTTTCTGCAAAAAATATAAAACTAAAGTTCATTAATCACAAAACTGTGAACCACTTTGTTCTGGAGCACGATATACCGCACGTTCACCGCCAATTAGTGGGGGTCTGGTCCATGCCGCATTCACTCTGGCTGCTCCAATGTATCGTAGAGTCGGACGGAAAGGAACGGCTACCCGCCGTAAATGCATTCCTATCAGTGTCTCGCCAATATCCAAACCAGCATGAGCTTCTATCGTTTCCGCCAAAACAGGATCTTTCATAGCGTGATAAGCAGCCGTAGCCATCGAACCTCCAGCACCTCGTATAGGTACAGCTGATACTTCCTTCAGACCAAGTGACTCTAGTAGAGAGCGTTCCATTACAAGTGCACGATTTAAATGCTCGCAGCACTGATACACGGGATGAAATCCTTTTTCCGCTGCTACTAAACGAACACCTTCAAGCAGTTGTTCTGCAACTTCAAGTGCACCACCAGTTCCAATCCGGACACCAGCAACTTCACTTGTGCTCACTCCGATGACAACAATTTTGCCTGACCCAAGGTTACCAGCCTCCGCCAACTCCCTTAACACAGTGACGGTGGCATCAGTTAATGATAGCTCTACAACTTCGTCCATCACTCTACCTCCTCAAACTTCAAACAAGCTTATTTTAAACAAAAAAGAGCAGTCCGCAGGTAGCTGCGGATTTGCTCTTTTGCCCAGGCGACCGGCCGTTTATTCCGATGCTCCATCGTGGTTTGATCCACATTTGTCGCCAGTTACATCGGAACCGATTATTTGTAACTTCATCTTAAAGCAAAGTGAACTGAAAATCAACCATTTACAAATGGCGGAAGGTTTCCAGCTTATCCAGCAAACTGAATAGCGCAGTGCGAATCTCAGCAGCAGTTAGCTCATAGTCCTCACGCGTGCCACCAAATGGATCAGAAATATCGAAGCTCGGAATACGCTGGCGAATCTCAATCATCCGCTGCAGATCCGTTGCATTCGGTTCACCACCAAGGGCTAAGCTCAACTCCGCATCTGCGTAAAGGCTGTCCAATTCCTTGATATCTTCCGTCACCGCATCTTCATCATGCACGTATTCCTTCAATGTATAGGTTTTCGTTACAGCATCCGGAAAATACTGCAGCAAATGCTGCTTATGCCCACCCGTCAAGGTCAGCACAAGGTCGGCCCAAGCGACAGCTTGACCTGTCAATTGTGACGACTCCATTGAATCATGAATTCCTTCTTCCTGCAGTATAGCTGCAGCATGTCTTGATATAGAAGTACCGGAAATGGCGGATACACCTGCAGACCGCACTTCCAGGTCGATTCCACGTTCCTTCGCGAGCTTTCGTAAAAGCCCCTCAGCCATAGGACTTCGGCATGTATTCCCGGTGCAGACGAATAAAATATGCAGCATGTTTTGCACCCCCATGAAATTAAATATTCTAATGCCGTTATTGTATCAAAAGATGAATAGCAAGCCAAACCCCAGAAGTATTGCACCGCCTAGCGCTTCTCCATAATCCCCGAGACCACGACTGACATGCCGTCCAATTAGCAACCCTAGAATCGACATTAGTCCCCCGCAAGCACCGAAGGCTAAGATGGTCAAAAGCACTCCATTCACAAACATCCCCAGTGATACACCCACGGAGAAAGAGTCAATACTGACACTGAGCGAAAGAAGTATCATCCCCCACAAGGTTCGATGATCCATAGCTCGTGAGCTTCCTGTATCCGGACGAAAGGAGTTGTACACCATATGCCCGCCTAAAAGAACTAGAAGACCTCCAGCAGCATAAGTCGTTACTTGACCTAACAGGTGTCCGACATAACTTCCTGTCAATAAACCCAAGAGAGGCATCAGCATATGAAAAACAGCAATGAGCAGACTCATTTGCAGAACATGCAGCAGACGAATACCTTTCATCCCGATCCCTACACCGAGCGAAAAGGCATCCATCCCTAATGCAACCGCCATTATAGTAATGGTAACAATCTGCCCCCATTCGGTATATACATCACCTAAGCCCATGCTTAACCCCCCAAGTCCGAAATATCTTGTACAACAACGATATGCGGACAAGGGGGTAATCATGACTTCATATGGGATTCATATCCGAAAAAGCAACGCCGTAGTTATCCGGCGTCAATGACAGATCCGCCGGCGGCTTTCATAAGCCGGTTCATGATGGCAGCGCCGAGGCCGGTATACGGGCAAGCCTCGGCTAAGATGTAAGTCGCTCCCGCTTCATCGAAACGCCGCAAAGCGGCATATAGGGAGCGGGCCCCTTCCTCCGGCGAGGATAACGAGCCGAGGGAAAGAACGCAGGCGGCAGGATCGGCGGGATAAAGGGCCTTATGTTCCTCGAAGAGGAGCAGGCCCGTGACCTCGCCGTTTAGCTGCGCCGCCTGAAGTTTACTTGCGGCTTCGTCCGCCACGCGCTGCGGGGAAGAGCCGCGCACTACAGCAAGCCAGCCGCGCGGTGCGTAGTGCGTGTACTTCATGCCCGGCGCGCGCGGTGCCGAAATGCCGCCAGCAGCATCCGCACCATGCTGCTCAATAGATGCGGATGCCCTTTCGAAAGGCTCACGATTGTTAACATTCAGGCAATCCGCTGAAGATTGTGCTGTAGTTGCTTTAGCTGTGATTGGCTCAGCAGTACTTAAATCAACAACAGAGATTGTCGTCCCCGAATCAGCCATGACAGTAGTAGTAGAGGCAGCAGTTGCCTCAGCATTACCGGGCTCTGAGCTTACAGCTTCTGCTCCCACCACTGCAGCCAATTGCTCCGAAGTAATCCCGCCGGGGCGCAGCACAGCAACTTTTCCGTCAGGCTGTACCTGCACGACTGTTGACTCTAGTCCCACTCCAGCAGCACCACCATCAAGGACGCCATCAATGTATCCAGCCAAATCTTCCATCACATGCGAAGCTAATGTCGGGCTCGGGCGACCCGAACGATTAGCACTGGGCGCCGCAACCGGACAACCTGCGGCACTTATCAGCGCCAGAGCTACCGGATGATCCGGCATCCGCACACCAACCGTATCCAAACCCGCCGTCACACAAGGCGACAGTACACCTTCACGAACAGGAAGCACAACTGTCAGCGGACCAGGCCAATAAGCTGCCATCAGCGCGGCCGCCTTAGGATGCACCTCTGCAACAAGCTCGTCCAAAGCTGCCGTATCCGAAATATGTACAATTAACGGATTGTCAGAGGGCCGTCCTTTTGCTGCAAAAACAGCCTCAACTGCCGACGTATTTCGGGCATCCGCCCCTAGCCCGTAGACGGTTTCGGTTGTAAAAGCCACTGTTCCGCCTTCGCGAAGCATTGTTGCTGCCTCCGCTATCGCCAGCTTGTCAGCTTCATTCGGCTGAAATACCTCAGAGTTCGTTCCCTCAACAGAATTCAACTTCCAGTATACAGTCTCAGCTCTATTTCCACTCCGCCGCTGAACGGCGAATAAAGGATTATTGTGTTCATTCATTCTCATCACAGGCTTTCTAGAAGATATAATTTATCTTAGCAAAAAACGGCCCCAGTAGGGAGCCGTGATAGATCTGCTTATAAAATAGTAACATATCTGGGGTCTTACGACCATAATCCACTGATCCAGTTCCAAAGGTTTTGCAGCAGCTCCCAGACGAAGAACCGTACCTCTGGCTCAGCAGCAGTTTCTCCTGATGAAGCACTTCCTGCCGAGGAATCAGCCTGCACTGTTTTTGCAGCTGCCGATTTCACCTTAGCACTGTTATCCGCACCAGCAGCAGACACTGTTTTTGTACCTTTGTCAGCAGCAGGTGCTGCCGCATCTCCAGAGCCCGCATCGATAAAGCAAAGCGGAGGAAACAGTACACACCACCAATTTTGTCCCTTGCCTGCACCAAGCGTGACCCGTACAGCTTCATACTCCCCAGCAGGATAGACGGTACCACCGTATAATTTGGTTGGAAAAGGGACTACGCCCAGCTCCACTTTATAGGAATATTCAATGCCCCGTTTCTCGAGCTCTGATCCAACCAAAGCGTTAAGCTCCGGCAGATGATTTCTAATCAGAGCACGTGCCTGCTCCAAGCTCTGCGGATCCTCAAGAGCAGATACCCACTGGTTCATTTGCTCCACAATTTTATCGCGAATTTGCCGTTTCACCAGCTGATCTTGCGCTCCGTCAGAATTAGCTAGAATACGTAACCGGATAGATTCTTGGGGAATAGATACTTCAGCTACTGCAGCATCGGTTTTTTGACCTTCCCAAGCCATCATGAGGACCATAAAAAAACAAATTAAAATGGCAGTATACTTAAAAGTTACACGTAAGGAATCTCTTTTATCCATATGATTATCGTTCATTTGTTGCAGCCCCTCTCCTCTTAACTCTCATGCTAGTAGTATGCCCGGAGATAAGAGACTGCAAACCTATGAATCTATGATTTTAAGAAACGAGCAGTTTCAGTGAGATCTTAACAGTCCTATAAAAGAAAATAAAGGGAATATTTTACTTTTTTAAATCATTATGATATAGTGGGTATATTCGGTATATTGCTTATATTTTTCTTTAATATCCAATTTATATAAATTTAAGGAGGTTCATTATGAAACTAGTAAAAACTGTATCTACTCTGACTTTGGCACTCATTGCTTCAACTTCCATTTATACTACAAGCTCATTTGCCGCAGAAACCTCTTCTAATCAAGTTGAACAAAGTGCTACGACCTCAGTCACCTCACCAGATACTACTTTTGTAAAAACAGTTACTGCTGATGAGATTGAATCGATTAAAGAAGAAGCAGCTCTAACTCAAAATATAAACCAGCCAAATTTTAATGAAAATAACAATAACTCATTAGGCATATTCTCCTATACGGAAGGTTTCACTTTTACAATGGATGGATGGGCTTCAGGCACACAAAAGAGAACGAATGGTGAAATAACTTTCACCTCAAATTCTGATGTCTATGCAACGATACATCAAAGAACTTCCTTTCCTACCGAAGCAGTTCCGATCATCTCTTATGAATTGATTAGCAAAAGTAGCGGTAAATCGGCAGGGGTTAGAAACGTGTCTTGGCCTTATGCAGAAAGCAGCCCGTATACTATCGGTTGGAGTAATGTTCTTCCAGGAACTTACTATTTACTAATCACTAATCTGGGACCCAATCAAATATTCGGCGGAGGATTCCTAAACGCTTACTGATAAGCGAAATTGAATACAATAAAATCGAGGCAGATTCCATGGGTGCTTCCATATTTTAATCCGACGGAAAGTAAGGCATAGAATTCCTGTAGCATTATTCATTAAAGCGAGATATATCCTATTGTAATATACCGAATTTAATAACTAACTAACAAAAGCGCATGCTGATAATCAGCATGCGCTTTTGTTAAGTTTCAAAAAATATTATCTCATTACTGATCTTTTTAGTATCAGGCTTCTTTCGGGTTCTCACCCTTGACTATTCTAAACACCTTTAACCGATACATGATTTATGACCGGGTCTGGAAGATCTTCTTCCTCTTGCTGACCATGCAGACGTACACTCATTACCAAACCAATGCTGGCCATGTTGATAAGCAGTGATGTACCTCCAAAGCTGATGAAAGGTAACGTGATACCTGTCAAAGGCATCAGACCAATAAACGCGCCAATATTCTCAAAAATCTGATATAGCATCATGGCGACAATTCCGACAATCAAGAACGGCCCGGCTCTATCCTTACACTCCAGCGCAATCAGAATCATTCGGTGAATGAGGATAAAGTACAGCAGCAGCAGCAGCGCCGCCCCCACAAAACCGAATTCCTCGGCAATTTGCACGAAAATGGAGTCCGAGTAGGTATATGGCACACGATTCGTTTGAACGGAATCTCCCTTCATATAGCCATCACCACTCATTCCTCCAGAAGCAATAGCAATTCTAGCATTGGTGGTATGATACTTAGCCTTTTCTGTTGCCTTTTCGGGAACAAGCCAAGGATCAAAACGTTCAATCCAGTGAGATCGCCCAATATCCGTAAGAAAGGTTTTAATTTCATCGTGATAATGGATATAACTCATAATTCCCGCAATCGCAGAACTAGCCACGATGACCAGCCCGATTAATGCATGCGTGTATTTAATATTGCCAATCCACAACAGACCCGCAAGAATCACAACGTAAGACAAGGCATTCCCAAGGTCATTTTGGGTAAGAACAATAAGAAATGGAAACAAGGTCAGAAGGCCGAGTGGCACAACATCCCGCCAGAACAGAAGCTTACTCTTATTCTTGCGGACAAGCATGGCCGCCAGAAAAAGAATTAATATCAACTTGAACAGCTCAGCAGGCTGCAGACTCAGTCCTCCAGGCAGGGTCAACCAGCCTTGTGCATTATTTTTAGTCTCGCCCAAAAAGCTGACGAGCACCAGCATCCCTATCCCAAACAAATAAATATATATCGCATATTTCACTAATATTCTGTAATCCAAAAAGGTCATTCCAATAAAAGCTACAAAACCAATAGCATAATACATCATCATACGAATATGATGTCCGTCCAGCTTCTCTCTTCCATGAGTAACACTATATATGGCGAAGATGCTGACCACCATGAGTAATAACAGAACGACTACAATAGCACCATCAATCTTTTTAATCTTCTGAAGCACGCTCTGCCTCCCTACTCTATATCCGGTCTTTCTTTATGATCCCCTGAGAAATCCTGCTAAATACTATTATAAAGGAAGTCGGATTGAAAATACAATTTCTCTACCCTGGACAAAGGAACCCTCTGCAAAGTAGGCAATATTATTTCGTTATGCCTAGCACATGACGCGGGATTCCAGCCAGATCATTAATGGTGATAATCTCCGTCCAATGGCCCGCTGCCGCAAGGAGTGCAGCGACTTGCTCAGCTTGACCGAAGCCAAGCTCAAAGCCGATCAGGCGCGGCGGTGCCGGGAGCAGCGTCAGCTGCTCCATCATGCGGCGGTACGGGTCCAGCCCGTCCGCTCCGCCATCCAGCGCAGTGCGCGGCTCATGGTCGCGCACCTCACGCTGCAGCCCGGCGATATCCTCGCCGGGGATGTATGGCGGGTTGGAGACGAGAATATCCGTCTCCATCCCCGTGAACGGCTCGAGCAGATCGCCGAGCCGAAAGTCCACAGCTGTGCCATTGCGCAAAGCGTTGCGCTCGGCCACAGCCAGAGCCGCCGGCGAAATATCGCCGGCGCAGACCCGCCACGCCGGCGCTTCCGCCGCCAACGTGACGGAGATCGCTCCGCTGCCGGCGCCGATATCGACGGCGGCCAGCGGTCTTGCGGCGCCTCCGTTGCGGGCCGCAGCGCCGCCCGCGCTATCCAGCGCCGCTTCGCCCGGCGTTACAACGCCGTTCGGCCAAAGCTCCGCGCCGTAACGTAAAATCGCCTCGACAAGCAGCTCCGTCTCCGGCCGCGGAATAAGCACGTCAGGCGTCACCTCAAAAGGCCGCCCGTAAAATTCTTGCTCGCCGATGATATACTGCACCGGCTCACCAGCGCCCCGGCGGGTAACTCCCGCCTCAAATGCTTCCTTAACCGCTGCTGGAAAAGGATCTGCCAACGCCATATAATAAGCTGCGCCAGACACTCCAAGCACATGCTCCAGCAGCAATTGTGCACTGCGCTGCGGTTCATTGCAGCCGCTCCGGCTCAAAAAAGAAGAAGCCTCCGCAAAGGCTTCCCGGATGCTTTTGACTTCCGACATGACATATACGCCATCGTTCAAAGCATTATTCTCCATTATCCATATTATCCATCAAGTCAGCTTGTTCAGCGATTGAAAGGGCTGAGATAATTTCAGTGATTTCTCCGTTCATAACCTGCTCCAAACGGTGCAGTGTCAGGCCAATACGATGGTCTGTAACCCGGCTCTGCGGGAAGTTATACGTCCGAATGCGCTCACTACGGTCACCCGTACCTACTTTACTCTTCCGTTCACCAGCATACTTCGCTTCTTCTTCCTGCCGTTTCATATCAGAGATACGGGCACGAAGCACTTGCAGCGCTTTTTCTTTATTGGAGTTCTGTGACTTACCGTCCTGACAGGTAGCAACGATGCCTGTAGGTACATGGGTTACACGTACTGCAGACTTGGTCGTATTTACAGACTGTCCGCCTGCACCACTTGAACAGAAGGTATCCACGCGAATATCTTTATCATGGATCTCGATCTCAAAAGCCTCAGCTTCCGGCATCACGGACACCGTAGAAGTAGAGGTATGAATACGACCTCCGGATTCGGTCGCTGGGATACGTTGTACGCGATGCGCACCACTTTCGTATTTCAGCTTACTGTATGCACCACGGCCGTTAATAAGGAAGATTACCTCTTTGAATCCACCAAGATCACTCGCGTTAACATCCATTAACTCAACGCGCCATCCTTGTGCATCAGCATAACGAGTGTACATCCGGTAAAGATCTGAAGCGAACAATGCTGCTTCATCTCCACCCGCTGCACCACGAATTTCAACGATTACGTTCTTATCATCATTCGGGTCTTTAGGCAGCAGCAACACGCGGATTCTCTCTTCCAGCTCCACTTGACGTTTGGAAAGGTCATCAATTTCCATCTTAACCATTTCTTTCATCTCATCATCAAGCTTTTCGCCTTGCATCTGCTTAGCAGCTTCAAGCTCTTCCATTACACTCTTATATTCAGTATACGCCTCAAATGCGGGCTGTAGGTCTGATTGTTCTTTGGAATAGTCCCTCAGTTTCTTACTGTCGTTTGCAACATCCGGATCACAAAGCAGTTCACTGAGCTTCTCATAGCGGTCCGCCAGGGATTGCAATCGGTCCAACAAGGGAATTCACCTCTCCTGATTCAATTTCAAATTCGCAAATATAACATCAAATTTGTACTGTCATAAAAATAGATATACGACTTTATATTATACCAAAGATATTGTGAAATGGCTACAGTTCCGTACGCACAATACCTTAATAAAAAGCTTATATTTTTAAAAAGGATCATCCCAGCAATAGAAACTCCCACTGCTCGAGATGACCCCTATATCATTCGTACACTTAAACCTTCTTAAACGTTAAAACGGAAATGCATTACGTCGCCGTCTTGCACCAAATATTCTTTACCTTCAAGACGCAGTTGACCACGTTCCTTCGCACCGTTCATGGAACCAGCTGCCACAAGATCCGCGTAAGCCACTACTTCAGCACGGATAAATCCCCGTTCGAAATCTGTATGAATTACACCGGCAGCTCCAGGTGCTTTGGTGCCGCGACGAATCGTCCACGCCCGAACTTCCTGAACGCCTGCTGTGAAATACGTATACAAGCCAAGCAGTTTATAAGCCGCTTTAATCAACCGGTTAAGGCCGGATTCTTCCAGTCCCAGCTCTTCCAGGAACATAGCTTTATCTTCACCTTCAAGCTCAGCAATTTCTGCTTCCACCTTAGCACTGATCGGAACAACTTCTGCACCTTCAGTAGCTGCAAAATCGCGAACTTGCTGTACATAAGGATTGTCCTCAGCACTTGCCACTTCATCTTCACTTACATTCGCCGCATACAGCACTGGCTTCAATGTTAACAAATGAAGATCACGGATAATAAGCTTCTCGTCATCAGACAATTCTATACTACGTGCAGGTTTATCTTCGTAGAGCACTTCTTTGACGCGTTCTAGCAGCTCAACTTCTTGAGCGTATTTCTTGTCGCCGCCTTTGATATTCTTACGGGAACGCTCAATCCGCTTCTCAATGCTCTCAATATCAGCAAGAATCAACTCCAGATTAATGGTCTGGATGTCGCTGATCGGATTTACCTTTCCATCAACGTGGGTAACGTTCTCATCTTCAAAACAACGAACCACATGCACGATAGCATCTACTTCACGGATATGGGCCAGGAACTTGTTGCCTAGTCCTTCTCCTTTACTGGCACCACGCACGAGACCAGCAATATCAACAAATTCAAAAGCAGTAGGTACGGTCTTGTTCGGCTGTACCAGCTCAGTCAGTTTATCAAGACGTTCGTCTGGAACTTCAACAACACCAACGTTAGGGTCAATGGTACAAAAAGGGTAGTTAGCGGATTCTGCACCCGCTTGCGTTATCGCATTAAACAATGTGGATTTTCCTACGTTAGGAAGACCGACGATTCCAGCTTTCAAAGCCATTTATATGACAACTCCTATTTTCAGCTAAATTGATCATCCGAATAAGCTATACGATCTAAACCATTATATATTAGAACATATTCGCCAGCAACACCGGATGTCAGGCAGATGTGTCCGAACGCGCAAGCTCTAATACCTTTTTTATCGCCGGCTGGTCCAGTAATGGCTTAGATTTATCCGGATCAACCTCCACATCAGGCACAGTCTTTACCTCTTCATTACAACTTCCATCAGAATTCAGACCCATTTCAAAGGAAAACCTGAAGAGATAACCGCTATTAGGCAATGCAACAACAAGCGGATCTATCCCTAGTCCATCCCCACCTGTCCTGCCGCCTACAACCGTTGCAAACCCGGTGCCTTTTACAAAGGCTGCAAGACCTTCCGATGATGAATACACAGAGCTATCTACCAGCAAATAGATTTTCCCTTTAAATCCAACAGATTTATTAGGGGTTACTACATCATTTGTTTTTCTATATGTCTTAAACATCTTTAAAGCTTCGGTTGGCAGCTTGGGCAGTTGCTCATCTTTGATGCCAGCAATAGGTTGTTGCCCCTTTGTAATCTGACGTGCTTGCATAAAGGTCTCCGCATATTTGCCTCTTGTATAAAGTAAGTATGTATTGTATTCGATAGGTTTATTGATCAACATAGGGACAAGATGAATTCTCCAATAATTACTGTTTCCTCCCCCATTTCCGCGGATATCTAATATTAATGTCTTATAGTCCTTTACCTCTATTAAAAAATCATGGATCTCGGAGCTGTCCATCTCCATGAGACTCCCGTCAAAGCTTTGCATGCCGAGATAAGCGATTCGATCGGGCTCTATAATGACTTTTTTTACATTCCCAGAAGTCTTTTTTGTTACATCTCCTACTCCATCTCCACCATTATGCATATCGTTATTGATATCATTAGAGCTTTGCTGCTCCGCTAAAGGTTTCTGGTTGTAACGGGCCAATACGTTAGGCTGCTGAAACACGTTGACCCAAGGCTCAAAACCAAAACCTAACTGAGCATACGTATGTAGATACCAGGGGTATTCTTCCTTGGATATAAAATTTGTATGCCCATTGTTTAATCTGCTAAGGACAAATCTCATACGTTTCAAAAACTCATCATCCGATTTCACGGCTGCTATTTTATTGCGGTATTCCTCTTTTTTTGCAAGCCAATCCTCTCCATTGAGACGTTTATTCACCTCTAAGAAAGGATAGTTCTCCTCAATAATCTTCCACATGTAATCAAAATCCTCTAGCCTTTGTTCTACCGTCAATGAAGGCAAAGCTATTTCTGATTGATCTTCAACTACAGCTGAAGAGGCTAGCGGTGCAACCGGACTTGCCTGGACTTGCTCAGACTCAGATTTCTTCTTTCCTGGTAAATCGCCACTGTTGCAGCTGACCAGTAATAGTAATACTACTGCAGAAACAACCACCCACGATACAGTCCTTGGCCTCACCTTAATCCCCCCTTTTCTCTCTTTATGACTTAATCCATTTTCAGGAATTTATTTTTTAATCATATTTTCCTAATCATCCTAAATCAAATATATTTATCACAATTATTTACATAATAATTCAGTAGAACAACAAAAAAGGACCTCTTTCGAGGTCCTCACACTTATGGACTATAGATCTTTAGACATTGTGATGTCAGTTACGATATATCCCATTTTTTTGTATAACTCAAATGCGCGATTGTTCTGGCCGAAGACGTGTAACCCGATTTTGGTAACATTCATCTCCCGGGCTTCTTCATCGAGTGCGATCATAGCCTGCTTGCCATAACCCTTACTCTGGAACGGTTCAAAAACATAAAAATCATAAATGAAAGCCTCGCGGCCGCCTCGGCCTTCACTTACGTTAAACCAGATATAACCAACCTGTTCATCACTGCTTATTTCTACTATAGAATATAGATAAGCACCATCTGTGTGCAGCCCTTTTGGCAAAGAGCGTGTTATGGCTTCCTCAGACAGCTTCATCGCGATCTCCGGATCCCAAGCACCGGCGCTGATCTTATCTTCCGCATAATCCCGGGTAGCTTGACCTAAGAAAAATTGAAAGGCCGACTCATCCATATGGACCAGTTTAATCATAATCTTACTCACTTCCTCGCTTCAATATTTACCATCCTATTTACGTATTAAACGGGAAGTACCACGTAAAGTTGCTAAATCTGGAGCGCCAATACCAAACATTGCTATTTTTAGCTCCAGCTCAACCTGTGCCAATGCAGCATCCAGCGCCTCTTCAGAATCGACAGCCGGCCCTAACAGATTGCGGCCAAAGCCTGCCAGATCAGCTCCAAGTGCCAGTGCTTTCGCTGCATCCACGCCATGTTTTAGTCCGCCGCTGCCAATCAAAGCGCCCTGCGGGGAAACTGCGCGCACCTCTGTGATACAATCAGCTGTTGGAGTACCCCAATCTGCGAAAGCCTCCGCCGCTGCCCGCCGTATAGGATCTACACTGCGGAACTTCTCCACCTGACTCCAGGATGTCCCGCCTGCACCCGCAACATCAATAAAAGCCGCACCTGCATTATAAAGACGTGCAGCTGCATCTCCATCAATGCCCCAGCCTACTTCTTTCACACCTACAGGGACTTCAAGTGCACGGCATACCTTCTCTATCTGGGATAGCAAAGAGGCAAAACCAGTGTTCCCTTCCGGTTGAAAGACCTCTTGCAGCCCATTCAGATGCAGTACAAGAAAATCAGCACCTGCGATATCCACAGCCCGGCGACATTCCTCAATCCCAAAACCATAGGACAGCTGTACAGCACCAATATTGGCGATAACCGGAATATCAGGTGCTTGATCCCGCACATAAAAGGTCGCCGTAAGCTCAGAGCGCTCCACTGCCGCCCGGACCGAGCCTACACCCAGCGCCCAACCACGACGCTGTGCAGCTGTGGCCAACCGGGCGTTAATCGCTCCTGTAGCTGCGCTGCCACCTGTCATCGAGCTGATGAGCAGCGGTGTACGCAGCTTGCGATCCAAAAACGTAGTCTGCAATGATATATCGTCAAAATTCAGCTCTGGAAGAGCATTATGCTGAAATCTGTAATGTTCAAACCCTGTAGTCACACCGACGCCACCTACTTCTTCATTTAGGCAAAGGCGTACATGTTCAATTTTGCGTTCGCCTGTCTTCGATGTAGGCAATAAAGATCTTTTGTCAGAAGCCTCTACAGCCGGCAGGTCCTTGCCATGATCTGCGCCAGACTGCCTAGTCGCATCATATGGCACGGCCTCTTCTGGCGTATGATTCATGCTGCGTTCCTCCTATTCCCAAACTCGATTTATTATAACATATCCCTACAGATGAATTTACAATATGAGGTTAGCGATTACAATTCTCCGGCTTAGTAATCATTAATTTCATAAACTTCGTACTAATCGTTCAAACTCATTATAGCTAGCTGAATGTTATTTATTAATGTTAAGGATATTTGGGCTGCTTCATTTCGCTCCACTAGGTGTTAATAGGTTGGTAATACACCGGAGCATCACAATCCTAAGGAAGTGCTCTGCAATAATTTCAGGAGGAACTTCCATGAATTCAGATCGTCAGCAACCCGTTCACCCCCATAAACCTAAAGATATAAACTACGCTCCCGGTTTAACTACGAAGAAACGTTCCACTTCACGCCGCCGTACACGGGTGTTATGGGCTTTCGTCATTCTACTCCTTTGGTTAACCGGCGTAATGATTTATCAGACGCACAAACCTCTACCCAGCGGTATTTCCTTTGAAAGCCCCATATACAAAACAAATCATGTATCCTTCTGGCACGACTTAACCTATTCGGACGGTACAGCCACGGGCACTCAAGAAAGTCAGATTCTTTCGAGGATTCTACAAATTATCGAGGAGTCCGATGAATTTTTGGTGATTGACCTCTTTCTTTTCAATGATTATACCCATAAAGATCAGTCATTTCCTCCAGTCAGTCGAATGTTGACGGACAAGCTTATTTTACAAAAAACTACTTATCCTGAGATGGAGATCGTCTTCATTACGGATGAGGTTAATACCAATTACAACTCTGCACCTAATCATCTCCTGGAAGAGATGAAGTCTGCAGGGATTAAAGTGATTATGACTGATGTAAATGCTCTACGCGATTCTACGCCTGCTTATTCTGCTGTCTGGCGTACCTTTATTCAATGGTTCGGACAGTCGGGCGAAGGCCGGATTCCGAATCTTATGGCCAGCGGCGGACCGGATATTACTGCTCGTTCTTATTTGAAGCTACTCAATGTAAAAGCTAATCACCGTAAGGTGGTTGTTAGTGAGAATAGCGCTCTAATCTCCTCAGGAAATATCCATGATGCCAGCGCCTATCATTCCAATATCGCTCTGGAAGTACAAGGTCCAATTATTGCTGATATTCTCCAGACGGAACAGGCCGCGGTCAATCTTTCGGATGCAGGGCCATTGCTCACTTATGAGCCGGATTTCACCAAGGATAAGGACCAGCACTCTGAAGAATCTATGGGAGTCCGCTATTTAACGGAAGGAAAGGTATATAAATATGCAAGACAAGCCCTCCAATCTGCACAGGAGGGTGACACCATTTGGATGGGTATGTTCTACCTTGCCGATGATGCAATTCTCGATGAATTGGTAGAAGCTACCGAACGAGGGGCTACGGTAAGATTGATACTGGACCCCAATCAGAACGCCTTCGGCCGTGATAAAATCGGCATTCCTAACCGTCCAGTTGCCATGAACCTGAACAAGCGCACGAACGGAAAAATCTCTATTCGCTGGTACAACACGACCAAAGAACAATATCACTCGAAGCTGCTTTTCATTGCCAAACAGACTGGAAGTTCCATCATTCTTGGCGGTTCCACCAATTTCACGACACGCAATCTGGATGACTACAACCTGGAGAATAATCTGTGGGTATCTGTAAAACAAGATCAGCCTCTTTATGCCCAGATGGAAGCCTACTTCAATCGACTGTGGAATAACGAGGACCATGAGTATACCCTACCTTTTGAGGCTTATCAGGGCGAAGTGACCTGGTTCAAATATATCCTGTTCCGGTTGCAGACCACCTTGGGCTTAACTACTTTTTAAAGCAAAAACCACCGCAGATGAGGCAAAACACCCTCTGCGGTGGTTTTTGGTTATAGTAACGGCGACATAAGTCGAGCAGCAGATTCCAGTATACGGATCACCATACGCTTATTCATAAATTCCTCATGCTCAATTAAGCTGGTAGATAATAAATCCCGCTCAAAATCAGCCACAATACGAGCAACACTCTCCGTCTGAATTAGTAATGCATTCACTTCAAAGTTAAGGTGGAAGCTGCGCATATCCATATTGGCCGTACCGATTGTTGCTATTTCACCATCGACGATAAGCAGCTTAGAGTGGATAAATCCCTTTTCATATTCATAAATCTTCACGCCAGCTTCCAGCAACGCCGGGAAATAAGAATGTGAAGCCAGAAAAGGAATCCATTTATCCGGCTTAGCCGGGAATAACAATCGCACATCTAAACCAGAAATAGCGGCTACACGCAGTGCAGTTAAGATGTCCTCATCAGGAATAAAATATGGACTGGCAATCCACACCGATTTCTCGGCAGAAGTGATCATGGAGAAGAAAATGTTTTTGAGCGCACGACGTTCGTTATCCGGTCCGCTAGCAATAATCTGTACGGCTCCATCACCTGTCATAAAGCGAAGTTGTGGAGTGAGGTAGTCTTGCTCCAGTATTTTTTCACCCGTAGTGTGCATCCAATCTTGCAGGAAAATAATTTGCATCGTCCGTACCGCTTCGCCTCTAACCAACATATGTGTGTCACGCCAAAATCCATAAGTCTTACTGCGGCTTAAATATTCATCGCCTACATTGAGACCACCCATGAATCCGACATCTCCGTCGATCACAACAATTTTACGGTGATTCCGGTAATTCACACGGCTGGAAAAAAAGGATGTTGAATTTCCGTAAGAAGCCACCTGAACTCCGGCGTCACTCATTTCCTTCAAAAAAGCTTTGGAAAGCTGAAAACTGCCAACGGCATCATACATAAATCTGACTGCAACACCGGCACGAGCTTTATCGATCAGAATTTGTTTAATGCGTGTTCCAATGTGGTCCGCCCGGAAGATGTAATACTCCATATGAATGTGATGCTTAGCTTGACGGAGCTCCAACAATAACGTACCAAACGTCTCTTCACCATTAGTGAGGATACGAGTTTCTGATGCAAAGGATATAGGAGTACGTGCTAAAGTCTTGGATAACAGCAACAGTTTTTGGCGCGAGGGATCAAAGACTGACCAATCTTGGTGCGTACGTAAAGCGTCATTCTCAATTCTTTCGTAGGCCATAAGGTCTCTTTGTGCCTTTTTATCATATTTACGGCGTTTGAACACATTTTGCCCAAATAGAAAATAGAAGACCAGTCCCAGCACCGGGATCAACGCAAGCAATAAGATCCATGACATTGTTGTAGAAGGATTACGGTTCTCCATAAAAATAGCCAAGCTAATCGAAATAACTGTCAGAGTGGAGAAGATACTAATAATCGTTCCCGCAGTACTCCCAAAAATGCCGAAACCAAAATAATAAAATGCTATGAATGCCCCAATGATAATTATAGATTGAAGTCCTCTTCTCATACTCTACCTACCTTCTTATTCATACAAGCAACACGAAATTGACACATTTTATATATTACATGAAGAACCCTTTTCTTCCTAGCTAATTACTGTGCAAAAGTCTATTTACGACAAAACTGTAACCCTTCTGTTCCGATATTTGTATTGCCTGGTTGGATGGAATATAATAATTTTGACCAACTAGTCAATTATAGAACCCAGTAGTCAGAAAGGAGGTTAATCCTTTAATGAATGATAAAACTATTGACAAGCAGGAACAAATTATTAAGATCGCCATGCAGTTATTCGCTGTGAAAGGCTCCTCGTCCACATCCATGCAAGAGATCGCTGAATTATGTGGGATTTCGAAGGGCAGTTTGTATCTGGTATTTAAATCAAAAGAAGAACTGGAGCGCAGTATCTTCCTTTATTGTTATCGGATGATTCGTGATCCCTTGTTACGTGAAGAACAGGAAACCCGACGAACACCACGTGAGAAGCTTAGGAATCAGATAGAAATTCTGCTAAGTCACGTGTACGAATTGCGCGAGTTCTTGCAGCGTCAAATTCAGGAGGTTGCGGGCAAAGGATTTGATACTGAAGTCCCGGACTGGCTGCGGAGAAACAACGCTTCCTTCTTAAGATGGTTCCAGGTGAAGATGGAGTTGCTCTATGGAAAAGACGTCGTTCCCTATACCGGAGATTTATGTATGATCGGACATGGTCTCATCAAGTCTTATATTGCGGTTATTTTTCGTAAGGATACGCAGGTACCCATTGCCGATATGGCAGATCATCTAATGAATCTAATGGATATGATTGTGTCTGGCTTACTCACTAGTAAACAGGTTCCACTAATCAACTCTGCTACTTTAGCGAACTGGATGGCGGAGAATGAGGAGAATAAACGAAAGAATCCATTACAGCTCATTAAAGAAATGAAGACTGTGGTCAGTAAATTAAATAGTATAGAATCCGAAGAAGCAGCCGATCTGCTGGAATCGCTCAATATTCTGGAAGGTGAAGTGCTTATACCTCACCCACGAAAAGCAATCATTCAGGGGATGCTGTCCAACCTCCAATCCTGCTCTGAGCTCACAGCAGAATTAGAAGAGCTGAGGAAGCTAATTGCCTCAATTCCGCACAATTCATGTGTATTTCGTTAATTGACTCTAAGAAGAGTTCGGTAGAGAGAAAGTCATGGATAGTGAGTATTATGAATTTTTATAATGGCGCCTTATTTCGTAAAGAAAAGGGCCGAGAGGAGCAGAAACGAAACTTATGAAAAGCTTAATTAATTTCTCGCTCAGGAACAAATTTGCCATTTGGCTTCTGACGATAATTATTGTGTTTGCCGGTTTATATAGCGGACTGACGATGAAGCAAGAAACCTTGCCTAATATTAGTATACCCTATCTTAGCGTAACAACCATTTATCCGGGGGCCGCACCAGAAGGCGTCGTTAATGATGTCAGCAAACCGTTGGAGCAAAAGCTCCGCAATGTGGATGGTGTAAAGACGATCACCTCCACTTCTCTGGAGAATGCCTCCAGTATCCAAATTGAATTCGATTACGGAACAAATCTGGATAATGCTACAGCAGCAGTGCGCGAATCGCTAAATGAGGTCTCATTGCCAGACAATGTGCAGAAGCCTTCCATTTCCCGTTTTAGCCTTAGCTCAATGCCTGTCGTTTCGCTCAGTCTTTCCAATGGAGATACCCAGGACCTTGAGGAATTGACACGTATTGCTGAGAACGATATTCGCCCAGCCCTAGAGGATGTTGAGGGTGTGGCTTCTATTCAAATCTCTGGTCAATACGTCAAAGAAGTATCACTTAAATTCAATCAAGATAAGCTCAGCCAATATGGACTGACTGAAGATACCGTTAAAGGTATCATTCAAGGCTCTTCCCTCCGTGTTCCACTAGGACTATTCGAGATGGACAAGGCTCAAAAGGCAGTTGTCGTGGACGGCAACATCACTACCGTTGAAGATCTTAAAAATGTGACCATACCGGTAATGCCAACTGGCGCTAACGCTGCAGGTGCTGCAGGTGCTGGAGCTACCGGCGCTGGTGCTGCTAACGGAGCTGCTGGTGCAGGTGCTGGAAATGCTGCTCCTGGCGGAGCTGCAAGTATGGGACTTCCAACCGTGAAGCTCGGAGAGTTGGCCACGATTGAGGTTGTGGGGAATTCCGAATCCATCTCCCGTACAAATGGTAAAGAATCGATCGGTATTCAGATTGTCAAAGCCAATGATGCCAACACTGTTGATGTTGTAAATGGCGTTAAAGACAAAACTGAAGAATTAAAAGCACAATATAAAGGCATTGACCTTACTGTTCTGCTTGACCAAGGTAAGCCCATTGAGGACTCCGTAAATACGATGTTGTCCAAAGCTGTGTTTGGTGCCTTATTCGCAGTAATTATCATTTTGGTGTTCCTGCGGAATATTCGTTCGACGATTATTTCTATCATCTCTATTCCATTATCCCTGCTGATTGCAGTGCTGTGTCTGCGGCAGATGAACATTACGCTTAATATGATGACACTTGGAGCGATGACGGTCGCGATCGGGCGGGTAGTCGATGACTCGATTGTAGTTATAGAGAACATATATCGACGGCTCTCCTTATCTGGTGAGAAACTGAAGGGCAGAGAATTAATCAGTGCAGCCACGCGTGAAATGTTCGTGCCTATCATGTCCTCTACAATTGTAACCATCGCGGTGTTCTTACCACTTGCTTTGGTTAGTGGTATGGTTGGTGAGCTGTTCTTGCCTTTCGCTCTAACCATGGTCTTCGCCCTGCTCGCTTCATTAGTAGTTGCGATTACCCTAGTTCCTGCAATGGCTCACTCGTTGTTCCGTAATGGATTGAAAGGTAAAAAAACTCACAGCGAGAAACCAGACAAACTTTCTGCTGGTTATCAAAAGATTCTGAACTGGTGTCTTTCTCATAAACTCGTTACGTTTGGAGTTGCCGTTCTTCTCCTTGCGGGCAGCTTATTCTTAATCAAGCCTATTGGTGTAAGCTTCATGCCATCCCAAGAGGATAAAACTGTAATGCTTACTTATTCACCAAAGGCTGGACAACGGATTGAGGAAGTTCAAGAACAAGGTCTGAAAGCTGAAAAATACATTTTAGCGCAGAAGCATATAGACAAAATGCAATATTCCATCGGCGGTGGAAGCCCGATGGGTATGGGTGGATCCAGCAATTCAGGACTATTTTTCATCGTTTATGATAGTGATACTCCTGATTTCGAAGCTGTTAAAGAGAAACTTATTGAAGGTTTGACCGCAGAAGTGCCAGATGGTGTATGGGGTGACATGTCCGCTCTGATGAGTGGAGGTATGGGTGGAAGCACTCTAACCGTGAATGTATTCGGAGATGAACTGGATCAGCTGAAGCCGGTCGCGGATGAGATTGCCTCAATCGTACAGGCTGACACCACTAATTTCAAAGACGCGGAAACAAGTCTCAAAGAAGCATACGATCAATATACGATTGTAGCGGATCAACAGAAGCTTAGCTCCCTTGGACTTACAGCCGGACAAATTGCGATGAAGCTGAGTCCAGCAGGCACGCGTCCAGTGCTCACAGAAGTAGAATTGGACGGCAAGAACTACAAAGTCTATATCGAAACAGATAAAGAAACGTACAAGAGCATTAAAGAAATGGAAGAGGCTACTTTGACATCGCCACTAGGCATCTCCGTGCCAATCGGGCAAGTCGCTAAAATTGAAAATGGCTCCTCCCCTGACTCGATTACTCGTATGGACGGTAAAATGAAGGTAGATGTTACTGCCGAAATTATTTCGAGTGACGTGAATAGCGCTTCGAACAGCGTGAAAGAAAAAGTAGATGCTATGGAATTGCCTGATGGTGTAACTGTTACCTTCGGCGGTGTAACCGAGCAGATCAATGATACGTTTGGTCAATTAGGAATTGCTATGGCGGCCGCTATTGCCATCGTATACTTCGTGCTTGTGGTTACATTTGGCGGTGGATTAGCACCATTCGCTATCCTGTTCTCACTTCCTTTCACAGTGATTGGGGTACTCGTTGCCTTGCTGATCGCTGGGGAAACCTTAAACGTGTCCTCGCTCATGGGTGCGCTGATGTTGATTGGTATCGTAGTAACGAATGCGATTGTCCTCATCGACCGCGTTATTCATAAGGAAAAAGAAGGACTCACTACGCGTCAAGCCTTGCTTGAAGCAGGTGGCACACGTTTACGTCCAATCCTGATGACTGCCCTTGCAACGATTGGTGCATTGCTGCCATTGGTTACTGGACTTGAAAATAGTGCAGGAATTATCTCTAAGGGGCTCGGCGTGACCGTAATCGGTGGTTTGGTCAGTTCCACGCTGCTGACACTTGTAGTAGTGCCAGTCGTGTATGAATTCCTGATGAAATTCCGCAGCAAAAAGGTAATTGATTAGAACTATGATGTGAACAAGTAAATTAGATTTAAACAAGAGGCTGTCTCCAAAGTAGTGAATTCTACTTATGAGGCAGCTTCTTTTTTTAGAAAATAGGCTATACATTGGATTCTTACTTTAGCAAATAGACTGTGCGCCACGCCTAGTGGTGTTCTATGCCATTAGGTTGAACGGTGTGTGGAGAGCGGTGGATGATGTGCGTTTGTGCGTAGCGGAGGGCGATATACCGTGAGCGCTGGATGATATACGAAGAGCGGTGGACGATGTGCGATTTATGGTGGGGTTCGCGGCATACAGCGGGTGATCTGCGTGGGTCGTTTGGACGGCGTACATTTGTGTTTACTGCGTTCTGTGTTTGGGCGATGTGCGGAGTGGATCTTAAACTAATTAGGGGAAAATTCCCTGAAAAAAGCCAATATTTTCTCTAAATGAACGAAATTAGGGATTTCCTCCCTGATAATAAGGGGATTTCTTTAATTACCACCGAATCAGCTATATTTTAGGGAGGTTTTCCCTAATTATTAGTCTGATGACTGAAAATCCCAGAATTTCAGGGAGAAATTCCCCAATTAGTCTATCGGTGCTTCAGTTGGGCAACAATAAGACGCTTCGGTTGGTACTTCAATTACTACTTCAGTTGGTGTGTCAGCCTCTACTTCTATCGGAGTTTAACTAGATCATCACTAGGATGCTTCACATGGTACTTCTATTTGTGCTTCTACAGAGCTTCTATTAAAGCTTCATATCTACTTGAATAGCACGCAAAAGCCCGACCTATCAATTAGGTCGGGCTTTCTAATATTAAATGCTTGTAGCTGCACTGCTCTCCAATGAAGCTCTCCAGGAACGAAGCATTTGCAGATCAAGTGGCAGAAACTCCTCAAGCATATGAGAGAGGCCTAGATATAGCGGACTATCTGTTGCTGCATTTAGTTTCTGACAGAACTGCGGTGTCCATTGAAGTAGATGCTTTTCCAAAAAGGACTCCTGAATATCAAGCAGCTCCATAGCACTTCTTATTGAAAAACTATTGTAAAGCATACGCTCATGCATGACTGCCATAAATTCGAGCTCAATAGCAATATGATCATCGGCTTCACCATTACACTTATTGAATACAATTCCAGCGGAGGTGTACACATCTGCAAGCACGTTGCAGAAATCCTCCGAACGACCTAAAATCGCTGCTTCGCGCAATTTAAAAGAACTAACGGACTGTTCTTGCATAAGCCGTTTATATTCTTTGCTCTCTTTCTCGCATATCATTGGCAGCTTGTTCGGTTCCTGACTCAAATAGCGCTTCAGCTCCCGACCGCCTTCTGTCATCTCTGCCGCTACACTCATCTGGCGATGGCGGCTCCATTGAGCCACTAGAGAGAGTGATGGTTTTCTACCCAAAAAATCCACTAAAAGCTGATATATTAATCCCCGACTTTCCAACCAACGGCTAAAAGCCTCCGGAACGGTGAGCGATGGAACAGTATGTGTACTCATTTTGCAAATCCTCCTCAATGGTTTCCCGGTCACTCTCCGTCACACACATTACCGACGTGCGGTTTCCGGTATCCTATCTGTTTTCGCAAAAGTGAACGTTAAAACTAATCCGCACCTAGATTATATCGGAAATTAAAAGCGCTTTCCGTGAGCATTCTATGTCTAAAAACTTTATTTGTCGTACTTTTGTCACACTTTTCGTTGTTCAATATGCGTTATCTTCTTATCTAGTTTGTCCAGTTTTATGTAATGAAACCCTGTCGTCCAGAACTTTGCTCATTGACGTGAATCCAAGCAATCTTTAAAATTCTAAACAAGTATAAACATCTTCGCGTTCTATCCTGTTAGTGACGTTAGGCGTTTATACGAGAAAATTTAAGAGCAATTTATCAGCCAGATTTAAAGGAAGGGAGCAACGCCATGGAGCCGCTGACGGACCCTTTTGGACGTTTACACGATTACATCCGCATTTCGGTTACCGACCGCTGCAACCTGCGTTGCATCTATTGTATGCCAGCGGAAGGGATGCAATTCCAACCGCAGGACGAGATTCTAAGTTACGAGGAAATTACCGCAGTCGTTAAGTCGCTAGCCCCTCTTGGATTACGTAAAGTACGACTAACTGGCGGAGAACCTCTTGTCCGCAAAGATCTGGAAAAGCTTGTTGCGATGATATCCGCGATTCCAGGTATAGAAGATATTTCGCTGACTACAAATGGTTTAATGCTTCCAGCCAAAGCCGCGCTGTTAAAAGAGGCTGGTCTGTCACGGGTAAACATCAGCCTAGACTCTTTACGGCAGGATCGATTTTCTATGATTACTCGTGGCGGTGAAGTCGCCAAGGTATTAAAGGGGATCGAGGCCGCACAAGCCGCCGGACTTCAACCGATAAAGCTTAACGTTGTATTGATGAAAGGAATTAATGACGACGAAATCAAAGACTTCATCTCCCTTACGCTGGAGAGTCCTCTAAATGTACGCTTTATAGAATACATGCCGATTGGCAGTGCTACTGATGCTTGGCGCCAAACTTATCTGCCTCTGGAAAGGGTTGTAGAAGCTTGTACTGAGGCTGGTTGGGAAACGGAAGCAGCAGAAATGCCCTCCGGGAATGGCCCTTCCCAGAATCGGCGGGTTGTTGGAGCCCCTGGTACATTCGGCCTGATTCATCCGGTGAGCGATCACTTCTGCGATAATTGCAACCGCCTGAGACTTACCGCAGATGGGCACATCAAAGCTTGCCTGTATTGGGCAGATGAATACAATGTCCGTCCTTTAATAAGCGATCCTGCTGCTGTGCAGGCCTTATTCCGGAAAGCGCTGGGCAACAAACCTCATAACCATGAAATGGCCTTAGCTCTGGAGAAAAAAGCACAAAGCCACACGCCGACAGCTCGGCGCATGTCTCAAATTGGTGGATAAACGTCCATCCCGGTATTATAGTTCCTCTTTTAATTTCATAAATACAAAAAACGCCGCTTTCCCACTGAACAATCTGGGAAAGCGGCGTTTGGTTTAAAGCTTAGCGATGAACTATTCAATCACTATTAGAGAGACAGAGCTTCGAGCAGCTTATAAATAGTCGCTCCTGCCTCGGCTCTTGTGGCATTATTCTCAGGACGGAAGGTGTTATCCTCGAATCCACCCAGAATACCAGCTTCAGCTGTTTTTCACATACAGCAAGTTTATTTCTTTCGTACTCGCAAGCTCACCTTAAAGGCGGTTCCTTCCCCCGGACGACTATGTACAGTTACCTTACCTTCATGCAGCTCAACGATTTTTTTAACCAGTGACAGACCCAGTCCACTACCGCCACCACTTGCGGTTCTAGCTTTATCTGCCTTATAGAAACGCTCGAAGATCCGAGGCAGATCTTCCTCCGAGATGCCAATCCCGCTATCTTGAATCTCCACCTCTACCTGCTCATCCACCATGCGAAGGCTAATATGGATGTAACCGTTCTGCGGAGTAAACTTGATGCTGTTATGCAGTAGATTGGTCCAGACCTGGCTCATTAAATCTTTTACAGCAGATACATTCACTTCTTCCAGTTCAGCCTCTACCTCTATATTTTTCTCCAACCACTGTGGTTCAGAAGCCAGAATCGTATCTCTAAGCTGCTTATCCAGGCGGTAAATCTGATTTTCAAACGGAAAATTGCCCGATTCAAGCGCGGACAGCTTCAATAAATTATCACTGAGCCCAGATACACGGGTACTCTCAGCCACGATAATATTAAGGTAGTGCCTCCTGCTCTTCACACTCAAAGTTTCATCCTGCAGCGCAAGAGCAAACCCCCGAATAGAGGTTAGCGGAGATTGAATTTCATGCGATACATTAGAGATAAAGTCTTGACGCATGGTCTCCATCTGACTCAGTTCGCTGGCCATTACGTTGATGCTCTCTACAATCTCACCAAAATCACCATAGTCCTTAGTATTATCGAGTACCACATTGAAATCACCCTTAGCAATACGCCCTAAACCTTCGATAATTGATTTATAAAAAACACGTTCCCAGCCCCGGAATAACTTGGAGGTTACCAATGCCATCATGAACAAAATCACAATTCCGACCATCACGCCGATTAACTGGGTCAAATACTCCGAAGAGGGGCGTCCAACCCTGCCATATATCCAGTTCATTAAGAAATAAGCTGCACTCCAGCTAATCCCAACGCCACCGAAGTAAATAAAAGTCATCCCAATCCGCTTAAGAAGCTCCTTAAACCGGTTCATGCCTCTGCCTCCAGCCGATAGCCTAATCCGCGGATGGTACGAATAACAAACCCGTATTTATCTGGAGCGAACCGTTCGCGTAAACGGTTGATATGCACATCGAGCGTCCGCTCATTCCCTTCAAAATCATAACCCCATATCTCTTCGATCAGCCTGTCTCTAGTCAATGTCTGCCCCGGATAGCTGCCCAGCTTAAACAACAGCTCAAATTCCTTAAGCGGCAAGGTGACTTCTCCATACTCTGAGGATACCTCGTAGGTTTTACGATTCATTCGCAGCCGGCCGATCCCCACACTTTGTGCAGCAGAGATTTGGTAACGTTTGAGCAGCGCCTTTACTCGCGCAATAAGCACCACTGGCTCAAAGGGTTTGACGAGATAGTCATCACTTCCCAGTTCAAAGCCCTTCACAATTTGGGAGGTCTCACCCTTAGCCGTCAGCATCAATATCGGAAAATCATAAGTTTGGCGCATCTTCCGGCACAGCTCCCAGCCATCCAAATTGGGCATCATCACATCAATAATGGCTAAGTCTATGTTATGGCTCTCCAGAATCTGAAGAGCCTCCAGTCCATCAGAAGCTCCATAGATGTCATCCATCCCCTCAGCTCTCAGAAATACTTCTACCAATTCGCGGATGTGCGGATCGTCGTCCGCTACTAGTATTTTTGTCATGTATCACTGGAGCCTCCTCTTTATTGTCTTGAATCTCAAGGTTATTCATCTGCAGCTGCTGGGTGGCAAATTCACGATACAGCTCATGGTTTTCCAGCAGTTCTTCATGTCTTCCCATCCCGGTAATCTGGCCCTTTTCCATAAAAATAATCTGCTCAGCATTTACAACAGTAGCCAAACGGTGCGCAATTACAATCGTAGTCCGGCCCTTCATCAAATTGGACAGTGCTTTCTGTACTACGGACTCTGATTGGCTATCCAGACTGGAGGTAGCCTCATCAAGCATAAGAATCTTTGGATTCCGCAGCAGCGCTCTAGCAATAGCAATCCGTTGCCGCTGTCCACCTGAGAGCTTCACACCTCTCTCACCAACATCCGTATTATATCCTTCAGGAAGCTCATCGATAAAGCCATCTGCATAAGCCATTGCTGCTGCTGCACGCATCTCCTCCATGCTAACGTCGCGATCCAATCCATAGGTTAAATTCTCAGCAATCGTACCTGCCAATAATGGGCTTTCCTGTGAGACATACCCGATCAGTTTCCGCCATGAGCGTAAAGAGAAGGTTGACACTGGTTTATCACCTAACTTAACCATACCTTTCTGAGGCTCATAGAATCGTTCGAGCAGTGAAAATAATGTAGTCTTGCCGCCCCCGCTCGGTCCAACAATAGCCGTCACCTGACCCGGAAGCATCCGAAAGCTTACATCGGTTAGCACATTCTCACCATTTTTATATCCAAAGCTTAGATCTTCTACCGAGATAGGACCTTCTGCACCGTTCGCCTCTTCCTGGCCCTCATATACCTCCTCTTCTGCTGCCAGGGTTTCAATAATGCGCTCTGATGCCCCTTTAGCCTTCTGAATCTGTGTAAAGAACGTGGTCAATTGAGTAAGCGGCATAATAATCTGAATAAGATACAGGATAAAGGCTACCAGCTCTCCAGCTGTCAAAGCCCCGGAAGATACCTGCATTCCGCCATAACCGATAATGACCACAAGTAACATCATAAAAACAAAAGAGACAAGTGGACTGATCATAGCGCTGATTTTGCCTTCACGAATACCAAAGGAGAGCAGGTTCATAATTCCGGTTTTGCCTGCTTCGTACTCTTTTTTCTCTGCACCCGAGGATTTCACCAGACGGATTTCTGACAATACACCACTAAGTGTCGCGGTAAAAGAGGCTGTTTCGTCCTGCATACCTTTGGAGATTTTGTACATCTGCCGTCCAAGCGGCACCAGAATCAACGCAGATAGTGGAAGAACGGTGAATAGAACAAGCGTCATTTTCCAATTTAAAAATAACAGCACAGCAATGGAGCCCACAATGGAGATCACTCCGGTAAATAAGCTGGCCAGATGTTCAGAAATCAGCGTTTTGATGATCCCTGTATCATTCGTCATCCGGCTGACGCTTTCTCCTGTTCGATTATCATTGTAATAAGCTACTGGCAATACTAAAAATTTACGCCATAACCGGTCACGTAGACCTGCAACCATCTTCTGGCCCACGTAATTCAGCAGATAGATGGAAATTCCCCCGGCGATCGTCTGCGCGATAAAAGCACCCGCTATACCCGCAATTTGCAGCTTGCTGACGGAGGCCAAAGAAAAGCCATCCACCAGATTTTTGGTGAACATTGGGATCACCAGACTAACCAATGTCGAGATCATGCTTAGTGCAATGGCTATTGCCAATAAGCCGTATGAAGGCTTGGTCTCTTTTAATAATGTGAGGAATGGCTTCAGCGCCGTTTTCCCCTTAGCTTCGGATTTTCTCATGCAAAAACTCCCCTTTTCTTGGTGACTCTGCGAGAAGAGTGTATCATCTCTGTTTCGCTTAACCCCATCCTAGCCCTGAATTGTAAACTGAAGTTAAACCCGTTGATCCGCTTTTGTACGACGTAGATAGGGTAATCCTCAGGCATATTCCTAGTAAGGAGGAGCGATCTCTTAACATTTCTGCCACCTGCAAACTTGTTATATGCGTTTTTTGTCACTTAGCGGATCAAATTTAAATAAACGTTAAAAAAATGTAAAAAAGTAAAAAAGGAAGTTTGTATCCCTTTTCAACACGTGTTACAGTGATAGAAGGGCCTAATATTGGTCAGTATATCCATGCAAGACATCTAGTGGGAAAGGAGTGACGCATTTGCGGAAAGGCGTTAACTATCCATCTTCTTTCACGTCTTTAAAATGGTTCAATTTTTTTGTATACGGAACCATGGTCCTCTTCTCCAGCTTCTTTCAACTATACCTGCTGGATGTAGGGATGAACAAATTAGAGATCGGTGCCGTATTCTCTATGGGTGCGCTAGTATCCATCTTTGCAAATCCATTCTGGGCGATCTGGACTGACCGATACCAGAATATCCGGCGAATCGTTTTGCTTATGTTAATCGGAACATTAGTGTTATCCCAGCTTATGTTTCGGGCAAATACATATGAGATGATCTACATCTCCATTCTTTTGTTCTATTTCTTCCAAGGACCGTTATTTGCTCAGAGCAATACGATGATTCTCAGCTATATTGACGGAACTAACTATCGCTTCCGTTCTTTTCGGCTTTGGGGTTCATTGGGGTGGGCACTAATTGCAATTGCCGCCGGATTGGTCCTAGATTGGGCTGGTGTATCTATCTTGTCCTATCTGTTTGCAGGCTTACTATGTGCATCAATGTTATCCATTCTTGCATTACCGAAACTTAACCATACCATTGGCATGGCTCCTATGCCGTATAGAGGCTTCAGCAAACTAATTTATAATCCCTTTTTCTTGTGTTTCATATTGTTTGGTATCCTAGTTTCCATACCGAACACCATGAACACTACATTCATGTCTTTGTATATTACGGACCTAGGCGGCTCCAAGGGAATGATTGGTCTCGCAGTATTCCTCTCCTCTATTTTGGAAGTGGGTGTATTTGTTCTCTGCGACCGATTCCTTAAACGTAAAATATCTGTTCTGCTCGGCTGGCTTGCACTGGTTAGCGCTTTATTCGTACTACGATGGTGGTTCATGGCGGACGCGACTACAGCCCTCCAAGTAGTGCTCATTCAAATTTTACACTGCATAACATTTGGTGGTTTCTTCTATGTAGGCACTCAACTGACCATGCTTCTTATTCCAAGACCTTACCGTGCTTCAGGACAAGCGCTCTACACACTGACTTGGAGCGGTATAGCCGGTATTGTTGGAGGAGTTCTCGGAGGGTGGATGTATCAAAATCTAGGGGCACAGAGCATGTATCAAGCGGGTGTCTTCTTGACACTGTTTGGAACGCTAGGCTTTACTTTCATGTGGCTCTTTGTAAACCGTGGAGGCTACCGGCCCCCTACAGAGGATGAGGAAGAACTCTCTCACATCGAAATATTATAAGCGAAAATATAAAAAACAGGCTCAAACGTACCTAAACGGGACGTTTGAGCCTGTTTTATTATAAAGAACCTGAACGAATCAAGTGTTAGCCTTGTTTTGGAGGCTGAAATGAACTCTTCAGTGAAACGATAAGATTGAATACGAGATGCCCAGGCGCCGAATATTTGCTATCTACATTAAAATAGCCATGACGGAAGAACTGGAATTTATCCTGAGCCACACTGTCCTTAAGCGCGGGTTCCACAAAACCTTGTAAGATTTCAATGGATTTAGGATTAAGCTGATCCAAGAAGCTAGGCTCCGCTTTCTCTACCGTGGAATCCAGACCTTCAACTTCTGCAGCTTCATCTACTTCTTCAGCAGAAATCAGTGGCTCGTATAAACGGAATTCTGCAGGCACAGCTTGACTAGCTTCTACCCAGTGCAGAGTACCTTTTACCTTACGGCCTGTAAATCCACTGCCACTCTTTGTTTCCGGATCATACGTACAATGCAGTTCAACAACCTCGCCATTCTCATCTTTAATGACTTCATTACATTTGATGAAATAAGCATGCTTCAGGCGTACTTCATTGCCGGGGAACAAGCGGAAATATTTATTGGGCGGATTCTCCATAAAGTCGTCGCGCTCAACATAAATCTCACGAGAGAACGGAATTTGGCGTACACCCATTTCTTCATTCTCTGTATTATTCTCCGCTTCAAGCCATTCTGTTTGGCCTTCCGGATAATTGGTGATAACAACCTTAAGCGGACGAAGTATAGCCATGGTGCGAGGCACAGTTAACTTAAGGTCTTCCCGGATAAAGTGCTCCAGCATTTGCAGGTCCACTAGACCCTGACTCTTGGAGATCCCTGCTTCGTACACGAATTTACGAATCGCTTCCGGCGTATATCCTCTGCGGCGCAGGCCGGAGATCGTTGGCATCCGCGGATCGTCCCAGCCATCCACATGTTTTTCGTCTACCAGCAGCTTCAGCTTACGTTTACTAGTCATGGTTTGAGCGAGATTCAGACGGCCGAATTCATATTGATGCGGAACTGAAGGCATCTCACATTCCGCTACGACCCAATCATAAAATGGGCGTTGATCTTCAAACTCAAGCGAACAAAGGGAGTGAGTTACTCCTTCAATAGCGTCCTCAAGTGGATGAGCGAACGTATACATCGGATAGATGCACCATTTATCCCCTGTATTATGGTGATGCGCATGAGTAATCCGATAGATGACAGGATCACGCAGATTAATATTTGGTGATGCCATATCGATCTTGGCACGAAGAACCTTCTCACCATCTTTGAATTCCCCTGCCCGCATACGGCGGAACAGATCCAAATTCTCTTCGATGCTGCGCTCACGATGTGGACTGTTCTGTCCTGGCTCTGTCAGCGTTCCCCGCAATTGGCGAATTTCATCCGCGCTGAGGTCATCTACATAAGCTTTACCTTTAGTAATTAATAATTCGGCACGTTTGTACATTTCCTCAAAATAATCCGATGCAAAACGCAGCTCTTCCCATTCATAACCCAGCCACTTTACATCTTCCTGAATGGAGTTCACATATTCCGTATCTTCTTTGGCAGGATTCGTGTCGTCAAATCTTAGGTTAGTCTTGCCACCGAACTCGTCCGCCAGTGTAAAGTTAATCCAAATCGCCTTGGCATGTCCGATATGTAAGTAACCGTTCGGCTCCGGCGGAAAGCGTGTGACAACTTCTTTTACTTTACCCGTACGGAGGTCTTCGGTAATAACATTTTTAATAAAATTGGAGGGGGTAGTACGGTTCTCCACAGCTATCAACCTTTCGTTCTGTAGTGTTACACTACTTCTTGTATAAACATGTTTCCTACTAATATACCCGTTAACTGTAGATTGTTCAATAAAAGGGGGCACATGGCCTGGATCAATTTTTAGCATCTTTAGACCTTTTGACTTCTCTGCGGGCGATAGAGTAGCATGATAATCATAAGAAAAAATCCATAATCATACATAAGGCCTTGTGCCGAAAAGGAGGCAACTGCTTGTTTAATTATGTCATCGACGAAGAGCTTATCTTAAAGCCACTCATGCCTGAGCATGCTAGGCACATATTCGCGTTAGTGGAGCGCTCGCGGGAACGACTTAGGCAATGGCTTCCTTGGGTTGATGCCGTTACGGAACAGGATCACACCCTTAATTTCATTAAAAATGCTATAAAACAAGGCACCGACAATGGCGCCTTCACTGCTGGACTTTGGGTCCGCGGCGAGCTCGCCGGCGTCATTGGGTATCACCAGATTGACTGGCATAACCGTTCCGTAGGGATTGGTTATTGGCTTGGTGATGGCTATGAAGGCAAAGGTTATATGACCAGTGCCTGCCGAGTTCTAGTAGACTACGCACTGCTGGAAATGGAGCTGCAGCGGGTAGAAATTCGCTGCGCGACCGCCAACGTAACTAGCCGGGCAATTCCTGAACGGCTTGGGTTTGTGCTCGAAGGTGTGATCAGACAGGCAGAAAAGCTGCCCGATGGCTACGTGAATCACGCCGTATATGGTTTATTGCGTAGTGAGTGGCAACTGCTCGGCTAAGTTACGTAAGCAAAGTTAAACAAACACACAAGCAGAAATAAACCTGGCTGGCACACGCCCCCAGGTTTATTTTATTGAGCAGACCAAGACTAGATCTCTGGCATACCCAGCTGTTTTCGAAACTTGTTCCGCACTACGGCTGAGAGGGCTTCCAGCTCCACAAGCTCTGCCAGAGCAGCTTCCTCTTGCAGCCCAACCTGCATTAAATGCAGTACATGCGCCACAGACGCATTGCTGTCTCCATTTTCTTTTTTGACAATTGCATCGCCGGTTGAAATCATTCCTTCACGAAGTACACGCAAGTAAAATCCGCTATACCCTGTATCCAGAACTTGAGCCGGGAGATCTGCGGGTCCATGCTTTTGTGAGATTTTGAAGCAAGGGTATCGTGGCTGGCTGACCTGAAGCAAAGTGGTGCCTATTTCATATACATCGCCAATACACACCTCTGTCTCCAGCAGACCCGTCGTGGTGATATTTTCTCCAAAAGCCGAGTACTCCAGTTTCTTTCCAAGCTGCTGTTCCCAATAAGAATAATGCTCAATGGGATAGGCGCATACCGCCTTGTCAGGACCTCCATGATGTTTAAGATCTGCCTGACCATCTCCAACAAATCCATTGGTATGCAGCCGAACCGATCCTTCTACAGGCGTTTTATAAATTCCGGTCTCCAAAGGTTTCCCCCGATAATCCACCGTCACCGGCCGACCGACGTTAAGCGAGATGATCTCCATATCCATTTCCTCCTGTCAGCATGCAGCTCATAAATACCTCATCCACATAACGGCCGCCAAGATAAAACTCCTCCCGCAGACGCCCCTCTTCCACAAAACCGCATTCCCGGTAAAAAGAAATCGCTGATTCATTACAGGATAATACACGCAGGCGAAGCTTGCGAATAGCATGCGCCGCAGCATGTCCCTTAATGGCTTCCATGAGCTGCCGGCCGATGCCTAAACGTTGATAGTTCGGATGAACAGCAATATTAACCTCGCACACATGCCGGTTGCTCTCCATTCTACTAGGGCAGCCAAACCCGACATATCCACATAGCTTGTCATCTTGCAGTGCTACGAGCTGAGAGCCCGGGGGAGCATTCAGCAAGAAATCCTCTTGTGAGCGCCACAACATAGGTCCCGGGCTAGTGTCCTCTGTCCAAATCAGATGGTCCAGATCAATCAGTTCTCGCACGTCTTTAATCTCTGATGGTCTAATAGTTAACCTTGCCTTGTTGATTTGTTTCATAAGATGTACACCCCTTGCCTTGCACCTCTATAGAATTCACAGCAGATGTTGGAATCCACTATGTATAGTTATCCTACGGACCGCTCTAATGAATGGCCTTTACGATTGAATAAAGCATGGATGACGAAAAATCCTACAGACAGCAGCGCCATCGCACAGGCCAGCCAGGCTGTTGGTGCCAAACCACCGCTATCATAAAGTCTGCCCATGAAGTAAGGGCCAATGACTCTCCCGACCGCACCAATCCCTCCGCTTAGTCCCAAATAAAATGGTGCGCTGCGCCCCGCATGATCCGAGATAAAGGATGGCATCGCTGGAGAAATCAGCATTTCTCCCAGTGTAGCAAGCACCATTCCAAGCACTAAACCAGGATAATTAGGCATCCACAAAAGAAACGCATAGCCACCCAAATAAAACAGGGCACTTGCAGTCATTTGCGCCGTTGAGGTAGACGCGAACCAGCGCTTAATCATTGTTACCAATGGCTGCGCTGCAAAAATCAAAATACCGTTCAGTGTCCAGAGAAAACCATAAGTTTTCTTAGGCCAGCCCTCTGAAATAATGAACGGAGATACACCTGTATTCCAGATAGAGTTACCGAGAAGCAGGAACAAAGAACCGATCCCCATATAAAGATAAATACGAGTATGCCCCATTAGCTTCCACGTGGATTGTTTCTCTGGTTCATTCTTCTGATGCCCCATTACCTCATGCGCAGGTTCTCCACCGATTTTCTTCAGATATACAAAAAAGAAACCCGCAAATACAGCCGAGGTTACACCATTCATCACAAAGCTTAGCATATAAGAAATATCGGCCAAAAAACCACTTAATGCCGTACCCAGTGCTACACCAATATTATTGGCGACATAAATAACATTAAACAGCTCACCACGCTGCTTCGTGAAACGAAAGCCGATAAATGCCTGAATGGCAGGTAATGATAAGGAATTAAATAATCCTACCAGTCCCATTGCAACCATAAATAACGTCCAGTTGTTACTAGCTGCCGGCAAGGTGAACAGTGCCAAAGCATTCATGGCGAGCGCTCCGACAATCAGCCGGTTAACGCCTACCTTATGATAGAGTGAGCCCCCGAGTAGTTGACCCACGATCCCACCAACCGATTGAATAAGAATCACCAGTCCAGCATCTGACATGCTGCGTCCAAGCTCATCAAATACATACATCGTAACGAGCGGCCACATCAGCGCACTACCTGTTGCATTAATTAGGCTGGCAATTAGAAATATTTTCACTTCTTTTGGATATGCCTGTAAAAACTTCATAAGTAGTGTACATCCCCTGTTATATATGTGTCATTATTCCATCCAGTATCATCCCAAAACAGGGTTATGAGCAAGCATACACATTGACGTTTTATCGTGATAAAGTATGCATGAAATCTAGAGGATAAAACGAACATATCGCATGAATTATCCCGTCTCCCTTGGGGTTCACGTCCGCAGTCCTTCCTAGCTCTAATATCTATTCTTATTTTAAAGCCGTGGCTGTCGTCCGTAAAGCAAACTAAACAAGAAGAAACTGATTCGCTTTTAGAAAGACAGGGTAATAGAGCCTAGAAACACTCCCCCTTCAAAATTCGCCGTGATCCGATTTCGTTCCCCCGAGCGCGGATATATCACGGCGGATTTTTTTGTGTCTACATAACAAAAAGCACCCCTAAAACATTAACGCCACCAATAAGGCAGACCTTGAATGTTCTATGGAGTGCTCTATAAGACGAGCTTAAGCGTGTTTTTTGACACTGCTGCCGGACATGCTATCTACGGATTGAATAGCCGTAGGTGCTTTACGCAAGTATGCCATCCAATAGGCAGCTGCGACAAATATTGCTCCACCCGTTAGATTGCCGAGCCAGACGGGAACAAAGTTAGTGAAGTATTGCCCCCATGAATAGTAACCTTCAAAAATAGCTGCTGGAATTAGGAACATGTTAGCTACAACGTGCTGGAATCCGATCGCAACAAAGGCCATCGTTGGGAACCAAATACCAAGGATTTTGCCGCTGAAGTTATCTGCTCCATAGGAGAGCCATACTGCCAGCGCAACGAGCCAGTTACAGCCGATACCCGAAACAAATGCCGGAAAGAATTCTGCATCGATTTTATGACCAGCCATATCCACCAATTTTTCTAAGTACACACCCTCTGAAGTTAAACCCACCACATGACCGAAGAAATAAGCTACAAATAATGCCCCTGCCAGATTACTAATCGTAATGAGCAAAAGATTCTTCACAACTTCCCAGAAAGAAATCTTCTTAGCCATAAAAGCGAGCGGCACGGCCATCATATTCCCTGTCAGCAGTTCTCCACCTGCAAGGAGTACCATGATCAGCCCAACGGGGAAGACTGCGGCTCCGATAAAGTTAGCAATGGAACCCCATTCCTGTGGTGCGCCAGCAATGACGCGAATATCCAATAAAAACCCGAGCGCAATAAACGCTCCTCCCAAAAAGCCCAGAATAAGTACGGTACTTAGCGGATTATGAGCTTTTTTTATGCCATTCTCTACAGTTACTTCGGCAATTTGCTGCGGTTTGCTATAAGCCATGGTTCCTATCTCCTTCATCTATTTACTTCAAATTTGTTCCTTTATGACCATTGTAGCGTGTCGTAAAACACATTAACGTGATAATTATCACTTTGAGAAAACTAAGTGAAAGTTTTCACTGACATGTCAAATTTACTGCGACCTGTGCACAAATAGAAGTTTATGTATGACCGACTAAGCCAGCATATCTTGTTTCGTTGGATTACATTTGAGCGTACGCAGCAGCTATCGGACACAGTTGTCCTTATATGCAGCTATATCTCACTGTAGCTATACCTCGCTATCGGACATCGGACTCAGTTGACCCTATTCGTAACTTTCGAGCACATTTGGCTTGCTATCGGACCCCATAGTCGCTATTGCCACCAAAAACACACTAGTTGTACCTCATTTTATGTAATAGCTGCATTGGAGTCCGAAATCACACTCAAAAGGCGATTAATTGCTAAATAGCGGCTTCTGAGTCCGAAAGCTTCTGCGGTGGGCGTTGATTCAGCACGATCGGACTCAGATGACCTTATTCGTAACTTTCGAGCACATTTGACTTGCCATCGGACATCGGACTCAGATGACCCTATTCGTAGCATTTGAGCACATTTGGCTCGCTATCGGACCCCATAGTCGCTATTGGCACGAAAAACACACTAAATGAACCTCATTCTATGCAATAGCTGCATTGGAGTCCGAAATCACACTCAAAAGGCGATTATTTGCTAATTAGCGGCTTCTGAGTCCGAAAGCTTCTGCGGTGGGCGTTGATTCAGCACGATCGGACTCAGATGACCTTATACGTAACTTTTGAGCACATTTGGCTTGCTATCGGACCCCATAGTCGCTATTGCCACCAAAAACACACTAGTTGTACCTCATTTTATGTAATAGCTGCATTGGAGTCCGAAATCATACTCAAACAGCGATTATTTGCTATATAGCGGCTTCTGAGTCCGAAAACTTCTAAGGAGGGCGGTGATTCAGCACGATCGGACTCAGATGACCTTATACGTAACTTTTGAGCACATTTGGCTTGTATCGGACATCGGACTCAAATGACCTTAACTGTAGCTTTCGAGCACATTTGGCTCGCTACCATCGCCGAAGCCATTGGATCGTACCTACCTATGCAGCTAATCATTCTGCACCTAACAAAAAAAGCAGCAATCCTCCCGTTACAGGAGAATCGCTGCTTTTCTAGCTTTATAAGGTTATCTTTTTCGTCGATAAATCACTCAGAAACAATCGTTTCTTTTTAAACTGTTACAGCCTCTTTGCTTGGTAATGTTGTCGGCAGCGCTTGAAGACCTACTGTATTCAGGAAGTTCCAAGGTTTGTTGTAATGCGGTTGGAAGAAGAAATCGATAAAGGCTAGTTGGTCGATTGTCATTTGATTTTGAATACATACAGACACTGTGTTGATCGATTGCGTCAGATCCATCTTGGACATAATTTGAGCCCCGAGAATACGGCGTGTGGCGCGATCAAACACTACTTTTAACTGAACCTGCTCAAAGGTGGGCATAAATTCTGGACGGTAGTTATCAATAATCATGGCGGTTTCCACGTCCATTCCTTCAGCCTTAGCTCCTTCTTCAGTAAGCCCTGTTGCAGCGATATTATCTTCATAAATCTTAATGCCCGAAGTCCCTTGTGTACCCATATAAGGAATGGTCTCTGTTACCAAGTTGCGTGCAACTAAGGTTCCCATCCGCACAGCATTGGTTGCCAGTGGGATATAGGCGTGTTTGCCTGTAGGGTTGTAGTGAATCGCACAGCTGTCGCCCGCGGCATATACATCTGGGCAGCTAGTCTGCATATAGTTATTGACCACAATGGCACCATTAGGCAGCATATCGACTTGACCTTTTAAGAGTTCAGTATTAGGACGGAAACCAATGCAGAGAATGACCAGATCTGTTTCATGCTCTCCTTTGCTTGTAATAACCTTTGTTACCTTACCATCTTTGCCCGCAAAAGAGCTGACCTTCTCATTCAGTGCCAATTTAATCCCATGATCCTGAAAAGATTGTTCGATCGGTGCAGTAAATTCTTGATCCAGATATTTACTCAGAATGCGATCTTCACCATCAATTAGCGTAACTTGCTTCCCATTCATTTGAAAAGCTTCCACCAGTTCAACGCCGATATATCCAGCGCCGACGACGGTGATTTTATTCGCTTGTTTAGCTTTTTCTATAATAGTGTTGGAATGATCATAGTTCTTGGAAAGTAAAATCCCCTCGAGTTCAAATCCTTCAAGCTTCGGCACAATCGGCCATGAACCTGTAGTCATAATCAGCTTATCGTAGGTGTCAGCGAACTCGTGGCCTGTCTCCAGATTGCGTACACGCAATGTTTTGGACTTCGTATCCACTGCAGTTACTTCATGACGCATATTGGTCTTTACGCCAAGCTCTGCAAGCTTTTCTGGTGAAGAATAGAATAGCCCCTCTGGGTCTTTAACCACTCCACCTACATACAAGGCAATTCCACAGGATAAGAAGGAAATATTATCATTACGCTCATATACAGTAATCTCGGCATCCGGGTAAAGCTGAGCAGTATTCACAATTGCGGCGGTTCCGGCATGGGTACATCCAATGACAGCTACTTTCATTATCTCTTCCTCCTTCAAATGGACAATCGGGTTATATATTTGACTTGCATGACCGATCAATGATGAAATCTGATCAACAATGGGTTAGTTGTGATTTATTTCACTTTATAAAATGATTATATTGTGATATTTATCACATTACAAGTCTTTTCCGCCTATATCCTCAAATTGTTCACAATTTTAAGTTTTTTTCCGCCACTGCTGCCGAATGCGACGACCTCATTAGCTTTGCCACGTGAGGGGTACATTATGATCCGCATTTGCAGGAATCCAAAGGAAGCATAAAAAAGGCTTCCCCTCTAATACCAGCAAGGAGAAGCCTTTTATTAAAACACTTTTACACCAGACCGTGAATCTCTCCGTTCTCGTCCATCCATAGTCCCTCAGCAGCTGGCTTAGCTGGCAGACCTGGCATCGTAACGATATTGCCTGTAATAACTACCGCAAAGCCTGCACCAAGCGAAAGAGTAATATCTCGGACACCAATCGTAAAACCTTCCGGTGCTCCGAGGAGTCTAGGCTGGTCGGAGAAGGAATAAGGCGTCTTCGCCAAACATACTTGAAGATCATTTAGCCCAAGCCGCTCAATAACCGCCAGACTACGCTTAGCCGCCGGAGAAAAGTTCACTTCTGCCCCGCGGTAAATCTCACGGACAATTTTGTTGATTTTGGATGAAATGTCGAGATCTTTCTCATACAAAGGAGCAAAGTGGCTCGTGCCACTATTATTCAAGAGCTTGTTCAGCTCAGAAGCCAGCTCCTGTCCACCTGCACTACCTTCCGCCCATACTTTTGAGATTGCAGCCGGCACGTTTAAATTGCGGCAGGCCTCCAGTACATCGTTAATCTCGCCCTCACTGTCCCCTTCAAAATGATTAATGGCAACTAAAACAGGGACTCCAAATTTACCGAGATTCTCTACATGGCGTTCTAAATTCACCAATCCCGCGCGCAGCGCCGTCCGATTCTCGGTTAGAAGCTCACCTTTAGGCACACCACCGTTATATTTCAAGGACTTAACAGTTACGACAAGAACAGCAGCAGAAGGGGTTAACCCGGCCTGTTGGCATTTGATATCCATGAATTTCTCTGCACCAAGATCCGCTCCGAAGCCTGCTTCGGTGACCACAACATCCCCTAGCTTAAGGGCATAACGAGTGCCAATAACACTGCTGCAGCCATGAGCGATATTCGCAAACGGACCCCCGTGCACAATAACAGGCGTACCTTCCAGAGTCTGTACCAAGTTTGGCTTAACTGCTTCCTTAAGCAGCGCTGTCATCGCTTCAACGGCCCCGATTCGCTCGGCTGTCACCGGTTGTCCCTCTTGGTCATAACCAATTAGAATACGGTTCAAACGCTTCTTGAGATCAATGAGGCTATCGCATAGGCATAACACAGCCATAATCTCAGAAGCCGTTGTAATCTGAAAGCCACTTTCCCGTACGGCTCCGTTTCCGTCTCCGAGCCCAGTCACAATACTGCGCAGGCTGCGGTCATTCATATCCATGACACGTTTCCAAACGATACGCTGCGGATCCAGTCCCAGCTCATTGCCTTGGAAGATATGATTATCAATCATTGCGGACAATAAATTATGCGCAGAAGTCACCGCATGAATATCACCGGTAAAGTGCAAATTAATCTCATCAGCCGGAACAATCTGCGACTTCCCGCCGCCTGTTGCACCGCCCTTCATCCCTAAGCAAGGCCCGAGCGACGGCTCACGTAAAGCAGCCACAGTCTTCACACCTGCTGCATTCATTGCCTGCGCCAACCCGATGGTTGTTAAGGTCTTACCCTCGCCAGCAGGGGTGGGATTCACCGCAGTGACCAGAACCAGCTTGCCATCTGGCTTTTTTTTCATTTCCTCCCATAAGGATGGCGAGAGTTTGCTTTTATATTTGCCGTATAGTTCCAGATGCTGCTCGTCGATCCCTGCTTGTGCTGCTACCTCTGTAATTAACTTCATGCTTGTATAAAACCCTCCTGCCGTTATTATCCTGCTGTACTCCACTTTTTTATGCATGTTCGCACAGTTGCTATATTCTCTTCAAAGGATACATGGTCTTTTTAAAGCGTCAAGTATAATTTATCACAATAAAAATTCAAGGCAATCTCCATTAATCCTTTTAAAAAAAGAAAATCCCCGCGAGCATCGGTCGAAACCGAGTCGAAGGGATACTTGGAAGATCACTCTGCAACTAACCCCATAAAGGGTCTACAGGAGTGACTCAATATGTTGTTTCATCGTTTCCGGCGATTCTTTGGGCTCCACACGAGCCACTACATTGCCGCTGCGATCAATAAGAAATTTCGTGAAATTCCAGCTAATGTCGCTGCTGTCTCCAGCACCAGGCTGCTGCTCCTTCAAATAATTGAAAAGCGGGCTGGCATCCGGTCCATTAACATCAACTTTGGCGAAGACAGGAAAGGTAACTCCATAATTAATCTGACAAAATTCCTCAGCCTCTTCACTCGTACCTGGCTCCTGACCCGCAAACTGGTTGCAGGGGAATCCTAATACTACAAGTCCTTGATCGCTATACTGTTCGTATAGCTTCTGAAGGTCTCCATACTGTGGTGTAAGTCCGCACTTACTAGCCGTATTAGCAATCAGCAGCACCTTACCTTCATACTCCGCAAACGGCACTTCTTTACCCGAAGGTGTAACGCCGGCAAAATTGTAGATCGACATCTTTATTCCCCTTCCTTCCTTGTACTTGGACTACACTACGTATCTTACCCGAACTGTAAGGGAATGCAACTTCTGAACTCTTTGTATTGCCATAGAAAAAGCAGCCCTACCCATTTCATAGGACTGCTCTCTGCGTCTGTGTTATTTCGATACCGGAATTGCGTCATAATATTCTTCCAACGTAATATCCTTCTCATTGATATAAGTTGCAATGTCCTTGCCTACATAACGGATATGCCAAGGCTCGTACTTATATCCGGTAATGTCTTGCTTACCTTCAGGATATCTGATGATAAAACCATATTCCCCTACATGCTTGGCCAACCACTCGGCTTCCTTCGTCCCACCAAAACAGCTCTCGGCGGCACATTTTCCATCACTTCCCGAGACATCAATAGCCAGCCCGGTCTGATGCTCGCTGTAGCCGGGGACTGCACTGTAAGTACGGGCTTTTTCTTCCCCATCTCTCTCCACATAACGGTTATACAAAGTCGTCTGGGTTGCCTGTGACCGGTATGCAGAAACGCCTGCTAAATAAATTCCGTCTTCCTCTGCACCTGCGAACATCTTCTCCAAGGCTTTGGCAGCTTCACTTCGCATCATACGCTTTTCGATTTTCTCTTTGAATGTAAAACGGACATCAGGATAGACAAGATCCGTTGGTTTATAATTATCAGGCAAGCCGTACTGCTTATTTACCATCACTGTAATACTATCAGGCTCTGCAGAAATAGGATCTGGAACACTACCCGCATTATCACCGCCTGATTCAGGCGGATTAGAGGGTTCAGATGGATTAGATGAATCTGGAGTATCAGATGGATCAGCTACTGCCGGGTCTGTAATCCCCCCTCCATCACTTTCCCCCGTATTCCCAGGCTCACCTTGAAGATTATCCCCCACATTTATATTAGAACCGTTACTCTCCGAAGCAGAAGGAGACGTGTACTTTCCTATTCCCCAACCGACAGCAATAACGACAATTAACAAGATTATAATTTTAAATTTTTTTGACATCTGTAAGTTCTTCCTCCTCGAAGCCGAACATTCTATTTATCTATTAGACAGGCTTTCCTTCATAAATGTTTCACTAAGAACCTAATTTAAAAATAAAAATCAATATGTTCCACGCTATAAAATAAAGGTTACCATAGGTCATTAGCTTCAGCGCTAACTACCCTATGGTAACAAGTTTCATCTATAAAACTCTACTAACTTTATCTGGAAGTGCCGCGACCGCCGCTTTTAAAGCCACCGGATCCATTGCTACGGCCACCGCGTGAAGATCCACCACCGCTGTTGCGGCCGCCTTTGCCAGCAGCGCCACCCTTGGCACCGCCGTATCCACCTTTGCTGCCTTTACCACCTTTGCCGCCTCTAGACGGGCCTGAACCATAGCCGCTGCCTAAGCCGCCACGTGGAGTGCCTCCAGTGTAGGCACCGCCGTCCGCACCTCTAGCTACGTTCTCACTGTAGCCAGTGCTTGGTCCGCCCTTCCGGTTCGCACCGCGCGAACCGGTGCTAGGCGTTGCCGCGTTGCCGCTGGCAGACGCTTCGCCTCTGGAGGCGAAGGCGCCATAGCCGCCGCCTACTCGCACTACACCGGCAGCCTTGCCGCCGCCCTTAGGAGCAGCAGCGTCATAACCGCTGCCGCCCCGCTTGCCAGCCGCCGCATCGGAACGACCGCGGCGTCCTTCTGCAGGCGCGCCCCAGCCGCCTGCTTCTTTACCGCGGCCACGGCCACCTTGCCGCGCTCCGCCTTCGCCGCGCGGAGCTCCGCCGCGGCCAGAGCCGCCGGTCTTCGGCCCGCGGCCCGTGCGCGCTGCCTCAGCGCCGCCGCTTTGGCGACCGCCGTGGCGTCCGCCGCCTTGCACAGGGATGAATTCGCCAACGCCGAATTCATCCTTCTCGTAACGACGGCGATCCAGCCGCTGCGAGATGCCATGCTCGATCAAATCCAGACCCTCTTGATCACGTGGAGATACGAAAGTAATTGCAAGCCCTTTGCCTCCAGCACGGCCAGTCCGTCCGATCCGGTGAATATAGCTATCCACATCAAGCGGCATATCATAGTTAAAGATGTGAGTAATACCTTCAACATCCAGACCCCGAGCTGCTACGTCTGTCGCTACTAGCAGCTGCAGCTTCGCATCACGGAATCTTTTCATCACACCTTCACGTTTACCTTGGGACAAATCACCGTGCAGCTCGTCACATTCATAACCGGCTGCTTGCAGCGCTTCGTTCAGATTGGACACCCGCCGTTTCGTCCGGCAGAAAATAATAGCCAAGTAAGGACGATCCCGTTCAATGAGGGATTTGAGCGCTTCTTCTTTATTACGGTCCGAGCATTCCACTACTTGCTGTTTGATATTATCCAGCGGAATTGGAGAACCACTCTTAATGATGATATCCAGTGGCTCTTTCATGTAATTAGCAGCGAGACGTTTAATCGGATCAGGCATTGTCGCGGAGAACAACATAGTCTGACGACGATAAGGCACAGCCGTAATGATTGTCTCAACATCCTCCAAGAAGCCCATGTGCAGCATTTGATCGGCTTCGTCCAGAACGAGCATTTTTACGCCGCTAAGATCCAGCGTCTCCCGGCGCATATGATCCAAAAGTCTGCCCGGTGTACCGATGATAAGATGTCTGCCGCCTTCCAGCTTGCGCAGTTGCTTCTCTACATCCTGACCACCGTAAACCGCCAATATTTTGATATCCGTATGACGCGCCAGCTTGCGTGCTTCTTCTGTAATCTGCAAAGCCAGCTCACGTGTAGGAGCCATAATCAGCGCCTGAGGATAAGCCCGCTCCGTATGGATCTTGTCCATAATTGGCAGCAAAAAGGCCAAAGTCTTCCCTGTACCTGTCTTCGCTCTAGCTATTACGTCCAAACCCTGCACCAATGGCGGAATGGCTTCCTGCTGCACTGGTGTAGGCTTAACAATGCCTTGACCTTGAAGCAATGTACACAGTAATTCTGAAACTCCTAAATCTTTAAATCCCGGCAAATTCTCCACCTCACTATTTTCTCGGTTTAATTTGATTACATCTCTTTCTTAACTTCCGTCTTCAAAAGCCCTGTATGAGGCAGCCTGCATAGGCTGTCCTGTTCTGGGGCATATGCTTCAGATTCAGCTATATTCAAACAAAAGCGGAAGAACACCGTCACCGGCATCCTTCCGTCCCATGTATCCCTTGACCCGTTAAAAGAGTGCGGTCAAAGTTCGGTTTCTGGGCAGCAGCGATCCACCGGACGTTAAGACGGCACTCCATTTGCGTTCCATTCCACTTTATACAATAGAAGTAAAGTTAAGCTTAGAAAGTTATCTTTTATATTGTACTTGATAGAAAGGCATTTGTGTGAAACTGCTGAAGAATAATTATTCAAATCCCTTAAGCTAGAACCTTCCCGATTTAAAAATCGCATAGATCAGCCATAAGAACATCAGAAGTGCCACCACGCTGCCAATCTCCACTGTAGGGAAATTCCATAACACTGAAGGCTGTCCACGCATCGCAGTACCAATAATGAGTCCTGTCATGATGATGCTAAACGCGAGCATCACAATACTGAATGCTAAACGGTTACCTACCCGGTCCAGCTTACGCTCCAGATTCTGCATCTCGGGTGCCACAATCTCCACCTTAATCTTTCCCTTACTGATCAGCGCGGATAACTGCTTAGCCTGCCCAGGAAGCTCCAGCAGACTCTCTGTTAAATCCGCTACGCCTCCCAGAAACTTGCGCTGCAAACGACTGCCGCTAAAGCGCTGCTTTACTAGTTCCCGCCCAAAGGGTTCCGCCATTTCCAAAATACTGATGGTTGGATCTAAGTTGCTGATGACTCCCTCCAGCGTGAGCATTGTCTTCCCTAACATCGTCAAATCTGGCGGCAGCACTAGACGATGTTTTCGCGCTATGCCAAACAGATCATTCAGGGCTTTGCCTATACTCATTTTGCTAAATGGAACATCATAATATTCATCCCGCAGCCGATCCATATCATCATGCAGCGCACTTCGATCAGCATCCTCAGGAATGACTCCAAGACGCAAAATTGCCCGGACCATTGCATCCGTATTTTTGCGCATTAGAGCGATAATAAGCGCAGACAGCTGCTCCTTCATCTCCTCATTCAGCCGACCCATCATGCCAAAATCAATCAAGGCCAGCTTTCCATCACCCATCCGTATAACATTGCCCGGATGAGGATCAGCATGGAAAAAACCATGAATGAAGATTTGTCTAAGCATCATCTCCACAAGTTGCTGTGCAATGGCTTTAAGCTTAACGCCTTTACTCAGCAACTCATCGCGACGACTCAGCGTTGTCCCTACCACATATTCCATCGTCAGCACTCGTGCTGACGTATAGTCCCAATAGATATCCGGGATGTACACTCCCTCATAATCCATCTGCTGATCGATTTTCTCTGCATTACGCCCCTCTTGGCTATAATCCAGCTCGCCAAGCAGCGATTTAGAGAACTCCTCTACCATACGGCACAGCTGATATTGCCTCGCCCAGCTGAGCCGCTTTTCAGCAAGTGTGCTTAAATCTTTGAGAATTTCCAAATCCCTGCTCATCGTTCGCAGAATACCAGGACGTTGAACTTTAACAGCTACGACTTGTCCACTGTGTAGTACAGCCCTATGCACCTGACCAATGGATGCCGCAGCAAGTGGCGTATCCTCAAAAGAGTTAAAGATTTCATCCATATGCTGATCCAGTTCCTGCTCAATGATCGCGCGCACGCGGTCGACAGGAAAAGGAGGCACATTATCCTGTAGTTTTACCAATTCCTGAATAATAGAATCAGGCAGCAGATCTGAACGGGTACTGGCGAGTTGTCCCAGCTTAATAAAGGTTGGACCCAAATCCTCCAGCACCAGCCGAATCCGCTCCCCGAGCGTAAGGCTTGTGTGTGCTTCCTGCGTTACAAGACGACGTGGAAGGGATAGTAAGTGATAGAGCCCCAGCTCTTCCACCATATAGCCAAAACCATGGCGCATAAGCGCCATGGCGATTGCCCGGTAACGTCCGGCATGTCTAATGCGTACTGCCATTTAGTCCGAACGCGTTTCCGCCGATGTTCCCTCTAGATGGGAAATTCCCTCTAGCTCGGCCAACCGGCGCTCCAATACTGCAATTCGCCCTTCCAGCTCGGCAATATCGTTTTGTACAGGCACATTCATTTCCTTCAGCACGCGTTGTACTTGCTCTTGTACAGCAGACTTGAACATGCCTCGTTCTTCCTCACCACGTTCAATCAACCGATCGACGAGAGCCCTAGATTCCGAAGGAGCAAGCTCCCCGCGTTTCACTAGTTCTTCAACAACCTTCTCTACTTTTTCCTTACTGACAATGGTGAGGCCCACTCCTAAAGAGATCGCTTTTTTAAACAAATCACTCATGGCACTTTCCTCCCAAAGATTCCGTTTCATTACATAACGGAGTTTATGATTAAAGTATACCCCACTGTGTACGTATTTCAAAAAAAACACAACATTCCTTAGTTAGTGACCGGAATACGGGCAGCCCAAGTAGCCGCCTGTAGAATTAGTTTACGTAGTGCCGGATGACGGAAGGAGGGTTCATGATGACCAGGCATTAGGAATACTACTCGTCCTAAACCGTAGCTATGGCACCATGCAGCTGGAATCCATTGACCCTCCGATTCATATTGAAGCAGAATAGTCCGCTCTGTGAACGGGTCAAATTCAAAATGATATGGCTCCTCATCCAATTGGAAATCTTCCACACCTTCGGTGATGTCATGCTCCAGCACCTTGAAGTTCATCGGTTCGTAAGCCGTGTGTCCGTTAAAACGACCCCCGATTAGCTGAGCAAGCTCGTTACGTTTCGTCAACGAAGCTCCCGTATGAAGAACAATGAGTCCTCCTCCTCCACTTACATAGCTGAGCAAACCAGCCGTTTGTTGAGGGGAGACTGTTTCGTTCCACAATTCATTGTAAGCGATACATAGGTCATAACTTGCTAAATGCTCAATGCGCATTAATTTTTTATTTTCTGAACATTGCACGGTTAATAAATCATTTAAGATCTCGCTAATTTGTTGGTCCACTCCTTGAAGTGGATGAAACCGGGGATGGGTGTAATCACCAAGTAATAGACATTTTCTCTTGTCCATGGGATCCTCCTCCTTATTCGTTGTTATTATTCGTCACATGTTGCCTATATTCTAAGGAAAACTGCCGCGAATGTCCATGCAGATGGCAGGTATATTGCTCTTTGGACTTATTTTTCCCGGGTAAAAAAGCATCCCCGGCCATGATAACAGGCGGGAATGCTTCTGTGTGATAACGTCATTCGTGTAAAGCTGACGCAACTTGTGACTTAGCGATTCGCCGCCACATATTTGCCTAGCTCTACAATCATGCTTCCCATCCGTTCATGCTCAGGCATAATGATACGCTGTACGCCCTCTTCTTTAAGAGCCTCAGAGGTAATCCGCCCTACAGAAACAGCAAGCACTTTATCCTCGAAAGACTTCAGCATTTCGTCCAGCTTTCCCTGTTCCCGGGCAAATTGACAGAGGAAACGAAACTGTGGTGCACTCGTAAAAGCCACGGCATCAATTTTGCCTGATATGATTTCTAGAAGCAATCTTTCCAGTTCGCCCGGCTCAGGTGGGGTATGGCGATAAGGCAACACTTGGCGGGTAGTAGCCCCAGCCTCCTGCAGCCATGCAAGCATATGAGGAGCTGGATCTCCGTGCAGCTGAAGAACGACTTCTTTCCCCTGCAAATTCAGGGATTGAAGCCCACGAATCAATCCGATTGTACTTCCGTCGTCGTCACGAACCTCCGGCGTAAGTCCTCTTTTTTTCAAAGCATTCACTGTCTTATAACCCCGTGCGGCAATAATAGAACCAGAAAGTACTTCTAAGAAACGTTCTTCGATCCCCATTCGCTCAGCCATATCGAAGAGAGCATCAAGTCCCATCCCTGTAGTCAGGATCGCCAAGTAGGGAGGCTGATTGATCCATGCATTCAAACCTTCCAGCAATGCCTCATCATCAAGAAATACAGTCCCTTGAGCAGGTCGGCATACTGCCGTCCCCCCCATATTCTGAACCAACTTGGCCATTTCTTCCGATTTGCGTGGACCCGCCAAGGCGACAGTGAACCCTTTTAATTGCTCTGCCATTTCCTATTATCTCTCCTCTCTCCATTGCCTAACCCAACATTATTGTTTATCAGTATACTTGCAAAGGAGTTGAAAAGGGAAGATAAAAAGCCGGTTCTCCTATCAGAAATCATTCTTATTGCCAGAAGCGTGTATCTTAAAGCGGCTCGCCAGCTTTTGCAGTTCTTCTGCAAGACGGCTAAGGTCGGTAGACGAAGATGCCATCTCCTCTACAGAAGCAAGCTGCTCTTGTGCGGCAGTTGCGATAGTTTCCGTATTCACAGCCGCCTCTTCCGATATGCCGCGAATTTCCCCAATAGCCTTCTCCATATGATTAGACTCCACCAATAAGGTCTGCACAACCCCGCCCATGGCTTCAATCTTCTCCGCGGCACTCTTTACTGCTCTTCGGATACGGGAGAAAGAACGGCCGGAAGTATCCACAGCCTCAATGCCTTCGGATACGCGCTGTCTGGTGTCTTCCATCGTATGAGTTACCAGCAGCATTTCACTATTAATAGCGGTAATCTGCTCGGCAATCAAATGTGCGGATCTCTCTGATTCCTCTGCCAGCTTACGCACCTCGGCAGCAACCACCGCAAATCCACGCCCTTGTTCCCCGGCTCTGGCTGCCTCAATGGAAGCATTGAGGGCCAGCAGATTGGTCTGGCGGGCAATCCCTGTGATAACGCCAACAATACCCTCAATTTGACTGGTTCTCTCATTCAGTTTGTCAATTACACTGCCTAGCTCTCCGACCGTTTCATGGATACCATTGATTTTGTCCACTACGCTGATAACCGAATCATTGCCTTCTGATGCTGAGAGTGAGGTCTTGTCCATCATTGTAGATACTTGCTCCATATATGTGGAAATCTGCTCGACCTCGCTGGCTGTAGCGGCTGTGCTCTCCATTCCTTTTCGTACACTACCCACCTGTCGCTCCGTCCCTGCTGCTACGTCCTGAATCGCTATGGTTACCTGCTCAATCGTTTGGGCAGTCTGATCCGCACTAGCCGTCAGTTCTTCCGCTGAGGAGGATACATTGCTTGTCATCTCCTGCACGCCAATAATCATCTCGCGCAAGCTAATCACCATTAATTGAAAATTCTCTGCCAGCAGCCCTATTTCATCTTTACGGAAAACACCCATGTCTTCCGACAGATCACCTTTGGCTATCACTGCAGTTGCTTTCCGCAGCCGGAAAAGCGGTCTCAAAATCGATTGAATATTAAAATAGATCACAACCAGCGCAAGCAGAACGGAAACTACAATAACAAGCAGAGCTGTATCGCGGATTCCACTAGTTGCTGAGTTAACCTCATCAATGCTGATCGTACCTCCGATTCTCCAACCCGTCAGTTCATTGACCATAAAGGTCATCTTTTTGGACGTATCCTTGAAAACATAATCGAAGACCCCTTGTTCTTTCTCGAACATTTTCTTTACAAAATCATCGGACGATTCCTGCCCGATAGCCTCTGTAGGGTGAACTAGAAACTTCTTGCTGTTATCAACGATGAGGATATAACCTTCCTTCCCTACCTTAATTGAGGTCAGCTCCCCTAAAGTAGACAGGTTGAGATTCATTGTGATCACCCCATCACCGCCCTTAAGAACCGTTGATATCGCAACCGCGGTTTCCTTATTTACGGTTTGAAAAGCAGGAGAAATCACAGCCCCTTTCCCTTGCTTCAGAGAATTAATATAGGCGCTTTCCTGCCTTGGATCATAACCCTCCGGCAGCTTAGCATCTAAAGCATGAATAGCCTTGCCATTGCTTGTACCCACATAAATGTCCAGTACATCCGGATGCAGCGCCACATATTCCTTCAGTCTGGCTTTTACAGCAGAGGAAGTCCCCCCAGATCCCTCACTGTTGATCCCCTCAGATGAAAATTCCGCGGCAAAATAAGAAATCGCATCTATTTTGGATTGAATATTAGAGTTAATGATTTCATTTACGGCCAGCACACTTTCGGTAGCATTGTTCACCAGTTGATCTTCCACTTCCTGGCTGGCAGCTTGATAGGTTCGCCAGCCTATTATAATACTGGGCAGCAGCAGTATTATTAGATATGTAAGAATTAACTTGGTACGGATAGTCATACCCGCATTTTTTTTCATAGATGTCATCATCTCTCTCTCATCTGAGTCTTAGGCAAGGATACATTTACCAGACTTAATATATAATTTTATATCTGTTTTAGGAACCGATTTTCCTCCTATCTTTCTTCGTTTTTCTCATTTTTTTTGAGAATTGTCATATAAATGCAACAAAAAAGGCCGCCTCAATGAAAGCGGTCTCTTCCGATATACTTATTATTGCCGCGGCACAGGGCTCCGGCAACTCTATCCTAATTATTCTTTTTGTTCTTACAGTTCGGGCAGACGCCCCCAAATACTACATGGGCATGACCAATGGTATAACCGGTATCCTTGGCCACTGTATCCATCCATTCACGCGGAACTTGATTCATAACCTCATCTACTGCTCCACAAACCTCACAAATGATATGCTGGTGATCATCCATACGTGCGTCATATCTGCTGGCAGCTTCACCAAGCTTAAGCTCACGAATCATTTGTTTATCTGAAAGATAACGCAGAGAGTTATATACAGTACCGTATGCTAAGCTATGTCCCTGCTCTACTAGCCGATTCATCACTTCCGCAGCAGTAGGATGGTCATGTGAATTAAGGACGATATCGTAAACGGCTTGACGTTGGGAGGTCAAATTTAGACTTTTCATTCCTATCATCCTCTAACTTATTTTTAGATCAAGTATAAATCTTGTGAATGGGGACGTCAATCCCATTTTTATCCACACATTCTTTCCCAGCTACTTGATCATCCCTGAATATTTAATATTCACGTCAGCTTTGATCTCAAATTTAAGATCTGAATAGAGCCCCTTCCACACTTTCATTTCCGTATCGTTATTAAAGTGTCTTGCTCCATAATGCAGCCCCCAACCAAAGGGATCTAGGCCACTTGCTTGAATTTTGGTCAGCAATGCTAAGATATCCTCTTCCAGTTCTTTTTCCCCGGCTTCCTGGATCTTCTTCAACATGTGATGTGTCACCAAATCCGGGCTACTGCTCTCTTCGAGAATACCTTTTATCTTAATACGATAACGAATAGTGGCTTTCCCATGCTCTGGTGTCAGGATTTTGTAGTCTGAAGATGATCTCTCTGTGTAGTATTGATACATAATACCTTCGGAATGAGCGGGTAAGTTGGTTCGCAGATTCGGGCGTGATAACAGATTATATAGCCGGGTTTCGTTGGGCGTAAGAACCATTTTGATTTTCTCGTTATTCAGCAGAGCAATTTTATCAATTAAAAACTCCTTATCCCCTTTGGCCTCGATAATCGGCAGGATCGGATCAATCCCCTCCTCAAAGATATTTCTCATCAGCTGAAAGGAATACACACTAGAAATAAATGGAGACTCCGTGCCTTGTCCACTCATAGCCAGAATAAGAGAATTCGATGGAATCCGCTCCGATTCAGGTCTTACCTTCAGCACTTGAAGTGCTTCCGGACGCCCTATTGCAAAGTTGACAATAAGTTGGATATCTCTACGTCGCACAGCCCAATCCATAACATGGAGAATATCTTTACGGGCAACCCCCTCCCCCAAAATAATTGATTTACAATGGGAATAATCAAGCTCCTTTTCCACTCTGGATTTCATTCTACGGAGGGCTTCCGAAATGCTTGGAGACTCCTCCGTCAAGATCTGCATCTTCTCATCAATCTTGGTAACATCCCCCTGAGGGATGGCAAGCTTTAAGCTAATCTTAAAATTCCCTTCTTCTGCACCTTGGTCAACGCCGATCGCTAACACGAAAATCCGCAAATCAATCTCCTTGAAGTCACAACCAGGAAGAAGAAGGAGTAATATAATCCCAATTCCAGCAAGTACTCTTCTCACAGCTTCCCCCTCCTAACTTTGCGATAACAATAAAACAGCAGAGCGATGATGAACATCTCACCAAACCAGCGAATTTGCAGAAACCAGGCACCAAACATATTAAGTTGATATTGATCCAGCCCCATTAAGGACAGAACCATCGCACTAAACAAGCCTAGAATGCCCCACTCTTTCCAGTGCTCTGCTTTTGGGGACTGTTTTTTTACAGATGAAAGGGCACCTTTAAAAAGCTCTAAACCTCCATGCCAATGAACAATTACACTCACCAGAGATAAACTTAAATAGGTAAAATAAAAAATAAACAGCATCCGTTCAATAATAAAGGATTCCATCCGAATACTGTCGGCCGTCGAGAACCATGTATACACATGCCTATCAATAGCAACGGTTCCGAAATATCCGATGGGAACTAAGAAAGTCAAGAGCAGTACGAAAAGACCCTCCACCCCTAAAATCCAGGCATGCTTCAGCTTCAGCCCATGAAATACCCGATTAAATATGGCCAGGTTTAAGTAACCGCTAAACGAAAAGGTAGCCGCCGCAAGGCTCATTAGGTCCGGCTTATGCCAGAAGTATGTAGTGACCTGCAAAACAGAATCCCAATTGAAGTCCGGATTGGTCAACGCTTTTACGAGGCCATAAATAATTAACGGTAAGGATACGCTGAGAATGATTTCAAGCCCATACAAGAGTGATAAAGAATCGAAGCGACAGCAGATGCAGACCAAGACTAAAAAACTGATCACAACCGTATAAGGACTCGAATCGGGACTGATAAACCGCAGCGTGATATCTACAAAAGAAAGCAATGTAACTCCCCCGGCCACACACCATAAGCCAGCAAAAAGGACCAATAAGATTCTGGCTAACTTCTTAGGAAGCAAGGAGTCAAATATTTCCGGAAACCCCTTGCCGGGGAATTTAGCAATCAGTACAGTAAATATATAGACAAACAAAGTGCCCAAGATCGTTCCGATTAGGATGGACATCAAAGCACCACCAAAACGTCTGTCTATTAGTTCCCTTGGAACAAAATTAATGATGTTGATCAAGCTGTTCATCAGAAAAAGACAGTAGAAATAACGGCTTTTGGCCATCAATGCTCTCCACCCTTCTTCTTGCCGAGATTATCGAGAAAAAACAATCTGAAATAAGGTCGTCCGAAGCTGCGCTGTTTGCATAAATACATGGCGAATCCCACGACACAGACCACTACCCCAACCAATCCTAAAAAAGCTGCGGCAATAAGAAAAATATACTTCAGCACTCGTATGGACAAGCTCATCATATTCAGCGGAATTAGAAAATTGGATATCGCAACAGCAGAAACCAATATGATCATGATATTCCCTACAAGTCCTGCTGCCGTCGCTGCCTGCCCCAAGATAAGCCCTCCTACCGTCGTTGCCGTTGGACCAATTGCCTTGGGGAGCCGTAAGCTCGCTTCAGTCAGAAACTCCATCATCATGAGCATTAAAAGCACTTCCACAAAAGATGGATAAGGCACAGTCGCACGACTGCCCGCAATAAGCAAGGCAATCTGCACACGAATAATCTCTGGGTTATACGAGGTGAGTGTTACGTAGAGCGCAGGCAGCCACAACGTCATGCACACACCGATAATCCGAAGCAGCTTTAGAAAACGCCCCACGATAGGAAACTGTATTTTATCATCCATGGATGTAAAGAAGTCATTAAAAATAGAAGGCAGCACTATCGCATAACCGGTTGTATCCAGCACTATCGCTACTTTACCTTCAGACAAATTAAACACCACTCTATCCGGTCTTTCGGTGATGATGGACTTAGGGAGTATTCTTAATTTGTCACTGCTTATAAACTTCTCAAGTTCTCCTGCAGCCTGCAAAATATCAACCTTTAGCGTCCCCATCTTCTCCCTTAATTCTTTTAAAACGTTATAGTCAACACGACTGTCATCGTATAAAATAGCTATCTTTGTTTTAGAGACATCGCCGATGACCATGGTCTCCATTTTGAGATTAGTGGATTGATAACGCCGCCGAATCATGTTCAAATTAATCGCTATATCCTCTGTCAGTGCATCTGACGGCCCCTGTGAAATACTTTCGGCAGACGTTTCACTAACACCGCTGCTCTCCGTACTCATAGCATCGAAGAAATAAATCACATCTTTTATACCCAGAAGCACATAACCACTGAGCAAAAGGTCGATCGCCTTCTCTCTCGTAGTCGCCTCTTCAGTGCCCGGATAAGTCATAATGTAATCCTGATAAGCGCTAATACTCTCCATTTCATAAAACGGCGCAATCACGTGGCGGCTGAGTGTCTGCGCATCTGTAACGCTTTTGATATAGAGCAGGTTGATTTGCCCAAAAGGGGCAACGCTCGTTTTATCGATTAAATCCGCGAACCCGTTCAGCTGGTCTTTGATCCATTCCAGAGAAATATTGTCCTTATCCTGTTGAACTGACATGGAACATCATCCCTCCTATTTGTCCTTTACGTCCCGGATCCCCCCTTATTTTGGCACTGTTTCTTTGAATTCATGCACTGCACAATTGAACGGGGAGTTTCTTTTCACAGGACTGTGGTAATAAATGAGATGAGGATTGTACAGATGGAGGGATAATAGATGGACCCAAACCGTAAGATAACGCAAAGTCTTCCACAATTTCCGGAATCATTATGGAGAGATACCACGGATTTACCGACTTTTCCAAAGCTGGCTGAAGATATTTCTACAGATGTGGCAGTGGTAGGCGGTGGAATTACAGGCATTACAACAGCCTATCTCCTCAGCAAAGCAGGCTACAAAGTCACGCTCTTGGAAGCAGGGGAAATTCTAAGTGGCACTACGGGTTTTACCAGTGCAAAAATCTCAGCACAGCACGGGTTAATCTATCATCATTTGATAAAGCATTTTGGGCATGAGCAAGCCCGGCTCTATTATCGTTCAAACAGCGAGGCTATGAATTGGATCCAGAATACGGCTGAGGAACTTGAAGTATCCTGCGGCATGAAACATGAGGCGGCTTTTCTGTACGCGGATGCTGAAGATCATAAGACGCTTAAACAACTGGAGGAAGAGTATAAAGCCTATGAACAATTGGGTCTGCCCGGAGAGTGGCTAGATAACGTCTCTATCCCTCTGATGGCCAGTGGTGCCATTAAATTACCAGGGCAAGCCCGCTTTCACCCGCTGCAATATCTGAAGGGCCTGCTGAAGGTCATTCAGGATAAAGGTGGCGTAATCTATGAGCATACGATGATGGCAGATAAGGTGGAGAAGAACGATAAGCTTACGCTTTTTACTGAAAAGGACGGGTATCGGATCACCTGCCGCTACGCCGTTTCAGCTTCTCATTTCCCCTTCTACGATGGAGGAGCATTATATTTCTCGCGGCTGCATGCTGAACGTTCCTACTGTCTGGCGATCCAGCCTGAAACGGATTTTGAGGGTGGAATGTATCTAAGCGCAAGCGAACCCACCCGTTCTCTGCGTGCAGTAGAGTGGGAAGGCATGAATCTGGTCATTGTCGGGGGAGACAATCATAAGACAGGCCAAGGCATCTGTACGATAGGACATTATGAGAATTTGGAGCTATTCGCAGGAAATCTGCTCGGCATCAAAACAATCCCTTACCGCTGGGCAGCACAGGATTTAATCACCTTAGACAGAGTGCCCTACATCGGCAAGATTTCGGACAACGCAGAGATTTATATCGCCACAGGTTTTGGAAAATGGGGCATGACAAGCGGTACGCTGGCCGCACAGATCATCTCGGATCAGATTCAGCGCAAAGATAATCCGTATACCGAATTGTACGATCCGTCCCGCTTCAAAGCTGGCACCAGCCTAAAAAACTTCATCGTGCAAAATGCCAATGTGGCAAAAGAGCTCGTGGCGGGCAAAGTGGAAATCGTCCATAAAAAGACAACTGATTTGGAAGCTGACGAAGGAGCCGTTGTGTTCCATGATGGCAAACGTGTAGGAGCTTATAAGGATCCAGAAGGTAAACTTCATCTGGTGGATAGAACCTGCACCCATATGGGCTGTGAATGCGAATGGAACAACGGGGATCGTTCCTGGGATTGCCCTTGCCACGGCTCCCGTTTCTCCTACGATGGCGAAGTTTTAGAGGGCCCTGCTTCGGTACCGCTGACGAAACTCCATGAATAATACTTTTCATGAAAAGGCAGTTCGGATTCATGAAAAATTGCAGTCCCTTTTCTAAGGGGCGATTGTAATTGCCCTACAGCATTCAGGTATAATAAGACTTGAATGAAGCAGCTGCTTCAAAAAAGTTTGAAGGAGAGTGACGATAGAGATGGATTTGAGAGGAAAGAGTGTTGTAATTACTGGTGCAGGCAAAGGGATCGGAAAAGCCTTGGCTATGGCACTGGCTAAGGAAGGTGCTAATTTAGGCCTGATCTCCAGAACTTCAGGTGATCTCGAAGCGTTAAAATCAGCCTTAACGGAAGTATATGACGTTAAAGTCAGCATTGCCGTGGCCGATATCGCTGTACGCGAAGAAGCTGAACGTGCTGTTGCTTCCCTGCAAAATGAGCTTGGAGCATTTGATGCATTAATCAACAATGCCGGGATCGCAAAATTCGGCACTTTAGTAGAAATGGACCCTGCAGACTGGGAGCGCCACATCCAAGTTAATCTTTACGGTACTTATTACGTAACTCGTGCTGCACTGCCTGCGATGATTGAGAAAAATGGCGGAAATATCATCAATATTTCATCCACAGCCGGAGAACGCGGCTTCGCGACAGGCTCTGCTTATTGCGCGTCCAAGTTCGCTCTCATGGGCATGACCGAAGCCCTCGCACAAGAAGTGCGCAAACACAATATTCGCGTCGTAGCCTTGACTCCAAGCACGGTCAACACTGGCCTAGCTTCCAATGCTGGACTCAAAATCGGTGATGAAGATCGCATGATGCAACCTGAAGATGTTGCTGAATTGGCACTGACAGCTTTGAAGCTGCCGGATCGCGTCTTCCTAAAAACAGCAGGACTGTGGACCACCAATCCGCAATAAAATCGCGCTGGACGCGTAGGGAGCCGGATGATCTGGGGTGATTGCACTTTGTGCGGGATAACGCCTCAGGCTTGCTCTGCTCCGTTATCTAATTACACTTTGTACAATAGAATCGCTCTAGACGAGGATGAGGCCTTGGGTGATTGCACTTTGTGCAATCAATTTAGTGGCTCCCCTCCTTTTAGGCGATTGGGGCTTGATTCTATTGTACAGAATGCAACAGACTGCCTTATTCAGACAACATTCGGGTCATTCTGTTGCACATTCTGCAATGTAACTTCATTTGTGGGCTATATTAGGTAACCGGGACTGCAATTAGGTGCTAGCTGTAATGGTGGTTTTAAGTAAACACTTTGGAGTTGAGTTGCACTTTGGCTTAGAGTAACGTTTTATGGTTGAGGTGGCACTTTACTTGCAGTAGTTACTTTCTCTTGCGATAGACACTTTACTTGCTGTAGCCACTTTACTTGCTGTAGCCACTTTACTTGCAGTAGACACTTGGATTTTTGGCAGGTACCTGAGTTTGCACAATACTTAACGTTTAAATAGATAATAGTTGCACTTTGTACATCTATTCAGCGTAATTAGAGGATAAATCATACTTTAGTTGCACTCTATACAGTTAAAAGGAGGCTATTCTCGTCGATTCACCAGATTCGCACAAATTAGTTGCAGAGAATACACTTATTCGATCGTTTGTGGTGTGACGGATAATTTAAGTGTACAAAGTGCAATTAAGCGCCCGCGTTCTTGTGTCTTTTGGGGTGGTCTTTTATTTTGTTAGTTGGTTTGTGGTTTGTGTATTGTGTTCTGTGCCTTGTACCTTGCGCCTTGTCCTTGTGTCTTGTGCCTTGTGTCATATACCATTGCTCCGTACTTTCGGGTGTACTGTGCTTTTGAGAATCACGATGTTACCTTGAGATCTTGATACTAATTTCCGAGGTTCTCATGTTATATTATTTCGATTCACAATGTCCTGAGAATATACTAACTTTCTGATCGGAGGTTTATCTATCATGCTGGTAGTAACTAATACTATTAAAGTAAAAGAAGGTCATGGCGAAGCTATTGCTCAACGTTTCGGAGGAAATAATGGTGTACAGGATATGCCTGGGTTTGTACGTATGGAGGTATGGCGCGGAAATGCCAAAGAAGGTATCGAGGAATTAAAAATCTGCACCGTATGGGAGAATGAGGATGCGTTCAAAGGCTGGACCTCCAGCGATTCCTTCCGTCAGTCGCACCGTGGTGCTGGTGGTAATGACGCAATCCTGGGTGCTTCCATCGATAAATATGAGCTAATGATCAGCCGCACGCCTGGTAACTAAGTATTAGGACTAACCAATCGGAGTAGTAGCTAGATTGGACCAGCAGTGTGTACGGGATTGTTGCCCGATAAGTACAGTAACTAATTAACTATTACTGCTAGGTTAGCCGATGCAGCGCGCTAGTTAACTCTTACCGCCGGGCTAGCTAATACAGCGCGCTAGTTAACTCTTACCGCCGGGCTAGCTAATACAGCGCGCTAATTGGCTATTACCACTAGATTAACTGATGTAGCAGACGAATTGGCTTTACCTCTTGGCTAACCAATGCAGCGGGCTAATTAACACAGTTATCGCTTCTAAATGCTAATTGCTACAGTAAAAACTTAGAGTAATTATCGTCCAGCAGACTTATTGATTAGCCTATTAGATACAGTTCAGTTAGTTGGTACAAGCAGCACTATTATCCAGCGATTTCCTGGACCTAAGCCTAAAACAAACAGGGATGTCCGGAGCCAATATGGCTCGGGGACATCCCTGTTTGTTGTTTATAAACTCATTATTTACTTACATCTGGCTGAGGAGTCTCCACCTCTTGATGTTTACCCGGCCAGAACGACCAACGACCAAAGAGCGTCGTAATAGCTGGTACAAGGAACGGACGCACCACGAAGGTATCCAACAGAACACCAAGAGCGGTGATGATACCGAACTGCACAAGCACCTGAATCGGCAAGCTTGCCAATACAGCAAATGTACCTGCCAGAATGAGGCCCGCAGAGGTAATTACCGAGCTGGTCTCATTCACACCTTCCGCGATAGCCTGCTTAAGCGGCATGGTTTTACGCTTTTTCCAGATATTCGAGATCATGAAGATGTTGTAGTCTTCTCCAAGTGCCACCAAGAAAACAAAGGAATACAGTGGGATCGCTCCCTGAATGGCATCTGCTCCCATCACATAGTGAATGATAATCCAGCCTAAGCCAAGCGCTGAGAAGAAGGAGAGAATAACGGTGCCGACCAGATAGATGGTGGCCACTATTGAACGCAGATATATCAACAACAGTAAGGTGATCATTCCGATGACCACGGGGATAATCAGATCGGTATCCCGATCTCCAATCTCTTTAGTGTCGTGCTGTGTTGCCGTCTGTCCGCTTACCCACACATGATCCGCAGGGTTCGCAACGTCTACATCGATTAATGCCTGCTCTGCGGTAGCAAGAAGGGTAGGAATATGCCCCATCGCTTCTAGTGAATAAGGATTGCTTTTAAATTCAATATCAAAACCAACAATATCTTTGTTTACTGCCCCCTGCTGCGGATCGGAAACCGTGTCCACATAGGTAAGTCCGCCAAGAATGACCTTTAGATCCTCTCCACTCGCTTTTCCTTGGGTATCAATAATCAGCTTCGCTGGAGCCAATTCTCCGGGAGAGAACTGTTTGCCAATAAGGTCGAACCCTTCGCGGGACTCCATATTTTTAGGAAAAGAGGATAGGATATCATACGTAAATTTGATGCCACTGGAGAATGAAGCTAGAATCCCCAGGCCGATAACGGTCACACCTACGATAGCCCAAGGCCGGGTTACTACCAAGCCGCCAATGCCCTTTTTACGGGAAACCTTGGGTTCAGGAACAGGTTTGCCTTTAGCCTTAGCCCGTTCTACCTCCATTTGCGGTGTGCGCGGAATGAATGGGAAGAACGAGGTCCGTCCGAAGATCGCCAGCAGTGCTGGTACGAGGGTTAGACTGGCAATTCCCATGATGAAGATCGACACGCTAAATGGAATGGCAAAACGATGATAAGCTCCATACTTAGCCAGCAATAATGCGAACAGCGCGAGCACGACGGTGAAGCCGCTCATAGCAATTGCACCTGAAGATTCGGTAATGGAGCGAAGAAGGGCACGACTCTTGCTCTCCTCTACCTTCAACAACTGCCGGAACCGTGAAATCAGGAACAGACAATAGTCCGTACCAGCTCCGAATAACAAAACGGTCATAATCGAGATCGCCTGTGAATCCACTGTGATCCAGCCTTCTTGCGCCATTTTTCCAAGAATCGGGCTAGTTACGCCATAAGCGAACCCAACCGCAATAAGCGGAATAAACGCCAATATCGGCGAACGATAGATCACCAATAAGAACACCAGAACAAGCATAACCGTAGCAATTAACAAGGAAACGTCTGCGTTTTTGAACAGCCCTGTAGCATCTATGGAGATGCCCACTGGACCCGTAACACGTAAACTCAGGTCTTTTCCATCTACCTTAGCAGCAGAGGGGTCTCCGCCCGTCTCCGTGTTTATGATCTTCTTCATTTCTGTCACAGCTTCGCCGAGCTGATCACTATCTGCCGTTTTATCAAAAAGCACTGGGGTTACCAGCGTACTAAGATCCTCAGATAACGAGGCTTGTAATGCTTGTGGCGGCAGTTGTCCTAATGGGGGAACAAAATTCTGATGGGGCAATGGTTGCTGCTCCAACTTCTTGTACACAGCAGTGATATGTACTAAATCATCTTGTGAAAGCCCGCCTTCTCTATGCCATACGAGCAGCGCCGGCACTCCACTTCCACTAGGGAATTCTTGTTCTGCAATAGCTGCTGCCTGTACCGATTGTGAATCATCTGGGAGGTTAGGCGCATTATTAGCAACCTGAGAATTCACTGCAGGCCATAACAGGGTAAGTGCACCTACAAGCACTATCCATACGAGAAGAGTAATCCACTTCGTCTTTTTTCCTGCCACCCATTTTCCGTAGCCTGACATTCCCTTCATCCTCTCCTTTACCTTGCAGCCTTAAAAATGAGCCGCGGGTCATTTTTTATTCTATCATATATATGCTTTAATTTTTAATCAAACTTTTTTTATTTTTCAGAAAAATTAAAGCACCTCATCACATATAAAATACCCCTCTCTTCACATAAAAAATCAGCATCATGTGAAAAGAGGGGTTTATGATTAACTATACTTTTTTCTTCACTTCAATTTAGCCTACGTCCAAATCCCCTTCAGAGAACTGACTGTTATAGAGATCCGCATAGAATCCGCCTTGTGCCAGCAGTTCTTCGTGGTTGCCTTTCTCGATTACACTACCTTGGTTCATGACAAGAATGAGATCCGCATCACGAATCGTCGAGAGACGGTGGGCAATAACGAAGCTTGTTCTGTTTTGCATCAGCGCATTCATCGCTTTTTGAATCAGCAATTCAGTCCGTGTGTCGACACTGCTCGTTGCTTCATCAAGAATGAGGATCGATGGATCAGCAAGAATAGCGCGAGCAATAGTAATCAACTGCTTCTGTCCTTGTGAAATATTAGAAGCTTCTTCATTTAACACCGTATTGTAGCCAAGCGGAAGTGTGCGGATAAAGTGATCAGCATGCGCAGCCTTGGCCGCCCGCACCACATCAGCTTCTGATGCACCTTCACGACCGTAAGCAATGTTATCACGAATCGTACCGTTGAAGAGCCAGGTATCCTGAAGCACCATACCAAATTTACTGCGTAGGTCACTCCGTTTCATATCGGTAATGTTGACGCCATCAATGATAATTTCCCCATCGTTAAGCTCGTAGAAGCGCATCAACAGGTTAATCAAAGTGGTTTTACCAGCACCAGTAGGACCGACAATAGCTATAGTCTGACCTGGACTAACCTCAATATTCATGTCCTCAATCAGAATAGCATCCTCTTTATATCCGAATTTCACATGACGGAACTCAACGGAGCCTTCCGGAGCACCTTCATCAAGCTTCACAAGCGTAGTATTAACTTCTTTGACTTCCTCTTCTTCATCCAGAAGTTCAAATACACGTTCTGCGGAAGCAATGGTGGATTGAATAATGTTAGCAATATTAGCCGTTTGTGCAATCGGCTGGGTGAACTGACGTGAATATTGAATGAAGGCTTGGATATCCCCGACATCAATCATTTTTTTAGTAACAAAAATACCACCCACAACACAGATAAGCACATAACCCAAGTTACCGATAAACATCATAAGCGGCATAATCATACCCGACATAAATTGGGAGCGCCAGCCAGAATCATATAGCTTATCGTTTATTTCATCAAAATCTTTAAGCGACTGCGGTTCGCGGCCGAAAGCTTTAATAATCCGGTGCCCTGTATACATTTCCTCTACATGACCATTCAACTGACCAAGCGATTTCTGCTGTCTCACAAAATAAGTCTGCGAACGTTTGGAGATCGCCATAATCACAATAAAGCTGAGTGGCAACGTAGTAATCGTGATTAAAGTCAGCCATGGGCTGATGGTAAGCATCATCACAATAACACCAATAATAGTGACGATTGAGGTAATCAGCTGCGTTAAACTTTGCTGCAACGTGGTACTGATGTTATCCACGTCATTCGTAGCACGGCTGAGAATTTCCCCGTGTGTACGGGAGTCAAAATATTTTAAAGGTAAACGCTCCAGCTTGCTGTTGATCTGCTCACGCATGTCATAAACTACCTTCTGCGCTACTCCAGCCATTACATATTGCTGAATGTAACTAAACAAAGCACTAAGCAGATACAATCCCGCGAGCAGGATCAGAATATCATTAATATATCCAAAGTCAATGGAGGCACCCTCTACACCCATCAATTTGCCGTAAGCACCTTCGAACAGTTTGGTTGTAGCTTTACCCATAACCTTCGGACTGAAGATACTGAACACCGTACTGGCAATCGCCATAATTAGTACAATAATCAATTGAACCATACGTGGGCGTAAATATTTGATCAAGCGACGAAGTGTACCTTTAAAATCTTTAGCCTTTTCTGCCGGCATCCTCATTCCAGGACCGCCACCCGGTCCACCCGGACCTTTATGGCCGCGGGGAGCTGCAGGCTTATGTTCTCTGTTTTGTTCGCTCATGCTATTTCCTCCTCTGACAGCTGCGAGGATACGATCTCGCGGTACACATCACTGCTCTCGAGCAGTTCACGGTGAGTGCCCATTCCAGCAATTTCACCCTCATCAATTACAATAATCCGGTCCGCATCCATAACGGTGCTAACCCGCTGAGCTACGATCAATACGGTGGATTCCGTAGTTTCAGCTTTGAGAGCCGCGCGAAGTTTGGCATCTGTCTTGAAATCAAGAGCTGAGAAGCTATCGTCGAACAGATACACCTCAGGTTTTCTCACAAGCGCCCGAGCAATGGACAACCGCTGTTTCTGACCACCAGAGACGTTATTCCCGCCCTGGGCAATTTCCGAGTCAAACCCATCCTTCATCGCGGATACGAAATCGTAGGCTTGAGCCACCTTGGATGCATGAATGATTTCTTCATCCGTAGCATCCTCTTTACCGTAGCGGATGTTCTCATTAATCGTACCCGAGAACAATACTGCTTTTTGAGGGATGTAACCGATTTTGCTCCGCAGCTCTTCCTGTGTCATCTCACGCACATCCACTCCGTCTACGCGTACAGCACCTTCATTAACATCATAGAACCTTGGAATCAGGCTAAGTAGCGTAGATTTACCCGATCCGGTACCCCCGATAATTGCGGTAACTTCACCCGGACGAGCACTAAAGCTAATTTTGGAAAGTGCAGGCTGTTCTGCCCCTGGATAGGAAAAAGATACATTCTCAAACTCAACAAAACCACGTAAAGAATCGCGTCCGTCTTTTTTAGTAGCTTGAGCTGTTGTATGCAGTTCACTCTCAGTAGGATCTGTAAATTCAGGCTGCATATCCAGTACCTCATTGATACGCACGGCTGAAGCTGAAGCACGCGGAATTAACACGAACATCATCGATACCATAATCAGAGAAAACATAATTTGCATCGCATATTGGATAAATGCCATCAGGGACCCAACTTGCAGATCGCCGTCACCAATTCGAATTCCACCAAAATAAAGAATAGCAATCATAGAAAAGTTCATTACAATCATCATCAGCGGCATCAGGCCGGCCATGATTTTGTTGACCTTGATAGCTGTATCCGTAAGATCACGGTTAGCTTCGGTGAAACGTCTATTCTCATGATCAATCCGGTTAAAAGAACGAATAACACGAATACCTGTCAGATGCTCACGCAGCACCAGGTTTAATTTATCAAGCTTAATCTGAATGGCTTTAAACAGTGGCAGACCCTTCATCCCAATAAAGAAGATCGCCCCAACAAGTACAGGAATAACGACTACAAAAATCAATGATAATTTAGCATCTTCAGATACTGCCATGATGATACCACCAATCATCATCATCGGTGCCCCGATCATCATGCGCAACATCATAGTAAGTACGGTTTGAACTTGTGTAATATCATTTGTTGTACGTGTAATCAAAGATGCTGTACCTAACTTATCGAATTCATGCAGAGTGAAATTCTCTACATGATTAAAGACTCGAGCACGCGTGATTTTACCAAACCCAGCCGCCACTTTTGCCGATAAGTAACTGGCAATTACCGAACATAAAGCACCGCCACCTGCAACCATGAGCATGAAACTACCTATTTTCCAAATATAAGCGCGATCTCCTTGAACGATCCCTTTGTCGACGATGTCAGACATCAGAGTAGGAAGGTATAAATCACCCATGGACTGCAAAAATACAAGGATTAATACAGCACCAATAGCTACCCTAAAAGGCTTCAGTTGTTTAAATAATTTAATCAAGCTTCTCATCTCCGTTCATTTGTAGCCTATCCCAATCAGGTGGTGGATTATCCTCAACGTATTCATGTACCTTAAGCAATAGCTCAGTGAGCTGTTTAGTGTCTTTTTCGCCTAAGTGTTGTACAAGCTTATCAAGCATCACATCACGATAATGTTCCGCTTTTCGTGTGAGTTCTTTTCCACGTTCCGTCAATTTTACGCGTACAACTCTTCGGTCCGAAGGATCCGCGTGTCTTTCCACCATCTGTTTCGCTTCAAGACTGTTAATCAGCTGCGTGATGGTAGGAGGAGTGAATCCAAGTAGTCGGCTGATTTCAGACACCTTAAGACCCTCTTCATCAGAATGATTCCATTTTTCAATGCATATCATTAAAGTCATCTCACTTGGCTTGTGGCCCTCAACGCCCTTTTGCCATTGAGCTTTATGCAGGCGTTTCATCGCCGCAAAAAGCCCGTGTGCGACTGAATTTTCAGTATTTTCTGTATTTCCTCCGTTTATCCCAATTTCCTTCACCTCTATTTTAGTTAGGTCAACTAATTATTAAACACTATATTATTTAGGCTACCTAATTATATTTTCGCCGGATTGCTTTGTCAAATTATGAATACGCTATCAATTATTACGAAAAAGAAAACTCCCCAGCACGAGTGCAAGGGAGTAGTTATGCGTATATGTATCTGTATATAAAATATTGCCAAGGATAACCTTTAGAATCCTGCTCCGTGCTCATAAGTTGTGATTGGTCCATTACTTCCGGAACCAACTGGGCCGATAATGATGAAGCTAAACAATGCTAAAATGCCTGCCATCATCAATAGTGATTTTTTCATCTTTTCTCACCTCCCTTATCAGCTTTCTGTATTTCTCCTGTTGATTTAGAGTTGCATAGTCCCTATTGGTCTCAAATAAGGTCACGCACTTAATGAAGTCTATTCCATTATTAGTCTTAATAGATAACTCTAAAGACTGTATGATATAGTCCACACCCGTAATATATTGTCCATTGTTTATTAGATACATGGCTATTTGATAGTACAACCGATATAATCGGTCAATATTAATGGGATCTTCAAACTGTTCAAATCGTAACATTTCCCGTGCAAAACGTTTAAGCACATCATCTACAGAAAATCTGTAATGATTAGCCGATTCCATAATAATAATGAGTCCTGGCAATATTTCTCCGGGGTGCTCAGCCAAAAAAGCTACATAGTCCGGTACAACCTTTACGTTCCCCTCCAGCATTTCCAGTGTGAAACTGTTCCCAACTGCAAATAATCGGAATTGTTCTACAGCTTGCTGGCCTACTTCATCCAACATCTCAAACCAGCCTAAGTCTGCATAACCAGCGGTATATTTCTTCGCAGCTTCATATTGACCTTGCTTCGTCAACGAAATTGCTTTAAGTAAATATCCGTGTCCATAATAAACAACGAGCGGACGTTCCGTACAGAGTTCTTCTCTTCGTTTGTCTCCGCTCCTCCGCAGTTCTTGGCGGTAAACTGCATTGGCTAAAGCTCTCAACTCATCAGCATAGATCTCCATTTCTTCCCATCTGCGAAGAGCGAAACATAGCTGTGTCAGCATCAATAAACCATCTAATTGCAAATTTTCCGGAAGGCGTCCCCTAAAAGGACTAAAGCTAATGACTGCGCGTAGCTTCTCCTCCATATCAAGTGTTTGCAAAAATTTAAAATTACGATAATGACTGATCGCGAGACGTTCACTATAACTATCCGACTCGTTCTCTACTACAATCTTGTAAAAAAACATGGATTCCTGAACTTTGCCTTTATTGAATAATTTATCAGCAACAGAATAAATGATATCCAGCGGCTTGGTAGACTCTAATAACCTGCTTATAGTTTCATCAATGCAATTCTGTTTGCCCAATTCAGCACAACGAATCAAAAAAGGCTCCACTCTACGGCGTGAGACCTTCTCATCATTGAAGCATTCATCAACATATAGAGGATATAACCAACCTTCTGGAAAACCAAAGGCTTTTATAATTGCATCTACTTGTCCCAAGGACATAGGCTTCGGCGGATTTCCATGCAGAATTGCACTGAGGCTGCCTCGATTCAGGCCACAAATTTTTGAAAATGAGGCGAGATTATGGCCGGAGCGGGACAAATTTTTCTCAATTTCTGAGCGTATAGTTGTTAACTTTCCCTCCACTCGGCACCCCCAAAGTTTGACTTGAAAAGATTCTATTAATTGACATTATAGGTGAAAGTTATGGATTGTACAACAAATAGATTGTACGACAAATAGAGGAGCCTAATACGCTCCTCTAGATCAGTAACATCTTCATAGTATTATAATTCTATGTTGTTGGTAGTTTAGCTAACAGTGATGGCGGTTTTGGAACTTCTACTATAGGATGTAATGCCGGCTTTCCGGTTGCGCAAATTTTCCATCATCTTATTTTGTGCCAGCAAAATATAGCTGTCTAATCGCTCACTGAGCTCTAAAACAGCACGGTCACTAAGACTCCGTTGCTCTGCAACCTCCAGCAATTCACATCTAAGACTCTCTATAGTTACAAGTAGCTCATCTTCTTTATAATCTTTTCTATGATTATTCTTGGAGGAATTTGGATTTTGTGTCACATCTCTCTCCTTCTCTCTATCAACATCTTCTCCTATCATAAGTCATGATACCAAAAAAACATATTTTCAAAAAAAAGAAAAATTGTAGAGCTTCTAACAAAAACGGAATTACTATTTATTCAGAGTCCTCCGCATGCTCGTCAGGGAGCTCGTTGGGATACTGTTCTCGCAAAAGTCCCTTTGCAAAAGCAATCCATTCGCGTGCCGCAAAAGATAAATAACGATCTCTTCGCCACGCCATAGCAAGCTGCCACGGAATTACCGGATCCGTCAAAGGCACAACAACTAACCGTGATCGATCCATATCCCGGCATATGGTCTCTGGCAGCAATGCGATTCCCATACCGGCAGCCACCATGCGGCTAATTAAGTCCCATTGGGAGCTCTCATAGATTACCTTAGGCTGAAATCCCGCCTTCACACATTCCGTAATAATCCGATCATGCAGCGTAAAATCCTCCCGGAACAGCACAAACTCCTCTTCGGCCAGTTCACTTAACGGAACAAGGTCTGCACCGGCCAGCCGATGTCCTACAGGTAAAATAAGATTCAGCTTCTCTTCAACAAAAGTGAAACAATGAAGTTTGGCTGTATTTACAGGCAGCACAACCATTCCGATATCCAGCAAGCCCGTTTCTACATCTTCCTCCACTTTTTTCGCGCCATCCTCATGCAGACGAATAGTAACCTGCGGATAACGTTTATGAAATTGACCAATCACCGAAGGAAAAAAGCTCGCCCCTACCATTGGAGGCAGACCGATGCGGATGTGGCCCTGCTCCAAATTTCGTAAGCTATCCAGCTCAGAAGACAAGCTGGCGAACGACTCCACGATATTTTGCGCTTTGGTGAACAGAATTTCCCCCGCATCTGTAAGCCGGACACTTTTCCCTTCACGGTAAAACAAATCCGCCTCCAGCTCGATCTCCATATTCCGGATCATTTTACTGATCGTTGGCTGAGAAATATATAAGGATTCGGCAGCCCGAGTAAAGCTTTTCATTCGTGCTGCTTGGACGAAATATTCTAATTGTCGGATATCCATCTTCCAACCTCCGATACATAGACAAAAGGAATGTCATTTATTCAATCTATTCATTTTACCTATGAAAACAATTGATGTAAACTTTCATTATCATGAAAGGAGCGAAGCCTTATGAAAAAGATTGTTATAGGCTTGCTGCAGGTAGCGGGACTTACCCTATTCTCATTACTAATCAATGCTGTAACCCCATTATTGCATATCCCTATTCCCGGAAGCATACTCGGAATGATTATATTGTTTCTTTTGCTTGAGTTTGGTGTCATTCATCTGAATTGGGTTGAAGTTGGTGCTTCTTGGCTACTGGCTGAGCTCTTGCTGTTCTTTATTCCATCTGCTATTGGCGTAATGAAATACGCGAATATTCTGGAAACTGATGGTTTACGAATCCTCGCGGTGGTCATTTTGGGTACGATTGTTGTAATGGCCAGTTCCGGATTACTTACCAGTAGAATTTACAAAGCAAAGGAGCGGAAAGGATCATGTTAAACGCTCTGTTATTCTTCGGTCTTACGGTTGCTGTGTATCTACTGGCGAAACGCATTTATGCTTCTAGTGGCAAAGTGTACACCTCTCCATTGATCATTACACCAGTGCTTATGATTATCTTCTTACTCATCACAGGCATTACTTATGATTCTTACAATGCGGGAGGCAAATGGCTGACGGATTTGCTGCAACCGGCAACTATGGCCTTTGCAATCCCTTTGCATAAAAACTTCAAGGTGCTCAAAAAGCACGCCGCCGAAATTGCGGCAGGCGTGCTGTCAGGGACGATAACAGCGGTGATCTCTTCTATTCTGCTCGCCAAATGGCTGCATGTCAGCGGCGATCTGGCAGCCAGTCTGGTTCCACGTTCGGTGACTACGCCGATCGCTATGAGCATCTCGCAAAGTATCGGCGGTGTACCGAGTATTACTGCAGTCTTCGTCATCATTACCGGGATACTCGGTACAATGATGGGCCCTACAGTGCTCCGCATCTTCCGCATTGACAATGAAATCGCGCGTGGTGTATCGCTGGGAACCGCTGCGCATGGTACAGGAACATCCAAGGCCTTCGAGCTTAGTTCACTGACCGGAACCATCTCCAGTATTGCGATGATTCTGTCCGCGCTGTTATCCATAGGTGTGGCGCCAGCTTTACTCGCGGTATTCCTCCACTAGGCTAACCCAGCTTGAGCCAAGGACATGTCTCTTTAGCACATCTAAGGCGACATGTCCTTTTTTTAAGAGATCTAAACCTAGAATTTAACCGGAAGTCCACTTTGTGCTGAATCGTAAGCCGCGCAGGTTACTTTAAGCGTCTTGAATCCATCCTCATAGTCACTGAGAATACGTGAACGATCACCTGTCCGTACAGCATGCAGAAAAGCTTCACTTTCCACTAAATATGGATTTCCTGTGTTTTCAAATTCGGTGCTATTGCCACTTCGCACTTCCAAGAGACGATCCGGGTTCCAATCCAGCAATCCCCGATCATTATAGAAACTAAGTCCTACACTTCCCACCGGATCAGGCAGTACACATGTATTTGAAATATTAGCTATGATTCCATTCTCAAGCTTAAGAGATACGGTACCTACATCGGCTACGCTCACACCTTCATGCTGCTCATGCATAATTCGGTTTCCGAACATGCCGTATACTTCTTTTACCTCTCCTGCCAGATAACGCACTAAATCGACGATATGAGTAGTCTGCTCGGTGAACTGTCCTCCGGATTGCTCCTGATCACGCCACCAAGCTACGCCCGGCATGCCGCCCATCCACTGGCCCATAACCATACCGATCTTATCACCACGTAGTGTTTCCTTGAGCCGTCTGACATTCTCTTGATAACGGAAATGGTAACCTACCGAGGTCAATAAATTATGTTCTTTAATATCTTGCAGCAAGCTCGCAGGAATTTCAGTAGTCATACTAAGCGGCTTCTCTATAAAAAAAGGAATATCCCTCTTGATTAATGAACGTTCAATCGCACCATGAGATTGTGGAGGCACACAGATATAAACAGCATCAAGCGTCTCTGCATCCAACATCTCTGTAATATCACCATATCCAGCAGCTCCGTATGGACGTGCCATATCTTCGCCTTTGGCTTTACTGCTACCACAGACTGCCTGCAACTGGACATCATCCATCCCTGCCAGCAAATCAGCATGTACCTTAGAGAACCAACCCGTACCCACAATACCCACTTTTAATGTCATATTATTTCCCCCTGCCGATTGATTATGAATACCCTTTCGTAGATTATAACCTCTTACGAGCGGATAAGATAATCTCTCCATTCTTCGGGGAGCAAATGCATATATGGACTCTGCAAAAAACGGTCATCAGCCAACACGATAATGCCCGTATCCGTCTCGCTGCGAATCAACCGGCCTCCGGCTTGCAGTACCTTGCACATTCCCGGATAGACATAGGCATAATCAAAGCCATTTTTTCCTCTGGCATTAAAATATTGACGCAGCAGATTGCGTTCAAGACCAAGCTGTGGCAGGCCAACGCCAACAACCATAACCCCATTGAGGCGATCCCCTGGCAGATCCACACCTTCTGAAAAAATTCCTCCAAGTACAGCAAATCCCAATAACGTCTCGTCATTGTCTGGACTAAATGCAGCTAAAAAACTTTCTCTAGCTTGCTCACTCATGCCCGTATCCTGCATCAATGTCCGGATTTCAGGGTAATTCTCCGTAAAGGCCTGATATACGTTTTGTAAATAGAGGTACGAAGGAAAAAACACCAGATAATTGCCCTTCTTGGAGACCATTTGGCTTAGTGCTTTAGTCAACGGAACTAGTGAAGCTTCCCGGTCATGATAACGTGTGGAGACAGGTAAGACGGTTACTTCCCACTGCTCCTTCTGAAAAGGAGAAGAAACAGTTAAACTGTAATCTTCCTCCACCGCACCAATCATATCCCGGTAGTAAGATAATGGAGAAAGTGTAGCTGAGAACAGGATCTGACTGCGAAAGCTCTTGGACATCTGCCGAAGCAGATGCGAGGGATCCAAATTGAATAACTTGAGATAGACATCCCCTCTACGAACCTCAGCATAGGTAATGTAGCGTTCATCATAGGTCTTAAAGGTGCGGAGCATTCCCTGAACTGCAAAATATGTATCCAAGAGGACATTTTCCCCTTCATCTTCTCCATTCAGAGAGACAATGCTGGAGCTGGGGTGAATAAGTTCCTGTTCCGCCTCCAAAGAAAATATCTCAAGCAAAGCTGGCAGCTCCTCCGGGAACGAGTCCCACTGCCCTTGCCCCTCTTCATTGCAAATTTTGCGAAGGGAGATGAAAAAAGCATTCACCGATTTAGCGGCTTTACTCAAACTCCGGTTCATTTCTTTATATTGGCGCTGGATCTCCAGGAAAGGGGCTTTCAGCAAAGAGGCGGAGAACATTTCCCGTCCCCGGTCTACCAGATTGTGTGCTTCATCTACTAGAAGTACCGTTTCTCTCTTTCTTTCCTCTGTTAGCCGTTTCAGACTGATGCGAGGATCATATATATAATTGTAATCGCAGATCACAGCATCACAGGCATAGGCCGCATCCAATGAGAACTCAAATGGGCACACTTTGTGTTTGTGAGCATACAGTGCAATGGTGTCTCTGCTCATGAGCGTCTCGTGCTCTAACAGATCCATCAACGCCTCGTTGATCCGGTCATAATAACCATCCGTATAAGGACAGGAATCCTTACCGCAAACCCCCTCTTCGCGAAAACAGGCCTTCTCTTTAGCGGTAATAGTGATGACATGCAGCTGAAGTCCCTGCGTTAGCAACAGCGAGATGGCTTCCTGCGCGGCAAAACGGGTAACCGTCTTTGCCGTTAAATAGAACAATCCCTTAGCTTGTCCTTCGCCCATCGCTTTAAGGACAGGAAACAACGTCGACATTGTTTTCCCAATACCTGTGGGTGCTTGAGCGAACAGACTGACCTTTTCCACGACGGACTTATATACGGCTCCTGCAAAATGACGTTGTCCCTTTCGATAAGAGGAGAACGGAAAGCTCAACTCCCGAAGACTCTGCTCCTTCTTAGCCTCATGATGAACCATCATCTCGGCGTACGGAGCATATCTAGCTACTGTGTCATTCACAAATGAAATCAGCTCTTCAAAAGACAACGTTCGGTACAAGCTTTTTTGCTCATCAGTGGCCCGGTGGACATAGGTAAGCTTAACCTGAATAGAAGAAAGCTCTTGCTCCAGAGCTATCATATATGCGTACATCAGCGCCTGTGCCCAGTGAACCTCATGTCCCTCATCCAGTAAATCCAGCAGTCCGGAGGTTGACTTGATTTCTTCGACCGTAAAGCTCCCATCCTCCGAGACAAGCAATCCATCACATCGCCCATCTACAACATAAAGCAGGTTTCCATAAGAAATTTCCGTTTTCAAATAAACCTCTTTGCGGTCACCTTCCTTATATTGCTTTTGGATTTTCTGATGAATTCTTGTGCCTTCGACCATAGCGCCCGTTCCATGAAAGCCAGGCTCAATGCTTCCGCTGCGAAAAACATATTCAACGAGAGTTCTAACTGATAAAGCTACTGTAGAGCCCATCCGGCATCACATCCTTTAATTTTCCATATATTCTTTTTGCTCCCAATCGCCATTTTAGTCCTGAATTCGTTGTATAACCCTGCATGAGAGCAGGAGCGTCAGCTTCAACCCTATGTGTTTAACTTTACGCGCTCCGCTAAGCTTATACTTAGGTTCTCGATTTTTGACATTCTATAGCTAGCCCTGCATAATAAATTTTATTACTATGGAATTATTTTGTCTGGGGCGCTGTTTCTTCCTAGCCGGGAAATAGCGTTTTATCATGTAGAAAGAAGGCGAAGCTGTGTCATCCTTTAACTTTAAACAGTGGATCGTTAAACCTTTTGTGTTTTTCACAATAATTTTTATTCTAAAAGCTTTCTTGGCATGGGGCGTAATCTTTGACGATATATTGCCCTGGAAATCATTATTAACTGAAATCCCCTTTGCTTGGGCGCTCTTCTGTATCATTGAACGTTTTGGTTCCAAGCGCAAGCTCGGATATTACATGACCGTAAATTTATTAGTGACAGCCATTTTCTTCGCAGCCATTATGTATTTTAAATATTATGGTGTTATTGTGACTTACCATGCAGCGGAGCAGGTGAATCAAGTCACCGCCGTCAGCAACAGCGTATTCTCACTAATGGATCCATACTACCTGCTGATTTTTACAGACATCATTATTCTCGGAGTTTATTTCTTCTTTAATAAAAAAGGCCGGGTCTATAAGAAAGAGAATATCAACCGCCGCCGTGGCGGAAAACTTAAGTACAGCGTTCTGTTTGCAGTCTCACTTGCTTTATGCCTGTTCAACATCTTGCCTAATAAGGCCAGCATGAACGAAATTAAGAAAGCCCAGGAAATGGGAATTCTTAATTATGAAGCCTATACGATCTTCGCTAAAGAAGAGCCTGAGCTAGTCAATTCAAGTGACATTACACAAGATGCCATCAATAAATTGAAGGGGATTAATACTACGGCTAGTTCTCCACTTCAAGGCATCGCGAAAGATAAGAACCTTATTATTATTCAAATGGAATCTTTCCAGAATTTTTTGCTAGGACTTAAATTAGACGGTCAAGAAATTACACCGAACCTGAACAAGGTGATGAAGGACAGTCTTTACTTCCCTAATTTTTATCAAATGGTTGGTCAAGGGAATACGTCGGATGCAGAGTTCGTAGTTAATACTTCCTTCTACATCCCTCCACGTGGAGCGGCAACGATGTCCTATGTAGATAAGGTACTGCCGAGTCTGCCACGTGTGCTTAAAGAAAATGGTTATCAGACTGCAACCTTCCACACCAATGTCGTAGAATTCTGGAACCGCGGCGAGCTGTATGACTCCCTGGGCTTCGATCATTATTATGATCGCAAATTTTTTGGTGAAGATGATGTCTTTTTCTTTGGCGCTTCTGATGATACGCTCTACAGTAAGACAGCCGACAAACTAAAAGAAATGGACCAACAGGAGCAGCCTTTTTACGCTCAAGTCATTTCAATGTCAGCGCATCACCCTTTTACTATTCCGGAAGAAAAATACCGTATGGAGCTGCCAGAGCGTTATGAAGGTACTTTTGTTGGTGACTATATCCGTTCCCAGAACTATGCGGATGATGCTTTTGGACATTTTGTAGAAGAGCTTAAAGCGAAAGGTGTCTGGGACAATAGTGTAATCATGATTTATGGAGATCATATGGGATTGCCGATTTATTCCCTCGATCATGATGATAAAGAATTGATGACTGAAATCTATGGTCATGAATACAGTTATGCGGATATGATGAACATCCCTCTGCTTATTCATGCAGGTGATGGCGTAGCGCCGCAGACCATTGATGAAGTAGGCGGAGAAGTGGATATCATGCCAACCGCTGCAAGTCTGCTTGGGATTTCATTAGAGAATAACGTATATTTTGGTCAAGATCTACTCAGTCAGACTTATAATTTGCTGCCAGAACGATATTATTTACCTTCTGGTTCATTCATTGCCAGCTCAGGATTGCTTATTCCTGGTAACAGCTTTGAAGACAACACTCAGTACTCTATTTATAACGATGGAACAACACCAAGTGCCACTGAGGACGAATATAACCGTGCCTTGAGGCTTTTACAGCTTTCTCACAGCTATATCACTCAGTTGCCTGACAAACAACCTAAACAATAAATTACAGGGCGTAGGCAACCAACGAACAAAAACAGCAGAGCAGCGATTCTCCAATAATGGAGAACCGCTGCTCTGCTGTTTTTTATAAAGATATCCATTCCGAAGCTTAGCTGACTAACGCTCCTGGTCCTCGATCATACGGTAATACTCTGCAAAGTTGCGTAGTTCTTCGGGCTTCAGTATGGACAAATGCTCTGCCAGCAGTTCTTTGGACCGGAAATGTCCTTCTTCCAGCACCTGCTGACCCTTCTCGGTGATCGTTACTACAACCGCTCTCCGATCCTTCCCATCCGGCTCACGCTTGATATAACCCAGCACCTCCAAACGGTCCAGCATCACCGTCACTGCACTGGATTTGACCTCCATACTTTCTGCCAGCTGTACCACCCGCGACTCCTTTTCTTTCGCAATCATATTTAACAGACCCATCTGAGGCACCGTAAGTCCGAGTTCTTTGTGCAAAGACATTTGAGACATAATCTTACGCTGTACTCTCCACATGGATAGTCCAAGACGATCAATTAACGGATCTATTTGATGTGGCATATTTGTTCAACCCCAATCCGTTTTTAATAACTCAAGCGTACCACTAGAACTGGTAATGATTCAATGGTTTTGTCTACTAAACCATTGAAAGCATGCTGGAAAGCGCAAACTTCCACGAATCTCCAATTTCCGACACAGAAATACTATATTCCATGTAAGGTTATGAGCATATCAATACGATATAATCGTAGAGGTGAGAGCTATTATCACTGAGAACATAATTTGTCAAGGTTGGTGCGAAGAATGAAATTAGCAACTAAATTAACTTGGATGATGTTCATCGTCTTACTTCTTGTAGGATCATCCATCGGGTTCTTCGGATACCGTACAGCTTATAAGCAAGTAGACGAAGCCGCAGGTATCGAATTGGTAGGATGCGCTAATATTACAACCGGCCTGATTGACCCCGCAGATATTTCCGCATTGTTGGCAGGCGATCAAAGTAAACTGGAGGCTGTAGAGGATCGAATCGGTTGGATTGTGGCACATAAGGCTATTTTTAAAGAGGCATTCATCTTATCCTTAGACGGAAAAGTACTTGCCGCAGATTCAAGCTTCCAGGCTAGAGGTTATAAAGCAGGCGATACTTTTTATTTCCCAGATGAAGTTAAGCAACATATCACTCAGTCCAAGCATTCCTCCTACTCCAAGGTTTATACATACGAAGGTACCTCACTTAAGACAGGTTACGGCCCCATCTATCAGGATCATGATCCATCCAAACCTATAGTTGCGCTGATGGCTATTAATTTCGATGGCTCCATAATTCAAGAAAGAACCCAAGATATCATAGTTCAGCCCTTTATTATCGGAGCTTCCATTCTGGTTATAGCTATCGTGGCAGCTTATCTGTTAATCCGCCGAATGATAAGTCCGTTAACGAAGCTGTCTAAAGGGGTCAATCTTGTTGCACAGGGCGACCTTACTCATAATCCTATTTTATTCAACAGTAAGGATGAGATTGGTACATTAGCCCGTAATTTTAATGACATGACCCAAAGCCTGCGCTTGCTTATTACCGAGGTCAATGAGACCTCCATGCAGGTAGCTTCCTCGTCCGAAGAGCTCTCTGCCAGTGCACAGGAAACCAACCGGGCCGGTGAGTACAGCGTCAATGTTACAATTGAGCTTGCGGATAGCGCGAATTCACAGCTGCAGAATATGGAGGGCGAATATAAGTCTGTACAAGACCTGTCTCGCTTCATCACAGAGATTGCAGGCAATGCAGATAACGCAATGAATAATGCGGTCAGCAACGCTAATAAAGCCCGTACAGGCCGTGAAGCAATGGATTCCACCACACAGCAGATGAGAGTCGTAAGTGACAGCATTACCGACCTAGCAATCATTATTGAAACCTTGGGTGGTTATTCCAAAGAAATCGAAAATATCGTGGGTACTATTGCCAGCATCGCAGAGGAAACCAATCTCCTGTCCCTAAATGCAGCGATTGAAGCCGCAAGAGCTGGAGAAGAAGGAAGAGGGTTTGCGGTCGTTGCCCATTCCGTGCGTAAGCTTGCTGAGCGCTCAGCCCATTCCGCTGCGCAAATTGGCCAGTTGGTAAACATCATCGTGAATCAGATGGATCAAGCAGGAGAAACAATGAAACGCTCTACAGAAGAGATGGAGCACGGCAGAGAAATGATTGCCACGGCAGGCCAGTCCTTCTCGGAGATAGAAATGTCTGTCTCGGGAATGGCCTCACAAAGTCAGCAGATCTCCGGAACAGTTCGACAGCTTTCGCTAATTTCCGACCGTCTCGTTACAACCCTTCAGAACATCGTAAATGTCGCTAATCAGACAGCCAGCAGTGCAGAGACATTATCCGCTTCCTCAGAAGAACAGCTTGCCGCAATGGAAGAAGTTGAGTCTGCAGCAGCTTTCCTGTCCTCACTAGCTGAGAAGCTGCAAATTCTGATTGAACGATTTAAGGTTTCTTAATAGCAAAGGGGCTAGCGTCCAAGCAGAGAAATTCTGCTTAGACGCTAGCCCCTTGTTCTATGTATTGAGATCATCTGTCACGATACTGCTGTATTCGCTATAAACCACTGGCCCAGCTCATGCACCGGCATTGGCCGCCCATAATAATAACCCTGCATCACTCTGCAGCCTAAGGATTGCAGCAGCTCAATCTGCTCTGGTGTCTCCACACCTTCCGCCACGACCTCCATATTAAGATTGGTGGCAATCGCAATGATATTACTGATAATGGCTTTCTTGGAATGCATCTTGCTCTTACGAATAAATACCTGGTCAATTTTGAGTGTGTTGACTGGAATCTCATCTAAATTACCAAGGGACGAAAAGCCTGTCCCAAAGTCATCCAGTGATACCCTTACCCCAAGTGCCCGAAGTCTGGATAGCTGCGCAACCGTCTCTTCCATGTTATTCATCGCAATGGACTCTGTAATCTCCAGTTCAAGGAAATGTGGTTCTAGGCCTGAACGTGTGAGTGCTTCTTCTACGACATCGTATAAGCCCCCACCCTCAAACATCCGCGCTGACATATTAATAGAGACTGCGACATTTGCTATCTCTTCCTTATGCCAAAGCATGTTCTGGCTGCATACATCATGCAGCATCCAATAGGTAATGGGGACAATTAGTCCCGTTTCCTCTGCGATGGGAATGAATTCTGCGGGGGAAATTATCCCATGTTCAGGGTGCCGCCAACGCAGCAGTGCTTCAAGACCAACCGTAACATTCATATAAGAATCCCATTTCGGCTGGTAAACAACCATAAACTCGGAGCGTGCCAGCGCTTTACGAAGATCCTTCTCCAGCGACATCCGTCGCAGCTGATGGCGGTTCATCTCCTGATCGAACACACTGAATTTATTCTTACCCGAATCCTTAGAGGTATAAAGAGCTGTATCGGCTGCCTTCATTAACGCTGAGCGGTCAGTTCCATGCATAGGGGTCATACTGATCCCCACGCTTGCAGTAACATATAGCTCATTACCTTGAATGCTGTAGTATTTCTTAAGCTCATATAAAATGTGCTCTGCTTCCTCTTGCGCATCCTCCACAGTACAATCTGGAAGAGCGATCAGGAATTCATCTCCGCCCAAACGAAAGACCTTGCCTTTACTTCCTACAGAGCGTCTTAATCTTATAGCGACCTCTCGCAGTAACAAGTCCCCTATATCATGTCCAAGCGTATCATTAATCGACTTAAACCGATCCAGATCCACAAAAAATACGGCGCCAGATCTACTCCCGAAAAATTCATCTTTAAAATAACGTACCAGGCCATGCCTGTTCGGAAGATCAGTTAGTGGATCATAATAAGCCATCCGTTCCAGCACATGCCGGTCCAGAAATACAGCACCACCAGAAATCGCAAGCATAAATAGCGTTACCAAGGATACTCCCATTAAGAGAATAACATCAGTCTCCATAAAAAAAGTTGTATTGCCTAACAGACCGTTATATTCAAAATGAGTCGCCCTTACACTCGTATAATGCAATCCAGTTACCGAAAATCCGATAAAGAGAGCAGAGTATAACTTCCAGCGGTTAAAACCCACATAGTCTTTAAACTTGTGAAATAGAAATAATCCGATAAAAGACGAGAGCATAACGAGGATTACAGCACATGTCTGAGTCCATATCTCATAATGGATCTCCGCTGCGATCTTCATGGAGGACATCCCGATATAATGCATAGCAGAGATCCCGCTGCCCAGTAGAACACCACTAACTATTAAACAACTTTTTCTTAAACGTGGCACAAACGTAATCCGGAATGCCGAATAGCAGCACAATACACCAACCAATAACGATAATACAGCCCTGCCTGGATAATAATTCACGCTAAAAGGAAAACGGCTCGCCATAATCCCTACATAATGTATCGACCATATGCCACTGCCGAGTACACATGCCCCCGATATTAACCATAAGCGACGAACTTTCCCAAACGAGCGAGGGACTTGCGAGATCAGATTCAGCGCGGAATAAGCTGCAGTCGCCGCTAGCGCAAATGATAGTAAAACAATCCAAACGTTATAGTGGATTCCCATTTTATCCATTAGTTAACCTCTTCACCGGTTTTGAATACCGTAATCGCTGCAGCGTATTTCTCAAGTAAAAAATCAGTACACGAATATCAGATAAATGGAAGAGTGCGTAAAGATTATAGGTTATCCCTGAAAAGCAACTTTAGATGTATTCTACCTTGTATTCAGCCGATTGTCTAAGAAAATACTGGAATTTATACCCTTTTTTTATGTCGGCAAAAAATGTCCATATTTGACGCATTCACTCACCCCGGAAAGTTGGATATGTGACCTGTGGTTGATGGGGTTTTGGGGAAGGTCTTTCGCCATAACCATTGATTCAAAACTACCAGAACTAACAGATAGATGTAAATTCCTCCGGTAAATAAAGTGAAGACATAGTGAATACCCGCCATCCCCATCAGCAAAAACATAAGCATGAAGGCGACTCCAGTGTAATCCTTTTGTTTGGCTGCCTCATAACGCTCTGAAAAAGGTAAGCTCCGCGGATAAACACGAAAGCAGATGACTGAGAAAATCAGCATGGCGAATAATACCACTACTAAATCAGGTACAATGTGCACACCGAACAACAGAATGAACAATACCGCATCTACTGCAAATAAAGGCAAGACTAGCCGCAGCAGCGCCGCCTTAAGCATCCCACGGTAAATAGGCGTGCTATCGGGTAAAGGAATCAGCCTATAAATCCAAGCTCCTTTATAACTTGTAGAGTAGCGTAGCATCTGTATTACAGTCTGCATTAACATCGTGCAGAAATAGATTAACAAGTACACTTTTGAACCTTTAAGGGAACCATCATAACTATTCTGTAATATACCAAATATAAAAATAAACGGGAATGCGATAGAAAAGCCAAGTGCAGGATAGACCTTCAGCTTAAAATCGCGCTCATTCTTCATCATGGACCAAGTAAACCGAAAGAAAATTCCCTCTGCCGGTTCCTTACATACTCTGCGAGAGAGCCACTCTGCGATCTGGCCCTTGTCTTTTCCACCGGAGCCTTGCTCTGCCAGCTTTTGCAAATTCCGCTCAAACTGTGGCATCAGCTTAATATAAGCTACGATCAGTACAAGTGGGGTTATCAAAGCCAGCAATGAGAGAATGAAGTAATAGGGTTCTCTCGCTCCACCAAGCAACAGTTCAAACGGAGCCGCGAACCAAACCGGAAAAATAAAGTACTGCCACCAAGCAGGTTGATAAGCAGCACCAAGCTCAGTGAGGTTGAACAACCTGGAGATGAATTGATAGCCCACCATTATTCCGATCGTTAGAAGGATTTGCGTATAATTTATAATATCCTTGAGCTTCTCCCCATCAAAAAACCGCATGATCATCAGGTAGAGCAGTGCAGTTATTACGAGGATAAAACCGTCTAACAAGACAATTGTCACCGCATACATCAGAAAAAAAGCGATCCCCTGCTTAAATAGGCTAAATACCAAAGATGGACCAGTGATCGACAATGTAACTGTCCCTAAGTAGAGAAGAACGTGGATACTTTTGGCCATATTTAAGGTGGTTCGGTTGACGGGTTTGGAAAAAAGAATATTTTTATCACGTAAATCAAGCATTACTGAAGAAAAATCAGAGATCAGGGTTGTGGAGACAAAAAACATAATGATCCCAAAGGTTAAGCTCATTTGCAGCATATAGTGATCATTGGATAGCGTTAGCGGAATTAATATTAAACCAAACAGTAAGTAAATCCACTGCAATCGCAAAGGCGAACCTTCTTTAACGTTCTCCTTTTTCTGCATACCTGCAAGCGCTGTAGGCGTTCTTCTTCCGTCCATGGTCAGTTTGATCTGCAGAATACTCCGCATGGTGTCATAATCGACTCCAAATCTTATAAATGCACCCCGCAGCTTATCCAACAGCCTCAGCACGAAGAAATCAGTCATAAGAGGATACCTCTTGCTCTTGCATGACCGCAACAAATTCACCAGCGATATCACGGTATTTATCAAATCCGGTTAATTGATTGAAAATATCTTCAAGCGTCCCTTCGCGGCCTTTCTCCTTCAGCTCCGCAAAACTTCCGTCCGCCACAATATCCCCGCCATCAATCAAAATGATCCGGCTACTGATTTTCTCAACCACATCCATGATATGTGAGGAGTAAAAAATGGTCTTCCCCCGTGCCGCCAGCGATGCAAAAATCTCCTTCACTATCATCACGCTATTAGCATCCAAACCACTCAGCGGTTCATCCAGGAATAAAATATCGGGGTCATGCAGCATGCTGGAGATAAGCAGCACCTTTTGCTTCATCCCTTTTGAGAACGAAGAAATCCGCATATCGTAAGACTTCTCCAAACCTAGCAGTGTGGTTAATTTTTTGGCCTTGTAGTCCGCCTCCGCACGACCTAGCCCATACAGCTCGCCAACAAAGGTTAGATACTCTCTTGCAGTGAGGCTATCATATAATTCGGCTACCTCCGGCACATAACCTATACGTTTCTTGTAAGAAACATCTCCATCAGCAATATCCTTACCGAAAATCTCCACTTTACCGTTATATCCTTCTACCAAACCGAGCATAATCTTCACCGTTGTACTCTTACCTGCCCCGTTAGGGCCGATATAACCAATAATTTGTCCTCTATATACCTTAAGATCAATTCCCTTTAGCACCATTCGGTCTGTATAGTTCATCCATAAACCTGAAATCGCTATGACCGGATCGTCAGCTAAACCCATATCTCAGTCCCCTTTCTAGTAACTAATCAATAATGTGAAATATTACTACTTTATGTAATTACAATAATTGTATCATTTAGTAGAATCCTCTTCCATGATTTAGTCTGCTAATCTTATGTCTAGTTAAAAAAAGAGTGGCCATTAGGCCACCCCCTAGAGATTTATAGCGAAAGGCAGCGCCACCGATGCCACGAAATGGCTGTTGGCACCCCCTTTATTTGAGCAAACCGGACTAAGATCAGCGTACGTTTGGTCGGGTAGCATTTTTACGTAAGAGAGCGAGTACGCTATCGGACACAGCTGACCTTATACGCGGATTTTTACCACATTTGGAGTGCTAAAGGACCCCATAGTCGCTATCAGCATGAAAAACACCATAAACGCACCTTTTTCTAAGCGATAGCGTCGCTGGAGTCCGAAACTATGCCCCAAAGGCTGGAATGTGGAAAATAACGTCATCTGGGTCCGAAAGCCGCGCCGATAATGAATGAGCTGCTGAATCAAGCGGGCAAGAGGGCAAGCGTGCAAGCGGACAGGGCAAGGGCAACCAGCCAGCTAACAAACAAAAAAAACAGAGCAGCGATACTCCAATAAAAGAGGAATCGCTGCTCTGCTGTCTTAGCCAAACCGAGTCGCCGCACTCATAGTTGAACGCTACTTACGTGACGTCCGCTATGTCTTAGTGGCTGATTATTTGGATAGCAAATTGTAAATAACCTGTGCTGCTTCTGCTCTTGTAGTGACTTCCTTCGGATTGAGTTTACCGTTCGCTCCGGTCACTACACCTCTCTCTACCAGCGCTTGAAGGGCTTCTTGTGCATAACCAGCGATCTGTCCAGCATCACTAAAGCCGGAAAGCGTGGCCGCTGTTTTCTCAGATGGCAGTTCACCTAGCGCTACAAGCGAGCGGTACAAGAGTGTAAATAGCTCCTGCCTAGTGATCTGAACCTCTGGCTGGAATTGATTATCTCCCGAACCCGTTGCTACCCCAAGGCGCTTAGCTGCAGCAAGATAATTCGTATAATACGTATTGCCCGCATCTGCAAAATTATCTGCGGCAACCTCATCTGGTGCGATGTCATATGCCTTAAGCAACAGGACGATGAACTGCCCTCTGGTTATTGCGGCATTAGGACTGTAATGCTCAGCATCCGTACCAGATGTGATACTGCGTGCTGCCAAGAAACCTACTGCATGGCTATACCATGAGGCATCTGGAACATCTGCAAAGCTCACTTGATTATATCCAATAATATATTGGGAGAAATGTGTGGTTACGAAATCTACAGTTCCCTTAGCGGCATTGTAATTTCCACGTACATTGTCCAAACTTCCAGTGCTGTTAATGTGATACACAATAACCGCATCTGGCCGTTCTCCCGCTTGCAGCACGTACGGTACGCTGACACGAACACTGCCCCCACCGAAGGTGGAAATCGTGCTTTCACCCGCTATAACCGACAAGTCATAAACTGGTCTGTCTCCGAGAACAGCCTTGCCTTCTGCCGTTAATGACACCTTCGCGATTCTAATAATGATGTCTCCGGCATCTGAAGCTGCACTAATGCTTGCCAATGATTTGGCATCAAACGTAATCGTACCCACATTCTCATAATCAATGGTAATCTCCGCCTTCGTTCCGGCGGCTAACTCATTAATTATGCTTCTTGGAAGAGTAAGTTCAGCGGTTTGAGTATCTGAAGTAGCTGCAACACTAATTTCAAGAACAGCTTTCTTCCCATCAGCTTCTGCCTTCTTAGCGAGACTCACGAATTCAGCAGCCGTTTCTTTTGTGATCGTTGCAGTAGTCACTCCTGTGGTTTTATCCGTTTTAGTTGCTGCTGTTGCTGATAGGTTCACGGTACTCCCTGCTGTTGCCGTAGCAACCAGTTGAGGGCTTGCCGATGGTGTTGGTGTAGTCGTGCTCGGTGTAGAATTGCCACCCGATCCACCCGATCCACCTGTTCCACCTGTTCCAGGATCTGAAATAGGCACATAGGCCGGAACAACAATGTCAGTCGCTGGACTTGCCTTATAACCTTCTTTGGCTGCGTATCTCACTTGATACGTGCCCGGTATTAATCCTGTGATTTCTTTATCTGGTGCATACACATAATTAGTTACACTCGACAGCTTATATTCTAAGGCTGTCGTGGTTCCCGTAATTCTTCCATCATTGTTCGCTGCTGAGGTAGGAGCAACTCCCTGTAACCCAGTTGGAGCTGCTTGTTCCGCAGTGAATGCTGGAACGATTACATCTGCTGCTCTACCCGCGTTAAATCCTTCTTTAGCTGCGTATCTTACCTGATAGATACCCGGCACCAGTCCAACGATCTCTACATTTGATGCGTAGACATAATCGGTAACCGTAGACAGCTTATATTCCAGCGCTTTCGTAGTTCCTATAATTTTACCGTCGTCATTGGCTGCACTGGTTGGTGCTATACCTACTAATCCTGTAGGTGCCGCTTGCTCACCATATGCCGGGACTTCAACTGTAGCGTCTTTACCTACGCTGTATCCCTCTTTTGCCGCATATCGCACATTATAGAAGCCCGGAGTAAGACCAGTGATAGCTGTACCTGTTACAGGCTTATAATCAGCTTCTCCAACGCCTTTATACTCCTGTCCTTCAGCAGAACCCGTAATTTGCCCATCATCATTAGCTTCAGAAGTAGGTGCTACGCCTACCAGTCCTGTCGGGGCTGCTTGTTGATGGGTGTAAGCAGGAACTTCCACACTTACGTCTTCGCCAGCATTATAAGGAATGATTGTGGGTCCAGCTGCGGAAGTTGGCCCTTGATAGCCCGATGTAGCGGCATATCTTACCTTATAAACACCAGGTGCAAGCCCTGTAATGGCTGATCCCGAAGCTGGGGTGTAAGCCTCGTCTCCAGCAAGCTTAAATTCCAATGCTGCACTGGTGCCTACAATTTGCCCATCCTTATTGCCGGCCGCTGTTGGTGCTACACCGGTAAGTCCTGCCGGTACAGCTTCGAGTCTGGAGAATATTTTATCCAGCGCTGTTGTAGTGTTATTGTATCTGGCTCCGATTGGGTAATTAGCCTGCACGTAATCCGGTTGGATATTCGTCCAGCTGTACATAAGTTCAACATGCCCTAGAATCGGTGAGTTTTTGCCTCCTGCATCCTTGTTGTCCTTGTTATAAGTGAACAGATATGGAACTTGAAGTCTGTCTCCGCTCACGGTGTTTCCAAGTCCATCTACATAACTAATTACAGTTGGTTTGGCAGCTGAATTGTTTTCGGTCTTGATATTGGTCAGATAAGTACGAACCAGATCAACATAAAGCTGCGCATACGGATGATTAGTGGTTCTAATCTGAAGCTCATTATTATTATGCGGATTTGCACTGCCCTTAGTGCCGCTGTTGTTATTAGGCTCAGCAACGGTCACACCAGCATCCAACTTAGTGTCGAAGAAGTAGATCTTATTGATATTATGTTTTTTGGCATATTCGTTGATATATTTAATCACCGCTTGCGTGTTAGGGCACCACGACCCGCCTAACAAAATTGCATAGTTTCCCTCACTCGCTAAAATTTGCTTCAGCTGATGATAGGTCACATGTTCATAAACAAGCGTGCCATCCGCTTCGTTGAAGATCGTAGGTTTTCCCTCATTTTCCCCTTCATAGTTCTTATTAAATGCAGCCTTGATATAAGCCGACTCGTCGATAGTGTCATATCGGGAAGCGGCACCCAGCACCTCACTTACTGATGTTTTATACGCATTAACCTTCGCCGCATCAAGTGTTCCGTTCGTCAGGAACTCATTCCACGAATAGCTCTTATCCAGGTAGGATACGACAGGAGCACTATTTCCCTGTGCATCCTTGTGATCCTTGTTGTATACCAATAAGAATGGAGACTCGAACTTGTTAGCAGTCACAACTTCCCCGTTTTTATTGGTATAGCTGACATTGCGTTCTGGATCATCTTTGGAAGACAGATTTAAATTCTTCAAATACTTGTTGACCAGATCAACATATTTATAAGCAAATTTATTATTGCTGTCTGCAATCTGAAGGGTGTCCCCGTCCAGCTTAGTATCAAAGTTATAAATCGTAGAGATGCCGTATTCCTTGGCTGCCTCGTTGATAAAGCCGATATCGGCCTGTGTATTCTCGCTCCAAGCGCCGCCAACCAGAACAGCGTATGTGCCTTCACTCTCAAAAAGATGAACGATATCTTCATACGTCGCTGTTTTAAATACATGGTTAGCATCATTTAGACGGTCATAGACATGACTGAAATAATCAAACTGGTTAACGCCGCCTTGGGAAGAGGTTATCGCTTCTGCGGTATCCGGATTAGCATAAGCTCTTCCTGCCTGAGTAGGCAGGATTAGCAGGGAGGCTGCCAGCAGCAGCGTTACAATTTTTTTGAAGGTTAATGGTCGTATCATTATGTGCACCTCGCCTTAAATAGGTTTATGGGATGAATGGGCTGAAAGGAATCCTGAATGAGCCTGCTGCTCATCAAGGACAAACCTCTTCCTCAGCGGCTGGTGCCGGTGCTGGTGCCTGAACCGTTTCCGCTGGAGCAGCTGCTGGTGCGCTGACCGTGGATGCAGGTGCAGAAGACGATGTTTTCGGTTGAGAAGACTCAACTACCGGAGCCGGGGTCGCTTTAACTACCTCTGTTGTAGAGAAGGTTATAGCTTTTTTGGAAGGTGTCTCTGTTGCTTTTGCTACAGGAGTGGCGGTTTCCTTAGGCTGTTCAGATACAACAGGAGCTGCGGTCGGCTGAACGGCTTTAGCGGTTACGTTTGCTTTTGGAGCAGTCGTAGGCGCAGCAGTTGGCGCAGGCGTTGCCGCGCTGGTTTGCGGTTTAACAGATGCAGATACCGTTGTTGCAGCTGTTGCCGTCTTAGCGGTGTCCGCAGCCGGGGATGCGGTTGCTTTAGGCTGAGCTGCGCCCGCTTCTGGAGCTGCTGAAGCAACAACCTTCGCCGCAGAATCAACAGCTGCTGGGGCCGCAGTAGCTTCTGCCGTGACTGTCTCTGCTGCTGGAGCCGAAGCTTCCGGCTGGACAGCTTCTGTTACAGGAGCTGCAGTAGCTTCTGCCTGAACAACAACTGCTGCCGCAGAAGTAGCTACTGGTAAAGCTGCTGCGGTTACTGCTGTATTACTACTCTCTTGAATGGGTGCTGCCTCTGCTGTTTTTTTGTTAGCGGATACCGCGGCATACGTCAATGCGGAGAAGACGATAGCGGCGGCAACCAAAGAGATCGAAAGCTTTTTCATATGTGTACCATCCTTTTCAAATAAAATAAGAGACCCCTTCATTACATTCTTGTACCTTAAATCCGTAACTCTCCCTTCTCTAAAGTTAAAAAAAAGAGACTCAACGGGACGCAATTTACGCGTCTTTCGTTGAATCTCCGGCTGTCCAGTCGATTCCAATTGGCTTGTGATTAAGTTCCATATTATTCATGCCATAGTGCCTTGTCAATCAATTTTTATTTTTCACATGGTTTTTATCGGAATTAATTATTTTTAACATATAATTACATTGACTTTACTATAAATTCTATATAGATTGATCTCAATAGGATTAATCACATTAAAAAACTAGGTTTAAGGGGGTATTGATAGTGAACATAGATAACAACTTATTATCCGCCATCGAAACGAACTGGTATGGATTTGTTGCTTCCATATTTGTGTTTGCAATTTTGTTTCTACTGGCACGTAAACGAATTGGATTTGGAACCCGGGTACTCATCGGACTTGGCATCGGACTTATTGCCGGTATATTCTTTCAGTACTTCGATTTAGAGACCAAAGCTATTAGCACATTCGGCAGCATTTATGTCAGCTTGATCCGTATGCTCGTCATTCCTTTAGTATTCGTACTCGTATTAAACAGTATTTCTTCCTTAACCAATCTGGAGTATCTACGCAAAATCGGGATCAAAACCTTCGCCTGGTTCCTCGGAACAACTGGCATCGCTTCTATTATCGGCCTATCCGTTGCGCTGCTGTTCAATCCCGGCCAAGGTATACAACAAGATGTACCCGCAGATTTTGCAGCCCGGGAAATCCCGACCTTCTCCCAGGTTATCCTCGATCTCGTTCCATCTAATCCTGTTAATGAAGCAGCTACGGGTAAGGTTGTGCCTCTACTCATTTTCGCCATCTTCCTAGCAGTAGCTATAATCAAGATTGGCTCCAAGAAACCGGAAGCCGTCAAGCCTGTACGTGATCTTATTGAATCCCTGACACTGATACTGCATCAGGTTGTGAAATTCATTATTCGCCTGACCCCTTATGGCGTATTCGCACTGATTGCCGGAATCACCGCACGTTATGGCTGGGAGACGTTGCAGGAGCTAGGCAGTGTAATTATAACCTCGTACGTAGCAATGATTATACATTTTGTACTTATCTTTGGCGGATTGGTTCTATTAGTAGCGAAGGTGAATCCAATTCGTTTCTTCCGCAAAGTGTACCCAACCATTACCGTTGCCTTCACAACCAGAAGCAGCTACGCAACCCTTCCGGTCAATCTCGAAGTGATTACGAAGCGGCTTCATGTCTCCCCGCGGATCGCGAGCTTTATTGCACCGTTAGGGGCATCTGTGAACTTTAATGCGTGCGGTGGGATTTGGCCAGCTATTGTGGCTGTATTTACCGCCCAAGTATTCGGTATTGATCTGAACTGGACCGACTATATTACACTGGTATTAGTAAGTATTATTTCTTCCATTGGTGTAGCTGGCGTGCCTGGACCTGCCGTAATCTCCACCACGGTAGTCTTAACTGCTCTCGGCCTGCCGCTTGAAGGAATCGCTATCGTTGCAGGTGTTGAGGCGCTCATCGATATGGGCCGTACCGCTGTAAACGCAACTGGAACAGCTGTAACAGCTCTGTTAGTAGCTAATTCCGAAGGTGAATTTGACCGCGAAGCGTTTAATAGCAATGATGACGATGATATTCTCTTGAGCACCGTTTAAAAGCTGAGACTGTAAAAACCTCCGGAAGCTGCGTAAAGCAGAGCGCCCGGAGGTTTTTTTGCATAGATTCATATTGGATTCATCTTCTTATAGCATACTAATTCTTTCCCGCTTTTTAGCAGAAGCTAAACAAGTCTCGATCAATTGTATGCCCAGCACTGCATCCTCAGGTGCAAATAATTTTTTTCCTGTAAATACTGCGGCGGCAAAATCATCGACCTCCCGTGTATAGGGATTCGCCCCGGTGGCATCAACCCGTCTTACCCCTTCTCCCGTATGCACAAAAAATTCGGCATCCTCATCTCTAGCATTAAAAGGCATAGGCACTTCAATCATTCCATCGGTCCCCAGAATCTCTAACAGCTGGCGGTTATATGCCCACATCCCGCAATCAAAAATCAGGCTTAGCCCCTTCGGAAACTCTACCAGCCCTGAAGCCATCATATCTACATTGTCATGCTCCGGAGAGAACATAGCCTGTACTGTCACGGCTTCCGGCTCAGCTCCGAACAGCAGTCGTGCTGCACTTAGCGGATAACAGCCGATATCATAAAGAGAGCCGCCGCCCCAAGCGGATTTAAAGCGAATATTAGAGGTATCTGTAGCGTCATTATAAGTAAAAGTGCCTCGAATGGAGCGTAATTCGCCAATTTCACCGCTAGAGATAATCTCTTGCAATTCCGCAATCCGAGGATGATGCCGATACATATAAGCTTCTGCCAAATGGACTCCAGCATCATTACAAGCTTTTACCATCTCAGCCGCTTCTTCACTGTTCAGCGCGATCGGTTTCTCACATAAGATATGTTTGCCAGCTTCCGCCGCACGGATTACCCATTCCCGATGGAGGTGATTTGGCAGTGGAATATACACTGCATCAATATCCTTATCCGCCAGTAATTCCTCATAGCTGCCGTAAGCTTTATCTATTCCGAACTCTGTGGCTACAGCGCTGCTTTTTTCTAAACCGCGACTGGCTACCGCTGTGATCATTCCCGTCTCCGAATCCATTATAGCCGGCATCACTGAACCTGTCGCAATCTGCGCGCAGCCCATGATTCCCCAGCGAAGTTTTTGCACCATCGTTGCTAACCTTCTTCCTTATAGATTACTTACTATACTTAAAGCCACCTTATCATAGAATGAAACGTTTCTCTAACAGAAAGAAGCCTGCAAATTGCAAAAAAACAGTGCCAAAAGGAGCTCCAACCCCGATAGACACTGCTTTTTTATAAAATATGAATGTTTATATTAGTGCATTTAACAGCACAGCCGCACCCAGCACAACTATACGCGCAAGGTTCATCAATACGAAGTTTTTGACGGCAAGAATAAAGGTACTCGCCTTCTCCTGTTTCTCTGTGAACAAGGCAATATTTCGGCGCAGCGGGATCAGCGTAAGTAGAATCAACAGAACCAGAATAGGGTTAATCCCTAAGATCAGCAGCACTACAAGATCCAGATAAGAGACATAGTAGAGATATTTAAAAAGCACAAGCGCATTGCGGCGGCCAATGTACACCGGAAGCGTATACCTTCGATTCTCCACATCCTCATCAATATCACAAATATTATTAGCGAGCATAATCCCTGCGATCCCCAAAATAGCGGGCACGGAAAACCAGAAAAGGTACAGCACTTCCACGATGTTGATATTCAAGCTGACCCAGCCGTTCTGGAGCAGCAGTGAAACCACATGCTCATCCGTATGGATATAGGCAGAGATAAAAATAATAACAAAGCCCATAAACAAACCGGAGAACAGCTCACCTAACGGCATCCGCGAGATGGGAATCGGCCCGAACGAATAAAGTATACCGATCAAGAACGACAGTCCACCCAGCAAAAAGACCAGCAAACCCGTCTGAGTGACAAGCGCAATCCCGCCCCCTGCTGCCAGCGCCAGCAAAATCACAATCGTCGCCACGACGGTGCGCTCTTTTAGCTTAAAATGAACAATCGCATTATGCGTCTCGTAGCCGTAGCCGTGGGTTTTAGAAGCTTTTTTGAAATCGTAATAGTTGTTAATCGCCGTCGTCGCCATATCGAAGCTAAGCAAAGACACGAACATCAATCCAAAACGCAGTACGTAAAAATCCTCAAACCGGTACAGGGCGTACAACGTTCCCATTAGAAACGGAATAATACTGGCTACCTTCGTCGGCAGCTCCACAAATCTTAGAAAGCTTTTAATATTCACACCATACACCCTTATCTGTCAAATGAGCCTGCGAGGCATTACTGTTCAGTTGTTGTAACCGTCACTGGGGACCATTCTGCAATAACTGTTTGTCCATGTACAGACACACTGCCTTCAGGACTCAGATCCTTCTCTGTCATAATTCCGAGCGCTACAGTGAAGTTATTGAATTTAAGCGGAATATTTTTCTCGCGGCGTACTTCCTTGCCGTTCAAATAGAATACAGCCTCATCATTGCCACGGTGATAGGTAATACGGTACGTATTGAATTCCCGTGGTTTGAAATCCGTATCTTCTTTAAAGATGCAGAAGTATTTCGTTCCAGTGCTTTCTGGTACTTGTACACCCGGGAACGGCAAAATACCATATACACTAGCGTATTTATCATTTCCCGCGAAGAAATCAAGCGCAGCGCCTGTCGTGAAATCCAGCAGGTTTAGCGATACATATCCATCATACAGATCTCCAGGTGCAGTTCCTTGTGTACGGCAACGAATTTGCAGCTCAATGCTAATCTCTCCTGCTTCCGGAATCTCCACTGGCTTGGCTGAATAATACATGTGCTTGGCATTGTCCAGAATTTGCACTTGATGATTCTCGCGAGATAACTTCGCACGCACATACAGGGTGTCATTACGAACGATAACTACAGCCTCCGGCTCACGGTAAGCCCAAAATGATCCGTCAGGCAGTGTAAATCCACCCGTCTTCCAGACCTTTCCTTCTTCTAAAATGGAGTGGAAATCCCCAAGAACCATGCGATTGCCTTTAACTTGTTGTTCTTCTGCCATCAATACCTTGTCCTTCTTTTCCATGAAAGCTCACTCCTTCTGTAGTCCATCTATTAGTATCAGATCAAGCCTTGAATTAATAAAGTTATTGCCATTACTACTCCGCAGCGTACGGAGGCCTTTTGTGAAGCACCCATCAGCGGGATATAAGCCGGTGAAGCATTATGTTGCTTGAGACTACTGTAAATGCGCAGCGGCCAGAAAGCTGTAACCAGCGCCAGCAGTGCGTAAACAGGAAGTACACCCAACAGCACACAGACTATCACCGAAGCGTAGCCAGTGAAAAGAAGTACACGTGAGAATACAAGTGCCTTTTGTTCTCCCCATACTACAACAAGCGTAAGCTTACCCGCCTGCTCATCTGCTTTCCAATGTAGAAAATGGTGATTAAACAACAATAATGTAGTTAAAAATCCGACAGGCAGCGAGAGAATTACAGGCTTCATGCTAAACTGACCGGTTTGTACGAAATAGGAGCCTAATACAGGCATAATCCCAAAAGCAATAAAAATGGCCATCTCACTATAACCTTTGCCGCGATAGCCATAACGCAGTGGCGGAGCCACATAGAAATAAGCGATTAAAGCACCAACAAGTACAAACCAGAGGATATTCCAACCGCTATATATACTAAGAATCCCACCACAGATAAGGGCAATCGCCAGCATACTCCAGGTCATCCTTGCATAAAAAGACTCCGAGAGGATCCCACCTGTCAGTAGCCCGGAGTTTGTGCTGATTTCACCAGCGGAATTCTTTGCTTCTGTATCGGTTCCGTTGCGGAAGTCCCACAGATCATTCACCATATTGGAGAACAAATGCGCCGAAATCGCCCCTATTAATGTAAGAATAAATAAAACCGGATGGAATGTCCCTTCCCATACATATGCCCCAACGGTCCCCAAAACAATCGGGATGAGCATAACAGAAAAACTCCAAAACCGGGTCGCCTTGGTAAATAATGTCCATTTGTTCACTTCAAGCTTACCGCCTTTTTCATATGATTTGATAATAATTATCACTGACTATTATACATCAATTTTCGATAGATTGTGAAGATTATCACTGCATATAATGTCTATTCTTGACATAATACTTCCGTTTGTTTGGTCAAGTAACTTGATAATGGAAGATAAAAATGTAAACAATTCCTTATTTCACGCAGGACCCCTATTTTACGACAAAAAATGAGTGTTGTTTTATAGGCAAGCACATACCGATATGATATGATAGGCAAGCCTATGAACAGCGCCCCTTACGGGCTGTTTTTAAGAGCGTAAAACTATATATAATAATGGAGGCTTTTACTGTCATGTCAGCGCAATCCCCTAACACCCAATCTGTCAAAATCGTCACTGCCGACCCTAGCGCCATCGGGCTATTCGGACTGGCTATTGTCACATTGGTCGCTTCTTCACAGAAGCTTGAATTTACAACAGGACTTAGCTATGTTATTCCTTGGGCTATCTTCCTGGGAGCATTCGCGCAGCTATTCGCCGCCATTCAGGATGCTAAGCACAACAATACCTTTGGTATGACCGCCTTTGGCGCCTACGCTTTCTTTTGGTTCGGCATGGCTAGCAGCTGGCTGATCAAGCTTGGCGTATTTGGTCCAACGCTTGCGGAGGCTGTAGATCCTAAGCAGCTCGGATTTGTATTTTTGGGTTACTTGATCTTCACACTCTTTATGACGATTGGTGCCGTTGAGGCAAATAGAGTTCTGCTTATCATTTTTGTATTGATAGATTTTCTTTTTATCGGACTAACCTTTGATTCCTTTGGGATCGCTCCAGAATTCTTCCATAAGCTTGCTGCTTGTGCTGAGCTTGGTATTGGTATTGTGTCCCTTTACGGATGTGGAGCATCCGTGCTAAACGCTCATTTCGGCCGTAGCTTCTTACCAATTGGAGCTCCGCTGGGCATCTTCAAAAAATAGAAATTGTTCTGATCTGAAACTAATACTTTTGCAAGCCGAAAGGATGCTGAGACTATGCATGTCCTGTCCTCTTCTGAATTAGCGGTAACTGCTATTTTCGCCCTTATTCTCGCAGTTATTGCCTATCTGATCATTCGGAATATCCCGAAGATGGTTGGCGATATTGCGGCTTTTCGCAAAAGAACACTGGTTTGGACCCAAGTTTCACTGGTACTAACGGTGCTTCAATTAAATTTCAAGGCAGGCGATTGGCGCTTTTCTATCGTCCTTGGACTCATCGTGTTATTTACCGGAGCTATTTGGCTGTCCGCCCGTTATTACGACATCAGTCGCAATGCAGATCCAGAATCTAAAGATCCTGAAGTACATTAGTAAATCTCAAGCTCCCGAAAGGGGGCTTTTTTTTATAATTTCAGAAAGCTTCTTCGCATAGTTCTCCCCACCACAACCATACTAATGACATTCTAATAAAAGTAACGGGAGGATTATCAGGGTGAGCAAAAAAATCAATCTGCTAATGTTCAGTGGGGAATACGACAAAGCGATGGCTGGACTGATCCTAGCGAATGCCGCAAGAGATATCGATGTCGAGGTTACTATGTTTTTTTCATTCTGGGGTCTATTTTTGGTGCGTGATCCGGAGAAAATGACCCTTGAGGACAAGAGTATCTACGAGAAGCTGATGGATGTTATTACACCGAAGGGCCCTGGGCAGCTGCCGCTCTCTCATCTGAACTTTAGCGGGCTGGGACGAATGATGCTGGAGGAAATGATGGAGGAACAAGGCGCACCGAAGCTGATTCATTTTCTAAAAGGGGCTCGTAAAAAAAACATCAAATTCTATGCCTGCAAGCTTTCTGTGGAGATCATGGGCTTTAAGCCCGAGGAACTGCTGCCAGAGGTCGAAATTATCGATGCTGCGGCATATTTAAAAGATGCTTTAGAAAGTGATGTACAGTTATTTATTTAAAGTCTGACTAGGCTTTAACCCAATTCCCCATGCAGGCATATACTGTTGCCATAGAAACTACTGGCACGCCGAAAATACACCCCATTAACTTAGCACTGACGGCGTACGGGCTGGAGGGAATATCCGTGCTAAACATCATCCACGCCTCTTCTGCAGAGACGCCCGCTTCATTACAAGACCATTTTGATACTTTTCGTGGTCACACCATCGGCATTCGGCATCAGATCACCACCCCATATGGCAGACAACCGCTTCTGTATGCCGATTGGACCGCAAGCGGGCGCCTATATGAACCGATCGAACGCAAGTTGCAGGAAGCCTTCGGTCCCTACGTCAGCAATCCACATACAGATTCCAACACCACCGGACTAATCATGACGCAGGCTTATAATGAAGCTCGCCAAATCATTAAGAACCATGTAAATGCCGGCCCTCAGGATGTACTGCTCTTCTGCGGCAATGGAACAACAGGAGCCGTGAACAAGCTGCAGCGTATCATGGGATTAAGGCTCCCGGAATGGCTACAGGAACATAATAACCGCGCGCTGGAAGATCGCCCCGTTATCTTCACCAGCCATATGGAGCATCATTCCAATATTCTTCCTTGGCAGGAGGGGCTTGGTGACGTCGTTACCATTCCCGCCGGAAAGGACGGAAATATTGACCCCCAGCAGCTTGAAGACCAGCTGCGATTATACCCCAATCGCCGTTTCAAGATTGGTTCATTTACAGCTTGTTCTAATGTGACTGGAATTCAGACGCCTTACGCAAAGCTAGCGGCTGCTATGCATCGTCATGGGGGCGTGTGTTTTGTGGATTTTGCCGCCAGTGCTCCCTACGTGCCTATCAATATGCACCCACCTTCCCCATTGGAGAAGCTTGATGCGATCTTTTTTTCTCCGCATAAATTTCTGGGTGGGCCGGGCACAAACGGCGTTCTAATCTTTGATGAAGCGCTGAACAATGGACGTATTCCTGACGAACCGGGTGGAGGTACAGTAGCCTGGGTCAACCCTTGGGGAGGACGCCGCTACACTAATGCGATTGAGATGCGGGAAGACGGGGGAACACCGGGGTTTTTACAGGCTTTTCGCACGGCACTTTGCGTGAAGCTGAAGGAGCAGATGAATGGAAACGGTCAATATATGGTGATGAGAGAGCACGAGCTGTGTCAGCAATTATTGGCAGGACTCAGCGACATACCGGAGTGCTCACTGCTGGCCGGAGATCATACAGAACGTCATGGAATCGTCTCTTTTACACTGCGCGATATTCATTACAACCTTGCTGTCCAGCTGTTGAATGACCGTTTCGGCATACAAGCTCGAGGCGGCTGCTCTTGTGCAGGTCCATATGGACATTACCTGCTCGGATTAGGGTGGACGCAATCCGCTCAGATTGCCGGAGCAATCATGAGCGGCGACCAATCCTTCAGACCAGGGTGGATTCGCATCTCTCTACATCCCATTATGACTAATCAGGAAGTAGAGAGAATTGTATCCGCTGTAAGGAGTATTGCGACCCATGTCCAGCAATGGAAGCAGGACTATCTTTACGATACTTCCACGAACAGCTGGAATCATATCTACGTGAAGCATTCACCCGAGATGAAGCTCCAAGAACTCTTCACCGTGTAACATTCTAACTTATCACACGTTGCCCTTCACCATGTCCAAATCGGCAGCACTGGCATTGGAGATGACTTGTTCTACATTTTTGCAGCCCGGAATTACACTGGTTACTGCGGAATGCTGGAGGCACCAAGCCAAAGCCCACTGCGCCATATCCAGACCTGATGGCACTTCATTGGCAGCAATTTCTGCTACTGCGCGCAGCTGCTTTTGTCTTACATCCTCTTTATGGTTCGCTCGCACATCACCCTGAGCAAAAATCGCATCTGGCTTATACTTGCCGCTCAAATAACCACTGGCTAACGGAACGCGAGCTAACACACCTAATTGATGCTCGATGCACAGCGGAAGAATCTCTTCTTCAGGTTGACGATCCAGCCGATTATATACTACTTGTATGGCCTCTGCCTGCACATCCGCTGCCGCAGAGGTCTGATGCACCCCCGAGCCCGATGCACTGATCGACACGCCTAAATGACGGATTTTACCGGCTTGCTTCTGTCTGTCGAGCATACTCCACAGCTTATCATTATCGAACTGCTCATCCGTTCCGGAATGGAATTGATAGAGGTCGACATACTCTGTTTGGAGTGCGCGCAGGGAGTCGTCCAGCTGCTTAAGCACATCCTCAGCACGCCATAGCTGTTCCCGCTGCAAATGCCCTTGAAAATGATGGCCAAATTTCGTAGCTACAACCCAGTCCTCGCGTTTGCGGCGCGCCAGATAGTCCCCGATGAACTTCTCCGACAAGTGATCTCCGTAACATTCTGCCGTATCAATCAGGTTAATCCCCAGCTCCCCAGCCTTATCCAGCATGGCATCGACTTCAGCCTGAGTGAAATCCTTGCCCCACTCTCCGCCAAACTGCCAAGTCCCTAGGCCAATCACCGAGACATTCATTCCTGTACTGCCAAGCTTACGATATTTCATCATCATTTCCTCCTTTATTCTATTTAGATTTAGGAATTCAAGTTAATTCTGACACTATACTAAGCTATCTTGTTCCCATCCTGTGCTGTTCTAGCAAAACGCGCTTCGATGGCTTTGACTCCCCATAACGACAGCCCGATAAACAACAGAACATAGATAATCTCCCACGGCTGGCGAATGAAGCGTTCCAGATCATTGCCAATGTATGAAACTGCGAATACCATAATCGCTTTACCCACCGTAAGCGCAAGAAGATACGAACGGAACCTCATCCCGGCAAGCCCTGCTGCCATATTAATCACAACAAAAGGTCCTACCGGAAATATACTAAGCAGAAAAACATAGCTGAATCCGCTTTGCCGCACCCATGTCATGCTTTTGGCTACTTTGGGCCGCGCTGCCCATTTTCGTAAATAACGATGGGAGGCTACTTTGCGGATAATCCAAAAGGTAGTCACACAGCCTGCAACCAGACCGATCCAAGAATACAAAAAACCTAACCATAAACCATATACGGCCCCATTTAACCCTACGATCGCAATAGTTGGTAGTGGTGGTATAAATGATTTCATAAACGTTAACGCAATGCCCGGAAAGGGCCCAAACGAACGATATTGTTCCAGCAGATGCCGCAGATTATCCTCTGTCAGCCAAGACATAATATCAAGAAAATACATAACCAGCTGATCTCCTCATCCGATTGGAATTCTTAACACTTGGTCTCAATTATACACGAAGTTGCGTTCATTCCTACAGTGCATAAGGTTATGATCATTCATTCAGAAACGTTGGATCTACAAACTACCACCGAGCAGGACTTAGCGTTCGTTCTAGCCATTGAACAAAGTGAGCTTAATCGTGCCTATATCGGACAATGGAGTAAAGAGGAGCACTCTACGGCTATCCATGATCCAGATATCCTGCACCTTACAAATTGGGAGAGCTCCGGGAAAAGAGTCGGCTATATCATCGTAACAGGACTTCAAGATACTCATCTTATCGTTCGTATCAAAAAAGAATCGTGATCCATTCCAAGGGCTTTGGTTATAGCAAACTGTCGCTTCATCTCGTGAGCGACTGGATCTTCCAGCACACGAGACGCATCGGCTATGGTTGGATGTTAGAGATCACAACCACAGGGCTCGCCATGTCTATGAAAGCTGCGGCTTTACACTGGAAGGCACTCTACGTGACTGTATAAAGGTTGAGGGACATTTTGAATCTCTGCATATCATGTCCATATTACGGCATGAGTATATAGAGCGTGAGCAGCAGCAGAAGAAGAAATAGATTAGGGAAATCCTCCCTGATTTTTGGTCTTTCAGGTGCCTATAACTGCAAATCAGGCAAAAATTCCCTAATATTCAGCGAATTTGCGCAAAATCGGCATATTTCAGTGATTTTTAGGGAGGGTTTCCCTAAAACGTCTATTTTGGGACCCTAATCAGCTACTTTTTAGGGAGGATTTCCCCAAAAAGTATATTCCGAGACGATAATCGGCTATTTTCAGGTAGGTTATCTCCTCGCACCCTTTCATGGGCACAATAAAAAGCCGAGCGGCAAGCTCCCTATCCTACGTGGGCTCACTACTCAGCTTTCAATTCCATTCCCTTCAAACCTCTCCACTGTAACAACCCGCCTGCTCACCTTCCGCCCTCAACCCCTCAACCACAAGGGTTGTCAAGTACTTACGGGCATCCGCTGTGAGTAGTAACAGCTCTACCGAGCTTTTAGCCGGCTCCCCTCTGACAAACTTTATTCGGGCACCGTCCAAATCCTCTTGGATGCCGGCAATCGTATATCCTTTAAAAAGCAGCCCATCAATCTCCTGCTGTTCTTTGGCATATTCCGCAAAAGCAGACATTAGACTACACCTCCGCTGATTTCTGCCTTAGAAGGAAGAGGAGCCTCCGCTGCAAAACGTTTGCGTTTCAAATATTTTCCCGAACCTGCTTTACCGACAAATTGTTTGTCACGAATAACAAATTCACCTCGACTGAGAACAGAAACAGGCTCTCCCTTCACTTCAAAGCCCTCAAACGCATTATAATCTACGTTCATATGGTGCGTGTCCGCAGAAAGGGTTCTTTCTACAGAAGGATCAAAAATGACCAGATCAGCGTCACTACCTACTGCGACCGTGCCTTTTTGCGGATACAAGCCAAACAGCTTGGCGCTAGAGGTAGCAATAATGTCTACGAATTTGTTCAATGAGATCCGGCCTTTCTGCACACCTTCCGAATATAGAATCGTAAACCGGTCCTCGATGGTCGGCCCACCGTTCGGGATTTTGGAGAAATCGCCAAGCCCCAGATCCTTTTGTCCTTTGAAATCAAACGAGCACTGGTCGGAGCCAATCGTCTGCAAGCTGCCGCTCCATAGCGCATCCCACAGAACATCCTGATTCCACTGCTCACGCAGGGGCGGAGACCACACGTATTTGGCACCTTCGAAATTAGGCTTTTCCAGCGCCGTCTGATCCAGCACTAAATACTGTGGACAAGTCTCACCGTATACGCGCAGTCCCTTTTTACGCGCTTCAGCAATCTTCCAAGCGGCTTCCGCACAGGTCACGTGTACAACATACAGCTGAGAATCTGTCAGTTCGGTTAGATAAGCTGCGCGTCCCGTAGCTTCACCCTCCAGCTCCGGCGGGCGGGTCAGCGCATGAAAGATCGGATCAGTGTTGCCTGCGGCCAAGGCCTGCTCAACAAGATATTCAATGACATCTCCATTCTCCGCATGCACCATAACGAGCGCACCTTCTTTTTTCGCGGCTTGAAGGGTCTTAAAAAGTGTGCCGTCATCCGCCTGAAAAGTATTCTTATAAGCCATAAATACTTTGAGCGAGGTAATGCCTTCATTCTCAATTATCTCCGGAAGCTCACCTAGTACTTTATCGTTTAATTCTGAGACCATAAGGTGGAAGCTGTAATCAATCACCGCTTTATCCTGCGACTTATGATGCCATGTATCTACGGCTTGCTGTAGCGGTTGTCCTTTGGTGGTTAAGCAAAAATCAATGACTGTGGTCGTTCCGCCATATGCAGCCGCAATGGTTCCCGTCTCAAAATCATCAGCTGTAACCGTGCCGCCAAAAGGCATATCCAGATGCGTATGAGGATCAATGCCTCCAGGAAAAACATAACACCCCGAGGCATCTATAATTTCCGCACCAGGGACATCCAAATGAAGGCCAATCTCCGTAATAACCCCGTTTTCAATCATCACATCGCCTGTATAAGTATCTGCTGCGGTAACGATGATGCCATTTTTAATAATCTTTTTCATCCTTACACCACCTCCACTTCCGAATAGGTGCCATTCAAACTCCCGATCACTTTCTGCCGCTGGTTCCAGGTCAGTGGGGCTGCCCCGGTATCGACTGGAACCATATCGATCGCGCCGTCTGCTGGACAGACAATAGAACAAAGATTACAACCTACACAATCTTCCTCGCGGACCTGTAGAATAGCTTTCCCATCTGCATTAGTTAACATATCAATACATTGATGCGAAGCATCTTCGCAGGCAATATGGCATTTATTACAGTTGATGCAGTTGTTCTCATTAATACGGGCAACGACCTTATAGTTGAGATCCAGATCACCCCAGTTGGAGTAACGGGATACCGATTTACCGATTAACTCTGTTACGGAAGCCAAACCTTTGTCATCCAAATAGTTGTTCAGGCCATCGATCATTTCCTCCACAATCCGGAAGCCATGATGCATGACCGCTGTACATACTTGAATGCCCGTAGCACCCATCAGCATGAATTCAACAACATCCTGCCAGGTCGAAATCCCTCCAATACCGGAGATAGGAATGCCGACTCCCCGGTCACGGGCACACTCGGCCACCATACTAAGCGCAATTGGTTTCACAGCCGGCCCGCAGTAACCGCCATGCGCACCCTGACCTCCAACATTCGGAATGGTGTTCCAGCTATGAATATCTACACCAGCAAGACTGTTGATCGTGTTGATCATACTAATCGCGTCCGCTCCACCCTTAACCGCATGGCGGGCAACGACGGTGATATCCGTAATATTAGGCGTCAGCTTCACAATCACCGGGGTCGTCGCAACTTCTTTTACCCAGGTGGTCTGTGCCTGCACCAGATCAGGCTGCTGCCCCGAAGCAGCGCCCATTCCACGCTCAGCCATCCCGTGCGGACAGCCAAAGTTAAGCTCCAGACCGTCTACACCCACATCCTCTACCCGCTTAACAATCTCATGCCATTTATGCTGCGTTGGTTCTACCATCAGGGAGGCTATAATCGCATGATTCGGGAATCTTTTTTTCGTTTCATAGATTTCCTTCAGATTAACTTCAAGTGGACGGTCGGTGATCAGTTCAATATTGTTAAAGCCCGCAACCCGTTGCCCATTGAAATTTACTGCCGCAAAACGCGATGAGGTATTAATGATCGGATCGCCGAGCGTCTTCCACACCGCCCCGCCCCAACCTGCTTCAAAGGCCCGCTGCACTTGATAACCTGTATTCGTAGGCGGCGCGGAGGCCAGCCAGAACGGATTCGGTGATTTGATTCCTGCGAGATTAATACTTAAATCTGCCATTGATGTTCCCTCCCTGTCATGTAAAATCCAATATGATTTCTACGCTCAGCCGGCAGATCTAACAACGACCTCCTGCTGGCCTGAGAATTGTTTAACAATCGCATGGGCTGCATCTTTTCCCTGCTGTGCCGCTGATACAACCATGGCCTCGCCTTTACCTGAACCAAATATGATGTCCCCAGCGGCATAAATCTGCGGATCGGAGGTTTGGCAGGTGACCTCATTCACCCTCACAACCCCACGGTCATGCATAAGACCTAAGGAATCTATTAGATCCAGACGACGCTTTTGACCAATAGCTATTACAACTGCATCTACAGGAATCAAGAACTCAGAACCCTCGATCGGCATAGGTATTGGACGCCCATCTTTGCCCAGCTCCTCCGTCAGCTTCATCTGCACACATTCCAGTGCAGTTACATTCCCAAGCCCATCACCCACGATACGTTTCGGTAAGGTAAGCCAGTTGAACTCCACACCTTCCTGCTTCGCAAATTCATATTCAAAGTCATAAGCCGTCATCTCTTCGCGGGTCCGGCGGTAGACCATTTTCACATTGGTGGCTCCCAGCCGCACTGAGCAAGTCGCTGCATCAATAGCCGTATTCCCTGCACCAATGACAGCGACCCGCTGACCCATCAGCTCTAGTAGAGGAATGCCCGTCTTAGTGGATTCTACGAGCGCAATGGCATCATAAACTCCAGCCATTTTTTCACCTTCAATCCCTATTGGAGGCACATAACCCATACCCGCTGCCAAAACGATGGCATCATAATTCGACTTCAGCTCATCTACAGAAACATCTACTCCGACTTTCACACCTGTACGTATTTCCACACCCAGCTTCTCTACCTGCTCTACTTCCCAAAGAGATACAGACTGCGGGAGCCGAAACGATACAATCCCATGTGTATCCAGCCCACCCGCTAACGCCTTCGCTTCGTAGATCACAACAGCAAAACCTTCACGGGCGAGTTCCCTAGCCGCTGACAATCCCGCAGGACCACCGCCGATAACGGCTACCTTTTTCCCATTAGGAATGCCAGCCTTAAATAATTGAACTCCGCTGTTTATCGCCCAATCTGTCGCATAACGCTGCAGCAGTCCGATTTGGATCGGCGCCGAGGCATCATTTAACACACAGGCGCCTTCACACAGCTCATCTGTAGGACAAACACGAGCACAGCTGGCACCCACAGGATTGGAATCCATAATCGTCTGTGCCGAGCCTTTCAGATTGTCAGTGGCGATCCGTTTGATAAAGGAGGGAATATTAATGCTGGTCGGACATGCTTTTATACATGGGGCATCGTAGCAATATAGACAGCGATTGGACTCATCCATGGCACCTTTATGGGTCAGAGGCGGCTCAGCCTCGGCGAAATTACGCATGAACATATCAGGTGTAAATGCTGTTAACGGAGAAGAATGCTCCATCACTAGTCCCTCCTTATGGGTAATTTTTCATATTTGTGTTATATAATATAACATTATTTCAAGTTTTGTCTGAATATTTTGCTTACATCTTTTAATTATTGTAGTAATATAAGCTTTAACAGAAATTATCTCTCAACGTTCTCCCTGATTAGGTTATATATACTGACATCCGTTAATCAAACTATAGTCATTTCGAATTTTCGTTGCATTAGACACTTTGTCTAATTTCAAAACTGTATTTTTTACGAGTGAGAATAGGCTGAGAATAACAGGGCATTAACCGAAGGCCAGAGCGCAGAAGATCGAGGGGGAGTAACTATGGACTGGGAGCTTGTATTAACCATTCGTGACGCTTTAAAAAGACCACTATTCGCAGAAGCCGAGGTGATCGGCGGGAAAAGCGGCCTAAGCCGTGCCATTCGCTGGGTGCATGTGCTGGAAAGTGCCAACTTCGAGACTCTGATTCATGGCGAAGAAATGATTTTGACTACGGGGATTGGTGCAAGTGTCGATCTCCCTTCCTCCTTGGAGTTTATGCAGAACCTGATCGATAAAAATGCAGCTTGCCTATGTATTGAGTTAGGTACGTATTTCAGCACCATCCCGCAAGAGATGATCGACTTAGCCGACAGGCATGACTTTCCGCTAATCATCTTCACCCGCACGGTTCGTTTCGTAGATATCACGTTGGATCTTCATTCGATTATCATCAACCGGCATCACCGGATGCTCCAAGAACTTGAAAAAATCTCACGTGAATTCCACCGTCTGACCTTAACTTCACAAGGAACGCTGAAAGTGCTGCAATTATTGTGCAAAAGCACCCGCACACAAATTGTCTATATGCAGCTGCAAGGCAAACCCTTATTTTTTCCGGCACTTCCGCCGGAAGAGCAGGCTCCATTGCTGAATTTTTTCACCGCCTTCGGCGACGAGCTGGAAGGAATTCAACCTGACGCTGCCCCCTATATCCGGGAATATGGACAGAAGACCATCGCGCTCAAGCCTGTAGGTGCGTTGGATCAGACCTGGGCTTACATTCTGATGGTATGCAATCACAAACCACAGGAATTCGACTGTCTGCTGCTGGATTCCGCCTCTTTGTCCATCGCTCAGGAGCTGCTGCGAACCCGGTATATGGAGGAGCGCAAGCTTTTTTCAGAAAATCTATGGGTCGACGAGCTGATCAATGGCCGCATCGAAGATGATAACCGCTTAAAGGGCCTGATAGGCTCTAATTTCAATGTGGTCAACGAGCTCCCTTACCGTGTATGCCTTATAGAGATCAAGAACCCCAGAGATGTAAAATGGAACAGCTCGGAGAACGAATGGGAGTCCATCACCTTCCACCTTTCGCTCATCCTGCGTTCCATCTTTGAGAAATATTCTTTACGTCCGCTGATCACCCTTAAGAACAATCGCCTCACCGTCATCGCCCTCGACATCCAATCAAAAACGCCTGGCAAAATGCGACTTCAACAAGCACTTGAGGCCCTGCAGAACATCCGCTCCGATGAGAAACTCAAGGATTTGCAGCTCGTCATTGGAGTCAGTAAATCACATAAGCGCCTAAAACGAGCCTATTCCGGTTATCAGGAAGCCCTACAGGCATTGTCGTTATACTCCTGTTACCAGAAGTCACTGCTCTTCTATGAAGAGCTGGGTGTATTCCAGTTGCTGTTGAGCTTAAATGACGGAAAAACGTTGCAGAACTTCATTCGCAGTTATCTCGGCCCGCTAATCGACCACGACCAAACCAAAGGCAGCGAGCTGCTGCTTACCCTTCGTGTTTATCTGGATCATGATGGCTCCAAACAAATTGCCGCTCGAAACTTATTCATTGTCAGACAGTCACTTTATTATCGCCTGGACAAAATAACAGAGCTACTGGGTGAAGACTTCATGCAGCCAGAGAATCGGATCTCCATTCAAGTCGCCCTGCGCGCTTACCAATTTCTATATCCAGACAAAATCACTTTACCTAGCCCCCGTTCAGCACAGATTTAAAGGTATCGATAATAAATTCTATATCTTCATCCGTGGAGGATAACGGCGGGGCGAAGGTAAGCACATTGTTGAACCCAGCTACGGTATCGCCATTTTTGCCGATGATAAGCCCCTTGGACTTACATTCGGCAATAATTCCTTTCACAATATTCAGATCAACCGGCTTCTTACTGACCTTGTCTTCAACCAGCTCAACCCCTGTCACCAAACCAAAGCTGCGGACATCACCTACAAGCTTGTGATCAAGCAGCTCGGTAAATTCTGTATTTATTCTTTTACCTAAAAGATCCGCACGTTCCACCAGCTTCTCCTGCTCGATAATCTCCAGATTACGCAGCGCCAGCGCACAGGAGGCAGGGTTGCCACCAAAAGTATTCACATGGCGAAAATGGCCATAGTCATCGCTATTGTCCTTAAATACCTCATAGATATCCTTACGAACAGCAGTCGCGGATAAAGGAAGATAAGCGCTAGTCAGTCCCTTAGCCATCGTTACGATGTCAGGTTTCACATTAAAGTTGTGATGACCAAACTTACGTCCAGAACGTCCGAATCCACAAATCACCTCATCCATAATGAGCAACACACCGTGCTTACGGCAGATTTCCTGCACCCGATCCAAATAAACCTGATGCGGTACAATGACGCCACCACCCGTAATTACAGGCTCCATAATCACCGCAGCTACCGTCTCCACGCCTTCCCAGATGATCATATCCTCTATGGACTGTGCACACTGGAGGTTGAATTCTTCCACAGTCATCCCGGCCGGGCGGCGATAGCTGTCCGGGGGAGCTACATGCAGAAACCCACCCGCCAGCGGTTCATATTTATATTTGCGCTGGGCCTGGCCTGTTGCAGATAATGCACCCAGCGAACTGCCGTGATATCCACGATAACGGGCAATGAATTTATGGCGATAATGCTGGCCGATTTGCTGCTGGTACTGGCGTGCCATTTTGAAAGCAGCCTCATTGGCTTCCGATCCACTATTGGAAAAGAAGATCACGTAGTCGTCTCCGAGCCATTCATTCAGCTTCTCCGCCAGCGCAATCGCCGGGAGATGACTTTGTGTCAGAGGAAAATAAGGCAGGGTCAGCAACTGATTGTAAGCAGCTTCCGCCAGCTCCTTGCGCCCGTATCCCACATTTACACACCATAAGCCAGACATCCCATCCAAAAATCGATTGCCCTGTATATCGGTAATCCACGACCCACTCGCCGAGGCGGCAATCATAGGCGGATTCTTTTCACTATAAGGCGTAATGTTGTGCCATAAATATTCCTGATCCTTCTTCACCGCAAGCTCGCTATCGTTCCCCAGACTCTGCATAACATTTTCTCCTCTCAGCAGCTCATTTTCTCTAATAACGGGCAGTGATCATCTTTTTACGCGTATAGAACTCCACCCCATCACGCCCATTGGCATGCAGGTCTCCATAGAACGATTTCTTATAACCCGAGAAGGGGAAAAATGCCATGGGCGCAGGCACGCCCAGATTCACACCCAACATCCCTGCATCAATTTCTTCCCGAAATTCACGAACCGCCTTTGCGCTGTCTGTATAAATACAAGCCCCATTCGCGAATGGGGACTGATTCGTTACCCCAATCGCTTCACTCAGACTTTTCACACGAATCACTGACAATACCGGTGCAAAAATCTCATCCTTCCAGATGGTCATTCCCGGCTGTACATGATCAAATATCGTCGGCCCGATAAAATAACCCGCACCACCCGTAGCAGCATCCTTCCGCCCGTCTCTCACAAGCTTGGCCGCCTCAGCTTCACCAGTCTCAATGTAATAAAGCGTCCGCTCCTTATTCGACTGGCGAATTACCGGACCCAAAAACACCCCGTCATCGGCGCCATTACCAATCTTAAGCTCATCCGCAGCCGCAGCCAGACGGTTCACTAGCTCGTCAGCGATATCCTCATGAACCACTACGACCGAGCAAGCCATACACCGCTCACCTGCCGAGCCAAAGGAGGCCGCAATGATATTTTTGACCGCATTGTCCAGCTCCGCATCAGGCAGCACAATCGAGTGATTCTTAGCGCCTGCCAATGCCTGAACCCGCTTCCCTTGCGCCGTCCCTGCCTTATATACATATTCCGCAACCGGCTGCGAACCCACGAACGAAATCGCCTTCACTTCATCATGCTCCAGCAGCCCATTCACAACCTCGTGTGCCCCATGTACCACATTCAGCACGCCAGGCGGGAAACCCGCTTCGGCAAATAGCTCGGCTAACCGATTAACCAGTAACGGCGTACGCTCGGAAGGCTTTAGCACAAAGGTATTTCCACAAGCAATGGCAAGCGGAAACATCCAGCAAGGAACCATCATCGGAAAGTTAAACGGGGCAATTCCCCCGATAACCCCCAATGGATAGCGGTACATCCCGGATTCAATTCCGGTAGCAATGTCCGGGAGCTGGCTGCCCATCATCAACGTGGGGATGCCTGCGGCAAATTCCACACACTCAATTCCACGCTGCACCTCACCTTGCGCCTCTTCCAGACTTTTGCCATTCTCCAGCGTGATCAGCTCGGCCAGCTCATGCCAATGCTTCACCAGCAGCTGTTGATATTGGAAAAAGTAGCGGGCACGACGCGGCACAGCGACCCTTTTCCACACTTGAAATGCCACTGCAGCCGCATCTACCGCCGCACCCAGCTCTTCCCTACTGGAAATAGGCACATAGGCAATCACTTCACCCGTCGCCGGATTATATACCTCTTCATCTCGCCCGGACGACGATTCTACCCAAGCTCCATTCACATAATTCTTAACTCTTTCAGCCTGCGTTACTAGGAGAGACATAGCTCGCACCTCTTTCTCTGTTTCAAATGCACTGATGGACTGCTGATTATAATAGATGACCGCCAGATCAGGCGGCCATCCACTGTAACATTTGAGCTCAACTGGTTATTTTGCCGCCATTTCTACGATTTCGTTCGTGTAAGCCTCATCTACCTTAACCGGTTCTTTAATGACACCAAATTTAAGCGAAATATCAGCGGTTTGCTGGAACGCCGCCACATCGGTATATCCCATCTTGGCACTGTCAAAGCCTTCAGGCAGAATCAGCTTGGCAACCTCAGTCATCATTGTCAGTTGATGTTCCTTCGTTGTACTGCCGTCTTCCGCTTGTTTCATCACACTGTCCACGGCGGCTGCAGGATCAGCAATTGCATCTTTCCAGCCCTTCAGGGAGGCACGCACAAACTTTGCCGCAGTCTCTTTGTTCTCCGCAAGCCATTCCTTATTGGCGAACAAGTTATCCTCAAGCATCGCAACGCCTTCCGTATTCATGTCGATGACATTCAGATCCTCAGCCTTAATGCCTGACTCCAACACTACTTGGTACTCGTTATAGGTCATCGCTGAGGCCGCATCGATCTGATCGCCCAAGAACTGATCCATCGTGAACCCTTGCTTCGTAAAGCTCAGATCCTTATTCGGATCGAACTTATATTTATCGAATAACGCTAATAGTTCAAACTCGTTGCCGCCCATCCAGTTGCCTACTTTTTTACCCTTAAGATCAGCAGCTGAGTTGATGCCCGCCGATTTTTTGGAAACCAGGACCAATCCGCTCTTTTGATAGATTTGCGCGATCTGCACCAGCGGCATTCCCTCTTCAAGACTCGGCAGCAAGCTGGCTACCCAACCCACACCGATATCTGCGGAGCCGCCTGCCACTTGCTGTTCCGGAACGATATCAGGCCCACCCGGCAGAATTTCTACATCCAAGCCTTCTTCCTTGTAATATCCTTTATCCTGCGCCACAAAATACCCAGCGAATTGTGCCTGCGGCACCCATTTCAGCTGTAGCTTCACTGTAACCGGATCAGCAGCCGGTTCAGTAGCAGCACTTGCGTCAGGAGCTGCTGATGCTTCAGGGGCAGTCGTAGCTTCAGCTGCCGAGTTATTATTGTTGCCACCGCAACCCGCCATTAAAGAAACACTCAACATCATCACGATTGCCAACAAACCACCACGAAATTTGCGTTTTTTCCCGTTCATCAACCGAACTCCCCCTATCGTAATTTAAGTTTGTAACAAGCACAGTATGGACAAGCATCGTGGTGCGTTTATGCATACAGCCGCGGGCGGTTTCTCTTTTCCATTCCCACTATGGCCGGATGTAATGAGGGTGAGATTAAGTACGCTGCGAAGGATGCCACTTAATGAATACTTTCTCCAGCCGCTCAACCACTAAATAGAAGAGCACGCCTGCAATTGCAGCCAGCACAATACAGGACCAGCCCAGTGGCATTTTGGCAACTTTAATGGAATTGGAGAGCAGATATCCAAGCCCTTTTGAGGAGAAAAAGAATTCCCCAACAATGGCGCCAATCATACTGGCAGTAGCATTAATCTTCAGTGCTGTAAATACATAGGGCAGACTGCTCTGAATCCGCAGATAACGGAACACTGCCGGTTTACCTGCCGCATAAGAATGCATCAGATCCAGCGCCAATGGATCAATCGCCGCCATGCCCTTATAGGCGTTGATCGCCATCGCTGCCATGGTAGTTGCTGTTACTATGGCAATTCGTGAGCCTATCCCATCTCCAAACCACAGATTCATGATGGGCGCGAGGGCGACGATGGGCACAGCATTTAGGGCGGCAACCAGCGTCAAGCTTCCACTCCCCCAGCGCGGCCAAGCCGTAGCGACTAAAGCGATCAGGAAGCCGATAGCAGAACCAACCAACATTCCCAGCACAGCTTCAGCAAGAGTGTACCCGGTATAGGACAACAACAAGCTGAAATTATCTCGCATGGTTTCGGCGATAGCTGTAGGCAGCGGGAGTTGATATTTTTTCAGATCAAAGATCTTATGAAAGAATTGAAATTCCCATAGTGCAAGAAATAACAGACCTGCCAGTACAGGCAGCAGCACCCCTGCACTAAATATCCTCTTCAGCATTCGTGAGCCGCCTCGACTCGCCGTACCTTCCGCAGGTTTCGGAACGGCTACAGCATTCTTTTGTGTAGCCGTTAGCGCCGGCTGAGCCATTTCTTTACCAGTAGAGCCTATAAACGTGGTCTCCCGAACGGAGTTAGTTTCCATTAGCGGCTGCCTCCTTTCGGACGATATTCAGGCTGCCAAGGCGTTACCAGACGTTCTATCAGACTGATTAACCAGTAGCTTACGATCCCCAGCAAGGCACCCACAATCACCGTAGACCAGAACATATAGGTGTGAGAGCTTCCATAATAGAGATTGCGCAGCATAATTACACCAATGCCATGCTGGGCACCCATAAGCTCCACCAGAATAGCTCCAGTCACAGCAAGTGGGGCAGCTATCTTAAGTCCACCGAACAAACCCGGCAAAGCCGCTGGGAATCTGAGCTTCCAATAGACCGCCCAAGGTTTAGCCGCGTAAGAATGCATCAATTCGAGCGCTGATGGATCTACACTCCGCAAGCCGCGCAGCATGTTCAGAGCCACCGGGAAAAAGGTGATATATCCCGAAATAATAATCCGCGAGGTCTGCTCATCGCGCACAATCCCGTAGATGATGGGTGCCAACCCCAGAATCGGAATCATCTGCGAGGCAATAGCATAAGGAAAAGTTAATTGCTCTATTGTCTTCGACAAGCTCATCAGCACCGCCAATGAGGCACCTGCTACCGCTCCAATCAGGAAGCCAACGCCAGCATTACCGAAGGTCGCAGCCCCCTCCTTCAAGAGCGTGCCTCCATACTGCCATAAGGTAGCTAACACCTCATGAACATATGGCAGCTTGGACTGTGCTAACGGCGTCTCCACCACATGGAGCAACATCCAGGAAGTCCCTTCCCAGACTAGCAGCAGGCCAAAAATCCAGACGAACAACGGCAGCAGACGACCTCGCACAAAGATACTGCCCCCTTTCATCACTACACCCCTTCGAAGCTGTCGCGAATACGTGCGATCAGTTCGAAAAACTCTGGGTTATTTCTCATTTCCGCCGTTCGCGGACGTGGCAGAGGAATTTCGACCACAGCGGACAAGCGACCTGGATGCGGGGAAAGAACAAACACCCGGTCAGAGAGGAATATAGATTCAGGAATACTATGAGTTACAAAAACAATTGTGTTCTGCACTTTACTCCAGACAGACAATAGCTCTTCATTCAATCGCTCACGCGTAAATTCATCCAGCGCTGAGAACGGCTCATCCATGAGCAGAATTTCCGGCTCCATCGATAGCGCTCTGGCAATCGCTACACGCTGCTGCATCCCGCCGCTGAGCTGCCACGGATATTTATCCGCAAAGCTCTGCAACCCCACCAGATCAAGAAGCTCCATCGCCTTTTCCTCACGGATTGACTTCTTTACCCCCATCAGCTCCAGCGGCAATGTGATGTTATGCTTCACTTTCCGCCAGTCGTATAACACTGGACTTTGAAAAACAATGCCATATTTTTGCGCCAGCCTGGCTTCTCTGGCACTTTTCCCAGCTACCACAATGTTCCCGCCTGTTGGTGCTATGAGATCGGCCATCAGTCTAAGCAGCGTCGTTTTTCCACATCCGGAAGGTCCGAGCAGGGAGACGAACTCCCCTTTAGCAATATCAAGACTCACCTGATGCAGGGCAAGCACTTCCGCAGCTTCTGTCCGATAACGCATTTCAACATTCTCCAGCTGAATCTCAGGAATATTTGTCGCTAGTGATGACATCCTCAGCCCCCCTTTTCAAAATAAGTCATGTTTATAATGTTATATAAACTGACGTGATATAGATAAGATCAAGAAAACTTCTATCGCATGTAGTATTAACTAACATGTTACACGCTGCTCACTGGACTCTCACTAGACAATTAGTAAAATAGCTCCTGTTAAATTGCGTCATTTTGTCTAGGAGACATTTTTTTGACTACAAACCCGAAGTATTTTTTTTATATCCGTAGATATGTGGTAATATTTATCCATATCTTTCCTCGGCAGGTGACAATAGACCCATGGGATCTATAATCTCGAACTATATTGTAATTGTTGCTATATCAGGTGTGCTGAGCGTCTTATTAGCCCTTTTCGCCTATTATAAAAAAACTGATTTCTTAGGAATCAGGGCTTTTGTTATAAGCTCCTTTACCTCTGCTATTTACACCTTCGGCTTCGCATTAGAGTTATCGGGGAAAACCCTGGAGGAAATCAGCTTCTGGATTAAGTTAGAATATCTGGGGATGCCCTTCATTGCGCCAGCTAGTCTAATCATGGTGATCCATTTCGTTGGGCTGGAGACGCTGTTTAAAAAAGGCATACGGGCGGCGTTATTTATCATTCCGTTCATTACAACGCTGCTGGTTTGGACCAATGATTACCATCATCTCTTCTATAAATCCATTTATTTACGGAAAAATACGCCCACCCCACTCGTTGATGTTGTGATGGGACCTTGGTATATCGTTCACGGCAGCTTTACTTTTGGCTGTCTGCTGGCAGCCATTTGCCTCATGATATGGCAGTGGAACCGGATGAAGCGGGTATACCGCAGGCAGATCATCACAATAATAATCGGGTTAAGTCTTCCAACACTTGGCTCTTTTTTGTATCTGATGGGCTTGACTCCTTACGGAATGGATCCCGTCCCGATCATTATGAGCCTGACCTCCTCCCTATATATTTGGGCTATTTTATCCCGGGGCATGTTAACGGCTGCGCCTATTGCTCGTGAGAATCTCTTCGAGAGCATGCGGGAGGGAGTGCTTGTCACCGACCGCTCGGACATGCTCGTCGATTACAATCGTGCAGCCGCGGATATGATAGAGGGGCTCAACTCCTCATCGATTGGCAAACCGCTAGCGCAATTGTTTCTTAACGCAGGCAAAGACGCCTTGTCCTATGTGATGGACGCCGAGCCGCTGTTGCGCGAAGAACGGGAAGTGGCTTGGAACAAAGCAGAGGAGGTCTGCTATTATCAAATCCGTTCCTCTCCGGTACAAAAACAAGAGGGGCACATAGCAGGACAGATGATCATGCTGATTGACGTGACTGAACGAATACTGCTTCAGGAGAAGCTGCGCCAATTGGCTACGATGGACAGCCTAACCGGTATCTATAACCGCTCCTATTTTTTGGAACTGAGTCGAGCTCTCCTTGCCCGGTCCGCCAGCCTGCGAAGTTCATTATCTATGATTTTGCTGGATGTGGACTTCTTCAAGAGCATTAATGACCGCTATGGACATCAATACGGAGATCAAGCTCTCCAGCATATTGTCCAAGTGTGCAGCAGACATCTGCGGGAGGGAGATCTCTTTGGCCGTTATGGTGGCGAGGAATTTGTGATCTGTCTGCCAGAGACGTCGCTGAAGCAAGCTGCATTGCTCTGCGAAACTATCCGCGCGGATATTGAACAAAGCACCTTATATACCGTCATCGGGCCCATTAATGTGACCGCCAGCTTTGGAGTTGTGGAGGCCCTAAATCCAGAGGCCACTCTAGAAGAGCTGCTATCTGAAGCCGACCATGCTCTGTATAGCTCTAAACGGAATGGACGCAACGCTGTGCATCTCTCCCAAAGGTCAGAAATCATTCTTTTCAAACCTGTTTAATGACAATCATGTCCCTTCCTGCGCATTCAACAACTGGCCTTATTTTTCATAGTCTGTTTTTAAGTTTAATAAGAGTTATCTGAAAAACTAATCAGAGTGTTGAGAGTAAAATTTGCTTGATGGGATATGGAGGCGTAAGAAATAATGAGGAACCATACAATGATGCAGTTTTTTGAATGGCATGTTGCTGCGGACGGGAAACACTGGGATCGCTTAAAAGAAACTGCACCCGCGCTAAAAGCCGTAGGCATTGATTCTGTTTGGGTACCTCCTGTGACAAAGGCCGTCTCCGCAGAAGATACAGGCTATGGCGTGTATGATCTATATGATCTGGGCGAATATGACCAAAAAGGTACGGTACGCACCAAATATGGCACCAAACAAGCACTGATCAACGCAATTTCGGAATGTCAAAAGAATGGCATCGCCGTTTACGTTGATTTGGTCATGAATCATAAGGCAGGCGCGGATGAAAAGGAAGTATTCCAAGTCATCGAGGTCGACCCCAATGATCGGATGAAAGAAATTTCGAAACCTTTCGAGATTGAGGGCTGGACAAAATTCACCTTCCCTGGCCGCGGAAATGAACACTCTGCCTTTAAGTGGAATCACAATCATTTTAACGGCACTGACTTTGACGCCAAAGAAGAGCGAACCGGCGTATTCCGTATAGTAGGCGAGAATAAAGCGTGGAATCAGAATGTTGACGACGAGTTCGGAAACTATGATTATCTAATGTTCGCTAATATTGATTACAGCCATCCCGAAGTCAAAAAAGAAATGATCCAATGGGGAAAATGGCTGGTGGACACCCTCCACTGCAGCGGCTTCCGCTTGGACGCCATCAAACATATCAACCATGAGTTTGTTAAAGAATTCGCGGTAGAGATGTTTAATAAATGCGAGAAGGACTTCTATATCGTCGGTGAATTCTGGAATTCCGACTTAGAGTCCTGCCGACAATTTCTGAATACCGTCGATTATAAAATTGACCTCTTCGATGTATCCCTTCACTACAAGCTGCATTCAGCTTCTTTGGAGGGCAGAAACTATGATCTGACTAAAATTCTTGATGACACACTGGTGCAGACCCATCCCACCAATGCTGTAACCTTCGTTGACAATCATGATTCTCAGCCTCACGAAGCCCTGGAATCCTGGGTAGATGATTGGTTCAAGCAAAGTGCTTACGCGCTTATCCTGCTGCGACGGGATGGATATCCTGTGGTCTTTTACGGGGATTATTATGGGATCGAAGGACCAACACCTGTAGCAGGTAAAAAAGATGCGATTGACCCTCTGCTGTATACCCGCTATCACAAAGCTTATGGTGAACAGAAGGATTATTTCGATCATCCTAACACGATTGGCTGGACACGGCTCGGCGTGGAGGATATTGAACACTCCGGTTGTGCGGTGGTGATCAGTAATGGTGAGAATGGCCAGAAGAGAATGTTCGTAGGAGAACATCGCGCCGGTGAAGCATGGGTGGATTTCACCCATAACCATAAAGCCACCATAACCATTGAAAAAGATGGTTGGGCGACCTTCCCGGTCAATGGCGGCAGCGTCTCCGTCTGGGCTCTGCCGGATGCAGAAGCTGACAAGAAGTAAATCACTTGTACCTGATTAAAAAGGTGCCCAACGCCGTTTGGCGTTGGGCACCTTTTTTAGTTATTCGCTTTATGCTCCGGATGTCGGGATACAAGCCTCACCAGATCCAGCGTTAAGACGGGTAATGTTAGGGACGCTGGATAAGCCAAGTAACGCGGCTCCCACTCTGGATTGAACTTTTCCTTGTAACGACGCAATCTGGCAAAACCGTAACCATGCCCATGCCCACCTCTATTAAACACTTGATGAGCCAGCTTCTCCTCCTTCAGAGCTCCGGGGTCCTGCCCCCCACTGGATGATAGAGGAGTGTTGCCTAGATTAAATCGCCGATACCCCTTGGACTTCGCCCATTCCAACATACAAACCAATAAATAATCTACCGTCCCGTTTGGGACATTCTTCCGCTGGCGCAACAAATCTACAGACAGAGTCAATCCTTGATCATACCCCGGGGCAATAGAAGCAAATGCCAGTATTGTACCTTTGGCGTTCCGCAGCACCGCAATGGGAGCCAGTTGCAGATAGTCGACCTTAAACCAGCCTAACGAATAACCCTTTTCCGCTCGGCCATTCAACCACTCGTCCGAAATCGCTCGCAGTTCTCTCAGCAAACTATCAGCAAGCGGCGCTTCTGTAATTTCAACAAACATGCCTTCCCGTTCAAAACGATCGCTTACACTTTGCAGATCACCTTTCTTCAGACCACTGAGTGCAATGTTATCAAGGCTTATCACTGCCTCTTCACCCAGCTTAAAAAAGCGATAGCCCTGCTCCTGATAGACCGATAAAAAAGCAGGTGAAGCTTGATAGAAAACTACAACCAGACCATACTGATCTGCAGCTTGTCTAAATTCACTGATGGCTTCATTTATTAAGCTTCTCTCTCCCAGCGGATCACCCAGCACAACGAGCTTATCCCTAACTCTGGCGAAAGCGAGCAGCACTTTATCGTTCTGAGCCCAGAAGAAGCCCTTATCACCCAAAAATAACGTATGCGTTAAGGTATTGCCTTGAACTCCATCTAGAAAATGTTTCAGTTTAGCTACATCCAAGGTCCCGAACAGCTCGTTCTCCTTATGATGGGGCCTGAGGTTTACCCACATTATGAGCAGTACCCAAGACAAGACCAATCCTCCCACTGCCGTAAATGCAACATGACTATACCGCTGCAACCATTCAGGCTGTACACCCGGAGGCAGATGCTTCAGAAATCCACGATGTACATAACAGCCCATCAGATAGTAGCTTAGTGCAATTACTGAGGTGAGGGCAAACCACCAGATCGCGCTCTGTCTGCTGATTGGCGCACTAATCCGATAAAACCGCGATCTGGAAATCCAAAGAATAAGCGCTACTATAAGTAACAAAAGCGCCTCTTCATAATCAAAACCCTTAGTGACTGCAAACAACGATCCAATAAACAGAAGTACGCTAGTCCATACATATGCACTATGAACCCGCAATGTAATGCCCCGCGACAATAAAATCAGCATAAAACCAATAAGTACTGACAGATGATGAGATAGCTGCATTACCGGAAACGGCAATATTTCCTCCGTAATCTTCAACCTATACAGCAATCCGGGTACTGCTGCAGATAGTAAGAGAATAAGCCCGCTAGCTAGTACCAGCTTGCCAAGAGCCCACATCCCAAGATCGCTCAGAAAGGTATACTGACCCGGCCAGCCCCAGATCTTCTGCCATTTGTTAAGAGAGGGTTCGAACCCTGGAACTGAACGATCTTGATCCTTTTTTCCTTGCAGGCCAATTTCCAGTGCAGCCAGCACCAATCCGATCAACCAAGGAATGACATAATAAAACAATCGAAAGATGACAAGCACCGCCATCGCCTTATCGGTCTGGTAGCCAAGCTGTGTCAGCCCGAGCAAGGCAATAAGGTCAAATGCACCGATACCGCCGGGTGCCATACTCAAGATGCCGGCAATGGCAGCAATCGTAAATATACCAAAGATAGCTATAAAATGGACCTCATCCAAGAGATGGCTGCTGATGGTCCAAAACGTCACGCCAGCAAAGCTCCATTCCAGAAAGGAAGCACCGACGGAATTAACGACTGTAAGCCATGGTGTTCTACCTTTTCCCCGGTTAATCCATTTCGCATAAAGCGATGAGCGCTGTACAAACACAAAAACCGGCAAATAAAGCGCCATTCCCCATACTGCAAACACCAGCCAGCGATGTTCTTCCATCAAAGCCGTTGCCGGGAGTAAACCAAAGATATTCGCCCACGAAAGTAGCGATAACCCGGTAATCATAAGCGGCGACAGAAATACAATGGCGGGTGTTAGCACGGAGGTCGGCACCCCGCTTTTTTTATACAGCAGCGTCCTTAAACCAACTCCAGCCAGACCCGCAAACCCAATCAAGTTATTAAATGTATTAGCAATCCATGCATACCGAAAGGTACTCCACAGCCCTACTTTTAAACGAAAATGTGCCCGAATCAAATAATCATAAGCACTCATCACAGCTACGGAAAGAAGTGCAAAACCAATCATTTGCAAAATAGCAGACGTAGGTACTCGCCTTAGTTCACGCATTATAAGTCCTAAATGAACCTGCTTCAGCTCATGTTGTCCCTCCCAGTATACGAACGCTATGATAGCCACTGGAAAAAGGGCTCTGACCGCCCGGATCCGATAGATAGATAAGATCAGTCTTACAATTTTGAATCTTTCTAATGTCTGTTGCTTTGAATGCATGAGCCCACCTGCCTTTACCGCTGACACACGTTGTGCTAGACAATTTTTACAACTAGTCCATTATAGCAATTCTTGGAATAGAAGACCCGTGATAATCAACACCTACTCTATTAGACTGCCAGCAAATCCCTAACCCCTGCAACAGTTAAAGATTTTTTGGGAAATGAGGATAAGCATAGTTAATATATTACGAAGCTGGACAGATCAATATGACGGAACTTTATTTTAGCGGTATCTTTCTAGTATTGGCCAACAATGTGATAAAAGAACATTTAAATTGTAGTCTAAACTTAAAAATACATAACAAAAAGGACATCCCTCACGGCAAAGGATGCCCTTTTTGTTATGTAACACGACTTAGTATGGTTTATACACGAATATCAAATCTGCCTTGGCTATTCGTTGTTGCGGTAGCGATCTCTTGCGGGCTTGCCGCAGCAAGCGCGTTGTTTGCAGGTTTGGCAGGTGCTTCTGCACTACTGCTTGCTGCGGAAGCACTGCTCTGCGACTTCTGGGAAATTTGTGCCTCGATTTGCTTGATCTGCTGCTCAATTTGTTTCGTTTTCGTTTCTTTGGTCTTCGCGTCATCCGAGCTGGCATCAATCTTGTCCAATTCGGCTTCCAGCTTCGCTTTTTGTTTCTCGAGCGCGCTGGTATCTGTAGTACTAGACGTCGAGGTGGTATACGATGTAGAACCTGAGACTGCGGATATACTCATAATCATCCCTCCCTTCCTTACCTCCAATATAATCCTTTTGCAGATAAGGAACGTTAAAACCCGCTGAAAGTTTGCTGAAAGTTTTGCTCACTTTCAAGGTTATAAGGATAAGCTGTTAGGAATTGGTGTTTCCCCGTCTGACCAACAGAAAATAAGACAGAATAGAGAGAACACCCGTACAGGCAATCACAATCGCCATCGGAAGTGCTGAGTCTACGCCCCCAAGGCCCACAAGCGGTGCTACACAGCTACCAAGCAGCAACGGTAACAGTCCGATTAAAGCCGAAGCACTGCCTGCGGCTTCTCCTTGGTCCTGCATTGCAAGTGAGAAGCTGGTTGCTCCGACAATCCCCACACTGGAGACAACGGCGAACAGACAGATTAGAATAGGGATCAGCCCTCCCCCTACCAGGATCGTAAGCAGCAGCAAGACGCCCCCCGTTGTACAGAGCAGCAACCCGCTAAGCAGTAGCTTCGTCTCACTCACCTTACCAGCTAGTCTGCCGGCGATTTGACCTGTAATAATAATCCCAATCCCGTTCACAGCAAAGATCAAACTGTATACCTGCGGAGTAACCGCAAAAATATTTTGCAAAACAAAAGATGACCCTGAGATATAAGCGAACATAGACGCTGTAACAAAACCTTGGGACAAGGCATAACCCATAAACTTGCGGTTGCCAAGTAACACCTTAAAGGTAAGCAGAGTACCCTTCAACCCGCTCTTGGAGCGCCGCTCCTTCGGCAATGTCTCAGGCAAGCGCAGGAGAATCGTCAAGCAGAAGATAATTCCGGCAGCAAATAATACGAGGAATATCCCCTGCCATGTAGTCACTCTTAAGAGCTGTCCTCCAATGACTGGAGCCAAAATCGGACCCAGACCATTAACAATCATCAATAAAGAGAAAAATTTCGTTAGTTCAGAGCCACTATACAGATCACGCACAGCCGCCCTAGAGACAACTACACCCACTGAACCAGCAAGACCTTGAATAAACCGCAAAACAATTAAAAGTCCAATCGAAGGACTAAAAGCACATAGCACTGAGGAAACGGCATAGATGAACATCCCTATAAGCAGTGGACGGCGACGTCCATATACATCACTCAGTGGTCCAGCTACTAACTGACCTGAGGCCAGTCCCAATAAAAAGAAGGTGAGACTTAGCTGCACCAAAGCAGCCGTCGTACCGAAATCGTCGACAAGTGTAGGCAGCGCCGGCAAATACATATCAATCGATAACGGCCCAATGGTTGTAATGGAGCCCAGAATAACAGCAAGTTGCAATCTCTGCTTCCTAGAGGGTCCATCTACAGCAAGTTTATTAGCATTTTGCATTCCAATCATGATCCTTACGTCAACCTTTCTAAAGCAACCCGGGGGCCTTTTTTTGTATTCTTCATACTAACGTAAAGGAACTCAAATGATCAATCCTTTTATAAGACCTCATTCGGGGCTAATAACTTAAAAATAACCGCCAAAAGGCGGTTATCCTAATTGTTTTATTCATTTTGAGATGTACTAAACCCCTGTAGCCAATCTTTGGCGGCTTCGGCTTCCGCCATACTCAAGCGGTGACCTTGGTTGCCCCAATGGGTTGTAACCTCAGCGCCTGCTTTCTGCAGAATCCCCTCTAGCTCCTGAGTTTCCGTAGATGTTATTAGCGGATCATTCGTACCTGCCCCAATAAAGATAGACACCCCTTCAAGAGAAGGAAGCTCCACATTGCGTAATGGCACCATCGGATGCAACAGCACTGCCGCGCGGAAAATGTCCTTATAATGAAACAAAAGGCTACCAGCAATGTTTGCACCGTTAGAGTAACCAACCGCTACCAGATTGTTGGCATCAAACCCGTATTTTTCTGACGCTTCATCCAGAAATTTCTTAATCTCATGGGTACGGAAAACTAAGTCCGCTTCATCGAACACTCCTTCTGCCAGCCGACGGAAGAATCGTGGCATGCCATTCTCCAGCACATTGCCCCGTATACCTAGCACCGATGAATCTGGGGATAACATCTCAGCCAGCGGCAGCAAATCCTGCTCATTACCACCTGTACCATGAAACAACACTAACGTAGGTTTAGTTATATCTTTACCTTTACGGAATACATGAATCATCCCTGCTTCACCTCAATTTCTCTTACTTGAATAGGCGTTAAGTTTTCTTCGATGGCCGCGCGATGCGGCTCAAACCAGGACGGCAGCATCAACTTTTCACCCAACGCATCTGGGGCTTCATCACGGGCAAAACCCGGAGGATCTGTAGCGATCTCGAACAGGATTCCTCCTCTTTCACGGAAATAGATCGCATTAAAATACTGACGGTCTTGAACGGGTGTAGGTCTATGCCCATGACTCTGTACATGGCGCGACCATTCCAGTTGCTCTGCATCATCCTTTGCCCGCCACGCGATGTGATGAACTGTCCCTGCACCTCCCGCTCCGAGCGGAACGGGTGATGTCTTCAAATCAATAATATTACCTAGCTCCCCATTGGTTCTATAGCGAGTATATCCATCTCCGTCAGCAATATGTTCCATACCCAGCGTATGAACAAGTGTCTCAGCTGTTTGCAACGGATTGCTGCTATACAGCACAGCCCCGCCAAAACCTTTGATCGCGTATTTAGTAGGAATCCCACCAAAGGACCACTTACTGAGCGGGCCTTCCTCACGTTCCACCAGTTCAATCCGCAGACCGTCGTAATCGGCAAAAGCTAAATAGGGTTCCGAGATCCGACTTCCTTTTGTAACCGAAATTCCGTATTCAGCAAGGCGTTGTTCCCAGAATTGCAGAGCACCAACCGGCACTGCGTAGATCGTTACGCCAACTTGACCACTGCCGATTCTGCCTCTACGCCCTACAGGTGAAGGGAAAAATGTAATAATCGTTCCCGGAGCACCCTGCTCATTCCCAAAGTATAAATGATAGACCTCTGGAGCATCAAAATTAATCGTTTTTTTCACGAGCCGTAGGCCCAGAATCCCGGCGTAGAAATCAACATTGCGCTGAGCGTCTCCGACAAAAGCTGTAATATGGTGTATTCCTGCAGTTTGAAGTGTCATTATTATAAACTCCCTTCTTAGTTAAAAAACAATGCATCTAGAGAAATCGAACCTGGTCCCGTAAGCGCCACACCTACCGCAAATACCAGAACCGTGAGCGGAAACTCAATCCCGTTCGAAGTGGACCAGAAACCATTTGGAGCATGAACCTTAACGATTGCCCCCAGCATCGTGGCAGCGATCAACACCGCTGCAACAGGCGTTAACAGTCCTGCCGCGAACATAAATCCGCCCACCAGCTCCATAATCCCTGCTAAAATCGCCATAGTCACACCCGGTTTGATTCCGATGGACTCCATCCAGCCTCCCGTACCCTTCGGACCGTAACCTCCGAACCATCCAAATAGCTTTTGTGCACCATGTCCTATAAACGCAAGTCCAATCACCAATCTCATTAATAACAGTCCTACACTTATCATTTTTACATTCCCCTATTCCTTTGATTTAATTATCTTAATGTTAAGATATTGGGTAAAAAAGAGCGCCCGGCGAACCGGAATAACCTATGGGCTGCTCTCCTCTTCCCTCTTCTATCTACAACTCGGAGGCGTTAAACGTATCGCCGCCCTTAATCGTACCCGAGTTAAAACCTTTGTAGAACCAGCGCTTTCTCTGCTCTGAGGTACCGTGAGTGAAACTATCCGGCACTGCATAGCCCTGAGCCTGCTTCTGAATCGTATCATCGCCGACGGCGCTTGCAGCTGCCAGAGCTTCCTCTAAGTCGCCTTCCTCCAGCAGATTCATACCCTGAGCATGATTGGCCCAGACACCGGCGAAATAATCAGCCTGCAGCTCAAAACGAACCTGATATTTGTTGTACTCCTTCTCACTCAACGTCTGACGAAGGGAATCGAGCTGTTTCGAGGTGCCTAGTAATGTCTGTACATGATGTCCAACCTCATGGGCAATAACATAAGCCATGGCGAAGTCGCCCGGCGCATGGAAGCGTTGCTGCAACTCATCATAAAAGCTCAGATCAATATATAGTTTGGCGTCACCCGGACAGTAGAACGGACCGACTGCCGAGGTCGCTGTTCCGCAAGCAGAGTCTACACTCCCACTGTATAGCACTAAGGTGGGGTCCGTATAGGTCATTCCCTGCTGCTGAAAAATCTCACCCCAAACCTCCTCTGTGTCGGCAAGAACTACCGATACAAACTCCGCAAGCTCTTGCTCCTCTGCGGTCTGTTCATAAGGGGCCGTTGAACTGGAGCCTGTGGAAGTCAAACTTCCCAGGATATCCCCGGCATTGCCTCCACTGAGTAACGTGATGACCAGGACAAGGATAATTCCTCCGATCCCGCCACCAATCATCTTGCCGCCGCCGCTCATGCCTCTGCGGTCCTCCACGTTCGAACTCCCTCTTCTTCCCTGCCATTTCATGGCCAAGCCCCCAGTCGAAATATCAGGTAATCTTAAGTAAATGGCTACCTGGCTTCGTTAAGTTAAATATCTTATTAGTGATATACCCAAAAAAGCAGGGTTTCACTTATACTTACTGGAGTTGGGAGAATGAGGATGGAGCCGAACTACTTCCAACCTTATAGAGGCGCCTAGTTATTCGTCATGTTCGCAGCGCCTACACACCTTTGCCAAGCTTTTTCATTAATTCGATAGCCTGGACTTTCTCTTCCTTATCTAATCCACCCATCAAATCATGAATTGAGGCTACATGACGAGGGAAAATCTCATCAAACAGTTCACGGCCTGCATCCGTAATCTCCGCATAAGTAACGCGGCGATCCTCGCTACAGGGTACACGTTTCAGCAGTCCCTTTTTCTCCAACTTGTCGATATTATAGGTAATGCTTCCGCTCGTAACGAGAATTTTCTCCCCGATCTGTTGCAGCGGAATCCGCGTTCTATGGTAAAGTACTTCAAGCACCATGAATTCAGCCGAAGCCAAGCCATAACTCTTCATATCCTTCACCGCATGATCCATTAGGCTCTTATAAGCCTTAGATAAGACTACGAACAATTTCAGTGAGGCGGCTTGTTCTTCGTCAGGTGCACTCTCTGTATTACGCAGATTTACTTGTTTATCACTCATCAATTCCACCTCCACTTCAATCAAACTTGTATTCAATCCATTTATTTGTCTTTACATTAAATATCTTTAAGTTAAGATAACTATACGACTTCCCATCCTCCTTGTCAACCTCATCGCTAAAAAAGTCACTTCCGTCTAGAGACCGGTAAGTTTCCTTTGACACTTTACAGGGAGTGATAAAAATCACCCCAAGTTTGACCTGACCTATAAAAGGGCGTATTCTTGTCTTTACGAATGACTCTTTAGTAAGCGATTTCAATACCCTAAAGGAGGCGACCTGATGAGTTCGTTCAATCCAACCCCTACCGAAGAAGCTATGGAAGGGCAGGCTGGAGCACGACGCGTGCTGATCGTGACAGCCGTAGACGCGGAGCGTGACGCGGTCCTGCGCGGCCTGCAAGGCAGCGACAGGTTCCATGTTATCGCTGCCGGCGCAGGGCCGGCAGCGGCGGCGGCGGGAACCGCTGCGGCACTCGCAGCCGGTTCTTACGGCTGCGTATTGAGCGTCGGGATCGGCGGCGGATTCCCGGGGCTGGCACCTTTAGGCTCGCTGGTTGTAGCCAGCGAGATGATTGCCGCCGACCTCGGGGCCGAGACGCCGGAGGGCTTCCGCAGCGCTGCCGAGCTCGGCTTCGGCAGTGTGTCCGTGCCGGCTGACCGCGGCACGGTGCAAGCGGTTTCGGCCGCGCTGACAGCGGCCGGGTTACCCGTAAGCACGGGCACCGTGCTTACGGTCTCGACGGCGACCGGCACCGCGGAGACGGCCGCCGCCCATCTCGCGCGGCATCCCCATGCCGTCGCGGAAGCGATGGAAGGCCACGGAGTCGCCGTGGCCGCCCAGGCGCTGGGGCTCCCGGTACTGGAGCTCCGCGCCATCTCGAACCCGGTCGGTCCCCGCGACCGGGCCGCATGGAAGATCGGTGATGCAATGGAAGCAATAACGGCGGCAGCCGCTATATTACTGGAGGTGCTGTAATGACAACTGAGCTTAATATCGCTTTTTCCCCTTGCCCTAACGATACCTTTGTATTTCATGCCTGGGCGCACGGGCTTGTCCCGAATGCACCTAGGCTGAATGTAACCTATGCTGACATTGATATTACCAATACGCTGGCCGCTGACGGAGAAGGACCAGAAGTCCTCAAAATCTCCTACGCTGCTCTGCCTTGGGTTCTGGAGCGGTACAAACTGCTGCCATGCGGCGGCGCTTTAGGTCGCGGCTGCGGCCCGCTGCTGCTTACAGCAAGTGGACCCCATGCGATCAAACGCCCAGAAAAGCTAGCCGGACGCCGGATTGCTGTGCCTAGCGAACGCTCTACGGCTTATTTGCTTTTCCGATTATGGGCAGCACAAAATGTAACTGGAGGCATCGGCGAAATAGTCGTAATGCCTTTCGATGAGATTATGCCTGCCGTACGGGATGGCCATATCGATGCAGGGCTGGTAATTCACGAAGCCCGCTTCACTTACGCCTCGTATGGTCTTAATATGCTGACTGATTTAGGCAGCTGGTGGGAAAGCGATACCGGACTGCCCATTCCTCTCGGCGCTATCATTGCCCGCCGTGATTTAGATGCCGATGCTATCACCGGCTGGATTCGCAGCTCTCTTCAGTATGCGTGGGATCATCCAACGGATTCCAGAGACTATGTGCTTAGCCATGCTCAAGAGTTGGCTCCTGAAGTGGCTAAATCCCACATCGATCTCTACGTGAATGACTTCTCGATGAATCTGGGTGATGACGGCTATGCCGCAATCTCTGCCCTGCTTGATCGTGCTGCGGCAGAAGGACTTGTGCCTGCAATCGATCCAGCACTGCTTCGTTAACATTTACTAGATAGTTTAACAATCCCCGGCTACACCTAAAAGGTGTTCTCCGGGGATTTTATTTATTCTACGTAACATTCCCAGCCAGCCATTATTTGGCTTATCGAACCAGTGATTATACAATAGACTATAAACATGATCTATGAGGGAGGATCACATGATACCTAAAAAAAACAGCAAACAAAACATCGACCGCTTTCTGGGCTTTCAAGATGAATATGACCGCTACCGTCCCGAAGCCCCTGTGATGATTATCAAATTGCTAACAGATTACTTGGGTACCACCCCTTCACTCGTCGCAGATATAGGCTGCGGTACGGGTTTGTCTACTTTTCTCTGGAACGATGCCGCAGACCGCGTAATCGGTATCGAACCCAATCCAGATATGTTGGGAAAAGCAATCGATAAACTTAGCAGATTAGAAGAACCCCAATCAATTACTTTTGTGCAAGGCTACTCTAACCAGCTTCCGCTTGCATCAGATAGTGTAGACATAGTTACCTGCTCACAATCATTCCACTGGATGGACCCTGAGAGTACACTGCAAGAAATCTCCCGGGTCTTAAAAAAAGGCGGAGTCTTTGCCGCCTACGATTGCGATTGGCCTTTATCTCTTCAGCAAAATGTAGAAGAACGATACAACCAACTGATCTCCAAAACAGAAGAATTGCTGGCTTCGCTTTTGCCTAATGAGGAGAGAGCACATAAATGGGACAAAGAAGGCCATTTGTCACAGATCAAAGCTAGTGGGGCCTTCTCTTTTGCCAGAGAAATCGTATTCCACAACCTAGAGTCCTGCGATGCCCAGCGATATATCGGTTTAACCCTAAGTCAAGGGGGAGTGCAAACCGTAATGAAACTAGACGCTACCTTGCTTGAGCAAGATATCGCCGCTTACACCGCCGCGGTTGAACAGCATTTTCAAGGCAGAACATTAGAGGTTCTGATCAGCTACCGAATGAGAATCGGCATCAAATAATCTTCGATCACAACCAAAAAAACGCCCCGCCCCCTCATATGAGGAGTTCGGAGCGTTTTCTTCTTTTTATTTAACTTCTTCCATGAATACCCTTAGGTTCTCTACGATTTCTTTCGATTTTGAATGATGTAAGTAATGTCCGCCTTCAAATGTCATTACTTTTCCATGCACAGAATCCTTGACTTGCCCTTCATGCAGAGGGATCCAGTCTTTCACAGTAGTATTATTTGCTTGTATAAAGAAGATAATGGGAAGATTCTTGTCGAATTTTAAGCCTCTGGAGGCAACAAAGTTAGGATAAATATGTTCCATTTCATTTAAGGTAGTGGAATTGTTCATATTTTTAAGCGAAATCAATTTCATTTGTTTTTTGGTTTCATCATCAAATGGCAGTCCATCATAAGGGTCACCGCTTAATTGCAAGCCCAATCTTATAATCCCTGAATCTTTAAGCAGCTTTAATTTTTTAATTGGGAATTTAACATCCATACCGCCTTGCTCCGGAACACTACTATCAATACCCACAAAAGCACTCACTTCGTTTGGATATTTCTTCGCATATTCCAATCCATAAATACCTCCAATCGAGTGGCCCATTAGAATGTATTGGTCAATGTTAAGATTCTGAACGGCTTCATGAATTTCACTAACGATATTCTCTGTGGTTCGTTCTTTTTTCGTTTCATCACTGAGTCCATACCCAAACGGTTCAACCGCCACCACTTTGTAGAATGGTGATAACTCATCAATCAACGGCTTAAAATCAAGTGCTGGTGCTCCTGTTCCAAAGCCTGGTATGAGCACGATCGTCTGTTTACCTTCTCCTTGAATCAAAACATTCATATTTTTCCCGTCAACAGGGACTAACTGACCATAGTGCTGTATTTTTTTCTGATCTGTTTTGTTGCTGATCACATTAACTGTATAGACAACGGCTAGAAAAAGTACGACCACGATCACTATTGCTCCTAATATTTTGAGTAACAGGTTACGCAGTTTATGTTTTTTCTGTCCATTCCCCGTTTTTTTGTCCGCTTGTTGTGTCACCCTCATCTTCCCCTGTCTTTAATCTATTTATTAAGCTCCATTAACGTTTTGCTAATGAGATCATAACTAACAAAGATGTACCCCTCATGACGACAATATGAACTGAAAATAAACAGGTAAAAAAAATGCTACGGCAGCACAAGACAAGAAGACTTGCCTGTGCTGCTGTAGCAATGAAAAATGCGGGATGCATTCAAGCCCTCGCAAGGCACCGCTTGGAAGCTAATTACTCTGTCGGCGCTATAATTGGCAGGGTGACAACGATGGTCGTTCCTTGACCGGGTTCGCTTTCCACGCGGATATCCCCTTTATGAAGCGTTACGATCTGTTTAACAATGGCAAGTCCCATCCCGCTGCCACCATATTTACGACTGTGGGATCGATCAGCCTTAAAGAACCGTTCAAATATACGTTGCTGATCCTCAAGTGAAATCCCGATGCCAGTGTCTGTTATCCGAACGGTCACGTTGTTGATATCTTGTTTGAGGCTGACGTTAATTACACTGTTATCCTTAGAGAACTTAATGCTGTTGCCAAGGAGATTAGTCCATACCTGACTTAACAGGTCATAATCAGCCAGTAGGATAATAGGCTTCAGATCAAGGTCGAAGCTGATGTTACGAGCCGCCCATTGCGGCTGAATCGCTACGATTACTCTTCTTATCTGTTCGTCCAGGTTGAATGTAATTAGCCGTAGCTGTTGTGACTGCGATTCTAATAAACTCAGCTTCAGCAGACTGTCACTCATTTTAGACATCCGCTCTGCTTCAGCGATAATAATATCGAGGTAACGATTTCGCTCTTGTTCTGCAAGATCTACTCGCTTGAGCGCAATCGCATACCCAGATATTGAAGTGAGCGGAGACTGAACCTCATGCGACACATTGGATACAAACTCTTTACGCATCTGCTCAAGCTGCTGCAGATCGTGCATCATTTCTTCAAAGCTGCGAGCCAAGGTACCTAGCTCACCGGTTTGCTTAATATTCAGCTCGACGTTAAAATCACCAGCTGCTATCCGTCTAGTCGCTTTGGTTAGCTTCTTAATAGGTCTGACTAAGAACATCGCGGCTACCAGAATCAAGAGGCTTCCAGCTATCAATGAATAGAGTAAGAAATTTAATACCAAATTCCTTCTGGCAGTGATGGAAGGGGGATTAAGCGTCTCCACAAACATCGCTTTGGTGCCGTCTTCCGTTCTCAACTGCAAGCCTAGGAGAAGCGCAGAAATATTCCTGTTATGAGGTTGATAAACTTCTCCTGCGAGAACTTTTTTTATTTCTTCCATAGTTACAGGGACCGGCTTGTGCCCATTAAGCGTTCCATAAGATTGGAATTTACCCGCTTCATCGAATATTCGGATATGGTAGGAATCAAGCTGCTTCATTCCACTTACGAAAGAGTTGGCTTCACGAAATGGAAAGGTCTCATAAATCCTGACAATATCCTGCCCAAAATGCAATAAAGGAATCCGCATGTTCTCGTTCAGTTTATCTTCGAATACCCAAGTTGCCACAAATAAAGCAATGATTGTACCCCCGATTACAGAGGCAAGGAAGGTCAGGACAACGCGTGTATATATGGATCTAATCATTCGTACACCTCAAGCCTGTAGCCAAGTCCACGAACCGTCTCAATACGAAAATCAGGGGTAGTCGCAAAGCGTTCACGCAGGCGTTTGATATGCACATCAATCGTCCGATCATCTCCAGCATAATCAATTCCCCAAATTTGATCGATCAACTGCTCGCGCGTATAGACTTGTCCGGGTGTTCCAGCAAGCTTGTAAAGCAATTCGAACTCTTTGAGGGGTAAGGCAAATGACTCCGTGCCTCTCATCACCTTATAGGTCTGCCGATCAAGCATTACATTGCCAATTTGGATCATCTGCGTGGAGCCAATCCGATATCGTTTCAGCAATGACCTAACACGAACCGTCAGCTCCAAAGGATCGAAGGGTTTAGTTAAATAATCGTCCGTGCCTAATTCGAAACCCTTCACTTTCTCCCAGGTTTCGCCTCTGGCAGTCAATATAAGTAATGGAAGATCAGGATTAGCTCTGCGGAGCTCCTTACAAAGCATCCAACCATCCATATTTGGCATCATAATATCCAGCACGACAAGATCGACATGTGTTCCAGCATATACGGCGAGCGCTTCCTTGCCATCCACAGCTTCAACTGTTTCGAATCCGTCGTTGCGGAGAAATAAACAGACAAGTTCGCGAATGTTCGCATCGTCGTCAGCAACCAGTATAGTAGGCATTCGTTTCCTCTTTTCCTGTTGTCCATTCTTACTATTATACTATATTATACTTTCGGCTAAACTGCCTGTTGTCTTGAGACTACACGATGATCAAACCGAAAAAGAGCGTCTAACACGGTTACCCGTATGTAGACGCTCTTAATGTCGTTTCGCTTTAGCTCTAGCTTTAGTCAGCTTACTTCTTATTCATCTTAAACATTAGGAACAGCTCATTATAATGAGCAAGCATCCGTTTGCCAAGGTTGTCGTATACTTCAAGCCGGTCCGTAATTTCAGCAGGTGGATAGAAACGGGTATCCTCAGAAGTTTCCTCAGGAAGCAGCTCCAGCGCAGGAATGTTAGGCGTGGAATAACCTACATATTCTGCATTCTTAGCAGCAACGTCTGGGCGGAGCATGAAGTTGATGAACTGATGCGCTCCATCCACGTTTTTCGCTGTCCGAGGGATAACCATGTTATCAAACCACTTATTCGAACCTTCTTCCGGTACTACATAATCCAGCTTATCATTCTCGTCCATGATCTCGGAAGCATCGCCGGACCAGACAATCCCAACCGCAGCTTCTTCATTTGCCAGCAGCATCTTGATCTCATCACCGACAATCGCCTTCACGTTAGGAGACAACTTGTTGAGCTTGGTCAGTGCTTCTTGCAGATGTGCCTCATCCTTGTCATTAACAGAATAATGCAGGCTGTTCAAAGCCATGCCCATCACTTCACGGGCTCCGTCCACCAGGAAGATGCTATTATGCAGTCTGCTGTCCCAGAGAGAATCCCAGCTGGTGAAGTCCATGCCCTTGGTCATTTCCGGATTGAAAATAATCCCGACGGTCCCCCAGAAATAAGGCACGGAATATTTGTTGTCTGGATCAAACGAAAGGTCCATAAACCGTGAATCAATATTCTTTAGATTCGAAATCTTGCTATGATCCAGCGGGATGAGCAGATCTTCTTCTTTCATCTTAGCAATGGCATAATCCGAAGGGATTACAACATCAAAGGTAGTTCCACCCTGCTCAACCTTGGTCAACATAGCTTCATTGGAATCGAAGGTTTGATAAATGACTGTTAAGCCGGTCTCTTTTTCAAATTCCTTCAATAGATCCGGATCAACATAGTCGCCCCAGTTATAGATAGTCAGTGTGTTTCCACCCGAATATCCCTCTCTCGAATTCATCCAAGAGCCCAAGTACATAAGCGCAAATGCTGTGATAAGGATCGCCAGAAAAGCATTTATCAGCTGTTTCATCTAGGCACCCCCGCTTCTGCAACAGGCTCCGCCACAGCTTCTGCTGTGTTATGACGATTTTTCTTAAGGGTCAGGAAGTAATAACCAACCACAAGCAGAATGGTGAACAGGAAGATCAGTGTCGACAGCGCATTAATCGATAGCGATACCCCTTGTCGAGCTCTAGAGTATATCTCAACCGATAACGTCGAATAACCGTTGCCTGTTACGAAGAATGTAACTGCAAAGTCATCCAGTGAATACGTAAGCGCCATAAAAAATCCGCTGAATATCCCTGGTTTAATAATCGGCAAAATAACTTTAGTCAGCACATCCTTACGGCTTGCCCCAAGATCACGGGCTGCATCCGTCAACGTAGGGCTCATTTCCTGTAGATGCGGCAAAATCATCAATACGGCAATCGGCACACTGAATGCAACGTGTGAAAGCAGAACAGACGCGAAGCCCAGCTTGATGCCAGCAATGGTGAACAGGATGAGGAATGAAGCACCAATAATGACATCTGGACTGACGATCAGCACGTTATTCAGTGACAGCAAGGTGTTCTTAGCGCGGCGATTCTGCACACTTTTAATGGCCAGCGCACCAATAATAGCGATAAGGGTCGCAATAGCCGAGGATAGCAGCGCGATCACAAGCGTATTGATTACGATGATGATCAGGCGCTTATCTTGGACTACCTCACGGTAGTAATCCAGCGTAAAGCCCTCGAACTTATGCATCGTCCCCCCACTGTTGAACGAATAGTACATTAAATAGAAGATAGGTGCATACAGAACAATGAACACCAGAACTAGGTAGAGGTTAGAGAATCCATTTTTATTTCTCATTCCGCGCCCCTTTCCGCGATCCGCCTGTGATAATCATAAACAGCGCCATAATGGCAATCAGAAACACTGCAACTGTAGAACCCATGCCCCAGTCCTGAGTGACCAGGAAATGCTGCTCAATTGCGGTGCCCAGCGTAATGACCCTGTTGCCTGCAATCAGACGGGTGATCATAAATAGGGACAGCGCCGGTATGAATACTGCCATACAGCCTGAGCGTACTCCCGAAATGGTCAGCGGAAAAATAACACGTCTAAACGTGGTCCAGCCCGAAGCCCCCAAATCACGTGCCGCATCCAGCAAGGATAAATTCAAATCCTCCAAAGCGCTGTATATCGGCAGGATCATAAACGGGATAAAAATATAGACAGATACAAATACAAAGCTGAAGCCCGTAAACAAAATTTGCTGTTCTCCGATTCCAAGCAGATCAAAGAAATTATTGATCGGACCAAATGTACCGAATATCCCTATAAAAGCGTAGGTTTTTAGCAGCAAATTAATCCATGTCGGCAAAATAATCAGCAATAACCACAGCTGCTTATGTTTGGTTCTTGTCAGTAGATAAGCCGCCGGATAAGCAACCAGCAAAGAGAATGCTGTAATCAGAAACGCGTACCAGAACGAGGTCAGCGTCATTTTCAAATATACAGGGGTGAAGAAACTGACGTAATTATCCAGAGTAATATGGCCATCCAAATCAAATAACGAATAGTAGATGACAAGCACTACCGGTGCAATTACAAACAATGCGATCCAGAGGTAATAAGGGATGAGATAGTACGATTTGCCCTTATTCTTCATGACTCTCCACCTCGCCATAAGCTTCCAGACGTCTGTCGAATTCTTCCTCCGTTTCACCGAAACGCATAACATGGATCGCTTCCGGATCAAAATAAAGGCCAATTTCACTGCCTACAGTCGCCTTACGTGTAGAATGCACAAGCCATTCATGCCCGGATTCATCATAACAACTGATTTCATAATGCACGCCCCGGAACAGCTGGGAATCAACCCGCACACGTAGTTTACCCTGTTCCAGCGTAGAAATTTCCAAATCCTCAGGACGAATAACAATCTCTACGGATTCATTCGGTTTCAGCCCGGCATCGAAACATTCGAAGCGGCGGCCGTTAAACTCCACCAGATAATCCTCGATCATAACTCCCGGCACAATGTTCGATTCGCCAATAAAATCCGCTACAAAACGGTTAATCGGCTCATCGTAAATATCATTAGGAGTGCCGCTTTGCTCGATTTTTCCTTTATTCATGACAAAAATCCAGTCGGACATCGCGAGTGCCTCTTCCTGGTCATGGGTTACAAAAATAAAGGTAATCCCTAGCCGCTGCTGCATTTCCCGCAGTATGTACTGCATCTCCGTGCGCAGCTTGAGGTCTAGCGCCGATAGAGGCTCGTCCAGCAATAGAACCTGTGGCTCATTAACAATCGCCCGGGCAATGGCGACCCGCTGGCGCTGACCGCCGGACATTTCGTTAATCGCACGCTGCTCATAACCCACAAGGTTAACGAAGCTTAGCGCTTCCTGTACCTTCTTCGTGATTACGTCCTTCTTAAGCTTCTTAATACGCAGTCCGAAAGCCACATTCTCGAATACGTTCAGGTGCGGAAACAATGCGTAATCCTGAAATACCGTATTGACCTGCCGCTCATTGGCGGGAATGTGGTTAATTACTTTTCCATTTAAATAGATAGAACCGCTCGTTGGCTCAGCGAACCCGGCGATCAATCGAAGAATAGTTGTTTTACCACAGCCAGATGGACCAAGTAGTGTATAGAATTTGCCGCGCTCTATCTCAAAGCTGACTCCTTTTAACACCGGATCTTCGTCGTCATATTGCTTAGTAACTTCTTCAAATGAAATGATGGTACCTTCCTGAATAGCTATAGCTAACAACCTCCCTTACCTTAGTAATACAATACTATTTTACCCGCATCTTGCGGAGAACAATCGAAATGGGTATGCTCAGCGCTAATAAGCGACAATTTCCCCTCTCCTTCGACGCTCCAATAGATATAGCATATTAGATTGTACCATTATATGCGATAGCTTACATTGTTAAATGCTAAGCATAAACTTAACAAGTTTGTAAAAAGTCCAGTCTTCCATGCCCTTTTTGAGGTGCTATAATGAAAACGAACTGAAAAGCCAGTGTGGTTTTCTTATTTTTGCGAAAGAAGATGAATGATAATGAACGAGGGGTTACTAGACCGCCTTGAAAAATATGGATTCTCACTTTACATGATACGAATTACGCTTGCCGCATCACTATCCTGGGTAGCCGTACACAGTTTATATGGTGACCAATATCTATACTTTGCACCGCTTGCAGCCATTCTCATTACTCAAGCCAGTGTGAAGGCATCACTCGAAAAAGGAATCTACCGCCTGATCGGCATTATTATCGGTGGAATTGTCAGCCTGATTGTAGGCCAATTCTTCGATGTAGGTGCATTTTCCATTCTGCTAATTCTGCTCATCGGGATCGGAATTGCCACAGCCTGTCGGATGAATATCCAAGCGGTTTCGCAGGTCGGGGTGACCTCGGTTCTGGCCCTTACCTTTTATCACAATGATTACGTGCTGTGGAGAGTCGCCGAAACCTTTATTGGTGTGCTCATTGCCTTGATCATCAATATGATTATCGTTCCACCAAACAGGTTCGTCAAGGTAAAAGCATTGGCACTCGATGGAAGCCTTCTACTTTCGGATGCATTAAAAGGCCTCGTAGGCATAAGACGAGACTCTTCAAAGGATAATAATATGCTGGAGCAAGCAGGTAAACTGCTGTCTGCCAGCAATCAACAACAGAAGGAAATGTTCTACACCATTGCTCATTATCAGTGTCGTGGTGATCTAAAGGGGCTTATACAAGCCACAGCACATCTAAAGACCATTCATTCCTATGTTAAAGAAATTTCCGACGATATTTGCTTGCTGCCAGCACATCATGCCAATTCTGACTGGATGCTGGAAGTGCTGGAGGCAACAGCCGATTGTATAGCTGTTTATGGTACGAAGACCTTATCCAAGGTTGAATGCCAACGTTCACTTACAGATTGTCTGCATCGTGCCCGCGACTTGCAGGCGGCCAGCTTCTCTGAACTGCAAGGACGGTGCTCGCTGTCATCTGTTCGTGATCTAGGAGCGCTCTTCAGTCACTTAAACCGGGTACTCGAAGAAGTGGAACGTGCTAGTTCTGCTACTTACGTAGTTGCAGCTCGGCCTTCAACAGCTGAAATCACACGCGCTATACGCTTAATTAAAAAAGGACTCTCCCAGAAGCTCTAAGCTTGGGAGTGTCCTTTTTTTATGTTCAATCCCTATTAGACATAATGCCCTTTAGCACGATTGGTTACTACAACCATCCAACAAATTTAACTGACTGATTGTTTGGCAGCACGCCCTATCTTCACATTTACCAGTACAATACTGCTGACAATCAGCAATAATCCGATCACAAGGTTTATGGTAATCTGCTCTTTCAAAAAAACTACGCTGGTTGCTATCGAGATCAGGGGGATCAAGAAGGTGAATGAACCTACTTTTCCTGCTTCTCCTTCGTTAATCAGCTTGAAATAAATTAGCCAGCCCAGAGCAATAACAAAGATTGCGATAAACAAGGTATCCACAATAAAGGTTCCACTCCAGGTGATATCCGACCATTTCTCCGTAGCTGATCCCGAAAGTAGCAGAATGATGCCACCGATCGTGATTTGCATAGCCGTCATCCACAGCATATCCACACGTACAGCATTCCGTTTCATATATATTGTTCCTAATGCCCAGCTTAAGGCACTGGCTAGAGCCAGCACAATTCCCCATATGGAGATACTCCCATTAATTCCACCGATACTAAGAGAGGCTACCCCGAGAAAACCAAGCAGCAAACCAGCCATTTTAAGCCCGTACATGCTCTCACCTAACCACAGCCAAGAAAAAATACCTAACAATACAGGCTGCAAAAATACAATCGATGAGAACAATCCCGCCGGAACATACTGCAAGCCAATCGTCTGAAATCCATAATAAAACACAATACTAAGGACCGCCGAGATCAGATAGATCGGCCAGAGCTGCTTGAAGCGAAGCTCCTTCACCTTGGGCAGTGCAATTAGAATCAGAATAATACCGCCTACGACGGTTCGAATACCTGCAAATAATAGAGGTGGAGCGTAGTCTAAGGCGATTTTGGATATAGGCCAATTAATGCCCCATACAATCACCAAAAAAATAAGAAGGATCATACTTTTCTTCTGCTGATTCATTTGTTCACTTCCTTGGTGTAGATTCATCACAAATGATACAATAAACAAGAGCATAAATGAAATGAATAATAATCATAAGGGGCATATCATATTTGTTATGAACAATACTCAAATTCGTTTATTCGTCAAAATCGCCGAAAGCGGCAGCTTTACTAAAGCTGGTGTAGAACTGAATATGACACAGCCTGCGGTCAGCCGGGCGATCTCGTCCCTCGAAGCCGAATTAGACGTGAAGCTCTTGCTTCGAGACCGGCGTAATGGCCTGATGCTTACGGATATCGGCAAACGTATTCTTGTTATTTTCCGTGAAATTCTAATGGGCTTTGATAAGGTCAATCAGGAGATTTACGCGGAGAGAGGTCTTGAAAAAGGAAGTATCCGCATTGGAGCTTTTCCTGTGGCATCGGCTCATTTTCTACCGAAGATTATTAGCTCTATCACTAGAAGATATCCAAACATTACGATTAGCCTACAGGAGGGCTCTATCGCTGAAGTCAGAGAATGGCTGGATTCAAAAGAAATTGATGTTGGCTTATTGCTCGCTCCCAGTGCAGAATTCGAAACCATTCCATTATATAGAGAGAAATTGTTTGCCGTTTTTAGAGATGACCATCCCCTGCAAAAGCGATCCATTGTATGTGTGAAAGAATTAGCGAACGAGCCCATGTTGATTTGCAAAGCAGGATATGAACCGCCTGTTGTAGAGCTATTCCGCAGAAGTAATAGCCATCTGAATGTAAAATATGTGGTTAATAACTTTGCAACAGCTCTTAATATGGTTCAGGAGGGGCTGGCAATCGGCGTGATGTCTGAACTGTCCTTGTTATCTCTGCCTCCAAATGTGGTTACCCGTGAGCTGCAGCCGGATGCTTATAGAGATATCCAAATTGCGGTCAGCTCGCTTGCCGACACTTCAATTGCTGTAAAGCTCTTCATTGAGACAGCGCTGGATCTTTTCACTCAAAAATAAATGGATTAATGAATAGATGATAAGGAGTGCTGAGGATGAACTTTAAAAGACTAGGAAATAGCGGATTACAGGTATCCGCATTAGGACTGGGAACGAACGCTTTCGGCAAACGTGCGGATCAAGAGACCTCCATTCAGATTGTACATGCTGCGCTTGATCATGGAATTAATTTCATAGACACTGCTAATATTTACGCTGGCTCAGAATCCGAGCGAATCATTGGTCTGGCCTTGGAAGGTAGGAGACAGGAGGCTGTTCTCGCAACTAAAGCAGGTTTAGTTAAAAATGAGGGTCCCAACGGCAGCGGCTCCTCCCGTCGCCATTTGCTGCAGGAGCTTGAAGATAGCCTTCGCCGCCTAAAGACGGACTATATCGATCTGTACCAGATTCATACCTTTGATCCCTATACGCCGCTTGAAGAAACCTTACGAACCTTGGACGATATGGTATCCTCGGGCAAAATCCGTTATATCGGGGCCTCCAACTATACAGCATGGCAATTAATGAAGGCGATTGGGATTAGTGAAGCACGCAACTTCACCAAGTACATTTCAATTCAGTGCAGCTACTCCTTAGCAGACCGGACACCGGAGAATGAGCTTCTTTCGCTCTGCCTGGATCAAGGGGTAGGGATCATTCCTTACTTTCCACTAGCTGGCGGAATTCTCACAGGCAAATATAATACAAGCGATTCAGCCCCATCAGGGTCCAGAGCAGATACCGATCCTAATTTCAAAAGATTCCTTGATGATGACCGGATCAAGCTCGGAAGCCAAGTGAGCCAAATTGCTGAGAAAATGGAAACCTCATCTACTGCGCTCTCCTTAGCTTGGCTTATGAATCGGCCTGCCGTCTCGACGGTTATTGTCGGGGCTACACGTGTGGAACAGCTGGAACAAAATTTGCTTAGTACCTCGCTTGTACTTAATGAAGAAACTTCGGCCAAGCTGGAGGAAGCCAGCGATTCCTTCCGTTATGGCGAGCCGTTCGCCTTTTACCGACTCCCATAGAGTCTCGTGCTCTAACTTCTTACAAGGATGGAGGAAAGATTAATGACAACCTATACTGCTGACAGCATTCAAGGAATGCTTGAAGAGCATAAGGATTTTTTTAATAGCGGCGTAACTAAGGAGGTTTCTTTTCGTCTCCAGCAGCTGCTCAAGCTTAAGAATATTATTAAACAATACGAAGGACGAATCATCACCGCACTACAACAGGATTTAGGAAAAGGTGAGTTCGAAGCCTATGCCACAGAAATCGGCTTTACGCTGGACAGTATCGGCTACATGATGAAACATCTTAAGCGTTGGGCGAAGCCTGTAAAGGTTAGATCCCCGCTGCACTTATTTCCTGCAAAAAGTTATATTTTAAGTGAGCCTTACGGCACAACGCTCATTATTGGCCCGTTTAATTATCCATTTCAGTTGCTAATTGAGCCCCTGATCGGCGCCATTGCCGCTGGTAACTGCGCTGTCCTCAAGCCATCTGAGAGCACACCTGCAATCTCGTCCGTGGTTGAGCAGCTTATTCAGGAGACCTTCGAGCCGCAGTATATCCGCGTAATTCAGGGTGAAAAAGAGACCACTAATTTGCTGATCCACGCCAAATTTGATTATATTTTCTTTACGGGCAGTGTGCCTGTCGGCAAAATCGTAATGGAAGCGGCAGCGAAAAATTTAGTGCCTGTAACCTTGGAGCTTGGCGGGAAAAGTCCGGTTATTGTTGATAAGACCGCTAATCTTGATGTTGCAGCGAAACGGATTGTCTGGGGCAAGCTGCTGAACGCGGGCCAAACCTGTATCGCACCGGATTATCTGTTGGTCCATAAGGATATTGCCAAAGAATTGATCACCAAAATCAAACATCACATCACTGAGTTCTACGGTCAGGATGCACAGCCTAATACAGATTACGGCCGGATCGTGAATGATCGCCAGCTGCAAAGACTTGCCGACCTCATTGCGCGTGATCAGAGCAAGGTGATTATGGGCGGCACCATCGTGCCAGAAGAACGTTATATTGAGCCTACTTTAATCTATCCTGCCACTTGGACGGATGCTGCTATGGAAGATGAGATCTTCGGTCCGATCCTCCCAATATTGGAATATCATCAATTGGATGAGGCCATTCAGAGCATTAATGAACACCCAAAGCCACTGGCACTATACCTATTTACGGACGATAAGAGTGTAGAACAAGAGGTGCTGTCCAGGGTCTCATTCGGGGGAGGGTGTATCAATGATACGATCTCACATGTGGCGAGCACTTATCTTCCGTTTGGTGGAGTAGGAAACTCTGGAATCGGGGGTTATCACGGGAAGTATAGCTTTGAGGTCTTCTCCCATCGTAAAAGCATCGTCAAGCGAGGAACACGGATCGACCTCGGAATCGTGTATCCTCCTTATGGCAATAAAGTGAAGCTGGTTCGAAAAGTAATGAAATAAACAAAGCAGCAAACCTCCCATGATCGGGAGGTTTGCTGCTTATCAGGGTAACTACGCAAACAGCTCTAACAATTTCTCAACACTTATCTCAGCGGTGGAAGCCAGACATAGATCCGCTGTCTCGGTCACGAGCGCCACTCCAACTCCCACTGACTTCATACCAGCAGCATTAATTGCGGCTATTCCCTCCTCGGTATCCTCAATCGCCACGCAGCAGTCTGGGGATATGCCCAGCATCTCTGCAACCTGCAAGTGAATCTCTGGATCTGGCTTGCTTCTACGCAAGTTCCCAGGGTCAGCCACCGCCTGAAACCAATGCCCGATCTGCAAGCGTTCGAGAATCAGCAGCGCATTCTCATTAACTGAGGCCAGTCCGATAGCGATCCCTCTTTGCTGTAAATCGGACAACACGCTGTGGATACCCGGATACAGCTCAGCAGGCGTCATTTGCTGAACAAGCTGTCTGTACTTCTCGTTCTTTTTGTTGCAGAGCATTCCCTTTACCGGTTGCGGCAAATTCAATCCACTACTCTCCAGAATGACTTCTAAAGATTCCATTCGACTTAGGCCCTTGAGACTCTTATGCTTCTCTCGATCAAAAGAAAGTGCAAGCTCATCCGCCAGATCCTTCCAAGCCTCATAATGATACTCTCCAGTATCAGTAATTATCCCGTCCAGCTCGAAAATAACAGCTTCAAGCTGCTTCACATTCGAAAGCCTCAGCGGCTTCTGCGCAGACAACTGTATAAGGTTTCCCTTATGCATAATCTCAAGCTCTTCCCCCTCCAGCAGCGTATAGATCACTTCTGTATCACTCACAAAAATATCCAATAGCTGTCCAGCACTTGTTATTTTAAACCGATAGCTCTCCCACTGCGCTGGCACACTAGGATTAAATGATAACATCCCGCCGCATAAGCGCATGCCACCAAAACCATTCACAATCGACAGCCAGGAGCCTGCCATAGCAGCAGTGTGCAGCCCATCCTTCACGTTGCGGTTGATGTCATCCAAGTCCATCCGTACCGTGCGGTCAAAATAGGAATAGGCTCCCGTCAAATCACCAATCTCAGCAGATATTATACTGTGGATGCACGGTGACAATGAAGAATCATGCGTCGTCAGCGGCTCATAATAATTATAATTCCGGATCTTATCCGCCAAGCTGAATTGGTCACCCAGCAGAAACATCGCCATTACCAAGTCCGCCTGTTTCAACACCTGATGCCGGTAAATTACCAGCGGATGGTAGTTGAGCAGCAGCGGATATTTATCGGCTGGTGTATGCTCGAAATCCCATTTTTTCTTGGAGAGAAACGTGTCGTCTTGAGCATAAATGCCAAGTCCCTCATCAAAGGGGATAAACATTTTGTCCGCCGCTTCCAGCCACACTAATGTCTCATGCTCAGTCAGACTGATTTTTTGCTTCAGGCGTTCAAAATGCTCAGGATACTGCTTAGACAATATCCCTGCCATCTCGTGTGCATAATAAAGCTGATCCTGGACCATAAAGTTGGTGTATGCATTATTGTTGACGATAGCTGTATATTCATCAGGACCGGTTACTGCATCAATACAAAAGGCACCGCCCCTAGCCGGATTAAAGTACCCCAAGTCCAACCAAAAGCGGGAAGTTTCGAATAAAATTTCCGCTCCCTTCGTAACCAAAAAATCATAATCTCCGGTAGCCAGTACATACTGCTTGATGGCATACGCAATATCCGCATTAATATGCATTTGCGCCGTGCCTGCCGGGAAATACGCAGAGTTCTCTGCCCCGTCTATAGTCCGCCAAGGGAACAAGGCACCCTTCTGCGACATTACCGCTGCACGCTCCCGTGCTTTGTCTAACGTGGCATAACGAAATTCGAGCAGCTTTCGGCTAATCTCCGGCTGTGTGAACGTAAAGAAGGGCAGCATATACATCTCGGTATCCCAGAAATAGTGCCCTTCGTATCCTTCACCCGTTAATCCCTTGGCCCCAATATTCGTAACCCCGTCACGGCCTACGGATTGAAGCAGTTGAAAAGCATTAAAGCGAATCCCCTGCTGAAGCGCAAGATCACCATGAATCTCCACATCCGTATGTGCCCAGTATCGATCCAGATAAGCCTGCTGTTCCTGGGCAAGCGCTTCAAACCCGCTATGGTCTGCTAAGTGTAATATTTCAGTACTTCTACTGAGTAGTTCGTCTTCCGGATAATCTTTAGAGGTATGGTAAGAGATATATTTGGTTAGTGAGACGCTTTCCCCACGCTCCACCGGGACGACAAACTGCATGGATAATTTCTGCCCCTCATGCTGCACGGTCCTTTTATCCTCAGATCTTGAATCGAGCTTATGACTTACCCCTGTTAATAAGGCAAACTGGGTATGCCGCGTCCGCTGCTTCATCCATAAGAAGGACTGTCCCGGTTCATGACCGGTATCCTCCAGGAGCAGACTGGGCTCCTTGCCTCCCGAGCCCAATCTGGGATCATCCGTTACCTTAGGTTTTTGGATCTTGCCGTCGATGGATGAAGTGAAGGTAAGCACTCCGCTGAAATTCAGCGCTTTAACCTCATAATCTATCGCCGCCAGATGTTTGTGCTGCAAAGTCACCATCCGCCGGATATGAAGCTGTACCCGGTGACCAGCTGGAGATTCCCATTCTACCTGCCGGTGCAGAACCCCGCTTCGCATATCCAGCTTTCGTTCATAATGGTGCACTTGCCCACTGTTTAACTGAAAGGTCTGCCCTTCAATACTCAGTTCAATAATCTTGGCATCTGTTACGTTCAGCATCGCTTGATTGCGGGATGGATATCCGTAGGCTCCTTCTGGATATACAATGGGCTCCGAATCAAAAAAACCATTCAAATAATTGCCTGTTACAGACGAGCCTGAGCTGCCGTGGTAACCTTCTTCGAAATTACCGCGTATGCCAATATATCCATTGCCAAGAGCAAAAATACTCTCGCTTCTTTGATTGTTCTCTTCACTATAAGCTTCCTCATCAAGACTCCACTCCCGGTAAGGATATACCGCCGCCGGATGTACGTATGGTTTCATCTTCATCTCTCTAAGCTCCCCCTGATCACAGTTTCATTCGGGTTCTAAATCATTAACCTTTCACCGACCCACCCATAAGCCCTCTGACGAAATACTTTTGCAGCAGGAAAAAAATAGCGAGCGGCATCAACATGGAGATAAATGCAGCCGAAGTAAGTAAATGCCAATCGTTGCCTCGTGAGCCTACTAAATCGGCAATTTTCATCGACATGACTTGCACAGACGGTTGATTGCCGATAAAAATCAATGAGACTAAATAGTCATTCCACACCCATAGGAATTGGAAGATCCCGATAGAAGCCAGTGCTGGCACTGATAGAGGCAGAATTAGCCTGCTGAATATAGTGAAATGACTTGCCCCATCCATGAAAGCCGATTCGAACAAATCCTTCGGCAATTGACTGATAAAGTTGTACATAAAGTACGTAACCAGCGGTAATCCAAAAGCCGTATGCGCCAGCCAAATTCCCAGATAACTTCCGTTTAGCCCAAGTGCGGTATAATCCTTAAGCACTGGAATAAGCGCAACCTGTATTGGAATGACGAGCATTGCAATAATGATGACAAAAAGGATTTTGCGCCCAGGAAACCGCAGCCAGGCAAAAGCATATGCAGCAAAAGAAGCGATCAACACCGGAATAACCGTTGCTGGAACAGCGATCGTTAGCGTATTCCAGAAGGCCTGTGACAATCCGGAGCCTTTTTGCACCGTTTCACTGCCATCAGCCTGTTTCAGCTTGTATTCCTTACCGGAAAGCACATTATTATAGTTATCCAGCGTGAGATCCGGTGTCATCTTCCAACCTTGTATCTGTTCATTTACGGTACGTGCTCTACGATTCTCCCACATAAGCCGGCTGCCATCAGCCTTCACGCCAGCCTTCAGCTCATCATCTGTATAAGTTTTACCGTTCACCTCAATTGGCTCCCGAAGATCCACGTCCTTGGATAGCTGAATCGTCTCTCCAGCCTTCCACTCCTGATGGGGAAAAGCTTTCCACCATCCAGTCTGCAGAATGTCAGCAGCCGGACGGAAGGAGGAAATAAATAGCCCAAGAGTCGGAAGCAGCCAAATAAAACAGATCACACCCAGCACGATATTTACAATCGTTTTGCTGCCTTTTCTCTTCTTTTTGCCAGCCATTAGAATCCCCCCTGCTTACGGAACTGACGTAGATTGATTATGATTACAGGCAGCACCGCGATCAGTAGAACAATAGCCAGCGTGGAGCCGTAGCCGAAATTACGGTACATAAAGAATTGCCGGTAGAACTGTGTAGCAACAACCTCTGTATCGTATTGACCTCCTGTCATCACCATGACGACGTCAAATATTTTCAACGTAAAGACGATAATGGTCGTTGTCACTGTCAGAATGGTTGATGAAATATATGGAATCATGATTCCAAAGAAAATCTTCACCTCATTTGCTCCATCCACTCGTGCAGCTTCCAAAATGTCGTCAGGAACCCCTTTGATTGCCGCCGAGAAAATCACCATTGCAAATCCAGTCTGCATCCAGATCAAAATGATAATGAGGAAAAAGTTATTCCACGGCTGAAGCATACTCGTCCAGGCTTGGGGTTCTCCCCCAAAATAAGTAACGATTGCGTTCAACAGCCCGATTTGTTCGTCACCCGGTTGATAGTAATATACGAATTTCCAAATGACCCCTGCCGCTACAAAGGAAATAGCCATCGGCATAAAGATGATCGATTTGGCAATTTTCTCATAGCTGCTGCGATCGGCAAGAATAGCAATTAAGAGCCCGAATGCTACACAGGCCAGCGTACCGACGAATACCCAAAGTAAATTGTTACGCAATGCCGTTGCCATCAGATGATCGCTAAAGATCGCTGCATAATTGCTCAGGCCCACAAATTTTTCTGAAGAAGCATTAAAAAAGCTCAAATATAATGTTCGTAGTGCAGGCAGGACCAGTAACCAGCCCAGAATAATCACTGCCGGACCAATAAAGATATAAGGCAGCACCTTTCGCCGGATATGATCAGGGTACTGCTCAACCGCCCAAGTCAGCGTATAGTAAATCAGATAAACACCTAGAACTCCCCAGAGGACAGCCAGAACCGCTGTTAGCAGCGGATTTAATGTGGAATCCCGGAAGAATAAAAAGATTGCGCCGTTAACAACAATATTCGCTAACAACACTACTAGGGACAACATTACCGCCTTCAGGCTGACGGTTGGCCTAGCTTGTGGTTGTGTTGGCATTTGTGGCTGTGGCTGTGATTGTGCACCCATAATAGCTCCAGCTCCTCCTATAAGTTTTGCGGAGCAAAACTCTTATCATAAGCATCGAACTCACTAGTTAGAAAACAAAAAGAGGGGCAGACAATCCTCTTTTCCTACTGCCCCTCTTTTTACTGTGCGCTTTAAATATTAGGTTAGTTGTTCCAGCCGGACTGGATTTGTTCCAAGGCTTGATCCAGTGTCGCTGTACCGCTCACATAGTCGGTCATCCCTTTCCAGAAGGTGCCTGCACCCACTTTACCTGGCATCAAGTCAGAGCCATCAAAACGCAGTGTGGAAGCATCCTGAACCAACTTCGCCATCCGGCGATCGGATTCAGAGGTATACCAATCAAGGGAAGCGTCATTCATAGGAGCAATTACGCCGCCAGATTGTACCCAGCTCTTAATCGACTCTCCAGTGGTGAAGAATTCCATGACTGCACGAACCTCTGGACGATCGTTGAACATAGCGTAAATATCACCTGCAACCAGCACTGGTTTACCATATTGCGCATCAATTGGTGGCAAGTAGAACCAATCATAATCCTGATCAACCTTTGCCGTTTCAGGGAAGAAGCTTGTAATAAAGTTACCAAGCATATTAAACCAGGCTTTAGGCGGATCAGTGAACATTGGCGCTGGGGCATCCCCGAAGGATGTCGTCACGATGGACTTAGCGCCACCGTAGACATAATCCTTGTTGAGCCAAATTTTAGACATGATTTCAACAGCATTTTTTACTTCTGGTGAAGTAAATGGCAGTTCACCTTTTACCCATTTATCGTAGTTCTCAGGCGTAGTCGTACGAAGCATTATATTTTCGACCCAGTCTGTTGCTGGCCAACCCGTTGCAGCACCGCTCTCAATGCCAATAGCCCAGGCAGGATCGCCATCCTTAGCAATTTGTTCCGTCAGCGCCATCAGCTCATCCCAAGTTTCAGGAACCTTGTAGCCTGCATCATCAAATTGTTTCTTTGGATACCATACCAAGCTTTTTACATTACTGCGGTTCCAAATCCCCGCCATGATCTTCCCGTCTTTTCCGTCCATCGTAGACATATCGAGCCAGCTCTTGTTGTAATTAGCCGTCAATTTATCTTGATCCAGCACGCTGGTCAAATCGATAACCTTGCCCGTCTTAGCAATCGACGCCAGCAGTCCCGGCTGCGGGAAGTCAGCGATATCAGGAGCATTACCGCCGTCCACACGAATATTTATTGTAGCTTCGAACTCCTTGGAGCCCTCGTATTGAATATCGATCCCTGTCTTCTCTTCAAATTCTTTAATGCTGCTCTCAAATTTCACTTGGTCAGCATCTACGAAGGGGCCAAACATTGTTACTTTAGTCCCTTTATATTCACCTTTCATCGCTAAATCTAACGGGGAACCCGAAGGTTCTGCACTAGGTGTGTTTGTCGCTTTCTCGGTGTTATCTGCTGTTGGGCTGACTGTTGCCGCCGGTGGATCTGTAGGCGCCGCATTATTGTTGCCTCCGCCGCATGCGCTCAGCGTCATTGTGAAGGATAAACACAGTACTAAAGCCAACGACTTTTTACGTCCTGAGATCTTCTTCATCTTTTGTACATCCCCTTTAATGGTTATAGAGATAACATCTTATTCAATCATCCGGGCACCCTGGCATGTATTAGCAGCTTGTAGCAGATCACCTCCTTGCAAAGCTTTTCAGAAGACAGGTAAATATCCTAAAATCAAACTCCATCACAAATGTAATTTAATAATAGCGCTTACATTTTTTATATTATCATAATTAGTAACCGTTTCCAATCGGAAAATGAGATGTTTTTCATAAGAATTCATACTATTTTCTATCCTAACATTTAAATTTTAATTAAGACCGATACATAGCTCTGAAAAGCTTTTCAGAAGAAGGTCACAAAAATAAAGGGCCTTTATTTTTCCCGCGTGGATTCCCGCACAATCAGCTTATGCTCCATCTTTTCATTCAATACCTGGACACCACCTGTTGTGAGCAATTCATGCAGCATCTCCGCCGCCCGATAACCTAACTCATAAATCGGCTGTGCAATTGTGGTCAGCTTTGGAATGAACATACTCGACATTCGCAAATTATCAAATCCAATCACAGATACCTGCCCCGGAACTAGAATATTACGATCCTTCAGATAAGAAATCGTCCCCATTGCAAATTCGTCAGCAACACAGAAAACGGCAGTCAGCTCGGGATAATCAGTAAACAACTCATGCGCCGCTTGATAAGCGTGTTCGAACCGGTGATTGGCATACTTGCTCTTCACAATATTCTGTTGTAGTCCAAACTCTGTTAACGCTCTTACAAAACCCTCATAACGAGGCGGGCCGGATACGGAGTTATCATGGTTAAAACCAATCATGCCAATGTCCTTATGCCCTAAATCAATCAGAAACTTTACCGCATCGTAAGCCGCCTGTTCATCATCTACCTCCACAGATGGAATGTCGTACTCATCAGAATGCGAGGATACCAACACAAAAGGAATTCTACAACCGACTAATTTGTCATGTGTCTCAGGATAAAGGACATCACTGGCGAACACGATCCCATCCACCTGCTTCTCATGGAAGTTATCAATGTAAGACAACATCCGTTCTTTGTCGCGGTCCGTATTGCAGATCATTAAACTGTATCCAAGCTTGATGCATGCATCCTGCATTCCCCGAATAACCCCTGCGAAATACAGGTTCTCAATATCCGGAATCAGCAGGCCCAGTGTAAAAGACTTCTTGTAGATCAGGCCCCGTGCAAACGCATTTGGTTGATATTGCAAACGTTCTACAGCCTCCATCACTCGATTCCGTTTGCTCTCTACGACCGTATTCGGTGCATTCATAACACGCGATACGGTGCTGATCGACACCTCCGCCATTCTGGCAACATCTCTTATGGTTGGCTTCATAACGATAACTTCCTTTTTTTCAGGTAACTTTTCGATGTGATTATAGCAAGCCCGTTAAGAAATAACAACAGATTTTTTAAAGCGCTTACATTTTATTTAAAAGACATACTTATTCCTTATCTAATCATTACAAAGTGCGTATAACTTACTTAAAGTGTGTATATAGTTTTATTACATGGTATACTAGGCGAGTAGCATTATTCGCAGCTACAAATACTGCTCTAGACTATCTGAGCGTTTATTATAGGAGGGATTACATTGAAGCAACAGCGCGATATTCGATTCTCCGTACTGGACTTAGCCTCTATTGTGGAGGGTGGCACAGCGGCAGACTCTTTTCATAACTCTTTAGCTTTAGCTCAACATGCTGAGGAATGGGGCTATCACCGGTATTGGTTTGCTGAGCATCACAACATGATTGGTGTTGCCAGTTCTGCTACCTCACTCTTAATTGGCCACATTGCTGGCGGCACAAAAAGCATACGCGTAGGCTCTGGAGGCATCATGTTGTCCAACCACGCACCACTTGTCATTGCTGAACAATTCGGGACCCTCGAATCCCTATATCCAGGACGGATTGATTTAGGACTGGGCAGAGCCCCGGGATCGGATCAACCGGCTTCCCGTGCGCTACGCCGTGGTCTCGGAAGCGACGGCAGTGACTTCCCCGAGCAGTTAAGTGAGCTCAGAGCCTACTTCGATCCTGCAGGTGCAGGATCACGACCGGCCGGAGTTCGTGCGGTTCCCGGTGAAGGCTTGAATATCCCCATCTGGCTGCTGGGCTCCAGCGGTTTTAGTGCTCAGCTGGCAGGAAAACTAGGTTTACCTTTTGCTTTCGCCAGCCATTTCGCACCAGAGTATTTACTACAGGCCTTACACATCTATCATAGCAATTTCCGTCCTTCAGCAGCACTAGACAAGCCTTATGTGATGGTCGGAGTTGGCATTACAGCGGCCGATACTGTGAATGAGGCAAGACGACTGGCTACCTCGCAGCAGCAGCAATTCCTTAATATCATCCGCGGACGTACGGGGAAGTTACAACCACCGGTTGATAGTATGGAGGGGCTATGGACGATGCAAGAAAAAGCAGCCATGCTTGAGAAGCAGCGTTACTCTTTCGCTGGTGATAAAGCAGCAATTAAAGAACGGCTTCAAGAAATTCTGCAAGAGACACAGGCCGATGAATTGATTGTTTCTGGTGGAATTTATGATCATAACGCTCGTCTACGCTCTTATGAGATTGTAGCCGAAGCTATGAAGGAAATCTAATTTATCATCATAATTAAGGCAAGACGATAGGTCTGGTATCGGGGTTTGAGCCCTATTCCAGATGTATGTCTTGCCTTTTTATTTTGCATTCATAATCGTTCTCAATAAAACACAATTAAAACAATGAATTATATAAAAATAAAGAGTTAAATAGAGAAAACTGCTGTAAATCCATTAATATAACTGATATTTGATCAAATATGATGAATTTTCTTCTAATATCCCATTTTTGTTTAGATATTATTTTGATTATACTTTAGTTATTCGCTATAACGAACGAATTGACAGTAGATCTCTATCCTCTCCTTCCGCTTTCACGGAGATTCCTGCATGCGCACAAAAAAAGTGGTTCTGTGAGATACTACTTATTTCGACAATGTTTGATGGAAAATACGATTAGAAAAGAAGAATTTGCCGGAAACCCGCATGATGTCTACAAAATTTAATATGGGGTTCAGGAGAAAGGAGCGAGTAAAGTGAAGAAGAAATATCGCTCGGCTTTCATAGCTGCTTATATCCTGACTATTCTAGCAGGAGTCATCTGGCATGCTGGCGGAGTTAGTGCGCAAGATACCATTAAGCTTACGGTGAATTCGCATACGACGAGCACAACCACCATGAACAATATGCAGCCTGGTGATGAAACGAACTCAGAATACACAATTATTAATGCAGGTAGTGAGGGCTTTAATTACTATGTGGACTTCAAATTCATCTCTGGAGACGCAGAATTATACGATATTCTCCAAATGACACTCGAAAAAGAGGGAGTAATCATCTATTCAGGGGTGATGAGCGAGGCTGCCGGAAGAGTTACCATCGGTTCACTTGCCGGGGGAGAACAAAGTGTAATCCAAATGGATGTAATTTTCCCGTGGGAAGCAGGGAACGAATATCAAGGTAAAACCACAACTGTAGCCTTTGAGTTCTCCGCTTCTGGAGGACCGGAGCCATCCGCTGAACCTAGTCCTTCACCGACAGCAACGGCCACAGCTCAGCCTACACCTGAGCCAACACCGACAGCGACTACTACGCCTACAATAGAGCCAACTTCGACACCTACTGCCACGGCTACAGCTACACCTGAAGCTTCGCCGACAGCAACAGCATCACCAACCACGACACCGACAGATTCACCGACAACTACCGCTTCACCAACTGCAACGGCAGTCGCCACACCAGGGCAATCAACGACACCAACACCATCGCCAACACCTACAGCTTCAACAGTAGTAGATGAAATTAGTGTTACTGAAGCACCGATCCCACTGGGTGGAGGCGATAATGAGCCAACAGCATCACCAAGTGCTGGCAGCCAAACTACCAGCGCAACACCGCAGCCAAGCAATGAAATCGCCTTGCCTGATGATGAGCTTCCACTGGGGGCACCAGAGGTTGGCAACAAGCTTCCGAATACCGCTGAGCCTTGGTATAACTTGATTCTTGCCAGCTTAGCCATTGCGGTACTCAGCGTGATTATCATGCGCAGATTGAAATCGAAGAAATAACCACATTTTGCAGCATAAGTCTGGAGGTGAGAGAGTATGAAGGAGCGTAATGGTGTCTTGCTAGCCGTGAAGCTAATCTTCATACTCTCTTTAGTTGTGTTGATTTACTCGGTTGTACAGGTGGTCAAAGCACCGATCGAAGCTAAACAGGCTTTAAATGATTGGGCAAAAAAGAGGGAGGAAACAGTCGCCCACTCCCGTTCTGCCGAAGAAACCCCTCTTCCCTTGGGAATGGTCAGTTCAGCCAAGGAACAGCCGCCCCCCGCTCATTCCTATACAGAAGGTGAAATCATAGGAGAGATTCGTTTCCCCAAATTAAACAAAAAGATCGCAGTGCTAGAAGGCACGGAAAGCCCCGAGCTAAAAAAGGGAGCCGGACATTATAAAGGCAGCGCAGCTATCGGTGCCACCGGCAATAGTGTGCTCGCAGGCCACCGCGATACAGTGTTCCGTAATCTGGGAGAACTCGTGGCTGGAGATCTTATCGAGCTGGAAAGTACGGACGGGACTTTTACCTATGAAGTAACAGGCAGCACAATTGTTGACGGGGACGAACGTGGTGCTATAAAGCCAAGTGATAAGGCCATCCTCACGTTGATTACCTGTTATCCCTTTTCATATGTGGGATCTGCACCGGACCGTTATTTACTTTCAGCGAAGTTAGTGAAACAAGAAATATTACCGCATTAAACCTAAATATTACCTCAATCTTCTTCCTCAGGGATGAGACCTTATATGGAAAGTGATACTATATATATACAATAGTAAAGAGGAGATGACCCAAGGTGAAGAAAGAGGTTGTAGAACGGTTTATTTCGTATGCACAAATGGATACCCAATCGAATGAAGATAATGAGACTTGCCCATCCACTCCGGGACAGATGGTTCTGGCCCACAAGCTGGTTGAAGAGCTTAAGGAAATCGGTATGGAGGAAGTCCAGGTGGACGAGCATGGCTATGTTATGGCGACACTCCCTGCGAATACGGACAAGGATGTTCCGACCATTGGTTTTTTAGCCCATTTGGATACGGCGACTGATTTTACCGGAACGAATGTGAAGCCACAGATTATCGAGAACTATGATGGTCAAGATATTCTTTTGAATAAAGAGCTGAATGTTGTATTGTCCACAGCGAGCTTTCCGGAGCTGGCGGAATACAAAGGCCACACCTTAATTACAACTGATGGCACGACCCTGCTTGGCGCAGATAATAAAGCCGGTATTGCTGAGATTATGACCGCCATGCATTACCTCATTCAACATCCAGAAATCAAACACGGCAAGATTAGAGTTGCCTTCACACCAGACGAAGAAATCGGCCGCGGGCCTCATAAATTTGACGTAGCCGCTTTTAATGCTTCCTATGCTTACACTGTAGACGGAGGTCCACTCGGAGAATTAGAGTATGAAAGCTTTAATGCTGCGTCTGCCAAAATCTCAGTCTACGGCGTTAATGTTCACCCTGGTACTGCAAAAGGAAAGATGATTCATTCCGCCAAAATCGCCATGGCACTTCATCTCAGACTCCCTGCTGAAGAAGCGCCCGAATATACAGACGGGTATGATGGCTTTTATCACCTAAGCTCTATAGAAGGCACACCTGAATTCAGCAAGCTGCAATATATCATCCGCGACTTCGACCGTGAGAAATTCGAGGCACGTAAAGCTTATCTCTCAGCTGTCGTAGAAGAATTCAAAAGCATCCATGGCGAAGAGAACATCGTGCTTGAAATGAAGGACCAATATTACAATATGCGCGAAAAAATCGAGCCTGTGCGTCATATCGTCGATATTGCCCATGAGGCGATGGAGAACCTTAACATCACACCGATCATCCGCCCGATTCGCGGAGGTACAGATGGCTCGCAGCTTTCCTACATGGGCTTGCCGACACCTAATATTTTCACCGGAGGCGAGAATTTCCATGGCAAATTCGAATATGCGTCTGCGGACAATATGGTAAAAGCGGTAAATGTTATCGTGGAGATTGCTAAGCTATTCGAACAGAAAGCCTAAAGCATTATCCGCATCACTCCTTTAAAACACCAAAAATCCCTGTAGAGGCCGATCCAGACCTCTCAGGGATTATTAATGTTCTTAGACTATTCGATTAGCATCTTTCTTCCGGCGGCGTGTCCTTCCAGATCACGTTTTCTCCGTAATTCTTACCCCAATCGTACATCAATCGAAGGACGGGAAGCAGACTTTGGCCGTATGAAGTCAGGGAATACTCTACTTTTGGTGGAACCTCAGCGTACACTTTTCTTAGAACCAACTGGTCTTCTTCAAGCTCGCGAAGCTGATTGGTCAACATTTTTTGCGTGATATGAGGAATTAGCTTTTTCAGCTCGCTGAACCGCTTTGTCCCTTCAAGCCCAAGATGCCAGAGGATAATCAGCTTCCATTTCCCTCCGATCACCGCAAGCGTTAATTCCTTCTCACAGTTAATTTCCTTCAAGTTTATGCGATCTTTAATCTCGGTTGCCATTCCTAAAGTGCCTCCTCTCTCCTGTTATCATACTAACACAAAAACGAATAACCTCCTTATAGGAAGGCATTCGTTTCTGTACGTTCACTCTAAATTAGCATGCTTGCCGAACATTTGCTGATTCGTCTGCCCCGTCTTCTCCATCATTCGCAGAATAATAGCATCATAAAAGACCAACATCGTCTGTTCGAATAAAGAAGCCATCGGCTGGATCGTGCTGTAGCTTCCACTGGCCGGATCTTTTGGAGATCCCGGCAGCTTCACTGTGTAGCCCGCTAAACGTCCAACCGTCGAATCCGGCGCAATGGTAACGGCAACAACTTCTGCACCCACCCCTTTGGCTTTCTCAGCCATAGAGATCAACCCTTTCGTCTCACCGGAACCGGAACCGAGGACTAACACATCCCCCTGTTCAATCCCCGGAGTCACCGTTTCGCCTACAACATAAGCCTCTTTACCAACATGCATTAACCGCATAGCAAAGGCCCGTCCCATCAATCCAGATCTGCCCGCTCCAGCCACGAAGATCTTGTTGGACTGAAGCAGCAGCTCAGCCATTCGCTCAGTCTCTTCTTCATCAAGCTGAGATATGGAGCGCTGGAGCTCCTCTATAATGCGGTGTGCGTATTTCATTGTATCCATTGTAATCTTAAGCCTGACTAACTAGACGTTTCATTTCTGCTGCGGCAGCCTTTTGATCCGCTTCACCTGTGATGCCTCCGCCAACGATGACAAGATCAGGGTTCGCGGCGATCACTTCTGGAAGTGTGCTTAGCTTGATCCCTCCAGCGATAGCTGTTTTTGCCTGCTTAACCACACTCTTAATCGCATTTAAATCTGCAAAAGAATTTTTACCTTCCGCTTGATGGTCATATCCAGAGTGCACACAGATATAGTCTACGCCAAGTGCGTCTACTTCAGCCGCTCTTGTTTGGATATCCTTCACATTGATCAGATCAACTAGAATCTCTTTATTGGTTTTCTTCGCTTCCTCCACTGCACCTCTAATGGTAGAATCATCAGAAACACCAAGTACAGTAACGATATCCGCGCCCGCTTCCACGGCCTTCATCACTTCATATCCACCTGCGTCCATGATTTTCAAATCTGCCAACACAGTCAAAGCAGGAAAAGCCTCTTTAATTGCTTTCACTGCATGCAAACCTTCATTTATAACGATAGGTGTTCCAATTTCAACGATATCTATAAATTCGGCAACTTTTGAGACAACCTCTTTCGCTCCCGCAATGTCCACTAAATCCAACGCTAATTGTAATTTCATATTTATTTGCACTCCTCATTAATATATTTTAGTAAGTCATGTACAAATTGTAGTTCCTTACATCCCTCTAGGGAAGTAGGCACTTTATTGTGATGTAGTTACCTGGAGGATACTAATGCGCGGTTAAAGGGCTCTTTTCGACCTAAATTAAAAACGTTTTGTCATTTTTCTGTAAAAATACTGCATTTCCATGAAAGCTGTGCTAATATTACAGTTTGTTTATGAAATTTTAGGAAGTACATCATAATATAAGAAGGTGCACAATGAAGCAAAATAATCACCAGGAATTCAACCTGGTCAAACTGACCTGGCCGATTTTCCTCGAGCTATTCCTCTTTATGCTCATGGGTAGTGTGGATACTTTTATGATCAGTTCAGTGTCCGACGATGCCGTGTCTGGTGTCGGCGCAGCGAATCAGATCATTGCGATAGCAATTTTAGTCCTCAGTGTAATTGGTAACGGTGCAGCTATTGTGGTCTCCCAATATCTCGGTTCCAAAAAACCTCTGGAAGCCGCTCAAGTGACCGGCAATGCCATTACCCTAAACCTGTTAGTCGGCATTCTTCTAAGTACGTTTTTGCTGATATTCGGAGGGACGCTACTGACTGCGCTGAATGTAAAAGGGGATATCCTCATTTACGCCAAAGCCTATATGAATATTGTTGGTGGCGGTATTTTTCTGCAAGCATTAATCAATGCTCTGGCGACTACTATCCGTACTCACGGTTTCACCAAACAGACGATGGTCGTATCCTTGCTGATGAACATTATTCACGTGGTGGGCAACTACCTGCTCATTTATGGTCATTTCGGACTTCCGGCGTTAGGTGTGGAGGGTGCGGCTATCTCAACAGTGATGAGTCGATTTATCTGCCTGATCCTTTTCTTCCTGCTGCTCTACAGAGTGATGGAGGTACGGGTGAAAGTAACCTATTACATTCATCTTTCTAAAAAATACGTGCTGCAAATTCTCAAAATCGGCATCCCGTCCGCTTTTGAATCCATCACTTATCAATCATGCCAGCTTGTATTCACACTCTATATTACTTATTTAGGCGCTGAAGCTATGGCTACTCGCCAGTACGCGCTTAATATTTCCAATTATATTTATTTATTCAGTGTAGCTGTCTCTATGGGAACTTCCATCGTTGTAGGACATCTCGTGGGAGCTAGACGCCCTGATGAAGCCTATAAGCGTGTATTCACCAGTGTAAAGTGGGCGCTGCTGGTTACCGTAATAATAGATGCTGTGGTGATTTTCTTCCGGGTACCGCTATTCGGGCTTTTCACAGACAATGAGAACATCATTAGGATGGGGGCGCAGGTCATATTGCTTAGCTTCTTCCTGGAAACTGGGCGCACAACCAATCTGGTTATCATTAACTCTTTACGCGCCTCGGGCGATGCCAAATTCCCTGTATATATGGGACTGATCTCTATGGTCTGCATGAGCTTACCTCTTGGTTATTTCCTGGTGTTCCAACTTGATCTCGGGTTAGCCGGCGTGTGGATTGCCACTGCGGTGGACGAGTGGGTGAGAGCCGTCATTATGTATTTCCGTTGGAAAAGCCGAGCTTGGGAGAAACATGGACTTATTGAACACGAAGCTCCAGAACACTGTACGCCTTCCGCTACTCCCGCAGCTGTAAATTAACATGTATACTCAGAGGTTCTTTAAGGTCATATCAGATCTTAAGGAACCTTCTTTTTTATTTACGCCAACATTACATAAAATTTGAGAATGAATGAACCATTCTACGTTACAATAGATAGAACATAATTAACAAAGCTAAAGGAGAGAGCTTCATGCCGGAGGAAACCGGAATTCATGAGTTACTGACGCTCAAAACGATTGCGGAGACTTTGAACAGTTCCAATGAGCTGAGACCCATGCTCGATACAGTCATGGGCAAGCTACTTGAGTTAACCGGAAACACTGCAGGCTGGATCTTCCTGAGCGAAGAATACATGGAATATGAGTGTGCCGCTGATCGAGGTCTGCCACCTGCACTACAACGCGACAATAAACAACCAATGCAGTGCGGAAGCTGCTGGTGCCTAAGCCGCCTATGGGATGATCGGCTCGAGCATGCCGTCAACATTCTAAGCTGCAAGCGGCTCAGTAACGCCAGGCAGTATAACTGGGGCGACACGCTGGGGATCACCCACCACGCTACCGTCCCGCTGCATTCAGGTGAGCGTTACTTGGGACTTATGAATGTGGCTGCACCAGGCAAAGCACATTACGCCGACAGCGAGCTGGCTCTGCTGCAATCCGTGGCTTTGCAAATTGGCAGTGCTATTGAACGGATGCAGTTATATAGCACCGAGCAGCGCCGCGCGAATCTGTACGCCAAATTAGGCGAATTCAGCGCAGCTTTAAATCTAACCGCCAACCAATGTATCTCGCCCAGTATTCTAATCGAGAAAAGCGCCGCCCTGATTGGCGACTATTTCGATTGGCCCTTTGCAGCGATTATCGGGCAGCATGAGGGACAATTCGAAGTCCATGCTGCCTATGCGGCTAATATAACGCCGGAAACAGCTCCCTTCCAGCTCTCGGATTCTTTTAAAGTACGTCTAGGAGATATCGCAAAAGGACAACGCTTTGCGACATTAACCCCTGATGAAGAGCAGGAAATTACGAAGTCCTGCTGTTCTGAACAACCTGTTGCGGAGCGTGTTGTGATGCTCGCTGTGCCCTTTCGGCAGATTGCCGCACAAGGTGCAGGAATTCTACTGATCACCTCACCCAAAGCACTAGCTTCCGCAACTGCGGATGGAGAGGTGCTTGAGGCTGTCGCTGAACATATTTCCGCTACATTGGAAAGTGCTCAGCTTGGAGAGAAACGCCGCGAAATTGCGCGTCTTGACGAGCGGAATCGTCTGGCCCGTGACCTGCACGACTCCGTGAACCAGATCCTCTTCTCCCTCTCAATGACCGCCAAAGGCGTGGAAAGCTTGCTGAAGCAGGAGCATATCTCCCATCCTGCTACTGAAGCTGTCCGCGATATTCAAGCTTTATCCCAGTCAGCACTCAAAGAAATGCGTGCATTAATTATGCAGCTTCGGCCTGCCGGACTGGAAGCCGGTTTATTGACTGCGCTGCAGGCTCATGGCCAGCAGCTAGGGCTGCTGATACAGACGCAACGGAGCGGTGTTCACGAACTTCCCCGCAATGTGGAGGAAGGGCTGTGGCGCATTGGCCAAGAAGCGCTCAATAATGTACGAAAACATTCCGAAACCTCTAAAGCGCAGGTATCTCTGCATCTGAATGCAGCCGAGGTGGTACTGAGCGTTGCCGACCAAGGTAAAGGCGGGGCCAAACGGCGTTCTAACACAGACACTAATGAATCTCTTGGACTGCATATTATGAAGGAAAGAGCAGAAGCTCTCTCCGGTCGTATTCATATCCACAGTGTGGAAAATCAAGGCACAACGGTTGAGGCAATCATACCTCTGCCCATCCAATCTACATGAAGTCGGGTGATCATAAATGACGATAAACTTATTATTAGTAGACGACCATGCAATGGTACGCCGTGGGCTGCAAGTATTTCTCTCCACACAACCCGATATCAAGGTTATTGGGGAGGCCTCCAACGGCCGCGAGGCACTGGAAAAAACAGCTGAATTGAACCCGGATGTCATATTAATGGATTTGCATATGCCCATTATGGACGGCATTGAGACCGCTCAAGCACTGAGGATCTCCCACCCGCAGGTCAAGGTCATTGTATTGACCTCCTTTTCGGATCAGGATCATGTGCTCCCGGCTATCCGCGTAGGAATCAAAGGCTATTTGCTTAAAGATATAGAACCAGAAGCGCTGGTAGTTGCGATCCGCAAGGTACATAACGGGCAAGTGGAGCTACATTCCGAGGCTGCCAGCCAACTGATGAATCTAATGGCGACCTCTACACTAGAGCAATTGGAACTTAATGCTTCCGATCCGAACGACCCAAACACAACACCTGCTGCGATCACCGGATTAGAGCTTCTTACTCCACGCGAGCAAGAAGTATTAGACCTGATTGCGCTCGGTATGAGTAACAAAGAGATTGCCAGCAAGCTGGTCATCACCGAAAAAACCGTTAAGACCCATGTCAGCCACGTTCTCGGAAAGCTAAACTTAGCGGATCGGACTCAGGCTGCCATTTTCGCATTGAAAGGCGGCTATAACGCCTAGAATCAAAACTCCTCTACAACTTTAGTCTTAGACGCTCAGCACAATGGCTGAGCGTTTTTATTATGTATGTTCATTCCATGTGCTGATGTTAACAGAGGCCGATTCAACTATCATTGGTTTATAGCAATTGACCTCACATAGGAGTGGATACAGATGAAAGTGATGATCCTGACAGGCAGTAATCGAAAAGAAGCAACCAGCACGAAGCTGGCAGAACATGCTGCCCATTTCATTAGTCAGCATGGGGAAAAGGTTACCGTGTTTGACCTCTACAAACGCCCACTTCCCTTTTATTCACCAGACGAGATTTACACAGAGCATGAACATTTAAACGAGCTTAAACAAGAGATGTTAGCAGCGGATGCAGTAATCTTGGTTACTCCGGAATATCACGGCTCGGTAAGTGGCGTATTAAAAAATGCGATTGATCATCTAGGCCAGGCGCATTTCAACGGTAAAGTTGTGTTATCCGCCAGTTCAGCCGGGGGAGCGGTAGGGATAAGCTCATTACTTCAATTGCAAGCCATCGTACGTAACCTGCACGGCATTAATACACCAGACTGGATCTCCATCGGCGGACTGCAACGCAAGCGGTTCGAGGTCGGGTATGACGGATACGAGGGTGGGCAAGAAATCGAAGATCGCATCCACCTAGTATTAGAAGCATTCCTGAATTTAGCCCGCAAAATCGACAGATCGGCAGGTGCTATCCAATGATCAAAGGGCTATATGAAGCACATTTACCAGTAAGCAATCTTGAGGTATCCATCGAATTTTATGAGAAATTAGGTCTGAAAATGGCTTGGCGGGATGAAGAAACTGTATTCTTCTGGATCGAGGAAGGTCGGAGCTGGATTGGTCTTTGGGAAGGCCAGGAGGTTCAAACCCCATACCACCCGTCCTTGCGGCATATTGCCTTCCGTGTCACTTACGAGGACTTGAAGCAATCACTGCAATGGCTGGAATCAATTGGTATAGAGGCTGTTCCGTTCCGCAACCGGACTTCTGTTGAGCCTTTTATCCGGGCTTATCAAGGAAATGCTTCTGTCTACTTCAACGACCCTGACGGCAACAGCTTGGAATTTATGTGCCACGTAGATGTTCCTGAACATCTGAAGCCTATTTCAGAGAACATAACCTTAACGGAATGGGAGAAATTACTGCACAGTAAATAAAATACTCAAACAAAAAAACAGCTGCTCCCGTCCAAGGGTCCAGCTGTTTGAGTATATTAGCTTCTTCGATTACTTAATCGAAATGCCCTTCTTCATGGCCTTCATGTCTGCATTCGTATTCACAAGCGTTGGCAGTATCTTCATACTTCTAGTCATGGGAGAGTTGCATTGCCAGCAGGTAGGTACATATTGAAAGGCGAAATTATCGCGCATCCAACCTGTGCAACCTTCCTTGGTACAGGACCAAATTGCTGTGTCTTCTTGCGGAAGTTCCTCCAGTGCTTTTTTACGAAAATACATAAGTACCCCTCCTTGGATCGAATCGAGACGATATCGCTACCCTATTAGGGGCAGATTCATAATATGAAAATAAAAAAAGCTGCCCTCAACTTGTGTTAAGGGCAGCCTGATTTTTAAACTACAGTTTTACAACGTTTTCGGCTTGTGGTCCACGAGCGCCTTGAGTTACGTTGAACTCAACGCGTTGGCCTTCGTCCAAAGATTTAAATCCGTCGCCTGTGATTGCGGAGAAGTGTACGAATACGTCGCTTCCACCTTCAACCTCGATAAAACCGAATCCTTTGTCTGCGTTAAACCATTTCACTGTACCTGTTTGCATGATATTACCTCCAATATTTTATTTAACACATGTCCTTTTATTCCTACGTAGTGTACGAACAAATAAAAATTCACACATTGGAAAAGGACTCATACGCACAAATGATAACCTTTTACAATATGTGAATTAAGGGTTAAATTTATGATTGATTTCATTGTACCACACTAAATCACTAAAAGCAATGCGTATGCCTATTTAATTTTCACTCCGGCTCTTATTGCCTGTAAACAGCAGCAGCCGAGCCGGACGAATGCCCATGTTAGTCGATATAACCTGCCAATCCTTTATCCATCAAGTAATCCATTTCTGCATCAAGAATGGTCTCTACTGTGATTTCATCCAGCTTCACATCACGTTGGGCAGTGACATAGTCGACCAGATCATCGCTGTCGATGTCTACCTCACCCTTGGCGTTCGCCTTGGCCTTATTGATAAAGGTCTGTTCATGCTTCAATACTAAGCGGATGATTTGCGGATCCACTTTGGTTTTGGCAGATAATACATTTACTAGCTCCTGCTCATTTACTTTGTCACTCATTTTTTAAATTTCATCTCCTTACAATTATTACACAATCATTGTAGCATATTTCGCGCTTTAACGCGTCATTACGCGAAGTATACCGCGGTTTATTCACACTTTTCTTATCATCCCAGCGTCTATAACGTTCCACTTGAAGTAAGTTATTTAATAAAAACAGTTGTGAGGAACATTGACTTGTGCCAAAATATAAAAAAAGTGTTGGACCAAATGAATACTAGAAAAGGCGGTTGAATTCATGAGCTCTGTATCTACCCAGCAATTAGACACAAACAGCAACAAGGCACATCGTTATATCGAAGACGTATACGCACAGGTTGTTGCGCGTAATCCTTTTGAGCCCGAATTTCATCAGGCCGTAAAGGAAATCCTTGAATCTTTGCTTCCAATCCTTGCTGCTGAACCTAAGTATCAGGAAAATGCCATTCTGGAAAGATTGGTTGAGCCAGAACGTTTGATTATGTTCCGTGTTCCTTGGACAGACGATCAAGGTAAGGTCAGAGTTAACCGTGGATATCGTGTACAGTTCAGCAGTGCAATTGGACCTTACAAAGGTGGACTTCGTTTTCACCCATCCGTTAATGCTAGTATTATCAAATTCCTTGGTTTCGAGCAAATCTTCAAAAATGCTCTTACCGGCCAACACATCGGTGGAGGTAAAGGCGGATCCGACTTTGATCCTAAAGGTAAATCCGAAGGCGAAATCATGCGTTTTGCACAAAGCTTCATGACTGAATTGCAAAATTACATCGGTCCTGACCAAGACGTTCCTGCAGGAGATATCGGTGTAGGTGGTCGTGAGATCGGCTACATGTACGGACAATACAAGCGGATCCGCGGAGGATATCCGGCTGGCGTATTGACTGGTAAAGGTATTGGTTACGGCGGAAGTCAGGCTCGGACAGAGGCTACTGGTTACGGTACGGTTTATTTCGTAAACGAGATGCTGAAGGCAAAAGGCCTTTCTTTTGAAGGAAGCCGCGTTGTTGTTTCCGGTTCTGGTAATGTAGCGATCTATGCGATCGAAAAAGCTGTACAGCTAGGCGCTAAAGTCGTAGCTTGTAGTGATTCGGCCGGATATATCTATGACGAAAATGGGATTAACCTCGAAACTGTCCGCCGCCTAAAAGAAGTCGAAAGAAAACGGATTAGTGAATATGTGAATGAACATCCTAACGCTGTGTATACTGAAGATTCCACGCAAATTTGGACCATTCCTTGTGATATCGCCCTTCCGAGTGCTACTCAGAATGAGATTGATGAAGCCATGGCATTGAAACTGATTGAGAATGGTGTAAAAGCAGTAGGCGAAGGTGCCAATATGCCATCCACCCTTGAAGCTATTCATCAGTTCCAACAAGCTGGCGTGCTATTCGCACCTGCCAAAGCTGCTAATGCTGGCGGCGTAGCTGTATCTGCGCTTGAAATGGCACAAAACAGCATGCGGTTGTCCTGGAGCTTTGAAGAAGTAGATACGAAGCTGCATGAAATCATGGTTTCCATCTACGAACAATCTGTAAATGCATCAGAGCAATATGGACAGTCCGGCAACCTTGTTGCAGGAGCGAACATCGCTGGATTCAAAAAAGTGGCCGACGCTATGCTGGCTGAAGGTGTAATCTAAATAAATTACCGGCGCTCTAGTCACGAACGCCGACATACAAAAGTCCCCGTAACCGGTCAGTAAGAATCCGGTAACGGGGACTTTTTGTATATCTAAGCGTTCCATCCGGGGATCTTCCGCAAATCCCCGTCCCCTATCGATTGAGTACTCTCCACAGTCGTATTGGGGGGTGAAGAAGCCGTACGAATGTAACAGGAATCTATTCCTATCGTTAGTGCCCCTGCAATATCCGTACGGGGATCATTCCCGATCATGATGGCCGAACGCAAATCCGCTCCATAATGCTCAACTAAATAACGATAAAATAGCGGATCCGGCTTACTCACTCCTGCTTCGGAGGAAATGGCAATGCCATCGAATAAAGGAAGAATATTCAGCATCGTTAATTCTGCTTCTATAAAGGTTTTCTGGCCATTGGAGAGCAAAAACACCTTTTTGCCACGTTCTCTTAATGTTTGCAGAATTTCAAGCACACCCTCATAAAGTGAGATATGGATCATCGATAATGTCCGCAGCCATCTAACCGTTTCATGTAACCACGCTTGATCCGGTTCTCCACCCAATTGACGGGCCACAGAACGAAACACATCCTCCATTACGAAATCTGGATACTGACAATTCCGCGCGGCTTTGGTGAGCTGTAAATCCCTCTCCCGCAGAAATTGTGCCTGTAGCTCACTTCCCGTTATGGACATCCCCTGATATCCGAAATGGAGTGATAATCGATCCCATACCTCCGGCTTCTCCTCATCTGTCTGAATATCGATCAATGTGCCATACAGGTCGAAAATATAAGTCTCGTACATCCACCGTCTTCCTTCCTATTATTCTCTCTGTATTTTATCCTTTAGTACCATTATCGGCGGTTGTCTGGCCCTCCTCCATCCGGTTTGACACCTTTTGATAGAGATAGGAGATGCCGAGCAAGCAGATGCCAAAGCTGGCATAGGCTATGATTTTGCTGCCAGTGTTCAGCAGACCCAAATCATAAAGCAGCAGCTTGCCCGTTGCCAGCAGTGTTAATCCAAGGCCGAAGCGCCGGATGTACACATACCTTTTGCGGAAGCCATACATGATAAACAGAACGGCTAATAGTAGATAAATGAGACTAAAAATTAACCCTGCATCACTCAATTGCAATTGCACTCCTAGGAAAGCGGTGATAATGCCGAGTAGATAAATCGCCATGAAAACAGGATAGATCTCCATACTCTTAAACTGGCGATTCAGCGCTGCAATCAGCAGATCACGTCCGCTAAACCAAACAAAGATATTAAAGATAATCAGTACGGCCAGTGCGATATAATCAGCTGCTGTATTTTGCGCGAGATTATTTTGCAGACTTGGCAGGCCTACTGTAATTACTATACAAATGACGTAGCCAATCCCAAACAGAAATCTCACAAAATATTTAACAATTGTGTCATACAGCACCTTCACCTTTGGCAGCGCGTAAGCCAGAACCAAGGTCCATACAGCGGAGAGCAGTAAATTATAGAAGGTTCTATGCGCAAAGTCCTCCGGTACAACCAGATGATACAATCTTCTCGATTCATACAAGCCGTAAATCCAGAAATTTAATAACGCCGCATATTTAAACCACAAGGCTAAGGTGATTTCATAAGGTTCGCTGCGCTGAAGAGCATCCTTACGGTTATGCTGAACAGCATACAACACCGCGACAATCAGCATGCCTGCTGTGATAAAGACATATTTTAGCGGGAAGTAGACATCTCTAAAATTCGTCCATTGATAGTCTGCGACCCACTGCGTCGGTACATTTAGACAGAAGAATACTACAAGGCAGAGCATCATAATGCCCCAGCCTGCCCTTTCCATCCCCTTAAAGCGGTTCAGATTGCCATACAGCGTAAGAACGACGCCCTCAATCAGCCAACCGATGGACCACCAAGCCGCTCCAAATTGAAATGGAATCATCAATATGCCGAAGGTCAGTGAAGTGGCGTAGAACAGCAGCATGCTTTCTTTTTCCTGTGGCATCAGCTTCTCAAGCCCTCGACCCAGACCGAGATACAGCAGGCAGAAAAGCAACGCCAGTGCACCATTGTAATCCTTCAGTCCTGCATCCATAAATAAAATATACAAGGTGAGACAGCTAATAAACGTATTACATCCTAAGAGAGAGAAATCCCACCAGGACAGCTTGGAACGATATTTGAACGGGTACCACAAGGTAATTCCCAGATACATCGCAAAAGTCAAAACAGCATAACACATATTAATTCCGTTGCTATCAGACAAAGCTATTAATATGAGCATGGAGGGTGTATTAAATAAGTAGCTGATATAATTGACAACGTTCCAGCGTTTGCGGAAAGAAATCAATAAGATGAATAAATTCAATAGAAACAAGTAACCCATAGCTACATAAACCGCGTTGCCCGAAAGGCCAAACGCCCCCAGATAAGAGTATAAGGGCAGATATCCTCCGATTAAGCCCAGCGCACAAATACTCCGTGATTCATACCTTAAAGACAGGAGTACCGCAGTTAAAGTAACGAGTACAGACAAGGATAATCCTACATATATACTAATAATATCAAGCAGAAAATAGCTATAGAAAATAGAGCCATACAGCACCGAAATCCCGCCGCCAAGCAGCCCTAAAGCAAAGGTACCTTTTCCTTTGCGGTATAACCACTCCCCGCCTCCCAGCATCAATAATCCCAGTAGAAAAAAAGCGCTTCCCTTCATATAACCTGTGAACCAGTTGGAATAGGTATACCGGAAGCCTGCCCCCACCGCCAAAATCAACAGCAGAATACCCAGCTTGTTAATCCAGCTTAGTCCAATCTTCATTTCGATCTGATTTTGTTTTCTTCGGCGCTTCAGCACCTCTTCACTGATCTCTTCCGAGGCAAAATCATGTAATCCATTATCCATGCCCGAGTTGAGGCGAAGTTCCGCTTCCCTCATTCTCTGCCGCTGTGCCAGCACACGCTCATTTAATTCTGCCGCCAACGCCCCAAGTCGACTGGATATCTCTGCTTGTTCCTCACCCAGCTGCCTGGAGGCTGTATGGTACAGCTGCTGAATATGACGTTTCGTCTCCACTTCAAAAGCCGTCAGACGATCTGTATGAGCATGGCTTCTAGAGGCAAAATAAGTCTGCAGCTTCTGCCTCGACACTTTAAGAATGCCCAGCTTTTCATCTAAAATCTGTTCCGTTAGCGCAACTCTTAGCTCAGTATTCTCTTCTTGAAGCTTACCTACCTGAGTCTTTAGCTCGACCAAAGCAAGCTTATGCTTCTCATATTGCTTCTTCAAGTATTCATTCTCGTTGACCAGATCGTGACTTTCATATTCCGCAATCAGAGCCTCATATTCCTTAATAAGCCCGTCCTGCTGTACCTTCATGAATCTCAGTCGATCTTTGAATGACTCCATAGCGCCTCCTTATGTGAGCGATTGTTAATACTTACATATTACTACATATAGCTGTGGGGTCTTATGCTTTTTTTATATTTGCAGTGAATGAAGATTACGATCGGGATGCAAAAAAACTGCAACATTTTGGAGGGGTGTCCCGTCAGAATAATAACAACACTAACAAAAAGATTTTAAAAGGAGCTCACAACCATGAACAACATTTTAAAAACAAGTACAGTTCTTTTAACTTTGTCACTAGCACTTTCTACAGGAGCAGCTTATGCTGCACCCACCACAACTTCTGCTAAAAATGAGGCTACACAAACCTCCGCTAGCGTTAATCAAAAGACGTTTGCGATTGAAATCAACGGATCGACTATTAAAGAAACAGGCTTCCAAAGCACAAATGGCAAAGAGCCGATGGTGCCACTACGTTCGATTACTGAAGCCCTTGGATTTGAATTAACCTGGAATGCACAGAATAAATCCGTTGAACTTATCAATGGCGCTGTATTCACTACAGTGAAAGCTGGAGAAGATCGTTATAGTATCAACAAAATGTATACAACACTTGGAACTGCACCACAATTGGTTGACTCCACTTTGTATGTCCCAGCTTCCTTTTTAAGCGAAGTAATTCATCAAAACATGACTGTGAAGGGAGATTCCATTGTGATCAACACAAATGCCGCCGAGCAGCACATGACTAAGACTGGTGTGATTACAGCAGTCTATGATGGTGGTAAATACCAATCCGTTCAAATCCAAGGTGTAGGTACGGATGGAATCGTATTAAATGTAGGGGAAGATACGGCTATTGAGATGGCAGACGGCACTAAAATTGCACTCAAAGATCTCCATATCGGTATGACTGTAAAAGCAGAACACTCCATGGTCATGACTATGAGTCTTCCGCCACAAACACCAACTTACAAAATCACCGTTCTGGATAAGCAGAAACAAGATGATCTTCTAGGTACTGCTGGCACTATTGAAGAAGTTCAAAAAGACGATGAAGGAAATATCAGTATCACTGTTAAAGGCAGTGGCCTGAGCGAATTGTCACAAAAAGAAGTAGTACTGCGCATTAACGAAGACACAGTACTCATTAATAAAGACGGCGAAGCTGTTAAAAGCAGCGAGCTTGTTAAAGGTACAAAAGTTATCGGATTCTACAGCCCAGTGCTGACCAGAAGCCTGCCACCAATCGGCACAGCTGTCAAAGTTGTAGTAGATTCTGCGCAACAATAAGTGAGAGACTGAAATCTTATTAAAAAGATTCCAAAGAGACATTAAAACAGCGATCCTTCCGTTATGGGAGGATCGCTGTTTTGCGTTTTGGGCAATAGGGTGGCTGACTCGCTTCAGCCGATTTGAGGTAAACGAAAGCCGGCTGAACGCCTAGGCACACTTTTGCTCGCCTGCTGCAGAGTTTTGGATGATCATAATTGCGAGGCTTACGGACCCAGATGACGTTATTTCCGATTTTTCCGCCTTTAGAGCAGCGTTTCGGACTCCAGCGCCACCATTCATTAAAAAGAGGGCATATTCGGTATTTTTTATGCCAATAGCGTCAGTGGGGTCCGTTAGAATTACAAATGTGGTAAAAAGCTGCGTTAACGGTCAGCTGTGTCCGATAGCAGATTATAGTTACTTCGTTCGCGCAACTTCGTTTGAATTATCCGAAGTTAGAGGTCTAGTTCAACGTCAACAAAACAGGGGTGCCCCAGCAGCCATTGTCATGACTACTAGGACACCCCATGATTGTTTCCGTCCATTATCTATTTCATGAATCGCTAGCTAGAATCAATTGCATCAACGCTAATAAACGTTCCAGGTTAATCGGCTTGCTAAGATAATCTGTTGCACCTGCCTGAAGGATTTTAGCCTTATCTTCCTTCATCGCTTTTGCAGTCAGTGCAATGATGGGAATATCCTTCTTTGCGGGCATTTGTCTGATCCGATTGATTGCCTCATATCCGTTCATCACTGGCATCATAATATCCATAAGAACGATGTCTATAGAAGCCGCTTGCTCCAGTTCAAACAGGCCGCTCTCTCCGTTAGTAGCTGTAGTTACATGCAGCCCGCGCTTTCTTAGGGTATTTGATAAAGCAAACAAATTCCGTTCATCATCATCCACGATAAGTACATGCTTTTGATTCAGAGAAGTGAAGTCATTACGTGTATCCTCAGCCGTTGTAGCGGCAAGTACCACTCCATTCCCAATCTCTTGAATAACAGTCGCTTGATCAGCCACTTCCTCAAGGCTTGGGGCCTCAAGCTTCAAGGGCAAATACACTGTAAAGACGCTACCCACTCCTTCTTGACTCTCCACTATAATTCTACCACCGAGCAGGGTTGCCAGCTCTCTAGATATGGATAACCCAAGCCCTGTTCCACCATATTGACGTTCTGTATTTCCATTTGCCTGTTGAAAAGCCTCGAAGATAATCGACTGCTTTTCTTTTGAAATCCCAATTCCAGTATCCTTGATGGCGAAGGCAATAAATTCCCCTGTATACGAATCTGCCAAATCCAGCAGCTCGTCCTTAGTTGCTGAGCGGATTTCCAGAGTGACTGCGCCTTCCGCTGTAAACTTAAACGCATTGGACAGCAAATTTATAATAATTTGCCGCACTCTTTGAGCATCCGAATAAAACAGCGGGGGTAAGTTCTCTCCCAGCTGTATTTGCAAAGGAATCTCTTTTTTGCGGGAAAGCTGACTGAAGTTCTGGATCATTGCCTCCGGAATCTCCGATATATTTATCGCTTCAATTTCAATATTCAGCTTTCCTGCCTCAACCTTGGACAAATCCAGAATGTCATTAATCAGCGCCAGCAGATCTTGTCCCGAAGAATGAATGGCTTTTGAGAATTCAATATCCTCTTCGCTTAAAGCTCCCGACTGATTCTCCATAAGAAATTCGGAGAGCAGCAGAATGCCGTTAAGCGGAGTTCGCAGTTCGTGAGACATGTTAGCCAGAAACTCTGATTTATATTGTGAGCTTTGCTGCAATAACTCTGTGTATTCACTGAGTTCCGTTTGAGCTCTTTCCGCCTCTAGTGACTTTTGTTCCGCCAGCAGTTTCTTATCCTCCAGCTTTCTATTCGTTGCATGCAGTGACTCCGTCTGGATTTGCAGCTCCTCAGACTGAGTCTGTAGTTCCTCGGTATATACCTGTAGCTCTTCGTTTAGACGCTGAGATTGTGCCAGAAGTTGGTCAATCTTCATAATGCTAATCGTACTGTTAATTGCGGAGCCAAAGGCATTCGAAATAGACCCTAGGAACTTAACCTGCAATTGCGTAAGTGGAGCAAAGGCGGCGATTTCCACCACAGCAACTACCTCACCCGAAAAAGAAATCGGCATTAGTAGAAGCGCCTTCGGCGCAGAAATACCCAACCCAGATTGTATGCTAATATAATCCTCCGGCAGATCCTGTATTTGCATCAAGCGCGCCTCTTTAGCACATTGTCCAACTAGACCTTCTCCGATCTGGAATGCCCGCTGATCTGGAATGTTACTGCTTCCGCCAAAAGTAGAGACTCTCTTAAAGAAATCTCGATCATGGTCCTGTGTTCGAACATATAAGGAACCATATGGGTAATCGAGGACTTCTGCGGTTTTGCCAAGAAAAATGTCGCCCAGTTGCGAGATATGTGTGATGCCCTGATACCTCGCCAACAATTCGTTTGCGTTAGCCTGAATCCATATCCGCTCTTGTTGCGTGTCTATCAGATGATTCGTAGCTACGCTCAGATCCCTGATCTCATCATTCGTGGTGATCTCTATCCTTGTCTTCATATCTTCGTCAGATTCCAATTCTGCAATCGTATGGGTAACTTTACGAACCGTACTAACGATGGCGCGTGAATTGATCCACGAAGCGACCATCGCGGTAACCGCTATAATTGCCCAAGCAATATAAAGAAGCTCTAGCAATAATTTATTCTTGTCTGCTTGTCTAGCAATCAGACTGTTGGTGTTCTCTTTCATCGTCTCGCGGTAAGTGCTGATCTGATTACGAATCCGGTCCATTTGATCTTTGCCGTCGTCGGAATTGAAGTATCTTAGGAGCTCAGCGTCCTGTCCCTCTTTTTTCAACTGGATCACATAATTTCCCGACTGTTCGATCCATTGCTTAATTTTACTTTCAATACCCAACAGACGCTGTAACTGTAAAGAATCATTAGCAGTCAGCACGTAAAGCTTATCATAATTAGCTTCCCATTCAGCCTTACCCAAATTGTAGGGCTCCAGATACTTGTTATCGCCGGTGATGACATATCCACGTTGTCCGGTTTCCATATCTAAAATATTCTTCTCAATTAGATTAGCCAAATTAGTAATCTCTCGATCCTGATGAGAGATGAAGCTGGTTTCCCGCTGTAGAGCATTGATTCTTCCATGCATGACAAAAACAAATCCTAATAGACAGATCACGATTAAAACTGTAATTGACAGTATTTTATACTGCAAAGTGAATCGACGTTTGTTCACAACTAGCCTCCGTCCTGTCTTCTAACTATAAACCCCTTTCTATTCTACATCATTGCAAAAGATTACTTGAATAAGGCTTCATTAATTCTTCTATGTAAATTTTGACTGCTGCTAATTTAAACAATTTCCGCAGGGTTGAAACACTTGTTTTTCCCGGAATAAAAAAAAACCCACAAGTGCCTTTCTCCTTGAAGGGTTACCTAAATATCTAACTCAGCAAATACAAGTTTTCTTCTTCACACCTAGCTTCCCAGCCTGTTCAACCTTAGCAATATAATCAACAGCCATGGGAACTTTACAAGCGGTTTGTCCCACGTTCACCTGGACCTTACCTATGCCTGCTGCGATCTTTGCTGCCTCCTCATGCAGTTCTGTGATACTGCTGCCCACCATAATTACAAAAGTATTCATCGTATAACGGACACGATTCCGCTCCTGATGAATAGTAGCGCCTACTTGTTGTAACAACTCCCTAATCTCAGCGATGTCCAGCTTATCATCCGGTGTAATTGAAATGTAATTTGCATGAGTGCTCCAGCCGCAAACGGCTATTAGTTCATCCGAGGAACGAATCCACTCTCTCGCAAGTTCCAATCCATATGGACTCTCTGCGGCGAGAGGGGATACTATATATTCCACTACCGCATGCCAACTGGCCGCCGAAGCCCAGCTTTGAAGCTCTTGCTTCGTCATAGTCTTGGGATTGACGGTTAGCCCAGCCAAATACATTGCATCGTAATTGCCTGTCTGATACAAAGCCCTTGCCAGACTCTGATCTTTTTTCACATCCTTAACCAGCTTCTTCATATCCCCTACCTTTACTCCAAATAAAGGTTCCACTGCGCCATGTCGTAAGAAGGTACGTTTCGTCTGCTCTGTACCCATCTCCTCAAGCTTGCTCATCACTTCATCAACAGTCAGATTCATTAGGCTACTCCCTTATCTTCGATGTTCTTATCCCTTTACTGTTTCTCTTATGATCGGTTCACGACCTAACGTAACTCTGTTCTTCCCTGTATTCTTAGAGTGATATAACGCTTCATCCGCTTCCCGATATAAATCTTCGAAAGTCACCTCTCTACGCTCCGTAAAAGAGATTCCGATACTTGCGGTAAGATGAATGCTATCCTGTTCATTCAAGATTATCGTGTAATCACTCATCATTGTACGAAAATTCTCTGCTTCTTTTAAGGCTGCACATTTATCTTCAGCGAAAAAGCATACGGCAAATTCCTCGCCACCCACTCTTCCAGCAATACCTTTATTCTGGTATACCTGAAGTATTTTATTCGAGAAATCAACTAACGCCTGATCGCCCGCTAAATGACCATAAGTATCATTAATTAATTTAAAATCATCAATGTCAAATAACAGCAGAGCCAATCCTAATCCATCCGGGATCGTTTGATTCTGGACCCTTTGCATGAAATGCCTGCGATTATATAGCCCTGTCAGATCGTCAACCGTTGCCTGATAGACCAGCTCACGCTCATACCGCTTCTTCTCACTATGATCACTAAACACAATAAGCATACCCTTATTCTCTGTTGTCGCATGTTCCGTAGCAATTAAAGAAACCCCATAACAGAGCTCCCCTGCGCCAGAACAAACTACCTCAAACTGTCCCTCCGTCCTCTGACTGTAATGAGCTGCAATGTCTTTGTGAGACTTCATAAAAAGATCAATGTTTTTTCCCATCCAGTTATCGTTCGCTATTCCGGTAATGTCGTATAAAATAGCAGTCGCCGCATCATTTATGCCAATGATATTATCATAACGGTCAGTCAGAACTACGCCGTCTTTCATGTGCTCTAGAATTTTGTTTTTGGTTAGAGGGAAGATGGTTAATTTGGAGCTAACAAAAAGTGCGAAATAAGCCGCTATAATCGCAGGCAAATAAGTAAACGCCGTAAAACCTGTAATGGTAATCTTCAAGAGGGGAAGTAAAAAGACGGAAATAACCGGAACTAGCAAACCCGCCAACAGCAGCAAATTAGTCCGCAAATAAACTCTCGGGGTATTCAGTAGGGAAACTGCCAGCAAGCAGACTGCATATAGCCCAAAAAGCTGATCATACGCAATAAAAGCCATACTAAGGAGCGTAGGCTTTACAGCAATTCCACTAACACCCGCGACCGTCAGGACGGCCACTTCACTGCGCATCAGATGATGATAGCTATCCGTAAAAATAAGAAGTACATCCATAACAATAGGGATAGAGAAGATGGCAAGCTTCACGGGCAGGCGCCCTGTGGAAGGAGATACGTATTCTGTTACCACAGCATAAGTAAAGAGCGCACTAAAAAAAAGCGGAGCCTGCTGCACATTCTTCCACCACAGCTTAGACTGAAAAGAGGGTGACATAATCTCTCCGGCCGTTGCAACAAATATAAGGCTGACTAACAGCATTAAGATCCACAAATAGCGTCTGCCTGCTAACTTACGGTGCCGATAGGAGCTGACGCCCATGTACAGACTTAGAACACTGCCCATTAATAAGTAATACGGATATCCCTGAATCCATGGCATGCCATATTTCTCCTATTTTTCAAGTCGCTCCTATCATTATAGCCTAATCCTTGGTACAAATGAATCAACAATAACAGCACATCTTATGCCTTAAATTTCACCCGATTGGAGAACATATATTTTCTGGCTAAATCCTTAAATGTTATTTTATCTTGTGCCGATTCAAAGAAACGTTTAGGGATAATCAGCGCTCTCTGTGTGGACACAAAAAACACAAACAAGTTCGTAGTTTCACCTATCTTATGTATCTCTTCCCACTTCACTTGTCCAGTGCCCGCTTCGGAAAGATAAGATATGCCTTCATCTGAAATCGTATAATTTTGCGGTTGCTGAATTAGGCTATCTGTTTTGAACGCCTTCTTGGATTTTTTGATCAAGCTTGCCTTGGTCATATACCATAAGACAGCGGCAAGAATTATAGCAGTCACAGCCAGGATTGAGATGCTTTGAGTACTGTAATCCTTAGTAATTAATAACAAAATCATAAAGTAAGCGACTACGCTAAAAGAGTTGAGTATAATCCGGCTATTCAAGCTAAACCATAAGTTAAACTCCTGAACGTCTTCACTCTTTAGGACTGTATCTACTTTTATTACATTTTCCATCACTGATCGCTCCCTCGACGCCATGTATATTTTTAAATTCATCTCATTTTAACATGCCTGAACACAAAAAAGGGACATCCCCGAAGCGATTGCTTCTACATGGGTTGTCCCTCTTCAATCCGTAAGGATTCTTATTTCTTTTGTGCAAGACGTTGTTTGAACTTGTCAACACGGCCGCCTTGTTCTGTATCTCTTTGTTTACCAGTGTAAAATGGGTGGGATGCGGAACTTGCGTCCACACGGAGCACTGGGTAAGTGTTGCCGTCTTCCCATTCCATAGTTTCATTGGATGATTTAGTAGATGCACTCAAGAATTTGAAGCCTACGCTTGCATCCAAGAAAATCACTTGGTTGTACTTAGGATGTATGCCTTCTCTCATTCTAATCGTCCTCCTTCTGAATAAATTCGTGGAGCCTTTATGGTAAATTATCCAAATGATCTGTAGGTTTATATATAGTATAACCTAATAAACGTAGGAAAATTCGTAAATCTTACGATTTAGACCACCGCTCCATCATACGCTTATTTAGAGCACAAAGCAACTAATATTGAAATTACTAATATTTCCATAACCTTTCAAAGCCTACCCATAACGCCGGAAGTTAGAGCGATTTCACCATTCCTCCATCGACTAAAAGAGATTGTCCCGTAACATAAGTATTCGCAAAAGAGCCTAGAAAAACAGCAGCCTTGCCGAATTCTTCGGGCGTGCCCAATCTTCCTAACGGGATTTGCAGCAGCGCTTCCTCTTGAATCTGCTCCATAGGGATCCCCTCTGCTTGCGCACGTTTGCCGTCTAGTTGAAGAATCCTGTCGGTTGCAATACGCCCTGGTGCGATCGTATTAATTAAAATGCAATCCGCAGCCAGCTCAGTAGCCAAGCTCTTGGTCAAGGCATACACGCCAGCGCGAAAAACATTGGAAAGAATCAGTTCCTCAATAGGCTGCTTGATAGAAATCGAGCTTATATTAACGATTCGCCCTGCCCCAGAAGAGCGCAGATGCGGCAGTGATTCACGAATCAAACGAATGGTGCTCATCAGTGTGAGCTCAAACCCCTGGTTCCAATCCGCGTCTTCCATATCAGCGAAACCTCCGCCATGAGGCCCCCCCGCATTGGTCACTACAATATCAAGCCCACCGTTTTGGGCTACAGCCGTTTGAATAGCATGTACGATATCCTCTGGGACAGTCACATCCATCTGAACAATGTTCACCTGCTGTCCTGTGGCTGCCTGAATCTCTTTCTGTGCGTCTACAAGCTGCTCCATACTCCTGCTGGCGATCATTACCTTCGCCCCCTCACGGGCGTACTCCAGCGCAGTTGCGAGTCCTAACCCTTTACTTGCTGCGGCTACAAAAACTGATTTCCCACGAAGTCCCAAGTCCATCATTAATGCCTCCTTCTTAATTAAACTCCCAACAGCTAAGACTTAAATTGCCATACTGATAACTTCGGTGCAGCAGCTTCGCTTCTTTCCCTTTATCGCCAGCTCCCATAGCTATTATCAGAGGGATAAAGTGCTCATTAGTCGGCACTGCATCAATACCATAGGGAGCAAGCTCCTGATAGTTAAATAGCGACTCTGTATCCCAAGCTTCCACCCTGTGCTGCAGCCAGTCATCGAATGTCTCCGCCCATTTCTCGACGTTCTCCATTCCCCACTTCACGCTACGCAAATTATGGACAGTTCCACCGCTGCCAATAATCATAATATCCTGCTCACGCAGCTCAGATAAAGCCTTACCCATTAAATATTGCTGTTCATTGGACAGCTCTCGATTAACTGACAAAGACACGACAGGAATATCTGCATTCGGATAGATTAATTTAAGAATAGCCCAAGCTCCGTGATCTAGTCCACGCTCTGTATTTAATTTGCTGACAATCCCATTCTTGTGGAACAGAGACATAATTTGCTGTGCAACCTCATTGTCTCCTTTGGCAGGATAAGTCATTCGATACATCTCATCTGGGAAGCCATAGAAATCATAGATGGTGTCGAAAGTCTCCATAACTCCAACCGACTGTGTGTGTTCTTCAAAATGTGCAGAAAATAGAACAATCGCTTTAGGTTTGACATTCCTCTCAGCGAGCTCCCCAAGAAATTTCGTATATGCATTGTTATCAAGTACCAGAGAAGGAGCACCGTGGGCAATAAAGTATGAAGGTATCATAGTTTATCACTCCCTAAGTTCTGCAGTAACCAAGCGATCAGGTCCTGCTGATTCTGCGGTAATACACCATGATCCGAAGGATAAGTTTTAAAGGTTAATAATGGGGTTAGACCTTCGAAATAAGCGGCTGTTTCTGTCCCCACTGAAATTGGAAATACAGAATCATATTCACCATGCGAGATGAAGACCGATACCTCCTGCACACTCTTCAGCTCATAATCTGTCTTCACAAACCCCGGAACATAACCGTTCAGCGCCACAATTCCCCGAAGCGAATTCCCCATTGTAAGAGCGAGTGTCATGGACAAAATGGCTCCTTGACTGAAGCCAAGCAGATAACGGTGTTTAGCATCTATAGGATATTTGTCGGTGGCGTATTCGATAAACTGCTGCAATTGCGATACAGCCTGATCAAACTGCTCACGGATGGGATGACCTAGACTTTTGAGATCATAATATTGAAATCCAGCCCCTAAAATCATATTTCCCCGAATCCCGATAATAATAAACTCTTCAGACAAGGGCTCGACAAGTCCGAACATATTCTTCTCATTGGAACCTTTGCCATGCAAGGTGAAGATAACCGGATAAACCCGATTCACATCGTAGCCGGAAGGTAGACTGACATCATATATATAAGGTGCCTTCATACTAAACACTCCTTCAAAATATTTGTAATACAAAAATAATATTTGTAAGGATAATATTATAAACCTCTGGCTAGTATGTCAATTAATAATTTGTTAATATAAAAATATATTTGCTATTACTAATATTAAAAGGGGCTTTACTTATGAATATAGGTTCAAACATTCGTACAATCCGTAAAAGAAAACATATAACGATTGCCCAAATCTGTGAAACTACTGGCCTGTCACAGGGTTTTATGAGCCAGGTTGAGACTAATAAGACCTCTCCCTCGATCGCTACCCTTAGCCTGATTGCGGATGCGCTGAACGTTCCGTTGGCTTATTTGCTATTAAAAAAGGAAGAGCGGATGCAGGTGGTACGATCCGAGGATCGGCAAATCACCAGTAGCGGAAGTGATCGACTGCAAGTTGAACATTTAAGCTCGGCAGGTGGTGTACGAATGGTGCTTGTCCATTTCCCTCCGGGTACGTCTACGGGTGAAACTCCGCAGGCGCACGAAGGCAAAGAGGTCCATTTAGTGATAAAAGGTGAGGTTTATGCGGAGCAAGGTGAAGATTTCGGGATGTTCCAAGCGGGGGATTCCTTTAGCTGGAATGCCTGTGTGCCACATCTGGTCATAAATAAAGGCGATGAGCCGGCAAGCGTGCTCATCGCCATCCATACAGAGGCTGATAGTGAAACTGTTGATTTTTAAGCTGGTCTACACGTCGTACTCCAGCTGTTTTTTGGCCTGAACAATGAAATCCAGCGGATTCTCAATCGTGCCGGCTTGGTATTCGACCGCCCCAATCTTAAGCCCCAGGCTGACCTTATATTTTCTGGAGAAATTATTGTCATTCAACTCCTGAAGCTTGAGCTTAATCCGCTCGATCACAATCTTCGCCCCATCGCTGTCCGTGAACAGCAGCAGGCCCCATGTTGCTTCATCCTTATCTAGCAGATAGAGTGCATCATTGGTACGAATACTCGCCTGACTAAGCTGAGACACATCATAGATAGCTTCTGCCAGCTGATCTTCAGGAATGATCCGTCTGATCTCTTTCCAATACTTCACCTTCACCACTAGCAGGGTGAGCGGAATCTGATAGCGGGTCGAAATGCTTGTAAATAATGTAGCATCCGTCTGAAAAGAAATACTGTTCCGCAAATTTGTGTTTTCATCGACGATAGCCATATTGGCAGTCTTTTTGCGTAGCTGCTCATTCTCCACCTGCAAATCACGGCTGCTTAAAGTGAATACCCATAGAACGACCGTTAATAGCGGAGTCATAATTAACCAGAAATAAGTATTCAGGCTAATCGTCTCCCCTAGCGTTATCGTCTGGTACATCGTGTAGAATCCGTAAGCAAAGATAAACACCAGATTCAAGACCAGCCCTGCAGTGACCGTTGTAAAATACGTAACAATGGCCAGAATAAAAGCCACCGTTAAAATGATAATATTCTGGAGGTAATCATCCGGCGCCCCGGCAATGAAGACGATACAGAGGAACGATAACACCAGGAATGATAAGAGAGCGATGTCCGACACTAAGCTGCGATTACGTCTCACGCTTATCACCACGTTTCTTCATGTGTTTGCGAAGCAGCAGGATCAGCGATAGAACCACCAGCGTTAGAACCAGTAAAATCACAATGATAAAACTGAGTACATCCGACCGTTCCATTATTTTTTGGGCCACAGAGTCCTCGGCTGCTCCAGTGATCGTTTTGAAACGATGTGCGCTGACATTACCGTCTTTATCAACGATTGCACCATCGCCAAACACCTTCCACTTGTCCCGTTCTGTAGCGAGCAGCTTCGATCCTAAGTAATACTCTTCCGAGCTGACTCCCGTAACCGCGAGCAATGCACGTCCCGCCTCAAATGGGGAATCAATCAGCTGCAGTGTTCCGATTCGTGCGCCGTATTGCTCTTCAATACTCATTTTCTCATTGGAGCGAATTGTGGTTCCATCTCCGTTATATTGAAAATAAAGCTTAGCATTCTGATCACGGATCACCTTATTATTCTTATAAGCACCAATAGCGATGATATTATTATTTTTCAAATGATCGGCGCTGACAGTATCGGTATAGAACTGGATATTCCCTATATTTCCGCTGGCATATTTACCAAGCAGATTAAAGATATTCGATACACTTAAATAGGCGTAATCATCCATTTGTTCGGGCAGTACAACCGCCACATGATTATAGATCCCATCGCGGATGAACGGATATGGATAGTTATTAAATAAGAGATCCGTGCGATCCTTCGTATTCAGCTGCATTACAGAATCTTTACTGATATAAGCCCACGGCATTTGATCCCGATCGATAATACATCTGGCTCCTTCGATCTCCAAATCAAAAGCCACTGTCACCGAGAAATTTCCGGATATATTCAAGTTCTGAGGCACCGAGAGATTAAGAATATCGCCATTCGCCAGTTCCTTGGTCAGCTTCTTACTGCCAATCGGAGTATTATTGATGCTCACGGTAACCAATGAACGAGTAAAATCCAAATTCTGTGCATAACGGAAATCCAGGCTGATTTTACCGGAATCGGCAATCGAGCGGTTCGCTGGCAATGAAATAAAATACGTCTGCTCCTGATGATGTGCCCCGGTCAGTTTATCACCTGTTTCAGTGAACGTGATGTTAGAGCTAATCGAAAGCGCAGGTGCTGACACTTCTGTAGCATCCGTTACTGTTTTCAGATCACTAGTGATCTGCCCGATCAGCTCTGGATTAGCAATCAAACGACCCGCTTTAATCAGCAAGTTCTCATCCTTCGAGGTTACAACCAAGGTGGGCTGGGTATCCTTATTCACTAGCTGGAGCAACGCGTGCGTACCCAAATCTTCAGTGGAGCTTAGCTGAGCTTTCAGCCCGCTTGGTACTCTGTCATACATAGCTACCAGTACAACTGCGGCCTTATTCTGCACAGTGTCTGCCCGGTAGGGAAGCAAGGGAATAGTCTTATCATTTAACGTAATCCCCTTAACAAACCCGGAGAGCGCATAAGTGGCTGCTTCCATTTCTGCCGCCGTGCTTTTGTCCGGTACAGTCAGAATACTCTGATTCTTCGTTAAGGTATCTATCCCGGCGAATCGCTCGCTGAAGTCACTGATCCCTCCACTCAAGGGCTTTGCGGTATAAATCACGCTAACACTGGACGTATTGAACAGATGCAGCCAATTATCCGACGTTTCATCGACCGAACAAAAGAGATCATCTTGACGATCTGTCTTCAAATAGCCCTGAATGCCCAGCGTATTCGTCCCTTTTTTCAGAAACCCCTTGGGCGCCGCAAGGGTCAACAGCTGTTCGCCGTTGTCTTGTAGTGACGGACGAAACGTATAGAACGGGCTGCCGTTTAGCGTTAAGGTAACACTAGAAATCTGCTCTTCGGTAATTTGTGAAATTTGAAAATGCAGTTTGATCTTTACTTGATCCACATTCCAATAATCCAGAACCTCAAAATATTGCTGCTGGGCACTCGAACCTGTTAAGGACGAGTCTGTTCCCGTGAATGAGGTTGTATAAGTAGACTTATGATCCTGTGGCAACGTCTCTGCGGCAGCAGGATGGATTGGAATTAAGAAAAGGGAGAGGCAGGTTAACAGTATAACCAGCTGTTTTTTTATCTTCATGTTCTGTTTCTCCTGTGATTACATTTTTCTCATATGACTTTTTGGTGCCTCGTTAGTAGCGCTCCGTCTTATACCATTTGGCTTCTCTTTTGAAGATGAGGTCTTTCAGGTATAGATATAATCCGTTAGCCGCGACAACCATCCACAGCTGGCAATAAGACACATACATCAACATTACAATCCCTAGATTGGACAAGCTCATCTCGCCCTTTTCTGTTGTTAGCGTAATGAAGGTCCCCACAACGAATAAAATAATAGCGAGCAGCCATAAGAAATTACTAAGACCTGCAATAGTAGTATGCACATAACCCAAAGCATGCAGGATCAGCAGCACATCCGAGGTGATTAACGACAGCAGCAACAAGAAGTAAATGGATAGAAAATAAAGAATATCGAACCGCACCTTTGCGGCCGATTTATTGAACAGCAGCGGGATATTTTTGACAATGACATAAATATTGCCCTTCGCCCAGCGGGTTCGCTGCTTGAACCAGACCTTCAGGGTCTGTGGTTCCTGCTCCCACGTGACGGATTTGGGCTGGAACTTGATTTGGTAACCCATCATATAAATCCGGAAGCTGATTTCTGTATCCTCGGCTATCGCTTTGACATCCCAGCCACCGATGCTTTCCACAATAGACCTGCGCATAATGAAATTTGTTCCCGGAATAGTGCAAAGCTTGAACAGCTTCCAGCGCCCCGCTTGAGCCATCCATTGAAAGGATAAGGTCTCAATATTAATGAACCGGGTCAGTAAACTTGCATCACGATTACGGGTCCGAAACTTCCCAATCACCGCACCGAGGCTGGAATCATGCATGATCTCAGCAACCAGATAACGCAAAGCTGTTTTCTCCGGAGTATTGTCGGCATCATAAATGGCGATTAGCTCCCCTTTACAGCTGGTAAAGCCTATATTCAAGGCATTGGATTTGCCTTTGCCTCCTGTAACTGCATCCGTATTAATGACTACCAGCTGACGCCCCGGATTTCGGGATTGTATGCCCGCAAGCAGCTCAGCACTGTTATCAGAGGAATTATCATTAATCACAATAATCTCATACCGATCTTGCGGATAATCCAGCGCCAGCAGAGATTCAACCGTCTTACAAATCACTACCCCCTCATTGTGAGCGGGAACCATAATTGAAACAAAAGGATATTCACCCTCTATCTCTGGTATGTCCTCATTTTCGGATTTAATGTAATATAGATAGCCCGCGATAATGAGGGTCACATTCACCAGCAGCAGAGACCAAATACAGATCACCGCAATCACCATCAGCACGTCTGAAATCGTCATAGGGTCCTCCAAATCACGATAGTTGTCTCATTTCAAAAACTTTCTGCGATATAACCGGTATCCGATCATCAGCAATCCGCCAAACAGCAGCAGAGAAATCATGATCACAACAATAAAAAATTGATTCTGAATATTAAAAAGTCGGGTGAAGCTCTTTTGCTGTTCCTCTGTGTAGCGATAATCGCTATCTACTGTTTCCGGTGTATAGTCCAGGCTTAGAGGTTGTCCATTAATAGAAATCATTCCATCTAGTGAGGAGATTGTGTTCTGATCAGTAACGACCTGGTGCTCTTCTTGCTTATAATCGGCAAAAGAAACCCAATTCCGTTCCAGACTTTGCAGCATTTCTTCAAGCTGACGCTCATCCTCGGGCATGTCGACGGTGATTACAGTATCCATCGGCAATTGCGGTATCACTTTATTGGATGTAGGCAAAGCCTGAAGAAATTCCAGCGGAACGCTATATAAAGAGGATGGAAAGGATTTAGAGGTGTCGCTCTGCTCCATATAATCAATCTGTTCATCCGGATATAACACCACGGAATCAAAAAAGCTCATCCCCGCTTCTGAATACTCTTTGTCATACGACCAATGCATTTCCGCCCCGACTCCAAGCGGCCCAAGCCCATTTTCGGCCAACAGATTGATGAAATCATTCATCTTTCCTTTAAGCGTATGGTCAATGGAGCTTATCGTTGGCATCACCACTGGGGCATTGACCAGAATGCTTCCATTGCTGGATTGCACACTTTTCATGGCCACTAAATAACGCTGCATGGCCGGATAATCGGTATTGCGGAACACAGGCCGCACACTTGCAAGAAACGGAATCCCCAGTTGATACAGCCGCTCACCCGTTTCTGCCAGCAGTCGCAGATCGGAGAAAGGATAGATTTCTTTGATCGCAAGGTACATTTTAGGAGCAGCAGTGATATGGAGCCAATCCTTCAGAACATGCGCCATCCCCAGCGTACTGACATTCCCTTGTTCAAAATATGGGGCATATGTATCATTCCCCTTACTCACAGCGTACGGTGCTTGCAGACCCTCCTCCGCAAAAGAGAGTTTCCCAAAGGATTTGACCGCCTGACTCGCTGCAATATAAGGCATATCCTGCACCTTAGCTTGAATTCCGGAGAACTGTCCAATTTCGAGCTCAGCACTCCCGTCATAGATCACATCAGTGGTTAGCTGTAACGCCTTCATTAGACTAGCGGGTGGGTTGTACCCAATATGCAAATACTGCCCCTGATAATGCTCCCAATCCTCTATATAGGATTTATTCGTGATCGAAATATCCGCTTCGTTACGGACCATGATCACTCTGGAGTAATTTTTCAGCATCCCCTGCTCGTATTGATCTAGGCTTCGAAGTGTAACCTTTGTCGAGTAAGCTGCCAGCAGACGTTGAAGTTCAGTCACATTTCCATCCTTAGCGGTCCCCTTGGCAAGGCTGTCATAGAGCAGTAAGACTTGTTGTGGCGATGCAGCAGATTGAACAGGAGTGGCGGGAAGCAATAGGATGGTTAAGCTCAGCGTCAGCAGCAATATACAGTATAAGATCCCTCTGCGCTTCAAACACTCACATCCTTTTGAGGCTTTGTAAATGGACTAGACGTGGTGGGGCTCTCGTTAACCGGCTTTTTACGATTTTTGGAGAATCTGCGTCCGATCACACTAGATACTGTCAGAAAGGTCACCAAATCAAAAGATAAAGTGAACAAGAATTCATGCTTGGAAATGTCGGCATCACCAGCACCGATAATCGATACAAAAATGCCTGAAAGACCAATGCCTATCGTAGCGACAATCAATACCATCCGCTGCAATCCTCTAAAATTACGTGCCTTAATGGCTGTTACGAAGGAAGGCATATACAGACCGATGACAAGCACTGTCCAAAGGAAGATAAAACCTATCGTTCGTGGTGCTAAAGCTTTTTTCAGCTGACTGTATCCAGTAAAAAAGTGACTCTGTGCTCGAAATTCCTTCCCAACGGATTGCTCGTAATTGCCCATCGCCGCTGGTTTGATCGAGAATGCACTTTGAGCAGCTACATTAAGAATCGAGTTAAGCTGATCCGGATTCGATATATAGTATTTAAGGATCGAAACAAATCCGTAACGACTGTAAAAGTTCTCTTGGAGGATTGGTGAATTCACATCAATAGTTCCGTATTTCTCGTAGTAAATGCTATTCTTCAAGATGGCATATTGTTCATTAATATCGAATGACTTCAGTGCCTTCTCCGGATCGGAGGAATCCTTCAGCACCCCGCGGGTCATGGCATGGAACTGGTTAATATTCACGAACTCATCCGAGATATTCAAATAGGTGAACACACCCGCGAACAGGATCAAAGCAAGGGAAACCATTGTCAGAATGCGAAATATTTTATCCCTGCGAATCCAAAGGAGCGAACACCCCAGAACCGCAATGATTATACCCACTGGCGCATTTTGCTGCTTGGAAGTAGTCAGGATGATCGTACTGATCAAGAACAGGGCCAGCAGCACATAGTCATTGTATCTTTTTTGATATAACAACAACCAAGCTGCGAACATAGTAATCATCGTGATCATCACGACGCTCTCGCCGTAAAAGGAGTTGAAATAAGCGGTATACCCGGTATCTCCAAATATAAAAATAGCAATACCTGCAGTGACCCATCCCTGCTTGCGGGTCATCCCCCATGTAACAGCCTCTATTAATAAGTAGATCGCCGCAACATATAAAATCGTATAAATGACTGCTTGAAACCGGATATCGAAAACCTCGCTGCTAAAAAACAGCTTATTAAGTCCAATGGCCAGCTTGATAAATAGGGACTGCGAAGAAAATAATGTCGCGCCATTCTCATTAAAATATTGAAAGATTCCATATTGCTTTACAAAATAACCAAAGTATTGCTCGTCATAATCCGGCAGATTGAAATAAATTCCGTTACTATAGATGCTGCGAAAAAAATCACCATTATCCGCCATTCCGACATACGGGGCGGTAAATAAGGCTATGATGGTTATAAGCAACACTCCAACAGCAGTGATAAAAGCCGGGGACAATGGCAACGGTAGGTTAGCGAGTGTCATCCCCTGCCTCAGAGGTGATTTCACCGTGTTGTTTATCATGCAGATTCACCTTCGTTACTATAGGTTTAAATTAATAGACATAGGCCAATGATGCCATCAGATTATCAAAGGAATAGGCTTGGCCACTAGCTACATCGCCGAAGCCTCCATACAGTGAGCTGCCGGCATCGGTTATTCTGAACTCGTTCATTCTTTCAATGCTTTTGCGATAGAGTGCATCGTCTCCGATCTCGGCACCAATCATAGCCGTAATAGCGTAAATGGCTGTTGAGCGAATATCGTTAAGCGGCTTTCCCTCACGCGAATATTGTCCATATAATGTGCCAGCTTCGACCTGCTGCTTGATATAATCAATGCTGGAGGATTTCTGCTGGTCTACCTCTGCCAAAGCCAGAATAGACAGTAGCGATTCTACTGTATTGATATTCTCCGAAGTATAGGTTCCACTCTCATAATTAAACCTTGTTTCATAGAAGGGAAACTCATCTGATAAATATCCATCTTTCAGTATAACGCTCATATTATTCAACAAAAATTCACGAGATTCTCCAGAAACCGACAATTTTCGCATTGTACCTAAATCAATATAACATAAAGTAACGAATGTGTTGGTTTTTTTGTAATTTTCATCATAGAAGTCATACATATATCCATTTTTTACATTATAGTTATAAAATCTTTCACCATACTTATCCGCTTCCTCTGTATAGTGTTTATCCCTAAACGTATCCCCCGCTTCATAAAGCGCACGAATGATACGTAAGTCATCAACGGCAGCATTCACAGGATATAATTTCTGCTGTTTAGGGCTATATCGGTAGCTAAAACCGCCCTTCATATCAAAGGTTTGCTTAGCCAGCGCCCATTCTTCTGCAAATCGCTCTTTCTCACCACTCCGTACGGCTGCCAGCATCCTCAGAGAGGCAGACTCACTTAGAATCTCATGGCCGCTTGCCGCTTCCCCGGATTGCTCTGTTTCAATTAAATTCGTATAAACACCGGACGAGCCGGTAAGCTTCGTAACAATAAATTGCTCTAAAGCATCCAATTCCTGTGAATGGTCCCCCACATCATTATTAGCCGAACCCGTAGGATTCGGTGGCTCTGTTGTATGAACATCCGCGGAGGGCGAGGGTGTTGATGCCGGCGTTGCTGTTTGCTCGCATGCTGTTAATGCTGTAAAACCTATAAGTACCACTACAGCAACAGCTATCTCTTTCCTCAAAAAATCACCTCCCTAAGCATCTGCTTATATTGCCTAGTATTATCTATAACGGTAATATACATCACATACTTAATCCAAATGTTAAATTTATGAAACTATTAGATGAAAAAAAGAGGCATCCACACGCCTTCTGACGAGCAGACCCCTCTTTTTCTATCATCTATTTACTTTATTCCATACGTTCCCAAAAACGATGGGCAGAAATGGCCGCAACGAAGCTAGCCGCAAAAACTTCCCCACCATCGCCTATTACGACGCCCGGACTGCTTCTGTGTTCATCTGTTGCAAGCAGCTCAGCAAGTGTTGTGGTCATCGCGATGGGTTTAAAATGTGCATATGCTTGGTTGAGGAATAGCGCTGCATCTTTATGGAATTTCTTGCGCTCTGCATTTCCACCAGCCGCATAAATCGCATCGAAGAGCACCGAATCTGTAGTGGATAAGGTGTGGATGACTTCAAGCTCTGTGCCGTTTGAGCCTTTAATAAATCCAAGCTTATCACTGATTAGCTCCGGTTGAATCCCAGCTCCCATAAGCGTGTCCAATACAGGCATTACCGCAGCTTCATCAAAACCATCCCCGATAATCACGCCTACTTTACGCGTGTTGGGATGTTTTTTCGTATTAGCCTGACTTAAGGCTGGGGAAGCTTGAGTGACCTCAGAACCGCCAACTTCTGGAGCCGCTACTCCAATGGCTTCTGCCACAGGTACAGCAAGCTCGGAGGTAATGTTAGCAAGCATATTTACGACCTGCTGTCGGACCGACTTACTCTTAACCTTTCCAAGCTCAAAAGAATAAGCTTCGATAATATGCAATTGTTCCGGAGGGCTCATACTATTCCAGAATAACTTGGCTTGTGAAAAATGATCCTCAAAGCTTTTACTCCGGCTCCGTACCTTACGGCCCTCAACCTTTTCTTGATAATGCACATAACCGCCTTCAGCCTCTGGGACAGGTCTCGGCGTATTTTGGGCCAGAGAATTATTATGATAACTCACAGTGCCCTGATTAATCGTCTGCCGCCCATATCCGTCACGCTGGTTGTTGTGGAAAGGACACACCGGTCTATTAATCGGCAATTCATGAAAGTTAGGACCCCCAAGCCGAATCAGCTGGGTATCCGTATAAGAGAATAGTCTGCCCTGAAGTAGGGGGTCATTGGTGAAATCAATACCAGGCACTACATGTCCAGGGTGGAAAGCCACCTGCTCCGTTTCGGCAAAAACATTATCCACGTTGCGGTTCAAGGTCATTTTCCCAACGATCTGCACGGGCACGTCTTCCTCTGGCCATAGCTTTGTAGGGTCCAACACGTCGAAATCAAACTTGAATTCATCTTCTTCACTAAGAAGCTGAATGCCCAGCTCATATTCCGGAAAGTTGCCGGCTTCAATCGATTCCCATAAATCACGTCGGTGGAAGTCAGGGTCCGCTCCTGATATTTTCTGTGCTTCGTCCCACACCAAAGAGTGTACACCAAGCACTGGTTTCCAATGGAATTTAACAAAATGTGCTTTCCCCTGCTCATTGATCAGACGGAAGGTATGAACCCCAAACCCTTCCATCATCCGGAAGCTTCGCGGAATGGCGCGGTCAGACATCAGCCACATCGCCATATGGGCCGATTCCTGGTTATTGGCGATGAAATCCCAGAAGGTATCATGGGCTGATGCCGCCTGAGGCATTTCATTATGCGGCTCCGGCTTAAGCGCATGCACTAGATCAGGGAACTTAATCGCATCCTGTATAAAAAAGACCGGCATATTATTGCCTACCAAATCATAATTGCCTTCTTCGGTATAAAATTTGGTCGAGAAGCCCCGGGCATCCCGCACAGTTTCGGCTGAACCCCGTGATCCTGCTACCGTTGAGAACCGGACAAACACCGGGGTCTTTACGGACGGATCTTGAAGGAATTTCGCCTTCGTATATTCTTTCAACGATTTATATACTTCAAACTCCCCGTGGGCGGCAAATCCGCGTGCATGCACGATCCGCTCAGGAATCCGCTCGTGATCGAAATGGGTCATTTTTTCCCGAAAATGAAAATCCTCCAGCAAGGTTGGCCCCCGGTCACCGGCTTTTAGGGAGAACTCATCCTCGGACACTTTCAATCCCTGATTGGTTGTTAAAGCGTGACCTTCGTCCTTACTGCGAAACTGTTCCAGTTGCTCATTTTTGCTATTTCCGTTCACTTTTTGCTGTTCACTCATTAACAATGGCTCCTTCCGAAAGGTAGAGTAACGATAATATTCATCTCTTACCCTTAAGGAAGGAACGGCAAACAAAAAGAAGCGGAATTCCGAGAAGCCCTTCTCCCGAAAATCCGCTTACTCGCTTATCTCTGACCTAACCTTTAATTCTCCGGTACGTCTCTTCATCCGAAACAATATATAATCTAGCCTCTTTAGGAATAGGCTGGCCCAGCTTGCGATTGATGCTAAGGTCACTACGATCCGAGAGTAAAGTTGCACCTTGAAGGAGCAATTCCTGAAACGCCTGCCCATAGGTCTTCCATGCACTATTCACTGGAATCTCATAAATATCATCCCCATACTGGCGGCTCAGCAGCTGCGTAATCACCTCTGAATTCCCCTCTTGTAGAGCGGATCGGACAGCCAATCTAGAAATGGCATCATGCGACAGAACGAATTCATTGACCTGAACATGCCTGAAATTCTGTATATTCTTCTCCTGCATAATTTCTACGGTAGTATGTACTTGTGGCGCTATGCGCTCAATGCTGGAGGCGATAAGCAGAGACTTCCCGTCAATTAGCGATGCTTCATCAATCCGTGTGTCTCCGAACACAATGGCTGCCCGGGCTTCGTGTATGTTAGCTTTAAGGAGAATCTCATCGCTGGAAGCATCACCGCTCACAAAGTGGACCTGTTCCATATGCTCCAGCGGATGCCGTCCTATCTCATCAATGATGACGATATGACATTTAGGTGAATAGCATAACACCTCATCTACCGCAGCTTGTGCTTTCTTACTCCAATTGATTAATATCACATGATCCTTTCCCCGGAAGCTCAATGTTCCTGCTCCTCTCCTTCTCTGCACTTCTGCAATAGAGTCAATGACCTTGCCAATAACCAAGCTGAGAAGACCAATCCCAAAAATATACAGAAACATGGTGAATAGCTTACCAACTACAGTCTCGGCAAAATAATCCCCATACCCAACGGTGGCCATCGTTGTCATGACCCAATAGAAGGCATTAAACCAGTTGTGGAATGTACTCGGTTCAAGCAGGTAAGCTATCGATGCGCTAAGAATTATAAAGATCAAAATAATCAAACCGATCGACCGTTTGCGTAAACGCATCATCCTGGTGGATATTCTCAGAAAAAAATGCATCTGCCATCCCTTCCTCACATTAATAAAGCTGCCTCTCGAGGTTATTACTGAGGGCAGCCTTATCCATGTTCATCTGCGATTTTTGAACTAAACAATCAAACTGCTGACTGCAAACGCTGTGCCGATAAACACCAAGCAGAGCATAGTGCCTACTGCCACATTGCCTTTTTCCAGATGTTCTGAAATTTTAAAGCTTGGGGTCGCCAATTCAAAAATCCAGTAAGCAGCGATGAGGCACACATAACCGACAGCAAACCAAATGATCATATGCAGAATAGAGGTATTCGTATACGCCGCTACTCCAATGATAATTGCTGTGGCGAGAAATTTGCCGCCAAGCGCTAGAGCTACAGCCACATTCCCTTTTTTCAGCTCTTCCATATCCTTGAACGGGGTCATCAAGCCAAAGATAACCATACCCAACAATTGCAGAAGAATAATCACAAATATACTGACTATCAAATTAACAACAATCGTCACTTTGCCCACCCCCGAAATTTCGCATATGCCGAGTCATAATCGGCGAAATCATGTACTTCCTCAAGGACTACGGAAGCGGTCTTTTCTTTCTCTAATGCTGCATAACGCTCATCGTCTATCGGCTGCTTGATCCGGTTGCCGGAAGGCAGCTCAAGGACGGCAAAGTTTCTTGTCTTCTCATTATATTTTGTCTTGTATACTCCTACAAGATCAACATCCGTAGTTACCGATACCTTAAGGTTGGTAAGGTCCTCTACTGCTGTTTTTTCATCGGGATACGATTTAATGGTCGTCCAGGAAGATAGGCGGACTTCATTGCGCTGGTCAGCATCTGTGATCAGCTCAGCGTCCATGAACTGCAATGTCCATATTTTATCGCCAGTAGCATAATTCTCATCATTCGGCAGCAGCTCATTATCCGGCAACACCGTCATATCGCTGCCAATTAGATCACCTACAGTACTCTCCACAACCCGGTAATCCCAAGGTACCCGCGCAACACTGTCAGAAGTTTCGGCAGTGCCTGAATCAAACACACTCCCCTGATTACTGGAACATGCACTAAGCAGCAGCACCGTTAGAAGCATCATACATAAAGCGCCGATCCGGGCCTTTACTAATCTAGTAGACGACTTGTTTATAGCCTTACTTTTATCCAACTATCTCACTCCCAACGCGATAAAATGACTGGCATTGCCCGTAATCAGTCCGCCAGCCCGGCCGAGCAGCCCACACGGCTTCCCATTAATGACGAACATGCCTGTCAGTAGGTGGAATTCACCTTCGGCGGTGTGTATTCGGGCTAGTTCAGCTCTTTTTTGATATACAGAGGGAAAAAGCTGACTGCTATCATAACCCTCTTCGTCCTCAATTTCCAGAGTTCCACTATCGTCAAAGAGACGTACAGAACCGCCTTCGCGGCCAAATACAGATTTGGACACAAAGCTGCCAGAGAACACAGGCTTATTATAAGTCGGCAAAATATAACGTGAGATCGCCTCACGCTCTTCATTGTCAAATAATAAGCCAAGCTCATACATTCCCCACACAGCTGCAATCAATCCCTTAGACTGCAACAGGATACTGTGAGGTCCATTAAAAAGCTGAAGATTTCCCTGCTCAACGGCATAGGCAAGTGCATCTCCACCTTCGTCGACGGCCATCCACTCTTTAGGATATAGAGCAAACATCCGCTGTATCACCCGGTCCTCGCCATCCTTCAGAATGCCCTCATCGACCCACAGGTCGAGGCAATCCACACACTGAATAGTAAGTCCGCTATGTCTGACCAAGGCTTCAATCGTACCTGAATCTTCAAGATGGGACCCATAAGCAACACAAGCTGCGGTATCTGGACGTTCTATCTGCCATGCTGCGGCAAGTTGTTCCTTCATCGCATGATTTGGACTAGCCACACCCGCCTGTTCACAGATCCAAGGTGTTGCTATGGAAGCCTCCACATAACCTGTAGGTGTATCGGCATTCAGTTCCAGAAGCTTGATGGTTCCATCATGAGCTATCGCAAAATCAAACCTTGCATACCGGCTGATTAAGCCTTCTTCCGGAATAGGAGACCCATCAAGCATCTCCCAAAGAACAGGGGGAATGCCCAGTAGCTCATACAAATCGCGTTTTAGATGTATATACCGAACCGCCTTATCGAGGATAGCCCAAAGCTTTGCGGAGGCTTCCTCAAGCTCCTTGTAAATGTCGCTGCGCATCACAGCTATTGCATCCATCCAATACTCTTCTTCCTCTAGATCTGCCCAAGTGAACCCAAGCTCATACAGCGCTTGTACCCGTGGGCCCCGCTCCAGATCAGACAAATCCAGGATCTCAAACACGCTCTGCTGATCACTCATCCGCCGAAACCACTCTTGCTTGAACCTGATCTCGATGAAGATTTCGAGCCTGAGCTTGATTTAGAGTTCTTCGAAGAGTTTAAGCCACTGGAAGTGCCCCCGATTCCGGTCTTCGAAGAGGAACCCCTTCTCGTGATGGAACCCGTGGATGAGGTTGAGGTTTTAGGTTTCACTACAGAACCGGGCACCTTTTTATTCTGAAACTTTTCGCTGCTATAAGTAGGTGGTTTATAAGTGGTTCTCGTGCCTCCATAATAGGTAGGACGGTCCTTAGCCCATCCTCTGGAGGAGTAATTGGCACCGCTGTTAAACAACATATGATACAGAAGCAAATCCGTCCAGCCAAAACCTGAATGATAACCGCCATAGTTATTCACTACAGTTGTCCCGTTTGAAGTTACTACGCCTTGGCCTTGCTCCTCTACCTCTTTCGTACCTTCTTCGGGATAGGGAATATTCCAATCCACATTTTTATCAAAATAAGCTTTAACCTCTTCATTAGACCAAGAGACTAGCTGTGGTTCGCCCGCAGAAGTATTCGCGCTAGCCCCCGCTCCGCCAGGAATAAACATAGCATTCGCTAATAAGGCTATGCCTAGCGATGTTGATAATACACGGATGGGTTTGCCATCGGCGGTAAATAATTTTAATGCAGGCAATTCCTTATCCCTTTCTTCTTTAGCCATCGTAAGGTTCTCCTTCCCTGATGATCTTCTATCCCTCAGTGTGCATCGGAACAAGCAAAAGCTCCAGCTTGCCTTCATCCACATTCAGCCGTCCTTCAACCGCTTCATATTCCTTACTGCCCACCACTATATAATTGACATGTTCAAGTGCAGTTATCATATTCATGCTCCACGTACGCTCTTCAATTACTCGTAGATCACCCTCTGGCATTTTTTCGATTAAAACTACACTCATCCCGTTATCCATTATTACCATTCCTTCCTTATATCTGCTATAGCATCTGATACGTTTTTATCACCTTTTCGTTTCAGTTCTAAGCTTGTATAGATTGTCCAGTATTACTTTTGGAATGAGAACGTCTGTATAAAAGGAGAACTCCTAACGAACACAAGCTGACAAGAAGCAACAGTCCGTATACATGCTCATATGCTTTTGCCGGCGCAAGATCACGCTGAGCATGCAGCAACAGCCCACAGACCGCAACAGATACAGAACCTCCAAAGAACTGAATCAGTTGTAAAAGCCCCATACCTGAACCAATCCAAGTTCGCGGAAGAACCCGAGAAGCTTCATTATTTAAGGATGCCATTGTCGCCGAGAAGGCAGGAGAGAAGCAAAGATAACCAAGCAGAAGAACTACAGGAGATACAGAAAGGTTCAGCGCAAATGCAGCCATAACAGCGGCAAGGATACAATGTCCTATGATTAAGAAGCGCAAGTTGCCATACCGGTCAATAAAACGTCCAACAAAACGGGTAAGAAATGCGGATAATAACGCACCAGGTGCGATAAACAAACCAATCATCAACGCGGATTTACCAAACAGATTAGCGAGCACAAGCGGCATCAGGAACAAATTCCCCAAGTTCAGCACCAGAATACAAAAGCCTATGGTAACTAGCTTCAAGTATCCCGGCATTTTTAGCAACTGCGGGTTAATAAAGGATTCCTTCGCCTTCTTCAAATACCAAGCGTGCACGATAATAGATACTATGCCCACTGCTAACCATACCAGAGATTGGGTAGTTACGGCTACCAGCAGACTTGCCGCATTTACAACGGTCAACGCCGCCCCAATAACATCAAAGCCTGCAGGCTGAGGCTGTTCCTTAGGTAATAACCGCAGCAGCACTGGCAATACAACAAGCACAAGGCAAGTAATTCCGAATAACCCATTCCAGCCAAAATACTGACTGATGACGCCACCGAAAATAGGGCCCAACCCAAAGGCCATTGCACTCCCTGCGGAGATCATGGCGATAGCCGCACCACGTCTTTCAATAGGCACATAACGGCTGGCCAGTACGAGACCCAATCCAGCCATCGCACCCGCGCCGGCAGATTGTACTATTCTCGTTATCAATAATGTATTAAAGTCATGCGCAAATAATCCAAACACTGAGGCTAACCCAAGAGTAATTAAGCCAACGGTCAAAAGTCTCCGAATCGGCAATACGTCTGATAAGCGGCTATAAATAACCGTCGATAAAGCATATCCAATCGAATAGCTCGAAATTACCCATGAACCTAGATCAGCAGAAATTTGGAGATCCTGAATAATGGTTGGAAGTGATACATTAAACATCGTTGTGTTCATCACTACGATAAAAAGGCACATGGTCCATAATGGCATGACTACTTTATCATTCATTACTACTTTCTCATTCATTCCTATCCATCCCTGTCCTAATTTATCTATACAAGCTTATCTAAGTTTATGCCTATAAAATCAGGATGGCAATTGGAATAGGGGGATTTAAATTACTTCCGCCACATCAATCCGCACAACAATTCAAACAACTCCATGTAGTTGCGTGGATTTTTGCCCGTCAATGTATGAATGCGATTAAGCCGGTAGTTCAGTGTATTTCGGTGAATATTCAGCTTCTGTACAGTACGATTATGGTCCCCATTCTCAGCAATAAATACTTGCAGCGTTTCAATCAGGCCTGTCTTATCGCCCGACTGATCCAGCAGAGCATAAATCGTTCCGGGCCGTTCAGCACCGTCATAAGAGAGATGAATCAAGAATTTTAGTTCCTCATAAGTGTACAGTTTCTTGAGCGGGTCGACTCTGCTGCCAACACTAATCGCCGCCTGGGCCTGTTCAAGTGAATAAGCAGCTAACTCCGCTGCTTCGCCAGAACCTATTCGCCCCACATTCGTACATGAATTTAGTTTTCCTATAAGCTCTTTATAAAGAAAAGCATCCGTTATGAAAAAAACCGCCTTATCATTCTCCAAATTCCAGTAATGTGGATAAGACCTAAATACATTTTTGAATTCTTTGCCGTTCACATCGCCTTCCACAAGGATCGCCCAGCATTTTTTCTTAAGGTCAAGCCCATAGCTGCCCGCCCGTTCCAAAAACTCAAGATCATATGCTTCTTTACGATAAGACAATTCATGATAAAATTTCACACGTTTTACTCGCTCATCCTGTTCCAGCTTGTTCCTTGCTTCCTGCTCAATAAGTAATATAGTAGTGACTCTGACCAGCTTACTAAACGGCCTAACCTCATCTGGATGTCCCGTAATACCTACCACACCCAAAACTTTATGATCTATAATAATGGGTTCATTCACCCCCGGCTTCATGCCGCTGCCATCCTCGTACACTTCAAAGACATGACCACTTTGAATGGCTATTCTCGCTCCCTCATGTAAGGTTCCGACCCGTTTCAGATCTCCGCTCCCCACAATAAACCCGCTCTCATCCATAACATTAATGTTATAAGGAACTACGCTCATCATTTCTTGTGCTATTTGTCCTGCGAGTGATTTCGATATCTTCATGTCTGTACCTCCTGTTCCCTTATATTCTACTCAGAAAGCTTCTACCTTAAAAAAGAAAAAAGGGGCTGACTCCGTTCAGTCAGCCCCTCTATCACTTTGTATAATTCATTCAGCTTCCTTGGTTCAGCATGACTAACCTAGCCACATTCTCAGCCGTTCTTTCCAGGTTCTCTTGCCCTTTATTCAAAGCATCCTCCAATGAAGCTGCGCCTGGCATAATGCCAAAAATAGCATCGATCCCTTTATCATACAGCACTTCCGTCTGATCGCCGATCCGTCCCGCGAAGGCCAGTACGGGTTTATTATATTTCTTAGCTACCTCAGCAACGCCAAGCGGGGTCTTGCCATATTGGGTCTGGAAATCGATGCTTCCTTCCCCGGTCCACACCATGTCCGCCTGCTGCACCTTTTCTTCAAGTCCAGTATAGTCGATCACAAGCTCAATGCCCTTTTTTAATATTCCGTTTAAGAACACTACCAGTCCTGCCCCAAGTCCACCCGCTGCACCAGCTCCAGGCATATCTATAATATCGAAACCCAATTGCTCTTTGATGACACTCGCATAATGATGCAGATTACTGTCCAGCTGTTTGATCATATCTGAAGTAGCCCCTTTTTGCGGACCAAATACATTGGAAGCCCCGGTCGGACCACATAATGGATTCGTAACGTCGCAGGCCACTTCAACCTGTACATCCTTCAGGCGAGGGTCAAATCCACTCAGATCAACACGGGCTAATCTGCCAAGCTCACCACCACCAAATAACAACTCATTGCCTTCGGCATCCAGCAGCCTGCCGCCTAATGCCTGCACCATCCCGGCGCCTCCGTCATTGGTGGCACTGCCACCGATACCGATCAGCAGCTTGCTGACCCCACGATCCAGACATGCTTTGATTAACTGTCCTGTCCCGTAGGTGGTTGTAATCAACGGGTTACGTGTCTCAGGGGATACCAGCTGAATGCCACTCGCACTAGCCATTTCCAGCACCCCTGTCAGCCCGTCTCCTGTGATTCCGTAGGATGCGCTAACTTCATTGCCCAGTGGCCCTTTAACTTTTGTTATATATACCGTACCTTCCGTTGCATCGACCAAGGACTGCATCGTTCCTTCGCCGCCATCTGCCATGGGTACATGAATACAAGTAATATTAGAATTTACTTTATGAATGCCTTTTTCCATGGCTTCACAAGCTTCTTTGGCTGTCATGCTTTCCTTGAAAGAATCCGGTGCCAATACGATGACAAAGTCTTTATTCATAGAATATCCGTCCCTTCTAGTTGCAAATATAAATTATAGGATGAAGCCGTATAATATAGTGGCGACGATAGCCATCGTCAGACCCACGAGACTTTCATAAGGAATCAGTGACATCCGGTCCTTGATGTTCATCTTAACGGAATCTGCGGTCACGTGGAAGAAGTTACCGTGTGGCAGATGGTCAATAACTGTAGCACCGGTGTGCACCATAATTGCTGCATTTAGCGGCGCTGTGCCCATCGAAAGAATAGCGGGACCAAATGATCCGGCAGCCACGATAGAAGCCGTAGAGGTTGATGCTGTAGCAGCCGCCATCAGGATTCCTGCAATTGGAGCAAGGAACGTTCCGGAAATCCCCATAGCCGTTATTGCATCTACAACAGTAGCGCTCAGATCCGATTTCGAGATAATACCAGCGATAGCACCAGCACCAATCAGGATAATGGCTGTACCTGTCATTTTATTTAACCCTGAGGTTGTAAAAGAAATGATGTTCTTCGTTTGTTTCATAGCAATCAATCCAATAATGCCGGCAAGAGGCAAGATGATCATAGAATCGACTTTAAATGATTTCAGCAATTCGATATTTAGAATATTTCCGATTGGGTTAATGGCTAGAAGCAAAATAGCGACAACTGGAGCGACGATAGCACGGCCAAAGCTAGGTTTAACCTTAGTGCTGTCTTCCTCTTTAGTTACAACGTCGCCCTCTGCAATTTTTACACCTTTGTTGACTAACAGATTAGCAATAATAACAGTGACAATCAGACCCGCAACGGCTGGGATGAATCCATGAATCATGACCTGAGCCAAATCTACATCAAAGCCTTTAGCTACGGCAATGGTGTTCGGGTTCGGTGAAATAATGTTACCGGCTTTACCGCCACCGACCAGTGCGAGCAGCAAAGCGGTTTTGGAAATGCCGATCTTCTTACCTACGGACAAAGCGATTGGAGCGACAATAATGATAGCAACTGTGATGAATACGCCCACTGCTGTAATTATCATAGTAGCCAGCGCTATAGATAATAACGCTTTCTTTTCACCAAGCTTATCTACTATGGTCTCGGCCATTCGTTCGGCTGCCCCAGATTCAATCAATACCCCCGCCAGCACACCTGCCGCGAGTACACGTACAACTGCACCCATAACGCTATTCGTTCCGTCGATGATATATTGTACTGTCTCTGCAATGGATGCCCCGCCTAATATTCCTCCAGCAATCGCGCCTAAAAAGAGTGCGTAGACCGGGTTAACCTTTTTGAAAATCAATACGACGGCCAGAATCAATCCCGCAATTGCGCCCATCCAGTTAATTACTGTGCCTTCCATCTCTAGTTGCCCCCTAGTATAAGAATTTGACACTATACAGTGTGTAATTTGATAACGCTTTCTAAACTGAGTATACTGCGCTTACAAACCCAATAATATTGACGGGACAACCTATTTTTTTGTGCATATGCACAAGCACTGAGCATGAGAAAAAGACCAAGCTTAGGTTTCAGCACACCAGAGCTTGGTCTTTTAACATGAATTAAACGTATTATGAGACTTGTGTTTCTTTCGTTAGAACAGGGGCAGCAGGATCTTCTGCCAGAACATTATCCTTTGTCTTCGAGAGGAAGATATTCAGCACAATCGCTGTAAGGGAACCGGATACGATACCGTTTTGCAGCAGCATCCGGGCGAATTCAGGCAATTGATCGAACATCGCAGGTACAGTTGCCGAACCCAAACCAACAGCGATACTACAAGCGGCAATCAGCAGATTACCATCCTTACGCAGATCTACCTCTGACAGAATCGACATCCCGGAAACAGCAACCGATCCGAACATCACGATCATCGCTCCACCCAGTACGGCATTGGGAATAACCGTTGTCAGAGCCGCCAATTTAGGCAGTAATCCAAGCACAACCATAATCCCGCCGGCTGCAAAAATAACATTACGAGTTTTGACCCGAGTTAGCGAGACCAATCCTACATTTTGCGAAAATGCTGTGTACGGAAATGCATTAAAGATCCCGCCCAGCATAATCGCCAAACCTTCCGAACGCAGCCCGTTTACGATCTGCTTTTGTTCCACTTTCTGATCCGTTACTTTACCAATCGCAAAGTAAACACCTGTGGACTCCACCATACTAACAATATTAACAATGATCATAGTGAAAATAGCCGTAAGATTGAACTGAGGCCATCCGAAGTAGAAAGGCTGTGCAACACTTACCCAAGAGGCTTCACCTACTGTAGAGAAACTAACAATGCCCATTCCATAAGCAATAATTGTACCCACTAAAAGACCTATCAAGACAGAGACCGAGCGAAGAAATCCTGTAGTAAAACGGTTAACCGCTAAAATGACCAGCAGCGTGATCAGTGCAAGCAACAAATTGCGGGGATTCCCAAAATCAGCGCTGCCTTCTCCGCCAGCTACGCTATTCATAGCTACAGGAATAAGAGATAACCCAATAATGGTCACGACTGAGCCCGTTACTATCGTTGGGAAGAACCTCAGCAGCTTCCCGTAAAGCGGGGCCGCCAGTACCACGAATAGACCAGATAAAATAATTGCTCCGTACACCGTTGCCAAATTGTTGGCACTGCCGATAGCGATAATCGGCCCTACTGCCGTAAAGGTACATCCAAGAATAACCGGCAGCCTGCTGCCAAAATACTTAGTGCCCATAATCTGCAGCAAAGTAGCTAACCCGCAAGTAAACAAATCAGCTGCGATAAGATAGGCCATTTGGGTGGCATTCAGGTTCAGCGCGTTCCCTACGATCAGCGGAACAACAACTGCTCCGGCATACATCGCCAGTACATGCTGAAATCCTAACGCAAATACTTTTTTCTTGCTTAACATCTCGCACTCTCCTTGATTGGCTCTTTTGAACTTTCATTATCAATGAAGTGAATTTCACCTGGTGACATAGATGTGATCCGGGCTAAAGCATGGACTTCTATCCCTCTATCCTCGAGTAGACTCCGGCCTTCTTGGAAGCATTTTTCAATCACACAACCAACGCCAAGGAGCTCAGCGCCAGCCTCTTGCACGATATCAACCAGTCCAACAAGAGCAGCACCAGTAGCCAAAAAGTCATCTACAATAAGCACCTTATCGCTTGGTCCGATATATTTTTGCGAGACACTAACCATATAATCCTCTTTGCGTGTAAAAGAATGTACCGGCGCGGAATAGACCGCTTCAGATAAGGTCACTGCTTTCTTTTTCTTCGCATATACAAACGGTACGCCTAAGGCGATGGCCGTAGCCATGGCGAATTGAATGCCACTTGCTTCAATAGTGATGATCTTAGTGATAGGCAAATGTCCAAACAACCGCTTGAACTCCTGTCCAATTTGTAAGGCAAGCTCCGTATCCACCTGATGATTCAGAAATGAATCTACCTTTAGTACCGTATCTGATAAAATAAGACCCTCTTGTCTGATGCGCTCTTGAAGTACCTTCATAGTAAACTTGATCTCTCCTTCTGAATTAAAAACAAAAAAAGGACAAATCCCTTGAGTCGTTTCTCTCAAGTGAATTTGTCCTTCTGGGTTTTTGTCCCTTAGTGGTGTAACACTGCATAGTGTCCGCATCGCTCGGTCCAGTCCTTCCATAGTCAGGAAGCGGAACCCTAGATGCGCTATTTCACTCATAGTCGGATAATTACAGTGGTTATCCGGTAGAAACTTATGGGCCATATTCCCAAGATTATATGAGTTGACAAGCAAATATAAGGATAATGTATAATGTGAAACTTATATTTTTATAAATGTTCGATATGAATACCTTGTATATCTTACACGCTCTGTCTGGTGCTTACAAGCAAAATTTTAAGCAATTTGCATGCCATTTTCAGGTTATTTTCACGAAATTCAATTGTTTACATTTAGTAGTTGCTACTCCAATATCTTCTGCGCTGTTTCTTGGGTCGTTACAAGCACATTCATATAACCCCCATTTAGCGCACCACGGATCCCTGTAACCTTCTCAAGTGACTCCGCTACACCAATCGAATACCGAGCTTGCTTGATCTGCTCCAGCTCAATAGTCAGCGTTCGATCCGATATTCCGGTATGCACGGGAATCCCGTTGCCATCATAGAATCGTGAACAGATATCACCAGCGACCTTTCCATTCTCCAGCTCAGCAATCACTGCATCACCATAAAATCCGCGCCACGCCTCTTCCCCTTCCATTTCCGGTGATCCGATGCCGAACACAGCGATATCCAGATGGTCCCACGCCTTCGCAATGGTCTGATAATACTGCGAATTCATCAGTTGATCTCTAGTTTCCTTTTGCTCCGTGATCGCTGGAACATCAATCATTAACGAGCGCGCACCCCATTTCAGGGCAGCTTGATAGCAGATGTTATTTACATGGTACCCGCTCTCCATCTTTCCTGATGGGCCGCCAACCGTAGGTACACAGGTTACAAAAGGTCTCTGGGCTTGTGTTAGGCTTTCTACAACGGCAGCTAAGCTGCTTCCCCAAGAAAACCCAATCGTATCTTTCGGCTGAAGCACTTGCTCGAGCCATCTCGCACAGGCTTGTCCTATAGCTTTGCGTTTAATCGTACTGGACTGTGCAGGGTCTACCTCCACAACAATGGCTTCCCGTAGCCCGAACCGCTCCTTCAGCTCCTGCTCCAATGTAAAATGATCGCCAGTATCGTAATTAATAGTTATTGTAACGATACCTTCTTCACGTACCCTCTTTAGCATCCTGCTGATGGTGGTACGATATATACCAAGTTTGCTAGAGATTTCACTCTGCGTTAAATTCTGTTCATAATACATTTGTGCTATTTTAATGAGCAGCTTCTTATCTTCTTTTCGATCCATGTTACAACGCCCCCGCTATATTCAACAGTTTGACGGATTTAGAACCCCCCGCTATACTGTAGACGATTGTTTTGCACATTTATCATTATATTGCACAAATGTGCTTAATATCAAAACTTTTATGGAGATGAATGGTTCAGATGGAATCAAGGTTATCTCTAAATAAAAACAAACAATCCAAACAGGTGAGGTGCTGGAAATGAATCCCTTAAAGTGGGCAATTGTAGGTCCGGGAAGTATAGCTGCCGAATTTGCGGCTGCGCTGAATGAAACGGGGGAAACATTGTATGCGGTTGGATCGCGGAGCTTAGAGAAAGCACAACAATTCGCTAATCAATATGGAGCCACGAAAGCTTATGGCAGTTACAGTGAAATGCTGCAAGATCCCGCAATTGATGTAGTGTACATCTCTACGCCACATAGCAATCATTATGAATACATCATTGAAAGCTTACAGAATAACAAACATGTTCTCTGCGAAAAAGCAATCACGGTGAACAGCAAACAACTTCAAGAAGTCACCCGACTCGCCGCTGAAAAGGATCTGGTTGTGGCCGAAGCTATGAGCATCTACCATATGCCACTGTATAAGAAACTGCGGCAGCTCATTGATGACGGCATCATCGGGCGCCTCAAAATGGTGCAGGTCTCCTTTGGCAGCCATAAAGAATATGATGTGAACAACCGTTTCTTCAGCAAAGATCTGGCGGGCGGAGCACTGCTGGATATTGGGACGTATGCGTTGTCCTTCACAAGATTCTTCCTGTCCAAACAGCCCCATGAGATTCTTACTACAGTAAAACGATTCGAGACAGGAGTGGACGAGCAATCCGGCATTATTCTTAACAATGCTGCAGATGAAATGGCGGTAATCTCCCTTACAATGCGCTCTAAAATGCCTAAACGGGGTGTGGTTGCAGGAGAACTCGGATTTATTACCGTAGACAATTTCCCGCGGGCCAGCAAAGCCACCATTCAGTATTTGGATGGCACAGTAGAGACGATTGAAGCTGGAGATACAGCCAAAGCTTTGCAATACGAGATTGAAGATATGCAGCGGTATATTGCAGATAAAAACCATAAAGAGACCCTCAACCTCTCCTTGGATGTCATGGACATTATGAGCAATGTCCGGGAGCAATGGGGAATCAAATATAGCTTTGAATAAATAAACCGTTTAGTAGGCAGTAAACTTAGGCAAATGATTGTTTTTCGAGGTATACCGCCCGTATTCATCACGTATTCCCCTCATCTGCATTAATGTTAATGAAGTCAAAGTATGGGAGAGTGAATATGGGTGTCCTATAAAAGAGACCGGATCGTTGTCATTATTCAAAAAGGAAAACGGCGCATAATTACAAGGACCCCACTCCACGGAGTGGACAGATTAGTCTTTGTCATCAACAATCAATATACGAACGCCCCCAACACTACACAAATTGCAAGCGGTGCAGGACGCAGCAGCGCAAGCGGTAATAATGCCGCCATTGCTTCTCCCTATACACGCCAACAACAAAGTGTCGGCGCAGGCGGTGATGCGACTAACCTAGGCAGTGGGGGCAACAAACGCGGCAAAGCTAAGCCCCTTTTATTATATCCGTATCGCAAAGAAGTTGTGGTCGTTATCAATACCCAGACGGTTAAACTGCCTAAACGGAGCCAGAATGCCTCCGCAACTCAGGTAGCAAGCGGAGGCGGAACGTTCAGCACCGGTGGAACAAACTCCGCTATAGAAAGCCCAGGAACAAGACAGCAGCAGGCGGTTGGTGGAGGATCGGGTGGGCACGCCACTAACAAAGGCACAACTAAACGGCGCCACCTCAAACAACGGTCTCGTTAACCCTATTGGGACTATATAACAAGCATAGCAAAAAAGCATGGGCAAACCTGACGAGATCAGGGTGCCCATGCTTTTTGCGGTTTGGCGAGTTGCGCTATAGGTACTTTTTAGTACCTATAGCACTTTAAAGTACGTACTATACTTAATGGACAGATCTCTTCATAATAGCACTTACCGGCCGGTGATTAACACAGCGTAGGAGTGAAAGAAATGTCCTTAGATAAAAAAAGAAGCACCTTGGCGCTCTTAGCTCTAGCCATTAGTGCCTTTGCGATTGGAACCACTGAGTTTATCAGTGTGGGGCTGCTGCCTCTAATCGCCACGGATCTGCATATACCGGTAACCACAGCCGGGTTGACCGTTACTTTATACGCTTTAGGAGTAACTTTTGGCGCACCCATCTTAACGTCGCTAACCACGTCGATATCACGCAAAACATTGCTGCTAAGCATTATGATCGTCTTTATTATCGGCAATAGTCTTGCGGCGGCTGCGGACGGGATTACATTGCTGTTAATCGCGAGAGTAATTTCCGCACTGGCCCATGGCTTGTTCATGTCGATTGCTTCGACCATTGCCGCCGACCTCGTGCCTGAGGATCGTAAGGCCAGTGCCATTGCCATCATGTTCACAGGACTTACAGTAGCTACTGTTACTGGCGTTCCGCTAGGTACGTTCCTTGGCCAACAACTCGGCTGGCGTGCTGCATTTGTTGCTATTATTGCTATCGGGCTTATAGCACTCATCGGCAATCTGATCCTTGTTCCTTCATCCGGGCTGCGCAAAGGTACCCACACACCCCTTCGTGAGCAAGTTAAGCTGGTCACCAATGGGCGTTTACTGCTTGCCTTCGCGATTACAGCTTTGGGCTATGGGGGCACATTTGTAGTCTTTACTTATTTATCGCCCCTTCTGCATGAGATCAGCGGCTTCAAAGAGAATACAGTCGCCGTAATCTTGCTTGTATACGGCATTGCGATTGCCATCGGGAACGTGATTGGAGGTAAAGCCGCCAACCGCAAACCGATGAATGCTCTATTCTATATGTTTGCAGTCCAAGCTGTCGTCTTATTTGTCTTAGCTTTTACCGCACCTTATAAGGTTGCCGCACTGATTACGATCTTCTTTATGGGACTGTTAGCTTTCATGAACGTGCCCGGCTTGCAAGTACATGTTGTTACGCTTGCAGATCGATATGCGCCAAGTGCACGAGATGTAGCTTCTGCATTAAATATTGCTGCTTTTAACGCCGGTATTGCCATTGGTGCGTACCTTGGCGGCATCGTCACAGATCATATGGGACTGATTCATACCACTTGGGTAGGTGCCATCATGGTTCTGTCCGCAGTATTACTCACGGCATGGAGCCGTGCTCTGGAGAAGAAAGATGAGGCTCCTCTCCAGACTAAAGCCGCTTAAACAGCAGTCCATTAACAACCCAAACAAACTTTTAAATATCTTAGGAGGTTACTTTATTATGGCTCAACATCTACAGGATACAACTACATTACACAACGGTGTAAATATGCCTTGGCTAGGGCTTGGCGTATTTAAAGTGGAAGAAGGCGCAGAACTGATACAAGCGATCAAGTCCGCTATTAAACACGGTTACCGCAGCATTGACACTGCCGCAATTTATGAGAATGAAACAGGCGTGGGACAAGCCATCCAAGAGGCTCTACAAGAGAACAACTTGTCCAGAGAAGAGCTTTTCGTAACCTCAAAGGTCTGGACCGCAGATATGGGCTACGAAGAGACCATCGCCGCCTACGAGACTAGCTTAGCTAAACTCGGACTTGAATACCTGGATTTGTACCTTATCCACTGGCCTGTAAAAGGAAAATATAAAGAGTCTTGGAGAGCGCTTGAAACGTTGTATAAAGAGGGCCGGGTAAAAGCCATTGGGGTCAGCAACTTCCAGATTCACCATCTTGAAGATGTACTGAAGGATGCTGAGATTAAGCCTATGGTCAATCAAGTTGAATTACATCCTTATTTGAATCAGCAAGCGCTGCTAGACTTCTGCAAAGAGCAAGGAATCCAATTAGAAGCTTGGTCTCCATTAATGCAAGGTCAATTGTTCGATCAGCCTGTACTGAAAAAAATTGCCGCCAAACATGGCAAATCCGTCGCTCAAGTTATTGTCCGTTGGGACCTGCAACGTGGGATTATCACTATTCCTAAGTCTACTAAAGAACACCGGATCATCGAAAATGTAGACGTGTTTGATTTCAATTTATCTGACGAGGATATGACTCTAATTAACTCTCTCAACCAAGATCAACGGGTAGGTCCAGACCCAGATCATTTTGATTTCTAAGGGCTTACGCACCTTGCACTAACACTATAAGCACCGGCAACACGAGAAACGAAGCAAGCGTCGTCCACAAAATACATTTGGATACCAGCTCCGGTGAGGCATTAAAGCGCTCGGCTAACACTACGGCGTTGACGGCAACTGGCATAGAAGCCAAAATTAGCAGCACAGAGAACAAGGTCCCGGTAATTTGCAGGATCGATAATCCGAGGTAAGCCACTAGCGGCGCTAAGATTAATCGAATCGACATCCCTGTCCAAAAAGTAGACTGGCCCTTGCGTGCGGATGGCATGGTTCTCACTTTAACCATCTGTGCGCCAAGGATCGCCAGTACCACCGGCGAATATCCTCCAGCTACCAAGGCAACCCCTGTAGCCACCTCTGCCGGCAAATGCAGGCCAAAGATACGGAGAAGAAGGGCCAACAGAGCTGCGTAAATGGCAGGAAGCGAAAAGACCGATTTCACTGCATTTTTTACCGAAAACTGAGATCTTGCTGCAAAATAAACGCCTATCGTATTCACGATAATCATCTGTCCGATCACATATACAGAGGCCTTATCGAGACCAAGCTGTCCGAAAGCTAGCAGCACCAGCGGAAGTCCATAATTCACACTATTCGTAAACGTTGAAATCAAGGTCAGACCGGATACTTCGGATGGATCTAGCTTCAATAATTTTCCGACTATATTCGCAATCGCCCATAAGAAGATTAGATTCAGAAGCGAAAAGGCGAGCGTCTTATAAATATCATCCATGGAAATCTCGGCAGTAGCCAATGTATTTAGAATAATTGCCGGCGTTAAAAAGTATAGATAAAGCGTCAATAACGGCTTCGTATCCAGATTCTTAAACCGCCCAAGCAGCGCACCCACGATCACAGGGATGGACAAGGGCACGATGACTTGGTATAACGTCGTTAACACACTTTGGATCATGAATAGAACTCCTCTGCTGTAGGTTACTTCAAACTATAAGCGCAACAGCGCAGAACGTCTAAGATATGAAATCAATATACCTCATAGCCAAAACCTATCATGCCAACAAAAAAAGCTCCCAGCCCTTACAAAGGGTTGAGAGCTTTTCGGTATATTGTTACATCATTTTGATCTCAAGCAACTCATATTTAATGATGCCCATCGGTGCATTTACACTAACAATATCGCCGACCTTTTTACCCAGCAATTCCTTGCCTAGCGGGCTTTCATAGGAAATCTTGTTATTAAGAACATCTGCCTCAGCAGCTCCAACAATTCTATATTCGATCTTCTCCGAATATTCGATGTCATTCAGAATAACAATACAACCCATACTAACCTTTGACAGATCCATTTGGCTCTCATCCACGATCTTGGCTTTGGTCAACATTTTCTCCAGAATCATAATACGAGTCTCCATGAACGATTGATCGTCCTTGGCCGAATGGTACTCACTATTTTCCTTCAAGTCTCCATAGCTGATCGCCAATTTAAGCCGTGCGGCCAATTCCTTACGCCCTGCGCCTTTCAATTCCTTCAGCTCTTCCTCTAATTGAGCCAACCCTTCTTTGGTCAAGAACACTTCTTCATTAGACATGTATACAACTCCTATTTAGATAATTTACAGCTTGAACATATAAATGCTTATATTTTAAAAAAATCCCTGCCACAATTGAACATTGGGCAAGGAAGTCAATGCTGCTTAATTATTCTGGCAAATGCTCTTTACAAAAAAGGAGTAACGCTTCTTCCTCGTCCTCTTCCATATCGAAATCGAGCAGTTGACCTGAAGTTGTCTCCTGTAGATCATAACTTACGATGCTGACTTGATCTTCATCCACCTTAATAATCGCTCTAGCGGATACTCCGTTCTCTACATACAGCTCATCATCCTCTGGAACGTCCAGTTGAACGACAAATTCATACCGTTTACCGGTTAGTATACCGAAAGGATCTTTTACATTCTCCACATTGTAGCCCGTAAATGTCAACATAACTCAATCAACCTCTTTTCCTAATACCTGCCACGTCATTGTATCACAAAAAGTAACATATTGTTGTCGAGGTAGTCCATCAAGCCATGGCTTTGGATTTCTTGATTTGTTTGCTTCGCAGCTGTCCGCAGGCAGCATCAATATCCACACCATGCTCCAGACGAGTGCTTACGCTGACACCCTGCTTCTTCAAGGTATCAAAAAAGGCCCGCACCGTCTCCCGCTCGCTTCTTTGATATTGGCTGTGTTCATCCACCGGGTTATATGGAATCAAGTTCACATTGACGAGCGGGCGTCGATCGCCAATCAGCTCGGCCAGTTCAAGCGCATGCTCTCTGCCGTCGTTTACATCCTTCATCAGAATGTATTCCAGCGTAATTCTCCGCTTGGTTTTCTCCAAATAATAATCTATAGACTCCATTAGCTTCTCTATTGGAATGGCCTTGTTAATCTTCATGATCTGCGTCCGCAGTTCATTATTAGGGGCATGCAAAGAAACCGCCAGGTTCACCTGCGTATTCGCATCCGCAAATTCAACGATTTTGTTAGCCAATCCGCTCGTTGATACGGTAATCCCTCTACCCGCAATTGCTAGTCCCTTGTGATCTTTGACAATCGCCAGGAAATCGAGCAGGTTCTTGAAGTTATCGAATGGCTCGCCAATGCCCATCACTACGACGTGACTGACCTTTTGATCCAGGTTCGCCGCATCCAGATGCTGCTGGACCTTCATAATCTGCTCCACAATCTCTCCGCTGGAGAGATCACGGCTCTTCGCCAACAGCCCACTTGCACAGAAGCTGCAGCCGATATTGCAGCCCACTTGCGTGGTTACACATACAGACAAGCCGTATTTCTGTCTCATAAGCACTGTCTCGATCAAGTTGCCATCCTTTAGGCGGAACAGGAACTTAATCGTTCCATCCGCAGATTCCTGCTTCACATGTTCTTCCAAGGTATGAATGACAAAATTCTGCTCTAATAATTCTACACAATCTTTATTTACATCGAGCATTTCCGAAAAGTCTGTAATCCGCTTCCGATAAAGCCAATCCCAGACCTGCGTAGCCCGAAACTTTTTATGTCCACGTTCTAACAGCCATGCCGCCAGTTGATCAAAAGTTAATCCATAAATGGATTCTATATTCATTCGTTATCCTCTTTTCAAAACGTTAAAGTTCAGACCATCACTACTCATTGTCTCAAATTTTTTTTATTAAAACAAGGGGAGTTATTGGGTTGTGTCGAAGTTTACACCATTAAAGTCTGTTCTATGAACATGTATCTAAGGAGCGATGGAATCATATGGGTTCAACAAGAATAAAAGCAATCAGTCTCACCCTTCTAGCTGCCGTTCTAATCCTTGGCGGTTTTTTAGTGTATATTACCCTCACTGACTACAAACCACAGGAGATTACTACCCTTACTGTAAACAATAATCCGCAGCAAGTACTGAAGCAGGGAGAGTCCTTCTCGGTAACCACCTTTAATATTGGCTACGCCGGGTTGGATAAAGGCCAAGATTTCTTTATGGATGGCGGAACAAAGTCACGCTCAAGCAGTAGGGAACAAACGAAGACAAACCTTGAGGCCGTAGCGTCCCTTATGACAACTACAGACTCGGACCTGTTCATGTTGCAGGAGGTCGACGTCGATTCTTCCCGTAGCAACGGTATAGATGAAGTCTCTTTCTTGTCGAATAAGTTCGCTGATTACAGCAATGTTTTCGCGACCAACTACAAGGTACCTTGGGTACCGCTTCCAGTTCTTGATCCGATGGGCTCGGTGAACAGCGGTTTATTAACTTTATCCCGTTTTAACAGCACAAGTAATATTAGATATGATCTCCCGGGCAAAGAAACCTGGCCTCGCCAACAGTTTGATCTCGACCGTGCTTTTGTGGAGAGCAGATTGCCCGTTGATAACGGAAAAGAACTGATTCTGATCAATCTTCATTTATCAGCTTTTGACCAAGGCGGAACGATTCGTAAACAGCAGTTGGAGTATTTATCGGCTTATATCATGAAGGAGAATGACAAAGGGAATTACCTCATCTTAGGGGGAGATTGGAACCATTCCCTTCCGGGTACAGCTCCTGATGCTTTCGAGACAACGCAGGATTGGCCGCAATGGCTGCAAGAATTCCCAGAACATTTTCAACAGGGCTTTCAGTGGGCCGTAGATGCCAAGGTACCCTCCGTCCGGACGCTCGATGTTGCCTATTCAGAAGGTGTGAATTTCCGCGCAGTGATTGATGGCTTTCTAGTCTCACCAAACGTCAGCATAAGCGGCGTACAGGGTCATGAGTTATCCTTCGAACACAGTGATCACAACCCTGTAACAGCCACTTTTATTCTGCAATAACATGGATTCTCTGATTCTATTTAAACACAACAAATTTCAGGTTTTTCTCTTGAAAATACTTAATGATAGCAGGCAAAGCTTCTACAGTAATCTTCTTTTCGTGAAATAGATAGACTCCGCCGGACGGATCGGCATGATGAACATATTGAAGAATATCCTCTGGGTTCTTGACGTTCCAATCCTCGGGATCACGATTCCACAATAATACCTTCATCTGCTGTTCCGTCACCTTGGCGGTTAACTTGTCATTGATCGCCCCATATGGCGGCCGAAAAATAGTAATCGGCGATTGTGTAATTTGCTCCAGCGCCTGATTAGTCTTCGCCAAGTTATTCCGGTTCTCCTCAACGCTATTAGCAGTCATTTTGCTATGATCCCACGAATGACTCCCAACCGACATCTTATGCTCATTAGCATACCTAACGGCTTCCGCATTATGAGCTACCTTATTCCCAATGAATAAAAAGGTGGCAGCCACCTTATGTTCTACTAGAATATCTACGATCTCTTTCGTATACTTTGACGGTCCATCATCAAATGACAAGGCAACGTAACCCTTTGGCAAGCTATACAAAAATTCATTCTCGGGTAATTCATACTTTTCGTACGGCAATGTCTGTTCCTGAGGAGGGGCCGAAGGTTCTGGTGTAGGCTCGGCTTGCTGGTTATGAACCGATATCGTCTGCGCAAGGGTAACGAACGGCACCGAAAGTAATGGCTCAGAGTCGGCCCCTAATACGGGTTCCTCCAGCGCTTCAGCACTATCTACGAGTTGTCCATCCATTCGCAGAGGTAACACAAATATCAAACAAGCGAACATGAGACACAGCAGTGCAACCAGTCCAATTCGTTTGGTCTTCTTTCTGCTTATCCTATGCCCTGGTTCTGTAGAGGGAAGCATGGTCTGAACTACCCTCTCCTCTTCTGCTTGAGGATAGTCCTGCTGCTTTAATTGAAGAAGTTGGGTTACATAATATTCAGAACAGGCAAAATACAATGTTTCGCTGTATGCTCTGTTCATTATAATCAGTGTGCTGTAGTAACTATTCCGAAAAGGATCCCACTTCGGATACAGCGACAATCTCATTCTCCCTCCGGAAAAGGGACCTAGCGCCTTCAATTGTTCGTATGTAAATTCATCTATGGTGAGCTTGCTTCTTGCGTACCCAACATTACGGGTTAGACCTACCTCAATCTGATAACCGGCCTGTTCATGCTCAAGCGACAGTAACTCAATCATTAGAATGGTGTCCGGTTCCTTAGATGCCATGAATCCTATGTATCTCCGTTTCCATCATTTCGATCCGTCAGACTACTGCCACTCCCAAAAGGAACCGTCATCCGATTGGTGAAATCGCTGATCATACCCGAGAGATACGCCTTTTCTTGGCGAATCGTATCGTACTTCTGTTTTAAATGTGCATTCTCAATCTCAACCCGTCCGATTTTCTCTTCCAGATCATTCATCTTTTTAAGTTTCTCTGCATGGGCTTCGTTATGTTTTTGAATCAGATTTACATATTTTTGCTGCTCCAGCTCAATGGTACTCTTTAATTCCTCGATCTCAGCTGTGAGCGCAGTTTGAAGCTCGCGGTAATCCTCCAGCACTTGATCGACCTTCAAATTTCTCTCAATCAACTTATGCTCAAGCTCGCGGACATTCTTTTCTCTTTCCTCAATGACCTTATTAAGGTTTTTCATATCCCGGTTTAATCGCTCCACATGACTGCTGGAATGGGTCAACCGATCCTGAAGCTCATTAATATTGGTCTCCGCATGTTGTCTGGCCTGAATAATCTGCTCCACGGAGAAGATCAAATCGAGTGATTTTTTATCAAGCTGAGCTTTGCCTGTCGTAACCAATCCAGCTAAAGTCTCGTCCGAGGTCTTTTCTTCTATTTCTTCGACCTGATCATCTAATAACTGTACCTTTTGAACCATATCCGACTTGGATTGCTTATCCACTGAATCTTTCTTTTTAAAAAAGGGGGAAATCATCGATTTTATCACCTCAATTATAAAAAAATGTCAAAAAATGTCGAGTGCCCACGAGTCTATTATAGTTTACTTATCTTGTATGTAAGTGAGCCTTTATATCTAACTTTCTGAAATGCACCTAAAGACCTATTTTCTTCTGCAAAATAAAAAAAGCACCCCTTCGGGTGCTTTGATTTCAATTGAATTTATCGGGAAATTGTTTGATCAATCCCTCGGTTAAAATATCTGCGAACATGATCATATGCTCCAGCCCTTTATCAAATGCGACAATTTCGGCATCCCAATCCTTTTTAACTCTAGCCGTCACGTCATCAGTAATCAATTCCAGATGTTCATGAAGCATTTCCTTTAATTGTTCATAAGAATATTTGGGATTCTGACTACTAAGGAACTTGGCAATGTCATCGGCGTTGGTATACCACTCTTTATTGTATTTTTCCACATCGGCCTGATTTCCAGCCTTCACAGCATCTAGGACTTTTCCGGCAATAAGAATATGCTCCCGCAATAATTGAGCTACCTTATCTCCAACTGCCTCACCGTAATACGGTTTAAAGGCATCCCCTATGTCCTGCTGATTCTGTAACAGCCTTGCCAGTACCTTCTCCTTATCCTCGGAATCTGCAAAGGCGCTAACAATGTAATTTTTTGTCCATACCACATGATCGATCCATAACTTCCTAAGATTATCCTTAAGCTCAATTACGGAAGGGGTTAAGCATTGCTTGTGGGAGCTCTTTTTCTCTTTAGCTGCTGCAGCATCAGCAATTGTAGGTGTAACACTTACAACCAGAAACATACACAATAAGGTTAGCTTCAACATCAAATTCTTATTTTTCAATATGACCTATCTCCTTGTGAACAGTAATGGATTTGAATATCTTGTATATTGTGCACCTTTACTTCCATTTCATTCACAGCTGATCTCAGAACACAAAAAAAGCACCATCACGTGGACGGCGCCTGAGTCTAACTATTATCTAAACATCACTTTGTCTACATTGTATTTAGATTTCAGTTCATTAATGATATAGGTTTCGTAGATCTCTCTATGAACTGGACTTTCGATTAAACATACATCAATTCTGGTGACCTCGTCCCGATGTTGCTTGATGTCAGATACGGTGTCTTCAAAATGTTTTTTAATTCTTGGTCTTAACTTTCTCGCTTTACCTACAAACAACAACTCATCCTGATCATTGTAGAACATAAAGATACCGCCGTAATCTCTCGGAATCAGGTGAAAATCAGTAAATCCGTAAATATTGCTTAACTGCGGGTTAATTTGTTTAGTAATACTAACATCCGCTTTGGGAATCGTTATGTTGATCATTAGCTCACGTCCTCTTTCTATATAGGAGTAAATAGTATCATAAATCGCTAAGTAAGACCATTCAATCTGGCGCAGTCAAATAAATACAATAAAAGCAAGTTCGATTGATCTAATGGAAATATTACTAAAAATATGGCATTATTCAAAGCCTTCCTGCCCAAGGGTTGCGGTCTTAGACAGGAGAGGATTATAAATAAAATAGAGGCGTTTGCATCATGATATATAGATATTTGTCATCTAGGAGGATTTGATTCATGGCAGTAACAGACCGGCAAAAAATAGTAGATAGCGTCCCGCAAAAGGGTTTCTTCGGACATCCTAAGGGACTTTTCACCCTTTTCTTCACAGAATTTTGGGAGCGTTTCTCTTATTATGGCATGCGAGCTATCCTTGTCTACTACATGTATTATGAAGTGAGCCAAGGCGGTCTCGGATTACCTGAAGATATGGCACTTTCTATTATGTCTATCTATGGATCGCTTGTATATATGTCAGGGATCATCGGAGGCTGGCTTGCAGATCGGCTTCTCGGAACTTCGAGGGCTGTTTTCTACGGCGGCGTTTTAATCATGTTCGGGCATATACTACTGGCTATTCCAGGCAATACCACATTGTTTTTTGCTTCGATGGTTTTAATCGTACTCGGAACGGGTCTACTGAAACCCAATGTTTCAAGTATTGTCGGCGAAATTTATAGCGAGCAGGATAACCGCCGTGACGCTGCCTTCAGCATTTTTTATATGGGCATCAACCTGGGAGGATTTCTCTCCCCACTAATTGTTGGCGCAGTAGGCATGAATAATTTCCATCTAGGTTTCTCGATTGCCGCAGTCGGAATGTTTATTGGACTAGTCGTTTATATTATGACTCGCACAAAAAATCTGGGTCTGGCCGGTACGATTGTACACAACCCTATTCCTGCAGATCAGAAGAAAAAAATCTTTACTTGGATTGGTGTAGGATTAGTTGTACTTGCGATTTTGATTACGATCGGCATTCTTACCGGAGTGCTTACCTTTGAAACATTAATAAAAATAGTAGGGGTATTAGGCTTACTTATTCCTACGATGTATTTCATTATGATGTACCGCAGTCCCAAAACAACAGCCGTTGAACGGTCAAGAATTCTCGCATACATTCCTTTATTTATCGCATCGATTATGTTCTGGGCGATTCAAGAGCAGACTTCCACAGTTCTAGCTAGTTTTGCTGATAAACGGACCCAATTGGATTTTGCAGGCTTACACATTTCTCCTGCTTGGTTCCAATCGCTTAACCCGCTGTTTATTATCACTCTTGCACCTATATTTGCCTGGTTGTGGTTAAAGCTCGGTAACCGTCAACCCTCGATTCCGCAAAAGTTCTCGCTTGGTTTACTGTTTGCAGGTTTATCCTTCCTGGTGATTCTAGTACCTGCTTATTTCGGTGGAGCTAATTCACTTGTGAATCCATTATGGCTGGTACTCAGCTATTTTATCATCGTAATCGGGGAGTTATGCTTGTCCCCTGTGGGTTTATCAGCAACGACCAAACTGGCACCGGCGGCTTTTACCGCTCAAATGATGAGTATGTGGTTCTTATCGAATGCCGCTGCCCAAGCAATTAATGCTCAGATTGTGAAGTTCTATACCCCGGATACCGAAATGATGTACTTTGGAGTAATTGGGGGAGTGGCCCTTATCCTTGCGCTTATCCTCTTCCTATTCTCTTCCAAAATTCAGAATTTCATGAAAGGGATACATTAAACACACCCAAAGGCTGCCCGAGATTCTCTCGGCAGCCTTTTTTTGGTTTCCTATAGTTATCCAACCTCTACACCAGAAACATGGCGACAATCGTCGTGACAACCAGCCCAATGAGTACAGGCTTAACATTCCGTCTCGCCAGCTCAAAGGGGCTTACTCCGCAAATAGCGGCGGCCGGAATCAATGCCCACGGAATCAGCGTGCCTCCACCTACCCAAATTGCAGCTACCTGACCCAGCGCAGTTAAAGTCGCCGCATCGGAATGTGTGGCCACCGCAAACAATTTCCCAATAGACCCGGCAAGTGAAATGCCCGAGAACCCTGAACCATCTAGGCCTGTAATGGCTCCGGTTATAGTTGCGGTCACAGCACCCACTGCGCCGTTCAGAGGGACGTTATGAGCTAGAGCGACCCCTAGATCATTTACAATCCCCTGAGATGCGGCGGGCAGCACTTTGCCGAATAATTCAGCAAACGCCGAATCCCCCAGATAGAAAAAAGCGGCAATCGGTATCACAGGACCAAATACTTTGAAGCCAAACGTAAGTCCATCAATCAGATAAGAAGTTACTTGCTCCAATCCTTTATTACGATGTGCCAACAAGGTGACTACAACCAGAATGAATACCGCAGTTCCACCAACTAAGGCAGTTGCGTCTCCACCCTGCAAATCGAGCAGGAACATGCCTGCTACATCGGCTAAAAACAGGATGGGAATGGCGATGGCCAGCCATTTTTTCAATGCTGGATGAATCACCGCTGGATCCTCTGCCGTATCATTCTCTGCAGATAACGCACTCCCGGCACTTTTCCCGGCAATAAGCCCGTCTCGCCAAGTTCCCTTCTTCTGATCTCTGCGCATCATCCAATACGCCGTTATCGTAGTCACCACGCCCATAACAATTACAAGCGGAACACTCGCCTCCATGACACTGGTCACTGGAAGTCCTGCCGCATCTGCTGTTAATTTAGGCGCACCTTGAATAATATAATCACCTGAGAGTGCAATCCCGTGGCCAAATAAATTCATTGCCATCGCCGCTCCAAGAGCAGGCAGTCCCACTCGAATGGCAACCGGCAGCAGCACAACCCCGATCAAGGCCACTGCGGGTGAAGGCCAGAAGAACCATGAGGTGACCATCATAATCAGACCGATCCCCCAAAAGGCTATGAACGGTGTGCGCAAAAAGCGGGTAAGTGGAGCAACCATGATCTCGTTAATCCCCGTGCGTGTTAATACCCGGCTCATGGCTACTATGATCGAAATAATCATGATCGTACCCATTAGCTCCTTGGTTGCATATACAAAAGAGTTGAATACACCTGTGACTGAACCACTGACGGTTTCCGTGGCTAACCACCCAAGTACAAAGATGCCCGCAATACAGATCATCGTTGTGTCCCGTCTCTTGATCAGAAGTGCCATTATAAATATGATAAATGCCAGATATACATAATGGAGCGCTGTTAACTGGATGCCCATCTCTGCACCACACCCTTCTCCTACTATCCGAGTGCTATATGGTATGCAGGGGTGTAGGCTAATGTTCGGTAGAAATAGACCTAAAACAGCAAAAGAAGCCGTCCCGCGCGTAGAGAAAATCTACGTATGGGACGGCTTCTTAGTGTTTCTTAATTAAAGATTATTATTTAGCTACGACTCCGCCATCAACCGGCAGCTCAACACCTGTAATGTAAGAAGCTTCATCAGAAGCCAAGAACAATACAGCTTCAGCTACTTCAGAAGCACGACCAACACGTGGCAGCGCAGTCTGAGACATAAAGAAGCTATGCATTTTTTCGTTATTTACAAATTCAGCACTCATTGGGGTTTCGATAAATCCTGGGTGAACAGAGTTCACACGAATGTTATCTTTACCAAAGTCTACAGCTGCTGCTTTACTTAGCATACGAACTGCACCTTTAGAAGCTGTATAAGCACCAGCACCGCTGCTGCCAGTCAAACCTGCGATGGATGAAATATTAACGATAGAACCACCTTTATTATTCTTCATTTGAGGAACAACATGCTTCATGCCAAGGAATACGCTGCTCACGTTGATGTTCATTACTTTGTTCCATTGATCAACAGTGGATTCGAGCAATTGAACCGGGAATGAGATCCCTGCATTGTTTACCAAAATGTCGATTTTCCCGAACTTGCTAATCACATCTTCTACAACCTTGATCCAGTCTTCTTCGGAAGCCACATTATGTGCATAAGCTGCTGCTTGTCCACCATTTGCTTCAATTTCCTTCACAACTGCTTGTACGGCAGCCTCGTTAATATCAGTTGCCACAACTGTAGCGCCCTCTTTGGACAATAAAAGGGCTTCTTCACGGCCCATGCCACTGCCTGCACCTGTAATAATTGCTACTTTATTAGTTAGACGATTCATAATTAGGTCTCCTCTATAATCGTATTGTGATATAATATTTGAGTGATGATAGTCACACTATCACTGTGATATACATCATATCATTTTTGTAAAAGAACTACAACCACTCCTTGCTTAATCCAATAAACGGTGGATATAATACTAATAATTGAAAATCCCAATCAAAAAATGGAAGGGTCTAGCCCTCATGAATCCTAAAACACGATACGAAAAAGAAAGATCCGATGGTAAGCAGCAACGATTAATTACGATCCTCGAATCCGCAGAACGAGTATTATCACAAAAAGGAATCGAAAAGTCGACGATGCAAGATGTCGCAAGCGAAGCCAATATCGGGATTGCGACGTTATTTCGCTATTTTCCTAGAAAAGAAAAGCTCATAGTGGCTGTAGCCACCCGAATGCTGGAGCCTATGCTCGATCATTTTAAATACGTAGCGGACTTGCCCCTTACTTGTCTTGAACAAATCGAGAAATTATTTGATTTCTTTATTCAGGATCAAAATCATCTAAGTATTATTTTTATGGTCAATTTCGAAAGCTACGCCTCACACTCAAGTGAGCCTGTTGAGGATGTTCTGAGCTTCAATGCACTCAACCGCAAAATTTGGCATGAATACTCCAGGATCATTCAAAATGGGGTAGAAGACGGCTCTATTCGTGCGGGTCTCCCCGTAAAAGAGACCTTAATTACGCTCATGAATAGCTTTGCCCTCTTTTCCAGAAAACTAACGATGAAAAAAAACATTCTCCTGCTGGAATCGGATCTAGACTCCGACGATCAGCTTGAGCTACTTAAACAAATTTTTCTGGATCATTTAAAAGCCTAAAAAGCGCCAGTTTCCTTAGGAGGGGAACTTGGCGCTTTTTCTATAGTCAAACAAAAAGAGACATTTCCGAGGAAAATGCCTCTATCCAGATTCAAGTTGCGACCTATATACTGCCTTCGTTAGCTAGTGAAACGGGCAGGTTGCGACGGGTGATTGTTGATAAAGAAAACGAGGGCTGAAATCATATTCTTTTAACGTACGATCATGCCAAATCGGTGTAGACGAAGGTGACATAGGCGGAATCAGCCAGGACCAGCGCCCTGAGACTTGGCGCCCCTGCTCGTTCTCCTGTTGCTGGAATCGAACAAATTGATCTGCTGCTGTATGGTGATCCACGATGCTGACCCCTGCTTGCTTGAAGGAATGCAGCACTGCGCGATTCAGCTCAAGAAGCGCCCGATCCTTCCAAAGCGTTGTGTTGCTGGAGCGATCCAGTCCCATCACATCAGCTATAGCTGGCAAAGTGTTGTATCGTCCAGTATCCCCCAAGTTACGCGAGCCGATTTCAGTCTCCATGTACCAACCGTTAAAAGGAGCAGCCGTGTACAGAATACCGCCAATTTCCAACTGCATGTCCGTGATAATGGGTACAGAATACCAACGGAGCTGAAGCTCAGCAAAACGTTCAATTTCAGGATGTGTTAACGGTACCTCCTGAATGAGGTGATCAGGAATAGGGAAAACGTAAGGATGCCCGTTGCCAATACTGATCACTAACGGCAACACATCATAATCGCCACCCGTTCCTTGCCAACCTAGTTGCTGGCATATTTTTGTGAATTCATCCGATGCCGGATCGCCAGCGCGTTCGTGTTCTTCATCGCCAGGGTACCCGGCATAACGAATCAATTGGTGGTTCCAGATCCGAATCTGCCGATTCGGATCTTCCCCGCTGCGGAAGACCGTGATGAGTGAACGAATACGTCCTCCGTTGTTCGCCTTTTCCAGATGTCGCAGCAACGCTTCAGCAACTTGTTCCTCAGTCTCTGCTTGGCGTTCATCGATTAACTCAATGGATTGCCAAAAAAGACGCCCAATGCAGCTGCTATTGTGGCGCCAGGCCATTCTTGCACCATGCGCTAATTCTTCCTTTGTATGTGTGTAACTGCCTGATTGGTTAATTTCCTCATGTACGGCTAGGATGCGATGATCCGTCTCGGCTTCAGACTTGTCTAGTTCAGCGTAACATTGTCGAATGAAAACTTCCGCCTGCCGGGTTAATTCTTCGATGTGCTTGCCATCCATATCCCTTACCCCCCATCTAAACCCTTGCTTAAACTCTCAATCCAGTATAACATCCCTCTTCCTATGCCACATCTTTCAGGGAACAGCGCATAAGAACAACCCGTGAAGCTTGGAGCTTCACAGGTTGCGGCAGGACCATTTAGCGCTCTGAACGTTTCCCTTGCTTATTCAATGAGGCAAGTCTGCTCTTATCCTCGGTCAACAGTTCTTCAGCCAACTCCACACCTTGAGGACCTAGCCAGTCCTGAGCTTGCTGAATCGCCTGCTCAGTATGTGCCAGGCGGTTCTCAGCCTGTGCCAAAGTCTGTTCTGTTGGATGACTAAGTGCCTGAGAGACAGAGAAATGAAGCTTGCCCAAAGAATTTTTGGCTTGAGTTACATTGTCATTCGCTTGCAGACTGGAATCGGGTTGTTTCATAAATGAAATACGCTCCCTTCTGAAATGCGCCTGTTCTCTTCTAGCATGGTTTGGGTGAAGTAATCTTATGCATTCACTATCTACTGGATAATGGATTGCATAAAGGACGTCATTTCATTACTCGCTTTATTCAGGCGCTCAATGACACCGCTGAATTCAGTGACCAATTCTGCTTGTGAGTGTGAAGAAGCAGAGATCGCTTCAATTTCTTGCTCCATTTGCTTAATGGACTTTTGAACATCACTCAGTGATTTTTCAATATTATGGGTTGCTTCTTTAGTGTTAACGGATAGTTTGCGTACTTCCGTAGCAACCACCCCAAAACCTGCCCCTTGCTCTCCTACACGCGCGGCTTCGATTGCCGCATTCAGCCCAAGCAGGTTCGTCTGCTCAGAAATCTCACGAATGAAGCCGGCAACCTTATTCACTTCTTGTGATTCCGTTACGGCTCTACGCGTGTTATCCAATATTTGCTGGGAAGTAGCTGATAATTCCTGAGATTGGGCAGCTACGCTCTGCACCATCTCCATTAGATGACTGCTTATTTCATTAATCTCATCTGTGAATCCTTCAAGCTTATTCTCGTTCTCTAGTGTATAGGCAATGGCAAAAACCCCGATTACATCATCATCCGTTCCGTAGATAGGTACACATGTTGAGATTACAGGAGCTCCATAAATTTCTGCTGGGATTCGGTTAGAGCTTGCTATACCTTTCAGTCCATTTGAAAGCGACAGATCTTCAGGAGGGATAGGGTTACCCTTAACCAATCCGAGATCAATAACTTTACTTGGTGCGTAATAATGGAAGATCTCCCTGTCCGTGATTCCAATCATAATATCCTGCGAATGAATCTTTTTGAAATAAGGTGCTGCGAGGACTAAGGCATCGATAATACTCATCTCTTCATCTCCCATATAAAAAAAATGTATATGTAGTTTTATCGTCACAATGGGTTATTTAATGAATATTGTCATAGTAGAGTAACAATCCTCACGTATGATTTGTTTATGAATACTATTAGCAGACGACAATTTCTAAAGAAAAGCGCTCAATTGACTCTAGGGCTTCTTGGGACAGCTGGTGCATCCGGCATCTATTCACATTGGATCGAACCCTACTGGCTGGAAATCAAATATGTAGATATTACACTTCCTAGACTTCCTCCAGCCTTCGATAGATTTCGTATCGTTCATTTTAGTGATTTACATCAGGGGGTATATTCCAAGCCGCAAGCTTTAACGGAGTTAGCGCAGCAAATTCAACATGTAAATCCAGATCTGATCTGTTTCACCGGCGATTTATTAGATCATTCAGCCGATTATATTTCAGAAGCCGTAGCCTTGTGCTCTCAATTGCGGGCCCCCTTTGGACAATATGCAGTATTAGGAAATCATGATGCTTTTGGGACTAGAAAGGTAGTAACGAAAGGGCTAACACAATCAGGCTTCCATGTGCTCCATAATGAACATATCGTCTTAACCCAAGGTACGGACAAGCTTTATATCGCCGGAATAGATGATCCTTGGGTTGGAAAAGCAGACATCGCCCAAGCGCTGCTTCATATCCCGGAAGAGGCTTGCACAATTCTCCTTGCCCATGAACCTGATTTCGCCGATGACTTTTGTAAGCTGCCTATAGATCTGCAATTGTCTGGCCATAGCCACGGAGGACAAGTGCGACTCCCATTTGTAGGAGCTTTATATACCCCGCCTCACGGAAGTAAATATTCAAGCGGATTATATCAACTGCCCAACAGCCAACTTCAGGTCTATACCACTCGCGGGATAGGAGTAACTCGTATGCCTGTTCGTTTTAATTGTCGCCCCGAGCTCACCGTAATTACCTTACATTCTTAATGCTAGTGTCTTAATCGTACAAAATGGTTAAAAAGTATATACCTTTTGCATATCTATGCAACAACACTGTAACCGCCTTTGTAATCAAATCGAGTTAAAAGCTAGCTATAATTGTAGAAGTGATAGAGGAAAAGATATCATATTGCAACTACATAAGCCCATCCTTGGGAAGGAGAGATTGAGTTATGAATAAAAGTATGAAATGGACCTCAGCCATCTTGGCTGCTGGAGTATTGCTTGGAGGGTCGGGACTAGTAGGAGGAACTTCAGTTCAAGCCGCAACTACCGGAGGAAACACGGTGAAACAAGCCGCACAGCAACCCTCTGTAGTGCTTAAATATAAAGGCCAGACCTTATCGCAGCAAGCGAAAATAGTAAACGGCAATACCATGATCCCTTTAACTGTACTACGGGATGCTTTTGGCCTTTCCATTAACTATAATGCAAGCACTAAAACTTATAGTGTGGGCAGCGATTCCATGAAGCTGGACATGGAGGTCTCAGATTACGGTGTTAGTACAACCCTGAATGGCTATTACATTTATAGCTTGACCGGCAGTCATGATGTGAAGGTCATCAACGACCGGATTTATGTTCCATTCAAACTCTTGTCTGACTATTTAGGAGTGCAAGGCGTTTATAATCCTTCATTGAAATCACTTGATCTAAGTAAAAAAGTAATGAATGACATCAAAATTACCTCTGAAACCTTAGATAAGAGTAATAAAAATGCTAGTATCAAAGTGCAATATCCAAAAATCAGCGGCTTAACAGACGAAGTACAAACTAAGATTAATGCAATCTTCAAAAAGCAAGCTGAACAATTCGTCGCAGAGAGCGAAGAACAGGCTAGTCATAGAGATGGCACTATAGAGAATAAATATGACTTCTCTCAAACTTTTGTTGTCTCCTTTAACCGTGAAGGTGTACTAAGCTTAGTGACGGATCAGTATGGTTATACAGGTGGAGCTCATGGTGGAGCCCTTCGTGAAGGATTTACCTTCTCGCTGAAAGACGGCAAACCAATAGAACTTAAGGACCTGCTGAAGGCAGAGCCAAACTACAAACAAAAATTAGATAAAATGTTGAAGGAAAGCACCAAGGAGCTAGCTTTTCCAGATACACCTGGCGGACTAACAGAAAAACCAAACTTCTACGTTTCCGAGAGTGGCCTTGCAATCTTCTACCAACAGTATGAAATTGCCCCTTATGCGGCTGGAATTCCTACGTACACCTTTAATTTCAGTTCAATATTACCAAAGGGAACTAACCCATTCGCTGCCTTCAAATAAACTTCTATTGTAAAAAAGAGCGTCACAGTCATTAGGACTGGGACGCTCTTTTGGTTTTACAGCTTATGCTTCCAAACTTCCAGCCGGGCCGAAGAATTCATAATGAATTCTGTCTTCAGCCACCTTCCATTCCTTAAGAGCCTTATATATCGCCTTCATAAAAGGAGTCGGTCCGCAGAAATAGAATTCAGAGTTTACGTCTGTTACTTCTTGCAGGCAAGCTAGATCAATATAACCTGTTTTATGGAACGTATCTCCTTCACTTGGGGTTTCATAACATACATAGGATCGTAGGGTAGGATGGGACTGCTCTAAATCCGCCACCATTTCTTTCATAGCATGCAAGCTTCCATTGATGGCTGCATGAATGTACGTTACCTCTCGTTCTGGCTGCGTAGCAATTAACGTCTCCAGCATACTTACCATAGGGGTTAGTCCAACCCCACCGCTGATAAGAACCACTGGACGATCACTATCTTTATTTAGTACGAAATCACCCGCTGGCGAGCTCACTTCCAATATAGATCCCACTTGAACAACATCATGAAGGAAAGTAGATACGACACCAGCCGGTTTATCGGGCCCCTCACCTTCCCGTTTAACTGTGATGCGGTAATACGACTGTCCCGGCGCACTGGACAAACTATAGTGGCGAACATGGGTGTATTCCTCGTCCTCAGGCTGAACACGAACCGTGATGTATTGACCCGGCAAGTAAGAAGCTATAGCCCCTCCGTCCTCAGGAGAAAGGTAGAAGGAAGTAATAAGTTCACTTTCTTTAACCTTCTTAGTAACCACAAAGTTTCTAAATCCACTCCAACCCCCGGGAATTTCGGCAGCCTCACGATACTTCTCTGCTTCGACACCAATAAAGGCATCTGCGATCACGCCATACGCCTTTGCCCAAGCATCAATAATTTCTGGCGTCGCCGCATCGCCAAGTACTTGCCCAATAGCAGCTAACAAAGTCTCACCTACGATGGGATAATGTTCAGGTAATACTCCCAATGCCCGATGTTTCTCCGCAATCTGTTTTACCACAGGCAAGATATTTCCTAGCTGATCAATATTCATTGCCGCCGCGAGTACGGCGTTAGCAAGTGCAGTCTGCTGTTTACCTTCCCGTTGGTTGGCGTGATTAAATATATTTAGTAACTGCGGATGATTTTCAAATAACATGCGATAGAAAGTAGTTGTGATGGTCTTCCCATGAACCTGCAAGACAGGCACCGTTGATTTTATGATTTCAATTGTTTGTTGATCTAACATCTAAATACCCTCTTTCCTGCAATAAATTAATTCCTCTATAAAAAGCATATAGAAGCTTCGCATGCCATAGTGTGCGTTCAATCACACGGGAAATTGAAAAAATGTGAACGAACCAATAATTGCAATGATATCCATCACAATAACGTACCCAAAATCAAAAAAAACTATCCAAGCAGCCATTATAGCTTCCGGGATAGCTTTTTATCTTATTATTTTGACAGCTCCACAAAACCTTCTCCGAATACATCTCTTACATCGTGTATGGTAATAAATGCCTCTTTATCAATGGATTTGACGATTTTCTTAAGCATAGTCACTTCCTGCTTGCTAATCACAATATACAGCAGCTCTTTAGGTGTCTTGGTATAATACCCACGGCCATATATTACTGTGACGCCTCTATCCATAATTCCATTAACCTGTTCAGCAATTTTGTCCTGCTCTTGGGATACAATCGTAACAGCCTTCTTAGGGTTCACTCCCTCAATAATGAAGTCCATTATCTTAGTGGCTACATAGAGCATCACGATCGTAAACATCAGACTTTGTACTCCAATGATGAAATACGAAGCGAACACCACAATTAAATCGACGAGCAGCAGTGCGTAACTAACGTTCCAGTCCAAATATTTATGTAGGATTCTGGCGATGATGGTTGACCCTGCAGTCGTTCCACCCACTCGTATAATCAGCCCGATCCCCACACCTGAGAAGATACCCCCGAATATTGCATTAATTATCAACTCATCACTGCCAATATTCCAATTTTTCGTAAGAATCAGGAATAACGAATTGAAAAACACCGCAATAATCGTGTATACCGTCGTAGTTTTGTCTAGAAATTTGTACCCCACAATTAATAATAAAGCGTTAAGAATCAAACTAACAATACCGGGTGACCACTGATACAAATAGTAAGTAATCATAGTCAGTCCCGTGACCCCGCCTTCACCGAACTCGTTCGGAATCACAAACAAGTTAACAGCCAAGGAGAATAACAAAGCTCCTACAATGATGGAAACAATATCCGAAATACGCTTTTTCATACGATGCCCCTTCTACCCTAGATCTATATCCACAAATACTAACACCGCTTTGATATAGATGCAATCCATCCGAAAGAAGTCAACAGTCTATAGATAAAGTAACCAACCACCCCACCGCTAGTGTTCAAAATAAGATCATCCACATCAAAGGTACCGATATACAATACTAATTGCGTGAATTCAAAACAGAAGCTCAGCGCCAGTGAGAGAAAGAAGACTCTTTGAAACAGCCTTACTTTTTGCGATAACAGCATAGGCACCAAGATCCCAAATGGAATAAAAGCCAACAGATTCCCTACTAAATTAATAGATGAAAAAGGATCTGAAAGTGACAGATTGTCCATCCCCCGTGAGATCTCCTTAAAAGGGATATAGTTGCCACGCCGATTAAAAATCCTGTCTGGATGTTCAAACATACGTCCCGCTTGATCCAAAAGCGATAATAAGTTAACCGGTGCACCTTTAAATAAAATAATTCGGATTAAAAAATACATATAGACGATAAATATCGCTGCCAGCAAAAGGTTTATAGCAGACTTTTTTTTCGGCTCTTTAGTCATTAATATGTAGTAACAATTATGCCATCCATGTTATCGCCTGAAGTCATATATTGCCCTTCCTGTGGAATTTTGATCGTAGTGTATTTGGATACCGGAAAATAACTTACTGTATAAGCTTTACCGTCTACTGTTGTCGAAATCTCTTTGTTCTCCTTCAAGAAATCCAAATATTGCTCTAACACAAGCCCTTTCTCATGAATAATGGCGCTGTGCGGCAACCCTACATAACGGAAATGCCAGGGTTCATATTTTATCCCCGTAATCTCGGTTTTGTCTTTCGGATAGCGGAGAATAAAGCCGTATTTCCAAGCATTTTTTTGCAGCCATTTTCCTTCAGGCGCTTTACTCATTTCTGCTTGGGACGACCCGATATCCAGAGATAATCCTAAATTATGTTCACTATATTGCGCCGGTAAAGCATAGTCCGAGCCTTTTTCCTGATATAATTTCTCTTGCTCTTCAAAGTCCCTGTACCCGCTGCTAATTAAAAAATGATTCACACCCTCTTTTTCGGCAGCTTTGACCATCTTATTGAATTTATGCGCTACACTTTCAGACAAACGAATCGAGGTATCCAGCAGTCCATAACCCTGCACCAGATCCGCCTGCTCATATAAGGTCACGATATCAGGCTTCACACTATCCTCATGTACCGGGTATTGTCTATTCACCAACAACAAATCCCCTTGATACACCTGATCTTGTGTTACCACCTCTAAACTATTGTTATTTGTAATAGATCCTCTGCGGATCTTATCATCGTATCCTAAATTGCCCGTATTTGGTAAATAACGAGCCGCTGCATACCCAAGCAACAACACAACCAACGCCAAAAAGCCCCACTTCTTCATCAGCAATGTCCTCCCATTTCCTTGATAGGAATAGAATAACGAAGACACTTTAAAGAAAAGGCGGGACAAATATAAAGTTTTTCTTAAAATATATAAACTTCACTGGCTTTACCCATTAAAAGTATATCCAACGCCCCAGATCGTCTTAATGAATTTATTCTTATTGATGTCTTCGCCCAGCTTTTTGCGCAAGGTACGGATATGCACCATGACCGTGTTCCCACTCTCATAATAAGCATCGCCCCACACCTGTTGAAAAATGCTCTCCGCACTAAACACCTGCTTGGGATGGCTAACCAATAAATGCAAAATATCAAACTCTTTTGGAGTTAACTCTATGACCTCACCATAAAGAGTAACCGTATGCTCATCCGGTGAAATCATCAATCCCCGAACCTCTAGCACCGATTTAGTTATGGCTGCGGGCTGACTGAATTGTATGGAACGCCGCAACTGGGAATTAACCCGGGCGACCAGCTCCATTGGATTAAACGGTTTGGTCATATAATCATCTGCGCCCATAACCAGTCCGGTGATTTTATCAAGATCGGAAGTTTTAGCACTCAGAAAAATAATCGGCAGATGATGATGCTCCCGAATATGGCGGGTGACCTCGTAACCATCCAGCCCCGGCATCATAATATCCAGAATCGCCAAATCTATCGTTTGCGACTCAATGGCTTGTACCGCTGCCCTTCCATCGGACACTTTGAGGATATGATACCCCTCTTTTTGCAAATGCAAGGCCACCAAGTCGGCAATTTCCGCCTCATCATCCGCAATTAAAATGGTGATGCGCTTCATCTATTTTTCACTCCTATAGGTTGTGCTGTACACTCTTCATCCATTATACCCTAAACTCAAAAACCACTCCTAGAAAGAAGTGGTTTCCAATTAAATCTATGATTTATATAGTTTATTTACTTTTATTATAGCTGTCTAACAATAGCTCTAATGAAATACCATTTACTGTGACGCCTGAAAGATTGCAGTCTCTTATATCCACATTCGAAAGATCACAATCTACAAAGGATGTCCCGTTCAGCTGGCATCGCTCAAACTTATTGCCTTTGCCGTACAAATGAATATCGTGGAAATAAGCCTCTCCTAGTTCACTGTTACTAACCTCTATTTCCCACAGCCCCACTTCATTAAACTTAACAGAATGCATATTGATGTCATTAAAGGTGGTACTGCTCATATTAATATTATCGAATCCGGTCCCCTCCATATTTACATTGGAGAAGTTTGTCTTATGCATATCAATATCATCAAATTCACTCTGGCCCATAGCCACACGGCGAAAATTCGTTTCAGTCATTCTTTCATCCTGAAAGACTCTCTTCTTAAATTCGTCCTGTAATTTGTTTTCACTAAGATTATTATTCACTGTACTCAACATCTCCCTTTTTAAGATCGCTCTTGATCTACGGAGTCTACTCTCAACAGCTTCGCTGGATAAATCAAGGAAATCGGCGATTTCCCTAACCTTGTAATTGTCGATATAGTAGAGAATTGTGACTATACGATTAGCTTCTGATAGGGTGTTTAAGGCTTTCCACACATCTTGCTGGAGTTCTTTTCTGATAAATTTTAATGGAGAGGGGATTTCAACTTTTCTACTATGGTCTTAGCCAATCTGCTTCATCCCCCAAATGTATTCGGATGCTTATTCACCGTGATAATTATAGCCTAATTATTACCTAGCTAAAACAATCTGCGAGCCGTCACCAAACGTTTCTTCCACTTGTCACTTAAGGCTTCATAATGAACGCCAAGCTCCTTGGAGTACGTATGTAGGATCTGATTATTTCCCGCGTAAATCGCCACATGTCCAATATCAAGTCCACGTGCACTGAAGAATAACAGATCCCCCTTGCGCAGCTCGTTAATTCCAACCTCTTTGCCCTCTTTGGCCTGATTGTAAGAGACACGTGGCAGGTCAATTGCCAACATATCCTTAAATACATGTCCTACAAAAGAAGAACAGTCAAAGGTTGACGTCTGGTCAGTAGCAGCGCCAAATTCATAAGGCGTTCCCAGATATTTTTCTCCGTAAGCAAGCAGCTCGTTTCCCTGCCGCTCTACAAGAGCAGCACTCGTATAATTGCTATATTTGGGTTTAGCAGAGATATATCCACTCTTGTTATCCTGCGTTCGCACTTCTAACCATAAAGCATCTACTTCTCTAACCACATGTACCTTATCTCCTGCCGACAACATTTGCTGAACCGTTGATTGGGCTGACGAATCTGGCAAACTTCGCAGATTAACTCCATACAGAATTGTCGTATCGTAATCCACTGCCGAGTAGATACGAACAGCACGAGTAGCAGTATCCCACTTCACAGTGCTGCCCAAAGCTTCGCTGACAAAACGCAGTGGCATCATCGTATAACCGCCGGCAATCTGGCCGGGAACGGCTACGCTTAAGGAATGGCCATTTTTATTCGCTGCTTGATCGCCAATATGATAGGTCAGCACCAGGTCTCCCTTGGTTGCCTTAACGGTCTTGGTATCATTATTCCAAGTAATCTTTGCCCCTTGAGCTTCAAATAACTTGCGCATAGGGACTAGTACTGTATCGTTTACGAGCAAGGGCTGAGCCTCTAATTGTAGCTGTTGATCATCCAGATAGACGGCTGTAACCGGAGTCTGAGGCGTTGTCGCCGCATAGGCCGGAGCAGTATAGAGCATAGATGTAAGTAGTAAAAGTAACATAGCTTTCTTTTGAAACTTCATGATGTCATCACCTCGTTGATTGATATGTGCACCTATTGTTACTAAAAAAAGGGTAATTAGTTTTGTTACAAATATTGGGGTGAGCATCTAGCTACAGCATAAGCACCTAAAAAAAGAGGACTGCGATCACCTTTCGGTACCACAGTCCTCTTTTTTAAGTATGCCCTCATGGAGCCCGCTACACAGGTTCCTCTACCTCAAAAATGGAATCAATAATGAGCGGAAGATTGTCCCTTACAGAAACAGCACCCAATACAGAACGAGCATGAAGACCCTTGTCTCCGAACACCTCCAGCATTAAATCTGAACAACCGTTAAGCACTTTATGATGTTCTTCAAAGAGGGGATCTGCATTAACGAAGCCTTGAATTTTTACTACTCTTTTCACTTTATCCAAAGAATCTAAAGCTGTCTTAAGGACGGCAAGGATCTCTATACCCGTTAAACGTGCAAAATGGTAGCCTTCTTCGGTAGTGTAGTCTTGTCCCAGCTTTCCTTTGGGATGGCCCGCCGGTCCTTTTCCCGATACAAAACATAAGCCATTAACAATTACGTAGTTAGCGTATTTTGCCGCGGGTTCACTAGCCTCAGGCAGGACAATTCCTAATGCTTCAAGTCTGCTCGCTATAGTGTGCTCTGTCATATCCATCTCCCCCTCCATTATCAACAGCATCAATAATTTAGTAAGATCATAGTTACTACTTAGCTTCAACCTCTGCTTCCCATCTCGATATTTCAGCGCGAACAATGGGTGCTACTTGGGTACCCAATAGCTCAATGGCTCTCATTACATCCTTATGAGGCATCGTGCCAAGCGGCACATGCAGCATAAAACGTGTGATGCCTACTTGCTTGCGCAGGTGAATGATTTTCTCAGCAACGGTCTCCGGGTCACCTACATACAAAGCGCCTTCAAATCTACGTGCCGCATCATAGCTTGCACGAGTGTATTGACCCCATCCGCGTTCCCGGCCAATAACATTCATACTAGCTTGCGTAGAAGGGAAGAACATATCCGCAGCCTGCTGATTATCCTCTGCAATGAAGCCGTGTGAGTGTGAAGCAACGGGCAGCTTCGACACATCATGTCCCGCTTGCGCCGCAGCCTTCTTATAGAGCTTCACGAGCGGAGCAAACTGTAGCGGACTGCCGCCAATGATAGCCAGCACAAGCGGTAATCCTAGTAGACCTGCACGAATTACGGATTCTGTATTTCCTCCGCTGCCAATCCATACTGGCAAAGGATTCTGCACGGGACGCGGATAAATCCCCAGATTATTAATGGCAGGACGGTGCACGCCGCTCCAGGTTATTTTTTCGGATTCCCGTATTTTGAGCAGCAAGTCCAGCTTCTCATCGAACAGCTCATCATAATGATTCAAATCATACCCAAACAGCGGGAACGACTCGATAAAAGAACCCCGGCCTGCCATGATCTCTGCGCGTCCATTCGAGATTCCATCCAGGGTAGCGAAATCCTGAAACACACGTACGGGGTCATCAGAGGAAAGTACTGTAACTGCACTGGTTAGCCGAATCCGTGTCGTCTGTGAGGCCGCCGCAGCCAGTAAAACTGCTGGAGAAGAAGCCGCATAATCTTTGCGATGATGTTCGCCCACGCCAAATATATCTAAACCCACCTGATCAGCAAGCACAATCTCCTCTACAACCTCGCGCAATCGCTGCGCATGACTTATCACTTCACCCGTCTGAACATCCGGTGTTGTTTCTACGAACGTGCTTATTCCTATTTCCACTTACAAATCCCCCTTAACTATAATTTCCTCTTTAAATTGTTTGTTTGATTATAACACAAGTTAAGGTTAAAAAAGCTAATCATTCTGTCCAACCCCAGTTTGTCGAGAAACTCATCCTTAAAATTTGCAAAACCACGCTTACAAATAGAGGATTTTGAAGGAATATGTTGAAACACTCTTAAACAAATAGCCGTTCTCGTAGAACAAATGATCATATGGCAAACCATTAAAATTCAAGGTAACATGAAAGAACTGTTAACCGGGTGGGAGAAGGTGTCACTGAAATGAATATCATGACATGGATTGATTTATTATTATTTTTTGTTTTGTTCGCTTTGTTCATCTACATATTTGCGTCTGTAACCATCACTAACCTACATAAAGCATACTTAGTATTTCATTTTACTATGATGTTATGGCCCTTCTGTCAATTTGCTATCAAAACAACCGACAATCCCAGGTTTCAATTGTTTTATGTGAAGCTCGCATTTATCGACTCGGTTCTGTTAACGATTGGCTGGCTTCTTTTTACGATACTTCTCACTGGAAATTCACATCTCCTTCGAAAAAAGAACACGCTGATCCTATACATTCTCGCAGCATTGATCATAGTAGTAGTGATCGCTAATCCAAACGGAAATTTTGTTCTCCCTATGAACGGCGGATATATCGAAAGATATTATGGTCCGATTTTTTGGCTGCTTATTATCTTCTTAACCACCAGCGTAATGATTTCTCTGTATATCATCTATTCAGCCCTAGTCTCAAACACTACACAGCGGATCAAAAAACAGGTTGCTCATGTGCTCAAAGGGGTGCTGGTGCTAACGGTATTTATATTATTGGATGTTTTTCTTAATGTGGTGTTGCTTAAATCTGATCCAGTTATTCCGGGGCTGACCTCTCTGGGGATCTTAATCTCGGCAATTTTTTTCGTAATTGCTATTCATCGGGATAAAATATTTGATCTCGTAACCATCGCCCATCAGGATATCATTGACACCATTACAGAAGGAATTCTTGTACTGGATGATAGTGAGACTGTAGTAGAAATCAATCGCTCGCTTTTCCCAAGAATCAATCTACAAACCGGTGCTCGCTTTGACGTGTCGACCATCGCACCCATGGAGCAAACTTCCGGAGCTTTCGATTTATTCCTTCATACATACTTGAACCAGCCCATGGAGAGAACCGAGGTTGAACTATTCTACACCTCACTCAATGCATACATTAACATTACTGCCGCGCCGATTGTGGTAGGTGGAATCAGGGTTGGACGCATTCTTACTTTTCAGGACAGAAGCGAGCTGCATCGCCTCATAGCCGAGACCAATCACCAGAACGAGACCCTGCAAGAGCGTAATGCTGCATTAACTGAAATCCAGAATGAACTATCGCAAACCAACCAAAAACTTAAGCAGATGGCCATAACGGACAGCTTAACCGGTTGTTATAATCGTCATTACTTAACGTTACACTTAGAGCATGAGATCATAGAAAATATGAAACTCAAGCAGCCTTTTGCTATCATCCTTCTGGATATCGACTTTTTCAAAACAGTGAATGATAATTACGGCCATTTAATCGGTGATGTGGTCATTTGCAGCACGGTAGAGGTAATTAAGAAAACGTTGAGGGAGACGGATGTTCTGGCGCGTTATGGCGGAGAAGAATTTATCATATACTTACCAAATACAGATCAAACACAAGCAAACCACTTGGCAAAACATATCAAATCTATAATAGAAGCTAATAAAGTACATGTAGAGGATGTTGCTCATGCCCTATCAATTACTGTTAGTATGGGACTGCTGTCCATTAGTAATTTTGCAGCTCAATATACAGAAAGCCTGACCAATCAACTAAATGATTTATTCGAATCTGTGGACAAAGCCTTATATCAAGCAAAAAATGCCGGACGAAATCAGATTGTTGAGATTAATAGATAACACTCCTTTGAGCGAATGACCATATCAAAAAGAAAGAATCAGCCTACTTCTGTTGAAGTTAAGCTGATTCTTATTTTTTAGATCTTTTTAACAAACTCGGACTTTAATTTCATAGCTCCAAAACCATCGATTTTGCAATCAATATCATGATCTCCGTCCACTAAACGGATGTTTTTCACCTTTGTTCCTATCTTCAGAACGGATGAGCTTCCTTTTACTTTAAGGTCTTTAATAATAGTTATAGCATCTCCATCATTTAAAATATTACCGTTGGCATCTCTGACAACCTTGTTCTCTTCACTGCTTTCAGCCTCTGTGTCGAGGCTCCACTCATGCGCACATTCCGGGCAGACGAGCAAACTACCATCTTCATAAGTGTATTCTGAATTACATTTCGGGCAATTTGGCAAAGTAGACATCAAAGTGTCCTCCATTCGTTAATGTAAATCTAGTTGTGGTTCCAGTGCATAGCCTCAAAAGTATATTTCATATTTGGTAAGGTTTCCACTAGATATCAGCAGTAAGTTTGTCTAGATTTCGACAGCGGACAGTAATTCTCAAATATTGTCTTGTATATTTTTTCCTAATTCAATAAGATGGAAATGTCGAATTTTTATGTAAATAGATAGGAGAGTGAGTAATGATTAGTCGCAGAAGTGTTGCATTCGCCATTATTTTGTCATTAATTACATGTGGGCTCTATACAATATATTGGTTTATTGTTCTAACCAATGAGGTAGGCGAACTGAGTGGGGACTATACATTTACAGGAGGAAAACATTTTCTTTTAACGTTGGTTACGTGTGGGATCTGGAGCTTCATTTGGGCCTATCAGGTAGGTAAACATATTGCTGAAGCTCAAAGACAGCGCGGCCAGTACCCGTCAGATAATTCAGTGCTTTATGTGATCCTGACACTCTTTGGTCTGGGTATTGTCACGTATGCCTTGGTACAATCCGATGTTAATAAACTGGTATAAGTTTACGACTTATAAAAGGACACATCCTAAACTATTTTGGGGTGTGTCCTTAAGTCTCGTCGGCGTAGTTTATCTCAAAGCATGGATACCCTTAACCAAGATTAGTATCCCTTGTCCATTTCATGAATGGACTGGATTGTATTGTCCCGGATGTGGAGTCACAAGAGTTATTCTTTCCTTGCTGAAGCTCGACGTTATTCAAGCGTTTAGATTTAACCCGTTGCTGTTTATTTTAGCACCTCTGTATATGTTGTATTGGATTACTAATAAGAAGCAAATCCGGCCTCTTAGCCAGGCAATTATGGCTATAATGTTGATTCTGACCGTTACATTTGGAATACTGAGGAATCTCCCGCTGTTTGAATATTTGGCCCCGACAGTAATTCGTTAACAGCAACAACTATTACAAAATAGCTTGCAGTCGCACAATCGCTTGGGCCCGATCAACCACTTCTAATTTGCTGTAAAGATTGCTAATATAATTACGCGCCGTACCTTCCGCAATATGTAATGTATCGGCGATTTCACGATTGTTCAGTCCCCGGATAATGAGCTGTGCCAGCTCTTCTTCCCGTTCTGTCAGACTGATACGATCCAGACCCGATCTTTGCCAATGTTCATAGTCCTCTGTTAACCTGTTCATCCTCGACGCCAGTTTGGCTGCTACCGGAGCTGGCAGAATAAATTGCCCGGATAACGTATCATGAATCGAAGCGATCATTTTATCTGCGTCCATGTCCTTCAGCATATAACCGCTTGCTCCGTAGGCCATTCCCTCTACAATATAATCAGTCTCTATAAAAGTAGTCAGGATCAGAATGAAGATGTTCGGCCGAATCTGCTTTATTCGTTTCAAGGCGCTAAGGCCATCCATAACTGGCATTTGAATATCAAGCAGCACCAGATCAGGCTGGAGTGCCTCCACCATCTCGCAAGCCTCTTCTCCATTCTTGGCAGCACCGACCACTTCCATATCATCTTCCAGATCCAAAATGGTGCGAAGTCCTTCCCGCGTCAACAATTGATCATCGGCAATTACAATTTTTATTTTACTCATGTTCTATCCACAACCCTTCGCATGGGCAGATCAATCTCCAGTAAACATCCTTCATCCATTTCTGAATCGATGGATAAGCTGCCTCCCAGTTGCTCAACCCGTTCCTTCATCGTCCTAAGTCCAAATCCCATCACGATTGGACTCATCCCTAGCCCACAATCCTTGAGTCTAAACTGCAAGTTCGCTCCAACAGACTCCAGACTAAAATGGAACTCGGCACTCTTTCCATGTCTGATCCCATTAGTTAAGCCCTCCTGCAAAGCATGATAGATTGCCTTTTTATAGGCTGTTGACATGGCTTCCGGCAGATCATAAATAACTGCATGAACAACAACGCCTGCATTGCGTTCTGTATCTTTAATCAACTGCCTCAGCATCACGGTTAGGTCAGAATACCTGTCCTCTTTCAGCATATGGACAGAGCCGCGGATTTCATTCAAGCTATGCCGCACAAGATCCTGGGCTTCTGCCAGACGCTGAAAGCCGCTGTCTATCTCCTTCTTCTGAAGCAGCCGCTTGCCAGCTTCAATCTGCAGAATCGTCGATGTAAGGGTATGCCCGACAATATCATGAATCTCTTGGGCAATACGATTGCGTTCCTCAAAAACAGTAGCTTCGGCCAAAGCCGCAGATGTTTCCCGCATCGAACGCTCCAGGCTGCGAGTTCTTTCTACCACTTGATCCTCCAGATTTTTTTTGAGATATTGGATTCCCGAATATAGCTTGGCATTAGCGATTGAGATTGCGCATTGTGAACCAAGCAGCTTGAGCACATCGAGTCTGCTTGGAGTAAATACACCCGGCGATAGATTATTCTCCAAATAGAGCAGGCAAACCAATTTATTCTGATTCATGATGGGGAGACATAGAACAGATTTCAGTCTATTATTCCTAACGTAAGTATTACGTGTAAATATCCCTTCACTGAGCGCATCATGTAATACAACCTGTTCTTGTGTTCTTGCCGCGTAAGCTATAATCGCTGCCGGGACCAACCCCGATTCTTCCCCAAGTGGAACAGATTCGATATGCTGGGCTTCTGAGGTCCCATAAGCTTCCACCATCCATTTGCCGTCATGATCAAAAATAACAGCCCCATATTCTGCCCCAGCATTGTGGAGCATGATTCGCATCAGCGTGGCCAATAATCGGCTCATCTCCATCTCGCCCGATAATGCTTGGGCAGACATTACCACAGAAAGGGAATCCACACGATCGAGCCCGGGCTCTCGTTTAATATGCAGCAAATGGCGATGCTGCTGCTCCAGGTCAGCCGCTTTAGCCTTTGCGCCCCATTGCAGATAAGCCTCATAGGCCTCAGTCATATAGATTCTTGCCAGATGCATTTTGCCATGACGAAGCCCATATTTGCCATAACATTCCGCCGCCATCGCTAAATCGTGAATATGACCGTGGACCCGGGCGGTCTCAATGGATTGCTCATACAACGCTTCAGCTTGGCGGGGATCTCGCGATAGACGAGTTAACTCAGCCTTCATCAATAGATATTTATGCTGATAATTCCCCGGACAACGCATGGCAAGATTTTTCATTTTCTTCAAGCATTTACGCATTTTTGCCCGATATGTACGTTGCTCTTCAGCGTTATATTCCTCATACAACTGAGCCCAAACTAAACATTCATACATGATCTGCATGGGACTGTCTAAGCCATCTTCGCGTGATTTTATAATGGCCGCTGATTTGGCTAATGCCTCACCGGCTTCTCGGTATTCTCCAAATACATAGCCCGTCAAATACTGATAGATCCAGACCATTTCTTGTATAAAATCAAAGGTGTCCCCATGAACCGACTGTGCAAAATCAGGCTCGCTAATCTCCGCGATGGGAAAGGGATCATCTATAGAGCGATAACCTGTCAGTCGAACAAGAATGGCCGCCGCTACAATAGCCTGCTTACAGTGAAGACTGTTGTTATGGCGCAGCAAATCTCCGGAATGAGTAATTAATCGCTCATAGATATCGCCGAGAGGATGACCAAATTGCAAAAGGGAGGCACAGTTGATCAGCACATTCTGGTTGCCCTTCCATAAGTCACCTGATTCCAGTCCCACTTTACCAGCCTTCTCGGTAAATGTATGGAGCATAGCTGGATCATAATGCCGCCAGCTATCGTAGCACATGGCGAACGCGGCTAAGGTTGTCATATGCTGTTTCGGATAGGGTTCGGATAAGCTGAATGCCAGCATGGCCCATTTAAATGTTTCTTCATCATTACGGAAGTAATAGTACTGAAACATTGCATAGCCTATGAATCCAATGGAAGCCTCCGGGGTCATCCCATAATCAAGCGTTAATTCAATCATGGTGAAGGAAGAAGCGAGCCACCCTTCTCGATTGACGTAGAAACAAGCATTGCTCGAATGATCTAAAGTAGACATTGCGATTCTACGTGCTTCATCAGTCATTGGAGGTAAAAGAGTAAGCGATTCGAGTGAGACCTTCTTGAGTCTACGCCGCAATCGTAACCATTGAAGCGTCAATTGAGCATAACCAGGATCAAATTGATGCTTCACTTTCAGTAACGATAGGGTATGCTGGCCTAAGGAGATCACCTCTTCGTGGTTATCATTACTTGCTTCCAACTGCACCTTCATTGCGTAGACATAAGCCTTATCCATATTTGTCGTAGCTTTATCAATTAACAGATGGAATAATTCATTAGCCGTATCAAAATGGGAACATAAATATTCGAGCTCTGCCCTCTCACGAAATACCCGGAAGGTTAGCCCATAATGCGCCTCCCAGCTCTGCTCCGCTAATAATGACGTTGCCTGAAGCATATATTGTAAGGCTGTCTCATGTGCGGTTGTTTGCTTCGCTTTGACCCCTGCCTGTAAGTTCAGCTCTACCAGTTGAAGCCTCTGTTCAGGGCGGTCTAACCATGTAAGTGCCTGATTCAAATGCTGGACAGCTTCAAATAGGGTCGTTCCTTCACTTAGCGGGCTGCGGCCTAGCAATAACAGACCAATCTTCCAATGCAGCTCGGAACGCTCCTCTTCGGAAATAAAGGCATATGCTGCCTGATGAATGCGGTTATGCTGAAACTTATAATGCGGATATTCCTCCCCGTTAACGGGCTGCAACAAGCGCCCATGTACAGCAACCGCCAACGCTTCGCTCAATGCCTCTATCGGGGTCTCCGTAATATCAGCAAGTGTACGTAAATCAAATAGGCTGCCTATGAATGCGGCTCTGCTAAGTGCATATACCGTCTGTTCAGGAAATTGTTGCAATTTACTTGAAAGGTATGAAGCTACGTTATCGGGAACATTTAATTCAGTAATACGCTGGAGATCCCATTTCCAGCTTCGAATATTCTCATCAAATTCCACTCGCTGATCATCTATCAAATCTTGAAGGAATTGCTTAATAAATAACGGGTTTCCATCTGTCTTATGAAGCAGCACACGCGCCAGCTCGTCCAAGTCAGCTGCCTCGTAACGCATAACATCAAGTAGCAGTTGTTTTAAATCGGTGAGTTCAAGCGCTTGTAAAGAAATTCTGCTCATCGCTACGTTGCGGTCAATCAGATGCTTTTCCAGCCTACTGAGTGGGTGCAGCCTTGTAATCTCCCGATTGCGATAGGAAAGCACGATTAGCAGATGAGTCGTTGCCGTATCCTCTATAAGCGAAGTGAGATATTGCAGCGACGTATCATCAGCCCATTGCAAATTATCCAATACCAAGATCAATGGATGATCCTCATGAGGAAAGAGTTGAATAAATCGGCTCATGATTAATTGAAAGCGATGCTGAGCTTCCAGCGGTGGCAGTGAAGGCACGGAGGGTTGTGGGCCAATCAAGAGTTCAAGCTTAGGAACAAAATCGATCAGCAACTGACCGTAATTGTCCACTGCTTGTAGAATACGCAGCTTCCAAACCTCCACTTGCAGCTTTGTTTCCATCAGCAGCTGACTAACCAACTCTTCTATGACTTGATGCCAGATGCCATAAGGGAGTGAGGTATGTCGGGATTCGAATTTGCCTCTGGCGAAGAAACCATCCAAAGAGACTGTATTTCTAAGGGTCTCCTTTAGAAAGGTTGTTTTGCCGATACCACTCTCCCCGCTAATCCAGACCGTCTCTACGGCACCTTGTGATGCTCGTTGCAGCGCTTCCCTTAAGCTTTGTTGCTCAAGATGTCTTCCATAGAAGCGTCCTGATACCATCCACCGCTCTGGGATATCCCAGCTTCCTAGTGGAAAAGGCTCAATATGCCCGGATTCTTCTAGACGGGATAGACATTCCTCAAGATCCGATTTAATGCCTAATGCGCTGGCGTATCTCGCTTCAGGCATCTTCTCCATGCATTTACCAACAATATCAGAGACCGATAGAGGGATAGTGGGGAACTTGCGGTGCAGAGGCTCAGGTGTATCTGCAAGATGACGATATACAATATCAACAACATCATGCAGCTCAAAGGGGCGGCTGCCTGAGAGACATTCATACAGGATGATCCCAAGCGAATAAAAGTCAGAACGGTAATCCGGTTTGACTCCGGTTCGTCCCGTTTGTTCTGGAGCTATATAAGGAAGCAGAACATCGGGCCGACCGCTTAACGGTGACAAAGGACTCGTGATGTTTTCGGTAGAGCACATTCTTATATCAATAAATTTCACTTCAAAAGTAATGGGATTGACGATTAGATGAGCGGGGGTTAGTTCATTTAGTGTTATTTTTTCACGATGAATTTGCATAAGACAATCAGCAATAGCTGTAGCGATCCGAAGCAGCGCTGGAAGACCCAGTGAATTAACAGGCATACGCAGGATCTGCCCAAGAGTACTCCCCTCTATATCTTTTAAGAGAAGGACTGGTCGGTCCGCCATAATTTCCAAACTGTACGCCTCTATTGCACCACGTCCGCAAAGTCGCTTAAGCATGTCATACTCATGACGAAAAGCATCGACCATGGCAGCTCCCGGGTATTCTCCTATTGTTGTCTTAGCGATAACCCTTAGGCCGCCCTCTTGACGTAGGAGTCTGTATAATCTGATATCCGCGGTATTATCTATCAGATCTAAGGTTTGGTATCCTGGCAATTCAAACATCAACAGCACTCCCTAATTACAATTAGACAGAATACTCAATCTTGCAAAGTAGTTAAAGCCATTATAACATCTGATCTTGCCGTTCTACTCATAAGACATTTCATATTTCGTTAATCCTATCGCGTTGGCGCACAGTGCCGCCTGTGTCCGGTCAGTAACCTGCAGCTTCGCTAAAATCTGACTGACATGCTTCTTCACCGTAAATTCACTGATAAAAAGACGTGTGGCAATCACTCTATTGCAAGCACCTTGTCCAAGCTGAATCAGGACTTCCTTCTCTTTTGGTGTCAATTCATCTGTTGGACTGCTGGCGCTCATTCGCATCTTTTCTTCCATTAGGCCAGGATCGTAATATTTTCTCCCTTTGTTCACCAACTGGATAGCAAAGAGTAATTCCTCCGGCAGTGCCTCTTTCAGTACATATCCGTCTACCAGTACTTCTTCAGCCCTCAAAAAATCCTCTCTGCTCGCAGAGGAAGTCAACAGTATGAATTTACTAACCATGCCGCGGGTACGTGCTATCTTAATGACATCCAGTCCTGATTCATCAGCAAGTTTAAGATCAATGAGGACAATGTCTGGATTTGTCTCTTCAATCACATCAAGTGCTTCCGGGCCAGTCGTAGCTTCACCTGCAAATTGCATATCCGATTGCATTGCAATGACAGATGCCAGCCCTCTTCTAACTAATGGATGATCATCTACAATGATGATTTTCACAGAAACACCTCTCTCTAAACCGCATACATTATTTACTTCTTTGTATAAAAAGCTTCAATTAGAGTATTCATTTAAATTTGACGCATTTCTGATTAAGTATAGTTAAAAGACTACACCGCTTATAGTGAGCGTTGTCATTTCTTTTGTCATATGACAAAATGGATATTTTTACATAAAAACCCCTCATTTAAAAACTGGCGAACCATGGTTATAGAGACCACAATCCGCCTGTTTTCTTGGGAATTTAATTATTATTAATAAAAGAAATGATTTGCACGAGATTACCTGCGACTTGGTAAGTTAACCCCAGCATGTAAGTTCCTTTCTCCTCGTTTGATAGGTCAATAGTAAACACATCCGGATTAGCAGCCCATTCCTTCATATCAAACACAATTTCTTTAGATGTTCTAGTGTTTCTTACCCCAGCGGAATTAGGGATCACTTTGCTGCCATCGAGCCCTTTCACCAGATTAGCTACTTCAACCACAGGTCCCTTAAATTCTCCTACCTCTAACACTTGTGGGTCGGCCAATAAGCTCGTTAGTTTAGTTAACCCTTGTAATGGGGAGAAATCTGTAATTTCATTTCCAGTAATGTCAAGTGTCTCTAGGTTATTTGCGTACTGCAAACCTTCCAAGGATCTGGCTCTTCTGGTTTCGCTGGTTAACGTTGTAAGGTTATACATATCCCCTAGCGTTAGTTCTCCAGTTACGCCCAATGTAGTCTTGATCGAAGCACTTAAATACGGGTCCGCCACAGTAATCTCTTGCGTAAGATCTATTTGGACCAAACCTTCGGTTGCTTGTTGCAACGCTGCTACAGCTTCGTCTACTTCACTTTGCGTAACAGAAGAGTTAGCCAACACTGTCTCTGCTGTCGAGAGGTTGGACGTAAATGCCGCGATGCTCTCAGGTGTGAAGCCTTCTAGAGAAATTGCTTTAGCCGCTGCAATCGCCTGTTCCAGATCTCCAGTGAATAAGTGATCTCCATTCGCGAAATGTAGTTTGGCTCCACCCCATGTAGCATGGTCAGATCCGTTGCCATTTCCCCCGTCTGTGACAACTAATTTCAGTTCTTTTGCTCCATTAATATCCAATTCAATGAATTTCTGCGGATCTCTCGAACTCATGACTCCACTATCGAATTTCTTCTCTCCATCGACAAACACCTCAAAGCTCACCGAACCAACAGAACCGTACATTTGTCTATCTACACCTACATAGGAAGTGAAATAGTCCGCGTTTTTGTCGCTTAGATTGTATACAATCGTCGAGTTAGAGTGCGCTCCAATTCCTCTTTCATAGGACACTACCTGATTGTTCTCATCTGTTAATCTCAGCGTATTGGCACTAATAGATTTATCCTTCAAAGGTGCAGTATAGCTGTTCTGAGTAGAGTTCCAGTCGTAATCCGTCAGATACGTAAAGTCCGTCATGTCTACTACGGCTATAGTTCTAATCTTCGTGGTCGTATTTCCATCACTATCTGTTACTGTGTAAGTGATTGGATACTTTCCAGCCCGGTTGAATTTAACTTGCTCTTGGCCTGTGACCTTCACTTGAGCCGTCAAGTCACCGTCTTCCGAATCCATTGCCGAATAGCTTTCACTGATATCAATCGCTTGGCCCACTTTGGTTGAGACAGATTTAGGTATGGTAAGCTCTGGTGTATTGTTCAAGATCAAAAACTTCGCATCAGCAAAATCACCGTGATCTGAAGCATTTCCGTTACCTGCATTATCTAACACCAGCTTCAATTCACTTACACCCTTAACAGGTATCCGCGCAAGCTTGGCTTCTGTACCAAATTTCATCAGTCCGCTGTTATAAACCTCTGCCCCATCGGCAAAGATTTTGAAAATTACACTGGAGTTGCTCTGCTCAGGGATATTTCTATCAACCCCTACATACGTTTCAAAATATTCATAGTTTGCACCCGCCAGATTATACACGATTTCAGAGCTGGCATGGGTTCCTAAGCCCTTAGCGAACTCTTTGACCTCACCATTTACCAGCAGCTTAAACGGATTGTTAGAGCTAGCCTTATCTTTTCGAACCACATTATAATCCGTTTTTGCCGATTGCCAATCTACATCACTCAGGTATTTACTAGCGCTGTATACAACAATCTTTCTGGCCTGCACAGCGGAGTTTCCATCTGAGTCTGTAACTGAAAACTCGACGTTGTAAGTCCCTGTTTTGCTTGATGTGAATCCATTGGATTGTACTTCAACGGCTCCAATTAAATTACCATCTTCCGTATCAAAAGCTGTTACATCGCTCAACACATCAAATTCGCTGTTCAGCTTAACGAAGTTTGTCTCTTCCGGCACTGTAATGATAGGTTTGCTTGAATTATTCGAGAACTTCGCATCGGCCCATACCGTATGGTCTGAAGCATTGCCATCCTTAGCATCTGTTGTGACCAGCTTCACCTCTCTTGCGCCAGTCACTGGGATTTTCACAAATTGATGTTCTGTTCCTGCCCGGAAAACATCACTCTCAAATTTCTGTTCTCCATCCACATACACTGCAAAAGTAGCCGAGGAAGGTTTCCCTTTCATGGCCTGATCGATCCCAATGTAGCTTTCAAAGAAGTCGTAACCCTTACCTTCAATATCGTAAACTACCTCAGAGTTGGCATGAACACCAATCCCTTTCGCGTACGTCGCAGCCAATCCTTGGCGAACAAGGGTTATGATTCCCCCGGAAATAGCTTTATCTTTCTTTAATTCACCCCAGCCTACAACGACTGACTTGGCATTGAGATCGGAAATATAGGCGTAGTCGCTCGTTACCGTAACCTGTGTGGTTTTCGTTTTCGTAACCCCTTCGCTTTTCACTTCATATACAATTTCGTAGTTGCCTTTTTGCGTTACATCAACGTTATTGGCTTTCAGAGAGACATCCGCAGTAATATCGTTTCCTAGATAGTTAGCCGCTTTTACATAGCTCATCGGATCAAAGGTTTGATTAAGCTTTAAAGTGAGCTGATCTTCAACAGACAAGGCTGGCTTAAAGGCTTTAACCTGTACGGGCTTCAGTGGGTTCAGCTTTTTATCATAACCGACGATCTTGTACGTATAGTTGATACTCGCATCTACATTCTGATCCACAAATTGGTCAGTTCCTGTAAAACCAACTAACACATCATTTCTATACACTTCATATCCTAAAAAGTCTTGCTTAAGCTCTTTATCTATACTGAAACTTAACGTGTTCGTTCTAGCCGTGGTGTTAGGTGTGATATTAACCTTAATAGCCAGATTTTTATCCGCTATTCCAGTTCCCTCATAATTAATCACCGAGTTATTTAAATACCATAACTTTTGCGGTGCCGGATACTTGGCTACTTTCGCTTTTGTCTCAGGATTCACAGTGAAGCCATGTCTGGCAAAATAGCTGCTTAAATCTAATCCTAGTACTTCGGAGGAGAACTCCACCAAATACTGCTGCTTGGAATTGTCACCGTTGGTAAGGGTGACCTTCCGCTCCCGATATAGCTTGGTCAGCTCTGTCCAGTATCCCGGATGTGCCAGCTCCAGCTGCCAATAGGCTCCGAGTTGTGCAAATAAGCCCTGCTGATTCATAACCACTTTATTTTCTTCGAGGACATATTTATAGATATCTGATTCATACGGTATACGATTATCTATCGAATTCGCCGCGACAGACATAAACATAGACACCATATTATTAGTTACTTCGCCATATTCCCGTTCACCCATAGCCAAGCGATGCCCAATTTCGTGATTCAGTCCCCAGCCCGGATAAGCTTTGTTAAAATCACCTAACATGGTTCCTACTGTTCCAAGTTGGATCCCTGTATGATCTCCCGCTGCATACATCGCACCATAAGGCTGCATCAATCGAATATTCTCACGAATTAGCTTGGCATCATGAATCTCACTACTGCCATCCAAGCCATAGAAGGTAAAAATGCTTTTCATCCAGGTGTCATACCCAGTTACGGTATCCAGCGGGTTATTTCCTTGCGTAATAAATTTGTTGTACGCTTCAGTCGCAGTTCCTGTAAAAATAACATGATCGCTGGCCATTTCTACCACATCGATAAGTTTGCGATCTTGAACATTTGGATGAACCGCTTTATCTTCGTCTAATCTTTGTTTGTATGTGGTTAAGAAGGTTCTGAATTGTTCTGGATCCGTGGTCTTGGTCATAAAAGGAATCTTTTCTAAACCTTCGAAGCGGATCAGTGGCGCCTTCCCTTGCTCCTCAGCTGTATAGGGATTTACGATATAAACGGTGCCGCCCTTAGTTACATCATGAGCATAAGCACTAGTCGTTGTAATTTCAGGTACAGTTATAGTGTTCTTGCCCGCACGCAATTGTACGCCCCTAGCCCAACTATTCCAAGCTCCCTCTTGTTGAGAAAAGATCAAAGAAGGCAACTTATCACCCGAAGCAGCATCCACATAAACATTGATGGTCTCGCCAGGCATTGCCGCAAGTCCTGTAGGCTGGTTGTTCGTGCCGAAGCCTATTCTCAGGTTTTGCTGAGCATGTTTTTTCATATCTCCACGCTGCTCGGCCTCAATGATGGTGCCTTCGGTTTGAACTTCACCATTCACTAGCTTCTTAGCTAAATCCAAAGAATCTTTCAGGATTGGATAGAGCGGATGTACTTTTGCCGCTTCTTCTAATTCGTTGATTGCTTCGACGCTATTATAAGCAGGCACAACCGCACTCATCGTTCCATCTGTGAAAATACCATTTACAGCTTCGCTTACTTTATCTTCTGTATAAAATCTAAATTCAGCCGCAAAAGGTCTGTTAATATTAGCTTTTGTGAACTTAAATTTTAATCTTTTAAACTTCGTCGGCTCGAATTTAAATTCCAAAAAATCATTGGTACTAATCGCGGTTCCGCTAGATACCAGTTGGAAGGTCTCTCCTTTACTCGTCTCTGATGCATAGATTTCAAAAGCCTCTGGGAATCCTTTGCGGTTATCTCTAGCCAAAAAAGCCACTCTGTCCAGCACTTCCGCTTGCGCTAGTTCAAACACGACTTCATTCGTGAAGCTTGCATCATTGTTTTTGTTCGTTTCCCAATGCGTAGTGGGCTGGTCATCCAGCATATATTCAGGCTTCGTACCTGGGTAGCTTCCACCGTTCACCGTTACTTTTGATACGTTTGCATTTGGCATTCTATAAGCTTGGCTATAGGCATTTTCATAGGCTGTACCATACCCTTTTAGCTTCGAAACCTTGGCTGCCGTTGCGTCTACCTGATGGTTCTCCAAAAGGATCTTTGCATTCTCTATCTCTTCTTTAAACTGCGTATACAGTGGATGTGCCTGCACTTCATTCTCTAAAGCTGTTAATTTCTCTGTCGTATTAAAGGCAGCACTAACTTGGCTCAAGGTATCATCTGTAAATAAATTTTTCATTTTAGCAGAGACACTATCCTCTTTATAAAAAGAAAACTCAGCCGCACTCGCCCAATCTTGGTTGGCTTTTTTGAAGACAAATTTAAATCTCTTAAAAGCCGTAGGTGCGAACTGAATCTCCACTACATCACCGGTTGAGCCTTTATATTCTCCAGAAGACACGAGTGTGAAATCGCCCGCATCTGTAGTGGAGCCATAGATATCAAATTCTTGAGCAAAACCTTTACCTTTAGCACCAGATTGCCTAGCGGCGTAGACCATTCTATTTAATTCAGTGGACTCATTGAAAACAAACACAACCTCATTCGTAAACGTTGAACTATTCGGTTTGCCAGTCTCCCAATGCGTGCTCATATCCCCATCCATAGCCTTAGCTATAGGCGAGCCTGAGTAGTTGCCACCGTTATTTGTGATGGATTTAATATTTGCTGGATTCATTCTAAAAACCTCATTATAGGCATTTAGAGCATCCTTGCCGTACAGCTCAAACGGAATAACCGAAGCGTTGCTTAATAAGTTGACCTTACTTTGCGCGACTGTTTTTGTTACATTTACCTTGCTTGCCTCACTTGCTAAAGCATAACCTGCCTCACTCGAAAAACTGGCTAACATGGCCGCCGATGTAGCGATCGCAATCATTTTCTTCATCTCTTCTTACCCCCAGATGTCATATGAATCTCTCCAGTGCCCAAAAATGGGCACAAAAAAAACTACCCCAAAAGAGTAGCTTGATTGCGTATAAAGTCGCCTAAAAATTAAGACTTAATTTTTATTAAACCTTAACAAGCATAAACGTCTTCGGCGTCCTTATAAGGACGGTAAGCGTTTAAGCGAGAAATATAAGATATTAAGTATAGGTGTATAACTTATACTTTCTTATATTTTAACAAAAAGCGTTACACACTCTTTGGCAGCTGGCTGACAATAGTTATGATAACCTTAGTCCCTATAGCTTTGCGTCCCTACATTTCCATAGGTTTGCCTATGAAGTTTCGAATACATTCAAAGAGTAACATAAGCCTAGATCTGATCGCATGATTAATTGGTATGAAATGAGTATAGGTAATTGCAATTAGTTTTTCTCATGTGATAGATATTATTTATCGACTATCCCGGAAGAGAATGGGATCCTTTAGGACTGGAGGTCTAATTAACTCCCCGATCCGAACAAACGCCGGAACCAATTCCACACATCGCCCGTGATGGGAATTAATCCGAAACCATGTTCGCCAACTGCGATTACACCATATGCCCATTGTCCGATAGCTATGGCACCCCCAGCGATCCTGCCTATCGCTATCGCACCAAACGCCGTATCCCCTATGGCGATGGCCCCCAACGCTTTTTCCGCGATTGCGATCGCTCCTACAGCCACTCCTGCAATCGCAATCGCTCCCACTGCGAAGCCAAGCCAGCTAAGTGCTATTGCTCCAATCGCTAACCACATTCCCAGTGATATTGCTCCTAAGGAAAGTACGCCCACGCTTATCGCACCTATGGAAATCAATCCGACAGCTACATCTCCAATAGCGATTAAACCAACAGCTGTCTTTACACGGGGTTTACTTCCATGACCATACTTTTGACCTGAGTATCGCCCTAAATTACTACGAATACTGATGACCGGAAATGAGGGAGAAGGCCATTGATAATCAATTTCTCGTCCATCAAAGCCCCTAGAATCCGCCCAGCGCGTTACAAATTGATGCCATTTCATATCCATCCCGTCCCCCTTTTCAAATTACCTAAATTATACAACCCCGAGGGTTGGCTGTACTCAGACTCTGACCTGAAATTCATCTCATCCTCTGGACCGATATATACTCATTAGGATTACTGTTTGGGAATAGGATCAGGCTTTCCAAATAAATATCCCTGAAACAACTGATAACCACTCTGCTTAAGCCATTCAAAGTCCTCTCTAAACTCCACACCTTCTGCTAAAGGAACAGATTGGATTTCTAAAGCCTTTTCTAAAAATTGTTTAGCTATTTTCTGTTTGTTCGGATCACTGGACACGCCTTGAACATATTTCATATCTAACTTCATGTAATGAGGTTTAAGCTCCAATAACATCTCGATCGTGCTGAAGCCCTCACCAACATCATCTAAAGCGTATTCAAATCCCCGATCCTTGTAATATGTCAAAATAGCTTTCAAATGAGCGAGATCATCCACTTTCTCCGTCTCAACAACTTCAAAGACAAAAAGAGAGGGGTCGACGCCTAATTGATTGGCCAGTTCAACGGTTGATCTTAAGCAGAACTCTGGAGCGTAAATTGATGTAGGGATAAAATTAATAAACGTTTTTTTATTTAAGGGTGCAGCATATTTTACAGCCGTCATTCTACATAACCTGTCTAAAGCATATAAACGCCCACGATTCCGTGCCGCCGCAAAAATCTCATTAGGATAGATAAGGGATCCGTCTTCTTTTTTAAATCTGGATAGGAGCTCGTATGCAAAAATCTCTTCCCTTACGTTCACAATCGGTTGGAAGTAGCAAGTAACAAGACCCTTAGTGATAACCTCATCAATCCACTCCATATCAAGTACATTGGGTAATTCGGATAGAGGTCTCCATGTTTGGTCATCTATACGAAATTCAATTTTCCCGGACTCCATATGATCGTTACAGAAATCCAGAAGATCTCGCGCTTCAGCTTCCTTAATCGTAATCACATTTTCTTCTACCTTATGTATCGTATTCCTTCTACTCAAGTGATGAATAACCTCAGGTAAAACCCTAAGATTAAGCTCACCATGAGCCTTGATTTGAAAATTCAGCTCTCTTACTACACAATGATTACAAGCCATATTCATAACCCCTTTAATAATGGATTCTTTGAAAAAGATCCCGGAACGGCTCTTCTCAATCGAAATCCGTATACTCCAGTAAATATGTCGCGTCTAACACGGTGATCTGCTGATGTTGAATCTCAATAATCTTTTGCTCTTGCAGATCTTTAAGCACAAGGGTAGCCGTCTCCCTTAACGTTCCGATCATATCCGCGAACTGCTGATGGGTCAATCGAAGATCAATCCGCTGTTTGCCTTGCTCCTCTACTCCAAATCTTTGGTATAGTCTTCTCAGCGTAAATATCGCACGCGCTCTCGCATCATGAAATTTCATTTCATGTAATAACCGATTCGATAAAAATAAACGGTCCATTTGCAGCAGCATCAATTGCTCCTTAATCAACGGGTAATCGGCAAGCATCTGCTTAAAAAGCTCATGTTTAATCTCAAATAATACAGTATCATTCATAGCCACCGCAGACAGCACTCTTATATTGGAGGGATGGATCACTTCCAGATCGCCAAAGAAATCGCCTTTTCCAAAAAGATCTACGGTATGCTCTTTCCCTTTCGTAGTAGCGTACACCCTTATAATCCCCGAATAGATAATGTAGGCATAATCCCCCGGATCTGATTCTGCAAACACCAGGGTCCCCTTAGAATATGCCTTATAAGTGAATAATCCTGAGACCGCCTCGATCTTCTCCGAGGGTAAACCTTGAAAAAAGCGAGTGCCAGTCCAAAAAGAAGCTTCCATCTCATTATTCCTTTCTAACACATTCCATAGTTTTGTATGCCAACATACTGATAATAAATCATCATCCTGTTATATTCTATCGTAACGTTGTCACATAGGCTTGATGCCAATACAAATTACAAAGGAGATCCATTCATGAAATATAATTTTGACGGAAAAGGACTTATTGAAACGCCAGATGTCGTGTTTGAGAGCAATCCGCTACTAGAACTGAGCATGTACAACAATCATATTAAAGAGATTCCCGATCAGCTCTTCCTTCATGACGAATTAGAGGCACTTAATTATGCGGGCAATGAAATCGAACAGTTATCCGAGAACATCGGTCGCTTAGTTCACCTAAGAATGCTGGATTTAGGCCATAATCGGCTGAAGGTGTTGCCGGAGAGCATTGGCGGATTGCAGGGGTTGGATTCTTTTCTATACCTAAGCAATAATCAGTTCGAACAGCTGCCGGAGCAGCTCTGTATTCTCCAGAAACTTAAGTATCTGAACGTAACAGATAATCATCTCAAGCAATTGCCTGCCCGTATAGGCGAAATGAGCAGTCTGATTGAATTGCGGCTTTATTATAATCAGCTAGAATGTTTACCTGATTCGATCACACAAATAAAAGGGCTAAGAGAGATCCATCTCTATGGTAATCAACTGGTCATGTTACCAGAACATTTGGGTGCTATAGAAGAACTTCGGATACTTGATTTAAGTGATAATCGAATCACTAAGCTGCCTTCATCTATCGGTAATTTAAGCAAGTTAAGAAGACTGAACCTTAGAAAAAATAAACTTAATCAGCTTCCTGAGGAAATAGGTCAATTAAGCAGCCTTGTTGAGCTTGATTTAAGAGATAATCATCTGCAAGAAATCCCGGATTCGATTCTACAACTTGGACGATTAGAGAAACTGGATTTAAGATGGAATCACAGCTTAAGAAGAAAAGAATTATTAGAGCAATTAGAGCAAAGAGGATGTATCGTTTATAAATAACAAAAAAGCCTCCGATTAAAGAAGCTTTTCACTCAAATCCATAATATGCGTAACGCGATTTCTCCCCTGTTCTTTCGAAGCGTAAAGCGCATGGTCAGCTTTTTCCAGAAGAGTGATGTCTGTATCGGTTGCTTCAAAAGTAGCTATGCCGACGCTTACCGTAACCCTGCCAATCTCCCAAGTGGAGCTGGCAATGAATTGCCGCAAATTGTCCGCTATAGCCTTGGCATCCGATGAATCTATATTAGGCAGCAGAAGGATAAACTCCTCACCACCATACCTAGCTACGATATCTTCTTTACGAGATTGGGATTTCAGGATACTCGCCAATTTCTCCAGGACATAATCACCCATCTGATGACCGTAGGTATCATTCACATTTTTAAAGTGATCAATATCTAAAATACATAATGAAAAAGGCGCCTGATCACGGTGATACGCTGCAATCTGCTCTTCCAGCTTTTCTTGCAGGAACCTTCTATTCTTTAATCCAGTAAGCTTGTCTGTAGTAGATAGCTCTACTAAAACGGCATTCATCTCCAGCAATTCAGCTTGCTTTTGCTCGATTTCCAGGTGGATTTGTTTGAGCTTTGCCAGCGCCTGATCTTTTTCCCAATAGGCCTCTTCTATTTGCTTCTTCGCAGATCGTAACTCTAGCTCATAATCAATACGTTTGCCCATCTGTACGAGAATACAATCAATGACCTCTACACCTTCACACTCGAGGCGTCTACCATTTAACAAGTAAGGGACGGCTTGTCCCTTGCTGTCCTTCAAATTGATAAATAGCTCTTCTACATGTCCATTCAGATTGATAAAAGGATAGAAGTATGAATGAAAAATAAGCTTGTTTGCCGTAGACATGATAGATTCAAAATGTTTATTTACCAAATCAACCTGCTGATATCCCATCCCATCCAAAAAGGTTTGATTCACATTGAGGATCATTCCTTCATGGGTAATGGAAACATATCCGCACGGCGCATATTTTAACCGGTCATCCATTGTCTAAATATCCTTTCAACACCATAATCTTCTCCATCTCACCTAAGATACTCATTAATCAAAGTAATGGTCTCCTGTGGATGGCTAATATGCGGATAATGGCCCTTGGCCTCCATTAACCGGAACGTACTATTATTCAAGTGTCTATGTAAATATTCTCCTACTTCTATAGGAACGATACTATCATCCGAGCATTGCAATATGAGTGTAGGCACTGTCGCTTTAGGCAGATCTTCTCTATGATCCGAAAAAAATGTAACTTCCGCAAATTCTCTAGCGATAATAGGGTCGGCCGAAATAAAACTTCGTTCCAGCTGTTTGGTCAACATTGGGTCAGGGTTATTCATCGCAAGTGGAGCCATAAAGCTAGCCCAGCCCGCGAAATTCATCTCCATCATATCCAGAAGCTCAGTAATATCACTTTTTTCAAAGCCCCCGAAATAAGCATCTCCCTCATTTAAATAACGTGGGGAAGGTCCGATCATAATCATTTTATCAAAATAATCCGGCCGCTCGATTGAAGCAAGCAAACCGATCATAGAGCTAATAGAATGGCCTATAAAAATAATATCCTTGAGTTCAAATGTTTCGATGACATCTAGTACATCCTGTACATAACCATGGAGAGTATGATATTTATCCGATGTATATGCGCTTAAATCTGAATGGCCTGAGCCTACATAATCAAATAGAACGATTCGATACTTTTTCTCAAATGATGGCGTAATAAACTGCCACATGCTTTGATCACACCCAAATCCATGCGCAAAAAGGATAGTTTTTTCTCCTGCTCCAATGACTTTTACATGATTCCGCACCATAACATCGTTCATTTCATATAACTCCTCTATAGTTAGCATTCTCTCTATTTTGCAGGGTTCCCCTGGAAATATCAAGCGTATAAAAAACTCCGCTAGATTAATCTCTAGCGGAGTTTTATGTAACCTCCCGTTTGGGTCATCATTTGGCATAATGGTAGCGTGCTGGGGCACTCCTTCGTTTAATCCGATAACATTTTGCCCGAAAAAATTGGTTGGCGGACCCAGCAGACCTTAAATGCGCCATTATTCCATATTTGAATTGCTATCGGACTCCACTGCAGCTATTGGCGCGAAAACACCAAATATGGGCCGATTTATATGAAATAGCGTCTCTGGAGTCCGAATCCCTTCTCAAAAGACTGAAAATTTGCGAATAACGTCATCTGGGTCCCTAAGACTCCGTGGATAAATTGTTGAGGCAGAGGTAGACAACCAACATTTAGAATGCAGAAGTCCAACCCGCATCAGCAGCGATGATAGCTCCGTTCACAAAACTGGAATCATCCGAAGCCAGGAATAACGCAACTTGTGCGATTTCTTCAGGTGTACCTACACGAGGGATCACAGCCTGTGTTAATTGTGTACGGCTCACGCCGAATTCATTTATATTTTTCATTGAAGCACTGATGTTTGTGGCAGTAGCTCCCGGTGCGATAGCATTACAACGAATCCCTTTGTTGGCATACATAAAAGCTGTATTTTTCGTCAAGCCTACTACAGCATGTTTAGAGGCAGTATAAGTTGCTCCCGCATGGGCACCACTTACGCCACCTGTAGAAGCGGTATTAACGATAACCCCTTTTCCTTTTTCCAGAAAAATAGGCATTGCTTTACGAGTGGACCGCATTACACTTTTGGTATTGATATCAAAGATAAGATCCCATTTCTCGTCGCTAATGTCGCCAACTGGCTCAAACCCATCCATAATACCGGCGTTATTAACAAGAATATCTAGTGTTCCGTATTCTTTTACTGCGGTATCAATCATGCTATCGATATCTTCAACTAGGGCAACATTTACTTTCAGTGCCTTAGCTACTCCACCATTACTGTTGATCCCTGCAGCTACTTGTTCTGCACCTTCGAGATTAAGATCGGCTACAATCACTTTCGCCCCTTCTTTAGCGTACAACTCTGCGATAGATTTCCCCATACCTGATGCCGCCCCGGTAACCACTGCAACTCTGTCTTGAAGTTTCATGTTGGAAGTCTCCTTTACGTTTATCTATAATGTAAATATCAATATATAAAATCTCTTTAACGCTTAAAATTTATACTACTCAAGTTTAATCCTCTAAAATTTAACTATCAATATACAAATGGGACACCAAATGTTCATAAATATATATAATGCAGGATTCTGTTCAAATAGGATTAGAAAATAGACAGTTAGGTGGTCTTCTGTTGCTTAAAAATAATCGGAGAACTAGCAAATCGCGTAAAGAGCTTAAAAACGCATTGATATTAATCATGGAAAAAAAGAATTTCCGCACCATTACGATAACCGATATCGTTACCCTTGCCGATTTAAACCGCGGAACCTTCTATAAACATTATCAAACCAAAGAAGAACTTCTGAATGAGCTAATTGATGATGTGTTGGAGGATTTAATTAAGGCTTATAAAGAACCCTATCTTCATACCGATAAATTTATAGTTAGTGAGCTGACCACCTCGAGCATCAAGATTTTTGAACATGTGGTCTCTTACTCTAATTTTTATACCATCATTATAAATTCCAATGTTCTGCCAGGGTTCCAAAATAGGATTTGCGACCTCTTAAAGGAGCTCACCAAGCGGGACTTAGTCGCAGTTAATAACACTAATACCAATGTTAATATCGAATTGTTTTCCAGTTATACCGCCTATGCTCTATTTGGATTAATCATAGAATGGGTAAAAGGCGGATTTAAATATACAGCTAACCATATGGCAGAGCAGCTGATTGAGATTCTGTCTTTTAATTCACATAATGTGATCATCAATACTTCAAATCAACCGATTAAACAGAATTCCATCCCTGTTAACGGCGACTGATTTACCTCAAACTATCAAAAGCCACTCCAAAATAATGCTGGAGTGGCTTTTGATATGCAATTTATAAACTAAGGTCTTCTGTTTCCACCACCGCCACCTGGACCTTGATTAGTGTTTGCGGTTGTTACTCCTGATTCATTTAGCCAAGTTACGCTGCTGGTAATTTCGAACGCTACTACTTTTGTTCCTCCTGTGTATTCACCATCCGTATACAGTCCGTTCGCTTCACTACCAGTCGAGGTACCTCCCGAGTAGAGGGTGTAAGAACCTCCGTCCTTCAGATCCGGTGAACTAATCACCACCGTTTGATAGCTCTTCGAAGGAGCAAAGGTCAGGATTGTGTTGCCTTCGCTGTCCTCTAGATGAACCAAGGTTCCAGCCTCCTGGGTCTGAGGGAAAGTCATGCTCACTGCATGTTGGCTAGAGGTGTCAGACGGTGCTTGTGCCATGCCCGAACTTCCCGCAGCCACCAAAATTCCTCCACTCTGTTCAAAGCTACCGTCGAAATCAAGTGCACCGTTACCGCTATTGGTAGGTCCATTGACAATAACCGTGCCACCCGACATTGTGATGGAGCCGTTCGAATCCAGCCCGTCACCTGAAGCATCCACCGTTAGTGTTCCTCCACTAATCGTTAGCATATTGCTAGCAGAATCGCTGAATTGATCCTGCTCCTGAGGGCCGCCGCCTACAGTCGCCTCATCGTTACCTCCTGCTACATTCACTCCATCATCAGAAGCAACCACATGAGCCTCGCCACCGGAAATCTCGATGTTTGCTCCTTCAATCCCTTCGTAGCTCTTCGTAATATCAATTTTGCCACCAGATATCGCCACCAAGGCATCCGCATGGATTCCATCGTCGCCAGTTTTGATGTTGAATTCTCCATCAGCTATAGCAATGTTACTGTTGCTGTGCACTGCATCATCAGCAGAATCGATGGTAAAGGTTCCGTTGTTTAAGCTAATATCTCCTCCAGCCTTCAATCCTTTAGTACTTGGTGTTTCCGATTCTGTAGTTGTTGCCGTTGTTGTCGTTGTTGGTGCTTCCGTTGTTGGTACCTCCGGTTTTGTTTCTGGCATCGTCTCTGGTTTTGTTTCAGGTATTGAGGTTCCTGTTGTTCCTGGTGCTTGATCCCCTGTTCCCTGACCTCGGCCACCTCTCATGCCCATACCTTGCCCTTGATCACCTGTTTTCACTTCACCCTTCTCGTTGCCCCCACCCGTAACTAAGGTGTATGTTCCGCCATCTATTACAAGTGAAGTCTCAGCTTGAATTCCATCATTACCAGCCGTAATATCAAATGTTCCTGCTGCTATTGCTATGAAGCCTTTGTCCGTCTCAGTATCGTTGGTTGATTTCATACCATCGCCTTCTGCCGTTATGCTGATATTTCCGTCTTGTACAGCGACAAGATCTTTACCTACAATCCCGTCATCGGCAGCCTTAATTTCAATAGTGCCACCCATAATTTTCAGATCGTCCTTGCTCGTAATTCCGTCATTATAGTTAGCGGAAACAGACAGCTTCCCGGTACCATTAATCGTTAAATCCGCTTTACTGAAGATAGCCGCACTTGGTTCATCTGTAGTTTCATCGGCATACACGTAAGTTGCTCCATCAGATACGGAGTTCTCCGTCCCGTCTTCCAAGGTAATGATTACTTTGCCCGCTTCTTTAATATCAATTGCAGCACTATCGCTGTTCGTGATGTTCACACCGTTCAGTACCAAGTGCACAGTACCTTCATCCTGATTATTAACTACAATCTGTCCATCACTCAGCTTACCCGACAGCACATAAGTTCCTGCTGCAGTAATTGTCACTGATCCATCCTTAGACTCAGCCCCGGTGCCGTCAACAAGCGCACTTGTTCCAGCCAAAGCAATTTCGGTCGATTGGTCAGCTGTCCAAGTTGTATTAGAATCCTCTTCATCGAACGTCACCAGATCGGACAATTTGGCGCTTGCCAGTTGTACTCCCGTGGCAGCCCCGTTCTGAGTTATCGTTGTTCCCGAGGCTGCTGCTGTACCCGTCGCTTCAGACTGTGTTGTTGTGGAATTGGTGCTGCAAGCCGACATAAGTAATGCACACAATAGCAAGATTCCTACTTTACTTCCGGTTATATATTTATCCATTTTTCATCCATCCTTTCGTTATCTTAATAGTCATTAGCAGTTGGAGTCATGGTCAGAGACAGGTCTAAATTACCGTTCCGGGTACGAATCGCATCCAAAAATTCCTTCTGGTTCACAGCCTCACCCAGCGTTACAGCGTAGACCAGTTCATATAAACTGCCAAGCTCAGTCGTTCTAATCTTTTTAAGCTCATACCCAACGTTATATTTATTGAATACTTCAGCGAAGGCTTCCTCATATCCCAGACTCTCCGGGATGGTCACCTTTAATGTTTTTTGTGACGTTGTTCTTACACCAAAGTTAGTCCGGTTAAGGATAAACATAAGGGCGCATAGGATAAGGGTGAAAAAGACTGCATATCCAAAGGAACCCACCCCACAGGCAAGTCCAGAAGCCATGGTGAACAAAACAAATGTGATATCCTTCGGATCGCCAGGCGCACTTCTAAAGCGAATGATGGAGAACGCCCCGGCAAGACTGAAAGCTCTGGCAACATTACTGCCGATAAGCAAAATGATGATTGCCACAATTACGGGCAGCAGTACCATCGTCAGTGTGAAGCTTTGCGAATAGCCGCTGGCATTCGTCTTCATATAGGTGTAGCTAATGATCCCGCCAAGAGCAATAGCTATAAAAATAGTTAGCAGTGCGTTGGTAAACGTTAACTCTGTACTAGTTGCTACGGTAAATAATGAATCAAGCATAGAGGGCACTCTCCCGTTCTGTTTTACTGTTCTTCAGCATTTTTTTATATTCGTTGCCGTACTTAGAGAAGCTTGTACGGTACATTTGATGCTCTGAGAGCATTTTGGCCAGCCAGACCGGAATCGTGTTCTCAGCCTTTACTTCCATAAGCCACTGCCCCGGCTCCAGCAAGGGTTCGCCATGAACACCGTGCTCCATCTTCAGATCGTACCGGCGGCTGCGAATATTTGTATCGAATGTAATTCTTAGATCGCGATTGTTTTTACAGAACAACGCTTTTCGGTCATAAGACAGATACACCTTGGGCTGCAAATCATAGCGTGTCAGAAAATATTTGATCTCTTCAATCACCTGTTTATTCATGTAATCCTTGAATTCCGGTTCCATACCGGTGGCGACAAAATCATAAGCCTCGTTTAATTTGAGCGACGTTCTTCTTTTATTAACAAGACCAAATACCTTCTTCTTGATTTCCAGATACACCTTCGTATCTTGATTTGGAACACCGTAAGCTCTTAAACGAAGCTTCTCTTTGTACTTGGGCTTCGCAAGACTGTTACGAATCAGGGTGTTGTGCTCCGTGTCATAATATAAGTTGGTTATGGAGTAAAACTCATGTTGCTTGTTGAAATCGTCCAGTTCCATGTATTCAAGCAATTGGTTATAAAATTTATAGTAGGCTTCGTTGTCCAACAAATATTTGTTCTCATAACGGTTGAATACCTCAATCGCCATATGTGATCAATCCTTTCTGTTTATCGTTGTCTCGTGTGCTTATGAATGTATCTTAGATCCCAAACCTTTAATGAATCTTAAATGGTTTTACGAATTATTGATTATCTTTACATTCCCTTAACACAGGTGTACATCGTAACTGCGGTGTATGTTGGACTTCCGGCCGCTGTTGTCTCTCTTCATTAAGGTTCAATAAAGGTAATACTGATATAATGACCTCAATAACAAATACTGGTTCTATGTAGGGGATGGCAAAACCATGAGAATATTAATAGTAGAAGACGAGCTCCATCTCGCTGAAGCCTTAACTCAAATATTAAAAAAACATAATTATTCGGTAGATGCAGTCCATGACGGCAGGTCGGGTCTGGATTATGCACTGAGTGGAATCTATGACTTACTGCTGCTCGACATCATGCTGCCTGAGATGGATGGGATCAGCGTCCTTAAGACGCTGCGAAAAAAGGGGATACCCACTCCCGTTATCCTGCTTACTGCAAAGGGTGAGATTACAGATATGGTCACTGGGCTGGACTATGGGGCTGACGATTATATCGCCAAACCTTTTTCCTCAGAGATCTTATTGGCAAGAATAAGGGCTGTACTAAGACGTAAAGGCGAGGTGATACCGGATGATGCTTTAAAGTTCGGGGATATTGAACTGAATACATCCAATCTGAAGCTTACCGTGGGTGGCAAAGAGATCAAGCTCAATCTAAAGGAATGTGAACTATTGGAGCTTCTTATCTTGAGGAAACAAGCCGTAACCTCCAAAGAACAAATTATTGAGAAGCTGTGGGGCTTCGATTCTGATGCTGAGCACAATAATGTAGAGGTGTATATTTCTTTTTTGAGAAAAAAACTGACCTTCTTAAATTCGACCGTACGCATTAGTACGATCAGAAACGTAGGGTATGTATTAGAGGTGACGACCTAATGTTCACGAAGCTCAGAAATCGGTTTCTTATTGTTAACTTAGTCACTATCTCGGTGATCATGCTGGTGGCCTTCATCTCGATTTATGTAATTACGTACCAAGATGTCCAAAACAATATTCAGATGGATCTTCACAGAATCATGGAAAACTACAAGTCTCCCGGTGGTGATACAGGACGAATGGGCTCAACTAAGGGAAGTTCCCAGTTACCCCATGCTGATAATAAACGTATGGATAACGGGACTCCACCTCCTGAACGGTCAGTCTCATTTATGCTGAAGATAGATACAGCGTCGAACCTCATAGGGAAAGATTCCAAATTTACTATGGACGATGAATTTTATAATACGGCTCTGCAAGAAGCGCTAAGTGCCGGTAAAGATACCGGAAGGTTCACCTTGGATAGCAGCAAATGGATCTTCAACATCCAGCATACGAGTGATGGGGCGATGCTTGTATTTCTGGACATCACTGCAGAGCAAAAAATCCTCACCAATCTAATCTATACCTTCTCTGTAGTTGGCTCAGTGATGCTGATTATCTTGTACTTCGCTAGCCGCTTTTTTGCTAATCGTTCAATTGCGCCGGTAAAGGAGGCTTTTGAGAAACAGAAACAATTTATTGCGGATGCTTCCCATGAGTTGAAGACGCCGTTGACCATTATTAACACCAATGCGGATGTTCTCCTGTCCAACAGTGATGACACCATTCACAATCAGTCCAAGTGGCTGCACTATATCAAATCGGAAACAGAGAGAATGACCAGCCTGACCAATGATCTGCTGTACCTGACCGAGATGGACGATTCCAGATCGAGAATGATTTATTCGAAATTCAATCTGAGCGACGTGGTTGAAAATATCATTTTAACGATGGAAGCTGTAATCTTTGAGAAGCATATTTCCCTTGAATATGACATCGAGCCTGATCTGACAGTGCTAGGCAATAGTGAACAGATCAAACAAGTGATTATGATCCTCTTGGACAATGCTGTAAAATATTCGAACCCTAAAGGCTCAGTCACCTTATCCCTTAAAAAACAACATAATGACATGGTGTTAGCGGTCACCAATACGGGGGAGGGCATTGCACCGGAGCACTTAGCGAGCATCTTTGACCGATTCTACCGTACAAATGCCTCCCGGGTGCGTAAACAAGGAGGATATGGCCTAGGGCTGGCGATTGCCAAATCCATTGTTGAACAGCATAAAGGAAAAATTTATGCCAAAAGTTTCGTCGGCGAGTCCACCACGTTTTACGTACATCTTTCATAACTACAAGTAAAAAAGACTCAGACCCTGTTATCTCTAAGGTTTGAGTCTTTTTATTTACTTTACACTTCGCCCCAATAAATTTCCGTCTTATAATCAAAAAACACTTGCCCACCCTGGTTATTTCGTTCAAAAATATTCCGCAGCTCAGCCATCATAATCTCATAGCTTGGATCTCCGGGGACCGGAGTGTAGGAAGACGATCGAAGCCGCCCGCTTAAGCCCTCCAAATCAAATACCTGCTGATTGCTAAAATGCGCTACTTGCATCTGTTCTTTCTTGAAAAAGGAACTAAGGATCTCAGGGGTAATGTTCTTATGATTAACTTGAGTGTAGTTCGTGCCGAAGGTCTGCAGCAGCTGCTCATATTCCTCCAGAAATGGGGTACCGTAAGTAAGCCGGGAATTCCATATCAGAATAACTTTTCCACCCGGTTTTAGAATCCGCTTGAATTCCAATTGCGTTGCGTCCCTATCAAACCAGTGAAACGCTTGGGCGCATACTATAAAATCCATCGACTGATCTGATAATTCTGTATGTTCAGCAGACCCCGGCGATACAGAGAAATGGTTATCCTTTGCGAACTTCTCTTCCGCAGCTCTACGCATTTCCGGATTGGGTTCAACGGCAGTCACACAACTCCCGCGCTCCAGAAGTAATGCTGAGAATATTCCTGTTCCTGCACCAATATCAGCAATATCACAATTGGGTTGGAGCCCAATAGTATTGTACAAATAATTAATGGCTTCTCCAGGATAGCTCGGCCGATATTTCACATACGAATCTACCCGATTAGAAAATATTTCTTTGCTATTCATCCTTCGTCTCCTCCTAGGCGCTCAGGTTCATATTCACTTAATTTACCTTGGTAAACCAATCTCAGCCGATCACTTTGGCGAAAATCATCCGGAGTAACGAGTGCAGGCAGCTTATTCCATAACTTAATACCCGACCGCTCTAGAATTTCCGCTACAAATTGCGAACAAAAATAAGAGTTGCTGAATTCGACAGGCTCCTTTAGGGCAATGCCAATTACGCCGAGAATATTATAGAGATACTTTTGACGGCTTCGGATAAAGACTTGCAAGACCCGCTCCATTTTCTCCACTTCGCGGGCTGTAACTTGAAGTTCATATAGGACACATGTTGTATTTGGATATTTGCTGAACGTACCTGTCTTAATATCCTCCTTCACAAACCCTCCATTCAGGGGGTTGCTCGGATGCTTCCTGCCAAAGCTATACAGCTCAGAAAGCTCTCGATTAAAGGAGATCGAGGCATGATTATAGGGTGCTTTTGTATAGCCTTGAATGAGCTTCGTAAAAAGCGTCCCGGTATTCGTCAGTAATATAAAGACCGATGGATCTGCTGCCATTTACAATTTTCCCCTTATCAAGTTTGAACGTTTCCTTCATAATAACATATGAACCCATTAATGGAATCTACTCTAGGACAAGTTGGTGATCAGTTATCGACCGCTCTTTATTAACTATAATTCTTATCTTTGCGGCCCTATCGGCCATTCACTTGATGTATGTAGTTATAGGGAAGCTACAGCCAAATAAAGATTATACGGGCATTGGCTTTCGCATCAAGACGTGGTGGGGAATGCTTTTTATCTTTTGCCTAGCTACCCTATTTAATCCCCTCGTCTCTCTGCTGTCTCTCATGGTCCTCTGCTTCTTTGCACTGAAGGAGTATTTCTCCATGATGAAATCACGAAAATCCGACCGCAGGCTATTTCTGTGGGCGTACTTATCCATTCCGTTACAGTTCTACTGGATTTATATCGAGTGGTACGGAATGTTTATTGTCTTCATCCCAGTTTATGTATTCTTGCTCCTACCACTGCCCAGAATGATTAATAAAGGCACGGTTGGTTTTATGCGTAGTGTCAGCTCCACGCAATGGGGGCTAATGCTGATGGTATTCGGGCTTAGTCACTTGGCCTACTTTCAATTTGCTACACCGGAGTATGGAGCCGGGCTTGTACTTTTTCTAGTAGTGCTAACGCAGCTCAATGATGTGGTCCACTATCTGGCATCACTTTATGTAGGGAAGCGTAAAATAGTTCCCACCGCCAATCCGTATTTGACTTGGGAGGGTTTCGCTTTCGCATTTGTCATCACGACAGGAGTTTCCTATCTAATCTATCCCTACCTGACGCCGCTCAACCCAATCTTCGGGTTACTGTCAGGCATGTTGGTCAGCTTGAGCGGCTTCTTTGGCAGTTTAACGGTTTCCGTGTTAAAGCGGGATCTGCTAATCGGCGATGGCGATAAATTCGTGGCTTTGAAGCAAAGCCATTTAAGCCGGATCGATAGCTTGACCTACACTTCACCGGTCTTTTTTCATGTCATTCGTTATTTTTTCGACTTCATGTAGATCATCTGATGGGAAGCTTGAATCAGCCCTTCCATGAATGATTATGCAGTATCTTCATCATCTGTTCTTGATGGCTGGCGAACTGCTTATATCGATGTCCGTTGGCGCCCGAGGGGTGGGGAAATCCCCATAAGCAGCGTTGTTTATCTAGCTCACCTGCGGACACAAGGAGTTGAAGTATACTTTCCACTGTTTTTCCTAAGGGAATAATTAAGGCCCGGCTCAGTATGTTCAGCTCCTCACGCAAGGAAGATAATGCCTGCGCCCTGAGGAATGAATTTGAAAGTAGCTTGGGCTGGGTCCCACTATAATTTTTCTTATCCACGAACACAGGAAAACGCAATAAAGAGCTGGTGTGCAGGATCGTCTGCTGCTGCTGAAATAGTTCTTCACAAGAGGTTAGGTTCAAGTGTTGATGCAGTTTAAGTGTATCTAACATATGAATTAACGTGTTCCGCATGGAACCTGCGAATCTCGCCGCTTCCTTTGCTGTTCTACATACCTCTTCATCTGGCAAACCAGCTTCCAGACCTATGATCGCTTCTTGTATCGCTAAACCCATTTGTGTGAACCCGGGTGTTAACCCCATAATGATCACCTTAGCAGAAGGATTAATGTACTCATTATGGGGCGCATAATAAATTTCCACCTTGCCATTACGCTCCATTAGAAGCTTATCCACCTGCAGATCCTCTTTAGTTAGCACTGTACCCTTCGGGAGTGAGAGGATCGCCGATTTATACTGATGCAGATAGTTAGAGAGGAGCATATCATCTGCCTCACAGGTCTCTATTTGTTATCGAACCACTCACCAGACGGCCTTCGTACCAGACAGCTTGGCGCTGCGCTCTTCGGGCTACTGCTTCTGCCGAACAGCTGGCATGCAACAGCACAAAACTAGCAGTGTCGCCAACCTTTGGCCATACCTGCTCGCCTTTTGGATCAAGGGGTGTTAATCCTCCTGTTATAAATCCGAGGGATTGAGATAATGCCAATTCATCGTTGCAGCCGTACAACTCCGCGTAACGTCCTGCCTTTTCCAATTGATCTCCATTACCAAAAGGGGACCAGTGATCGGTAAGACTATCTGTTGCCAGCTTCACTTTTACCCCTTGGCTATGCAGCATCGGAAGTGGCATCATCATTCTTCCAATAGGCACTGTGGATGCAATAGTCATACCCAGTGATGCCATCCGTTTAGCTACCTCTTCTGCCTCTTGCTGCTGAGCTCCTGCGAACCAGAACGCATGACTGACCGTGACCTTTCCTTGCAAGCCAGCTTCTTCCGTCAGATCAGCTAACCGCGTCAGTGTTTTCTTTCCCGCTTCTTTTCCATCATGTAAATGAATATCAATGCCGGCATTACTCATCACTGCTAGTTCCACCATCGTCTGAAGTGACTTCTCGATATCTCCATCCACCGTATAAGGATCTACTCCGCCTACAAAGGTTGCCCCCTCTGCCAGAGATTGTTTTACCAGTTGCACAGAATCCGAGCGCAGCAGGCCATGCTGCGGAAACGCCACAATTTCAGCTGAAATTGTGCCCGCGAATGTATTTAATGCTTGTACAGTTGCCTCTAATCGCTGCAAACCACTGACAGGCTCAATATTGCAATGGCTACGCACATGTGTGGCACCAAACCCCTGAATAAGCGTCAGGATGCTCTCTGCTTGTTGTCTCGCCATGGGCAGCAGCTTAGGCAATAATACCTTCTCTTCCTCAATCCGTTCGAAAACACTGGACGCAGGCTTTACCGCTCTCCATGGTCCACCGTAATACGTTTTATCTAAATGGATATGTGCTTCTTCGAAAGAAGGCAACATCAACAACTCTTTACAGTCATATTTCGGGAGCTGGCTCTGAAGCTCTATGTCTGCTCCAACAACTTCTGATATCTTATCCCCGTCAATGCGGAGATGACAAATCTTCGTATTCGTACCCGCTACTTGCCCATCCTCAATAACATAACCTTGTTCTAATCTTATATTGGTTAACCAGTAAGAAGCATTCAACATGCTACCCCATCCTTTTCTCAACAATTTATATAGGAACGGACCGCTTTACTCTAAATGTTACCATAGCCCTTGCCATATAAAAAATGATTGAGAAATTTCAATAGCTACAGATCAATCTGCCCCCGATGTTTGACTCTGGATCTAGCTTCTCTACTATGACTAACTTCCTTGTTCAGCAGTTCATCCATCCGAAGACACTTCAGACCCTTTTTATCCATTTCTTTTAAGACTTCTTCTAATCCAGTGATCATATTCAAGGGCGCTTCTTCATCTGCCCACGGTGTATCTCCGCTGTCGTGTAGAACGATGATTGAGCCTGGTTTTATTTTTTTTATTAAGGCATCCTTTAATTGTTCTGCACTCAGTGACGCTTTCCAATCTCCGACCATGACAGACCACAATACGATTCGATAAGATTCTCTTAGCAAAAAGAAATCCCCTAAATTAAGAAGCCCCCAAGGTGGGCGGTAAAAGATAGGCCGCTCTCCTGTAATTCGCTCAACAATGTCTGCTGTGCGATCTACTTGCTTCCGTCTATTGGTCCAGGGGAAGTGGATCCAGTTGGGTGTATGAGTATAATTATGAATGCCGATTTGGTGTCCTTCTCTGTGCATACGCTCGATCAATTCCGGATATTGCTTTGCCTTTTTGCCTAATACGAAGAAGGTCGCCTTTATGCCATGCTCTTTTAATAGATCTAGAAGTTCAGGTGTATAACAAGGATCCGGACCGTCATCGAACGTAAAGGCAATTTCCTTCTCTGCACCTACCTCCGAGTGAACCCCCCATCCCAATATTCGGGTAAGTGCAAAAGGAACGATCATATAAAGAACAATCACATCCACTGCTAAAATTATGAAGGCCCACATTAGGAAGCCGCCTCTGTCTTACGCGGGGCAAACCGCGCTTTCAAGGACTGCTTACTAAGCACAAGCATCATGGGAGATAACTTCTCTGTGCTGTCCTCTACACGATGTTTCCCTTCCGGATGCAGCATGCGCAGTAAGAAACGAAGGTATATCCCGAACCAGTGCCGCTGCCATTTGGACTTGATGGGGCGCTGCTCAAAACCTATTCCATGAATAATCCCCCGGTGAAGCAGCGTAATCCCGGTTAGCGCATTTACTTTGCTTAGTTCCGGATTGCTGTCTAGATCACGACTGATCTCCTTCATAGCCTCGCGAAGCATGCGTGCCGTACGAATTCCGGCCCGATCTGCACCAAGCGTCCGTGTCAGCTGCACGATCTGGCGATTGTCCAAATGAAGCTCACCCACCCAATCTCCAGGAAGTATCCGTTGCCCATCTTGGCAGACCAAAATTTCTCCGTGATATTTCAACACTACCAATTTACATATCCCGTATCTACGCACGGACTGACTACGAAATTTGGTGATGACAGCAAATATGTTCTCCCACATCATCCAAAGGGATTGTGAGAATAATTTTATAAATGGAACTGAGGTTATCATCATTTTTCCTTCTTTCCTGTTTGAGTTTATCTTCTAGCAAAATCCTTCACTAAACGCCGCGTATACCTGCCGATCATCTTTACCAGACTGTTTCCGAGATAAGCACCTATCCATAGAGACACTGCACCTAACAACATGAAGAAAAGTGAGATGTTGAATGTTTTATTTTCAATCCCAAATAGCGTTATAGAGGATACATCTAATAAATACAGGATAGGTGACAACAGGAGAATAATAGGGGTCAAGTAAAAAAGAGTGGCACAAATGAGACTGACCATGCCGATGCCAAGTTGCAACATCAACCCTATAATCGCTCTCCAGTTATGATTATCCTGCAACTCCATCTTCACCTTTTCCCACAAGCTGCCTTCTTCGTGAGATCGGGTTGGTAGCGTGCGAACGGAGATATCCGTATAGACTTTAGTTCGAATTCGCTCATACTGTAAAAAAGTCTCGGTAGAACGCAAAACATAATAGAGGATCGGAATCCCCACTAAGGTGAAGGACATCGCAACTCCAAAGGTAATGCCCACCAAATAAAAACAAAAGTAAAATAGCCCTGTGGCAAAAGTAATTAATAAGAAACAGAAATTTCTCACATGTTTCCGTATCATTTGATTCATGCTTTTCTCTCCCTCTCTGCAATAAAAAATTGTTCATATCTAAGCAACTCTTATGCTAGTGCTTTTGGTGTAAAATCGACCAGTGCCATAATGTCATATGACAAAAAAAACACCCTACTGCCCACTCCCACAAGGGAAAGCAAACAATAAGGTGTTTCTCAATTTTAACTGATTTAGATTTAGTCAGCGTTAATCCGAAATGCCAAAAGCCTTCTCGACTGCCTCCTCACGGTTTCGTACCCCGAGCTTAGCATAGATGGTGGACGCGTAATTTCTCACCGTTCCATCGGACAGATATAGTTTAGCGGCAATAGATTTATAACGCATTCCCTTCGAGAGGCATTCTAGAATCTCCAGCTCACGCGAGGTCAGCCCATATTCATTATTCTTCTCCGTCGGCGACGCCTCTGAAGCTGGATGCATCTCATAGTGATCAATTAATACATTCGTAATATCGGGTGTAATCATCTTTACGCCCCGATGTACGAGACGTATTCCTTCGAACAGCTCCTGCGGCTCGGTAGACTTTAACAAGTAACCATCTGCCCCATTTTGCAGTGCCTCGACTGCCATATCTGCTTCTTGAAAAGTAGTTAGGACCAACACTCGTACCCCTGGCCACTTTTGCTTAATAAGCTTAGTCGCTTCTGCACCGTCCATGTCTGGCATATTTAAGTCCATCAGCACCACGTGAGGTTGTTCCTGCTCGCAGAGGCTTATTGCTTGTTCACCATTCTCAGCTAACCCAATAATCGCAAAATCCGGCTCCTGCTCTAGAATAATTCGCAGACTATCGCGGATATAGGGTTGATCATCCACCAGCAATAAACGAACCGTTTCCTCCTGTATCTCTTCAAGCCTTGGTAAACTGCAGGTCACTAAGGTTCCTTCCCCTGGCTTAGAGTAGAAATACACCTGTCCTTGCAAGTTGGAGGCACGCTCCTTCATCGCATTCACACCAAATCCTGCTTTTAAATCTTCAGTGCCTAATCCATTATCCTGCACATCCAGCCGAATCAACTTCTCTTCATAATGTAAGCTGATGACAATTTCAGTGGCGTGACCATGACGTGCAGCGTTGGTTATCGACTCCTGCAAACATCTGTATAGTGCCATTTGGGCCTGCTTAGATACTGTATACGGCTCTCCGAATGTTCTTAAGCGAATCTTAACCTTGGAGAAGGTCTGGAAGTCATCCACTAATTTCTGTAGGGACTGCATAAGCGTCAATGCATCCTCCGAAGCGCCCACATGGTGCAAATATCGCCGAACATCATCCAAGCCATTGCGGGTTAGCTTTAACAAGGCATCTATTTTGTGCTCTCCTTCAGAGGTGTTCACCTCCGAACGTAAAGTCTCTAGCCCCATAATAATTGAAGTATAAGAATGCCCCACCGTATCATGCAGATCTTTGGATAAACGATCTCGTTCTTCCAGAAGTGTCATACGTTCAACTTGCGAGATATACTGCTCTAAAACAGCATTTTGCTCCTTAATAATTCTACCCTGCTTGTGATTCACCACTAGTAAATGAAAAGCGAACCCAAGCGTATACACTAAACCCATGTTAAAAATCATTGATACAGCATCCATTTGTTGTGACAATCTAGATAACATAATTGGAATCAAAATGACCGTGATCGGAGCTGTCCAACGATAGGACTTCTCTGCACTATTGCTGGCAATCATAAAAGCGATAGGCAGAAAAGTTACGTATGATTCAGGAAACAAAGCAGCCAAATATAAGCAAAGTCCACCCGAAAAGAGGATCTCCGCCATCAGATAATACTTGTAGTGCAGCTGCAAACAAAACCAAGGCACAGAAAAAGAGACCACGCCCCAAACAAACGCGATCCAGAACGGAATCGTAAAATCCTCCGAAAGATAACACATGGTGACCAAAAAAGAAGTAGAAAAACAAATCCGAAACAGGAGGACGAGCCAATCGTACCAGAACCACTGTTTGACCAGATTAAACAAGACATTTCCCCCTATATACTCTGCTGACTTAATCTTTATTATAGTGTAACCCCTTAAGGGCTCACTAGTTACAAAAAGTCATGAGTTGAGATGACATTTTTACTAATGGTGTAATTAGTGTAATTGATCATTCAATGTCCCTCTGAATAAGCAGCTTTTTAAATCAAAACACAGACTGTATGATAGTACATATTATTTATCCATAAAATTGTAGTAGACCAATCAAACCAATAGGTCCGTAAATTTCATAACGTATGACCAGTATCGGGGGAATAATAACTATGTTAGCCGCACTACTTCATGGCATTGCACTAGCCTTTGGATTAATTCTTCCACTTGGCGCACAAAATGTCTTTGTATTTAACCAAGGGGCCTCGCAGCCACATTTTAAAAAAGCCATTCCCGTTATTGTTACAGCCGCTTTATGCGATACCCTGCTTATTTTATTAGCCGTATTAGGTGTTTCAGTCCTTGTGTTTGCCATCCCCGTTCTGCAGACCGCTTTATTTGCTGTAGGACTTTTATTTCTTTTGTATATGGGATGGTCTATCTGGAAAAGTACACCGGCATCGTCAGCGCAAGACGCAACCCCTTTATCCTCCAAAAAACAAATCCTGTTCGCGCTGTCCGTTTCTTTATTAAATCCACATGCGATTTTGGATACTATTGGCGTTATCGGCACTAGCTCGCTTAGTTACACAGGTGTAGACAAAGTTGTATTTGCTGGCGCGACTATCCTAGTGTCATGGATTTGGTTCTTTGGGCTGGCTGTAGCCGGAAAAACCGTAGGACAAATCGACTCAAGTGGCAAAATCATGCGGATCATTAATAAGATCTCCGCGATCATTATCTGGACCGTTGCTGCTTATATTGCCTTCAAGCTTTTTTAAATGGAGGGAAAAGAATGCCGTACACGAATTTGCCGTATAATTATGTCCAATTTACACCATAATGTACTAGAATTTTGACTTACGGCGCAGAATGAGGTACATTACAATTTGGACGAACAATTAACAAACCAAAATACTATAATGTTCGCATTTAGAGGTGTAAATTATGAAAGAAGTATTCGATTATGAAGATATTCAATTAATTCCTGCAAAATGTATCGTAAACAGCCGTTCGGAGTGTGATACATCAGTCACCCTCGGTGGGCATAAATTTAGATTGCCGGTGGTACCTGCCAACATGCAAACCATCATTGATGAGAAGATCGCTATCTCCTTGGCGCAAAATGGCTATTTCTACATTATGCATCGTTTTGAACCGGAGAAACGTACGTCTTTCATCAAAGACATGCACTCCCGTGAATTAATCGCATCCATCAGCGTCGGAGTTAAAGAAGAAGAGTATGATTTCGTCGAACAATTATCCAAAGAACAGCTGGTTCCGGAATTCATTACAATTGACATTGCACATGGCCATTCCGAAGCAGTCATTCGGATGATCAAACATATTAAACAATACCTGCCTGCTAGTTTTGTTATTGCAGGAAATGTAGGAACACCTGAAGGCGTTAGAGAATTAGAAAACGCTGGGGCTGATGCTACTAAAGTTGGGATTGGACCAGGGAAGGTATGTATCACTAAGATCAAAACTGGATTCGGTACAGGCGGCTGGCAGTTAGCTGCGCTACGCTTGTGTGCCAAGGCTGCAAGCAAGCCTATTATTGCCGATGGAGGCATTCGCACACACGGTGATATTGCTAAATCCGTACGATTTGGCGCTTCTATGGTCATGATTGGTTCACTATTTGCTGGTCATGAAGAATCTCCGGGTGAAACCATCGAAATCGCTGGGAAGCTCTATAAAGAATACTTTGGCTCCGCTTCAGAATACCAAAAAGGTGAAAAGAAGAACGTCGAAGGTAAGAAAATTGCGGTTGAGCATAAGGGGGCTTTAGCAGAAACCCTAAGAGAAATGGAGCAGGATCTTCAATCCTCCATCTCTTATGCAGGTGGCAATAAATTAGAGGCTATCCGTAATGTGGATTACGTTATCGTTAAGAACTCCATTTTTAATGGAGATAAAGTCTATTAATTGAATACACAGGTGGGCAGGATGACTTAGGTCAATCTTGCTCACCTTTTTTTATGAGAACGAGTTCCGCTGGCCTACTTTGGGGTAATGGTAAGAATAAACTTCTATTAGATCACAATAGAGAGGATTATCCTTATGCGGCAAGCTATGATTATTATTAACCCCTCATCCGGTAAAGAGGAAGCCAGCCAATATGTCAGATACGCAACAAGAGTCCTAAGTGACAAAGACTACTCCGTTACGATCAACGAGACGGCAAAAGAACTAGACGCCACTCGTTATTCCATCACTGCTTGTGAGGAAGGTTATGACCTGGTTGTCTCTATCGGCGGGGATGGCACGCTTCACGAGACCATTAATGGTCTTATCGATCAGGAACACCACCCAATATTAGGTGTGGTTCCTTTAGGAACGGCTAATGATTTCGCCCGTGCATTACAAATTCCACTGAATCCCGAAATAGCCATTCAAACCCTTGCCTCCTCTAACCTAAAAAACGTAGATATCGGTCGCTTAAATGACCGCCTATTCGGCAACGTTGTTGCTGTAGGTTCAATTGCCGGATCATTATCCTCTGTATCCTCCGAAGATAAAACCAAACTCGGCTCATTGGCATACTTGAAAGAAGGTCTTAAACAACTTACAAGCCCTACAGCCCACCCCCTTGTCATTCACCATGATGAACAAATATGGCAAGGAGACTCCTTACTCTTTCTCGCCGTATTAACCAACTCAGTCGGCGGGTTCGAGAATCTAATACCGGATGCTGCGGTTGACGACGGTCTGCTTCATTGTTTTATTATTTTGGACCTCAGTATATTCAATACCATTACAGCCAGTATATCTTTACTGCTGGGTACCCTCAAAGATCATAAAGACGTTGTCTATTTCACAGCCCACAATGTAAGTGTAAGCTCTCCAGAAACCGTAAGAACCAATGTAGATGGCGAAGAAGGTCCAACTTTGCCTATTACACTAAGTGTTCTCCCTCGTCATATCCAAGTCATTGTGCCAGAAGTGGACTAACAAACAAAAAGCAGTCCGGAACTCAAAAAGTTCCAGACTGCTGCCCTTAATTTATGGACGCCCCGATCCATATCTTCCTACTAATCAAATGACTAAGAAGTTATTTCTATTCCACTACAATAAATTTTTTGCCTAATAACCACATTCCGCCGCTAATCCCCAAGAAATAAATAGGCATCGTCAGTAATGAACCATTATGAAGAGCGCTCATTCCCCACGTCGCCAAGCTAACAAGCAAATAATAGCCCAAGCTAAATATTGCGCCTGCTGTTCCTACAACATCCTGAAATTGAACAAGAGCAAGACTTAGACAATTAGGTAAAGCAATCCCTGCACCCATTAATAGGACAAACAGCGCTATTAGAATACATACGATCACTATCATGTCCGGCAGCGAGTCAAGACTGCTTGCGATTGTTAATAGCAAGGCTCCGCCCGCCATTACTAGACAGCCGATATGGATTATTTTTTCTGGGGCATAGAGGGTTAATAACCTTTTGGAGATCATTGCTCCTACAATCGACGCCAAAGCCACAATAATGCCGAGAAAACCATAGACTCCTGGCGAAATCTGAAAGTGTTCAATAAATATAAAAGGAGCTTCAGCATAATAGCTGAATAAGATTCCGTTAATGCCTCCAATTAGTAATCCAAACACCAATACACGTGGCAATGCGAGCATTTTTTTGACTATAGGCAGAATAGCCACCTTTTTTCTCATGGAAACATCAGTGGTTTCTGGCAGCTTCCAAAAAGCATACATAAATAACAACACACTCATCATCACTAATGTAAAGAAAACCGCTCGAAAACCAAAAGCTTGATCCACCCATCCGCCAATTAACGGACCTACTGCGGGAGTAAAAGCAATGACCGCCGAGATTTGGGCAAACATAACATGCCGTTTATTCCCGGAGACACTCTCACGAAGAATGGTTTGGGTAATAATCGAACCTGTTGCTGCTCCAAACGCTTGTATAAACCGGCTGACTAACAGCAGATGAATGGATTCTGAGTAAAAACACATCAGGCTTCCCATACCGTATACAAGAAGTCCAGCCAGCATGGAAGATCTCCGCCCGATGAAGTCAGACAACCAACCCCAGCTAAAAACACCTAAAGCAAATCCAATAAAATATATACTTAACGTTAACTGTACAGAACTATTGGTGGCCCCAAGTGCTACTGCGATATCCGGTAACGATGGGGTGTAAATCGTCTCACTAATTTGCGGAAAAGCCACAAGAACAATCATTAAAAGTAACGATGGTGCTGCATATTTTTTCATCTTATTTTCGCCCTCCTACAAGCTTATATCCTCGAACAACTACAAGAATATGAGCCTAGCTAGGGAAATGGGGGCATCATTATGGCAAGACGACTATAGATCATCATGTCAGAAAATCACCTTTCATTGTTATGCTTTCATTGTTATATAGGAGGGCTTACCCGAAAGATATCGGGCAAAGATTTGAGTTTCAATTATTCAACCAAAACATCATTATACACGGTAATAGAAAAGCTCTCAAACGAATCGCTTCGCCTGAGAGCTTATTTATGTTAGGAATTTTGTTCTGATAATCCATGTATAGTTACGCCAACAGCGCTGGATTTCTTTTTGTCCTGAGAAGCATGTAGCTTTACCATCACAAATCTTGCAAACGGCTGTATTAATATACTTTCAGCGAACAGTGCAATCAGGAAATTTCTTGGCCAATTGGCTAAGAAGTGATTAAACGTTTGAGAACTCAACCCGTTTCCGATAATGTCTCCAATAAACGTCATACAAAATGACATCCCTAGTACGGTGAACAAGATACGGAATAGGATTTTGGCGTTGAAGCTATCTGTGGGTTGTGTGAATGTAGCTGTCAGCTTTTCGGCAATACGGCCAATAACAACAGGCTCAATAATCATGACAATTACCCAAATGATCGGAAACACCTTAAGAATCGTTAAGGCAACCTCACCATTAAATTCTCCAACCCCTAAAATGATATTTATTGAAGACATAAACAGTACCGTCAGTGTACAAATGATTGCACCATATAATGCCCCCTCCTTACCGTTTCTTGGTAATCTTGCTTCTTGATTCATGATGTTCTTCCTTTCAATATTGTCGGTAATAGTTTGGCGATAGTTTTTAAGGGAGTTGTAGATTTTTGCGTTAGGCACAACATCATCGCCCCTTCAATCGAAGCCGTCATCCACAAAGCCATATCGGAGGCTGATTCCTGCGAATAACCTTCAGTTACAAGCTTATCGCAGTAAATTCGTTCCATGTTCTCATAGAGCAAGCTACATGCCTGGCGAACAGGTTCACTCACCGTAGCCATCTCACTGACAATACTGCTAAAGGTATATCCGGTAATCGTGCCCTCAGTTTCTAAGTTGTGAACTAACTTGTCAATCATGGATTGTGTAGCTTCTAACGTCGATGGATGCTTTTTAAAAATATCCTCAATATCTATCGTAATTGCTTCATTTAAGCCCTTTAAACAAGCAATTAATAGTTCTTCTTTTCCATTTGGAAAATGATGATAAAGCGCTCCTTTGGTCACATTACAGGCTTTTAAAATTTCACTCACGCCTACATTTTTATATCCTTTTTGCTGAAAAAGAAGTGTCGCCGTCTCAATCATTAGCGATTTTGTATCCACAATAACGTACTCCCCCTAACATACCAACCGGTCTGTTTGTTATTATAACAATATAAAAATGATTAATGTAAGTCTTTTTTGCTTTTTTTTCAAAAAATATTTCATTATTTTCATTTATAACAGCAAAAAAAGCTTAGAAAATTGTGTCGAAAGTGGAATTGTTGCAGTATCACTTGGATTAATGATATCATTCTGAGGAAACTTATCTTACTTTAAATATGAAGGAGGAATACCCGGTGAAAAAGAGATCGCTAAAATATCTATCTTTTGGTATTGGGTATTCTACTGCTGTTTTTTTCTAGAATTAATTATTGATAGGATAGGTCTGTCAAAAATTAAAAGAAACTAAAAAACAGCGGAGATATATAACTTAGATATCGGTATGTAGCTTCTATTTAAAGGAGAATTCACAAAATGAACTTAAATAATAATGTTATTACAAGATATAATCCAGAGAATATTGCTAAACCGGTTGGTAACTATAGTCATGTAACAAAAATAAGTAGAAATGCTGAAATGTATGTATTTTCTGGCCAAATTGGAATCGATCAAAACAATCATATCCCTACAGATTTTAACCAACAGGTAACAAATACGATGAGTAATATTGTTGAAGTCCTTTCTTCTCAAAGGCTAACACCTGATAATGTAATCAAAATCAACATTTGGGCTACGGAAGAAATCGATTGGAACCATTTCTATGAAATTTGGAATAAAGTATTCGGCATGACACCTCCTTCAATGACAATTGCTTATATTAAAGGATTAGGGTTACCTGAATTAAAAATTGAGTTAGATGTATGGGCTGCTGGTTAAACCCTAAATCAAGAGGGAGTAATTTAATTTTCTGTACACCAAACGAGCCTTAGAAGCGATTCTAAAGGCTCGTTTTTCTAACTACCCCTTTATACCAAAAAGGGCTCAGTTTCCTGAGCCCTCAAATACTTACCCTACTATGTTTTTATATCTGAAGAATTGTCCCAACATTCCACGTTCTCCAAACCCTCTATGCTATCTTTATAAAAGACAGGGTCCTTGCCTGCACGCTTCTGGCGCTTATAATCCTGCAGGGCGGCAAAGGCCACCTTAGATAATAGAAGAATAGCGATCAAATTCACGATGACCATGAAGCCCATAAATAAATCAGCCAAATCCCATACCAATTGAACCTTAGCTACGGAGCCAAAAATAATCATCGCCAAGACGCTGTATCTATAGAATAGTAATACTTTTTTATTGGAGTTCAAGAATTCTATATTGGTCTCACCATAATAATAATTTCCGATTAACGTACTGAAAGCAAACAACAAAATCATGATCGCTAGGGATCCAGAGGCCCACGAACCAATATGTTCGCTTAATGCCGCTTGTGTCAGCTTAATTCCATCCAGCCCTGGCTGTTTATACGCATCAGATAACAAGATAATAAAAGCAGTACTCGAACAAATAAGTAACGTGTCTGTAAGTACACCCAGCGCTTGCATCAGCCCTTGTTTCACCGGATGACTAGTTGTTGCAGTTGCCGCAGCATTTGGAGCACTACCCATCCCCGCTTCGTTGGAGAATAGTCCTCTTTTCACCCCTTGCAGAATGACTGCCCCAAAAGATCCCCCCGCGATTTGTTCAAATCCAAAAGCACTTTTCACAATAAGCGCCAGAATCGCCGGTATTTCCGTAATATTAATTAACATAATAATAACAGCGGCCCCAATATAGATCCCTGCCATTACCACTACAATATATTCGGACATTCTAGCAATACGTTTAACCCCACCAAAGATAACAGCCGCAAAAGCAGCAGCGACTACAAGTCCAAGAATCACCCGATTAGTGCCAAATGAATTCTCAAAGGCCACTGTAATCGTATTGGATTGAACTGCATTAAATACAAGACCAAAGGATAACGTGATCAAAACCGCAAATACCGCGCCCATCCAGCGTTTTTTCAGGCCTTGCTCCATATAATAGGCGGGACCACCACGAAATCCAGTCTTGTCCTTCACTTTATACACCTGTGCCAGAGTACTTTCAATAAATCCGGACGCTGATCCAATAATAGCTATGACCCACATCCAAAAAACAGCTCCTGGTCCACCTATTGCGATAGCAATTGCGATCCCTGTAATATTCCCTGTCCCAACCCTTGCTGCCATACTGATACAGAAAGCCTGAAACGACGAAATGGAATCTTTTGACCTTTCATTGGACTCTTTAAGGACCCTAAACATTTCTTTAAACATGCCAAACTGAACAAACTTCGATCGAATGGTGAAATAAATTCCACAAACAATAAGCAGAACCACCAAAATTTTCGACCAAAGAAAGTCATTTGTTGCGCTAATCATACTGTCTAACATTTGTTGCATGTGAATCCGCCTCTCCATTGTGTCGATACCCAGTTGCTGAACCTTAAGTTACATAGTATTTTCAAATATAACAGCCCTTATTTCAAAAGCCAACAAAAAAAATTAGCCAGCAACACCATACCTTACACCGGTGTGAGAGCTATTTCTCCATCTTCATCTGAGCCACAAGCTGCTTTAGAATAATATAGGCTTTTTTTACATTAATTATATTTAATCACATACGAGTTGTATATAATTAAGGCTTTCACAATTAATAGTAAATAAGGAGGCTGAATAAAAAAAGCAGCCGGTGGAAGAAATGTATGACTACAATGTATGCGCGTATTTATATCGTGGAGAACATTTGGTTTGATCCCACCGTTGTTTTGAACCATCCAACTATGGGATCGCTTGAGACATCCACTTCCAGTGTTATCTTGAATAATCATAGAGCAGATATTTTCGAGGTATTAATTAGCCACAGCTTTAAAATATTGGTACACCTGATTTAACTTCTTATCATGTTTCCCTTTCGGACTCTCCATATTCCCAAATTCGAAAAACTTCACTTTCTTGATGCCACAATATTGAAATAATGCTTTTCTCATCAGCACTTTATGGGAATTATTCAGCCAATATAAAGGATAGAGGGTCGGCCCCTTCATGCTGGAAATGCAAACCACTGACTTTCCTTTCAGCAGCCCTTCGGGGATGAGGCCACCCTTTTCTCTGTAAGCGAAATTAGAAGCAAACATTTGGTCAATATAACCGAGCAACATCGCGGGGGGACGTCCCCACCAGATTGGATACACAAACACAATTTTATCGGCCTGACGAATCTGCTCCCGATACTTCTCGAGCTTGGGATCAATATGCATGTCTCTTCTACGTTTATTTTCATTAAAGACCAGCACAGGATCAAATTGCTCTTCGTAAAGATCAAGGACCTCTATCTTCGTGATCTTTTGATTCTCATTACTTCCCTGAATGACTTTATTGAAAAAAGCATAACTTAAACTTTTATGATTCGGATGTGTATAGATGACCAAAACGTTCATTGCTCCACCTCTTTAATTATCATTTGATAACAAAATGGTATCACAACCGTTATTTAGTTGTCAAATGATAATTGTATTATGATAATTATTTTGTTAAGGTTTACAATAAGAGGTGATCCTTATGGACAAACAAGCGTTTTTTCAGAAAATTGTTACCTTTACGACAGCAGTCCATGAAGTAACATTTGACTTTACCAAAGATGTTAGACCGGAAGGCATTACGCCCGTTCAATATAGTATTCTGGAATATATTGCGGTTAGCCAGCCTGTTACCCTCAGCCAAATCAGTGATTGTAAGAATATCTCTATGCCGAATACCAGCCGTGAGCTCAAGAAATTAACAGAAAAAAACCTGTGTGAGAAGCTTGATGTCGCCGAGGACCGGCGTAAGCAAATGATTCGGTTGTCTGATGCTGGACAAGCGATGATGAACGAGGCTTTTGAACGGATCGGTGAACGTTTTCTGAACCGGATTAAAGAGGTTCTCCCAGAGGAATTAGCCGAGATTAACCATGCCCTCGATATCCTGCAATCTAAGGTGTTTAGCACCCAGCAATGATCCGAGAAAAAGACAGCAGAGCAGCGGTTCCCCATTAATGGGGGCACCGCTGCTCTGTGTTTTGGGTCGTTGGTTAGCTGACTCAAGACCGATTATTGGCTAGTAAAACCCAACGACTTCGAATCAGCCCCACCTTCAGCTAAATCGCCGAATCGCATTCGTCCACTGAGGCTTTCGGACCCAGATGACGTTATTGGCATATTTTTAGCCTTTTGTGCGTAGTTTCGGACTCCAGCGACGCTATTCCTATGAATCGGGTTCATATTGGGTGTTTTTTATGCCAATAGCTGCTATGCGGTCCGTTGGCATTTCAAATATGCGAAAAAGCTGCATTTAAGGTCAGCTGAGTCCGAAAGACGCTCCCCTTATAATCACCTAATAGAAATAGGCACTCCTCTTAAGGAATGCCTTGATTTGATTATAAGTATTCTTAGCCAGCGAAATAGACTATTTCACCAGTCCGCTGATAAAGGTCTCAAAATTATCAGCCAAACGTGTGATTTTGTATTTGTTATCCCGATCTACATGAATAACCTCAGGTTCGCCATCATTCCCGAATTCGCGGTAATCCAGCATCACCACTTCATTCTCAGAAGGACAATCACAAATCACCACGCCAACTTCAGGATAACGTCCATTTTCAATCACAGTCCGGCTGCCTGAAGCTCCACACAGCGACTTATTCTTATCTCGTCCAATTCCGAGGATACCAGAAATCGTAATAAATTCTCCTGTTCCCGGAATCGGATAACGATTGTTATGAGGAATTCCCCCATTATGTAACTTCATCATATCCACATAGGAAGCAGGCAGCTTGAAGACCAGCTCTTCTTGTACTGAAGTAATCAACGCATCTGAAGGCGGATCAGAGATATATTCTGAGAACGCATACTCGCTGTCATCCCAGAAATTAGTGGTATCCAACGCTATTACAGGCTTCTTTGCAGGTTTGTTTACAGGCTTTCTCGCAGCTTTTTTAGCCAATTTACGTTTGATCCAGCCCAGAAACTCCAATGTGTCTTCATCATCAGGCTCCAGCTGATCGGCAATCGTAAACGCTTTTAAAGCTTCGTCATATCTTTTCAGATAATAATAAGAAACCCCGATACGGTAATGCCAGAGCGGGTCACCTTCACCCTCTTCTTCAATGCTCAAATACTGCTCTAAAGCCTCTTCATATTGACCGAGATTATTAAGCGCCCTGCCCAAATGACTAGTTAGAACATAATCTCTTTCCTCTTCAGGAATTTCCGCGATTGCATCCACGATTTCTTGAAATTCATCTTCCTCATGCCATTCATCCAATTTTGCCAATAACTCATCACTCATCATTAATACCTCCTATTAACGATCACTCAAAATACCTATTAGAAATTATACCATTTCTAACCTATGCCCAGCCAATAACGCATGTCCTAGCCATATCAATCAAAAGACAACTTCCCTTTTTGCTGTGAAAAACAGACCGCAGCGTTTATCTGCGGCCTGTTTTTCGTATACAGAAAACCATTTATTTATGGGTAACTATAATTGCTGCCTTCTATCTTGCCTTTACGACTGCATCCCGTTTTCGATCCTCTGCAGGAACTCTTCAGCGGCACTATAGCCAAGCTGCTTAAGGTACCAATTATTCGCAGCCGCTTCGATCAGGCCAGCCACATCGCGGCCAGGCTGAAGCTGAACTTCAATATGCGGAATTTGCACGCCAAGATAGTCTGTGAACTGGGGTTCGATTTCGAGCTCATTATTCAAGGAATTCTCCCGCCATGGTGACAACTCGATGTCGAGTACAATTCGTGTCTCTTCCTGAAAAGCTCTACGCCCGTACTGCCGTACAACATTGATTAGACCAATACTGCGCAGCGCTAGGAATTCACGGGTCGTTTCATTATGCGTGCCGAGAAGCGTCGCCGGTCCCAGCTTCTTAAGCACAACTACATCATCGGCCACAAACCGATGGCCTCTCCTAATGAGCGTGTGTGCGGTTTCGCTTTTTCCGATCCCGGACTTGCCCCTCAATAGGACCCCTATGCCGGACACGTTCACACACACTCCATGAATTGAAAGTTCAGGCGCCAGCGCCTTCACCAGATAAGTATCAATCTTTGCGATGAACTCTGACGTCGTCTCTTCCGTTCGAAGTAGTGGTATACCTTCTTGGTCGCAGAATAAAGTCAAATAAGGAATCTCCTGCTGACCCGTCGTCACAATAAAGCATGGGGGATGATACTTAACAATATTGCCAATATGTAACTTGCGTTGCTCAACGCTTAGCTTTAGCAGATAATTGATTTCTTTGCGGCCCAATACTTGTACTCGCTTCATGGGGAAAAAATCGAAGTAACCCACGAACTCCAGGCCAGGTCTATGTGTCTTTGAGCGAGTAATCTCACGGTCCATGCAGCTAGCACCCGCAAGCACTTCCAGCTTAAACGTTTCCGTAAGGCTTTGAACGGTAATCGATTTCAATGTTGTTCTCCTCCTGTGGCTACGTATTTTGAATACGTAATACGGTTACCGGGATATATTCAACGACGAATAGAATGATTCCTGCAAAAGAAATAGACAGATCAAGAGATATTAACAACTATGTTCCTTCAAGAAAATTAATAAGGTATATCTCCGGCTGCGTGAGAAATTCTGCAAAACTACATAAATCCGCGTACGTCTGATGTTCCACGTCGTTACAGCCGATCAGGCCTTTTTTCTTCGGATTCCACATAAGCAGCAGATCAGAGTAATTATCTATATCGGCTGACAGACGGAGCAGCTTTTGCCGGCCGATTTTCATTTCAATGGTATCAGTTAATGTGAAAAAGTCGATATATCTAATTTCATATTCATTTTGTGTTAGCTCAAGACGCAGATTTTTTCCAGTAAGAAAGCTAACCAATTCATCAGACAATTTATATTTTCTCAGCTCAAACTTCTTGTTCTCGATATCATGAAATTCAGCCGGCTCTAACGATTTCAAATAGTCAGCCAAAGCTGTATTCTTATTACTCACTGCAATGGTGTACGGGCGATCGCCATCTTTTTCTGCCAAGGTAACGTCTGCGCCACGTTCAATCAAAAATTGTACCATCGCTTGATTACCAATTCTCGTGGCAACTGTTAACGGAGTCGCTTGATAAGGATAGACCATATCGGATTTGTTGTAATTAATGTCCACCCCATGATCCAGTAAATAAGTAACGGTCTTAAGGTCATGATCTGACACCGCTTTGCGTAATACGCCCCCACCATGCTGCTTAATATCTAATCCTAGCTCATGTATGAGCGGGATATTGTTTTTGTTGCCATAGTAGGCCTGCGAATATGCACCTGACTTGACCTGATTAAGCTTGTCCAGTTTAGCCCCTTGTGCTGCAATATAGCGGACGATATCTTCTTTGCAATAGCGAACCGCGAGCAAAAAAGCCGGATTATTCTTCACATTCAGATTTACACCGTGCTGTACCAGCAGCTTTATGACATCCATTCTCTCTGATATAAGCGCCAAATCTAACGGGGTTAACGTAGTATATTGGCTAAGGACGATGCCCTCTTCAATATCCCAGCCTGCTCTAATGGCAGCCTCTAATTCCGGAATGTTTCCATTGTAAATATGCATGGCCATTTGCGGCAGTTCCTGGAACTTCCCTATATCCTTCAGACGGATCATCCATTATCCACTCCTACTTCAAGTATTATGAAGAGTATAGAGAACCGTATAGTAAAAAACAATCCAAACTAAGGATGTTGTTCTAACAAATAGTCCTCATAATATTTAGATCGGCAAGATTATTGCTGCTATTCAAAAAAATAAAAAGAAGCTCCGTTAATACACGAAGCTCCTGTTTACAATTTATGATGGTAAGTAAAGTTGAAGCAGCTTGCTGTTGGCAGCGAGAAAGCTGGCTATATCCCTCTTTATCCTTGGATGTCCCGTCTCGCCTCTTGCTCGGCAAGAATCTCGTTATCTTCCGCGTTATCCCGCGTCACTTTCTGAACGCCAATAGCGCTATAAGAAATCAAGAGAATAACAGCTATGTAATACCCCTTTACATTTAATTCAAATGGAGCATTGTAAAGGCCAATAAAAAACATCGCATACCCGATAATCAAACCCACAAAAGCCATAATTGTGAAGGCCCCTGTGTTTCTCATCCTGTGTTTAGGGTTATCCAAACGAAATTCTTTATCCTCTGTATTGTCCCTGACCACCTTTTGCACAACGATACAGGAAATCGTAATTAACACCATACAGAGCAAATAATACCCTTTTACGTTTAGCTCCCAAGTGTCGTTGTACACTCCCAAACAGAATAGAAAAAGTCCTGCCCCCAATGCAAAATACGATGCCCCCGTAAAAGCAGCCGTGTTGCGTTTGCGATATCTCTGATTCATCTGATAATTCCTCTCCCACTACAGACTTGAATGATGATATATCCTTCTCCACTATACCGTGGAACATCGGTAAAATTCTACCATGAATCAGGTTGTTTTAGGGAATTTCAGGAATTTTTTTACTATACAAATATAAAATAACGCAAACACCGAAAGGACGGTCTCAGTTCCATACAATATAGGACAAAAACCGCCTCCCGCGATCTCAGCAACATATATTAGAAAAATGCTACTGCCTTTCCTGGTCCACCAATTGCTGCTGTGCGAGACGAATCATTTCGCGGACCATCGATCCACCAATTTTACCGCCGATCTGGCCCACCGATTCTGTGCTCAAATGACCATTTTGACCGTGCTCCAAAGGGACACCCAGTTCTTTTGCAACTTCGTATTTCACATCATCAGGCCGCTCCGGATCTACGTCATACCCCTCGCGGCGCATCACTTCCGCTTTAAAAATTTGCATTCCGCGGCTGGCTCCCGGCACTGCATATTTCCTGTTTCTTCTAGACATCCTTATCCCCTCCCAAACCTGTTTTAAATAACATGCCCGGAAACCGGAACCTCCACCCTTATTGACTTGCCCCGATTATTTCCAAGCAGGGCGCCGTTGCAACGCGGCATTCGTAGCACGCAAGGTTACAGCCCAAAATAAAAAAGCCACAGCACTAACAGAAGCTCCAAGCCAACATACCCCGTTCCAGCCATAGTGAGAATATATTTGAGTGGAAGCAATCGATCCGGTAGCACTTCCAATGGAGTAAAAAACCATATACCCTGCGGTGAGCCGACTACGTGCCTCCATGCGCAAGGTAAGTATGATACTTTGATTGGTGACATGCACCGCCTGCACAGCCAAATCAAGCAGAACAATACCAATGACCAATGCCAACAGCGACTGCTCCGTAAAACTGATAAACCACCATGAAATCAACAATAGAAGTAATGCTATGCCTGTCGTTCTCTGTCCATGACCCTGATCAGCTAGCTTTCCCGCCCGCGCAGCAGCTAATGCTCCCACAATTCCCGCCAGACCAAATGCCCCAATTGCAGTATGTGAAAGTGATAACGGCGGAGCACTGAGAGGCAAGACCACAGAAGTCCACAGAATACTGAAAGCAGTAAAAATCAGCAAAGCCAGAATAGCGCGGATACGCAATACTCTCTCTTGCACAAACAACATAAACACTGAACTAAGCAGCTGAGCGTATGACAGTGTTTTTACCTCACGTTCCACATTTGGCAACACCCTAAATAATGTACACACCATACAAAGCATTAAAGCAGCAGAAAAAAGGTATACGGAACGCCAACCTGCAAGATCTGTAAGTATTCCTGAAATGGATCGCGCAAGAAGTATTCCAATCACAATTCCACTTGTGACCATGCCTACGACTCGCCCGCGTTCGGCAGGGGCAGCCATTGTCGCCGCGAACGCAACAAGCGTCTGTGTTACAACAGCGAGTAGTCCCACTGAGGCCATACCTACGAATAGTACCGTGCTGGAAGAGGCAGTACCCACGATAATCAAAGCCACCACAGATAATAACATCTGGCCGATAATCAGGCGGCGCTGATTCAGTAAATCTCCTAGTGGCACGAGCAGTAACAGCCCCACTGCATAAAAGATCTGCGTGATAGTAATAAGAATACCAATGGTTGAATAATCAATACCAAATTCTCTCGACAAATGATCAAGCAATGGTTGTGCAAAGTAGATGTTTGCAACCGACATCCCGCAGACAACGGCAAACAAAAGTGTCATATAACGAGGCATCGAGGAAGCATGAATAGAATCAGATGGCGTATGCGTCTCTTGTGACGAAAGCTTCTCTTTAGTCCCTTGCATTTTGGACACACCCTTTCTCTGTTAAATTTAAATCGCTAACACTTTCCATACCGATCAGTATGTTATTGTGCTCAGTAAATTTATCTCACAAAACAAATGATGTCAACATAAATATTTGACGCCACCGACTTTCATTTGACAATTTATACGACTAGTTCTAGTATTATAAAATACTTTTCGGTAATCAATTATTGAAATCAAATATAAAGAGGGGTGTTATAATGGCTCGAACCCGTGAATTTGACGAGGAAAAAGTATTAGAATCAGCTATGGAGCTATTTTGGGAAAAGGGATATGAGGCTACCTCATTAAGTGATTTAACTTCCAGAATGGGCATTCAACGCCCCAGTATATACTCAGCTTTTGGAGACAAAAAAGAATTGTTCGAAGCTGCGCTACGTAAATATACGATGTCCCATGCTTCTCGTGTCCGAGCCCAACTTCAAAGCAATCCATCCGTGAAAAAAGCCTTTCGTAGTTTTTTTGAAGATGTGGTGGCGGAGGAGTATTCAGGCAGTGTGAACCGAGGATGTTTTTGCATCAATACAATGGTCGAGCTGGCACCTCATGATGAGAAATTCGAGATCCTTACAAGAGAACATCAAATGTATCTATCGGTCATATTTCAAGAAACTATTGAACGCGGTATACAATCAGGTGAGCTTAAGGGTGGTGTAAATGCGAAGGCCTTGGCACAGGCACTAATCGTATCGCTAATAGGGCTTACTGTACTCTTGAAATCTCGCCCAGAGCGATCCTTTGTTGATAACGCGATAACAATGATACTTACTTCGCTTGATTAAATTCAGAGTCTTGATTTAAGTCAATGCCCGACATAGTACTCCTAATTACAATGAAATAAAAGTCCTTTAGGAGGCTATCTTATGGCTATCTCAGAAAAAGACCTGTCGAATCAGCGCAAGTCCGCTTTAACAGCTGGAATATCACTGATCATCATGACCATTGCTTCATTTTTTTCATATGGCTTTGTCCATGGGACTCTTGTTGTGCAAGGCGATGCCAGTGCCACATTTATTAACATCGTATCTTCCAACAACCTTTTCAAAGGGGAAATCTTGGGCTGGATCATCATTATGATTGCTGACATTCTGGTCGCCTGGGCGTTTTATATGTTTCTAGAACCCGTCAACCAAAATCTTTCATTACTCGGCGCATGGCTCCGTTTAACCTATTCCGCTATATTGGCAATCTCTATCTTAACCTTGATATTTGTGCTGCTGTTCACGGGAAACACAAATGGCTTTTCCACATTAACAATCGAACAAACTCAAGCATTTATGATGTTATTTCTGGATGCATTTCAATTCATTTGGTCTATGGGGTTAGTCGTTTTTGGCGGGCATTTGTTAATAGTGGGCTATGTGGCTTTAAAATCCGATGTCATTCCTAAAGTAATCAGCATCCTGCTGCTGCTTGCTTCAATAGGCTATATTATCATTCATCTAAGCAAAATGTTTCTCACACAATATGAGGCAGTCATTACAACACTTAATTTTATTTTTACTATTCCTATGATTGTAGGAGAACTAGGCTTTGGGATATGGCTACTGCTTAGAGGTGGAAAAATCCCCAAAAGTGTATAACGATTTTGCTATTCATCACCGGAATGAACCCGCTTCTTAATTCTACTTAATGACTCTGGCGTAATCCCCAAATAACTGGCTAGTTGATGTTGGGGGACACGGGTAAGTAAATGAGGTCTTTTTTGTAACAAGGCTTTGTAACGTTCTTCAGGATTGGAAGCAATAAAGGAAGTCAACTCATCCTGAACCTCACCCAGGTTTTCCTCTACCATTTTGCGTATCATGGTTTCCAGCTGAGCGTGTTTATGGAGCATATCCTGTTCCGCATTAAGATCACCAACCACCAATATGCTGTCTTCTAGGCAGGTTAAGGTGTACGCTGAGGGTCTACTCTCTTGATGCCGATTAAAAATCGAAACCGCTTGCTCTTCCGTATAAAAATTAGATGTGACTTCTTTGCCCGATTCATCTACCGAGGACTGCCTCACACATCCCTTTAACACAAAAAAACATTTTGAGGGAACGTCTCCTTGTCTAAGGAGTACCGTTCCCTTCTTGTATTCCTCAATAGGAATACCTTCAACAATATCCTGCTGTTCCATTTCGTTAAGAGATGTAAATTTACTCATATACTTATACAATATGCTTTTCATTTATCTCTCCAATCTCATTGCACGACCTCATATAAAGATACCTCTAACCGCTGAATAAAGTGTGACCAATCACCCGTTGTGTACAGCAGAAGCCGATGCATCGCACGCGTACAGGCTGTATAAAAAAGCTTGCGTTCGCTTTCCCGATCATACGTCTGTGTGGAAGCATCATAAATCAGTACGGCGTCGAATTCAACCCCTTTTGCGAGATAAGCGGGAATTACTAAAATGCCCTTCTCAAAAGTGAGCGTCTCCTTCGTAATAAGCCGCAGAGCTTCGCATCCTTGTTTCTTTAATTCTTCATAGGCCGCACGGCTTTCAGCTGCAGTCTTGGTAATAACGGCAATAGAGTCGAGCCCTTCAGCCATCAGCGCCGCGAGATCCTCTTTAATTCTTATCGCCCGCTCTACGTCGCTACTCGCCTTCACTAGGAACGGCTTCTCACCCTCTCTTTCAAAAGGTACGATCTCCTCCTTAGGCAGCAACGCCTTCGTAAACTCCACAATCTGACGAGTTGATCGATAACTTCGAATTAGACGGATCAGGCTCGTTTCATCTTCCCCATAAAGCCGGATCAAAGGCGAATCCACCTCGTGCAAATTCGTTGCTTGCGGGAAAATCGCTTGGCCGAAATCGCCGAGCACAGTCATGCGCGCGCGGGGAAACAGCTGTTTGAGAAACGCGTATTGGAACGGCGAATAATCCTGGCCTTCATCGATAAACAGATGCCGCACCTCTGTGTTCATACGAGTCCCCTCGACAAGTTCTTTTAAATACAGGAATGGAGTCGCATCCTCGCAAAAGAGTTCATCGCGGCTCAGCTTTTCCTTCGTTTGCTTACAGATCCCCTGCCACTGAGCAGGCAACTCAGTCTCGTTTGTCATTCTCCGATAGATGGTTTCATCAATAAACAACTGATCGTATAACCCAATCGTATCTATGAACTTGAACCGTTTGACATCGCGTCTCAGCGGTTTAAAGTGCTCCTTCACAATCATGCGGCGCAGCAGTTCTTCTTCCTGCAGACCAAAGTCAAAAACGTTCTCTTCCCCTTGATCCTGATTAGGAAAATCCCCATAGTTCTCAAGATACTGAGTCGTAAAATCAAAGACGGCTTCCTCCCGCCGATATTTCTTAAGTATCTCACTGTAGGCTTCGGCATACTGATCGGTATCGAGGTAATCGAGTTCATCTTGAACCCAGAATGCCTCCTGTTCCTGACGCTCCAGCGAAGCCAACTGACGCAGTAGCCATTCACGCAATAAAACGATGCGATTAGCCAAACGAATGGAGCTATCATAGCTGTAAAATTGCGATTCCATCTGCTCCGCAGTAATCAACTCGCGATCCCGAAAGCGGATACTATGAAACAACATCCCTTCCTTCCCTAACCACAACGCATAGTTTTGCAGAGCATGCAGAAAAGCTTCTGAAGCTTTATACTGCATGCCAGTTAGCCGCGCTTCATACTCTGGAGAAGCTTTGGACGTCAGTACATATTCAATCTGCTCGAACGGGTCCTCTAGACGAAGCGTAGATCCAAGCCAATAATCAATATACTCCTGAAAGGTAGTTTGCTGCATATTCTCTTCGCCAAGCTCGGGAAGCACCGTGGATACATAACTGTTAAACATCGGGTTAGGCGAAAAAAGAACAATCTGATCCGCCTTGAGCCTATCGCGGTGTTTATATAGCAAATAGGCTACCCGTTGCAGCGCTGCGGATGTTTTCCCACTGCCCGCAGCCCCCTGCACAATGAGCATACGACTACTATCGTTGCGGATAATAGCATTCTGTTCCTTCTGAATAGTCGCCACGATGCTCTTCATTTGTGAATCCGCACCCTTACCAAGCACCTGCTGAAGTAATTCATCACCGATCGTTAAGCTCGTATCGAACACGTTCTGAAGCTGACCCTGACGGATCTGGTATTGCCGCTTCAGCATCATCGTTCCCGAGATTTGTCCTCCCGGTGTATCGTAAGAGGCGGGGCCTGGCGAATGGTCATAATACATACTTGCAATAGGTGTCCGCCAGTCATATACCAGAAAATTCACACCTTCTGCATCGATGAAAGACGTCACCCCGACATAGATTTGCTCACTGGAGTTCAACCCATCTTCTTGAAAGTCCATTCGTCCAAAATAGGGCGACGGCAGCAGCCATTTCATGTTCTTATAACGCTGCATCCGTTGGCGGTGACTACGCTCCCGTTCAGACAACAACGCTTCTTGCTGTTTTATACTGTAAAAGGTCTCCTCGAAATCCTCATGTGTGCTCGTATTGACCGTAACTTCCTCCCAAAACCGCTTGCGGATGTCCGTTACCTGTTCACGTAATCCTGTCACTTCCGGTTCCAGCTCGCCAATCTTTGATTGCAATTCTTCCGTGACCAAATCTAGCCGTTCCTGTTCTCGCTGCCAATCTTTTTCGTTTAACATTTTTACTAACACGCTCCTTTTCAAGGTTGTTATCAAGAAGCAAAAATACAAATTTGACAAACTGCTAATCCGCATGGTATTATTAATGTATAAATAAGATGTAATAAATCTGTCTAAAATACGCGAATTAACAGTGGTCTTCTCATATTATCACGTTATTTCGTTGTGCGCAAATTATATATTAAGAAGAACCGGCAGCTCATGCCGGTTCTTCTTTTTTATTCCTTTTGACAAAGAGTATCCGTTCTCCTGAGTTTACTGATTTTCAGCGACTGTGGGGTCCGCTGTGTCCGATAGCGACTTCACCCGCGGATGAGTTCAATTAAACAGGGAGACCTAACAGCCATTTGATGACTGTTAGGTCTCCCTTATTCCTTATCTTATTTGTTTGCCAAAAAAGCATCAATTTGAGTTTGCAGTTCGGTTTGGATTTTATCAATGCCAGCGGACTTCAGTTGCTTGTTCAGATCTTCAAGACCTTTATCGATATCTTTAATTACGCCGTATTCGAGCGGAATCGCATAACGGAGCATTACGTTACCAATGTTGGCAATTTCCGTTTTCACTTTGCTGTTATCGAATACAAAGGTTTCAAGCGCGTAGTGATAGACATTTGCTTCCCAGCCTTTAGCCAGATCGTTTGCTTCTTGCGGGAATGCTTCATTGTCACGGTTAAGTGGCGAGTTGAAGTTCCAGTTAGAGAAGCCCATAAAGTTCGGATTCTTTTCAAGTGCTTTATATTTGTCATCGCCAACCGCTTCGTAATGTACACCGCTAAGGCCGTACATCATCAGGTCGTGCAGTTCTTTATCATTTTGCATCAGATCGAGGAACATCAAGGAGCGTTCCACATTTCTGGAAGTAGCGTGGATCGAAGTACCGTTTTGTGTTGAAATTGCCACTGATTTCTTCTTGCCTTGGTTGATGTCAGCCAAAGCTACTTCATAAGGGGAATTCTCTTGGCGCATCAAAGCCATAAGTGCTCCAAGTGTTCCGTTGTTGTGTGTAATCGATGCTGTTTTGCCTGCTTTAAAATCGGCCTGATGATCATTTTTACTGTTAAGGACGTTTTTCGACCATGCATTGTTATCAGCAAGATCTTTGTAATATACGAGTAGATCTTTAAACTCTTGGGTTTCATATACGTTAAATACTTGCCCTTTTTCATCCGTCAATTTGAAAGCAAACGGAAGGTCGAGATCAAACATATTCCATTCGTTTTGCTGCTTCAGCAATACACGGTCCAAATTATGAAATTTCCAGTCTCCTGTTTCCGGAGTGAACGGTGTAATTCCTTTTTCGTTTTGCGCTATGGTTTTCAAGTAAGTGGCATACGCTTCTGGGCTGTTGATCTCAGGAAGATTGTATTTCTTACGCAAATCCTCACGGTACAAAATCAGTTTTTCAACGGATTCCCCTCTGTTTTGTGGAACCATGTACAGTTTGCCGTTTACTTTAGCCTGATCCCAGCTCACATCAGACATGGCTGCTAAAGTCTGCGGCATATATTTGGTAAGCAGCTCATCAGTCAATTCCAGGAATCCGCCTTTCAACGCCTGGTCATTGTAGCCAGCCCAGTTTGCCGAATAGATGAGGTCAAAATCTTCATTTGCTGCCAGCTTCAACGGATATTTTTGCGCCCAGTCCGACCAATCCAGGAACTCGCCCTCTACAGTAGCATTAATTTTTTCTTTCAGCTTTTTATTAATCTCAGCAAAAACGCTATCATAGTCTATCGGTTTAGGGCCAACAAAAATCATTTTCAGCTTCACTTCTTTTGAGGTATCAAGGGTGTCTGAGGTAGTTGCAGGTTCTGAGGTGTTCGTAGTGTCGCTTCCCCCCTCTGACGCATTATTTGTAGCCTGTGCAGAAGTATTAGCATTGTTGTTTCCACCACCACATGCACTTAGAATCATTACGAAGGTTAAAACGAGCGCTAGCATTATCAATCTATTTCTCTTCAGCATCTCAAGCCTTCCCCCTTGTGTTTAATTATATTGATAAACCGAGTGTCCCCGGGTTCATCCTTTCACAGCACCAATCGTCAAACCTTGGACAAAATACCTCTGCACGAATGGATAAGCCAGCAAAATCGGGCCAGTGGCCACAACTGTCATCGCCATTTTCAAACTCTCGGTTGGGATCGATGTCGTTACGACTGCCCCTGCACCCATCATCGCTTTGCGCATGCCATCCATATTGCCTAGCATTTTATACAAATAATATTGAAGCGGCATCAAGTTTTCATTCGATACAAACAGCAATGCATTGTACCAGTCATTCCAGTAGGCTAGTGCTAGAAACAATCCAATGGTAGCTAACGCCGGCTTGGACAGCGGCAGGATTAGACGAGCATAGATCTTAAAGTCGCCTGCACCGTCAATTTTTGCTGATTCTACAATCGCTTCCGGAATGCTGCCCATAAAAGACTTCATAACAATGATATAAAAGACATTGAGCATCATCGGAACCACTAAGGCCATCAGCGTATCCTTCATATGCAGGTAGTTGACCATAAGCAGATACCACGGAACTAAACCGCCGCTGAACAAAGTCGTAAAGAAAAAGAAGAATGAAAATTTATTGCGCCACTTAAAATCTTTTCGGGATAGCGCATAAGCAGTCATCGAAGTCAGAAACAAGCCAAGCACCGTGCCGAGTATAGTAACCCCTATTGTCACTATATAGGCTTGAATCATCTGTTCGGGATACTTAAACAAAATGCTGTAGGCCTCGGTTGAGAAGGCCGTCGGTATAAATTGATAACCATCCGTTAGGATTTTGGTTTCTTCCGTAAAGGATGAAGATACGACAAGTATAAAAGGGAAAATACATAAAACTGAGAGAAAAATCAGGGACACATAACCAATACCTGAAAATATTTTACGATCGAGCTGCTTCATATCGTTACCTCCATTATGAAAGACTTAACTCCTGATACGATTAGAACAGAGCGCGGTCTTTGTCGTATTTACGGACAGCATAGTTCACTGACATGATCGTCGCAAAGCCAAGAACGGACTGGAAAACACCAGCTGCAGCTGACATGCCGATATCATTCGAAGTAATCAGTGACCTAAATACGAAAGTGTCGATAACGTCTGTCGAGGAGAACAGCAAGCCGTTGTTGCCGATCATATTATAGAACATCCCGAAATCACCACGGAAAATATTTCCGACCGCCAGCAGCACCAGAATAATAATCGTCGGATACAAATTTGGAATGGTTACTTTCATAATTCGCTGAAAAATATTAGCCCCATCAATTTCGGCCGCTTCATACATTTCTGTATCTATCCCCGTAATCGCAGCCAAGTACATTACCGTTCCGTATCCGAGACTTTTCCATGCAGAAACTATAACCAGGATATACGGCCAATAGGAAGGTGTATTATAAATATCGACAGGCTGGAGTCCGATACCTCTGAGCAAAGCATTCACGGTGCCAATATCATAATTGAGCAGGTTATAAGCAATCGCTCCGACAACGACCCATGAGATAAAGTAAGGCAGGAACAACGCCGATTGTGTGATTTTGCGGAACCATTTACCACCGACCTCAAACAACATAATCGCTGCAAAAATTTGCAAACTGTTATTGACGACGATAAACGCAATGTTATATAGTGCTGTATTTCGTGTTACCCGCCAAGCATCGCCTGATTCAAAGAAAAAGCGGAAGTTGTCGAGTCCGTTCCAGGCACTTCCAAAAATACCGCCCGCGTAATCGTAATGCTTGAAGGCAATAATAATACCCGCCATCGGGACGTAGGCAAACAGAAGGAAAAAAGCAACCGCCGGAGCCAGCATCAGCAAGAGAACCCTGTAATTTTTCAAATCGCTCCAAAATGTATGCCCTTTCATCTTTGCACCCCTCTCTTCTCTATATCTCTCATTATAAAAGGGCGAAGACGCTTAGATAATTCAGCGAAACAACTAAACATAATACTAATTCAACGATTCGACAAAAAAAGGTTAGCGGATAAACCAAAAACACCCGGCAGCGATTCTCCAATAACAGAAAAATCATCGCCGGGTTTTCATTTCACCGCTGTTTTGTTAGATTTTATTTTTCTTCCGGTACTCGCCGGGCGACATGCCCATGTATTGCTTGAACTGTCTGTTAAAATAAATAATATTTTTATATCCGGCTTGTTCCGCAATCTCATACACTTTCTTAGTCGGATCTTCGAGCAGCTCGCATACCCGTTTCATCCGTAATTCACTTAAAAAATCGCTGAATAAACTGTTGGTTTCAACCTTGAACAAATGACCCAGATAGTTAGGCGTAAAATCGAAGTGGGCGGCCACTTCGTTCAGCGTTATTTTTTGATCTAATCTTTCTTTCACATATTCCGTGATTTCATCAATTAACTTCCGCTTTTGTCTTTGCCGTTTCAAATAAAGCAGCTCCGACAACTCAAAGAACCTTCTTCTCAGCCACGAGAGAATATCATGCACCGTTTCGAACTGAAACAGCACAAAGGGATGATGCGAATCCCAATTTAAAATCTCGTATAGATGCTCGTTCATTTGCTGCAGATCGGCATGAAGCTTGGAGGTAATTCGAATAATGATATCGTAGATGTCGTTTTTCTGGGAGAGCGGACTGTCCCCGGCAAACAGCTTCAGCAAACAATCATCAATGGTGGTAAGGTCGTAGTCGAGCATCGCTTTAAGCATCCGGTCCACAATAACCTCTAAATCTGAGGCGATTTTTTCCTTCGGGCTCCATTCCGAAGCATCTTGGATGATTCTGTTTTTCCCAACAATCCATTTAATACTTAAAGCAGCCTGAGCTTGCCGATAGGAATCATGCAGCTTACCCAGTTCTGTTGTGTACATCCCTCTTCCAATCGTAATTGAACAGGAGAACTCCTGATAGAATGACCGAATGAGCTCTTCCATCAAAGCGGTAAAATATTGTTCCTGAACCGCAGCTAGGATCACAAAATGATAGTCATAGGTTGTGATGACCATGCCTAAATTTTGATCTTGCGCGAACTTCCGGATAAACTGATTGGCGGTGCTGCTCCATAAACTCCGCTCTTCTTCCGTCCAAGTTTGGATTTTCCGTGCCATATCGTCGATCTCGACGATGGCGACCGCCGACGCGCCTTGTAAGTATGACGTGAGAACGTTGTGAATGTGCGTCTCGACCTGCCCCGGGGCAGTCTCGTTAAACCAGCGCAGCAGCAGCTCCTGATTCACAAGCGTCAGTGTTTCCGACAAGGAAATATGCTGCTTCCTCTCCTTCTCAATCTTGGCGCAGAGTTCAGTCAGCGTCTTATTCAACTCGTCATCATCGACGGGTTTAAGCAAATAACCGGAGGCATTTAATTGAATCGCCTCTTTGGCATAGTTGAAATCCTGATGTCCGCTAATAAAAAGCAGATGGACCTCAGGGTTAATCTCCTTCGCTTTCCGGGCAAATTCCACACCTGACATAATCGGCATGCGGATATCGGAGAGAATGATATCAACGCGGTGCTGCTCCATCATTTTTAAAGCGGAAAAACCGCTCGTTGCCGTTCTCACGCTATGCAAAGGCAAATGATCACTGCCCGCCACCCGCCGTCTCAGCCATTCCAAATCGATCACTTCATCATCCACCAGCAGAACGTTGATCTCCATCGCCATACTATTTACTCCCCCATAACTTCCCGGATTTCCGCATTATCCACCGGTAAGATAATTTGAACGGTCGTTCCTGCCCCAAAGTAACTGCCGATATGAATGCCGAAATCATTGCCGTATCTCAGCTTGATTCGTTCCTCCACGTTTCTCAGTCCATAGCTGCTCGAATGGAATGAGCTCGAACGCATATTTCGCAGTGTGTCCGCCCGCATACCAATTCCGTTATCGATAACCTTAAGCTCGATGCGTTCACCCAGCCGTTTTCCGGTAATCCGGATCGCAATCGTCTCCCCAAACCAAGCATGCTTGAATATATTTTCTACAAATGGCTGCAAAATCAGCTTGATGATGGGAACCTGTAAAATATCAGGATCAATATCATAATAAACCTCAAAAGCATCGGCATACTTTACCCTCTGAATTTCAAGGTACATCCTTACCTGCTCCAGCTCTTTTTCAAGAGAGATATAGACATGTCCTTCATTCAAGGTGAGGCGATAGAATTTAGAAAGACCTTGTACCATCTGTGTAACCTTCTCAACTTCGCCCAAATTGGCCAAGCTGCCAATGGTCGACAATGTATTGTACAAAAAGTGCGGACTGATCTGAGCTTGAAGCACATCCAGTTCTGCTTGCTTTTTCTGAATACCTTGCTCATAGACGTTCTGGATCAAGTCCTGGATGCTAGTCGCCATCTGATTAAAACTATTAGCAATGTAGACAAATTCATCGTTCCCGGCAAACCCAATTCTTTTATAAAAATTCCCTTCCTGAAACGACCGGACCAAATATACGATTCGCTTAATTTTTTTGCCTGATATGCGGGCAACGAGGAAGCCGATCACCGCCATGACTAAAAAGCTGATTAAACAAACCGTGGTGATCACCTTCTGCATTCGGCTAGCATCTTTATTTAAGTATGCACGCGGCACCCGTACCTCGATAGCATAGTCAGACAACGGAATATCTTCACTAATGATCAGATAAGCATCTTGCTTCGCATGTTCATCGACAATACCTTGTTCATAAAGCGTTAATCCACTAACCCTATCCACTAGGCGAAGGTCTATGCCCTGTTCAATTGGAAAGGTATCGAAATTGCCAAAAAGCTCGTCAATTCTCGCCGTGACGCGAATATAACCAATAATCGACGGGCCTCCCTTGGAAGAAACCAGCTTGCGGAAATACGAAATATTGCTTAGTTCACTGTCGCTGTCCGCCTGAAGCCACAAGCTGTCTTTGTTATTGGCAACGATCGACTTGAACCATTCCTTATTTTCAATAACCTGATCAGAAAGAATATAATAATCGCTTCTACCGATAGGTACAGACATATCATCACCGGGGATTTCAAGCATCGTCTCATTCGCGGTATAAAGCACAAGTCTCAGATTGTTCCCATACAATTGCAGAGGGGCTTTCATATAAGGAACGATGTCATCCCTCATTTTGAGCATGTTTTCCAATGCATCTCCCCTAAACTGCAGAGCATTCTGAAAATTCGTATTGAGAAACAGCGAGTTAGTCATTCGTTTGATTTCATCTGTCTGATATTCGATATTGTTCCTCGTCTGCTTCAAAGCTGTCCGGACATTCGTTTCCGCCATTTCCGTTCTGGACTCTACGAGCATCGTATAAGCTATATAACCCACCAATACATCTGTCAGCAATACTAGAATGAGGTACGGTATCATCATCTTATAGGTGAACGGAATATACTTTTTACTAAATAAAAACCTCTCCATACCCATGCTCCCTTGTATCCGAGTCAATGCTAACGTTGTTTTCATCCATTCTACAATGGAATGAAAGCGGTTACTAGATATTGTGTTTGGAAAATGGGCTTTAGAGCAACACCCTGTTTTCCAATATATTTTTCAGACTGATATGAGATTTTGAAGGTCCAAACTTTATAAGGTTGTCTTGGAATTCAGCTAACTCCTCAATCGACGCGGTTTGCACCTTTATGAGATAATTATATTCACCGCTAATCCGATATAAATCGGTAACTTCCATAGCATTTTTGCAAAAATCCGTAATCTCTTGGCAATGTTCTGTTTTTAATAGAATAAACGTAGTTGTGCCCCGATCCAGATCTCGTAGATTAAAAGCTGTATGATACCCAGAAATGATATTCCTTTCCTCCAGTTTGATCATTCGTTCTTTAACAGAGGGTTGTGACATCGAAACCTCTTTGCTGATTTGTGAAATGGACATTCGGGCATTGTACTGAAGTAATTGCATAATCTTTTTATCAATGTCATCTATAAGTTGTTCCATAGCAAGCGCCTCCTAAACTCATTTTATAAAATAAACTGATTCCACTAAAATACCTTAAATTTAATAACCATATTACTACAAAACACTTATCTTATATATATATCTCATATTTTAATACAACTATAATAAATATATATTAAAGTTGGGAGCGATTATAAATGAGTGTAAAAGGCCTTGCACATGTAGCGATTCAAGCCAAAGACTATAAAGCAACTATTTCTTTCTATATTGACGTTTTAGGATTTAAGCTAGGTCATCATTGGAGTCTGCCATCCTTTCAGATCAAAGAAGCCTCCATGCTGATTTCACCTGACCGCAGAACCTGCATTGAGATTTTTGATAATGATGCAGTCATCGCCGCTCAAGGAAAAAAAGCCTTGTCTGATGAAGATATAGCGCACGGAGCGTTATTACATCTTGCCTTCTATGTAGATAATGTAGAGGAGATGTATCAAAAAGCCCTGGCACATGGGGCAAAAGCTTTTATAGCACCGGACTCTCTGTCTCTGGGCGAACCGCCTCTTCTAATAAAAAACGCGATCATTCACAGTCCCAATGGAGAAGTTATTGAATTTCTTGAAGAGGTTGATTTTGATATTTCCAGCAAAGTTCATGTAGAATAAACGCTAGGGAGGGTTATGAATTATAAAACATACCATTCTCAGTAAAAAGTCGCTTTTCCTCTTAATTTTTTTGATATTTCTTATAGGAGTCTACTTTTTATTCTTTGGACTTCCGTGGAAGTCTCTGGCTTTAAAAAAGCAATTTGAAATCTATTTAGAAGATAAATATCAAATCGATTTCCAGCTGGGTAAGATGGATTTTGATTTTATACATCGCACTTACCTTTCTTATGCCCATCCAGTAAATGATCCCACTCTGATTTTTTATGTAGGTCAAGATATTGAAAGCAAGGAAATTCAGGATCTTTATAAATATCAAGTTGATAAACGAAATGCTGGGAGAAAGTAAGAGAATTTGAAGCCAACTTCTAGCAGATGAAGAAGGAATGATCGTATTGATTGTGATTCAAGCCATCGCTTGGCTCATCGCCTTCGTGGTCTTGTTATCCATGGTGTCGATTGTGCTGGTGAGCTGGAGGAACGGGATATCGCCGATGCCTACGTCAAAATCTGTACGCTCGGCTGTTGCCGTTGAGGTGAATCGGATTCCGGGATATAGCAGCATTGTGGAGGCGGGATCGGGTTGGGGAACACTTGGCATGGATGTTATTCGCCAATGTCCAGGCAAAAGGCTGACAGGCATTGAAAATTCCAGTATTCCCTTATGGACATCCCAGTTGCTTACTAGGTTCGGCACACGTATGCTGCGAGCAGCCAAAGGCCAGAATCTGCTCCACGGAAGGCTCCGTTATGTACGTGGGGATATTTATAGCAGTTCTTACGAGCATGCGGATATTGTTCTTTGTTACTTATTTCCCGGAGCGATGAAACGGCTGGCGGAAAAGTTCAAGCGTGAGCTACTGCCGGGTGCGGTGGTTATTAGCATTTGTTTTGCCCTTCCAGGCATGCAGCCTGTCCGTACCATAACATGCACGGACACACTGCGTACCAAGGTATATGTATACACTTTTTAATTCAGGATTACCCCACTACTTCTTTTCAGTTAAGGTGGTAATTCTGGATTTTTTTCAGTTTATCCACTCGAAACTCCCCTTGCCAAAAACAATGAATTGCACGGACTTTATACCACTACCGAGGTAAGTGATTTGTCCAGGAGAATGAATTTTATCCTAAATATAACTTTTTGTATGTCTTCTCCATCTAATTATACAGAGGGCCCTCAAGGAGGAAAAATCATTTGCAGGAAAACGAACTGGATATCAAAAAAGCGCAGAAAGGCGACCACGAGGCGTTTACCCGTCTTTTCAGGCAACTGGAATCCCAGTTGTACAGATTAGCCAAAACCATTCTGCTAAAAGATGAAGATTGCGCGGATGCTCTTCAGGAAACAACACTGAAGGTGTATAAAGGGTTGGCCAACCTTAAGCAGCCTAAGTTTTTCAAAACCTGGGTTATACGCATCCTGATTAATGAATGCAATCAGTTACTTCGTATGCGAGAACGAACTATAGCTGTGGCGGAAATTCCCGAGGAACCGGTCGTTTCCTATGTACATTTTGAAGATTCAGGCAACGTAGACCTGCAAAGCTTCATTAATCAGTTGGACGAATCCCTGCGGCTTGCTATCGTGCTTTTTTATTATGACGATTTATCCATTAAGCAGATTGCAGATGTGCTCGACATCTCCGAGGGAGCGGTCAGGGCACGACTCCATCGCGCACGGAGATTGTTGTCCAAACAGATACATCCTGTGCCGGAGGAGGGTCTTGCTAATGAATAATAACAATTTAGAGAAGCAGATCAGGGAGCTAGGGAAAGCTAATATACAGGAGCTTCCTCCTTTACTACGATCACGGCAGGATTCGATTTATGCATCGCTGGCCACCATTGTCCAGGATCCTGTGGAAAAGGAAAAGAAAAAGCGGATTTATCCAAAAATCACAGCTGCTGTGACTGCGGCGATATTGTTAAGTGTTATGCTAACGGCTATCTATCCGCCTACGTTGGCCAATGCGCTCAAGCAGCTTCCCTTGATAGGTGGTATTTTTGAACGGGCAGATGATATAGGATTACAAGCGGCCCAGCGTCTGGGACTGACTTCCCGTCTAAACAGCAGTGATACGCATGAAGGGATCACCTTGTCTGCCGAAGAGGCTGTATTTGATGGCAGCCGGTTGGCATTCTCGGTGAAGCGTGAGGGAGAAGAACTGGAAGGTAAGCTAGCCGGAGTAACGATTGGAGCGGATGGGAAGCCTTTTCTAGCGGAAGGTGCGATAACCTCTGCAGAAGTATTGATCGACGGGGCTTCCCTGGAGCAATTTTCAGAAGGTCTCTGGAAAGCTATGCCGTTTCTAAGCTGGATAGAAGGTGCTGAAAGCAACACAGCTATTTTTAGACTAGTGGATTCCTCGAATTCGGGGATCTCCAACAAACGTTTTCCTGATCGATTTGTATTGACCGTAACCCTTGACTTAAACGGTATTGATGAACCGTTTGTTCTCCAAATTCCTGCGCGGAAGGCTACGATTAATAAAATTTCCACACCTGATATACGCGCACAAGTTGGAGGATGGAGTTTGATCCTGAAAAAGCTGGAATATAGTCCATTAACGACACGCCTGTCGCTCATGCTGGAACAGGATACAGACGAAGATCATACAGCATTGAGTTTAGTGGGCTTTGAAGTAAAGGATCAACAAGGACAGGTGCTGAAAGATATTTCGCAGAAAGTCCTCTCGACTTCCAATAGGTCACTTAATGTCGATTTGCTTACTGAGCCATTTGAGAAACACCCTAATATGCTCACAATCCGTGGCTATCTTTATGAGTTTGAGAACCCACAAAGTAAGAATGGAGCATTTAAAACAGACAGTTCTGGAAACCCAGTGAAGCATTATATTGACGGTCTAGAGATAAACGTGCTAGTTAAATAAAAATTAAGGAGCTTGATAATATCATGAAAAAAATGACTAAGAAGATGTCTGTAATTTTAAGTGCTGCTGTATGCCTAGGAGCGTTGGGAGTGCCAGCTTTAACTCAAGCATCCAGTGCCCAACCCGCTGTTGAAGCTTCCCTGAATACAACAAAAGTGGCCGATTCACACGATCAGCTTACTTTAAAGGGCAGTGCACAGTTTGACGGTAATTATATTAAGATCGACCTGAGCCGTGAGGGATCGCTATTTTCAGGAATGCTCGCAGGAGTAACCTTAAATGATAAAGGCGAACCCTATCTTGCAGAAGGTACTATTGTGGGAATAGACGCCAAGCTCGCTCAACCAGGAGGCATCGATTTAAAAACACCACGCTGGATCAGTGACGGAGATGCCAACAAGGCGGTTGTTGTATTGCAGACCGGATGGCTAACCGAGCAACAAAAGGCAAGCCTGGCTTCCTCTGAATTGAGTATCTATGTGAAGCTTAACGGAATCGAAAACCCGTATGTACTTAAATTTTCCCTCAAGCAAGCAGGATTAGTGCGTAATATTCAGCTGCCTGCTATAAAGAATGACAACCAATTTGAAATCAAAACCACCCGTGTTGCTGCGGGAGAGACTTCTGTGCGTATCGCTTTAGCGGTTAAAGGGGTTGCCACCCAAGGCCAGGCTTTAGGATATGACATTTATGATAATCTGGGCAATAAATTAGAATCTATTGCAAGAGATTCTATTGCAGCAACTCAAAATACGGTTTCTGAAGATTTATTGTTCGAAGCACCTCGCTCAGCCGCTGAATATCTAGTTATCAGACCTTATCAAGCCGTATTTGAAAAAGGCAACACCGGGGCTTATAAATTAGATGCCAAAGGCAATGTAGTTAAAAATTATAACAAGCAACTGGAGATCAAAATCCCTCTAAAATAATCGTTAACGCAGCAAACATAAACATATATATCTAGGAAAAGGGGATTACCTCTCCGCCGAAGGCTTGAGGTAATCCCCTTTGTTCAATTGAAAGAAGGTTCCGTATTACTGATCATTTATAGCTAAAAAGCGGATAGTAGCTGTTGTCCCCTTACCTTCAGAGCTACTATAATAAATTTCCCCGCCGTATTTTTCTACGATATTAAAGCAAATCATTAATCCTAAACCTGTTCCATTACTTTTTAATGAATAAAAAGGAGTGCCTAGCGACTTAACCTCTGCTTCTGACATCCCGCTTCCTTCATCGATGATTGTTATCTCAATAAAATTATTGTTCCTATTCGCCATAATAGAGACAGATTTACCAACTTCCGAAGCCTCTAAAGCATTTTTTATTATATTAATAAGCAGCTGCTTAAATTCAATTTTATTAATAGAAATCATGCAATCTTCTTCTACGTAGGTAACGATTTGATTATCAGATAACATTGCGTAGGAATGGAGCAATCCTGTAACACTTTCAAGTACATCCTTCACATCTACTTTTTCTAATTTTTGCTCTCCATTTGGCTTTGAAAGGGTTAGAAATTGCGAGATAATCTGTTCTACTGTGTTTAATTCATCAATCATTAATTTAAATTTTCTTTTCATAGGATCATCAAATGAAGGATCCTCATCAAAAAACTGCAAAAAACCTCTAACCACTGTCACTGGATTTCTAATTTCGTGCGCAACGGCAGCTGTTAATTGTCCAACCATCTTTAAACGCTCAGATTGCTGTAATTGTTCATAATAAAGCTGCTGTTTTTTCATCCGTTTAAATGATATTTGAAAAATGAAAAATAATAACACTTGAACCGCTATTATATTAATGAAATTGCCTAGCATATCATAATGTAAATATGTATATAAATCCCCTCTATCAATCAAGAGGATATAGCCAAATGTAATTACCATTAGTACCCCATTTATAATGAAGGAAAAATAGAACAATTTTAAATCAAAAAATAGAATAGACAGTGCAGGAATAAGACAAATGAGGATATAGGTAGTCCATGTTTGAGGATATAAAAAGAATAGCGTATAAAAATACGCAAATCCAAATAGAATGATAATCTTTCTAAAAGTATGTGTCTCATGCTTAGGGTAAATCCATAAACAAACCGTTAGAAACGCCACACATAAAAAATGAATGATATAACCAAAATCAATCCCATCTAACTCTAGGGTAGATAGTATCAATCCAAACATCATAAGAACGATGATCATTAACATTAATATGTAATAGGTTTTTCGATTCACCCGACTGTAGAACTCTCTCATGAATTCACCACTTTTAAATTGATTTTACCATTACGATAGTTATCTTACTTGTAAACTTATTGTCGAAATAAGAATTATATCAGTTGAAATAGTAATAAACAATAACTGAAAAAAACTGTAAACTCGATGATATTATAGTTTGTAAAAAATTAAAAAACCGGGAGATACCATTTTAACAGTATCTTCCGGTTTTCTGTTTAACTTTGCATATTCTTTAAGCAAACGTCCATGTAGGAACGCTTGAAACCGGCAAGGGCTCCCTGCCCAGTCGCGGTTGAATATAACCACGGCTTCTGCGCCGGTTAAAGCTTTCCTCATAAACTAGAGAGGTGTTTCGGTCCTGATTATTTTATTATCTCTTTCCCTCTTTCTTCTATTTATCGAATACAAAACAAATAATAAAATAAACCATAAAGGCGTCAACAATAATGCCGGACGAGTTTCATCAGCAAACAGCATAATTATGAGTATGATTGCAAACAAGGCTAGAACAACATAATTCACAAAAGGTGTGAACGGTGCCTTGAATTTTGATTTGGCCTGCAATTCCGGCTTCGTCTTTTTATATCGCAAATGGCAAATTAGAACGACGCCCCAAACCCAGATGAAACAAATGGCACTAATCGTTGTCACGATGCCAAAGGCCGTCTCCGGAATCAGCTTACTCAACAAAGCCCCTACAGATAAGACAAGCGTGGATATGAATAAAGCATTACTTGGCACATGATTTTTATTAAGCTTTGCAAAGTTGGCTGGAGCCTGGTCATTTCTGCTTAGATTGTATAGAATCCGGCTTGTTGAGAACATCCCGCTGTTACAAGCGGAAGCAGCTGAAGTTAATACAACGAAATTAATAACCCCCGCGGCAATCGGAATCCCCACTAAACTAAATGTTTTAACAAAAGGACTTTCTGCCGGGTTTAGTTCTGTCCAAGCGTTGATGCATAATAAGGCAATAATAGCACCCACGTAGAAAAATAGAATTCGCAAAGGTATTTTATTAATCGCCGATGGGATAGTTTTTTCTGGATTGGATGTTTCCGCTGCTGATACCCCCACCAATTCCACACCCACAAAAGCAAACACAACCATTTGAAATGAAAGTAAGAACCCGGAAATCCCGTTTGGAAATACTCCCCCATGTGCCCAAATATTACTGAGCGCAACCGTTCCGGTAGTTGTTTTGAATCCAATCACCAGTAAAACTACCCCTATGGCAATTAACGCGAGAATAGTGATTACCTTAATTAAAGCAAACCAAAATTCCAATTCGCCAAAGCTTTTTACAGTTAATAAATTGAGTCCTAATAAAATAATTAAACAAATGACTGCGGGTATCCATTGCGGGATATCAAACCAATATTGTACATAGACCCCAACAGCTATAATATCGGCCATAGCCGTCATGATCCAGCAAAACCAATAGGTCCATCCAGTTACAAACGCCGCCCGCGGTCCAAGATAGTCTTCGGCAATGTCTGTAAAAGATTGATAACCTGCTTTTGACAACAGAAGTTCTCCCAATGCCCTCATCACAAAGAAAATAGCGATACCCACGATTAAATAAGCAAAAATGATCGATGGTCCTGCCAGCTGTATAGCTTTTCCAGATCCTAAAAATAATCCGGTACCGATGGTTCCACCAATCGCAATGAGCTGAACATGTCGATTCTCTAAATCTCTCTTTAATTCTTGTGCTGCCATTTCGAACTCCCCCTTATGTGAAAAAAATAACAAGTGAAAATGATAACAAAAAAGAGATTGGATACGCTCCAATCTCTTAGGTATAAGAATAATAAATAAAATACATTTATTTATTCTGACGATGATCAGAATAACAAATGAATTATCTAGTACTCTTCTGTCCTTTTGCCTGAGATTGTGAACCCTTCGGCGCCGGGGGATTCCCCCACGGTCTCTCCAGAAGCTGCTCCTGCTATAGTGTGATCCATAGCAATCATAGCTTGCGAATTATTTAATTTTTATGTCGCTAACTTCATTTTTAATATTTTTCAATACTAATCATTGTCAAATATTTTGTCAATAACATTAATTACCGCTTTATTATTGTTCCATTAACTTTTATTGCACACAATTAAGGGCTTGTCAGCCAAGCCGCCAATTCTTCTGTCTGCAGGCACAACCTTCAATACGCTCTCCTTAGCACTCCATGACTGACTAACACCTTACATGTTTTCGTTTGAAGCCCAGCTGCGATTTATCAACTGCCTTTTGAATATTAATTGAAGCATTCAAAATCTTGCTTTTTGTACTACCGGTATGGACTTCCACCGGGCCAACTTCCTTTGCAATCTCAACCGCTTTATCATGAAGCGGCAGATAGGATACGCCCACAGTGTAGATGAAATTGTTCATTGCGTATTTCGTTCGTTCAGGGGCATCATGAATCGTATTTTTAGCAAGCTCCAACATAGCGGCCAATTTTTCTGCGGAAAATTCACTGTCCGGGCGATTTCCGAGCAGCCAGCAGTAACAGTTCCAGCCCGCCGACATTTTCAACTCTATATCACTTGCAATCCATTTATCAGAAACCTCTTGCGCAATATCCGTCTCCGCCAACGTTACTGCCACCACAAAGTCCGATAGCATATAGAAATAAGCCCCAGCAATCCACCGCTCAAAATCCGACTCTGACATTGCTTTAGGCTCCGCGATCACCCCGGCAAAATACATAGCGTCGTAATTTCCCGTAGCATAAAGCTGCTCGGCCAAGGGTTGATTATGTTTTATTTTTCTGAAGATAGGCTTCATCTGGCCTGTGGCCACACCAAAAAGCGGTTCGTGCGCGCCATTGGATAGATATATTTTCTTGGTGCGTTCCTTGCCGAGAGCTTCAAGCTCTTGCATGACCGTTTCTAAATCCATTGTTCGCACTTCCTTTTTTATGAATATTGGCTAGGGACTCAAACTTTACTTGAATATATCATAAAAGCCCTTATAAATATCTTCTTTTATACATCAAGGTAATTTGCCCCGCTATGTATTCAGCGCTATATTGGTTGCCATCCTTAATCCACCACATAATAATCCCCAGTAGTGAGGCTGCAATAATATCAACGGAGACTACCTCCTTAGTAGAGTCAATGTTCCTCGCGTTTCTTCGTTTTTCGACAGTATTTTTTAACAGGTTGGTCAAGTGGTTTTTGAAGCCTTTATGCTCAATCAATACAGCAAAAACTTTCCGGTATTCAAAAAAATAATTTAAAAAGGTGATCAGCTGCTCCTGTTCGTTGTTGCTCTTCATTTGTAATAGCGGTTCAACCTTCATGGATAGGTCATCGAAGATTTCATGTACGATCTGGCGCAATAAATCGTTAATATCCTCATAATGCAAATAAAACGTTGCGCGATTTAGTTCCGCGCGGTTGGCGATTTTTTGGACGGTCAATTGCGAAATCTCCACATTGTCGGACAATAATGAAAAAACAGCGTTTTTCAACATCTTTTTTGAGCGAATGGCTCGTGGGTCAACTCTTTTATGTTCAGTCATTTCATCCCTCTATTATCGTTTAAATGGCCTTTCATCAACTAATTTGCCTATTCTGTCGATTAGTCGACATTTTCAATAAAATTGCAAATAGGAATACTTTTTAAATCCTGATATGATTTATTTTATTGACACTATGTCGAAAAAGCAATGAAGAGAGGACTGCAACATGCAAGAAGACACTAAGAACATAAATAAAGGGATCTTATTAACCATCTTAATCTTTGGTTGTTTCTTATCCACACTCAATCAGACGCTTTTAAATGTCGCCTTAAGTAGTTTGATGGATGTTTTTGATGTCACAGCAACAACCGTACAATGGATTTCAACAGGATTTATGCTGATCAACGGGATTTTGATTCCGATTACGGCCTATTTAATGAAACGTTTTACAACACGGCAATTATTTATAAGTGCCATGTCATTTTTATTAATCGGTTCTATAATTTGTGCAGCAGCGCCGAGCTTTAGTCTACTCTTAATCGGACGGATGATCCAAGCTGCCGGTGCAGGGATTATAATGCCGCTCATGATGAGTGTTGTGCTCGCGATCTTCCCCGTTGAAAAACGTGGCAGCGCTATGGGACTGCTTGGGCTGGCGATGATATTCGCTCCTGCTATTGGGCCAACGCTCGCGGGTTTTGTTGTCGAATACCACTCTTGGCGCTGGTTATTTATCGGGCTTATTCCACTTGTCCTCATTGTTATAACGTTGGCGTTCAAGTATTTAGTGAATGTATCTGAGACGTCTAAGTCGAAGCTTGATGTGGTAAGTGTTCTTTTATCAACCGTCGGATTCGGCTTAATTTTATACGGCTTCAGTAGTGCAGGAAGTAAAGGCTGGGATGATGTAATCGTGATCCTGACCTTAGGGATTGGGGTCGTGGTAACAGCCGTATTCTGTCTTCGACAAGTCAAATCTGATGATCCACTGCTAAACCTGTCGGTCTTCAAAAATAAAGTGTTTACGATGACATCTCTTATTAACGTATTAATCACGATGATGATGTACGCAGATATGATTTTATTGCCTATTTATCTGCAGAATGGTCGCGGGTTTACAGCATTTGATGCAGGACTACTATTGTTGCCGGGCGCACTCGTAAATGCGTTCATGTCACCCGTCACCGGTAAATTATACGACCGTTTCGGTGCGAAACCGCTGTTCATCATTGGCCTATTGTTTATTATTCCATCTATGTGGGCGGTAACAGATTTATCTGAATCGACCACGTATACTTATCTAATGATTCGTACCATAGGCCTGCGAATTGGATTAAGCTTCATTACTATGCCACTCAATACAGCCGGACTAAATGCGTTGCCCAAACAACTTGGCACTCATGGTACAGCTGTGAATAATACCGTTCGCCAAATTGCCGGGGCCATTGGTACTGCTGTCGTAATTACAATTTATACAGTGCAGGCAACCAGTCATGCAACTACACTGATGCAGAATAATCCCTCCGCTACTCCTGAGATCCTTAAATCCCTTACATCGATTCTTGGAGCAAGTGACGCCTACTACTTCATGATGATTTTATCCATTGCCGCATTTGTTATAACATTATTTATGCCCACGAAAAACAAGCTCATGATTGAAAAGAAAGCAAACCTAGTTAGCAAGGAACCTCAGTTGTAACTAGTAATTGCAGAGTAAATGAAGAAAAGCCATTCCTTAGCGGAGTGGCTTTTGTTATACTTATGAGCTTTCGTCAATCATTAAAAATATCATTTTCAACTCCTTTTATACATTTTTTCTGCTTCAATAGGACTTTCTTTTGCCGTGATATGATGCGGAATTACCCGATAAACTTGAACCGGACCGCCAAATACAGCCGATCTATACTTTTCCACATGCTGCTTGGACAAGGGGCGATTATAATAACCCGGTACGTATTTATTGATCAATTCCTGAAGTACGTGTGTGGCTTCATCCAAATCTGAAATCGGTTCTGCTTGTCCAAAAATCATTACGCTCATATAAGCTGTATCCGTTTTGGCTGGTACCGGGTCTGTAATAGTTCCGTATTCCTCACATACCGTAAAACATACCTCCGGATTATCACGCATGACCTGATTACGTCTTCCATCTCCAGCCCCGTGAATATACAGTTTCCCTTCAGTCCATACATAATTAAGTGGCACAACATAAGGGAGGTTCCCATCAACCAACCCCAGATAACCTAATCTCGTTTGGTGAAGGAACCTTTCAATCTTCTCTTGATCTAAGCATTCCCTGGTCTTGTAACGAACCGAATTCATATCGAATCTCTCCTTTTATTTAAATTGCGGATACCAGCGTTGTTACGGTAGTATATCAATGAATGGATTGTATTAAAATATCCAAAATTCGCTGTTTAGAGCAATCCATAATTCGTTTTTTATGATTGGAGTTTCTATTTGGAGGTATGTACGATGATGAAAGTAATTCGCAATGATAAGAGACCAATCTGGCAGCAATTGCTTGATCAAGCGATTCATAATATTACTAGCGGAGTCTGGGCACCAGGAGAATTACTGATTCCTACCCGCGAACTTGCGCACATCGTAGGTGTCTCCCGCTCAACTATACAGATCGTCTATGAGGAATTGTTAAGTCGAGGTTATACAGTTACCTCCCGCCGGGGAGGGACGCGAGTTAGTACGTGGAAGCAAGTCACTATGTCCACGAAGGAAATAGAAACAGAGGGCCCCACACCTCCGTCACTCTCCTTGCTAGACTCAGCTGTTGATCAATTACATGACTGGTTCAGAGGTAAAGAACAGCTAGAAGTGGATATTGATTTCAGTCCCCATGAACCCTATTTGGATGAACAATTTCAAAAAAACTGGCGGCAATCGCTGCTCCAGGCATCCGCTGAAATGGATTTATCAAGCTGGGCTTACGGTAACTGCTACGGGTACACACCATTACGTGAGCAAATACAGCGTTATTTATCACTTGAACGGGGCATACATGTCCAAACCAATCAGATTCTGTTGACCTCAGGAGCTCAGCATAGTATTGACTTAATCGCACAGTCACTTTTAGCTGATGGGGACACTGTCTCAGTAGAGGATCCAGGTTTCCCAGCTGCTTGGATGGCAATGAGATACCGCCGTATGAATGTGGTACCCGTTCCCGTTGATGAGTATGGTCTAGTGGTTGAACATATTCACCCGCAATCCAAGCTGGTCTTTGCCACCCCTTCCCACCAGTGCGCAGTAGGGGTCGTTATGTCGGAGCCCCGCCGGCAACAATTGCTGTATAAGGCCGTTCAAGAACGATTTTGGATCATTGAAGACGATTATGATAGTGAATTTCGATATCGCGGGGAGCCGCTGCCAACGCTGTTTAGTCAGGCATCTAATAATACTTTGTACCTCATGAGTTTCTCTAAAATGATTGCACCAGGTATTCGTATTTCGGCTATTGTTGGATCAGTCGAGGCGATTGCTCAGCTAGCGAAGGTGCAGGAGCTGACTTACCGTCATCTTCCGATTATGGATCAGCTAACACTAACCCACTTCATTAAAAATGGTCATTTTATGCGCCATATGCGAAGAGTCAGAAATGTGTACCGGCGAAGACACGAGGTCATGGCAAAAGCTATTATGGCTAGCGGTTTAGGGGAGCGCTTCACGCTCAGTGGAGTAGAAACTGGATTACATATGTTATTAGAAGCTGAGGAAACATTCGACGAAGAAGCTGTGACAAAGTTAGCCCTACAACATGGAATACGTGTGTACCCTCTTGGGCCCTATTGTTTGGATAGCAAAAGAAAAGGATGGGTATTAGGGTTTGCAAAAGTAAATGAGGCAGCGATCGAGCAGGGCATTCATCGTCTTGCGGAGTTGATCCTATAAAATCACCTCTGCAGCACTCACAAAATTTGTTGAACAGTCCATAAACTATTTTAGATTTATGAAACCATTAAAACTTCAAAAAATAGTTAATATATGGTAAATTTAAACTACGATAGAACCTGGAGATGGGGAATTCATGGCTTCAGCAAATATTTTTTAGGAGGGCTTCCCATTAAGAAAATGCTGTTGTTAACCATAGCTTTATTTTTATTATTTCTGACTTTTCCCTTGCCTGCATGGGCTCAGGCCGTAGCTGAAGATGTTATTTCTTTTGCGAATAAAGAAGGATTAACATTGATTAGAGAAGGGCTTTCTAAAGACCCTAAAGGATACGGTTACAACAATGAAGCAGAGATTAGTAAAATTACCGTAGGCGAAGGAATGCAAATTCATTTTATTGATGGCGCTAAGCTTAGGCAAGCTTCCAATAGTCTGATTGAAACGGTCACACCCCAAGAGATCTGGGAGTTTCTTATTTTATCGGGCGGGATACCCAAATCTAAATTGATCATTCAAAAGGATTCAAACGGGTCCTATCAAGTTACTGAGTTTGGAGGGAATCCTGATACTCTGGCCTATGTTATTGAATCTCTACAGGCTGAGGGTGAAGGGAGTGAGCCCATACTAATCCGTGAGCGCGACGAATATATAGCTGCCTTCAAGAAAGACAATCAGGAATTCATCATTGTTCCACAACAAGCCTCATCGGCAGAAGCTAAAGGACTAACCACTAATATAGAGCCTCAAACCCCAGAACATTTAATAGACGTGTTGCAGACGATGCAGAACGACTTTTCCGATGACGAGCAGGATGGTTGGGAAACCATTGCTTCCGCGTATTACGCGGACTATAATAATCACCTAACAAGGTCTATCACCATTAGCGCCATTATTGCTCTAGCAGCAGTATTTGTGATCTGGGCCTATCTCAGAAGACGTAAGCAACCTAAGTAAATGTAAAAAGAAATAGGCCGCTCTCCTTCATGGAGTGCGGCCTATCTTTCTCTCATCTACGGCTCCCGAGAAATATTCAAACACTGCACTAATACTATTAAAAACTTACCAAGAAACTACTCAAAGGCATATCGGTTTACTCAACTTTCCTTATAAACAATTTTTTTCAAAAAAAGCATAATCCTTATAAAGAATTTTCTGGAATTTCCGATATATTTATAGTACACATAATGGTTCAAATTACCTAATTGGGAGGGTTTTATTTGAAAAAGATTTTTAAAATCGGGTGTCTGGGATTCATCGCTTTAATTGTACTAATCATTGTCATTGGTATATTTGCTAAAGATAAGGATAGTTCAAACGACACAACTAGCAAATCTAATACCACCGCAAACTCTGTAGAAACAAAGGGCACCTCAAAAGAAGATGCGAAAAAACTAGCAAAAAAAGGAGAAGAATTACAAGTTGGCGATGTTGTTTTTAAAGTTAACAAGGTAACTACTACCAAGGAAATTAAAGATGGAAATTACTTATCCTACTCACCTAGTGCTGACGGAAGTATTTTCCTAGTAGTAAATGTAACTGTTAAAAATGCTGGTAAAAAAATGATTACCACAGACTCATCATACTTTCAGCTCCTAAAAGATGAAGTTACGTATAACCCATCAACGTTGATTACTACTTCCGGAGACTATTTTTTATATGAAGGAATCAATCCTGGATTGGCTCAAACAGGCAATGTAGTATTTGAAATCCCAGAAGATATGACTGGCTTTCTTTTGAATGTCCAAACTGGGTTCTGGGGAACCGAACAAGGACAGATTGAATTGAAATAATACTATATGGATCGTAAACCACCAATGTAAGTTGGTGGTTTTTTGCTACTTCTTCGACGTAAAAATTCTACTTTATGATCAAAATAACCGTCAACGAAGTAACTAGTGCTTTAAAACGTAGTGGTTAAGATACTTGGCAGTTAACAACTGGATATTTAAAAAACAATGCAAAAGGCACTACCTTGAGGCAGTACCTTTTGCATTGTTAAGTGAAGAGATATCTAATTTAGGGGGAGATTAATCCTCCGCATCGATTCAATCAGGTCGTATGTTACATAGCTTTTTCAGCCAGATCGCTAACTAAATTTCTCATCCACTTACGGGAGTAAATCCGGGCGTAGCCGATGCCAAAGCGGACAACCTCCTCCAGCGAGATGACGAGATACACAAGGTAGACAGGTTGCTTCCAAATGTATGACAGCAACAGCCCGGATGGGACTCCTATCAGCCACGTTGCGGTAGACTCCATGCCGAATACGAACTTGCTGTCTCCTCCGCTGTTTAGTATACCGCCGGCTATAATCATATTGGATACTTTGACCCAAAGAAATCCAGCAAACACGATAACGATATACATGCTCATTTGTTTAGCGTCCTCGGAGATATTGAACGCAGAGACATACAGCTTCGAGCCTGCCGCAATGATAACCCCGACGATCAGAGAGATAATGATGCCTAGACGAATGAACCTTTTCGCATGATCGAGTGCGATATCAGATTCATTCGCACCCAAACGGTTGCCAACCATTACCCCTGCTGCACTAGCCAGACCCGATAATAGGCCAATGCAAAGACCCTGAAGTGGGAAGGTAATGGTCATCGCAGTCATTTCCATCGTCCCCATACGGCTATAAATAATCGCATATGCTGTTTCGCCCAATACCCAGATTAATTCAGTCAGTAGCAGCGGATAGGTCGTTCCAAAAAACTTGCGAATGAGCGGTTTAGGAACAATGAATAAGTTCTTTAACCCGACAGCTCCCGGTAAACGATACCGGTACACGGCACCAATGATCAACAAGCATTCGAAGACCCTAGAGATAAGAGTAGCAATGGCAGCGCCCTTCAGACCAAGCGCAGGAGCACCGAAATGACCGTAAATAAGTACGTAATTCAGTATAATATTCAAGCCAACTGCAATTAGACTTACATACATCGGCCATTTGGCATGGCCAGTACTGCGTAAAATCGCGGAATACATCATCGTGAGCATGACAGGCACAAAACCGATCGACATTATCTGGAGAAAGATATAACCCTCTTCTATTACATTCATGTCTGTAGTGAATAGGCTCAGAAAGAGCGGCGAATCGATAAAGACAGCCGCAGAGAACAGGAACGAGAACGCAAAGCCAGTGATCAGTCCGAGACCCAGTACTTGAGAGACGCTTTTGGAATCTTTATTTCCCCAAAACTGGGCTGCATATATGGATACACCCGTCGATAAACCGGCCAAGACAACCGCGATGATCCCGTATATTTTGGTCGACATCCCCACCGAGGCAATTGCCACATCTCCCAGCTGCCCAACCATCAATTGATCCGTCAAATTAAGCAATGCCATCAGCAAGCTTTGAAGCGTAACGGGCACAGCGATTTTATACACACTTTTGTAGAAATCTTCTTTCTCTGACATGTATCGTTCACAACCCCCATATTCTCGATTTTTCCAGAACTTATAGCCATTCGCAGTCTATGACTTAGTTTGAGGTTAGATCACCTTTTTGTAGCGCATGAGCGTGTAGTTATCTTTTGGTTGAATTTCTACAACCTTGAACTTTTTCGCAAAGTTCAATTGCTGATACCCGTCTCCATCCACTAAAGTAATGTTTGTGGAGCCGCCTACGATGATTGGAAGCTGCATTAGAATAATCTCATCGACGATATCCTGATTGAAAATATGCCAGTTTAAGAATCCGCCGCCTTCGACCATCAGACTGGTAATCCCATAGTTCTCCTCCAACTGACGTTCAAGCTCCACAAAATCTACTTTATCCTCGCCGCAGATAAGGCACTCCTTTCCTCTTTGCCGGATCTGTTTGATTTTTTCTTCATCCCGTCCTTTCTCGGTCGTGACAATAATCGTCTTCCCTTGGTCCGAGAGTACATTGCAATCTAGCGGAATATCCAAGGTAGTTGTCGGAATGATACGAATTGGATTTTTATTTTCCTCATACCGATTAGTAAGGAAGGGATTGTCCGTCAAAATTGTATTTTTGCCGACCATAATTCCCTGCACCTTCCCCCGGAATAGATGAATAAATTCCATATCCTCACTGGAAAATAAAGAAAAAAGCTCTTTACTCGAATTACCAGCGCCCATAGTGAGCTTTCCATCAATAGAAATTTGGCTGAATATCGTTGTTTTCATTTGGCTCTCCCCATCTCTAATTAGCTTTTAAATGCGCCCCAAGAGGCTTGAATAGTCTGTTCTATTTTGTTCAATGCTTGTTCAGGATTGCTCAAGGGCAGCTCGATAAGACCCGCATTTAACGCCTCCCATACATGGATCATGAAGGGATAAGTCGGCATCGGCCGTGAGTGATCCAAAAGCGATAAAATCATCTTTTTGTTAGGCGCAGCAGAGGCAGCTAGATGGTTCAGCACCTCTTCCTGAGCCGGAATCCGCTGTACACCCAGCGTCCACATAGTTTGGCATTCGTCACTCAGCATAAAGCGCGTGAATGATAAAATATCTTCCCGCTCCTCGGACGTTAATGAATGATTAGGGTAGATCAGGCCAATAGAAGAAGACATGGATAATGATTGCCGCCCTTCGATGCTCGGAAGCTGGCAAACCGCAAGCCTATTGTTCATATGTTTATCTAGATGGTTATAAATCCACTCGCCACAAATAATGGCGCCGATCTTACCGTCAATGAACTGCTCAAGCAGTCCTGTGGAGCCGTCGAGACTGACGAGCACGCCTTGATCCATCTTGTCGCGAATAAACTGAAGCGCCTGCTTCATTTCAGAGGTGACGATATTCGGCTTTCCATTCTGTACAGGCCAACCGCCGAAAGCTGTAAGGAACGGAATAAACCAATAGCCTTGCTGTAAGTCTGCTCCAATCGGTATGATACCTTGGGCGGATAACTTTTCTGCTGCCTCTTCGAACACGTCCCATGTCGTCGGCGCACTAGAGTAAATCAACGGGTTGTAATACACAACCAGATGATTACCCCGCAATACAGGGATACCATACTGAACACCATTCATTTGCATCGTTGAAAGGGCTCCCTCAGTCAGCGTATCGTCAAATAGCCCGCCCGGTACTTCGGAGTAAAGACCGTTCTCCACATAGGAGGACATGTCAGCAGGAACCATCGCCAGATGCGGACCTTGCTGGGTGTCCTTAATTTGGTTCAGGCGCGCAGTCAGCTCCGTAATATTCATCACTTGTGGTGTAATTTGTACGCCGAAGCGCTCTGTATACAGCTTACAAATTCCCTCCAGCACCTCAATCGAGGTATCTCCCGGACCATCAAACTCATGCCATACCACGACTTCCTTATTGTTCTTTTCCATTGCAGCCTCTCTCCCTTACCTAAATTGTCTATGATTGTTTACGAGCACTAAAGCCTGATTAGGCGCAAGCAGCAAGCAATCGAACGCCTGACCTACGCTGCTACCCGTTAAGGAACTATCCAGTGTTACCGTCATTGGGCATCGGCCAGGTACGGCAACCTTCAAATCAACTTGGCAGAAAGCATCAGCACTCAAGTTAAAGCAGCACAGCAGCGTTTCATCCCCTTGCATATACCCGTACAGAACAATACCTTCCGGGGATTGAGCCACGAAAAAGTTTTCCGGCTTCACTAGGTGGCGCCAATCTTTCTTGAGTTCACTTAGCTCCGCCAACAGCGGCAGCATCGGTGTAGGATTGGTCCAATTAATTTGCATAACGTTAAAAAAAGCTCGGGAAATCTCCTCTCCGTTCGTGTTGTCTCCAAGACCACAGTTGAGCGGCTGCTCCTCATTCATTTCATAACCCGTCGTCACGTATGGAATTGCGTTCGGAAGAAATTGATTAAATACCGCGATCATCCGAGCAACCTCTACACCGCCACGGCTGGTGATCCGAGGAGTATCTGCTGTTTCTGCACAGGCAAATACATGAATATTCAACTCAGGCAGCTCTTCTAAGAATGAAATGAGATTCTCTTTAGTAATTTGTGACATGACGTTCCATCCACTGCCAAGCATAATGTTATAGCCGGTGTTTGCTGCCTTCTTGTGGTTGCGATTAAACAAATCTTCGCTGATTAAGATCGCATTTGGATTCATCTCTTTAATCGTTTCAAAAATACGAGTCAACAACGGAATAGGAAGCACGTGTCCGATGTCGATACGGAAGCCGTCAATCCCATATTTTTCGAGATTAACCCGTACTGCCTCCTCCAGAACATCCCACAGCTCCAGATTCGGCTCCTCTCCCGGGTAGTCATTGCATTTAATCGTATCAAAAAGGACATATGGCGCCTGATCCGGACTTATAAGATGTCTCACTTGCGGAGAGAAATCCTGGTAGAGGCGTAAGAACGTAATGTCTGTCCAAATCGGCTGCACATCATTTATCCAATCCGAATGCGCTGGAGCAGTCGTTATCCCCATCTCTTGCTCTACCAAAGTTAATAGCTCATCTCCTGTTTTAGCAGCTCTCTCTTTCAAGTGCTGCCAAAGGATTGGATGGAGTTCATTGGGCGGTGGCGTGAACTTCCGCAGAAATACTGCTGTCTCCTGGCTGCGGTAGACCGTCTCCAATTTGTCCGGCGTACACTCCTCAAAAAATCCAAGCTGGGGAATCGCGGGCGGCGCAAAGCCTTCTAATTCATCCATTTTGATCCAATACACCCATTCAGGATGCTCGGTAATGAACGCACTGTTTTTCGCCGTCACACGGGGAATGAAGTCAACAACAGTCTTAATATCAAGTAAATGACAAGCCTCTACCAAAGCGCTGAGCTCATCGTGGATCGTAAACTCCTCCATATCATCCAATAGGCTATCATGCAGGTTCTCGTCCAAATGGAATAACGATTGCACCGCGTAAGGGGACCCCATATCCCCCTTCAGATTCAATTTGCTATACTGGTTAACTGGAAGCATGTACAGAATATTGATGCCCATTTTCTTTAGCAGCGGCAGAAGCATAAAGAATCTTAAAAAAGTACCCGATTCAATTTTTCCGTCATGGTTGTAATCCCAAGCGGTCGAATAGCGAATAAGCGAAGAATAGATCGCGCTATCGTCCAGATTTGTACGTTCCTTAAGCAGATATCTCCACGAAAGCCTGTCCACATAATTCAAATGATCTGTCAAAAAATCATACGGGTGTACACAAATTTCACCCTCTTTTTCTAAGAGAACACGCTCATATTGGCACTCATTCCACACTGCGGGTATCCAAATTGGCTCTACGTCTTTGGCCTTGTGTGCAGACAAGTAGTCTTGAATTAATCTGAATTTGCTGTCGTTGCTCATTAACAGTGCCACCTCTCATTGAATGTAGTTTTACGTTTAGGGAACAAAAACCGTCTTAACGGTTTCACTTCCAACCACCTTCAAAGAGTTCAATTCATAGCCGATCAACTCGTCTATCGCTGCTTCATGCTCACTGAGCTTAACTTTTCTAGTCACTAGTTTCTCCATTTCAGGAGTTTCAGCGGCAAACCGCAAAGCTTCCTCGAACATGTAGCGGTATTCACCTGCTGCTATAATTTTTATTGCATGCTGCACGAATTTAGTAGGGGAAAAGGTGTAGCGATACTTCGCATTAATACCAAAAGGAACGATGCGGCCTCCACGTTCAATCCACTTTTCCGCCATTTCGAGTTGAGTGCCCACCGTATCGATAATCACATCAAACTTATGTCCCGCACAGATTTTGTCTACGATAGCTTGATTTAATTGGGCAGGGGTTAAAGCAAAATCTGAGATCTCTCTGGCAAAAGCTAGCCGATAGGGATTAACTTCAGTCGCTACCGTGAGCGCAGATTTCGACTTGCTCACAATTTGGCTTAACAGTCCCATTGGACCCGATCCAAGAATGAGCACCTTGTCGTCTGCTGTGACATTGGCTTCTTTGAAATTGTGCAGTACACAGGCAAGCGGCTCAATCAAAACCCCCGTCTCCCAGCTCATATGATCGGGAAGACGGTGTGCAAACGTTTGTGCAGTGGAGTAAAAAAAAGTGAATGTCCCATTTCGATTCAAACCCGCAATAGGCATCCCATTTCCATCGATGCCCGTACAGAGGTGCGGCTGTTTCTTCAAGCAAAAATAGCATTCATCACAGCTTTGATTCGGATCGATAACTACGCGGTCGCCTACCTTAACACGATCAACGTTGCTGCCGATTTGAATTACAGTCCCTACTGCCTCATGACCACGAATGACCCCTGGAACCCCCTCCTCTTTCCCGGTGATGACTGCTAAATCTGTTCCACATACACCTGTCATCTCAATCCGGATCTTGACTTCATCCGGTGCTGCAATCTGCGGCTCTTCCCATTCGCAGAGCTCCAGCTTATGATTGGATGTCCACACCAATGCTTCCATACTCATTCCCCTTTCTCTTTTTTGTTATCCATATTCGCCCAGAATATATCATAACTACCATGTAAAAGTAAGGTGAATGTTGTCGAAAAATGTTAATAATTACATTTTTATATAAACACTTCACGAGTAAGCGCTTTAATTTTTTTGCTTATTATGCGGAGTGACTGTCTGAAACGGCAAGTTTAAGGGCCATCCTTTGTGGGATGACCCTTAAATACTATCGTGATCAATCGAGCTCCGCGAGGAAATAAATCCCGAATCAACGTCTCCTATTTTGCAGCTTCCGCTTCCAGCCGTGCAATGACCTCAGAGCGGGCTTGATCTGTGAAGCAAAGCACCTCGTTTTCCTGAACGATCAGTCCTTCCCGTATTCGGCCATCCAGCCAATCGCTGATCCAGCCGGGAGCATATCCGCCTTGGCCGAACTCGCCGCCAAAAGCAATCATTTCTTCATATACATCCAGATACTGTTGACAGCTTGTATTTGGATAAGAACTTGTGTATAGCCAGAACTGCACATCGTACATCAGAGTAGAAAGCTCATCCGCATGAAAGGAGAAGTGTCCCTTCTCTTCAACGATTCGGGTACAGACTTTACGGATCTTCTGCTCAAGCTGATCTACCTCAGACACATGGCTGCACAGCTTCGCAAGCAATGGTGAGAATTGGCCTACGGCTACTTTGCGCAAATCCTCCTCTTTATCTTCTTCAGAGGTGTCGTATTCCTCATCACTCACCAAGCCGCGTATAAACGTCTCGAAGTCTTGGGCCAGAAACGTAATCTCATAATTATCTTCCTGATCCACATGAATTACCTCGGGTTCGCCGCCCCTCCCGCAGTTCCGGTAATCCAGCATCACGACATCATGGCCTGCCGAAGGGCAATCACAAATTACCACGCCAATGTCAGGGTATCCCCACTGCTCAATCATAAACGGACTGCCGAGATCGCCGCAGAGTGAATAGCTTTTCTCACGTCCGATGCCCATAATGCCCGTAATCGCAATATGATCCTCAGCCCATGAGGTCGCATCCTCCGTGGGAAAACAAGTATTATAAGGCACTCCCCCATTGTGCTGCTTCATCAGACTGATATAAGAGGCAGGGAGCTTGTAACCCAGTTCTTCTTCTACAGAAGTAATCAGCTCATCCGTAGGCGGGGCAGAAACATATTCTTTTAGCGCATAATCGCTATCTTTCCAAAATTCGGAGAGGTCCATCCCTTCAAAAGGAGTTGCAGTCGTCCCCGAATCATTATGTTGCTCTCTGATTGCCTGTCTGGCTGCGGCGTGTTGTTCTTTGCGTAGCTTACGCTGGCTGAATTTCAGAAACATGGCCGTATTCTCATCATCCGGATCGAGGTCGTGGGCAATACCCAGCACTTTCACCGCTTCCTCATATCGATTCAAATAATAGTAGGAATATCCCACACGAAAATGCCACAGATAATCATTCTGCCCTTGTTCCGCAATCTTCGCGAAGTGTTCAAGGGCTTCTTCATAACATCCCACATTGTTATACGCTCTTGCCAGACTGCTGACTACCTCGTAATCTCTGTCCGCTGGAGGAATCTCCATCAGAGTGTCTACAATCTTCTGGTGTTCATCATCTTCATGCCACTGTGTCAGCTGTGCCACTAGTTCTTTGTCCATAGTCTACCTCCCCAAGCTTATAATTAAGTTACTAGAATATAGAGAAATATGGTTTTCCCTATTCTACCAGATGGGATGTAGGTATTGAAAATCGAAAAAGAGGGCATCTCCAAAATTTTTAATTATGGATACAGCCATATCCCTGAAACCGTCATCACCGCTGGCAGTGCAGTCTCGTCAACCGCTACATTGTCATACCAGCCGCCCACTGCAAGGTTCAGCACCAGATAAAATGACTCGTTAAAGGGCATAATGCCTGGCTCCAAGCAACGCTCGGCAAAGCAATGTCCGTCTACCAGCCATCGAATCGAACTGGCATTCCATTCCAGTGCATAATCATGGAATTCATTAATGGTTCCGCTTTCAAAATGGTGCGAGAACTCCTCAACGATTTGATGTTCCCAATTCTTTCCGTAGTGCAGTGTTCCGGATATTTGCTGAGGCAAGCGGCCTTTGGCTTCCATGATATCAATCTCGCCGGAAGCTGGCCAAGGCCCGTAAGCCTGTTCCTGCGGAAGCAACCAGATGGCAGGCCATACCCCTTGCCCTACCGGCAGTTTTGCACGCACAACCAACTTGCCATAACAAAAGGAAAAATGGTCCTTTGTATCCAAACGAGCCGAGGTATATGCAAAATTGCGCCCATCCTTTTCAATGGATTCGCTGCGCGCGCACAGGTTTAAGCCAAATTCATCGATATACAGATTGCTGGAATGATCCGTGTAATACTGCTGCTCTCCGTTGCCCCAACCTGGGTCTATGGGATTACCCTCATTATCTAACAAGTCGTTGCCAAGGCGGACATTCCATAGCTTTAAATCGGCATTTCTATCTAAGAAATTCTGTTCCCATATAGGTTTATTCATCCTTTGCACACTCCCTTCATTTAATCACAGCATACTTAATTTTTGCGGCTGGTCAAACAAATCTAAAAAAATGGGATAGGGTCGATAATCATGGGCTTTTTTTCCTATACGCTTTTTCATACGATGAAATAGAAAGGGGGCACGGAAAATGTTCCAATACAGAACGGAACAAATGAAAGCGCTTTTTAAGCAGTGGCAATTGCAAAGCATGGTTATCCCGGGAATCATCTGGATGTTTATCTTTTGTTATATCCCTATGTTCTGGCTCATTATTGCATTTATGGACTACAGCATCGCCAAACCCTTACTAGAATCACCGTTTGTCGGGCTGAAGCATTTTCAGGATTTTTTGACGGATGAGCGTTTTTGGCGTTCGATTCGCAATACTCTGGGAATGAGCAGCATCAAGCTGGTCTTGGGTTTTCCCATTCCTATCTTGTTCGCCTTGCTGCTGAATGAAATACGGAGTCTTCGATTTAAGCGAACGGTACAAACCATTTCGTACCTGCCGCACTTTATTGCCTGGACGATTTTTGGCGGCATTGCGCTCAATTGGCTGGGCGAGGGCGGTGTGATCAATCAGTTGATGATGGCGTTCGGGTTCCAGGAACGCGAAATCCTGTTTAACAGCGACCCTAAGTACTTTTGGTGGATCACCTTTTTCACCGATACGTTAAAAGAAACCGGCTGGAGCGCCATTATCTACATAGCGGCAATATCCGGCATTGATCCGGGGCTGTACGAAGCGGCTGAGCTGGATGGCGCAAATCGGCGGCAGCGGATGTGGCATATCACCATTCAGAGCATACGCCCCACCATCGCTATTTTGTTCATCCTCGCTGTCAGCGGGATACTCGGCAGTAACTTTGAGCAGATCTTTATGTTGAAGAACAATATGAACATGAGGATGGCGGAAAGCCTAGACTTGTATATCTACAACATGGGGTTGGTCTCCGGGCGCCATTCCTTCTCAACAGCCGTCCTGTTCGCCCGCTCTATTGTGGCGCTAGGTTTGTTGTTTTTGGCCAATCACACATCCAAAAAACTAACCGGCGACAGCATTTTTTAGAAGGGAGAGGACAGAGGTATGGAAAGACGCAAAAGATTTCGGCAAATTGGAGTATTTGAGGTCTGCAACACCCTGCTGATGCTGGCGGTTTGCTTTTTAACACTGTACCCGATGTGGTTTGTATTCATTAACTCGCTTAATGCTCCGCAGCAGGCATCCCTGGGCACCGTCAACTGGTTTCCCAAAGAATTATCGCTGGCCAGCTATAGCGTTGTGTTCAATGATAAGACTATGATGAACGGTTTTTACATTACCACTCTGCGCACAGTGATCGGGACAGCAACGCATGTGTTGTTTACCGCCATTATTGCTTACGGAATGAGCAAGTCTAATCTGATCGGACGCAAGCTGTATCTTAAAATCGCATTGGTTACGATGCTGTTCTCAGGCGGGCTGATCCCTACATTTATTCTGATGACGAAGCTGGGCTTATATGATAATTTTTGGATATTCATCATTCCCTCTATGTACACTTTTTTTAATATGGTCATTTTCATGAGCTTCTTCCGCACCATACCCGATAGCCTGGAGGAGTCTGCGAAGGTAGACGGTGCTTCAGACTATGGCGTCCTGTTCAGAATCGTATTGCCCAATAGCATGGCTGTCATTGCGACTATATCGCTTTTTTCAGCCGTTTATCATTGGAATGATTATTACCAGGGGGTCATCTACATCCGTTCGCAGGAATTACTGCCACTGCAGACCATGCTGTACAAAATCATTGCGGAGAACTCTATGTCCTTCATGCAGCAGCAAGCTATGGCGCAATTCGGCGCAAGACTTCCCGGCAACTCTATTAAATTTGCATCCATGATGGTGGCCACACTGCCTATTCTGATAGTCTATCCTTTCATTCAACGCTATCTGGTCAAAGGCGTGATGATTGGCGCCATTAAGGGATAAGAGTGTGAGTGTCTAGAAACTGGTATTCAAAAATTCAGAAGCAGCAAAGAAAGGATGATTATGTCATGAAACGTAATCTCATTAAGCCGGGGTTGACCCTCGTTCTGGCCGCAAGCCTGATGCTAGGCATAGCCGCGTGTTCCAATTCAGCGAATAGTGAAAATAAGCCGACACCACAGCCTACAGATAGTACACAGCCGCCCCCGAGTGAAGCAAAGCTCAATCCCGATGATCCGGCATGGAAGCTGGATACCAGCCCTGTTGATTTAACCTGGTTCGTAGGTGCTAACTGGTATGCCCACACTTGGGGAGACAGCTTGACCTCCAAGTACGTAACGGAAAAAACAGGCGTAAACATCAAGCTTGAAGTACCTTCCGGTGAAGCCAATGAACATATTACCCTGATGATGACCTCGGGCAAGCTGCCAGACTTGATATCAATGGGTTCGTGGGAAACCGCTGTCAAAAAGCTGTGGGAAGGCGATCATGTCTACGCCTTAAATGAATTAGCTGACAAGTATGACCCTTACTTCTTCAAGGTGGCCGGGGACGGTACACTGAAGTGGTATCGTCAAGAAAATGGCAATACCTATGGCGTTCCGAATGATTCATATAGCCCCAACCTGATGCATGAAACTGGCATGACGGCGGCTAACCAGACTTTCCTGGTGCGGAAAGATCTGTATGAGGAGATGGGCAGCCCGGACCTTAGCACTCCAGAGGGCTTTCTGAACGCACTGCAACTGGTAAAGGATAAGTACTCCCAATATAAAGGCCAGCCCATCAGTCCCTTTTTTGCACAAGGGAACGTCCCTTACGGGATGACCGAATATCTGCAGAACCTACTGGCCGTTCCGCATGAGAAAGACGGAAAAGTATACGACCGCATTACCGATCCCGATTATATTGCCTGGCTAAAAACCTTCCGTACGGCTTACGAGCGCGGGTTGATTAATGTGGATTTCCTGGTGGATTCCGATACTCAGGTAGAGGAAAAAACAAACAACGCCCGCTATTTCATGATGGTCCGCGAGTGGACCGGTATGTCGGCTGTCAATCCTATGCTGGCTGCTAGCGGCAACCCGGACTCTTACTACATCGCAGTCGATGGGCCAAAGAACAGCAAGGGCGATAACCCTAAGTTATTCCCTGGCAACATGGACGGCTGGATGGTGACGATGATTAGCAAATCAACCGAAAACCCTGAACGAGCCATCCGCTTTTTGACCTATCTGGCCAGCGAAGAAGGCCAACGAGATTTGTTCCTTGGCAAGGAAGGCGAAACATGGGAGATGGTAGATGGCAAGCCGCAACTGAAGCCTGAAATGGTAAAATTACTCGACACTGATATTGAGAAGCTGGAGAAAGAATACGGCATCATGGATACCTATTGGATGATGCGAAACCCTGTAATCGTCAACCAGTGGAGACCGGAGAAATCTCCTGTCATTAAGCAAATGGAAGACTTCGCCAATAAGCAGGCCGATATTGATAGCGGTATCTATAAGGGCTTAGATCCACAGGGCGATTCTGATGTGTCGGTAGCCTGGTCCCGTATTTCGCAAAATTGGGAGGAAGTACTCCCTGAGCTAATTACGGCCAAAAATGAGGCTGAATTTGATAAAATCTTCGACAATTTCCTTGACCGCCGCGAGAATTACAACTTTGGCAAGGTGATGGAATACCGCCAGGCTGAACTGGATGTGCGAAAATCCAAAATGGCAGAGTAATAATGCCCGTATTAAGATTGCTGCCGGCCACCGAAAGGGTGGCCGGTATTCCCTTTTTCGCTTCTTTAACCATTTAACAAAACAGCCTAGTTACCTACCGGGCAGTTTGTAATATATGGTATATTACAAGGGTAGGAGGCTACTTAAATGAAGTATCTGCTGACTAAAATGAGGAAGCTGTACCGTAATTCCCGAATCTCCCAAAAGTTGTTTCTGGCTTTTAGCATGATGATTGCCATCCCTGCGATTGTGGTATCCTTTTTATTTATCCGCACACAGGAAAGTCAGCTATACAAGGACGCTATGGCTACCGGCAGCAGCCATGTCTCACGAATTAACGAACAACTGCGCAGCAAAATGGGCATTATTGAGAACGCTTCCTCTACTGCGCTGAATCAAAAGGCATTTGTAGATTTTATTCACTCCAATATGCGCGGGGATGGCCTGCGTCTCGTAAAATTTAGACAAACTCAATTTGAGCAAATGCATAATATCATTCAAAGCTACGAGATGATCAGCGAGCTAAGTTTCTATGTCGATAATCCAAACCTATTTGAGATTTGGCCTGAAATCTACCATTATGACAAGTTCTGGCCGAAGGACTACTGGGTGACACTTCGGGAGGAAGGCGGTGCGGCATACCGCTTATTTGCTTTTAAAGATGGAGAGCATACGCTATCCTATTACCGGCTGGTACGCCTTCAGGGGCAACAGCAGAAACTCCCTACCATTATGGAAATCCGCGCCCAGCATAGCGTCTTTTTCAGTGACCTGCTTGAGGATAGCGGGGGGGATTTCTTTTCTGTAGTGATGGATGGAGCCGACTCTTCCCGATCTGTATACAATCCTGAGCATATCTTTTCACAAAATGCCGGTGAGGAATTGGATAACATTCTAGGTAGCATTCACCAGCGGCTGGATGTGCTGCAGCAGAGTAGCCCCATTAAGGTCAAGGTAGGCGACCATACTTACTACGCGTTGTATCGCTACATCGCCCCACTGAACGCCTATGTAGTGGATATTGCCTCTCATCAAGCGCTGATGAAAGGCCCACGAAGCTGGTATTTGCTCGTAGTAGCGATCACATTGTGTGTATTGCTGCTAATGTTACTGCTCGTTTCACATACCACTCGGCGCATTTTCCGCCGGCTCGACAGGGTGCTGGCTTCTATGCGCAAGGTGCGGCAAGGCCAACTGGATGCGAAAATTGATACCGGCCTGGATAAAAACGAAACCGGTGACGAAATCGACGAGGTGGCCGTCAGCTACAATAATATGTTGGACGAAATCAAACATTTGATGACCCAAGTGGTAGATAAGCAGCTGATTGCCAAAAATGCACAGCTGCACTCGCTGCATTCGCAGATCAATTCACACTTTTTATATAACGCGCTGGAATCCATCCGTATGCTCGCGGAGGTTCAGCGACAGCCCGCTATCGCCGAAGCGTTGGTGTCTTTAGGCTCACAACTGCGATACAGCATGCAATGGCGCAGCGATACGGTTGCGCTTAGCGAAGAACTTGCCAACATACACAGCTATGTCCGATTCATAAACTTTATGGAGGGTGGCAGCATTGAGTTGACGGCGGATCTCCCGCAGGAGGTACTGCGTTATACAATTCCTAAAATGTGCATGCAGCCCATCGTCGAAAATGCCGTTCATCATGCAGCGCCCTCGGGCGGCAGCGTACGTATCCATATTACCGTATCGGTAGAAAATGAAAGCCTTCTGCTAATTGAGATACGAGATGATGGCGCAGGTGTTGACCCGGAAATGCTGTCCAGTCTGCAGGCTGTGCTGCGGGGCGACTCAGATTCACCGATTGTTACCAGCAAAAACGGACTGGGCTTGGAGAACGTGCATAAGCGCATACAGCTTCATTATGGTAAGAACTGCGGTCTTTGGATTGACAGTGTGCAGGGTGCCTATACTTGTGTAACCATACGTTTGCCTTGGGAAAATGTGAATCTTGGAGGATGGTAGGGCATGATCAATATTCTAATTGTGGACGATCAAAAGCACATTCGTGATGGGCTGCAGGCGATGCTGCGTCAATTTCCGCTGCAGCTGGACAATATTTACTGTGCAGTAAACGGAATTGAGGCCTTAGATATATTGAGTCAGCACAACATCCAACTGGTGATTACTGATATCAGGATGCCCGATATGGATGGACTGACGCTGATGGCGAAGAGCAAACAGGAGCATATTGAGGTAGATTACCTGATTATTAGCGGCTATAGTGATTTTGCCTATGCTCAAAAAGCCATCGAACTTGGAGCAAAAGGCTACCTGCTCAAACCTGTGAAACGTGAAGATCTGCAAACCGCAGTAGAACATGTAGCAAATGAGATAAAAACACGGCAGGCGCTCTCGCGTAATATGGAGCATATCTCCCGCCGCGCCCGGGAGACAGACCGCAAAGAACTGAGTATGTTCATGCAGGGTGCAATGATTGATGAAGCGTGGGTTCTCCAGACCCAGCAACAGAATCCAGAGTTGTGGAGTAATTACCGCCTGTGTCTGCTGCGGGAGGAATTATGGATTAACCAACCGGGGGCCGACAGTAGCCACAGTATGGAATCCCTTGCCTACCGTGTGTATGGCAGACGAGGGTGTATATGCCTGCAACACCGCCCGTACCTGATTCTCGCGGTTGATGCAGCCGTAGATACGGGAGCCTTCCCGGCCGCCCTCAAAGCAGGACAGATAGATGCCATTACTGCCATGACCAGCCCGCAGCAAGGATTGAAGGAGTTGCCCCGCAGCTATACACAAGCGCTAGAGCTCTATCGCCACAGTTACCTGTTTCCAGAGAAGAGCTGCATCTTGCCAACACATATTGAGCGACTGGAGCAGCAGTGGGAGCTTCCCTATGAGGAGTTATATGCCCTGTTCCAGTTAATCGGCACCAAAAACAGCGGTACAATCACCCAAGGCATTTCTATGATATTTCACAAAGATACATTGCAACGTTATCACATCCAATACACACAGCAGCTATGCCGTGCCATTGTACAGATGCTGGAGGAATCTGTGCGTGTAATCCGCCCGTACATGGGGGAAGAAGCGCTGGACATCGAATGTTTACGTAATCTATTCGATTATCCGGGTATTCGCGATTATATTCAGGCGCTGCAACAACAGCTGCTTCGGCTGAACCAATTTTATTATGAATATAAGTGCAGCTATCGCAACTCGCAAGATTTGAATGAAGCCATACGCTTTATACACGAAAGCTATCATAAACCCCTGGATCTCGCGATGGTATCGAACCACGTGTCGCTTAATTATGCCTATTTTTCTAACCTGTTCAAAAAAAATATCGGCAAAGGCTTTGCAGAATACTTGCGCGATGTGCGCCTGGATAAAGCCCGGCGGCTGCTGGCCGAAACCGATCATAAAATTGTAGAGGTAGCCACCATGGTAGGGTATGAAAGCTACAAAAGTTTTACACGATCATTTCGGGATGTCATGGACATGCAGCCCACAGAATACCGGCAAATGATGCGCCGGAAGCACGACAGCGAGGAAAAGTTCCGTGACACAGCGCTATAAATAATCAAAAGCCAAAAAATTGGGTTATAACAAAAATAATTGTACCTTTTAGCTGATTATTATATTCGATAGAATAGAGATGACCCTAAATGTAAGCGGTTTCGTTTCTTCATTATTTTATTAAAGGAGGGCAAGTATGAAACGACTTTACAATACGGAAAGTGGTTTTAAGCAGAAGGTATTTAGTTTGTTCTTAGCAGTAGTACTGTTGGCTGGGGTTGGTCTATTGCCGACTTCTAAGGTGCAGGCAGCAGGAACCACAGTTACCTCTATGTCTTACTTTTCAGCGGCAGACGGTCCTGTCATCTCAAAATCAGGGGTTGGGCAAGCTAGCTATGGTTTCGTCATGCCCACATTCAATGGGGGCTCTGCCACCTGGAATGATGTTTCCGATGACGTCGGTGTAAAAGTAAAAGTTGCTGGAAACTGGGTGGATATTGACCATGCAGGCGGCTATACCTACAACCAAAACTGGGGACACTGGAGCGACGGTGGCTTGAATGGCTATTGGTTCACTCTCTCCGCAACAACGGAGATTCAGCTGTTCTCCAAGGCTAATGGAGTTACACTTGATTACACCCTGGTATTTCAAAACATAAACAAAACGACCATTACTGCTATGGCCCCTACACAAGGGCCGCAGATTTCAGCAGGATTTACAGGAAGTGCAGGCTTTACTTATCCTACCTTCAACAATGATCCGGCCGTTACCTATGAAGCCGTAGCTGAAGATCTGAAGGTATATGTAAAACCTGTAAGCAGCAGTACATGGATTGATATTGACAATAATGCAGCCAGCGGCTGGATCTATGATAACAACTTCGGACAATTCACCGAAGGCGGCGGTGGCTACTGGTTCACCGTAACAGAGTCTATCAACGTCAAGTTAGAATCGAAAACCTCAACGGCTAACGTCGTTTATACCCTCACCTTTAATAAACCTGTAAGAAATTCATATGTCTTAACTCCTTATGAGGGAACGACCTTTACCGCAGATGCAAAAGGTGTAATAGGTGTACCGCTACCTAAGATTGATGGGGGCGCTCCAATAGGCACTGAACTAGGAAATTACGTATACCAAATTAACATCAACGGACAATGGGTTGCTATGAGTGATTCCAGCCAGAGCGGATTTGTATACGCCGGCAATGGCTATAACAACATGTCCGATGCCAACCAGTGGGGATATTGGGCTGACTACATCTATGGGCTTTGGTTCCAGCCTGTCCAAGAGGATGTGCAAATCCGTATTGGCTATCCATTAAATGGACAGGCGGGCGGAAGTGTCGGCAACAATTACGTCAACTATACCTTTATTGGTAATCCAGATGCCCCACGTCCGGATGTATCCGATCATGATGACATTGCCATCGGAACACCAAACGACCCGGCGATAGAGGGCATGAATCTCATTTGGCAGGATGAATTTAACGGAACAGCACTCGATACGAGCAAATGGAGCTACGAACAAGGTTATTATATTACTGACGATCCGAATAGCTGGGGCTGGGGCAACGCGGAACTGCAGCACTATACAGACAGTACACAAAATGTATTTGTACAGGACGGAAAGCTGAATATCAGAGCTTTGAACGATTCAAAATCCTTTCCACAGGACCCAAGCCGGTATGCCCAGTACTCATCCGGCAAGATTAACACCAAAGATCAGCTGTCCTTCCAGTACGGCAGAGTAGATATTCGTGCTAAGCTGCCTACAGGTAACGGCGTTTGGCCAGCACTTTGGATGCTTCCGGAAGATGCCGCTTATGGAGCGTGGGCCGCATCCGGGGAAATTGATATTATGGAAGCCAAAGGACGCTTGCCCGGCACGACCAGCGGGGCCATACACTTTGGCGGACAATGGCCTGTAAACAGATATATTGCTGGTGAATATCACTTCCCTGAAGGTCAGACCTTCGCCAATGATTATCATGTGTACTCCATGATCTGGGAAGAAGATAATATGAAATGGTATGTGGACGGCAAGTTCTTCTTTAAAGTCAGTAGAGATCAATGGTATTCCGTAGCTGCACCTAACAATCCGAACGCCCCATTCGATCAACCCTTCTACATCATTATGAATCTGGCGATCGGCGGGCACTTCGACAGCGGTCATACCCCAGATCCGTCGGATATTCCTGCAACAATGCAAGTGGATTATGTTCGTGTCTATAAAGAAGGCAACAGCGAGAATCCGGTAAACGTGCCGGTTACCGGTATTTCTCTGAATCAAACCACTGCGCAGGTGGAGGTCGGACAGACTGTGCAGTTGAACGCCAATGTTGCCCCGTCTAATGCAACCAATAAGCAGGTCACTTGGACCGTATCAGGTACCAACGTCGCTTCCGTGAATCCGAACGGTCTCGTGACGGGACTCACTCCAGGCACAACAACCGTAACGGCTACAACAGCCGACGGTAATAAAACAGCCCTCTCCACCATCACTGTTGTACCGGCAGCATCATCCGGTGTTATCATCGTCGGCGATGAGGTGCGGGGCCTGAAGAAAATAGGTGACGACCTGCTGTTCTATGTGAACGGCGCAACCTTTGCCGACTTACACTATAAGTTGAATAACGGTGGGCAGCTAAACGTAGCCATGACCCCGGCAGGGAACGGTAGCTATACCTACCCTGTAAATCACCTGCAACACGGGGATACCATCGAGTACTCCTTCACCTATAATCCGGGACAAGGGGCCGTCGATTCCCCGACGCTCTCGTATATCCATGGGGTAACCCAAGGAACACCAGAATAAAATAGTTGAACCCTAAGCAACTGCATGAACACAAATAGGCGAGGAGGAAGTGTTGAAGCTTCCCTCTCGCCTATTTTGTTGTTTTTACCGTGCTGCGGGTCTTCTCGGGGGAAGCTCGGCTAGCTAGCCTCATGATTATGGAGTGTCAGTTTATCACCTGACGCTTTCCGCACCTTCGCTCGCTTGCCTAAATTAACGCGTCGAAATGACCCTCCGCGTCCACCGTCGCCGTCCGGGGATCAGTCAGGCCGATGCCCTTGAGGCCTCCCTTTCCTTCATTTCCCCAAAGGGGGAGGTGATCTTGAAGCGGAGAAGCAGGCACAAAATTTACGGAGGTACTGCTCCCGCTTTTCTGTACCAGTTGGGACTCCAGCAGCCGGATTTGCCGCTGCAGCTGCTCCCTGCGATAAGGAGTTTGCATCTCACTTCCTTGTGCCGCATTCACTTTATCCAGTTCCATCATCAGCCGGTTTCGCTGTTTCTCCAGAGAACTGACATCACTCTGTGTACCGCCGTAGGCCGCAATGGTCTGTACGGAGCTGATGCCTGATACTGTCTGTGCCGCCATGATCTTTCCCCCGTTTCCTTGGCTCCCAATCCAAAATCAGCCAAATTTGAAAGTTCTAATCATCTTTATTACCCGGCAGGCCCCGTCATGACAACATCACAGCCTCAATTGGAAAATAATCGTCGTATAGTCTCAGTCGGCCGCTTGTTTCAACCCTACCAAAGACCCACCGAAGGCTGGCTAAAGTCCCTTCAGAGCTCCCTTACTCGTCCTTCAACCGCCGCTGATATAAAATGACAGACACTACTGTTAGCACAACCGTCCATGCCAAATTAATGAGGAGTGGTTTCACTACATCGCCCGTCGTATAACCTGTATTGCTTAGACCCAGCAGATGCACAAGCTGACTGCTTGGCATGTAATCCAGCACTTTGAAGACCGGATAATCCTTCACTAGTACTTCTCCCCACGGTGCCCCCATAAATATGAACGCCACAGGGAGTATAGATAATGAGGATTCAAGCAACGTCTTGGAGAATAAACCGCAGATCGTCCCGGCTGCAGTGTACAGAATAATCGAAAGAATGATTACTGCCACAAATGCCCATATATTAGCTGGCTCATAGCCAAATAATAATGTAGAAATAGCGAGAACAACAGCAGACATGACAAAGACCAAACTGCTTTTACCGATTAGTACATCCATGGTCGTAGCCGGTGTCATCATTAATGACCGTAAAGTGTTACGTTCCTTCTCTTCCGCAATCAAGCAGGCTTGTGCGAAACATGTTAGCAATACAAACGAACTATTAAAAAGAAAACCGCTGGCTCCAGGTAAAGACGCACCTGCCCTCTTGAAAATCAGAGCGATAATAATAGGAAAAATCAGCATAATGGACAGCGCGTAGTTACGTGAAAACTCTTTGTAATCCTTCACAAATATCGCCCGGGCACGTTTGTATGAGATACTCATAGTAGCTCACTTCCTGTCATTTTAATAAAAATATCACCTAGACTTGGCTCTTTCGTTTCTAACCGGTCAATTAGCCCCCGCTTCATCCAATCCGCGATTTGGTCAGCCGCCCCCTCATCGATCGGGAGCTCGTAGGTTTCCCCATTGATTAAGTCCACACTAATTACGTTCTCCCGGTGCTGCCGTTTAAGTTCCTTCGGTGAACCGATGGTTTGGATTTGACCCTGATACAGAATCGCTACACGGTTGCATATCAATTCTGCTTCAGACATATCATGCGTAGTCAGAAAAATCGTAGTTCCTTTCTCATTTAAGTAGCGTAAGCCTTTATAGATATGTGCTGTGTTTACCGGATCTAGAGCCGAAGTTGGTTCATCCAGGAATAATAATTCCGGCTCATGGATAATCGCGCATGCCAGCATGACACGCTGACGCATCCCTTTGGATAAGAGGTTAGCTTTCTTTTTGCGCTCCCCGCTTAAGTTTACAAACTGCAGCACCTTGTCGACCGCAGATTTGGGAAGATCATATAACTTACGATACAACTCCAGATTTTCCTCAATACTTAACCTCTCATATAGACCACTGTTATCCGTCAAAATGCCAAAACGCATCTTCTGAGCAGACTGCTGCATCATCTCCGCCGGCTGGTCAAATACACTTGCCTGTCCACTTGTCGGATTTAACTGTGCCGTTAGAATCTTAATTAATGTTGTTTTGCCTGAGCCACTCGGGCCAAGGAAACCAAAAATTTCACCCTTAGGAATTGAAAAAGAAACATCTGCTAACGCATCCTTTTCTCCAAATCTCTTATGGATACGTTCTACCCGGATAACATTCATTAACTCCACATCCTTAGTGTTGATGGCTTAAACATATACAGATTACATGCTTCCTGCCATCAAAACGCGCCGAAATGTAGCTGTAAGCGCCTGAATGGTACCATTTAAATGTTAAGAAGTGCTTTTAATTCAGGCAATTTTGAACGGGATAACGGAACCACGGCATCTTGACCTGTATTTAATCGCAAGCTGTAGCTATTTTTCGTCCATGTAATAATCTCTCTTACTTTTTGCAGATTAACAATGTAAGATCGGTGACACCTAAAAAAACCGAAATTTAATAATCGCTGCTCGAGCTCGGTCAGCGTCAACGCACAGTCATAATTTTCACCGCCCACATGAACAAGGATTGACCCCTCTACACTTTCTATAAAATCAATTTCAGGCGGATTAAATAAAATCACTTTATCATTTCTTTTGGTAGAGATCTTCTGCAAGGTTATATTGGCCTCGTCTTGTTTCTGTACTTCCTGCTTATCCTCGTCGAAGTCCCGAATATCCAATGGATGAAATCCCGATTCGTTCAACCGATAAATGGCATCACAGGAAATAAGGGCATCCTCTAAATTCGAAGTTAAAATTAAAATCTGCTTTTCTTGAGAAAGATCATCCAGAATCCGTTTGAGTTGACGACAATCTTGCTCTTCCAAGTAAAAATAGGGTTCCTCCAGTACAAGTGTAGGCTGATGCGCAAAAAAGACACGCAGCAATGTCACATACATCCTTTTCGATGAGCTTAGATCCTTGATCTTTACCTTCCGTTCTTCTTTTAAAGCAAAATAATCTATCAACGAAGCGGTACGCTCATTCCTCTCTGTTACTCTGATTAGAAAAGTGATTAGTTCCTCCACCGTTAAACGCATATACTCGTTTTGCCCAGCCCGAAATAAATAATATTGGGAATGATCCCCTAATTGATTCATTAAAAGCTGCTTTCGCTTCAAGTCCGTTATGATGCCAACCGATTGGTTCGGTGTCATATTTAATTCGATCTTCGGTAGAAATAATTCCCCATTATAATAAATTGGTTGAAATTGCATGCCATCCTCCCGGTCAGTGCTGCTATAGGGTATACTTTTTCAATTTTGTTCCTGTTATTTCCTCCTCGATAAATACGATTTAGGTAATATTTAATGCAAATATTAGTAGTCAAGGCATCTAGTTTACCGCATCTCTAGTGAGCAGGAATTCCCTCAACTTAAATTCCTCACTGAGATTTAATACATTTATTTCGAAAATTTTGGAAGAGTTTTGATTTTGTGACTAAATTCACATAATAAGTAGATTTAAAATTATAGAATAACATTGTAAATAAATGGGTTATTAGGGTATCTAAAGAATCAATGGATGTCATTAGGTTTGGGTTAACAATTTTATCTAAAAGCATCTTTCTTCTAGATAAAAATAATATAAAGGAGGTTTACATATGTCGAGTGAAAATCAATTCAAAACTCGCTCCGTGAACGACGACAAGGATCTATGGACAGAATTATTTGATCAGGTAGAAACATTGGAAAATCGTGACGAAATGGCCTGCATTAATCTTTGTTGCTGGAATTGTTGTTTCCAAATTTGAGTCGATGAAAAAAGCCGTTCTCTGCGGCTTTTTTTTACGAATAATTCTTTAATACCCAATATAAGTGATTCACAATAAATTATACAATTAAACAATATTTTTTAATAATTCCAAAATTGTATAGAGGTGAAAATATCATGATAGTAAATAAATACCATTTAAGATATGAGTTTGATGAAAAAAACCTTGTTATCAATACTTTGACAGGTGCTGTAGATTTTTTCTCTGCAGAAATGCTTGATTTACTGGATTCAGCAGAGAGTTGGGAACTATCTAATTACCCGCCTGAGCTTAAAGAAGACGATATCGAGTTCTTATTGAGGAGAGGCTACATTTTTGAGAATAATGAAGATAAGGAGCGACGATTAAACCAAGCATCACAAATCATGAATTATGATCAATTCATGCATTATATTATTTGTCCGACTTATGCCTGCAATTTTCGTTGTACATATTGCTTTGAAGATCATTTGCTTCATGAGAGTACACGCTTCATTACCGAAGAACAAATAGAGCATGCGTTTTCCGCAATTGATATTCTGCATAAAGAAAGCGAAATGGACAAAGGATTAATTAACCTATTCGGAGGTGAGCCCCTCTTACCTCCCGCCAAGAACATGGTAGAAAAAATCTGCGAAGAAGCGGAAAAACGAAATTTTATAATCGGTTGTAATACAAATGGTTATCACTTGAAAGCTTACGCCGACATTTTAGAACGCTTTCGCGATTGTTTAAGTGTTATGGTTTCTGTCGATGGCCCTGAGGAAATACATGATAGTCGGCGCTTTTTATCTGGAGGACAGGGTACATTTCAACGGATACACCAAGGCGTTAATGAATTATTAAACCGTAACATCCCTGTTATGATCCGGATTAATATAGATCAAACTAATATTAAAACTGTACCTGAGTTAATAAAGTACTATCATCAATGCGGCTTCTTCGGGCATCCTTCCTTCTCAATAACCTTTGCTCCTGTAACAGATCATACTTGTCTAGGTCTGAGTTCTACTTTGATGAAAGGTTATGAGATTGCAAAGTCTTTAATCCGACACGTCCCTAACTTTACAGAACTTGAAAAACAAAAGAAGATCGGCCTTAGTCCTGAAATGTTCCGTTTCTTCCGGACAGGCATGTTACTTGATCCTGAATTACAAGATAGAGTTGGGATTATTTCGCCACAACTTGTCTACTGTGAGGCTACTGAAGGAAAAACCTATGCTTTTGGACCTGATAATAATATGTATGCATGTCCGGATTTAGTGGGAAAATCAGAATATCGCATCGGCCAGTTCTCCCCTGTTTTTACGAAGGAACCCGTTTTTGACCAATGGAGAAATTTTAATGTTCTACAAATACCCAAATGCAAAGACTGCTCTGCAGCAATGATTTGCGGCGGCGGCTGCGCTGCACAAGCTTTATCAACATACGGAGATCTGGACCTTCCTTGTTGTCCGGATGCAAAGAACATGCTTGGTCAATATCTACACGAATTGCAGGAGGAAGCTGCACAATACGAGGAGGTTAAATCATGATCAAAAGCACATATAATTCTATTCATCCTATTAACAATGGGAATTATATCTTGATTAATTCTCTTAGTGGAGCAGTAGATGTAGTGGATGGTCTAGTAAAGGAACGGCTAGATCGGATTGAACAGACTAATCTGCAACGAGATAATCAAGATGAGGTTGAACTACTTACTTTTTTCAAAAAAAGAGGGTATATCTTTCATAGCCTTGCAGAAGAACAACAAATACTTTTTAAAGTTAAAGATGCAATGGAAAAAATGACGGCAAAGAGTAAATGGGGTATGACCTTCAATGTTTGTACAACATATGCTTGTAATCTAAGGTGCCCCTATTGCTATCAAGGCCATCAAATTCATGACCATAATCATGCATTAGACTCAGATGAAATAACCAAAATGTTCGAAGCTATTACTCAAATTATTAAAATGGAAGAAAATCGTGGCCGCTTCATAGGAGCACAACATCGTATGGTTTTATATGGAGGAGAACCACTTCTTCCGCAGACTAAAAATACAGTTAAAGAAGTGGTAGAACGTGCTGTTAATGAATATGGTTTCCGTATGTGCGCTATTACTAACGGGACATTCTTGCATCAATTTTTAGATATTTTTCAACCTTACCGTGACCAATGGGATTTCTTTCAAATTTCACTTGACGGCCCCAAAGCTGTTCACGATAAACGGCGTATCATGGCTGGTGGACAAGGAACATTTGATCGTATAGTCCAAAATATTGATATGGCCCTGGAACGAGGCTTTGCCGTTGCTACTAGGACAAATGTTAACAAAGAAAATCTGGGTCATCTGGTCGAACTGGCTAATTTCATTGAACAAAAGGGCTGGAATAAGTTCCCCCACTTTGGTTGGCAAGTCACGCCTGTTACTAATCACTTCAGTGAACCAATGCCCGACCACTTACCTGAACATGAACTGTTGATAGCCCTATATGAAATGTTCGGCGACTTGGATTCTTTTATTGATAAATACAACGCAAGACTGGGATCAGTGATAAACATGCGCACCTCACGAATTAGAAACACGATCCGATCTTTTGATTGGAGCAGGATGGACGATATGGATGCTTGTACTTCCTCGGGGGTCACTAGTGTTCCACATTTTAAAGAATGCAGCGCGCGCGAACAACGTTTCTATTCATTTGGGACAGAAGGACTTATCTATGCCTGTCCCGACTCTGTAGGCCGTGCAGAGACCGCCGTTGGATCATTTTTCCCAAAATATGAGCTGAATTCTGAAGCTCATCAGCAATGGGACCGGGGAATTACAGATTCCAAGGAATGCACGGAATGCTCTATCTCTCTCTTTTGTGGTGGTGGTTGTGCTTATGCCAATTTAATGAGGAATGGAGATATTACAAAGCCCTATTGTAATTATGCCAATGAAACAATAGATGTTTATATCAAACATAATAAACACCTTTTCGAAGAATTGGGTACCGTCTAAAGAAAGAGGGGGATAATTATGAATGCGATAGCAGCAACAAAATATCCCCAATTGATACCCTATATTATCCATGAAATGGATGTTTGGGAAGAGGGGGCTCGCTATTTAGTTCACTTTGACAATGGTCTACAAATGAAAGTAACAGAAAAGATTTTAACCATTTTTAACTGTATGGACGGAAAAAAGTCGCTTTTAGAGATTTCTGAGCAATTATTAGAGAAATATGAAGTTGCCCCACGCTTAGAAGAGCTACAATATTTATTAGAACATCTTCTAACTGAGAAGGGTATCGTTGTAGGGAGCGAAAAAATAGCAGAACATTCCTCGGCCATCCGTTTTCGTACTCCACTATTAAATGCAAGCCGACTGGAAGGCTGTTCCCAACCCTTTCAGCATCTTTTTTCTTTAAAAGGTATTTGTATTTTTGGAGTTCTTATGAGTATTGCCCTCTACAACTACATAATAAATTTAAGTCTTTCTGCAAATAAAGCAGATTTAGGTTCTTATCTTTTTTGGATTATTACTTTTTTCATGATTTTGTTTTCGGCTATATTCCATGAATTTGGGCATACAGTGGCGGCTTTTAAATATAATGTTAAACCAAGAGATATGGGGATCGGATTGTTTTTTTTAGCCCCTGTTCTTTTCGTGGATTTGAGTGATGCTTGGAAAGCAAGTAGAAAAGAGCGAGTAGTGATCGACCTTGGAGGTATATATTTTCAATTATGGATATTTATTATATATGAATTATCATCTATAATAACAGGGAGCAATATACTATTTACTGCCAACCATTTTATTTTGCTTTCCATTATTAGCAATCTAAATCCATTATTACGTCTTGATGGTTTCTGGGTACTTACAGATATCCTCGGAATTCCCAACCTGCATACTAGAACTTTTACATTGGTAAAACAAGGATTATTGGGATATGTATGTAGGAAACGACTTTTCCGCGAGAAATTTAGATTAAATATTATCAATATGAGCAGTACTTACAAGAAAGTGTTTTTAGCGTATTCCTCTTTATACTTAATTGTTTTCAGCATTGCTTTAATGTATATGTTACGTTTTATTTTTTCATTTACTTCCCTCTTTCATTCTTGGAACTGGACAAACTTCAAAGGCCTTTTGATAGTGATTGTGATATTAATTCTTCATTTCACCATATTACTTATTAAAAAAATTAACAGAAAGAAGGAAAATTCAGTTGATTGTAGAACAACCGATTCTGGCCATCCAAAATCTTAACAAAGAGTACGAATCCGAAGCCGGCATAATATCTGTTCTTAAGGGAATAAATCTGAAGTTTTACAAAAGTGAGATTGTAAGCATTATGGGACCCAGCGGCAGCGGAAAATCAACCCTGCTTGGGATTATGGGATCCCTAGATAAGCCTAGTACAGGGAAAATCGCACTTGAGGGTAAGTCAATCGAATCTTTATCTGAAGAAAAACTTTCTGATTATCGCGCACAAAAAATTGGGTTTGTTTTTCAATCCTTCAATCTAATCTCTACAATGACCGCTCTTGAAAATGTAATGCTTCCCATGTTCTGCATCAAAGGCACCCGACATAGTGAAATACGTAAAAAAGCAGAAGAAATGTTGAAGCTTGTGGGGATGGGCGATCGGATGAAGCACCTGCCTAATCAACTATCCGGCGGACAACAGCAACGTGTCGCTATTGCAAGAGCTCTGATTAATAAGCCCTCTCTAGTCATTGCTGACGAGCCAACCGGCAATTTAGATCGTGATTCCGGACAGAAAGTTCTTGACCTTATCTTCCGCTTAAAACAGCAAATGAGAATGACCTTCATTATTGCTACCCATGATCCAGAGGTTGCTTCAAAATCCGACCGAGTGATTTACATTAGAGATGGAAGGGTTGAAACTGAGGATCCTTGTCTGAGTAAAGGAAGGTGAATATCTGATGATATGGCTGAGCTCTGCCGGGAGAAGTTTATTACGTAACAAATTAAGAACAATTTTCACTATATTGTCTCTCATTATTGGAAGTGCAAGTTTCTTTAGTATGTTCCTATTATCTGAATTGGCGCCACGTTCTATTGAGAATTCTGCCAAACTGCTATTAGGTGGGGATGTATTAGTCCAGTCCTACCTTAAGCCACTACAGAGCAATATAGTGAATGATATATTCCAAGACATGGGAGAAATCGACAGCCATTCATCTTCATATGTCGGACAGAGCATGGTGCAATCCAAAAATAAAACAACAAGCGTGATCTTGAAGGGAATTGATACGAAGACTTACCCTTATTATGGGGAAAATCAATATCCTGGCATCCGTTCACTTCAAGCAAATGAGGTCCTTCTTGCTGATAATGCAGCAGATCGCCTACAGGTAAAGGTTGGAGAAAAAATTTGGTTGCCGAGCGCGTCTGATGGAAGTCTGCATGAGTACAAGGTAAAAGGATTAGTACTTAATGTTCAAGAGTCTTACGGAGATGCGGATATTTTTGGAGCTGCTTATCTTCCGTTGAATGAAGCAGCTAATCTGCTAAACGCTCCAGCCGGAAGCACAAATGAAATTCTTATCCATTGGAAAGCGGGCACACCAAAGACTTCTTGGCAAGCAGAACTTGAGAAGCATCTGCCAAGTGCTACACTAACGGACACGAAAGAGCGGACAGACGAAAGCTTGGCTCAAGCCAAGACCCTTCTTTTACTTTTACAATTGTTCAGTCTGCTTGCACTGGGAATCAGCGCTTTGACAGTTTCAAATACAATGAAGCAGGCAATGAGCACTAGAATGCGCGATATTGCAGTTATGAAGGCAATAGGTGTACGCTCTCGCTCAGTTGCCGGTACCTTTTTAACAGAAGGTATTCTTATCGGGACGATAGGAACTATTACTGGAATAGTAACAGGTCTTCTAGTGAGTACTTGGTTAACTTCTTACGTAGGCAAAATGTTAGCTATACCGTTGTCTTGGGAGTTTTCATGGAAAGTCACAATTGTTACCTTCGCAGTAGGAATGCTAATGGCACTGATATCAACATGGATTCCTCTAAAAGGAATGCTCATCGTCTCTCCTATGCAGCTATTGCTTGAAGGAAACCATCAGATCCCTTCTTATCGGGTACGCTTTTGGAAAAGAGGACTCTTATTATTACTGATTTCGCTAGTTGTAGCATTCTACTTACAAAAAACACTTTTTCTGGGTTCAACCGAATCCATTAGTTCTAGAGTCGTTCTATCTTTTTTAGGGATTCTACTGATTATTATATTGGTAAGTATATTTGTGAAGGTATGTTCTTCTGCTTTCTCTTTCATTTTCAGAGTGGTTGGAAGCATGAGGAAACTCATCTCTCCTCGTTGGTTTATCCCTTTTCATAATTTATCATCTGGAAGAAAACGATACGGACTATTGGCTCTTATCTTGAGTGTTGGTGTTGCATCAGCAGTATCAAGCGAACTTTTCGCTGATAACTTAACTCAGTCTGTCAGTCAACAGTTAGAGACCGAGGCCAAAGGAAATCTACTCATCACAAGCTCCTTAGTAGAGTCTGAAGCAGTCAAGGAAGCTTTTCAATCTCTCGATATTAAAAAGTGGACAGAGGGTGTCCAGATGAACGGTCTTTTAAGTTCAATTAACGGAAGTGAAGCAACTTCTCTTTTTCAGCAAAAGTCAGACGGGAATAAGTTCTTCGCTTCCAATAAATTGAGCATTGAAGGTGTTGACCCTTCACTTGCATCAAGGTCCTATTCCATTATTGGTGGACGTGACCTTATAGAAGATGATTCATCGCACAAGACCGCATTATTATTGGAAGATTATCAACAGTTGGGAATTAAGACAGGCGATACAGTTGAAGTTACAATGGGAGAAAAGAAGATTCCTTTCAAAATTGTTGGCTTTTTTGAATCAGGGTTCGTAAAAACAGTAGGTATGAGAACAACTAAAGATATATTGTCTAAATATGGGGCGCCTAACCGGGTAATGTTTTCTATTGACGGAGGGACCCTGACTACGGGTTTACTCTCTGAATTAAACGGTGTACTTCCAGCATCCGCTATGGCGTATTCAGTATCAAGTACAGCCTCCGAAAGCTTAAATTCAATGATACGTATGATAAGTGTATTCTTCTCTATAGTGACTTTATTTGCCTTCATTACAGCGATACTTACCATCGGGAATCAAATTGTGATAAGCCTTTTAAGAAAACGCAGAGAAATTGCAATCATCAAAGCAGTGGGAGTATCCAATGGTAAGACATTACGGTCAATCTTGTTAGAGAACTTTGTTTTATCTTTAGTCTCAGGAACTGCTGGTACAGGGATAGCTTTGTTGTTAACGACTGTAGCTCTAAAACTTATGTTCAAGTTACCTGTCCTGGTTGATGTTAAATGGGTGATTTATGGGATTGGCCTATGTGTTATAACCACACTCTCAGTGGCTTGGATAGCGGCGAGGCCTGCTCTGCTTACTAAACCTACGCAGCTCTTACAGACCAACCAGTTATGATCTAATAAGGCTCTAATGAATTGGTACTTAAATAGTTACTGTCCCTCTCTATTACGCAGAGAGGGATTTTTTTATACCTTGTCATAACTACGTTTGGTGTAAAAATACATTAATTTGTGATACGGTTCACAGTATTTTAATTGCCTCAATACAAAGCTCGATCCTCACTTCATTTCCGACTATAATTCCACCCGTTTCCAGAGGCGAGTTGAATTTCAAACCAAATTCATTACGATCAATACTGGCTGTTGAATGAAATCCTACACGTTCCCGTCCGCGTGGGTCCTTGTTTAGTCCTTCAAATACAGTATGAAAAGTAACAGATTGGGTTACTCCATGCAGAGTTAGATTGCCTGTAAGTTCATATTGCCGCTCACCAGCAAAGACGCAGTTGGTGCTTTGAAACGCAATGGTTGGATACTTGGCAGCATGAAGGAAGTCGTCGCCCCTCAAATGTTCATCTCGCTGCGCTTGGCGAGTTGTGATACTATTTGCGTCTATGGAAGCCTGAATACCCATAGTTGTTAACTCGTTGGGATCAAAACTTAAGATAGCCTGGAAACGCTCAAATACTCCTTTGATTTTATTAATCATTAAATGCGTCACCGAAAACTCGACGGAGCTGTGGTCCGGATCCACTTCCCATTTGATATTACTCATGAATAAATTCCACCTCTATAATAAGATTATGAGCAAGGTCACCCTATCTCCAAAACACTGCGCTACTCGCTATACCCCTAATATACAAAAACGCTACTGACAACGTTGTGTCAGTAGCGTTTTAGCATTTTTGCGGCTTCCTCGTAAATCCGATTTCAGAATGGTTCCCCATTGAATCCGTAATTCCTTTTACCCGAATATCCACCATCGCAATAAACATTGAGCTGTGTGTGAACAGTCATAATCTGCAACTAGTCGAATCTTTGCAACGATTCAAATAAACGCCTTAAGTTATTCAATAAGCTGTTCTTTTCCTCTAGAGTCCAGTCATCCAAAGCTTCATGCAAAATGCGTTCACGGGTGAGGCTAATCATTGCATTGATTTCCTCCCCGCTTTTCGTCAATTCAGACACACGAATGCGGGAATCTGCACTTGATGGATACGTATGAACCAACCCCGCGTTTTCTAACTTATCAATTTGCCGGCTAACACTCGAATAGTTTTTTCCCATCATGGCGGCCAAATCACCAACACTAGTCGGTTGGAGATGCACGATGCCCACAAAGACACGAAAGGTTGCTGCTTCCAAATTTACGCCAGCATTAGCAATCATCTTCTTATCACGGTCTGGCCTATTGATAATGGAAACTAAATCGATCAGTGCTTTAAAAATATCGTTTTCCATTTTATTTCACCCTTACAACAGGACGAGGCATTAGCGGGGCATTCCAAGCCTCTTCAATATCTTCTAGAGCGAACTCTTTTGTGGTAATTTTTATCTTCCCCTCGGCAGCCATTTCAAAGACACCTCTAACAGCAGATAGCATATCAGCTTTAGAAACACTCTTATCTCCGCTACCTACGAGTTCGATTGTTGATGAGCGTAAAAGAGATGAAGGTAAATGAATGCTTTCTTGGCCAGATGAAGTTCCAATGCTTACAAAACGAGTTGAACGATCCGTTTTCGCCTTAACAAGAGCTGACATGATAGCGAGTGCGCTGTCGCCCCAAAGATAATCCAATATAACATCAACACCTTCAGCAATAACTGGCATTAGGGCGTTTTCAAACATTTTTTGACCGTTGTCGGCTGTCATATCAAATGCAATAGCCTCATCAGCTTCAAGTGCTTGCAACTTCGATTCGTTGCGTCCTGTTACAATGACCTTCTTGGCCCCCAGACCCTTAGCAATCTGAACTGCTAAACTACCGGATGCACCAGTAGCGCCATTAATCAATACAGTTTGACCGGATTTAAAACCAGCTCGAAATACCAATGCAGCCCATGACGACATAGCAGGGTTGGCGATAGCGGCAGCAGTGAGATCATCAATACCATCTGGTAAACGGACAGTCAGCTTTTCGTTGACGATTGTTTGCTCAGCCAAACTGCCATATGGTGCAGTAGGCAGCGCAAAGTAAACACGAGACCCATCTTTCAAAGTTCCTACACCGTCGATACCGGCTACAATTGGAAAGTTAACTTCAGAAGAGTAGTGCATACCCATTGAACGGAACTTGCTAACTCGACTCAAGGCTGTGGCCGTAACGTTAATTATAACTAGCCCCTCTGTCCCAACGGGGGAATCACAATGACCCATTACGGGAATCGTCCCCTTATCCTTTACGATTGCTGCCTTCATATTTACACCCTTCTTCCACCCCATATTATGTGCATATTGCACATAATAAAGTATAACACAAATTATGTGCAATATGCACATTTTATTTGGAATCCATATCCGAACGCAAGTCCATTCTTATTTCCAAAAGAAACGGCTGGTCAGGTTCCCCTGATCCAGCCGTTTTTTGATTACTTTAATATTACATTATCGATTAGTACTGCCGTATCGTAGATACTATCTCCTTGATCCCAAACATGGAACCGAAGGACAATGGAGCCCTTGCCGGCAAATTGGCTTACATCAAATTGTACATGCTTCCAATTCGTCATGTATGTTGTATGATCCCCGCCGTAGAAATCAATCGCTACTTTGTTCTCTTCAATCCAATAGGCCGTGGATTCATTAATCGATTCAGCCCCGATAATAACAGAATCATTGCCATAGACACTGGACGTCACTGTATTGCCGCCATTCATGTGAGAAGTAATGAGGGAAGCCGTATTAATGTATACACTGGAAGTTACCGTTGCTCTGAAGGTGTCATTGAATTTGCTTCCAACGAATTCCTTAGGCTCCTCAGAAATGAAATTGTAATCAAACGATAGGGTTGTTGCACCCGCTGGAACAATGAAACTTTGCTCGATATAACTATCTGAATTGTAGTCATATCCTCCTTGATCATTGTTTTCATACCCAAGGCCAGTGCTGATAATAGCCATGTAGTTCCCCTCTGTCGGTTTAAGCGGTCCCAGCTTGGAGATCACCCGAACATCGCCGTTTCCATTCCAGCCGGTCCAAGTTCCGTTTTCAAAGGTTCCGTTGATGACCCCTTCGGTCTTAGTGCCAATGCTGCTTCCTTTCATGAAGAATGCTGCCAATCCATCGTTTGCTCCATGGGCAGCCACTGCTGCTTGAAAGGCTTTTTCGGTTGTCATGTTCTCATCGTTTAAAGCGGTAAATACGGATTTAGCAATAGCTTGATCATATGCAAGCTTTACATAATCGGTATATCCATAATAAGTGCCAGCACCATTGTTGATGAAGGCATCTGCCATGGAATCGTTGTACGCGCTGCGGCAGCTGCCATTATATACGATGGTATCAGGAAGCATATCGTTGTACCGTGTAATAAAAGACGGTGTAATAGCATAATAACCGGATATAATAGCCAATCTTCCCTTTTTCAAGTCCAACTCATAGGTCTTTTTGCTCTCTGTCGTTGCCTTTTCTCCTGTCAGGAACATGACTTGCGGTCCAGCGTATTTGAAATCAATGCCGTATTTATTATGGAGCTTCTGTAGCACTATTTCATCATAATAAGTATCTCCGTGGGTATCCAAGACCACGACGCCATACTGATTCAGTCCTTTAAAGAAATTCACGCCCGCTGCGGTGTCCTTTACTCTTTCCACAAGGAAAGGGTAACTCGACTGGTCAAAGCTGTGATATACAGCGTCATAAACAGTCGAAGATGGAAGTGTGCCGGAGAACGGAGAAATTACAGCAACCCGCTGGCTTCCTATGGTGGCTACAGTTTGTTCCACATTTTGCGTTAGCGCCTCAGCCGCCAATGCAGTACTGGACGCAGCCTCTTCTACGGTGCTGCTTAACCCTTTTGTATTCTCAGGAGCTGCGGATATCCCCCCTAGAATCCCGTTGTCCAGCAAATACCAGATGCTTCCTCCTTCACCCGAAATTCCAGCATGCTCTACTTCTGCTTGGGTTTGGAGCCAAGCTACAGTTTCTTCCTTTGCTTTTTGCAAATTACCATATGAAGTAGCCAGTTGATCAAGCTTACTCTGTGTATTATTTTCAATGATTTCCGTTTGTGCAAGCTGTTCATCCGTAAGATGCTTCATTACAGATAATTTAAAAACTGTGCTGCTTGGCACATCTCCCACAAACGCCTGCAGATTTATGTAACCCTCCGTACTTTCAGTCAATACTGCTTTGCCACTGTACAGCCCGTCTGCCTCAAGACTGTCTCCATGGGCTTCCAAACCGTCATCGTACAACGAAATGATTTGGGAAATCACTTTGCCGCTATCATCTACTTGATAGACACTAGCGATTACCGTTCCTGCCGCATTAATCGATGAGCGGAATATAACTTCTGTTGGCTCTTCCACATAAATGGCATCTGAACTCTCCCCCTTCACCACAACCTGGAGAGCATTTGCCGGTGCCGGGGTTGCCGGTGTCGGTGTCGATGTCGGTGTTGGTGTTGGTGTCACTGGTGTTGGTGTCACTGGTGCTGGGGTTGCCGGTGCTGGGGTTGCCGATGCTGGCGTTCCCGGACCTGAAGCTCCCGGCGCTGGTGCTGTCACAGATGTCCCGCGGTCAGTTGTTGCCGGGGTGGCAGTCGGTGTTACCTCAGGACTCTTGCCCTTATTAACCTCTTCAGCCAGAAGCTGTTTGGATTTCTCGACATATACTGACTTATTGGTTTTGAACTCATAAGCCAGACGAGCCAGAGCTTGGCGCTCCGCATGCTCTTTGGGTTTGAATTTCAGGGTGCCGTCACTGCCTTGGACCCCGTTGATGAAACCATTTTTAAAGGCAAGGGATACTTGCGCTTTTGCCCATTCGGACACCTCTGAGATATCTGACAGCTTGCTATCAACCGGAAGCTTCTTCGCTGTTTCATCCAATTCGAAAGCTCGGATGAAAAATACGACCAGCTCTTCACGGGTGACATTTGCATTAGGACTGAAGGTGGTCGCCGATGTCCCCTCCGTAATGCCTGCCTTTACCAATGCACCTACATAACCGCGATACCAACTGTTCGCGGCAACGTCTTTAAACGGTGCGGCTTGATCAGCATTTGCTTCTAGACCCAACGACAGGACTATGATTTTCGCCAGTTCGGCACGTGACATAGCCTTTTTCGGTTTAAAAGAGTTATCTTCATACCCTGAGATTATTCCTGCTTCAGTTAATGAATGAATCTCCTTTTGCGCATAAGAGCCTGTGATGTCTTTGAACTGTGCGGCCTCACCAAACACCATATGTGGCGTAAGAGTGCTTACTAATAGGGCAAACACAATCATCAGACTGAGTTTACGGCGTGCTGCTTGGAATAACATTGTTTCTTCCCCCTTCTTACTCTAAAAATATCAATGAGTCTGTCGTCCTAGTGAGTTCCAAGGATGGCATTTTACACCATTATTCGACAACTTCTTGATTCTACAATAGGACCAGGGTAATTGACAATGTCTATTACATAAAAAAAATAGATATATTTGTAGACTGGAGATTAAATGGCATAAAAAAAAGACCATCGAGTATAAGCTTGGATTGATGGCGATTTAATCTTTTATCGTATTATTCTTCACATGCACCAATATTTTACAATGATAAGCTTAACAATGTATACCTTATGACATTTTAGGAGGTAGTATAATGAGCAAGTACGACGAAGCCATGAAGCTGCTGGAAGAACAAGTGGGTAACAAGGACGGCCTGATTACTCTGTCTACCATCGCGCTGGAACCCGGGGCCAATGGTATAAGCCGTCCCGCCGCCCGCATAGTGGACGCCTATTATGAGGACGGCGCGTTCTACACCGTCACTTATGCGACCTCAGGCAAAATGCGGCAGATCGCCCAGAACCCCGAAGTCGCCGTTTGTATCATCGTCGAAAACTTTACGGCCGATGGTATCGGTGAGAACCTGGGCTGGGTATGTGACGAGAATAACGCCGAGATGATGACTAAGTTGCGCACTATATTCGCCGATTGGTATAACGAAGCCAATAACGACGAAGACCCTAACACATGTCTGCTGCGCATTCGCCTGACAAAGGGCCTGTGGAATGACGCCCATAAAGGGATCAGAAATGAGATTGATTTTATCAATAAGACGGCAAATTAAGTGATCTATGTGATAGAACAGTCAGCAAAAAAGGTTCATCGCAGCAGTCCGCCGCGATGAACCTTTTCATAAGAACCAACTAAATGATAACAACTACATTAGAACTTTATAAAACCCGTAAGGCCTGGGAATTGACTTCCCGGAAATCCCGGAAAACCTGGAAATCCCGGATTTTCACCCTCTCCGCCTTCTCCGCTTCCTTCGTCAGGCAAGATAAGCTCATAAGTCACATTTTGTGCCGGTACTAAGTTCATAGCATACTCATCAATTTCCGGTGCCCCGTCTAACGCCTTCCATCCAATTCCAGTCACTCCTAATCCCCAGACAGATTTACTTGGAATCGTGAATTGTACGCCGAAATGATAGGTTTCCTCATTGATTAGCTTTTCTTCTTGTGTAAATGGATCAATGTAGATAAATTTCATTTTATACACATTTCTATAATAAATGAATTACATGAAAAAAAACGACTGACACCCTATTATAGTGTCCAGCCTCTTGTGCATCCAATTGTTATCTTCATTTATGTTAGCATAGCAACTTAACCCTCATCTGAAACTTAAAGAAAACTTTAACTTTAGCTTAAATAATGGGAAATAGAAATAGAGCGAAAATGATGTTCATCTAAAAAAAATAGCGGCGGAAGAGAGTTTATCTCTTCGCCGCTTACCGGAATACTCTGGATACAGGTCCATATTGAGAGGTGACTAATTATTATTTGAGCGTTTCATTTTGGTAGCCCCTCTCCCTAGTTAGAGCGTCTCAACCAATTTTTGAATCTTTGAGCGGGAAATTAAATATAAAGGACCCATTGTTTCGATTTTGCCGTCCTTTACACGTATAGCGCTCTCCTGTTCTGCCGCATAAACATCGATCTCTTCAGACAAGGGGAACAGATAGCCTTGAACAAACGTGGTGTAGCCACGCTTAGAATGGGATTCATAGGCAAAATGATCAAAGCCAATCCCCTCATAAATCGTACTTGTTTCAACATCATGACCAGTGTCATTCAAGCTTAACCATTGAGCAGACATGTTTAGCGCACCGGCGCTGGCACCCAGTATAACGGCATCGCTATTTTTAATAACATCCGATAATTCATAATCCGCCAAAAAATCCTTCTGCAAAACAGGATACCCGCCGCATAAAAAAATGACAGAAGCGTTCTGAATGAACCTCTGGGCATCCTCCTTCTGCATGCGGTAATCAATGAAATGATATTCATCAAAAATAATGTTAGCCTGATTCAGCCATGTCCATTCAGAGATATCATCAAAGTTAATTGGCTCTTCTGTGTAACCAGACGGGTCAGCGCTAATCATAACAAGCGATTGTCTGTCTTGTATATCCTCATGCAAACAATGGACCAGCTTCTCTGGAAAAAAATGATTAAACCAACTGAAATAGTAGTGAGTACTCAAACTTAATTACCTCCATATGTATTAATTAGCCTCTTTAAAGTGGTTCAATTTAGCTTCAGCCGTCAGCATGGCGCCGTTAAGAATAAGATTATTCCCGTCATTGTGGGCCCTCGTTCTAAAAAATAGGCTGCGCACAAAATTTTTCCCGTTTACTCTGGCAATTCTCGGCGCGCGCGTATCCGGCCATTCCGTACACAGCGACAAGCTATGAATCCAGTCGGCAATCTCCTGCTGCGGAAGCAGTGCTTCGCTAATCATCGTATCCACAATGCTGGCCATGCGCTCGTCTTCCTCCTCGTCAAATATCCGGACACCGTTATGCAGCATCCCCTTAATCGCCCCCAGCACCTCGCGCTGCACTGCATTATCGCTTTCCGGACAGCGGATCAGCTCGTCGAGGGCATCTGCCCCGTGAGCCGCGGCATGCGCCCAGCCTTCAACTGCCAGATAACCGCGCAGGTCCTTCTCCTCCTGGTAGTAGCGAAGCAGCGAATGCTTTAGATGCTGGAACTCATCCGGAGTCAAGAATGAATTATTCCTGTGCCGCTGTACAATAAGAACGATAGGCAGAACCGCAAACGCCCTGGTGAGTACGCTATGGTCATCTTCGCTTCCAATCTGATAGAACAGATGCCGGTCATCCATCAGGACAGCCAAAAGATGCTGCATTTCCGCACATGAGAACTTATTATCGCGCTTCAGCCATATGTGAAAAGTGGAATAGATCTGCTCACGGAGCTCCGATTCCGGATCGCCAATATGCCGCAGCATCAGATTGGTAAAGTCTTGTAACCTTTCTCCCTCACGCAGGATATAGCGTTCCTCCTCCAATCTTTGCAGCTTCCGTATCAGTTCTGTTCGTGTGTCCTCCGTACCCCATTCATTGAAATCATCGTCCAAAATACTGGCTTTCATTTAGTCGGTTCACTCCTAGCCTAGTTATAGCGGGCGTTATGGATTTCTCCCGCCGATATCCCTACTATAGAACACAATGACTGACACCAGGGCGTCAGTCATTGTAGGATAGAAGCATATTTTGCATATATTGCTGCAGCTCCGCCCGTAATTCACGAGGCTCCAGCAGCTCGCACTCCTTGCCGAAGCTTAGAATGAATTTCAGCAGGCCCTCCTCATAAGGAAATGTATCCGAAACGAGATAGAAACCATCTTCACCCCGGCTAATCTTCTCTTTCTGAAAATACTCGGGAAGCTGCGCACCAATTCGTGAAGTGAATCTGAGCACAACCTGTATGTCCCGCTGCGAATAGCTGTGCTCAATGACCTCGGCGATTCGGTCATCGGGCAGCTCTCTTTTTACAAAAGGCGGTCCCTGCTTCAGTTGCTTGATCCGCACGAGCTTGAATCTGCGGTAGTCCCCTCTGACCCGGCAAAAGCCTATCACATACCAATCTCCATGGCGAAAGTCAATCCAGCTTGGCTCTACCGTTCGCTCCAGGTATTCCATATCCCTGTTGATATAGTCGAACACCAGCAGCCTGTTATCCGTGATGGCCTTGCTTATGATCCCAATGTATTCTTTAATTTCCTGCTCCATGCTGAAATGGGACATATCCAGAGTCAGTTTGTGCTTCTCGGGCTCCCGCTTATAGGTATGCTCAACCTTTAGCATAATGTCATTAAAAGCTTCGTTCCTGCCAAACAAGCCCTGTAAATTCTTCATTACAGCTACAAACGTATGAGCTTCATCCCGGTTTAAAAAGAGGCCGCTTATATTATAGCTGTCCATAATATAGTATCCTCCGCCCTTGCCGCTGGACGAGGCAACCGGTATGCCGGCTTCTCCTAATTTTTCGATATCCCGGTAGATCGTCCGCAAGGATACCTCGAAATGCTCGGCAAGCTCCTTGCCCGTTACCGTACCTTTACCGGAGATGATCAGCAGCATGGAGAGCAATCGGTCAACTCGCATGATTGTGTGTGACGTCGGGTAACGTCTCCTCCTCTGGGTGAAGTAAGTGAATCATATATTCTCTTGCTTTAATGCATCAATAATATTCTCCTTTTTTACTTTAGCTCCGGAATAAACAACCGCAGAGCTGACAATGACAAATACACACACTATGACAGACAGAATGCTCATCCAGGGCAGGGTGAACCCATAGCTGAATTTGTTCGCAAATGCTTTATAGATCAGAACCATCACGGCGAAACTGACAGGAAGCCCATACAAGAGCGACTTGACCCCATAAAAAACACTCTCATAGTTCAGCATTTTTGCAAACCCCTTTGGCGTCGCGCCTACGGATTTCAGCATCGCGAATTCCCGTTTGCGAAGAGCCAGCCCTGTTGAGATCGTATTAAAGATGTTCGCAACAGAAATCGCAGAGATTAATACGATAAAACCGTAAGAAAAGACCTTCATCAGCAGAATCTGTTGTTCTTCTCTTATTCTGAATTGATATACATTGTAGACATTCAGATTGGTCTCATTCATCGCTTCAATTTCCTGCTGCGTTTTCACCGGTTCCGTGCTTTTCAAATGGAGGTACATCGAAGCGTTAGCCAGCTCCTCGCCGTCTGCCAGCCGATTCATGACGCGTTCCGACACGATCATATTTAACCCGCCTACGCCTACCGGGCTCATCCCCATCGGTGCCTTATCCGTTAATGCGGCAAATATCACTTTATTTGCCTTCGTTTCTTCCCCGCTCGCTTTAATAAAACTCGTTAGCTCGATATGTTGTCCGATATTCGCATATATGGACTTCGTCTGAATATATTTCCCCGTATCTATATCTTTGTAATGAATCGTATCCATCACGATTGCGGCGGGATGATCCAGATCCGTAAGCTGTTCGTAATCTGCGCCAACCGCTCTGGCATAGGCTTGCAGGCTCGAATCATTCATTGCATATAGCTTAATTTCGTAAGGGTATTTCCCGTCTTGCAGCATAGTCTTATCCTGCTTAACCTTCTCTTGCAACTCGTCGGCGATGCTTGCTGCATCGACCCAAGCGTTCCCGACTAACTCATGACTCACGTTGTATTCCGTGACGCCAACAAGAGATACAAGCGATTGCATCAACCGGTCATCTAGTCTTTCGCCATTACTGGACGACACTTCAATATCGTAATTGATGCCTTCCAGCGACAATGCCAGAGATTGTGTCAGGCCAGTCGTGAAAAACGATATCGTCAAAAACAAAACGATGCTGATGACAAGCGAAAAAAGAATAACATGATGTCTTCGTTTGTTCCTTTTTAAGTTTTTCAGCCCGATTTCTGCTTCGATTCCGAAGAGCTTACGAATGATCTTCGACGTCTTCACTGCTTTGGCCGTAAGCTTTACGTCAGTGGTTTGGCGAATCGCGTCCACGGGAGATACCCTGGATGCTTTAACCGCCGGGAGATACGCCGAAACGAAAATCGTCAGCATCGAAACAAGACAAGTAATCAAGAGCAATAACGGCGTGACGATAAGCCTCAGCTTTTCACTAGTCCATAATGCCCCTTCAATCATTGTGTTCATGAACGAAAAGGCGATTCCGATTCCGGCAAGACCGCATAAGATGCCAATGGGAATGCTGATCAAACCAATGACGATACCTTCAAAAAATACGGAATTTCGCTTCTGCCTTTTCGTCGCCCCCACGCTCGCGAGCATCCCTAAATGGTGGGAACGTTCCGAGACGGATATCGCAAAAGCGTTATAGATGAGTCCAACCGAGCCAATTATAATAATCCCTATAATGATTGCCGATAATGAGAACATCATGCTGGATGAGGCCCCGCTGCTGGACAAGCCATAATAACGAAGCAAATCGTCATTATATTGGACAGTGTCAATTTGGTTTTTCTCAGCCAGCTTCTCCGCATGTGCGAACAAGAACGGATTGACCCGCTGCAAGACCACCGACGCATCGACCCGATCGTCCCCCCCGATGATATGATCATCGACATAGCTAATGATCGTATAAGCCGGGGCCCAAGCCGTTTCCGACACCGGATGTTTAATGAAGCCTACCACCGTATAATCCCTAATTATGCTATGCTGTAATGTTTCGGTTAATGTGCCGTCTTTCCTGCGCAGCGGTTCCGTCTGATCCAGGGGATGATCGCCCCCTTGTTCGAATCGGTCGCCGACGCGAAGCGTTAGACGGTCGCCGATTTCGTACTTCACTTTGCCATTTGTTGCAACAGACTCGGAGATCACAACCTCCTTGTCCGTGTGCGGAAGGCGTCCCTTGCTTATTTCAATCTGAAATTGTGTGAACCCTTGCACATCATATTCCTTAATGAACAAGTACGGCTTATTGGAATTTTGTCCCCCTTCTAATGGGGCATACCCAAGGTCTCTTGTGATTGCAACCGTTTTGGTTGCATCATCGCCCTGTATCGCCGCAAGCTGTTTCTTGGTTATATCTTGATACTGAATATGCCACTCCCCTGTATCTGTGATAGTTTGTCTGATCATTAAATCCGCAAAGGAAAAAATAAGCGTAATGACAGCGGTCATCATGGATACCGAAATAATTACGCCAAAAATAGTCACAAGTGTTCGTCTCTTGTTCTGCTTCAGATGCCGGATGGTTAATGTATTGACAATATTCATCGCCTTATCACCTCGTTTTTGGCAATCCTCCCATCTTCAAGCGAAATGATTCTGTCGGCTTGCAGGGCGATCCGTTCGTCATGCGTGATTACGATCAGTGTCTGATGATAGGTCTTATTCAGCATTTTCAATAAAACGACGATCTCAATGCTATTCCTGCTGTCCAGATTCCCGGTGGGTTCGTCGGCCAGCATGATCGCAGGATTGCCGATGATCGCCCTGCCAATCGAGACACGCTGCTGCTGTCCACCGGATAGCTGATTCGGCAGATGGTTTAATCGATGCTGCAAATTCAACGTATTCACAAGATCAGCCAATTGCTTTTGATCTACCTTTTGTTGATCCAGCAAGAGCGGCAGCGTAATATTCTCTTCCACCGTCAGGACGGGAATCAGATTGAAAAACTGGTAGATCAGCCCGATTTGCCTGCGTCTGAAGATGGCCAGCTGCGTTTCGTCCAAGGTATACATATCCGTATCCTGAACATACACTTTCCCGCCAGTCGGTCGATCCACACCGCCCAGCATATGAAGGAGTGTCGATTTCCCCGATCCGGAAGGTCCGATAATTGCGACGAATTCACCTTTTTGGACCGAAAAGGAAACATCATCAAGCGCCTTCACCGCCGATTCGCCTGTGCCGTATATTTCGGACAAATTTTCAATTGTTAAAATCTCCATTGTCATCCCTCCTTCCCTAGATGCTCAATTCCAGGTATATACCATCTCTCTATATCCAACATCCCAAAGGGTTTCATTCCCCTCAATGGTTATCTTAAGCTCATTAGCCCCGGTGAGATAAAGGATCCTCATATCCGGCTCATGGAGCTGATCTTCTGCAGATACAGACAGGAGCTCATGCCCGTCAACGGTAACCTTAATGCTGCCCTGAAAATCCTTATGATCAGGAATTCCATAATTCAAGCTAAGATACAGATCTCCCTTATTGCCTAGCGAATACGTATATGTTTCCTTCTTTTTACCTTCGATGCCATACACATTATATTGGGGTGTCACGTCTTGACCGCCAATCTTAAGACTGTCCTGTTTGGTTCCCGTTAATCGATTTCCGGTACTATCTTCCCATTCGTTTATCGCTACAAAAGGGGCCAACTCTTTGGTGAACACTTGATCAACTACTCCTAAGACCCCCCACACGCCGAGCATTAAGACAGCACTGGCAATTCCCGTAGCAGTGATATTTCTCCAGTAGTTTTTTGTACGGAAGCCAATCTTGTACGCCCCGAATCCAATAGCAGCGCCCAATGAGTTCTTTATGACGTCGTTCGTGTCAAAGCTGCCGAGGAATGTTAGTGCCTGGATGGTCTCCACCACAAGAATGGACAGGATAAACCCTGTCATGAAGCGAACAAAGCTGGTGCGGTATAACAACGGAAACAGTATGCCAAAAGGTATGAAGGCTGCAATGTTTCCAATACCCACCAAGTCCATCAGTGTCGGATGTAGAAGATCGGAAAGACCCGGCACCCTAAAAAAATCGTCCGGCAAAAAAATAAAGGTGTACTGACTGGTTAGATCTACCTTATCCGCTCTGCCGAAAGCAAAAAACATAAAATAAAGAATAATCAGGGTGTAGCCTATGGTGATAAAAAAAGTAATCTTGCGCTGCTGCTTCATTTGCATGGTTGTACCTCCATCGTTCATCTGATGAATATCATTTTATCTGTCCAAAATGACTTTACAGTGACATTGGAGGTGACAGTTTAGTCACTTATGGAGTGCTGTTAAATCACATGCTTATAAAATTTGATCCGAAACTCTGTACCAGTCCCGCTGTCGCTCGTTACATCAATCACGCCGTTCTGGCTTGCAATGATGCTGTGAGCCATCGCAAGCCCTATACCGATGCTTCCTTCATTAGCATCTTTCCTTTATAAAAACGTTTGAATATATAAGGCAAATCCTCTTTCGGAATGCCCTCTCCGTTGTCAGCAATAACGATTTCCGTAAATAGCACGTTGTCGGAAAATGTGATGGTAATCGCACCGCCCTCAGGTGTATGCTCCACTCCATTCTTCAAAATATTGATAACCGCTTCAGCAGTCCAATGGAAATCGCCGTCAAAAGAGACGTTGTCATCCCCTGTGATGGAAACGGTCTGTCCCTTAATATCCATCGGAATCATAACCGGCTCCAGTGCATTTTGGATTAGGGTTTTCATGTGTATTCGATCTTTTTTGAACGGGATAGTTCCCGCATCCATTTTCGCTAGCTTTAATAAAGATGAAACAAGCCAATCGATCCGTTCAAGTTGAATGCGAATATGATGGGTGAACTCCGTTCTTTTGAGTGGAGGCAGATCAGGGGCGCTTAACAGATCTGCCATGACTGTCATAGAGGTGATCGGTGTTTTGAGTTGATGTGAAATATCGGAGATGGCATCGGTCAGTTGAAGCTTATCCTGCTGCAATAGAGAACGATGCTCGGAGAGCATGCGTGTCACCTTGTAAATATCATTCTTTAAGATGCTAAGCTCACCTTCTTGATTATCGCGAGGGTCAAGGGAGGCCTGGCCGCTGCTAATCTCCCGTAAATAGATGGACAGCTTCTCTAGCTCGTAATAGTGAACTGATCGATGTCTTCGGCGAGCACCTTTCGGGCTGAAGCGGCATTATGGCAGAGAACAGTCCAATAAACCTCTTGCTGCAGCGAATATTCCAGTCCCGACGCGATCGTCTTATCATCTTCAACTAAAATAATATTTTCATCTGAAGTTCATCCTTATGATTGATTTTAGAACATTTAATGAATTCAACGACTACACAATCTCTTTATTATAATGCCCTCTTGTGTCTGTTTCCTGATTAAAGACAGCATGATTCATTGAGCCATTTAATTTGCCTGAGGCCATATGAATGACGTTCACGACCTGCTCTTTAGATTCAACTGTGAAGTTTAATCGGAGCGCCTCGATTCCTTGGATATCTTGTAGCTCATCTAAAAGATTAAGCGTCTTCCCATTAAGGAGAGTCGTTGTACAATCATCATGGGAAAGGATAGGGAACGTTCCGTGCTCATCTTTTAACTCATAGCTCTTCGTTTTGCAAATTCTGCATTGATTCATTTTTTTCATCGGACAATATTTCGTAAACATCAAAGGAGCCCTGCCATATACAATCATTTCCAGTGCAGGATAGCCGTCATTTTCTTTAACATAGGCATTCATTAAATCTTCAATTTGGCCCTTATTCAATTCATAAGATAAAGTGACTCGCTTTGCACCTAATTTATATAATTCATAGCAACTAGTGGCATTAATAACATTTAGAGAATAGTCCGTAACAAACGGGTTTGTTTCTCTATAGTGATTAATCCCCCCATATCCTCCAATTAGTAGCTGTCCTTCTTGTTCCTTATAATCATTCTGATTTCTTCTAACCACATTTTCGTAATAGATTTCCTTAATTCCACAGCTCACGCAAGCATCGTACTGTTCCTTAGTCGTTACAGAGGCCGTAAGATATGGTTTTCCAGGGGCAAAGCTTATTTTTTCTTTTGCTTCCAAAGCCTTGGTTCTTTTCTGCTGGCTGTTAAGCTTTAAGTCATACAAGCCCAGTACAATATCTCTTCTTGCTGCATTTAACAGTTTAGCTGGAATAAATGCATTGCATTCCTCATACTCGACATGATTAAGTTCGAATATCGTATCATTTAATCTTGAGAATTGCTTGATTACCTGGTCTTTTGTTGTTGGATTATTAATGGCTTCGCCCAGTATTTCCTCGCTTTCATAGGAATAATTAAAGCCTAAGCCTTCCGCATCTATGAAAAGCTTTGAATCTGGACATGCATATACTCTAATATCGAGGTCAAACCGCTTAAATTCTTTTTCCAGTGATGCTTCTAATTCTTTGTTATAGAAATAATCCTTCGTTTTATATACTAAATCTCCCTTAGACATCTTTTCTTTGATTTTGATATAGCAGACGTCCTCTGCTTTGTTGATTAATTCGCCATCTTTATCGTACAGTTTGGCAACCGTTAAATTAACATCTTCATTGTTGTGACTGATTCGAATGGTATCGTTCTGATTTAAAGGACGTGTAAGTGTTATTTCATACATGTCTTTAACAATCCCGCTGATTGTTCCAATTTCATAACCAAAGTTATTAGGTTTTAAGATGTTTGTAATATTTCTCCTGTCTTCGTGAAACAAATACCCTTTAGTAAATGTTCTATTGAATGTTTTTTTCAGATTTTCTTTGTCTTCTTCGGTTATTTTATGATCTAAGGCCTTGCGGTATTTGGATACAACATTAGCAACATACGTAGGCGCCTTCATTCGGCCTTCTATTTTTAAAGAATCGATTTCTTTTAAATCATGGATATAATCGATGGTGTTTAAGTCCTTAGTAGATAGAATATAGCTTTTCCCTAAAGATGTATCTGTTGTCTTATCGATTAGTTCATACTCCTTACGGCATGAACCCACACATCTTCCGCGATTTGCGCATCGATTGCCGAGCAATCCTGACATTAGACAATTTCCCGAATAAGATACACATAAAGCACCGTGAACGAAAATTTCTAAAGGGATTTCAGCTATTCTTTTGATCTCTTTTACTTTTTCAATCTTGACCTCACGGGACAGAACAACTCTTTTAGCACCAAGTTCTTTAAATAATAAAGTTCCATCTAGATCGTCTATTCCCATTTGAGTTGAACAATGTGCTTCCATATCAACAAAGTTTTTAACGATATAATCAAAAGCAATCAGGTCCTGGACGATAATGCCATCAACACCGATTTTATTTAATTCGTGTATCTGCTCTTTCATCTCTTCAACTTCGTTTTCAAAAACGATGGTATTCATTGCAACATAGATTTTAACGTTCCTCAGGTGCGCATACGTAACAGCCTCTTTTAACGTTTCTAAATCAAAATTAGATGAGTATGCACGTGCACCAAATTTTTGCATTCCTAAGTATATTGCATCACAACCATTAGAAATTGCAGCTTTTAAAGCTTCCATATTTCCTGCTGGAGCTAGTAATTCAGTCATTTCTTCCTCCTATGACCCATAAATTGTACGCTAGTTAAAGCGAAATTCTTTATTAAAGATATTTTTTGTTACGCCTCAAACTTCAGACTATTTCCATTAATCATAAAATAAGAACTATACTTAAGCTGCAGCAAAACGCACAAGCCAATGGCTTGTACGCTTGTTTTAAATGACCTCATTTGCTCTGAGGGACGTATCTCATAATAATTCTTTAAGTACATTTTTCGCCACGCGAATCTCCTGAATATCGCTCTCAGCTGAGGTAACCATAAACTCTTCACTCCTCATGTATAGAGAATTATTTGGCTCCTGGAGCCAAAATTGAGCAGGAATTATGGGTGCCTATCATTGCCAAGTAGCTAACATTTTATTTTACATAAGTATGAGCGAGCATCTGGCGCATTGATTAGCAGCCTTAAAAGAGCCTCCACTAAAATCGAAGTGGAGGCTCTTTTTACATTTTTGTTATTTCAATTGTATTGGCTTTAACCGTTATGCTGTGCAGTTCAAGTCATTTAAACTAATATTGAGTTCTGTTCTCCGCTTTACCACTATTTGTGATACGGTTCACCGCGATTGATCTTCACCGCGCGATACACCTGCTCCACCAGCACCAGGCGCATGAGCTGATGAGGCAGCGTCATGCGCCCGAAGCTCATGCGCTGCTGCGCGCGGCGCATGACCTCGTCGGAGAGCCCGTGGCTCCCTCCGATGACGAACACGACATGGCTCGTCCCGTAGGTGCCGAGCCGGTCAATTTCTGCGGCAAGCTCTTCCGAGCTCCACAGCTTGCCGTCGATCGCGAGCGCAATGACATGCGCCTCGCTCTTAATCTGCGCGAGGATGCGTTCGCCCTCGCGTCCCTTTACCTGCACGACCTCTGCTTCGCTTAGAGAATCGGGTGCTTTTTCATCTGCCACCTCAATGACCTGAAACTTCAGGTATGGTGTCAGCCGTTTTGCATACTCCGCGATGCCATCGATCAAGTACTTTTCCTTCAATTTTCCTACGCCAATAATTTGAATAAGCATAAGTGCCTCCTGTCATAATCCTCTATAGAAATAGCAAAAGGACGCGCACTGGGCGTCCCTTGTAGTTTTAGTAAGTACCTTCTGTTCTATCACATATTTGGTGGAAAAGAAACGACAATTAAAACGGCCTACTCTTGCGCAGTCCCTAAATGTCCTATTTTTCATGCAATCTATGGATCTCCTGATCCCACGTATTCCTAGATTGCCTGAATCTAGAATTTCATGTATTCCTCGTCCTCAGCAGGTTCAATCCATCCCTACTTACTTTCTTCCTGCTCCTCCATCACAAAATCCGGTTTCCCCCCAGCTTCATAAGCGCTCAATATAGAGTCCAGCAAGCCTGGGAAACGTGCATTAAGATCCTTAGTCCGCAGGGACAACATGCGCTGTGTTCCTTGAACTCGTGTAAAAACAACTCCTGACTCGCGCAAAGTACGGGCATGGTGAGACATAGTGGATTTTGCGATCGGGACGTTGAAGCCGTTGCAAGCCTGTTCTCCATTTAAGTGAATATCCGATACGATATGTAAGCGAATCGGATCGCTGAGTGCATACAATACGGAGGCAAGCTGAATGTCCTTGCGGTCCGGATGAAATAGTATTTTCACGGATGATTATCCCCTTTTGTCGTACGATGAATGCGAAAAAAATATTGGTGTTCCTAATTGCATTTTATATCAACGCATGCTATATTTCAATTGTTCGTAAGTAATCGAACTATTAAACAATAATAAAAGGAGTGCTTCGCACATGACTTCTGTAAATAACCTCTCCGCGAATGCGGATCATGAAGCCTCCGTTCCGGAAGCGCCTCTTCCACGAGAAGGCCTGCTGACCCTGCTGTTCAGTGTCGCTGTGGTTCTCGTCATCATGAATACGGCTATGTTCAATCTGGCGCTGCCTGATGTGACCGAAGCCTTCGGGATTACGGCTGCGTCCGCTTCTTGGATTGTCACCGGGTATTCTATTATGTTCTCGATTGCCTCAATCACGTACAGCCGGCTTTCTGATTTTCTGCCGATTCGCCGTCTGTTGGTTATAGGCTTGTTGACGCTGGGCCTCGCGGCTGTTGCCGGCTTTTTCAGCACCAACTTTATCTTCCTGCTTATCGTACGCATTCTCCAGGCCTCAGGCGCGGGCGCAGTAATGTCCTTGTCGCTTGTCCTGTTTACCCGCTATATCCCGCAAGCTCGCCGCGGCAAAGCAATGGCGACAATTATGTCAGCCGTCTCGCTGGGTCTAGGGCTTGGGCCGGTCGCGGGCGGAGCCATCGTCGAATATCTTGGCTGGATTTGGCTATTCTCTGTAACGGCAGCTATTCTGCTTCTAGTGCCGCTGTTCCTTATCCTGCTGCCCAAAGAAGTACCCACCCGTGGCTCCTTTGATGTGCTTGGTGGGCTGTTCTTGGGCGTCGGCACGACCGGGCTGCTGCTGTTCCTGACCAGCGGGCTGTGGATTGCCTTGATCGCCGGAATTGTCGCCATTGCTTTATTTGTTGGCCGTATCCGCAGCACACCTGATCCATTCGTGATGCCGGAGCTTTTCCGTAACCGCTCATATCTCGTGTTGGCTCTGATCGGAGTTGCCTCCTACCTATGCAGCTTTGCCACGTTATTCCTGCTGCCGCAGATTCTGACTCACCGTTTCGGCTTCAGCGCAAGCCATGCCGGGCTTGTGATCTTTCCGGGTTCGCTGCTCGCCATCTTTGTCTCCCGCTCCATCGGGCGAATCATTGACCGTTATGGCAATGCGGGGATTTTGCGTTTTGCACCATTGCTCGTATTGACCGCTACCATCCTATTCGCTTTCTTTGCTGGGCGGTCATGGATTGCCGTCATGTTCATCTATATGATTATGAGTCTGGCCTTCACGACACTGTCCAGTAGTGTATCCAATGAAATCTCTCGGATTCTGCCTTCTTCACAAATTGGCTCCGGAATGGGCCTGTTCCAGCTGCTGCAATTCTTCAGCGGCGCCTTCAGCGTGGCTATGGCCGCAAGCGCACTAGAATGGCAGCGCGGACTGCCGCTTTCTGCAGCCTACTCCAATATCTACTGGGGACTCTCTATTGCAGCATTGATCGCCATCATCTCAGCTATTCTCTACCGCCGAGGCAACCGAAGTAGCTCGCTGACCGACATAGTAGATGCAGCAGATGCATAAGACCTAATCGGCTAACACATATATTATTTCATGCAAAAAAACACCCTGCGGCCCATTTCCGGGACTGCAAGGTGTTTTTAATAAATTTTAACAGTCCTTTAGACCACTAAATATTCCGCATTCTTCTCACATTCCGCACATTTGGCCGGCGGGTCCCAGTCCGAGAACTCGGTCTCCTTCAAGTCCACAATATCAGGTGCATCCTCATACTCGTCCACAAATTTGTCGATGGCTAACTCTACATGTTCTTTACATACTACATACATTCAACCAAGCATCCCTTTCTGTGCCGCTGCGGCCTATACTCCTTCTATTGTTCTACCATACTTCCCACGAAAATGGAACTCCTATCTATCCATTCCAGCAATCTGTTCATCCATTGTCTATATTCTTGCCCTACCGAAAAAAAAGATTCCTCTCACCCCAAACGGGCAAAAGGAATCTCTTCACTAATATCTCTCTAATTTCTATAAATGTTATCTACCAACTCTCCATCTTACCCTAGAAACTCCACTGGACGATCCAGCTCATACAATCTGCGGTAACGTGGTTCTTTTTCCATCAGCTCCGCATGGGTTCCACGCATTTCTACCGAGCCATTTTCCATAAAAATCACTTCATCCATCTGCTCCGCACCAACCAAATGATGCGTTACCCAGATCAGAGATTTACCGTCCATAGCTTCAAACATCGTCTGCAAAAGATCACGTTCCGTCCTTGGGTCCAGCCCTACGGTCGGTTCGTCAAGAATGACGACAGGTGTATTTTGCAGCAAAATACGAGCTAACGCTATCCGCTGACGCTCTCCACCGGAGAAACGTTGCCCCGCTTCACGGACAAAGGTATTGTATCCCTCTGGTAACGAGGAGATCAGCGTATCCATTTTGGCTAATGCGCCAGCTTCTTTAATCGCTTGTTCGGAAGCCTTCGGATCACCCATGCGAATATTGTTCGCTACCGTAGTATCAAATAAGTGTGGGCTTTGATTTAGCACCGCAATAATAGAAGGAATATTATCGCCATAGGCAGCCGCCGCGATTCCATTAATCATAGCCGAACCTGCAGAAGGTTGGATAACCCCTTGAATAGCCTTTAACAACGTCGATTTCCCTGCCCCACTACGGCCGATGATGGCAATTTTTTTGCCTTGTGGGATGTCGAGGCTGAGATCACGAACCGACCAGTTATCCTCTGATCCATAGCGGTAACCCACATTTTCGAGCTGGATATGAGCACTTTTTATGGCCTGAGGTAGAACATCGACTACAGATGCCTGTTCGGAAACTATATTCTGCTCTTCTCCAACCACTCCAGACAACCGCTCCAGCGAGTTACGGTACTGCGGGATTTTCTCCACAGCTTCGGATACTGGCAAAAAAGCATCTGCCACAGGAAAAACAACCAATACAAACGCCGCAATCAACGTACCTGCAATAGCACCATCCGCATACTCCCCGGCGGCCCAATATAACATCGAAAGCACGCCAACTCCAACAACTGCTTGCCCGATGAACGCACGTAGACGCGCCCAGCTGCGCAGCGCTGCATCCGTTTTGGCCACTTTTTTCTCATCTGCTTCATAGGTCTCCACGAACTGGCTTTGCCGTCCACTAATGACCCAATCGCCCATACCGAGAACGGCGTCAGTCAGCTTTTGATAGAGGCGATTACGCTCTACCTTCACTTCACGTTGACGTTTCTGGGTGAACAACAAAGATATAAGCGGCAATACCACGACCAACACCAAAATATACAAAGCCATTAATAACGCAAAACCGATATCAAAGGTGCCCAACGCAATCACCGCAACCCCGTAGATCAATAAAGCAATAACACTTGGAAATACAGTTCTCAGATATACATTTTGCAAATATTCGATGTCATCAGCTAACATCCCGAGAATATCCCCAGTACGGAAACGCGAAGACAGGAACAAGGCCTGTGGCTCCAAAATATTGTAAAGGCGCACACGCATTTTAGAAAGAATCCGTAAAATGGTGTCATGCCCAATCAGCCGTTCCACGTAGTGAATGACTGCTCGGCTTGTTCCGAACGTACGTACACCAACAATCGGCACGTAGATCATCAGGATATTTTCGACCGGTGTAGACGCTTTTGAGATCAGAAATCCTGAAGTATACATCAATGAAGAGGCTGTAAAAATCGTCAACGCCCCAAGCACAATAATTAGCACAAAACGCCAAAAATACGACGATACATAGGGAGCAAACCATCCTTCACGTTTCAATGGATTCCCTCCAATTGCGACCCAATCAACTCATAATACGCACCCTTGCGGGCAAGTAACTTCTGATGGGTACCGATTTCTGCCACTTGGCCTTGCTTCATTACTACAATAATGTCCATATCTAGCATCCAGTGTAGGCGATGGGTAGCCAGAAAGACCAGCTTTCCTTCAAAAAGAGGCACCATCGTCTCCTTCAGCTCATATTCCGTTTCAATATCCAGATGCGCCGTTGGCTCATCTAGAAGCATAATTGGACGGCTGCTAAGCAGTGCCCGGGCTAATGCCACCCGTTGCTCCTGGCCACCGCTGAACGAACGGCCGCCGCCACCAATCATCTCATCTAAACCATGCGGAAGAGTATCCACCAGCCCCGATAAACCAGTAGCTTTCACTGCCGCGGAAACAGCTTCCATAGAAGCCTCAGGGTAATAAAAACGTATATTATCCGCTAACGTGCCGCTAAAAATATACGGACGCTGCGGGATATATGAGGTCTGTTTTCGCCAAGCCTCATCCGTTAATGCACTAACCGTTGTACTGTTAACCGTGATACTTCCTGAGGTAGGGTGTAAGAAGCCCCCTAATATATCCACTAAAGTAGATTTACCGGCCCCGCTCTCTCCGATAATCCCAATTTTACTAGCTCCTTTAAATTGCAGGTTCAGCGCTTCCAGCGAAGAAAGCCCTGCTTCCTCATACTTCACGCTAACGTCATTTAATGTGAGCACGCTATTCTCATGCCAAGTGAATATTTGTTCCGATGTTTTTGCTGCAGAACCGACAGATAGATTACCGTTAGGGCCGATTACTTCAGCCTTCACCTCATCTTGATCTATAATGCTCTTCATTGCTTCAGCGGCTTCTTTCCCATCCAAAGTAGCATGGAAATCTGAACCCACCAATCTGACAGGCAGGAAATATTCCGGAGCCAAGATTAGAATCGTTAAGCCCGTAACCAATGTCATCTGTTCATTTACAAGCCGTAAACCGAGGCTTACCGCTACAGATGCTACAGACAGCATAGTGAAGAAATCCAGGGCGAACGATGACAAAAAGGCCACTCGCAGCGTACGCATGGTCGCCGAGCGATAACGATCGCTGACCGTAGCAATGCTGTCGCTATGACTACGACTGCGCCCTAGAAATTTTAATGTTTCTAGTCCACGTAGTGAGTCTACGAAATGATTAGATAATGTGCGATATGATTTCAATTGCCGATCCATTTGCTTACGGGCTGTCATCCCAATCAAAATCATAAAAACAATAATAATCGGCATAGTTACCGTAAGAATAATCCCGCTCGTAGTGTCCATCGTAAAGACGTAAATAAGCACCAAGACCGGTGTAACAGACATCCCTACCATTCTAGGAATGATTGCTTCCAGATACGTGCGGAATTTAGTTACGCCTTCCAGCACTAGTGTAACAAGATCCCCGGTTCCACGCCCGCCCACCATTCTAGGGCCAAGCTGGAAGAGCTTGTCCATCATTTCCCTCCGCATAGTGCTGCCCGTTGCTTCCGCGAAGCGGTAAGAGACACGGCTCATCAGCATAGCACAAGCATGGCGCACAAGAAATGCAAGAAGGAACAATAGCGCAGTGCCCCATTGTTCCTTCAGAGGTTCTCCCGCAAATAGCGCAGAGATGACTTCTGCCAGCGATTTAGCCAGCAGAAGTATGGACAAGCTTTGCACCAGGGTAAGGAAGCCTACAATCAGAAAGACTGGCTTAACTCCTTTATACCCAAGCAAGTTTTTATCCATTAGTATTCAAGATGCTCCTTCTCGTGAACCCGTTTATGAAAGACAAAGTAACTCCAAATTTGATATCCCAATACGAACGGAAGGATGGTCAGTGCCACAATCGTCATTACCTTCAAAGAGTAATGGCCCGAAGCCGCATTAGTGATCGTCAAATTAAAAGCTTGATCAATTGAACTAATCATAACACGCGGGAACAATCCTACAAAGATAGAAGTTACCGAAAGCGCCATTACCGCTCCTGTCATTCCAAAAGCGTAGCCGTCCTTCTTCTTCGTCATGAAGTAACCGGACAATACAAAGGCGACGACTCCCAGGGCTACAATAATCATAAGAATCGTTCCACGTTGCTCGAAAATATCCGTCATATTATAAGTCATAATCACAAAAGCAGTAAATAAAGCTGCGAGCGGTATTAGCAATTTTTGAGCCAACTTGCGAGCGCGAGCCTGTAGATCACCCACTGTACGCAGCGTTGTGAACATGAGACCATGCACCAGGCACAGAAGGACAACAGTAAGCCCTGCTACTACAGTGTACACATTCACGATATCTGTGAACCCTGCATACATTTGCATATCCCCATCAATAGGCAACCCTTTGATAAAGCTTGCAAACACTACAGCCAAGAGGAATGGTGGAAGGAAGCTGCCGATAAAAATACAGGCATCCCAAGTTCTTTTCCAAGCTAATGAATCACGTTTACCTCTGAATTCAAAAGCGACACCACGCGCTATCAGAGCTAATAAGGCAAATACAAAAGGAATATAGAATCCACTAAACAGCGTTGCATACCACTCCGGGAAAGCCGCAAACATTGCACCCGCAGCTGTGATAAGCCATACCTCATTCCCATCCCAGAAGGGTCCGATCGAGTTAATCAGAACACGGCGCTCTGTATCATTTTTAGCGAGAATTTGTGTTTCCATCCCTACGCCGAAATCGAAACCCTCCAGGAAGAAGAACCCTATAAACAGAACTGCAATCAGCACAAACCACAATTCATTAAGAGATATCATGGGAACCCTCCTCGTTATATGGATCATTCGAATCGCCGTGATCGTTATCCATCGCATAAGGACCTTTTTTAATCACTTTAATAAACAATCCGACCAACACTAATCCTAGAATTAAATAAATCGTTGTAAAAGAAATCACGGAGAACAGAACTTGACCACTTGTAATATTAGGCGACACACTGTCTTCCGTTGTCATCAGTCCGAATACCGTCCATGGCTGACGCCCGAATTCGGTCATGACCCAACCGGCTGTATTCGCAATCGGAGGAAGCAACAAGCCCCATAACATGAACCGCATAAACCAAGTGTTCGGACGGTCCATTTTTTTGCGCCACATTAAGTACATAGCGTACATTCCCAATACAATCATTAACGTTCCTGCTAGAACCATGATCCGGAAACTCCAGAATGTCGTACGTACAGGTGGAATATAGTCACCGGGGCCATAGGTTTGCTCATACTCCGCTTGCAGCTCAAGCATACCTTTAACTTCACCGGAAAATTTACTGTATGAAAGGAAACTCAGCATATAAGGAATTTGAAATTCTCCAGTACTGATTTGATTCTCTGGATCAATGTTTGCCCATACGGTCCAAGGTGCCGGGTCACCACTCTTACCCCACAGTCCTTCGGAAGCTGCCATTTTCATTGGTTGAGTTTCAACCAAATATTGCGCTTGGGCGTGACCAGCAACAGCTACACCAATAGAAGAAATAATCCCTACGATAGCTGCAATCTGAAAAGACTTCTTAAAGAAAGAAACCTCTTGTTTCTTCAATATTTTATAAGCACTAATACCTGTTACAAGAAAAGCACCTGTTGCATAAGCAGCCAGTACTGTATGTGGGAATTCAACCAGCAATTGTCCGTTCGTAATAAGCGCGAAGAAATCATTCATTTCTGCACGTCCATTATTTATCTCAAAACCCACAGGATGCTGCATAAAAGAGTTAGCCGCTAGAATCCAGAATGCAGATAACATCGTACCGAATGCTACCAGCCAGATGGACAGTAAATGTACTCGCTTGGAAACCTTATCCCAGCCGAATATCCATATCCCAATAAAAGTAGACTCCAGGAAAAAGGCTGCCAATGCCTCAACTGCAAGTGGAGCCCCGAATACATCACCCACAAAACGTGAATAATCGGACCAGTTCATCCCGAACTGAAATTCCTGCAATATCCCTGTAACTACCCCTACTGCAAAATTGATGAGGAATAGCTTTCCCCAGAACTGCGCCATTTTTTTGTACTCTTCATTACCTTTTCTAACGTACATTGTCTCCATGATTGCAATCAAGAGCGCTAGTCCGATTGATACCGGTACAAAGAAATAGTGGAATATTGTCGTCGACGCAAATTGTATACGCGACAGCATTACTGTATCCATATTTGTCCCTTCCTTCTCCCCTTTTCGTTAACTATATTCTGTCAAAAATTTAAGCTTCTTTTTGTGATAAATGTCACATAAAGATAGTCATTTAACGGTGAAATTCAAATGATTTGTGACAAAGATCACAATTTAGCATAAAGAAAGCAAAAAAAATAAGACGGTTTACCCGTCTTGAGTGGTTCGTCGTTCTATTAAATGCTTGACTCATTTAGGTATTGGTTAGATGGAAATACCCTTCTTCAGCGATTTGAGATCGCCATTCGAATTAAGCAATTGGGGTAGCATCTTCGTGCTGCGAACCATTGGAGAGTCACATAGACGGCAAGAAGGCGCATGTTCAAATGCGAAATTATCCCTCATCCATCCGTTGCATCCCTCATTGGTACATGCCCAAATTGCGGTATTTTCTTCCGGTATTTCTTCCAAAGGTTTCTTCCGGTAGTTCATTGCCGTTCCTCCCATCCTGTAAGTCAATAGTGAGTAACTAGATATAAAAAGACCGTCCCAACTTTCACAAGCTGGGACGGTTTCTTCTATTATTACAGTTTTACAACGTTTTCGGCTTGTGGTCCACGGTTGCCTTGAACAACGTTGAATTCAACGCGTTGGCCTTCGTCCAAAGTTTTGAAGCCGTCGCCAGTGATTGCGCTGAAGTGAACGAATACGTCGCTTCCGCCTTCAACTTCGATAAATCCGAATCCTTTTTCTGCGTTGAACCATTTAACTGTACCTGTTTGCATGTGTGTTACCTCCACAAATTTAAATTAATATGTTCTTTTTATCTTCAAACAAAGAAAAAATTCACACATTGAAAAAGGTTGTATTACCAAATATGACAGCCCTTTTCAATGCGAGAATTAGGGACTAAATGTATGATTGATATCATATTACCACACCTGATTAGCAAAGGCAAGCAAGCATCCGAATATATCCGGTTTTGCCCTAATAAGTATTACCTTCCAATGTAAGGGCTGCCACTTAGTGTTTATTACCTAAATAGATCCTTTTTCTGGCATAATTATCATGGTTTTAGAAAAATAGCTTTCCCAAAAACGTTACTTTTATCCGCTTTTTCAAGAAGGTACCCCCTCGGAATCGAAGGGGTAGTCCGCTCTACTTGTCGTAACTGCTATATCATTATATACCGACTTCCAGCATATTATTCCTGTGGTTTTTCAAGAAGTTTAACTGTTGCCTGTTTGGCCTCGCCGTTTCGATAGTAAGTAATTTTCAGATCATCACCGATCTTCGTATGATTATATAAGTACTTGCGAAGAGAAAGGGTAGATATGATGGATTGATCATTAAATTTGGTAATGACATCATTGAATTGCAGTCCAGCTTCCTTCGCAGGGCCAACGGCTTCTAGAACAACTACTCCATCCTTAACACTGTTCGGCAGGTTCAATTCATTGCGTTGATCTTCTGCTAGTGGAACGTACGGATTGTTCAAATCAACTGAATATACACCCAAGTACGAACGGGCAATATGCCCTTTTTCAGCCAGCTCATTAGCGATATCTATCACATGATTCGCAGGAATTGCAAAACCCAGACCCTCTACACCCGTATCTGAAATCTTCATCGTGTTAATTCCAATGACCTTGCCATCGAGATCCACTAACGCGCCGCCACTATTTCCTTCATTAATCGCCGCATCAGTCTGTATCACTTCTTGTTCCCAGTCATATACTCCATCCTGATTAAGGGATACGGGAACCATCCGTTCAGTATAGCTAACAATCCCCGAGGTCAATGTATCACCAAGTCCTAGCGGATTACCGATAGCAATGACCGTTTCACCTAGACGAAGCTTAGAGGAATCACCGAGCTGCGCGATGGTATCGATTCCTTTGGCATCAATAGAGAGTACCGCAATGTCGCTTACTTTATCCGTTCCAACGAGTGTTGCCTTACGGGTCTCTCCGTTCACTGTAACTACCTCGAGATTACCGGAGTCTTCGATGACATGATTATTGGTAATGATAAATGCTTTATTTCCTGTCTTTTTATAGATCACTCCTGAGCCTAGTGCGGACTCATCCAGAATGTTTAATTCTTCATTATCTTCTTTATGATTGATAATACTTACTACTGCAGGGCGAACCGTGGCAGCAGCTTGAATAATCCGGTCAAATGGATCACTACTGCTTGGGGCAACATTTCCAGTTGTTACAACCGGCTTTTGAGCAGTCTCATGACTCATCTGGCCTGTAAACATACTGAATAACAGAACTGCCACCACAGCGCTGACTAAGGAGCAAACGGCGGATATTTGCCAGGTAGATAGCCCTTTACGCGATCTGCGTACAGAATGTCTACGGTTAGCAAACGATCCCTTTGATGCTTCATCCCCTCTGGACCGCGAAACTTTAGTTGAATAGAAATCATCATCAAACAATCCCACCGAAAATCTCCCCCTTCTATTGCCAAGCGTTCACTGTTGTTAAGACCTGAACCTATAGCAACCACGTCCGAACCAAACCTCTGTAACCATTAGACTCCAAATATCACTAAAAAGTTTCACTTTATCCATTAACCCCACAAGAGTTTCGATCAATCGTTAGATTATGATAATCTTTTAATATATCTTCTCTATTAGGAATATTTTGCAACTTAAAAGACTACAATAAAATAGAAGTGTCCCTAAAATTTTAGCTTTGCTCATCACGCTTTTAATTGTATCACAGGCAACCTGCAATTCGGGATTTTCCTCAGCTAAAACACCTGCGAATTTTTTACAGTTTTCAGTTCTAATTACACTATAAATTCACACTATTAAAGGAGGATTAATTATGAGTTCTTTTTCAACAAGTATGGATTTAGTCGAGTTTATCGGTAAGCTTGGTGACTTAAAGGATGAACACTACCACATGACCCTTGCCTTTAGCGCAATGATCGAATTGATGATTGAAAAAGGCCTGATCTCCCGCCAAGAATTAGATCGCAAGACCGCTGAACTTGATCAGCTTATGACTGGCTCAGCTTATCCCATGGCGTAGGTTGATCATAATACGTATCACACAGTCTGAACTCACTATCTTTGAAAAAACAGCCCCGATCCTCCATTGCGCCGCGTACCGACATTTTTGCCAAATCCATCATATTGTGATCCCGGCTTAAATGCGCCAAATAGGTCCGTTTGGTCCGCCCTGTAAGAATTTCGCTAAGCGCAGCTCCAGCTGCCTCATTGGAAAGGTGACCCATGTCGCCTAGGATGCGCCGTTTCGTATTCCACGGATAACGTCCCATTCTCAGCAATTCGATATCATGATTCGCCTCCAGCACCAATACATCTGCATCTGAAATTGCATCTCTTACCTTATCACTAACATAGCCCAGGTCTGTAGCTACACATAACTTCTCTTTTCCATCATAAAAATTGTAACCCACTGGCTCCGCTGCATCATGAGAAATCGCAAAGGATTCTACTCGCATACTGCCGAAATCCTTGTGCTGGCCAGACTCCATGATCATACGGTTATACTCCGGTATTTTACCAATTCCCTTCTCGATAGCTCCCCAGGTATTGGTGTTCGCATAAATCGGAAGATCGTATTTACGGGCCATGGCCCCGAGTCCCTTGATATGATCGGAATGTTCGTGTGTAACTAGAATCCCGTCTATATCATTACCCGTTAGTTCACGCATGGCCAACAGCTCATCGATCCGCTTGGCACTAAAACCTGCGTCAATCATAAGTGTTGTCTCCCCGTTTCGTACCACCGTTACATTGCCGGTAGAACCACTGGACAGTACTGTAAATGAAATCCCCATTTTCCTTACTCCTTCTACTCTGTTGTCTTAGGACTGATGATGTCCGCACTAATAGCATCCACATAATAGGCATTGCCGTTCTCCAGCATAAACCGCCACATCGGCGAAGCTACCTGACTTTCCGAGTTGAACAGCTCACCGTAATACCCCAGCTCAATCTCCTTCACTACGGAATCTGCCGGAAAATACTTCTCTATCAAGCTACTAAGTGCTTGCGATGCTGGAAGCACCTTCTGTTCTTTATCGCTGCTGCTTGTCCCTATTTCAATCTTCGGCCAGCGGTAAGCTACGATTTTTTGATCACTGTTAATCAACTCTAGCCTAACACGGAACAACGACCACTGATTTTGAACCAGCGGATGAAGAACAAACTTCCCAACCTCACTTTCCTGTGAATCAAAGCGATAATTGGAAATATCAGGAATCTTATCCTCAAGCGCCTTGCTAAGCTCTGAGAAGGAAGAATAGATCAGCTTGCTGTCTATAGGTACATCTAATTTAATTGGTGGTTCAGTCTGCTCTTCAGCAGAATAACGATAAGTAATGTTAGGAAGCTGCGGGGTAGAAGCCGGAATGGGACACAATACACGAATCCCTTTCTGCTCCATTACGGCTTGGGTCTCAGCAGACAGGGAAGTAAAATCAAGATTAGCACTAACCTGATCGCGCAAATCGACCCACAGCTGGTAACATAGCAGCAGATTCAGACCTAAAAAGGCGCAAATCAGTACATTTTTAGCTCTTCCCCAATCCATACCCGAACCTCCTAATTGTTATATGAACCACTTGTCCATTAATTTAAAGTAAGAACACTGCCATCACTAAGTGTAACTTTCCAGACAGGTATCAGCTCCAGATGATCTTCCTTCACCTCAGGCACATAAGCAGGCGTTAAATCCTTCACTGCCGAAGTTTTACTGACCAGAGACAACCTATACTCCAGATCCGCACCTCCAGATAGCTCCACTACCTTTTTTACGGCCTTACTTTCATCTATATAGATTAGAGAACGTTCATAAGAGGATACTGTTCCCTGCTGCAGTTCCAGATTTATTACACCATACTGTAATGATGAATTGCTCATAATCGGATAGGAGCCGTACGGATAGGAGCCATAATATTGTTGAAAAGAGACCTTTCTCTCCTGTCTGCCTTCCTCTGTAGCCTCCAAACGGTAAGTCCCATTCCATCCGCCATGCTGGTTCACAAATTCTACAGCTTCCAAAGCATCCTTGGCAGGGGTACTTTCTCCAGCTGGAAGCGCTGCAGGGTCACTATAGCTCATCCAGTTCTTACCCTGGTCCACCTGAAGGCTCCGTTTGCTGTCCGTATAAATCTCCGAGCCGTTTTTCTCCCGAATATATCTAGTGCTTCCAACATCGAAGAAAAGATTACTCTGCATTTGCTCTATGGTGTACATCCCGGAAGGCATGTCTACCTGAACCAGAGAAATCTTACTGTCTGGCACATAATAATCCCCGCTTACGGTCTTGTAAGGCGTCCAATTCTTACCGAAATCAACATGCTGCTGCACATCCTGAACCGTTAAATCCGCTTTTGCCGCTTCGTATATGATGTCGCCTCTCGTACTGAAGAAAATTGCATGGGCCTTGGAATCATTCTTAATGTTATAGATCCAAATGCGATCAATGCTTTCTCCTTCAAAAAGGGAATCTGGCGATAACTGCATCACCCGCTGCAATAACGTTACCGGAATGCCCGCTCCGAATGAAAGCTCAATCCCAGGATTCTCATTGCGGATCTTATCCCAATCATAATCCTGTACCGAATGCCGCTGGAAGCTTTCGAAGCCACGACCTTTTAAGCGATTCATGATCAAGCTATAGAACGTAGAGTCCGGATAAAAAAGCGTATGTTTGCCTTCCCCCATATGGATGATCATTTTGTCAGGGTATAACAGGTTCTCTACCTTCTCTTCCGGACCCATATTATCTGTCTTCACATACAGGTTCTCAGAAAGCACTGCTGAATCAGCACCAGGCAAACGGTAGATCAAATAATAGCTTTCAACCAGGCTTCCGAGCACGAGCAAGGCTAGAATGCATGATTTGATTCGTTCCTTCATGCCTCACTCCCCCTTTGCTCGTTCAAAGGCAGGGTAAAGGTTACCTTTGAACCTTCATTTAGCTCGGATTGCAGGGAAATGGAGCCTCCATGTGCCTTCACAATTTCCCGGGCAATGGAAAGGCCAAGTCCGGTGCCTCCCATGTTCCGCGAACGTGCCTTATCCACGCGATAAAATCGTTCGAAGATCCGCTCGATATCCTTTTTCGGAATCCCTATCCCCGAATCACGCACAGAAATGGAGAGCATTCCATCCTCATTCTTCAACGCTTCCAGTTCAATCGTACCGCCTTCTGGCGTATATTTTAGCGCATTGGAGACCAAATTCCCCAAGACCTGATCGATTTGATCGCGATCAAGCCACGCCGTGGTAACATCTTTGCGGACCCTTGTACTTATATCTATACGCTTCTGCCGAATTTGAAAAGAAAAACGATCCGCCACATCCTCCAGCATCTCGGTAATATCCGTCTGCTGAATTCGAAGAAGAGCTTCCTTGGAATCCAGACGGGAAAGATGCAGCAAATCCGTGACCAGACGAATCATCCGTTCTGTTTCGTTGCGAATAACCCCAACAAACCGTACCGCCAGCTGCGGATCTTCAAGTGCTCCATCATCCAGTGCTTCAACATAGCTTTTAATAGTGGTAAGTGGTGTTCTTAGCTCATGCGAAACGTTCGCCACGAACTCCCGGCGTGATTCCTCCAGATTCTCCTGTTCGGTGACATCCTGCAGCACAGCAATTGTGCCGGCAATGCCACCCTCACGACGATGAATGGGAGTAAACGTCACTCTTACGATATTAGAATCTTCTCCACCCATATGGGTCAGATGAAGCATTGCAGATTGGGCATTACCTTTAGCCAGAGATCCGCTTTGTTCGTAATCTAAGCCCAACAGTTTATCTAGAGGAGCGCCTTCCGGCAACGGGCCTTCATTTCCGAGCATCAGTGCTGCCCGCCGATTCATCAGAATCACTACTCCGTTCTCATCTGTAGCCACAACACCATCACTCATGTTCGTCAGAATAGAGGTAAGCTTCTCCTTCTCCTCTTCATTCTGCGAGAGTGCCTCACGCAATCTACCGGTCATATAATTGAACGCCTGACTGAGTTGTCCAATTTCATCATTTCCTAATACAGGCATTTTACGATTGAATCGGCCTTCAGCGACAGCCGTAGCATGCCTCGTCATTTCCTTAATAGGCTGCGTGATGGTGTGCGCCAGAATGACGCATAAAACAACCGTTAACGCTAGAGCTAACAGCAAACCTGAGATAAATACACTATTGATCCGGCCCATCGTGGCGTACAGATCCTTCATGTCAGCAGCAATATAGATTGCGCCCACTACCTTGTCACCCGAAAGCACAGGCTTAGCCACAACCTTTTTACGCACATTATCATCAGCAATAATATATTCCTCGTTATCACTGATGCCCTGCAAGGCCCGATTCACAACTGTCTGGGTGTTACGCTGCCCGACATAGTCATTCTGCGAGGGAACGGAAGTGGTGATGATTTTGCCGCTGGCATCCAGTACTTGAATCTCAGCCCCGTTAATGTACAGATTATTGACCATCCCGCGCAGACTTTCCACAGCGGTTTCCTCATCTGCGGTTCCAGCCTCACTACCAAATTTATCAGCAGTCAGGATAGACAACATCTCAGCACGTGCTTTAAGGTCCTTGGTGAAATTATCTGTTAATGAGTTCTTCATCGAGCTGACAAAATAAACCCCGATCAACTGCATAGCTATCAGAATTAGCAATACGTAAATAATAATAAGTTTTGCCTGAATTGTCCGGATAAAGGACCGCCACTTCATCACAGTCCTCCATTTTTAGGGCTATGCATCAAATAGCCGAGTCCACGCCGAGTATAAATATATTCGGGCTTGCTGGGGTTCTCCTCAATTTTCTCTCTTAGACGACGGATCGTCACGTCAACGGTCCGCACATCACCGAAATACTCAAATCCCCACACTGCCTGCAGCAAATGCTCCCGAGTCATCACCTTACCGGCATGTTTGATCATATAGTAGAGCAGCTCATATTCACGATGGGTCAAGTCAAGCGGCTCCCCGCCCTTATAGACCAAATACATATCTGTATCTATAAACAGATCAAAATGATAAATGCCCTGCTTATTCTCTGCTGGTTCACTCGCCATCCCCTGTGGTGACGGTTTATGCTGTCTCCGCATCTGGGCTTTAACTCTGGCCAGCAATTCACGTGTACTAAAAGGTTTGGTCACATAGTCATCAGCACCAAGCTCCAGGCCAAGTACCTTATCAATCTCTCCGTCCTTGGCTGTAAGCATAATGATAGGAATGTCCAAGTGCGCAGAACGCACCTCGCGGCAGACGTCCATACCATCTTTGCCGGGCAGCATAAGATCAAGCAGCATAAGATCGGGCCTTTTGGACAATGCCAGCTCCACTGCACTGTTGCCATCAAAAGCACAAATAACCTCGTAGCCTTCTTTTTCTAAATTAAATTTCAATATATCAGCAATAGGCTGTTCATCATCTACTACCAGAATCGTTCCCATCTGCATGTCCCAGCTTCACCTTCCTATCCTTACTTAATGATCATTCCCTTTATTTTAACATACCTGTCTAACCGTCACATCCTACGAAATAAGCAATCCCCCTGCCCAGCAAAAAGAAACGGCTTTGCCGTCACTCGTAGATTAAAAAAAATAAAAACCGCCCGATTGAAATCGAGCAGTTAAAGGACAAAGTATGAATTATTGCAAATACTTCATTGGATTTACAGCAGTGCCATTCTTCCGAATCTCAAAATGCAGATGTGTACCCGTCGAACGTCCGGTGCTGCCCATTACGCCAATCTTGCCACCCTGCTCCAAGCGTTGGCCTGTAGAAACCGAGATGCTTTTTAAATGACCATAATAGGTCTGGTATCCGTTGCGATGATCTACAATAACTACATTCCCGTATCCACTCTGCACACCTGCAAAGATCACGGTCCCGGCATCAGAAGCTTTTATATTCCGATTGCTAGATACCATATCAATACCCTTATGGGCACGGCTCCAACGCTCGCCGAAGCTACTTGTCAGTGTCGCCCCGCTTACCGGCCAACTGAACATGCCTGTTCCTTCACCAACAACCTTCGTTCCCCGATAAACAACTTCTGGCAGCGAGGCTTGTATAACGGTCTGGCCTAACCATTCTTCTTGGACGACCGTACCATTTTCCTTCGTTACCCGATACTCCATTTCTTTAAGTCCAGTTTGCCCTGGACGAACGACTTTGCTTTTGCCTGCCGCTAGCTGATCGCTCGAACGCACAACCACTTCCGGCTCAGTCACTATTTGCTCAGTCACTTTTTCCACAGTTACTACTGTAACATCTGGTTGGGGTACCTTCAGCTTCAGTGTATCTCCAATCTTCAACGTCAGCTCTTTCACGTTAGGATTGTTACTATAAATCTCTTTTTGGGTGATTTCAAACCGTTTGGCAATCCCCGAAATCGTATCGCCCTCTTGAACGGTATAAAGAAGGGGGGCCTCTTTACCTTCCGTAAGTGTCTGGACCGCTGCCTCCACATCCAACACTTTATTAGGATCTGCTTTGATAGGAACGATAGAAATATCTTCACTAATCTCTACCGACTCTACTTGCTCCGGAGTCTTCGCTTTTGCAGCAGATGAGCTGGAAGCAGCCGTTCTTGTTAGCTTACTAGCCGTCGTTGCTACTTCTGCTTGTGGGACATAATGATTTTTTACCCCTTCGAGCACAGCATTAGCAGTTTCCTGATCCTTAACTATGCCAACCGCCTTGCCATCTACCATCAATTGCACGCCTACTGCATAAGCTTTCAGCATTCCATCTAGTTTAGTAAGTGTCGCCTCACTATCAACTTCTGGCTTGTATGCTTTCTGCTCTTCTATTGTAATGCCCTCTGTTTGCAGCACCATGGTTGAATTCGGATATTTCTCCTGATATTCTCGTTGTTTCTTATCGTATAGCTGGTTAAGCTGCGTCTGATCGGTAAGTCTTCCGATTTCTTCACCCTTCACCAACACTTGATAATAGGTAACCGTGTTAGCAGCTACATACCTTTTCTCTGCTCCAACCAACACCGTAGCTAGAAGCACAAGGCCGACAGATCCCAAAATCCAAGCGCGCCGAAATCTGCGAGTACCTTTCTCTTGTTGAAAGTGTTTGGAGTCGTGATCGAAATTGTGGCTCTGTTGAACATTCGCCTCGGACTCTGCTGGATGTCCATCCTGCAGCTTGCTCATCCGACGCATGAACTTAAATCCCTTCATGAAACTCTCCCTTTCAGTCCGCTTTTACTTCCGACAAAAGCGGCCAAGCTAATTGTACGACCTCGATTATATAGATTACATCCATGTAAATTTCTGCGTATACTAGTGCTTAATTCCTGCTTCTAATGAACCTATAAAAAGGTTGTTAAGGAGGTTACAAAAAATTAACCTCTTGAGGTCCTTGTTTACTGTACCATAGCTTAGAGAAAAATTTCAACTTTAGACATAACAAAAAACCCGCCAAATACGCGGGTTTTTTGCGCAAATATGAAATTTTAACCTTTTTCATGTGTCTATAAAGTGACAATTACAAATGCTATTGCGTAGATTCTGTAGTTGGTGTAAGCATTTTCATTATGCTCTCATATTCGTCTGCATCAACATATTTTGCAATTACCTGCTGCAGCTCTTTAACCTCATCTTCTGTTAATCCATCCTCCATCGCTGTTGAAATTTTTGCCATCTCATCCTGGGGTAGTTTGGACATCAAAATATTGAATATATTTACCTTCTCTTCCGATGGAAGATTATCTTTAAAGTCACTGAGTGCCTCAGGTGTCATTACTAATTGTTGGTCACCAACACTTCCACTTCCGCTATCAGCTGAACTTTCGGTTGTAACTTGCCCCATAACTGGTAAGGCATCAGTCGGAGTATTATCATCTACGGGCTCACCCTTGCCTTTAGCTGGCGAATCCGTGCTTTTGTCGGTTTCCTTTCTAACTGTACTCCCTGTGGTTACTTCTTTATTAGCTGTATCCGAGTCAGATTTGTTATCCATGCCAATAATGCTCCGAATCATTCCTCCAAATCCCGGACCGGGAGTATTCACTTTAATATCGAAGCTAGCCAGTACCGACTGAATATAAGCATTTACAACCACGCCCGTTGTTAGAATTGAAAGAGTGCTGGCAAGTATCACAATCAGACATACGCTAAGTGCACGCTTCACGATCTTCATCTTCATTTCTCCTCTCACCTATGTCCAAGTCTATCCGGTAGATCATGTACATGTTCTTCTATACATCCAGTATTGACTAGAACCGGCCTTGGGAAACGTCTAGGCATAAATCTAGGCCCCAAAAGAGAGATATATAGTCCTCAGAACAAAAAAAAGAGCCTCTAACGAGGCTCCTTAGTATAACTAGGACTTAGATATAAATTGGCAATACTTGATTCGTCTGCTCACGATTACGACCCACTGAGAAGATAGCAATCGGAATACCCGTAAGCTCAGATACACGTTCAACATATCTGCGTGTATTGGCTGGAAGATCATCCAACGTTTTTGCAGAAGTAATATCTTCGCTCCAGCCTGGAAGCTCTTCATATACCGCTTCACATTCTGCCAGCATTTTGAGGCTAGCAGGGTAATGAGTAATTACCTCACCACGGTATTTGTAGCCTGTGCAGATCTTCACAGTCTCAAGTCCGCTAAGTACATCCAGCGAGTTAAGAGATAGCCCTGTGATTCCACTTACACGACGAGCGTGACTCACAACTACACTGTCGAACCAGCCTACACGGCGCGCACGTCCGGTAACTGTGCCATATTCATGACCTGTTTCACGGATATAATCACCTGTTGCATCATTCAGTTCTGTAGGGAACGGGCCATCTCCAACACGAGTGGTATAGGCTTTTGCAACCCCAATAACCTGTTTGATTTTGGACGGTCCAACACCAGAACCTATGCACACCCCACCGGCAGATGGGTTGGATGAAGTAACAAACGGATACGTACCTTGATCGATATCAAGCATTACTCCTTGCGCACCTTCAAACAACACTTTGCGATCCGCATCAATGGCTTCATTAAGAATAACAGAGGTGTCTGTTACATAATTACGCAGCACTTCTGCATATTCCAGGTATTGAGTCAGAATCTCTTCTACGTTAAGAGCTTCCGCACCATAGACCTGTGTAATCACTTGGTTCTTCTCTTGCATCAAGGGGCGGAGTCTCAGTTCGAATTCCTCAGCGTCCATCAAGTCAGCAATACGGATACCGTTGCGTGCTGCCTTATCCATATAACAAGGACCGATACCTTTACGTGTAGTACCAATCTTGTTCGGACCCTTACGGTCTTCTTCGAGAGCATCCAGCACCATATGGTATGGCATAATGACATGAGCACGATCACTGATCACTAAGTTCTTAGTGTCAAAACCGTTCTCGTGAATATAATTAATTTCTTGGATCAAGGCAGCCGGATTAATAACCATTCCGTTACCAATTACACAAGTTTTCTCTTTATAAAATACACCCGAAGGGATCAAGCTGAGCTTAAACTTCTCACCGTCAATCAGAATCGTGTGACCGGCATTATTGCCCCCTTGATAACGGGCGACCACATCTGCACTTTCCGCTAGAAAGTCAGTGATTTTCCCTTTACCTTCGTCTCCCCATTGTGTTCCCACGACGACTACCGTTGACATGTTCATTCCTCCGTAGGTGCTACTTAGCACCATTATTTTTCATAATATGGGCCCTATACGTCATTCTTATGTACGTGGCCCTCCGGACGCCAAGCAGATTTAACCCGCTAAAGGACAATTCTCAGTGTAACAGCGGTTTTTTTCAAAGTCAAATAAAACGAACGATTACACAAAGAAATGTGCAATCGTTCGGGAATTATACATGTCAGGTTTAACCAGCAAAGGGTTCCGCATGTGCTCGCTCGTAGTTAACGAACTTGTTGAAATTTTTAAGAAAGACAAGTTCTACCGTACCTACGGGACCATTACGCTGTTTAGCTATAATGATCTCAATAATATTCTTCTTCTCCGTATCTGCATTGTAATAATCATCACGATACAGAAACGCAACAATGTCGGCATCCTGCTCGATAGAACCCGATTCACGCAAGTCACTCATCATTGGACGTTTATCCTGACGCTGCTCTACACCCCGGCTTAACTGCGACAGGGCAATAACCGGCACATCCAGCTCGCGGGCAATCTGCTTCAATGTACGAGATATATCCGATACTTCCTGCTGACGGTTCTCTCCGCCTTTACCGCGGCCCTGAATGAGCTGCAAGTAGTCGATGACGATCATGCCAAGTCCTTTTTCCTTCTTCAGTCTCCGGCACTTTGCACGAATATCGGTTACCGTGATACCTGGTGTATCGTCGATATAAATCTCCGCTTCAGATAGAGACTGAATGCCCATCGTCAGCTTGGACCAATCATCATCACTCTTGAAGTCACCGGTACGCATAATATTGGCATCTAAGTTGGCTTCAGCACAAATCATCCGCTGTACCAGCTGTGGCGCTGACATTTCCAGACTGAATATCGCAACAGTTTCTTTAGCGCGTACTGCCACGTTCTGTGCAATATTCAGGGCGAATGCAGTCTTACCAACAGATGGACGAGCCGCAACAATGATCAGATCGTTACGTTGGAATCCGTTAGTCATATGATCTAAATCCACAAATCCGGTTGGGATACCTGAGGTACCCCCCTTATTTTGATGAAGCAACTCAACCTTGTCGAACACTTCCATCAAGACATCGCGGATCGCAATAAATCCACTGCCGCTCCGCCGGTTGGAGATTTCAAGAATACGCCGCTCTGCATCACTCAGCATATCGGCTACATCTTCACCGCCAGTATAACCTTCGCTCACAATTTGCGTGGCTGTGCGAATCAAACGGCGCAGCATGGCTTTCTCTTCGATAATCTGGGCGTAGTATTCTACGTTAGCAGCAGTAGGCACGGCATGCGCCAGCTTAGCTAAGTAGCTAACACCACCAATATCTTCAAGCTCTCCTTTGTCCTGCAGTCTGGACGTAAGTGTAACAAGATCAATCGGCTGGCTCTCTTCTCCGAGCTGCACCATCGCCTCAAAAATCATTTGATGCGCTTTATCGTAGAAGTCTTCGGTATTCACCCGTTCCATTGCAGTAATGAGCGCTTCATCCTGCAACAGAACCGCACCAATTACCGCCTGCTCGGCTTCAAGATTCTGCGGGGGAACCCGATCGAAAAAGAGATCTCCACCCATGTTACTCCTCCGTTACCTCAACCTTAAGTGTGGCCTTTACTTCAGTATGCAATTTTACGCTTACTTGAAATACTCCTATATGGCGAATTGGCTCACCTAATTCAATCTTGCGCTTATCAATAGTAATTCCTTTGGTGGAAGCCAGTGTCTCAGCAATCTGTTTGCTTGTAATAGCGCCGAATAAACGTCCGCCTTCACCTGATTTTGCTTTCATTGTCAGTGTTAACTCGTCAAGCTTCTTACCCAATTGCTGTGCTTCTTCTTTTTCGTTATCTTTACGGCGTTGTTCAGCAGCTGCTTGATTCTCCAGCGTCTTCACGTTGCCTTCCGTTGCCGGACGAACCAATCCACGTGGCAATAAGAAGTTGGAAGCATAACCTTCGGATACCTCTTTAACCTGACCTTTTTTACCTTGACCCTTAACATCTTTTATGAAAATGACCTTCATTCGAATAACCCCTCTTTCGATTCGATTTCCGCCAGCACCTGCAGTAATCTGGCTTCTGCTTCTTTACATGTTCCTTCAAGCTGTACTGCGGCATTGGACAGATGCCCACCGCCGCCTAATTTCTCCATCACGACCTGTACATTCATACGTCCGAGTGATCGGGCACTAATGCCAATCAGGCCGTCAGGCCGCTCGCTGATGACGAATGAAGCGACTACGTTGGTCATCCCAAGCAGCGTGTCCGCAGTCTGAGCAATAAGAAGCTGCGGGATTTTCATGCCTGGTGCCGTAACTACGAGCGCGATTTGGTCATACACCATTCGCGCATGTTTGATAATTTCGGCTTTGGAAATATACTCCTGTAAATCCTCCTTCAGCATGCGCTGAATAAGTACGGTATCGGCACCATTCCGGCGCAGGAAGCCTGCCGCCTCAAAGGTACGCGAACCCGTATGGAGCGCAAAGTGCTTTGTATCCACCGTGATCCCCGCTAACAACATTGTAGCATCCAGCGGACTGATCTTTACCTTCTCATGGATATACTGAAGCAGCTCTGTCACCAGCTCACAGGTCGATGAAGCGTAAGGTTCCAAATATACCAATACAGCATCATTAATGAACTCTTCACCTCTGCGGTGATGATCCACCACTACGATTCTGCTGGCATATTGTACTAGCCGCGGCTCCATCGTCATAGACGCCTTATGTGTATCCACAACAATAAGCAGGGTATGCTCTGTCATGATCTGTAGGGATTGCTCCGTTGTGATGAATGACTTATACAAATCGTCATCCTTACGAATCTGCTCCATCATGTTAGTTATCGATGGATTTGGAGTCTCCATCACAATGCTAGCCTCTACATTATACATCTGCGCAGCCCTTAACAGGCCGATTGCAGCACCCACAGCATCGATATCCGGTGTCCGATGACCGAGGATCAGCACACGATCGCTCTCCTGCATCAGATCCCGCAAAGCATGCGCAATGACCCGCGCCCGCACTCGGGTACGCTTCTCAGCAGCATTACTCTTGCCACCGTAGAAGGATAACCGTTGGCCTGCTTTTACAGCCGCCTGATCACCACCTCGACCCAGCGCCATGTCTAGACTGGATTGGGCCAATGCCCCTAATTCACTTGCAGAGTCTGCGCCAAAGGCCAGACCAATACTCAGTGTCATAGGTACCTTGAGATCAGCAGTCATTTCTCTGACTTCATCTAGAATCACGAAGCGGCTCTCTTCCAACGCTTGCAGGCTACGATGATTAAGCAGCATTAGATAACGTTCCGAGGACAACCGCCGCAGATAAACCTCAAACTGCTTACTCCATTCAGTGATCTCACTCGTCACCTTAGCAATCAGCGAGGTTCGCTGTTGATCATCCATTCCTTGAGCGGATTCATCCAGGTTATCCATCATCACTATGCCGATCGCCAGCTTCTCATCCTCATACCGCTCACGTAACACCACAAGCTCAGTGATATCATACAAGTAAAGAATACGCTCACTCGGAATAATGACAGCTTGATAAAATCGTTCATCCACGGTGATCTCAAGGCGGGTGTCATGGAGCACACCTTCTTTGCCGACCTCCCGCTTACCCGCTGCAGCACCTGTAAAAAAAGACTGCATATCAGGCAATAATTCTTGCAGTGATTCCCCAACTAAAGACTTGCGTGCGAAAATATCGCCGGCATAGCGGTTATTCCATTCCACCGTTCGATCCTCGCTAAACAGAATGATTCCAAGCGGCAGCATGCTGACTGCTTCGCCCTCTACCCGCTTAATGCGGAAAGACAGCCCATTAATATATTCCACCAGATTACGACGGAACGAGATCTCCGCTTTCAACATATAGAAGCATAAAGTACCTGACAGAAACAGGCCGGCGACCCCAAGCGCCCAGTTATAAACACTGACAATTATAATAAGGACCAACAGCAGCATGAACGCCCATACGGTATGATAGCCGTGCCAGCGTCTTTGCAGAAATTTAGGCATGAACTCTCACCCTATCGTTTCGATTTGGTCACATACTCCCGCAGTGGGAACGCAAGATCAATAATACCAATAATGCGCAGCGGCGGCAGTAAAATAACCGGTATCGCTAACAAAACGGCAGACATCTTGTTCCATTTGCGTTCATGCGCCAGGAAGAAGAAAAATCCGATGGCCTGAATCATAAAGCCAATTCGCAGCAATGGCAGAAGATTGGCAGAAATCATGAGGATGAAATTGTTCTCCGACCCTGAGAAGAAGAGCTGTAGAACAACACCAATCAGATAGTACCAAATAAACGATCTCGAAAGTCTCCATTCACGTGCAGGCTTCATCTTAGGCACTGCATAATTCATACTGTTCAGAATCGGGCGGGCAATAGCATGCGTAATCACAGCAATCATGAAGGAGCTTACGATTAGAGTCATAGGGATCATTTGGACCGTCATATGACTTATCTTGTTTACATCCTCAGTTGAAAATCCAATATCAGTGAGCAGAGGATTGGTAGTTCCGAGCTCGGACAGAGGTGAATTAACCATTTGCAATACATCGTTCACATAGGTAGACAGGTCAAAATTAAATAATGCCGTACCCAGCAGCAAAAGCAGCAGGAACTGTGCAAGAATCGTAACCGTACCTGCGATCACAGTAGACATGGCCGGGGCATGTCTTTTATACCAGCGCCCCATAACCAGAGCCGGTATTAAGAAATACGCAGCTATCAACAGATAAATTGGTGTAATCAAGCCTACAATCAGCAACACCGGCAATACATGCAGCACAAATTGTCTCGTGTTCAGTGTAGTAAACAACACTACTGCCGGAACAATCATAAACAGGGTAGTGATGATGAGGAGTGGAGTCGTTAAACTAAGCAGCAAAAGTAAGTATGCTACGCTCCAAGCCACAGATGACCAGCGAAATTTCAACAGTATTCACCTCTTACGCATATGTTCTTCTAAAGCAGATATATCTTGGTACCAATCTTCCAGTTGATGCCCTTCCTGCTTGTGCTTTCTAAGCTTCTCCAGTAGCAAGTCATCTAAAGAACGATAAGGAATCCCTAGTCTGCGGCCCAAAATATAAGAGCTCATAATCAAGCTAGCCAGACTGTCACCGACACGGGTAGTACTGCCTTCCCATAACGCTTTAAATAACCGTGAAACTTGATCAATCACTTCGGTTTTCAGCCATTCAATTACCTTGGCGCGCTTGGCTACATCCAGATCCTTCGGCACATTGGACACGTCTCTCTACCTCCGGCAAAAAGCTTTATTCTCCATTATAGCATAAAAAAATCGGTGTCACACTGGACGCCCCGCGCCCCTTAAGTATGCTTCAATCCATGCTGACTATGCCTCTTTTTGGAGAGGAGCTTTCTTTAAAAAAGACCCGCATTCCGTTATCGCCGGAAATACAGGCCTTGTTCCGATAGCTTCTATAACCGCGAATACACTGGGACTATAATGATTCCTGTGATTGTCTTGTTACAAATTTCTCGCAATACTCTATGACTTGACTCCGGCGAACAATTCCAATAAACCGGTTCATATCATCGACCACAGGTACAAAGTTCTGCACCTTAGCCAAATTAATTAGATCTTCCATATCCGCATCAATCGAGACCGGCTTGTTATTCATACGTAATGGAACGTCCTTCAGCAAAAATTTTGAAGCGTTCTCAAACGAAACCTTGCCCTCCGACTCTTTCATGTACCAGAGCAGATCACCTTCCGTTACCGTGCCGGCATACTCTCCATTACGGTTAAGAATCGGGACTGCTGTATAGCGGTGAAACTCCATCCTCTCAAGCGTTTGGCGCAGCGTAGAATCGAGCGTTACGCAGGCCACCTCCTGTTTCGGAAGTAAAAAAAATGCAATATTCATCTCTTGATCCTCCTCAAAGAGTTCCGAAGGAATTACGGTTCTTTAACTTCCTTTTACTGCCATACCAATGTGATTATACGTAGCAGCTAAATAATAGTTCCAATTCATTATAACATGAAGACAGTAAGCAGCAGCCATGAGAATGTTTATGGCTGCTGCAATTTATTTATATGAGTTTAGCTTTCCAATTAGAATTACTGCGTAACTGCTGTTGCTTTGGGCTCGAGTGCATTACTTGCTTTTCCCGGCTCAATCAGTTGATCTACTGGTGTTCCTGCATTCATCCAATTATCAATCAGCGCCTTAGCTTCACGCAAATCCTCTTCATCAACGATATCATAATAAAGTCCGTCAATACGTTTTCCTTCGCCCATTACCGTAAAGCTTGAGATATCCATGTCTTTGCCGCCCATGAATTTCTTGGCCAGACTAATGATCATTGAAGGCTCTATATCGGTCTTAAAATTATCGCCCATAATATCCAGCAGCTTTGGAATATTGCCGATTTGGCTGATCGATAACATTTTATTAGCTACAACATCAATAAAAACCTGTTGGCGTTTGGTCCGGTTAAAGTCACTATCTTCACGGTAGCGTGTATAGTTAAGTGCTTCTTGACCGTTATAATTCGACTTTCCACCCTCGATCGTAAACTTTTCATGGTCCTTACCCTTGTTTACAATGTCCTTCTTGATTGGCAGCGGAACGCCTCCAATAGCATCAACGGCATCCTTGAGCCCTTGAAAGTTAATGGTGGCATAATACTGAATATCATGCTCCAGCAGTGCTTCCAGAGTATCCTTAGCCATTTGCTGCCCACCAAAAGCATAAGCATGGGTAATCTTATCTTTTTTATTATCGTTATGCCCAATAATCTCGGTATACGTATCACGTGGAATAGAAATAAGCAGAATTTTGTAATCCTCTGGGCGAACAACAGCATACATCATCGTGTCCGAACGTGCGGTTTCATTGTCGCGTTGATCAGTCCCGAGCAGCATCAGCGAGAATGGATCGCTTTTGTATACAACCGGCTCTGGCTTAACCTTATTCTCATCCTTAAGTGGCTGGTAAGATTCTTCTTTCAGCTTGCTTTCTACCCGATCGGACAAAAAGAGGTCAAAAGCTAATACGGCCAAAGAATTCCGAAAGAGAAAACCTCCCGCTATAATAACGACGAGAACAATTAGCGCAATGTATCTTTTCTTTATTTTTTTCATCTTTGATTCCTTCTTTATTGTAGAATAATTACACGTACCATATATTTACAATGCCTCCTGATCGTTCTCAGGCAGTCATGGTTTTATTTCTCTCGGCGACGAATTTACTGTCCCTTATTCCATTATCTTATTGTCCCCCCTTTCAGGAAATTCGGGTCATTCTAAATTATAGAAAAAAAGTTTTTTTGCGTTTTTAAAATAATATGGGATAAAACAATATTTCTATTGTAATCACTAAATGGATAAAAAGAAACAACAAATACCGACATGAATAGGGAAAAAGCACCATACCAAGTGATAATTACTGGTATGATGCTCCAAATTTAACTTCGAATTCCAAGGGCATGTATAATATGTTTTACCCGTTCTCCATAATGTAAACCGCGGAAAAACCCATAATCGAACAATTTAGCAGCACCCTCAAATCGGCTGCCATAAGTCTCCGCCCCCATAACGACCGCAATAAGCCGGTGCCCCTCCCTCTGGGCTGATCCCGCAATACAATATCCCGTCTGGCTATCATATCCAGTCTTCAACCCATCTGCTCCATCGTATGCGTAAGCTCCGCCCATACCTGGAAGCATAAGGTTGCTATTACTAACATATAACCCTTTATCCTTTAATTGCATCTGTGTACGACCGGAAATATTCAGTACATCAGGATGATTATGGATTAGCGCAGCTGCCAATTTGGCTGTATCCCTCGCTGTCATCATCGTCTGGCCACCGATATGCGTAGGCTGACGAATGATACCAAGATCCTTGCTCGACAATCCAGAGGCGTTGGTAAATACCGTATTAGGAGATAAACCTAAACTACGTGCTCTATCATTCATCATAAGTACAAAAGAATCCTCTGATCCTGCCATATATTCTGCCAATGCAACTGCAGCATCATTAGCAGAATATATGGTGATGCCTTCGAATAGCTCCCTTACTGTATAGAAATCTCCTCGTTTTAATGAGAGACTCATACCTCCCATTTGACTGGCGTAAGCACTAATAGGGACTCTATCCTCCCACCTAAGGGTTCCAGAGGTTATGTGATCCAGCACAATCATTTCAGTCATTAATTTAGACACACTGGCCGGTGGCATAGGCACATCGCCGTTTATATTGACCCATATGTCTCCACTATCCATATCTAGCAGCACTGCTGAACCCGCGTCAATATCCGGTTTAAAGCCCAACTCGATAGGCCTCCACACCGTAATTAAGACAACGACTATCAAAGCTGCACCAGCCCATATTAATATCCGTCTCTTCATCGTTGTCATCCTCCATAATATATATGACGAATGAAACAGCAATTTGATTTCACTTTTTGCGTAATTTTTTTTATTTTTTTTAATTTAGTCCTTTATCCACCATTTATTAGGCTCAATTATGGAGCCCAAAGAATCAACACGCACACCTTGTAGACGTTTATTGACAGCAGTAATGCTTTCTCTTTCCGCAAAAAAGATCATTGGAACCTCTTCATTCACTAGCTTCTGCCATTCATAATAGATTTGTTGTCGATAATCTCTATCATACGCCTTCATACTTGTGCCATCGCGAATCAATTCTTCATTCCGCTCCGAGGACCAACGTGGGTAGTTCCACAAATCATTCTCTCTCCAGAGACCTGAAGGATCAGGATCATTAGCTAATCCCCATACCCCGTTAAACAACTCAATGGAAGGATCATCAGCCTCTACTGCTTCATAGAAGGTGTTGAGCTCTTTTAACGCCCCACCATTAAGCTGCACATCAAGTCCCACATTTCGCCAATCCTCCAGAATAGCAGCAGTTCGTAACTCCGCTGAATGACTGCCTAGCATAGAATCGTAATTAATAACTAACTTTTCTCCTTTTTGATCCTCACGCAGCCCATCTCCATCAACATCTACAAAACCAGCCTCATCAAGCAGCTGCTTCGCTTTTTCCGGATCATAGGGATACGTATTAATCTGACTATCAGGGATCTTCGCCCAGCTTGCACTGGAAACCGGAGTTTCTATAGGCTTGCCTAACCCATGAGAAAATGATTGAATGATCCCCTCCCGATCAAGTGCATAATACATCGCCTGACGTAATCTTTTATCCGCAAATTTAGGGTTATCCATTACGATTTTTTCAGCTTCACTATCCCAATACCCAAATTTAAACCCTATATACTCATAAGCAAGCTCATTTGATTGTAAAATATTAATATTATCGAGTTTACTCAACTTTTCATAAGTATCTCGTGGAGCATTCTCTATATCAATTACGCCTTGTTCAAACAGGCTGATGATTTCCTTGTCATCAAATACCTTATACAACACACCATCCAATAAAGCCTTACCTTTATAGTATTGATCAAAGCGCTTCATCTCCACCCGCTGGCCAGGTTCAATAAGGCTCACCTCAAAGGGGCCAATCCCAATCGGATTTTTTCGCATCTGATCACTCTCAGGCATATCCTTAACAGCGACTCCAGTATAATATTTTTTATTCATCGGATACGGCCATAGATTATCAATCGTATTTACGCGGGCAGCTGTCATTGTTATTTTCAAAGTATAAGGATCTATAACCTTAAGACCTGTTATATTCTTCGCCTCACCTTTATGATAGGCTTCCGCACCTTGAATCATTTCCACACTATAATAACGTGATCCGGTGTAGTCTGGACTAGCAATAGTCTCCATCGCAAATTTCCAGTCCTCTACGGTCAGTTCATCTCCATTATGCCAACGGATTCCCGGTTTGATTTTAAAGGTAAATATTCTATGATCCTCGGACTCTTGCCAAGTGGCGATATTAGGAACCGTTGATAAATCATCATCTATCGTAAACATGGCCTCAGTAATAAACTCCAGCACATGAAAATCATCTTCACCTTCATAAAAAGCAGGCTCAAAGAAGCCCATAAACGGCGATGAGTATCCATAAGTAACTACTCCGCCAGTCTGTGGCTTTTCGACCACCTCATTGTGATGTAAAGATAATGAATTACTGCTGGTACCTGCTCTGCTGCATGCTGACAATACAGTAGTCATCACGAGCATTGTTAACAAGAACCCGCATATCTTCTTATTCTTCATGTGTTCCTTCCCTTCTCTAGTTGAACGTATATCTACATCTAAGCTATGGAATAAATATTTACTGTAACAAAGTTTTAGAATGGTTACAATAACTTCTAAGCTTTAGGCCTATACTCCTGCTTGAATTTACGCATATTTCATAGTATTTATAAAAAAAGAGGGACCTGCCTCATAGGCAGATCCCTTTATTTCATTATTCTTCATCCTTATGCGTAATTCTCAGGCCTTCGACATGCTTACGCTGCATCAATTTACGCTTTTTACGGGTATCCTTGCTCTCAAAAATTATATCAAAGTCATATTCCTCAGGATACAGCTCATCTTTGGATAGATATGGCTTTAAACGTTTATGATTAATCCGCATTTTTTGCTTCTGGATCATCACTCCGACCATTCCTAAGTGATCTTTTTTCTCATAAACAATGCCTATCCGCCCCAGTGAAGTTACAAGAACGGCATCACCAATTTCATATTGGGTCTGCTTCTCCTTATCGCTCAGTGATTCCACAGCCGTTTCTTCTTTTTCAAAATCCTCTATAACAGTTGCAGTCTTCCCTTTCTCTCCCTCTTTGCTAAAAAGACTTGCCCATGCCGACCCATCACCTTTCTGCAGCCTTTGCTGCTGCGCCTCAACGATCTCCCACGATCGCTTGATAACGTTATCCTGGATACCCAGCTTTTTAGCAATTTGCAGAGCATAACTCTCCCCCGCTTCTCCGATAGTCAGACGATACAACGGCTGCAGCGTTTCTTTGTCGAATTCCATTCGTGCATTTTGAAAACCGGCTGTCGCAGCGGCAAAGGCTTTTAGCTCGTTAAAGTGGGTTGTGACGATAATATTCGCCCCTTTACGGCTCAGCTCTTCCAGAATGGCGATTGAGAGGGCGATTCCTTCCCCAGGGTCTGTACCTGCCGCCAGCTCGTCAATGAGCAGCAGCACCCCTTTAGAGGCATCTCTCAGCATTCCCTCAATACTCTTCATTTGTGCCGAAAATGTACTCAGTGATTGGGCCAAACTTTGTCCGTCTCCGATTACACTGATCACATCCGTAAAGACCGTAAACTCACTCCCCTCCTCGACCGGAATCAACAACCCGGATTGAGCCATGAGGGTCAGCAGCCCGAGGGTCTTGAGCACCACCGTTTTACCGCCTGTATTTGGACCTGTAATGATTAGGGATTTATATCCCTTCCCAATCTCCAGGCTAATTGGAATCATGCCCTGCAGCATGGGATGCCTGCCTCCGTTCATCCTTAGAAAACCCCTATCATTTAGAGTAACCTCAGATGCTCCCAGCGTTCGTGCGTATTTTGCTTTGGCAAAAATAAAATCATAGGTGCCTGTAACCTCGATATTTAGGCGCAGTGCAGTTTGTTCCTGTTCTACCATGCTGGTCAGCATACTGAGGATCACAGCTTCTTCACGTGCCTCTTCTCCTAATAACAAATCCAGCTCAATCTGCATGGAGGCGATCTCATCTGGTTCGATGAACACCGTCTGTCCACTTGTGGATTGATCAAGTACCGATCCCTTTATTTGCTTATGATACTCCCGCTTTACGGGGATAACGTAACGTCCACCACGCTGACTATAAATATTCTCTTGCAAAATCGATTGATGGCGCGACATGATCCCGTCAATTTTTTTATGAAGACGTTCTTTAGCTACGCCAATCCGTTTACGAACCCGCTCTAACCCCTTACTAGCTCCATCATCAATTCCCCCAAAGCGGATACAGCGGTCAATTGCTTCCCGCACATGATTTAATTCCAGCAGCGAGGAGGCATAAGCAGCAATCCGGGGAGCACTTTGCTCTTTAGAAGCCATATATTTGCGCAATTGACTACAGCTCTTTAGAAATGTAGCCACTGCAGTGAAGTCTTGCTCACTGTACAGATATCCAGTCCCCATTAGTGACATGATCCACTCAATCCCCTCTAATGAAGGAATCGGTACACTGGACCCCCGCTCCAGCAGCTCTTTAGCTTCAGACGTTTCCTCCATCGCTCTTTGAATGGAAGGCAAATAGGTCATAGGCATAAGCTCTTCTACAGTTTTCTTTCCTACATAAGATACCGCATGACGGCTAAGCTCGGTTTTAATAATTTCGTATTCCAACGTGTTTAGACTTTGTAAATTCACAGCAAATCCTCCTTATTGATCTAACTATTTTTTGGAACAAAATCTCCCTAACGCAAAAAGGACAAAGAATGCCACTATGGCAGTCCTTGCCCTTCTTTTTATGCTATTGTTCTCTGGCGTTTTAAGGTCCCCCTATAAAAGCCAGGGTGGCCGAAAAACAAAAAAACCGTGCTCTAAGAGCACGGTTAATTACAAAGAGAACAATAGCCGTAAAGAGGCCATATGACGCTTCGTGTGTTCTTAACTAAATCATCCACCGTTAGGAACAACAGACATCTGTGCGAGACGGACTCAAATAGAGCACGTAAACGCCAAAAGACGAGCCTGCTAAAGCCTTCCTAATCCAGTGTTATGAAATTGCTAGTTAAGAACGGTCACCAACATCAATATTTCCCCTTTTATTATAGGATAGCTGTAATTTAACACATTCCAGATTGAACGTCAAACGTAATCCGCACGCTGGCTTTTCACAACAAAAAAAAGCAGCCGGTTTCCCGACTGCTTTTATAAAACGTCCTATTCCGTTGTGTAAGGAAGCAACGCGATTTGACGCGAGCGTTTTACAGCAATGGTAAGAGCGCGTTGGTATTTTGCACTTGTACCTGTTACACGGCGTGGCAAAATCTTTCCACGTTCGCTGATGAACTTCTTAAGAAGTTCAGTATCTTTATAATCAATGTGAGTAATCTTGTTCACAGTGAAAAAGCAAACTTTTTTACGCTTGTTGCGTCCACCACGACGTGCTGGTCTTTTGTCGTTGTCAGCGCCTTCTCTTGGTTTAAAAGCCATATTCTTTTCAGTCCTTCCTAATTAAAATGGCAAATCATCATCCGATATATCAATCGGTTTACCATCGCCCGAAAAAGGATCTTGAGTATTGTTGTTACGCGAGAAATTATTGTTGTTATTTCCGCGTCCAGCGTTACCACCGCCACCATATGCTGGCTCTTCAGGCATACTACTTGCACCACTTGAAGTATTTCCACCTTCACGGCTTTGTGAAGATTCCAGGAAACGAACATTATCAGCAATAACTTCAGTTACGTATACACGTTTACCTTCGTTATTCTCATAGTTCCGCACTTGGATGCGTCCTTCCACTGCTGTCAGACGACCTTTGCGCAAATAATTGGCACAGGTTTCTGCTAGCTGTCTCCAGGTAACAACCGGGATGAAGTCTGCCTCACGTTCACCGTTCTGGCCCGTAAAGTTACGATCTACGGCAAGCGTAAATTGAGTTACGGCAACACCAGCGGGAGTATAACGAAGTTCCGGGTCACGGGTCAACCGTCCGATCAAAATGATACGGTTCAACAATTCTGGTCCCCTCCTTTAGAGCGATTCATTACAAAGCTTGTCAAGATCTTAAGCAACGTCGTTCGTAATGAGATAACGAATAACTTCGTCAGAAATCTTCATAAGACGTTCTAATTCAGTAACTACTGCAGGTTCTGCATTGAAGTTAACCAAAACATAAACGCCATCACGGAATTTCTTGATCTCATACGCAAGACGGCGTTTACCTTGCACTTCGTGCTTTGTAATTTCCCCGCCATTGGAGATGATGCCTTGGAATTTATCGACTGCTGCTTGAACAGCTTTTTGTTCAATGTCAGGACGAATAATGTACATCACTTCATATTTGCGCATAATTTTCACCTCCTTATGGTCTGAGGCCCCTAATCACGTCAGGAGCAAGGAACGAGCACAAACATAGACTCGCACCTGATTAATATACCAAAACGAGCAGCAGAGTGCAAGCAATATTAATACCGGACAACCCTCCACCCTCTTTTTACATGAAAAAAACCCTACCTGCGCACAATAATCAGTGAATTCATCTGCACTTAAGGAAGGAGCGATAATGATGGGCGAAAAGACAGAATATGAAAAAGGCGACAAAGCCCCCAATCCAGGCATGTATACAGAGGTAGGTGAAGCGCGAAGCTTCCATACCGAAATTCAGAATCCACAGCATATTAAAATGGAAAAAGGGGACACCTTCCCCGAGACCAGTAACAAAAATCGGAAGTGGAAAAAGGTTGAAAAAGCACGTGTACATTAATTAATAATAAATGTGTATAAAAAAACCGACATTACACCATACTATTCTCAGGCAGTACAAAAGAGAGGTGTGGTTCCGTTGGCCGTCGTAGACGAACACAATCACAGGATATCTGATTCAGCATCTATTGTTAGCTGGGAATAGTAGTGGGTTATTGTCTAAAAAGCAGTAACCTCAGCAACGCCTAAATCACTTTAGTCGCTATATACAGAGAAATTCCAACATCATTGATGTACTGCCTCTTAAAGAAGGACCCGAAAGGGCCCTTCTTTTTGCATGTTTTTTTGCATGTTATGATCTTTTGCAAACAGCTCATTGGACACAAAAAAACCTCCGTTACAGGAACGAAGGATTCATTAAAATGTTATATTATGCTGAAGTGGCGGAGAGGGTGGGATTCGAACCCACGCACGCTGTGACACGCCTAACTGATTTCGAGTCAGCCCCCTTGGGCCTCTTGGGTACCTCTCCGCAGCAAAAATAATTGTATCATGCAGACATGCCATTTGCAAGCTTAATTATTGTCTGTATTTCCCTCTGCAGAACGCAGTACCTTCTTCATATTCTTCTCGAATTTCGCCCGGGGAATCAGAACACTGTGCTGACATCCTGTACACTTAATGCGGATATCCATCCCCATACGAATGATCTCCATCTCATTAGATCCGCAAGGATGCTGTTTCTTCATCTGTACAATATCTCCAAGCTGAAAAACTTTACGTTCCACTACCCTTCCCCCTTTTTCCCCTCTTGTGTAGCTGCGATTTGGCGTCTTGATCCAGTGTCAGGCGTATCCGATACTTCCTGCTCATTTTCTGTTTTTCCCAGTTCAATTTCAGCCTTTGCTTCTTCTTCTGCCTTCAAACGAGCTTCCTCTTCGGCTTGAGCAGCTTGAGCCTGCTCTAGACTGCTTAGTTTCTCTAGTGCCTGCTTAATATCATTCTGAATCTGTCTCTCCGCAACCTCTTTTGCATTGGGTAAACAGCTAGCCGCTATACGAATTACATATTCCGAAGTACTCATGGACTGTATACCGAGCACATTAGGATAAGCAAGCACATTAGAGTTACGCTCTTCTATTCCCTTTAACGCTTCTCCAATCAAACCTAGCGTGGCCTCCAAGCTGCGCTCCATTTTTACAGGAACATCAACTACAGCCAATGCATTCGAGAGAGAATAATTGGTCACGTTCGTGATTAATCCATTCGGGATAATAAATACTTCTCCAGTTGTGCTTAACAGCCTGGTTGTTCGCAGTCCGATTAATTCTACAGTTCCTTTATAGGTACCTGTTTGAATCACATCACCCACTGCAAATTGATCCTCTAAAATAATAAAGAAACCTGTAATAACATCCTTCACCAAACTTTGCGCCCCAAAACCTACTGCTAAACCAAGTACACCCGCTCCAGCCAACAATGGTGCCAAATCGAAGTGGAACTCAGAAAGCACGAGCATGATCATCACAAAATTACAGATAACTGTCACTACATTTTTCATCAATTCCCCAACCGTAGTAAACCTTCGTGTGTTGGACAGAAGTCTGCCACCGGTTTTACGCTCAAGCGAACGATCAATAATATTAGAAACAATTTTAATAATAACCCGGGTTAAGAGAAAAATAACAAGAATCCGTAGACCCGCAAATAATACATCCGCCCACATATCAGCATCGGTAAACCAATTCCACACCTTATCTTTAAAGCGAATGGCATCTTTTAATGTATCCGCACCGGGTGTATCAGCCTCCAGTATCCACATATTCATCGCATGTACTCCTCCCTACCCCTAAATCAGTATGTAGTTCTCGTTGTGTTTTCCGTAGATGCCGCGTATTTCTATTTCTTGCTCAACTATAATCTTTTTTACCTCTTCCAGCGCATTTTGAAAAAACTGAATTGAAATTGCACAGCCTGCGGTGATTCCCTTCGGAGTTGGAAATATATCAATTTCTATTTCAGCATACTCAAGCAGCATTTCAGCACGAAGCGCCTGCTGGGTGGAGTCAAACGCTATTAACATCTCATCCTGCATATACGTCAAGCCTCTCCATAGGTTTATCGTCCTATCTCTTGCTGCTGTAGTATAAAACCCCTCTTCTATCCATATACTAGATACCAACAAATAGAATCACCTTTAGAAAGGAAGATGGTATGAACTCCTCATCCAAGGCTACAGCAGCGCAAGAAACGTCCTGTTTAAAAATATCACATACAGATCCCGATATCTATTCCGCAATTACTCATCGGCTACTTTTTCACTTTTCACGCACGCGTCCAGAGACTCAAATTATCGTCATCTGTGTAGGCACTGATCGCTCCACCGGAGATTCTCTCGGTCCTCTTGTTGGTACTGCATTATCCCGTTTTCATAGCCCGTTGTTTCATTTATACGGTACCCTTGAGGAACCGGTTCATGCCGTCAATCTTGAAGAGACTTTGTCGCTAATTAATGAAAAATATAATAACCCGTTTGTCATCGGAATAGATGCCTGCTTAGGTCACTCTACTAGTGTTGGCTGCATCCAAGTCGTTGAAGGTCCTCTCAGACCAGGAGCTGGCGTAAATAAACAATTGCCGCCGGTTGGGGATATCCATTTGACTGGAATCGTTAATGTCGGCGGCTTTATGGAGTATTTCGTATTGCAGAATACACGGCTAAGTCTAGTCATGCGATTATCTGATATTATCGCTACAAGTCTATATTCTGCTTTAAAACAATGGAACCTACATGCTACTTCTGCTGCAACGCGAGAGTTATAACTTCTTTTTCTTCCGGCGATAAGGCATATTGTGACTCCCCATTTTGCATAGGCTTGGAGTAAATATATGAGTTCTCACGATTATGAAGGCTGGTTAATACAATGCCACTGCTATTGTCATCCAGAATAGCCACCGAGAAGCTCAAATCATTACCACGTTCACCGAAGGCATTATAACGCTTGAGAGCGATATTTGACTTCATACCGCGGATTTTGACTTGGGTAGCTTCTATCAACGCTTTTTGCTCACGTTGTTCTTCTTCCAGCATGTCGCTTTGGTTCTTCAGATCAACCAGAAGGCCTTCCAGATCCTCCACACCGCTTCCTGCCATCATGGCCTCATATTTGCGCCGTATAGTCCGCAGCTTAGCTCCCTGGGCGATTACAGTCACTATCAGTACTAGCATAATTACTACGAAACCAAACACAAACCACTGCAACTGTTCATTAATTAATTGATTCATTTCAGACATGAATGGACCATCCTTTTTATTTATCTGCTGCGGGCATCAGCCATATAACTCATCCATAGCAGCTAGCATTCTGCTTATATTATGCTCTGTTGTATCTACGCCTACACTCGCCCGAACAGCACCACTTTCTAGTGTATCAACAGCCTTATGTGCCAGTGGGGTACAATGCATACCCGCTCTGACGGCTATTTTATACTCACGATCTAGACGGTGGGCTATATTCGCCGATTCTTCCCCATCCACTACAAACGACACAATTCCAGTTCTCGGAGCCCCTAATGTGGGTCCTAATAGTTTAATGTTTGGAATATGGGACAACCCCTCCATCAGCAGTTGAGTCAGCTTCCACTCTCTTTCGTGGATAACGTTTGTCCCTATCGATTTTACCTTTTGAACACCGGCTAGTAAACCAGCAATTCCTACCGCATTTTGCGTTCCCGCTTCATACCGATCTGGGCGAACAGAGGGTTGTTCACTATTCTCAGATTGACTACCTGTGCCTCCATGCATTAAAGGCTCGAGATCCAATTCAGGTGATATATAGAGTCCACCAGTCCCTTGTGGTCCAAGCAATCCTTTATGCCCAGGAAAAGCTAATAAGTCAATATTCATCTTTTTCACATCAATATCAAGCGAGCCTGCACTTTGAGCAGCATCCACTAGAAATATAGCACCCTTTGCTTTAGTTAGATCTCCGATTTCACCAATGGGAAGTATACTACCTAGTAAGTTGGAGCTATGATTACAAATTACCATTTTAGTGTTTGGTCGAAACGTTTTGCCCAATTCCTTCAAATCCAATTGACCCGCCCGATCCACCTTCAGATAATCAACACTTATTCCTAGTGACTTACGTAAATATTCCAAAGGTCTCCGCACAGAATTGTGTTCAGTCATTGTAGAGATTACATGGTCCCCTGCTTTGAGCGTACCTCTAATCGCCATATTTAATGACATCGTAGTGTTTTGGGTAAACGCTATGTCTTGTGCATTAGAAACCCCAAACAACTCCGCCAGCAAACTCCGGGCTCTCACCAACACCCGTCCGCTTCCCATGGCCAGCGAATAATTTCCTCTACCAGCATTTGCTCCCGACTGCAAAGCATTCATCATCGCAGCTGCCACCTCTGGAGGTTTAGGCCAGGACGTAGCCGCATGATCCAAATATACGAAGTCTTCCATAACCCCGCTCCTCGTCTCATACTCTTTTTCATTAAGAAGAAATAACGTTGTCACCCTTTATTGATAATAACCTTATCTGTAGAAAATATAAGGATAATATTCAGCTCTACTTTATACATCCCTATATTTTGAAAAAACATACCCCTACTTATCCGATTACGGATAGCTCAGGATATGTTCTTGGCATAGATACCCATTTAGTTACCCAATAATTCCAACAGTCTTTCTAAGTCCTGCGCACTGTAGTAATTCAGTTCAATCTTCCCTTTTTCCTTACCTTGTTTTATCTTAACCGTTGTTTTAAACCGTTCACGCAATACTTCCTCTACATTATCAATATAGGGATCACGTTTAACAACTTTAATCTTTGTACCGTTCGTCGGCTTTCGATCCAGATTTTTCACCGTTTCTTCAAGCTCTCTTACGCTCCATTGCTGTTCCACGCATTGTTCAGCCAATTGTTTAATAACTTCCGGATCTTTCAAGGCAACAATAGCTCTCGCATGTCCCATAGACATTGTTCCACGTGAAACATATTCTTTTACTTCTTCCGGTAAAGTAAGCAATCTTAGGAAGTTAGCGATGTGTGATCTGGACTTCCCAACTTTCAGAGATAGCTCTTCTTGTGTGAGTGAAAATTGATCCATCAAACCTTGATAAGCAACTGCGATTTCCATGGCGTTTAAATTTTCACGTTGCAAGTTCTCAATCAGGGCGATCTCCATAACCTGTTGATCACTTAGATTTCTTACGACTGCTGGAATCGTAGGTTTACCACAATATTGCGAAGCCCGGAATCTGCGTTCCCCGGCAATGATTTCATACCCCTTCAAAACACTCCGTACAATGATCGGTTGAATCACGCCATGTTGTCTGATAGACTCAGCCAATTCCTGGATTGCTTCTTCATTGAAATCCTTGCGTGGTTGATAAGGGTTAGCTCGCAATTGAGCTAATGGGATTTCTACTACCTTATCATCTTCATTAATAGATAAAGAAGGAATCAGAGCATCCAGACCTTTCCCTAAACGTTTACTCATAAGAAATCACTTCCTTTGCCAACTCTAAATACACTTCTGCTCCCTTTGAGCGAGGATCATAAGTAATAATGGATTGTCCATGAGACGGTGCCTCACTTAAGCGGACATTCCGAGGAATGATAGTTCTGTAAACTTTTTCCTGAAAATACTTTTTAACCTCTTCGATGACTTGGATCCCTAAATTCGTACGGGCATCCAACATGGTTAATAATACTCCCTCTATTTTCAAATGCGGATTAAGATTTTTTTGCACTAGACGCACGGTGTTTAAAAGCTGACTCAACCCTTCGAGCGCATAATATTCACATTGAATCGGAATGATTACCGAATCAGCAGCTGTAAGGGAATTGATCGTCAAAATCCCAAGGGATGGAGGACAATCAATGATGATATAGTCATAATTATTTTTAACCGCATTTAAGGCTTTTTTCAATTTCAACTCTCTGGAAATCGTTGATACTAATTCGATCTCCGCCCCCGCTAATTGAATAGTCGCTGGAATGATGTGCAGTCCTTCATTTTGAGTTTCAAGTATCGTTTCTAGAGGATTTACTTCATTAATGAGAATGTCATATATACAATTCGCTACGTCCGCCTTGTTGATGCCAACGCCGCTGGTAGTGTTGCCTTGAGGATCGATATCAACTAGAAGCACTCTTTTTCCTAATGTAGCCATACCGGCACCTAGGTTCACAGAGGATGTTGTTTTACCGACACCGCCTTTTTGATTTGCTATGGCAATAATCTTGGACACTAATTTCACCTCGAATAGTTAGGAAGAATCTTCTCGTAGATCGCAAGTACAAACGGCCAAACTATGTTACTTTATATAGGCTAAAACTCTAAAATGCAGGACTGAGCAATACATCCTGGTTCAAGTCACACAAAAGGCGGCCAATCACTTTAAGGCCGCCTTCAGCTTTTGAAACAATTTATCTTTTGGGGATTTGGATTACAATCTCGTAATGGTCACCACGGTCATTTTCTGACGTTTTGATTTCCATACCTGAGCCTGACACCATATCAATAGATTGACGAATTGTATTAAGAGCTAGACGAACATCCTTGGTATAGGAGACCCGTTTTGACTTTTTAGTTTGTGAGACTTGTTTATAGAAAGCAATACGAGCTTCCGTCTGTTTAACATTTAATCCTTTTGCAATAATCTCTGCCAAAACTTTTAATTGCATTTCCACACTATCCAGTGATAAGAGTGAACGGGCATGTCTTTCGGAAATCTGACGTTCCATCAATGCTTTCTTGACCTCTTCAGGTAAGTGGAGTAAACGAATCTTATTCGCTATAGTCGACTGACTCTTGCCTAAGCGTTGTGCTAAGCTTTCTTGTGTTAATTGATGAAGATCAATTAACTTCTGATAAGCGACAGCTTCTTCTATGGAGGTCAAACCTTCACGCTGTAGATTTTCTATGAGCGCAATAGATGCAGCCTGCGAATCATTGAACTCACGGACAATAGCAGGGATCGTCTCTAAACCAAGCTTTTTAACTGCCCGCCAGCGCCGTTCACCTGCGATGATCTCATATATAGAATCTCGCATACGTACAACAATAGGCTGAATGACACCATGAGTTTTAATTGTCTGACATAACTCATCAATTTTGTCATCATCGAATATAGTCCGTGGTTGGTAAGGACTGCTAACGACCTCATGAACTGGTATTTGTTTGATTTCTTCTCCGCTGCTCCGCTCGTTAAACCCAAATAGCTTGGTAAATTGTTCTTTCATTCCGTTCATAACCACCTAATTTCGTTATAGTACGATCTTCTTGACCTTCTTCACGGAAAGCATATCGTACAGCAATCTAAAACATTCTGATATTATGGAATTACCTGTAATGAACAGGCATCATAATCTCTCCTTCTTTCGAACAAGAGTACAGAGAAGGAGTTATATACAAAATTAAAGTCTACTATGCTATTCTATCACTTTTCTCTACATAATCATATTCTCCGTAAAGACCTATTTTTCCTGCATTTTTACAGGTGCACAACCAAATCAGCTTATAAATCTAATTTTCATCTAAATTGATATTTATCGATTTTTGTTATCATCATCTTCATAAAAAAAGAGCATTCCCTTTGTTCAAAGGGAATGCTCCTAAAGGAACTTTGAGTATCGGCAATGTTTCACGTGAAACATTATTTCATCAATGGCGTTTTGGCAGGAATTCCCGCTTTTCTTGGATATTTAGCTGGTGTTGCTCCTGTCTTACGGATCATAACAATATGTCGATCCGACTCCTCCACTGGTAAGCTGAACGACTCCACTTTGCTGAGTTCAGCACGAAGCTCTTTTAAGCTGTACTTAGCTTCGCTTAATTCCTCTGAAGGATCGCTGCCCTTCATTGCAGCGAACACCCCATCTTTGCGTGTGAAGGGAAGACAAAATTCATTCAATAAAGACAGTCTTGCTACCGCACGTGCTGTAACCAAATCATAGGCATCACGATGAGTGAACTTGCGCGCGACATCCTCTGCCCGCCCATGGATCAATTGTACATCAGTTAATCCCAATGTCGTACTTACATGCTGCAGAAATGAAATTCGTTTATTGAGCGAATCAACAATCGTTAGCTTCAAATGAGGAAAACATATTTTAAGTGGAATTCCTGGAAACCCAGCTCCTGAACCGATATCTGCGAGATTGGTGATCTCGTTAATATCAAGGAAAAAGGCTAATGAAATAGAATCATAGAAATGCTTCGTATATACCTGCTCTCGCTCAGTTATACCCGTGAGATTCATTTTTTCATTCCAGGTTACGAGTTCCTTATAATACAGATCAAATTGTGCTAACTGTTCTGCTGTAAGGGATATACCTCGTTCCTGTAATAGTTGTGTGAATTGAACTTCCGTATTATCCATAGCTTATCCTTTCGCCGCGGTTACCCGGTTGTAATGCTCAAGATATACAAGAAGAATGGAAATATCAGCAGGTGTAACTCCCGCAATCCGAGAAGCCTGCCCGATAGAGATCGGGTGAATCTTAGTCAGCTTCTGCCGCGCTTCCATCGCTAATCCATGGATTTCATTATAATTAATGTCATCTGGAATTTTTTTCTTCTCCATCTTTTGCAGGCGCTCCACATGTTGAAGTTGTTTTTCTATATATCCGGCATATTTAATTTGGATTTCTACTTGCTCTTTCATTTCTGCATCCAGCATCTCTGGTGATGGTGATACTTGATCAACAAAACTATATACAAGCTCTGGGCGCCGCATCAGAACTAGCAAATTACTGCCATCTACAATAGGTGCCGATTCATATTGCGCTAGTACTTGGTTTACATCAACAGGTTTAACCTTTGTTTCTTGCAGACGAACAATTTCACGCTCCACCCGTTCTTTCTTATCTGTGAAGTTATCGAAACGCTCCTGTGTGATCAAACCAATGTCGTAACCGATAGGTGTAAGTCTTAGATCTGCATTGTCATGGCGAAGCAACAAACGATATTCTGCACGTGAAGTAAGCAGACGGTAAGGTTCATTCGTTCCCTTAGTCACGAGATCATCAATGAGTACACCAATGTATCCCTGTGAACGATCTAGAATTACGGGTTCTTTGTCTTGCACTTTGCGTGCTGCATTAATTCCAGCCATAACCCCTTGGCCTGCTGCTTCCTCATAACCGGAAGTGCCATTGATTTGTCCAGCAGTGAACAGACCTGGAAGACGTTTAGTTTCAAGAGATGGCCATAGCTGTGTAGGAACCATTGCATCATATTCAATAGCATAGCCGTTACGCATCATCTCTACCTTTTCCATACCGGGGATGGAACGTAAGATAGCTAGCTGTACATCCTCAGGAAGACTAGTGGACAGACCTTGTACATAGTATTCCGATGTATTTTTTCCCTCTGGCTCTAAAAAGATCTGATGCTTAGATTTATCACTGAATCTTACGACCTTATCTTCTATAGAAGGGCAATAACGTGGGCCAGTTCCTTCGATAATACCTGTGAACATTGGCGCACGATGAAGGTTATCATTAATAATCTGATGAGTAACCTCAGAGGTATACGTTAACCAACAAGGAAGTTGTTCGTTATCGGATGATTTCGTTTCGAACGAAAAGAATTTCGGTTCATCGTCACCTGGTTGAATTTCTGTCTTAGAGAAATCGATCGTATCACGATGTACACGTGGTGGAGTACCTGTTTTAAAACGCACCAATTCAAACCCAAGCTCCCGCAAATTCTCAGAAAGCTTCACGGATGGCTGTTGATTGTTAGGTCCACTTTCATATGTTAGCTCACCCATAATCACTTTACCGCGCAGGTAAGTACCTGTTGTCAGGATAACAGTCTTACTATGGTATTCGGTGCCAGTCTTCGTAACTACACCTACACAACGTCCATCCTCAACGATTAAACGCTCAACCATCCCTTGACGAAGTGTCAAATTAGGCGTTTTCTCCATAGTTTCCTTCATTGTATGTTGATAAAGGAATTTATCAGCTTGTGCACGTAAAGCATGTACTGCTGGTCCTTTACCTGTATTCAGCATACGCAGTTGAATGAATGTCTTATCTATATTGCGGCCCATTTCTCCGCCAAGCGCATCAATTTCACGCACTACATGTCCTTTGGCAGGTCCGCCTATGGACGGATTGCAGGGCATGAATGCAACCATATCCAGGTTAATTGTGATCATTAACGTACTGCAACCCATCCGGGCTGCAGCCAGTGCTGCTTCACAGCCAGCATGACCAGCGCCAATGACGATAACGTCATAGTTGCCTCCATCATAACTCATGTCCTGTTTCCCCCTTGAAATTATATTAAATCGTGAATCTTATTTTCCTAAACAAAATTGTGAGAATATTTGGTCTAACAAAGAGTCAGCTGCAGTATCGCCAATTATTTCCCCAAGCTGTTCCCATGCGAGCCGTACATCGATTTGAATCATATCAATCGGTATATACTGTTCTGCAGCATCGTATGCATCTTGAAGTGATTTATAGGCTTTTTTGAGCAGGGCTATATGTCTCACATTACTCACATATGTCAAGTCACCCGATTCCAGCTTTCCACCAAAAAAGAGTGTCGAAATGGCATCTTCAAGTTTGTCTAGACCTTCCTCTTCCAGAACGGACATCGGTACAATGTTAGACTCCTCAAAAAACGAGAGCAACTTATCCTTATCCAGTTTGGACGGTAAGTCCATTTTATTCATGATTACTAGGCACTGTCTACCGTGTATTTGTTCCATCAATGCCAATTCATCCTCATGCAGCTCTTCATTAGCATTCAGCACAAGTAGAATCAGGTCGGCGTCACTAACTGCCGCTTTGGAGCGCTCCACCCCAATTTTCTCAACAACATCCATCGTTTCACGAATTCCCGCAGTATCGAGCAGCTTAAGCGGTATATTATTTATCGTTATAAATTCTTCTATTACATCACGTGTTGTTCCCGGAATATCTGTTACAATCGCTTTATTCTCACGAGCTAATGCATTTAGCAATGATGATTTACCAACGTTCGGACGTCCGACAATAGCTGTCGTAATCCCTTCACGAAGTATTTTTCCTTCATTAGATGTCTTAAGCAGCTTTGTTATTCCCTCCATAACCTCACTGCTTTTATCTTTAATAAATTCAGCTGTCATGGATTCTACATCATGTTCTGGATAATCTATATTCACTTCAATATGAGCCAGCATCTCAATAAGTGTGTGGCGTAAAGCATGAATTCGATCCGATAAGGATCCGCTAACCTGTTTTAAAGCTACAGAAAAAGCCCGGTCAGACTTAGAGCGAATCAGATCAATAACAGCCTCAGCCTGCGATAAATCGATACGTCCGCCCAAGAAAGCACGCTTGGTGAACTCCCCCGGCTCGGCTAACCTTATCTCCTGCTGCAGAAGTAAGTCCATCACTCTTCTTACAGAAATTACACCGCCATGAGCACTGATCTCTACTACATCCTCGGTCGTAAAAGAACGTGGTCCTTTCATAACGGTTACCAACACTTCTTCCATCTTCTCTCCGTTATCAGGACTGACGATATGTCCGTAATGAACGGTATGCGATTCCGCTTCAGTTAATGGAATTCGGCTGCGAAATAATGGTGCCACTTGGGAAATAGCCTGTGGGCCACTTACCCGAATAATAGCAATTCCTCCCTCGCCTAATGCCGTCGATACGGCAGCAATGGTGTCACTAAGCATGCTGTTTTTCACCCCAAAACTTATATTTTTTGAATAGAAACGTTCTTTTATTTTTAAAAAAACAATGACCCCTTACATTGGTCAAGGAGTCATTGCATCCATATAGTCTTTACTTCAAGGTTATAACGACGCGGCGATTTGGCTCTTCGCCTTTACTGAGGGTACTCACTTGCCGATGATCCTGTAACCTGGAGTGGATAATCTTGCGCTCCTGAGGAGACATTGGCTCCAGTACTACCTCTTTACGAGTGCGAATTACACGTCCGGCTAAACGATCAGCCAGCTCTTCAAGCGTTTTTTTACGGCGCTCACGGAAGTTCTCTGCATCTAACACAAGCCGTATAAAACTGTCGGAATAACGGTTAGCTACAATATTAGCCAAATACTGTAGAGCATCGAGAGTTTGTCCTCTTCTGCCAATTAACAGTCCCAAATCTGGACCGGAAATTTGCAGAATCGTGGATTCCTTGGTGTGGACGATTTCTACCTCCACTTCGAGCCCCATGCTCTTAGCGACATCCACAATGAAATGAACGGCTTCTTGGTAAGCTTCCTCCACCGGTTGTCCGGAATCTTGGCGTGGCACACCGCCGATGGCCTCCTGTTTGCTCTCTCTTGCTGACTGTTGAGGCAGTGACGGAGCACTCGCCGCTGATGCCGGTGCGGCTTCGGCTATCAAGGTTAGTTCAACCTTGGCACCTTTCGCACCGATCAATCCCAGGAATCCTCTTGATGGCTGCTCAAGTACGTTGACCGTTACCCGGTCCTTTTGAACTCCAAGCTGGGTTAGTCCCCGTTCTACAGCTTCTTCAATGGTTTTCCCTGTTGCGACGACTTTGCTCATTTTGACTTTTTGGCTCCCTTCGATGACTTGTTGCCGCCTTTGCTCTTCGGAGCAGGACTGGAGTCATCTGTACTTTTTACAGCACTTGCGATTGCCAATTTGTGTTTATCGTTGTTGCGGTATAAGAAGTAGTTCTGAATAATAGTGTAAAGGTTACTGTACACCCAGTATAGTGGCAAGGCTGCAGGGAAGTTGTACGACATAACGAAGATCAGAACTGGATAGATCATCATCATGAACTGCATTGGCCCTTGTTGTTGCACTGGGTTCATTTTGGTCATCATTCTAGTTTGAATAAATGTTGTTAATGCTGCTAGCACTGGTAAGATAAACAGATGATCCGGTTTACCTAGCTCCAGCCACAAGAAGGTGTGCTCCCGTAGATGTGGATTATAGTAGATCGAGTTGTAGAGAGCGATAAAGATAGGCATTTGAACGATCAGCGGTAAACAACCCGCCATTGGGTTAACCTTGTTCTCTTGGAACAAACGCATTGTTTCTTGCTGCACCTTTTCAGGTGTGTCTTTATATTTTTTCTGGATCTTTTGGAGTTCCGGTTGAATGGCTTGCATTGCACGCGAGCTCTTCACCTGTTTAATAGTAAGCGGAAGAATCAACGTGCGGACAATAATAACCATCACAAGTACGGCTAAACCATATTCTCCGTTAAACCAATCTGCAAACTTGTCCAAGGCAATGGCGAAATAATACACTACATTACTTTGCCAGAAGCCTCCATTCTTCAAATCCTCCGTAGTGTGCGTAACAGCAGTCGACGGAGCGCATCCCGACAGAACAGCTAACGACAACACCATTACCGTGATGAGGAGAAACCATTTTCCTCGTCTAGTCTTCATTAGAGACACTTCAAAACCCCTCTCTTAAACATTCCATTCCACCGTAAATCATACCATAATTATGAATACAAATAAACAAGCCTCTTAAGCACCCTTTATTTGCGGGAAGCCTTGAGTAGCTTGGCTTTACGAAGCACATGCAGCACACTTTTTTCGAGCTCTGCATACTCCATGGAAAGCGCTCCTTTTCTTACGATAAACACCATGTCTAAGCCACCTGCAATCTCGGGTTCATGGTGACGGACGATTTCCTTAACTAATCTTCTCATACGGTTACGGACAACCGCGTTTCCGACCTTTTTGCTAACAGACACACCTACTCTAAATCGCTCTACCTCTTTTTTGCCAAACCAATACACTACAAATTGATGATTCGCAAATGACTTCCCATGGCGGTATACACGACTGAAGTCGGCACGGTTTCGTAAACGTAACTTTTTGTGCACGGGAATCTCCTTCATAAAAATCCGGTTTAAGTGTCCCTCCGAATTTTTTCTTCTAATAGTATAGGCATTTGCAAGCAGCCATAAACGACCACATTCACTGTGCTGAAATTAAGCTTCTATATATAGTAGGAAAAATAATTTCAACTTCTCACAAAATATTTCTCAATATACGTTAAATAGCCCCGCAAAGTGTAGCTAGCGCATTAAGCGAGATCCTAGACTTTTGCAGAGCAATAATAATAAAAAGCAGTAAAAAAAGACCACCGCAGTGGTCCCTTAGTGGCCTAACTTACGCACTCAAAACTTTTCTGCCTTTCAAGCGGCGAGCTGCCAGCACTTTACGGCCGTTTTTCGTGCTCATTCTTTTACGGAAACCGTGAACCTTACTACGTTTGCTCACATTTGGTCTAAATGTCGGTCTCATAATTGCACCTCCCTTACAGGAACTTAATTACTGTCATATAAGCAGAAACGGACTAAGCCGTCCTTATAGTAGGGACAGTATCTACAAGAATCATCATTTTTATATATCGAGACATATCCTTACAGAAAACACCTTTATATATTTAAACATATTTTATGAGCAAAAGTCAACCTAGTAACCGGCTTGTTCCTCCCCCTCAAGCTCAGGTGTTTATCCACAACTCTCCCCAGAAAAAAAGTAATCCACAAGATATGACAGTTATCCACCTGTGATCAAAAAATAAAGTCGACTGCTCACAGTTGAGCACAACCTGTGTATAAAATTATCGAACCTTTGGCGTAAAGTGTCGAACCGTAAACAAATTATCAACAATATGTAGTGGTGTTCCTAATAATTGTACACAAGTGCTTGAATTTGTGGATAAAATAGCCCTGCTCATTGAAAAATAAGGGGCGTTTTGCTATGATGGTATTACTTTTGAATGTGAATAGATTTGTTTGTTCTCTTAATTATCAACAAGCTGTGGATAAAGTTGTGAACAAATCAAATTTATCCATATTTTTTTGTCTCTTCATATTGCCTACTGGGGATAAATATCAGCACCAACCTATTTTCTTCGACATTTCCACTTCATGGCTGATGCCACATTTGGAAGATTTAAAGGAGTGACAGTCT